>CAWCEG010000026.1:0-159505 GCA_963794505.1 uncultured Nitrospiraceae bacterium
ATGCCAATAAGTTGATGACCAAGAAGGAAGTGACCAAGCTCATCGACTCCGTCTATCGTCTGTCCGGGCATCGGGAAACCGTCATGTTCTTGGACAAGATCAAGGACGCCGGCTTTACCTATGCGACTCGCGCGGGTGTCTCCATCTGTATCGACAACATGCATATTCCCAGTAAGAAGGAAGAACTGATCGCCAAGGCGCAGCGGGAAGTCAACGAGATTGAACGGCAGTATGCCGAAGGCTTGATCACCAACGGAGAACGCTACAACAAGGTCATCGATATCTGGGCCCACGTGACCGAACAGGTTGCGGGCGAGATGATGAAGGAGTTGGGCGCTGGGGGAGACCCGAGCAAGGACGAAGCCTTCAATCCGATCTTCATGATGGCGGACTCGGGAGCGCGAGGCAGTTCCCAGCAGATTCGCCAGTTGGGCGGCATGCGCGGGCTGATGGCCAAGCCGTCAGGCGAAATCATTGAAACGCCGATTACGGCGAATTTCCGTGAAGGCCTGACCGTGCTGCAGTATTTCATTTCCACGCACGGGGCCCGCAAAGGGTTGGCCGACACCGCACTGAAGACGGCGAACTCGGGTTATCTGACTCGTCGGCTGGTCGACATCGCGCAGGATGTGATCATCAGCGAATTCGACTGCGGAACGACGGACGGCATTTTCGTCTGCGGCATTGGTCGAAGGCGGGGAAATCATCCAGCCCATCGAAGAGCGTATCCTGGGACGTTTGGCCGCGGAGGACATCCGCGATCCCGTCACCGGCGAAGTGATCGTCTCGTTCAACGAGGAGATCACCGAGGAGCGCACGAAGGATGTAGTCGAAGCGGCGGTGGATCGGGTCAAAATCCGGTCGGTGCTCACGTGCCAGTCCCGCCGGGGAGTCTGTCGGGCATGCTACGGGCGCGATCTGGCGCGCGGGCGTCTCGTCGAGAAGGGCGAGCCCGTCGGTGTCATTGCCGCGCAATCTATCGGCGAGCCGGGTACCCAGCTGACGATGCGTACGTTCCATATCGGCGGTACGGCGAGCAAGGTCGTCGAACAAACCGTCTTGGAAGCCAAGCATGCCGGACGCTTGAAGTTCATGAGCTTCGATGCGAAGAAGAATGCGGACATGCACAACGCCGGCATCGCCGTGCGCAACAAGGAAAATGAATGGGTCGTGATGAACCGCAACGCGAAAATCGCCATCGTGGACGAGAACGGCCGCGAGCGCGAAAAGTACCCGGTCGTCTACGGCGCCAAGATCAAGATCAAGGATGGAGATCGCGTCGAACTGGCGCAGAAACTCGTCGAATGGGATCCGTATTCGCTGACGATTTTGACCGAAGTCGGCGGGAAAGTCGCCTACGGCGACATCGTCGAGGGCGTGACGATGAAGGAGGAGTTCGACGAGGTGACGGGTCTCTCACGCAAGGTCATCATCGAGCATTCCGGCGCGACCCTGCGTCCTCGTGTGTCGATCAAGGACGAAGGCGGAAAAACTGCGAAGGTGTCGGGCGGAAGCAACACCGTGGCCCGTTATCTCTTGCCCGTCGGCGCACACATCTTCGTCGAGAAGGGCGCGTCCGTCCATCCGGGGGATGTGCTGGCCAAGATTCCCCGCGAAACGACCAAGACGAAGGACATCACCGGAGGTTTGCCGCGCGTGGCGGAACTGTTCGAGGCGAGAAAGCCGAAAGAACAAGCCGTCATCAGCGAAATCGACGGCGAAGTGTCGTACGGTGGATTCGTCAAAGGTCAACGCAAGGTTCTGGTCGACAACAAAATGGGCGACGTCAAAGAGTATTTCATTCCAAAGGGCAAGCACGTCAACGTGCACGAGGGCGATTGGGTGCGGGCCGGAGAGCCGTTGATGGACGGGTCCGCCAATCCACACGACATTCTCGACGTGCTCGGACCCAACGAACTGCAGAAGTATTTGGTGGACGAAGTGCAGGACGTTTACCGGTTGCAAGGTGTGTCGATCAACGACAAGCACATTGAGATCATCGTTCGTCAGATGTTGCGCAAAGTGCGGATCGAAGATCCCGGCGACACGGAGTTCTTGCCGGGCAGTCAGGTCAGCAAGATGGTGTTTGAAGAAGAAAATGAACGGATCTTGAAGAAAGACGGAAAGCCGGCGCTCGGCAAGCCCGTCCTCCTGGGTATCACGAAGGCCGCGCTAACGACCGACAGCTTCATTTCAGCGGCGTCGTTCCAGGAGACCACTCGTGTGTTGACCGAGGCGGCGATCAATGGCAGAGAGGACAACCTCCTCGGATTGAAGGAGAACGTGATCGTCGGTCGGCTGATTCCGGCGGGCAGCGGGTTTGAGGAGTATCGCGACACCTTCGTCATCAGCCCGAAGCCTGAGCCCGTTGTGGTCGGTTCGACGGAACCTGCTGCGCTGCCACGTGAAGGGGCGGCTGCAGCGACCGGCGAGGGTGCAGGCGGGTAATCGTCAGGGGTTGGTCGCTTGACAGCGCCCGCGGGCATCACTATAATCCGCGGGCTTTGCCCTTGATGGGGCCGAGTTGGAACCTATTGCATTGAAGCCAAGAGACAGGAACGATGCCAACGATCAATCAGTTAGTGAGAAAGGGCCGTCAATTGGCCCACGCCAAGACGAAAAGTCCGGCGCTGAAGTCTTGTCCGCAAAAACGAGGCGTCTGCCTGCGCGTCTACACGTCGACACCGAAGAAGCCGAACTCTGCCCTTCGCAAAGTGGCGCGGGTACGATTGACCAACGGAATGGAGGTTACAACCTACATTCCCGGTGTTGGGCATAACTTACAGGAACATTCGATCGTGCTGGTTCGCGGCGGCCGCGTCAAGGACTTGCCCGGCGTGCGCTATCACATTGTGCGAGGCGCGCTGGACGCCGTCGGCGTCGCTGATCGGAAGCAGGGCCGCTCGAAATACGGCGCGAAGCGCCCGAAATAAGGACCCTGTCACGCAGGGTGTTCACGAAAGTAATCAACCATGCCACGAAGCAGATTTTTAGGACAGAGAGAGCCGCTGCCGGATGTTCGGTATCGCGACAAGGTTGTTGGGAAGTTTCTCAACATCCTCATGGAAGGCGGCAAGAAAAGTACGGCTGAGCGGATTTGTTACGGAGCCTTCGACGTCATTCAGGAAAAAACCGGGGGAGATCCGCTGAAGATATTTCGGTCGGCGATCGACAATGTGAAACCGATCGTCGAAGTAAAGTCCCGCCGAGTCGGCGGTGCCTCGTATCAAGTGCCGGTCGAAATTCGGCCGGCGCGCCGGATGTCTCTCGCCCTTCGGTGGTTGTCGGAGTATGCGAGGACGCGCGGCGGCAAGAGCATGCGGGAAAAGCTCGCGGCCGAGCTGTTGGACGCGTCGAATAACACAGGGGCCGCGGTCAAGAAACGGGAAGACGTGCATCGGATGGCGGAGGCGAACAAGGCCTTCGCGCACTATCGCTGGTAACGTCGTTTCGTGCTGCAGTTGGGCCGTGCTGCGATCCGCAGACGCGGGTGCCCCTGAATCGCAGCGGTGTTCGGCTCATCCTGCAGCACGTGTGTTTTTAAAGGGATACCATGGCAAGGCAAGCACCACTGGAACGAACCAGAAACATCGGCATCATGGCGCACATCGATGCCGGGAAAACGACGACGACGGAGCGCATCCTCTATTACACCGGCATGACGCACAAGATGGGCGAGGTCCATGAGGGTGCGGCCACGATGGACTGGATGGAGCAGGAGCGGGAACGCGGTATTACAATTACTGCGGCCGCGACGACGTGCTTCTGGAAGGACCATCGCATCAATATCATCGATACGCCCGGCCACGTTGACTTCACGATCGAGGTTGAACGGTCGTTGCGCGTCCTCGACGGGGCCGTGGCCGTATTCGACTCCGTCCAAGGCGTCGAGCCGCAGTCCGAAACCGTTTGGCGGCAGGCGGACAAATACCAGGTACCTCGCATCGCATTCATGAACAAGATGGATCGGATCGGCGCCGATTTTTACTTCAGCGTGCAAACGATCATCGATCGATTGGGCGCGAATCCCGTGCCTATCCAAATTCCGATCGGCCGGGAGATCCGAGTATCGCGGGCTCGATCGATCTGATCACGATGAAAGCGTACGTCTACGACGATGAAACCCTCGGGCGCGAAATACAAGATTGAGGAAATCCCGGCCGATCTGGTCGAAAAGGCCAAAGAGTATCGCGAAAAAATGCTCGAAGCGGTGGCAGAGTTTGACGATCAGGTCATGGAAAAATATCTCAATGGCCAATCGTTGACGGAAGACGAGGTTCGCCGGGTCGTGCGCGCCGGCGCCATTGCGATGAAGGTCACTCCCGTGCTGTGCGGATCCGCCTTTAAAAACAAGGGCGTGCAGCA
The DNA here is from genome assembly GCA_963794505.1 of uncultured Nitrospiraceae bacterium. GTDB lineage: Bacteria > Nitrospirota > Nitrospiria > Nitrospirales > Nitrospiraceae > Nitrospira_C. The sequence continues at coordinate 4,366 of CAWCEG010000026.1, forward strand.
GTTGCTGGACGGTGTCGTGGACTTCCTGCCCGTCCCCCTGGATGTCCCCGCCGTGAAAGGCATCGATCCGAATACGGACAAGGAAGTGGAACGGAAGCCTTCCGATAGCGAGCCGTTTTCTGCCTTGGCATTCAAAATCATGTCGGATCCGTTTGCAGGGCAGCTCACCTATTTCCGTGTGTACTCCGGAACGCTGAAAACCGGAACGCCGGTGCTGAACGTCACGAAGGGCACGAAGGATCGTATCGGACGTCTGCTGAAAATGCATGCGAACAAGCGCGAAGAAATCGATGCGGCTCATGCGGGTGACATTGTGGCCGCGGTCGGGTTGAAGGGCGCCACCACCGGCGACACGTTAGCGGATGAAAAGCAGCCGGTGCTGCTCGAAGTGATGAAGTTTCCAGAGCCGGTCATCGCGATGGCGATCGAACCGAAGACCAAGCAGGATCAGGAAAAAATGGGCTTTGCCCTGCAAAAGCTGGCGCAGGAAGATCCGTCTTTCCGGGTGCGCACCGATGAAGAAACGGCGCAAACTATCATTGCGGGGATGGGCGAATTGCACCTGGAAATCATCGTGGACCGGCTGCTGCGAGAATTCAAAGTCGAAGCGAACGTCGGCAAGCCCGAAGTCGCCTTCCGCGAAACCATCCGGCGAAAAGCCGAAGCAGAATCGAAGTACATCAAGCAGACCGGCGGCCGCGGCCAGTACGGTCACGTGGTGATGACGGTCGAGCCATCGGAGTCCGGTAAAGGGTTGGAATTTGTCAATAAGGTCGTCGGAGGGGCCATCCCCAAGGAATACATTCCGGCGATCGAAAAAGGCGTGAAAGAGCGAATGGAAAACGGCGTGATTGCCGGCTATCCGTTGCGCGACATCAAGGTGACCGTCATCGATGGGTCGTACCACGAGGTCGATTCGAACGAAATGGCCTTCAAGATTGCCGCGTCGATGGGATTTTCCGATGCCTGCAAGAAGGCCGATGCGGTGCTTCTCGAGCCCATCATGAAAGTCGAGGTGCTGGTGCCGCAGGAATTCATGGGCGATGTCATCGGCAACTTGAACGGCAGACGCGGCAAGGTTCAAGGCATGAAGGTGCGTGCCGGTGCTCAGGCGATCGAAGCGTCCGTGCCGCTCATGGAAATGTTCGGCTATGCGACGGATCTTCGCTCCCGCACGCAGGGCCGCGCCACATACAGTATGGAATTCGATCGATACGAACAGGTTCCCAAGCAGATTTCCGAAGCCATTATTGCCAAGTACCGTGGCGAGTAATGGCTGATCCGGTGACCATCGACGACACGACACTTGAGAAGGAGTTGAGGTATGGCGAAGGCGAAATATGAGCGCAAGAAGCCGCATGTGAATATCGGGACGATCGGGCACGTGGACCATGGGAAGACCACGTTGACGGCGGCGTTGACGAAGATCAGCGCGGACAAGGGGATGGCGAAGTTCATCAGCTACGATGAAGTGGCGAAGGCGAGCGAGAGTCAGGGGCGCCGCGATGCCACGAAGATCATGACGATTGCGATTAGCCACGTGGAGTATGAGACCGACAAGCGGCACTATGCGCACGTCGACTGCCCGGGGCACGCCGACTATGTGAAGAACATGATCACGGGGGCGGCCCAGATGGACGGGGCGATTTTGGTGGTGAGCGCCGCCGACGGTCCCATGCCCCAGACGCGGGAGCACATCTTGTTGGCCCGCCAAGTGGGCGTGCCGTTTATCGTGGTGTTTTTAAATAAGGCCGACAAGATCGACGACAAGGAGCTGTTGGATCTGGTGGAGTTGGAGGTGCGCGAGCTGTTGAGCCAAGTATGGCTTCCCGGGGGACAAGACGCCGATCATCCAGGGCAGCGCCTTGAAAGCGATCGAAGGCGATCAGGGCCCGCTGGGCGTGCCCTCGATTCTCAAGTTATTGGAGGCCGTGGATAGCTACATCCCGACGCCACAGCGGCCGATCGACAAACCGTTTTTGATGCCGATCGAAGACGTCTTTACGATCAGCGGACGCGGCACGGTGGTGACGGGGCGCTGCGAGCGGGGCATCGTGAAAGTCGGCGATGAAATCGAGATCGTGGGCCTGCGGCCGAACCAAGCCACCGTCGTGACGGGCGTCGAGATGTTCCGCAAGGTACTCGATGAAGGCCAGGCGGGCGACAACGTGGGCGTGCTTTTGCGGGGCACGAAGAAGGAAGACGTGGAGCGCGGCATGGTGTTGGCGAAACCCAAGAGCATTACCCCGCACACGAAGTTCAAGGCGGAGATCTACGTGCTGACGAAGGAAGAAGGGGGCCGGCATACGCCGTTTTTCAACGGGTATCGGCCGCAGTTCTACTTCCGGACGACCGACGTGACGGGCATTGTGTCGTTGAATCCGGGGGTGGAGATGGTGATGCCGGGCGACAACGTGAGCGTGACGGCCGAATTGATCAGCCCGATCGCGATGGATCAGGGCTTGCGCTTTGCCGTGCGCGAGGGCGGCAAGACCGTCGGGTCGGGCGTCGTGACGGAAATTCTGGCCTAGGATACAGGACGAATAGGGGATTGCATGGTCAAGGTCGATCAGCGAATTAGAATTAGGCTGCGCGGATTCGATTATCGCGTGCTGGATCAATCTGTCGCGGAAATCGTCGAAACGGTTCGCCGTAGTGGTGCGAAGATCGTGGGTCCGATTCCACTGCCTACACGCATCGAGAGATTTACGGTTCAGCGGGCGACGCATGCGGATAAGAAGTCGCGAGAGCAATTTGAAATCAGAACGCACAAGCGCTTGATGGACATCATGGAGCCTACTCCAGAGACCATGGATTCCCTCATGAAGCTGAATCTGGCTGCCGGCGTCGATGTTGAAATCAAATTATGAGTAAGTCTCGGCAGGCAGCCGAACACACTGAGAGCAGCACTCAACACTGCGAAGCGGATCAATTATGACCAACGGGTTGCTGGGGAAAAAACTGGGCATGACGCAGATGCTCGACGAGACTCGGTTGACGCCGGTGACCGTCATCGAGGCGGGGCCATGCCGCGTTGTCATGGTCAAAACGAAAGAACGGGATGGCTATGAAGCGGTCCAACTGGCCTTCGGACAGGTGAAGGATCGCAAGCTGTCCAAGGCGCAACTGGGCCATTTGAAAAAGCACGAGGCGCCTGCCAGCCGCATATTAAGAGAGTTTAAGAAGGACGGGGATGTGGCCGTCGGGCAAACCGTGAAGGCCGACATTTTTAAAAAGGGCGACTGGGTGGACGTCATCGGCGTGTCGAAAGGCAAGGGATTCCAGGGTGTCGTGCGGCGGCATCACTATTCCGGTGGACCGGAATCGCACGGATCCATGTTTCACCGGGCGCCGGGGTCAATCGGGGCAAGCTCTTTTCCCTCACGGGTCTGGAAGGGAAAAACCTTGCCTGGACATATGGGGGCAGAGCGCGTCACCTCCCAACGACTGAAAGTCATCGAATCGAGGCCTGAGGAGAATCTGTTGTTTGTCCGCGGGGCGGTTCCGGGAGCAGCGAACGGACTCGTGGTCGTGAGAAAGTCGAAAAAGGGATAAGCATGCCCACGGTAGACGTGCTTGATTTGAACAAACGGAAAGTCGGGTCTGCAGAATTACCGCCCGAAGTCTTTGGTTGTAAGCCGCACGCAACGCTTGTCCACGAAGTGGTGGTCATGCAGCGGGCCTGCGAACGCCAGGGCACTGCATCAACGCTCCGGCGGGGCGAAGTGAGGGGATCTGGCAAGAAACCCTGGAAGCAGAAGCACACCGGGCGGGCACGCGCTGGGTCGGTGCGATCGCCTGTGTGGCGGCACGGTGGGTCGGTGTTCGGGCCAAAGCCGAGAAGCTACGCGTTCAGCATGCCAAAAAAGAAATATCGCACGGCGCTGCAAAGCGCATTGTCGTCGAAAGTCACGGACGGGCAGCTGTTCGTCGTGTCCAGCCTCTCGCTCGAGCAGCCCAAGACCAAGGTGTTGGCTAAGGCGCTGCAGCACTTTGCCGCCGGCGCGCAGGTCTTGGTTATTGCCGGCGAAGGGCAGGACGGATTGCTTCAGGCCGCACGAAATCTGTCGAAGGTCCAGGTCGTGACGCCCGACCGGCTTAACGTCTACGACATCGTGCGTGCGGGAACGATCGTGATTCCAGAACGGGCCTTGGCTCGGGTCAAGGAGGTCTGGGCATGAAGCTCGATCTCCACAGCGTATTGATTCAACCGTTGCTGACGGAGAAAGTGACCGCACTGCGAGAAAGCAGCAATACGGTGGGGTTTCTCGTTCACCCTGAGGCCAATCGTCTGCAGATCAAGCAAGCGGTTGAGACGCTCTTGAAGGTGAAGGTCGAGCGCGTCAACGTGCTGAACGTGCAAGGGAAGATCAAGCGCCTGGGTCGGTTTTCAGGCAAGCGCTCCAATTGGAAGAAGGCCTTCGTAAAATTGAAGGAAGGCGAGAAGCTCGAGTTGTACGAAAGTGCGTAGGAGGACGTCGCAAGGCATAGTCCCTGTGCTCGCGCACCGCGCACACAGGTTGTATCGAATGATTATCGAAAAGGGCGGTGCTCGGTGGACGCGCGCAGTTGAGATTAGACCCTGCAACACCCTCAGGTGGAAATGAATAGGAAGCGAGCATGGGACTGAAAGCCTATAAGCCAACGACGTCAGGCCGGCGAGGTATGACGATCGTGACGACGGAAGAGCTCACAAAAAAGCGGCCTGAGAAGGCGTTGACCTCGTTTAATCTCCGGACCGGCGGCCGAAACAACGACGGGCGTACGACGGTCCGTTTTCGCGGGGCCGGCCATCGCCGCTTGTACCGGATAATCGATTTCCGGCGTGACAAGGTGGGAATCTCCGCCAAGGTCTCGGCGCTCGAGTATGATCCCAACCGCTCGGCCAGAATCGCGCTCCTCACGTATCGAGACGGAGAGAAACGCTACATCCTCGCCCCGAGCGGGCTGCAAGTGGGGGACGTGCTGCAATCCGGCGTGGATGCCGAAGTCAGGACCGGGAATGCGCTGCCGCTTGCCAATATGCCGTTGGGCACGACGATTCACAATATCGAGTTGAAGCCCGGCAAAGGCGGTCAGTTGATCCGTAGCGCCGGAGGATTTGCCCAGGTGATGGGCCGCGACGGGAATTATGTGCAGGTGCGGCTCAAGTCTGGAGAAATGCGACGGGTCTTGGCAGCCTGTATGGCCACGGTTGGTCAGGTCGGGAATCTCGACCACGAGAATATCACTGTGGGAAAAGCGGGGCGGAGTCGATGGCTCGGTCGCCGTCCCCATGTGCGCGGGGTCGTCATGAATCCGGTCGACCATCCGCACGGAGGTGGTGAAGGCAAGTCGGGTCAGGGCAATCCGCATCCCGTCTCTCCGTGGGGTCTCCCGACGAAGGGCTACAAGACGAGGCAGAACAAGAAAACGGACAAGTTTATTATCGCTCGCCGCAAGTCAGGGGTGCGCAATGCCTAGATCGATCAGCAAGGGCGCATTTGTCGACGATCATCTGCTCAAGAAAGTCGAGCAGATGAATCAGACGAAAGACCGCAAAATCATCAAGACCTGGTCACGGCGATCCACCGTCATTCCCGACATGATCGGGCACACGTTTGCCGTGCATAACGGGAAGAAGTTCATTCCCGTCTTTGTGACTGAGAACATGGTCGGCCATAAGTTGGGCGAATTTGCGCCGACGAGATTCTTCAAGGGCCATGGGCAGGCCAAGACCGAAAAAGCCGTGGCCTTGAAATAGGGAGATCAGTAGTCATTCGTCTCTAAAAGACGCATGACAGGATGGCAAAGATGGCAGAAGCGCGAGCCGTACTCAGATTTGTTCGAGTTGCACCACGCAAGGCGCGTCCTGTGGTGGATATGATCCGCGGCCAGCAGGTTCCGATGGCCTTGGCGATGTTGAAGCATCTTCCCCGCCACGCGGCACGTGTCATCGAGAAAGTGCTGCGTTCGGCGGTGGCCAATGCCGAACAGAAGGAATTGGGCGACAGCGATTCGATGACGGTGTCGAAAGCATTCGTGAACTGCGGCCCGATCTACAAGCGGTTCAGAGCCCGGTCGATGGGCCGTGCGAACGCTATTCAGAAACGGACGAGCCACATCACCGTCGTCGTCGAAGCCCGGGGCGTATCCGGGAAGGCATAGCGAATTTTGAGCGGACCGGCACCAGTCGCCGGAGAACTGAGGCACGCATCGTATGGGTCAGAAAACGCATCCAATCGGGTATCGGCTCGGCTACAACTACACATGGAGTTCTCGCTGGTACGCGAGCAAGGACTACGCAAAGCTGCTCCATCAGGACATCAAGATCCGTAAAGTGGTGAAGCAGAAGCTGTTTCATGCGGGTGTGGCCAAGGTGGAGATCGAACGGTCCGGCGATCAGACCCGCGTCATCATCCATACGGCAAGGCCGGGGATCATCATCGGACGTAAAGGCGCCGAGGTGGACAAACTGAAAGCGGAATTGGAAAAGCAATATGGCGGACAGGTCTACATCACGGTGAAAGAAATCAAGAAGCCTGAGCTCGACGCGCAGCTGGTCAGCGAGAACGTCGCAACGCAATTGGAGAAACGAGTGGCCTTCCGTCGAGCGATGAAACGCAGCGTCCAATCCGCACTCCGTCTGGGTGCACAAGGCATCAAGATCATGATTGCCGGCCGCCTCGGTGGCGCGGAAATCGCACGCACCGAATGGTATCGGGAAGGCCGGGTGCCTCTGCACACGCTCCGCGCGGAGGTCGACTATGGCTTCGCAGAAGCGCACACCACGATGGGACAGATCGGGGTCAAGACATGGATCTACAAGGGAGAACTTCTTCCGGCGCAGCCGCTCAAGCCGGAGTCGGCATTTGAACGGCGGCTTGGCTAGGAAACGAGGACATTGTGTTAGCACCGAAAAAAGTCAAGTTCCGAAAAATGATGAAAGGGCGGATGCGCGGCAAGGCCTACCGTGGCGGCCACATCACGCTCGGCGAGTTCGGCTTGAAAGCATTGGAGCCGGGATGGGTGACCAGCCGTCAGATTGAGGCCGCGCGGATTGCCATCACGCGTTATGTGAAACGCGGGGGCCAGGTGTGGACGAGAATTTTCCCGGATAAGCCGATCACGAAAAAACCGGCCGAAACACGCATGGGAAAGGGCAAGGGCAATCCAGAGTATTGGGTGGCCGTCGTGAAGCCAGGCCGAATCCTCTATGAAATGGGTGGTGTCACTCCGGATATCGCGCATGAAGCGTTCCGCCTCGCGTCGCATAAGCTACCGATCGCCACAAAGTGTGTGACGCGGGGTGAATTCTAAGACTTGGACATGAAACGATGAGCACGATGGATCTGAAAGAGTTGCGGCAGTTGAGCAGCGCCGAGCTTGCCGAGAAGGCCAAGCAATTGGCGCAGGAATTATTCAATCTCCGGTTCCAACTGGGCACCGGCCGGCTGGAGAATCCCATGCAGATTCGTAAGACGAAGCGGTCGATCGCACAGGTGAAAACCGTGCTGCGCGAGGTTGAGAAGACCGATCAAAAGAAGGCGTCCTAGCGGCGAAAGGGTTGCAGAGCATGGCGGAAACTGAAGTCGAAGCGGCGGGAGTGGGTTGGGCGCGTCATTAGCAACAAGATGAACAAGACCGTCGTCGTGGCGGTCGAGCGTCAAGTCGTGCATCCCATCTATCACAAGGTGCTCCGGCGCATGACGAAGTTCAAGGCCCATGACGAGCAGAATTCCTGCAACATCGGAGACCGCGTCCGGATGATCGAGACCCGACCCATCAGCAAGGACAAGCACTGGCGGGTCGTCGAAATTTTGGAAAAGGGGCGCGTGGACTAGATAACGGGGACGTGCTCGGCAAGGGTAGAAACGCATCATGATTCAGAATTACACATACATGGACGTGGCCGATAATTCCGGTGCGAAGCAGGCCATGTGCTTTCACGTACTGGGCGGGTCGAAGCGGCGCTACGCCTCATTGGGAGACGTCATCGTTGTGGCCGTCAAGGAAGCAATCCCGCAAGCGACGGTGAAAAAGGGCGACGTCAGCCGGGCAGTGATCGTGCGGACGACGAAAGAAGTCCGGCGCGAAGACGGATCCTATATCAAATTCGATCGGAATGCCTGTGTGCTCATTAACAAGGAAGGTGAGCCGATCGGGACTCGCATATTCGGACCTGTCGCACGTGAGCTTCGCTGGAAAAAGTTCATGAAGATCATCTCGCTGGCTCCGGAAGTGCTTTAACAACTGTAGGAGTGATCGTGCACGCGCTGCAGAAGGCTCATATTCGCAAAGGGGATACCGTGGTGGTCATCGCCGGACGGGATCGTGGAAAGTCCGGCAAGGTCCTTTCCGTCGATCGTTCGGCAGGGAAGGTCATCGTAGAAAAGTTGAACATCATCAAGCGGCATACCAAGCCGAATCAAAAAGTGAAACAGGGCGGCATTCTGGAAAAAGAAGCACCGCTGGCCATTTCCAACGTCATGTTCCTCTGCCCGGTGACGAAGAAGCCTACGCGTTTGGGCATTCGTGTGCAGGCAGACGGACGGCGAGTGCGGTTCAGCAAGAAATCAAACGAATTGGTGGAGTAGTAGGGGTGGAGCAGCTGGCCAAAAGGCCTGCAGCAGCAGCGAGTGAAGAGGCGAAGCGTACTTTGTTCCGTACGGTGAGCCTCAAAACGACGCGAGAACAAGGCCTAGTGAAGAGCGCGTCCCAGCGCGCCAGGGCTGGGCGGGTGAGAACAGAGACTTTTTCACCAGGCTGCAAGAAAAGAAGGTTGTATGGCGGACGCAAAGGATCCGAAAAAAAGTAAGGGCGCAAAGCCAGCAGGCCGGCCGGCGAAAAAGGACGGCGGCAAGGCCCCCCAAGTGTTGGACGACGGCAGCGAGGAATCAAAGTTCCAGCCGCGGTCTGCGCGATACCTATCGCGAGCGGGTCGTGCCGGCATTGATGAAGGAGTTTGGCTACAAGAACATCATGCAGGTGCCCAAGCTCGAACGCATCGTGCTCAACGTCGGCATGAGCGAAGCCATCCAAAACGTGAAGTTGCTGGAAAGCGCTGCGACGGAGTTGGGCACGATCACGGGACAGAAGGCCGTGGTGACCCGCGCCAAAAAAGCGATCGCCGGATTCAAGCTGCGGCAGGGGATGCCGATCGGGACGAAGGTGACGTTGCGGAACCGGCGCATGTACGAGTTCTTCGACCGGCTCGTGACGCTGGCCCTGCCGCGCATCCGCGATTTCCGGGGCGTGTCTCCAAAAGCGTTCGATGGCCGGGGGAATTACACTTTGGGTCTGAAGGAACAGCTCATTTTCCCGGAGATCCAATACGACGAGGTGGGTTCGATTCACGGCATGGACATCACGATCGTGACCACGGCGCGGACGAACGATGAAGGCAAAGCACTGCTCACCCAGTTGGGCATGCCGTTCCGAACGTAACCAAGGAGGAGGAAGTCAGCGTGTCGAGATTAGCGCTCAGAAATAAGACTGCGGCCAAACCGAAATTCACGACACGTGGCTATCACCGGTGCGGTTTGTGCGGGCGCGTCCACGGGTTTTTGCGGCGATTCAAAATGTGCCGCATTTGCTTTCGGCTCCTGAGCCTGAAGGGCGAGATTCCCGGAGTCCGGAAAGTCCAGTTGGTGAAATCAGATTCGGACGACTCAAGGCGGGAGAGCGTTGTTCAATGAAGGTTGAATGAAGAGGGAGTAAAGGGATTCGCATGGTGACCGATCCGATCAGCGATCTATTGGTGAGACTGCGCAATGGCTTCCGGCGCCATCATGACGTCGTGACGATTCCCGCTTCAAAATTGAAGCGGGAGGTTCTTCGCGTGCTGCAAGCCGAGGGCTACATTCAGGGCATCGACACCGCTACCGAAGACGGGCATCCTGTTCTGAAAGTCCAATTGCGGTACGTCGGAGAAGGGCAGCCCATGATTACCGGCATGCAGCGCGTCAGCAAACCGGGACGTCGTGTGTATGTCGGAACCAAGGAGATCCCGCGTGTGCGAAACGGAATCGGCATGGCGATTCTCTCCACGTCGAAGGGCATCATGACCGATCAAGCCTCCCGGAAAGCCGGCCTCGGCGGCGAAGTGCTTTGTTCGATTTGGTAGGATTTTGTAGTTTAGCAGGAAAGATGAGGAAGGCATGTCACGCATTGGAAAAAAACCGATCCCTCTTCCGACCGGCGTCGATGTGAAGGTGGCGGGATCCGTGGTCTCGGTGAAGGGGCCGCTTGGGAAGCTCGATTGGACGTTGAAGCCGGGAATCGGCGTGACGGTCGACAAGGGACAGGTCGTCGTGACACGGTCCAGCGAAGAGCGGAAAGTACGCGCCATGCACGGCCTGGTGCGCGCCGAATTGAATAATATGGTCCAGGGTGTGACCAAGGGCTATGAACGCAACATGGAGATTACCGGCGTCGGTTATAAGGCGGCGATCCAGGGACGGACCATGAGCTTCAATGTGGGATACATCAATCCGGTGCTATATCCGGTGCCGACCGGCATCGACGTCAAGGTCGACAAGCAAACGCTCATCAATATCAAAGGCCCGGACAAGCGGCTCGTGGGGCAAGTGGCAGCCAATCTGCGTGCGATCAAGCCGCCCGACGTCTATAAGCAAAAGGGCGTCCGTTACGTGGGTGAAGTGTTGAGAAAGAAGGAAGGCAAGACGGGGAAGTAGGTTGAACCATGAATAGCGCAGCCAAATTACATCAGCTTGCACGCCGCCAGCAGCGGGTCCGTCAGCGGGTCTTCGGAACGGACGAGCGTCCCCGACTCAACGTGTTTCGCAGCAGCGGGCACATCTACGCACAAATCATCAACGACCTGAAGGGTACGACGCTGGCTGCCGCCTCCTCGCTGGATAAATCCCTGCGAACGACGTTGAAGTCAACCAGCTCCATTGCCGCGGCCAAAGCGGTGGGCACTCTGCTGGCAGAGCGGGCGAAAAGTGCGCAAGGTTCAAAAAGTCGTCTTCGATCGAGGGGGACGGCTGTATCACGGCCGGATCAAGGCCCTGGCGGATGCCTCCCGTGAAGGCGGCTTGCAATTCTAGGCTACGAAGGGAGCAACGAGCGTGCGAGTAAATCCAGATGAACTGAGCCTCAAGGACAAGGTCGTCTTCATCAACCGCGTTGCCAAGGTCGTCAAGGGCGGCAAGCGTTTCAATTTTTGCGCCCTCGTGGTGGTGGGTGACGGACAGGGATGGGTCGGCATCGGCAAGGGCAAGGCTGCGGAAGTGCCCGTCGCCATTGCAAAGGCTGTGCAGCAGGCGAAGAAAAATCTCGTCCATGTCCCGCTGAAATCAGGGACCATTCCTCACGAAGTGCACGGGTTGTTCGGCGGCGAGCACGTGCTATTGAAGCCGGCGGTCGAGGGGACCGGCATCATCGCCGGGGGAGCGGTGCGAGCGGTCGTCGAGTTGGTGGGAGCGCACAATATCATTTCCAAGACGTTGGGCCGAGGCAACCCGTTCAACACGGTGCGCGCGACACTCGACGGTTTGACTCAGCTCAGGCATCCCGAGGAGGTCCTGCGGTTGCGCCGGGGTGAGGAACTCCAGACGGGAGTCCTGGCGTAATGGCAACGGCAAAGACAGCCAAGGCGGCGGCTCACGTGCGCATCACGTTGAAGAAAAGTCCGATCGGCACGCCCGAGCGGCATCGCCTCGTCCTCCGTGGGCTGGGATTACGCAAGATCCGCCAGTCGGTCGTCCGTCCGGATACGCCGCAGGTACGGGGATTGATTCACAAAGTTGGGCTATCTTCTGGAAGTGCAGCCATCATGAAACTACACGATCTCGCGCCGGCTAAAGGCGCCAAGAAAAAGCGGAAGCGCATTGGACGTGGTCCCGGGTCGGGTCATGGGAAGACGGCAACAAAAGGGCACAAGGGATTGCTGGCCCGCTCAGGTGGCGGCAAGCAGCCGGGGTTCGAAGGCGGGCAGATGCCTCTCATTCGTCGCGTTCCCGAAGTACGGCTTCACCAATCCCTTCCGGAAAGAATACGCGATCGTCAATATTGAGCGTCTGGCCGATCTCCCGGCCTCGGGCACCATTACGCCGCAGGCGATGGTCGATGCTGGCCTGGTCAAGCGGGTCACATTGCCGATCAAGATTTTGGGCAACGGCGAGTTGAAGAAAGCCATCTCCGTGCAGGCGCACAAGTTCAGCAAGTCGGCTGAGGCGAAGATCCAAGCAGCGGGAGGGTCAGTCGAGGTTATCCCCGGTGTTTGAGCGGCTCCTGACCAGCTTTCAGAATATTCTGAAAATCCCCGAGCTGCGGACCCGCATCCTGTTTACGCTGGGGATGCTGGTGGTGTATCGGGTCGGCGCACACATTCCGACACCCGGTATCAACGGCGAAGCGCTGTCCGAGTTCCTGCAGAAACAGGGAGGGGCGCTTCTCGGGTTTCTCGATATTTTTTCAGGGGGGTCGCTGTCGCGGCTGACGATCTTTGCGCTGGGCATCATGCCCTATATCAGCGCATCGATCATCTTGCAGCTGTTGACGGTGGTGGTCCCCCATCTCTCGAAGCTGGCCAAGGAGGGAGAGCGGGGACGCAAGAAGATCATTCAGTACACGCGTTTCGGCACCATCGGGATCGCGCTGATTCAGGGATTCGGGATCGCCATCGGCCTCGAACAGATGAACGGCGGCGCGTTTGTCCTAGACAAGGGCTGGGCGTTCCGGCTGATGACCGTGATCACACTGACGGCCGGCACCGGGATTCTTGATGTGGCTGGGCGAGCAGATTACGGAGCGCGGCATCGGCAACGGGATCTCCCTGATTATCTTTGCCGGCATCGTGGCACGTCTGCCTTCGGCCGTGGCGCAGACGTATAATCTGTATGAGATCGGCCAACTCAACGCGTTCCTGCTGGTCGGCCTTGCGGCGCTGATGGTGGCCGTCGTGGCCGCGATTGTGTTTTTGGAAAGCGGGCGGCGCAAGGTTCCGGTGCAATACGCGAAGCGGGTGGTGGGACGCAGGGTCTATGGCGGCCAGAGTACCCACATTCCGTTGAAGATCAATACGGCGGGCGTGATCCCGCCGATTTTTGCGTCGTCGATCATTGCGTTTCCGGCGACCATCGCGGGATTTTTTGAAACGCCCTGGATCAAGGCGATCGGTGCGCAACTGTCGCCGGGATCTTTGCTCTATACGCTGATGTATGTCGGGCTGATTTTGTTTTTTTGTTTCTTTTACACGGCGGTGGTCCTGAATCCGGTCGACATGGCCGACAACATGAAGAAGTACGGAGGGTTCATTCCCGGCATCCGGCCCGGGCAGAGGACATCCGATTATATCTATAAGGTATTGACGCACATCACGTTTGCCGGGGCATTGTACCTGGCGATCGTCTGTGTGATTCCGGAATTTTTGATTTACAAGCTGAACGTCCCGTTTTATTTCGGCGGGACATCGTTGTTGATCGTCATCGGCGTCGGCTTGGATACGGCTCAGCAGATCGAATCGCACATGCTGATGCGCAATTACGAAGGGTTCTTGGGTAAAGGGCATGGGTCCACTCCGCGGCCGGAGCGGGTGAGGACCGCATGCGCGTCGTGTTTCTCGGTGCGCCGGGGGTTGGCAAAGGGACGCAGGCGGATCGGGTCGCGGCTCAATTCAAGATTGCCAAGATCTCGACGGGCGACTTGCTGCGTGAGGCGGTCCGCAATCAGACCCCGTTAGGGCGTGAGGCTAAACAGTACATGGACCAGGGTAGGCTGGTCCCTGATTCGGTCGTCATAGGCCTCGTTCGAGACAAGCTTGCCGAGGCAGCTTGCGCAAACGGATTCGTGCTGGACGGGTTTCCGCGAACCGTTCCACAGGCTGAAGAATTGGGAAAGGTCCTGCAGGCTACCCAGCGGCCTCTCAACCGGGTCGTGAGCTTCAAGGTGCCGCGGGAGGTGATCATCCAGCGGTTGAGCGGGCGCCGCAGTTGCCCGAAGTGTCAGGCGACCTTCCATGTGGAGTTCGCCCCGTCTCAGAAGGGTGATTTGTGTGATCGGTGCGGCGAGACGTTGGTTCAGCGCAGCGACGACAAGCCGGAAGCGATCGAAACGCGGTTGAAGGTCTACGAGGAGCAGACGGCGCCGTTGATCCAGTATTACGCCAACAAGCGGCTCCTCTCGGAACTGGATGCGTCCGGTTCTGTTGACGCGGTGTTTGAAGCCCTGTTCGGCGTCCTGGCGCCCTACAGCGCGCTATGATCATCCTCAAGACGCCAGATGAGATTGCCGTGATGGCAAAGGCGTCAAGAGTAGTGGCTGAGGCGCTGGAAGTGCTGAAGAGCGCCGTCAAGCCCGGCGTGACGACGGATGAATTGGACCGGTTGGCGGAAGCCGAAATTCGCGGCACGAGGCGCGATTCCGGCGTTCAAAGGGTACCGGAATTATCCGAAGACGCTCTGCGCGTCGGTCAATGAGCAGGTCGTGCACGGCATTCCCTCCAAGCGGGTGCTGAAGGAGGGGGACATTGTCGGGTTGGATCTGGGCGCGATCGTCGGCGGATTCTACGGCGATTCGGCCGTGACCGTGGCGGTCGGGCGAATCGACGAGAAGGCAGCGACGCTGGTTCGAGTGACGGAAGAATCGCTGTCACTCGCGATTCAGCAGGCGCGGGTCGGCAACCGGCTGTCGGATATTTCTCATGCGGTTCAGCAGCATGTCGAAGCGGCCGGCTATTCGGTCGTCACCGAGTTTGTCGGACACGGGATCGGGCGCCAGCTGCATGAGGAGCCGCAGGTGCCGAACTACGGGAAGCCGGGACAGGGTCCTCGGCTCCAGCCGGGCATGGTGTTGGCGATCGAACCGATGGTGAATATGGGCGGATCGGCTGTGCGGGTGTTGGACGACCGCTGGACGGCGGTGACCGTCGACGGCAGCCTCTCGGCTCACTTTGAACATACGATTGCGATTCAGCCGAGCGGTCCCGCGCTCGTCTTGAGTCGGTTATAGAACAGCAGGCGTGCCACACCAGGAGAAAGGGTAACGGTTCGTGCCGAAGGAAGACATCATCGAGATCCAAGGTTCGGTACTGGAGACGCTGCCCAACGCCATGTTTCGCGTGCAACTCGACAACGGCCATAAGATTCTCGCGCACATTTCCGGGAAAATGCGCATGCACTTCATCCGCATTCTTCCGGGGGACAAGGTCACGGTGGAAATGTCGCCGTATGACCTGACGCCGAGGGCGCATTACGTATCGGTTCAAGTAGGAGTCTGTCGTCCATGAAGGTCAAATCATCGGTCAAGCCGATTTGTGCCAAGTGTAAAGTCGTGAGACGCCGTGGGGTGGTCCGAATACTCTGTGTCAATCCGCGGCACAAACAGCGGCAGGGATAGGGACGTCTGATGACGACCTCAGTGCAGACTCCTGCTCGCGCAACGCGCGGCGCTCAGACAGGCCCGTCGTTGACGCGCGCAGTCGAGTCTGACGAGGCCATCGGCAGACTGTAGAAGACGAAGGAGGAAAGGAATATGGCACGTATCGCCGGAGTCGATTTGCCGAGAGAAAAACGGTCGGACATCGGCCTGACCTATGTGTTCGGGATCGGCCGGGCGGCCGCCCGGAACATTTTGGACAAGGCCGGGATCGACGGCGCCATCCGGGTCAAAGATCTCAGTGAGGACCAGATCGTCAAGATCCGCGAGATTATCGATCAGGATTACCAGGTCGAGGGCGATCTCCGGAAAACATTCTCGATGAATATCAAGCGCCTGATCGATACGGGAACGTATCGCGGCCTCCGTCATCGTAAAGGGTTGCCGGTTCGCGGCCAGCGTTCAAAAACCAATGCGCGCACGCGAAAAGGGCGTCGTGCCGGAGTGGGCAGCAAGCCAAAACCGCCCGCCCGTCCAGCGCCGACCGCATAATCCTCATTGTAGGAGTCTTCTATGAGCGTAAAAAAAGGCAAGAAGAAAGAACGACGGATCGTCCAAAGCGGCATCGCCCATGTCCAGGCCTCGTTCAATAACACCATCGTGACGATCACCGACATGAGCGGCAATACGGTCGTGTGGGCGAGCGCCGGCAATCAAGGCTTCAAAGGATCGCGTAAAAGCACGCCGTTCGCGGCGCAACGGGCCGGGGAGGCCGCCGCGAGGAAGGCGATGGAAAGCGGCATGCGCCAGGTGGACGTGTATGTCAATGGTCCGGGATCGGGACGCGAGTCGGCGATTCGCTCGTTGCAGGGGGCGGGACTGCGGATCAATCTGATCCGAGACGTGACGCCAATCCCGCATAACGGATGCAGGCCTCCGAAGCGGCGGCGGGTTTAAGCAACATGCGCAGAGGTGTACGGAACGTAGCGGGCAGGTCATGAAGGGCGTGCCCCAAAACCGGAGGTAGACCAAGTGGCAAAGTATCGCGGTCCAGTCTGTCGGCTGTGTCGCCGTGAAGGCGAGAAATTGTTTTTGAAAGGCACGCGCTGCATGACGGAAAAGTGTGCCATCGAGCGCCGGAGCTATCCGCCCGGCCAGCATGGTCAGGCGCGGCCGAGGATCTCAGATTACAGCACGCAGTTGCGGGAGAAGCAGAAACTGCGGCGGATATATGGACTTCAAGAAAGGCAGTTCCGGGGTGTGTTTGAACGGGCGGAGCGCCAGTCGGGCGTGACTGGCGAGGCCTTGTTGAGATTGCTCGAATGTCGTCTCGACAACGTCGCGTATCGTCTCGGGTTCGGGGCCTCGCGCAAGGAAGCCCGGCAAATTGTCGGTCACGGGCACGTGACGGTCAATGGCCGGAAGAACAACATCCCCGGGGCGCAAGTCCGTGTCGGCGACGTGGTGGCGGTGCGGGAACGAAGCCGGACCCTGGTATCGATTCAGACGGCGTTAGAGTCGGTCGAAGGACGAGGCATTCCGGAATGGTTGGAGCTTGATAAGGCCGGCTTCAAGGGCACCGTGCGGGCGTTACCAACCAAGGACCAGATCACGCTGCCGGTCAACGAACAGATGGTCGTCGAATTGTATTCGCGATAACGGCAACTTCATACAACGCCGGCTTTCTGCAGAATGCATCGCAGAAAGTGCGGCGGCTGACAGGATGAAGGGGGACTCATGATCAAAGCGATGAAAGATTTTCAAATCCCGATGCGGGTTGAAGTGGACAAGGAAACCGCTTCCGCCACCTTCGGGAGATTCACTACGGAAGCCTACGAGCGTGGCTTCGGCACGACCGTCGGCAATGCCCTGCGCCGTGTGCTGCTCTCATCCCTCACCGGAGCGGCGGTGACGACCGTGAAGATCGAAGGCGTGCTGCACGAGTTTTCGACGATTCCCGGTGTGACGGAAGATGTCACGTCGATCATTCTGAACGTCAAGGGATTACGGTTGGCCTCCCACACGGACAAGCCGAAAACGATCCGGTTGAAAAAGAAAGGCCCTGGCGAAGCCAAGGGGTCCGATATCATTCACGATGCCGACATCGCCATCCTGACGCCCAATCTTCACATCGCGACACTCGACAAGGATGCCACGCTCGACATGGAAATGACGGTCAAGCATGGGCGCGGCTATGTGCCAGCGGAACGCAACAAGGAAGAAGGGTTGCCGATCGGCGTCATCGCCATCGATTCCATTTTTTCGCCGATCAAGCGCGTGAACTTTCACGTCGAAAATGCCCGCGTCGGCCGGATGACCGACTATGACAAACTGACCCTCGAGATCTGGACGGACGGGACCATCTCGCCCAGCGATGCCTTGTCGACCGCCGCGGGGATCTTACGTGACCATGTGGATATCTTCATCAATCCGGAAGCCAGAGTGGAAGGCCGCGCCGAGTTGAGCGGCGACGACGCCCAGCGGGAGATCAATAAGAATCTCTTCCGAAGCGTCAATGAACTGGAGTTGTCCGTGCGCGCAGCGAACTGCTTGAAGAACGCCAACATCAAGACCATCGCGGATCTCGTGCAGAAATCAGAAGCCGAGATGCTGAAGACCAAGAATTTCGGCAAGAAGTCGCTGAACGAAATCAAAGAAATTTTGACGGATATGGGATTGAGCCTCGGGGTCAAGCTGGATGCAATGGCCTCAGGCAGCGGTTCTAAAAACGAATAAAAGAGGGCACCGTGCGTCACCGAAAAAAAGGCAGACAGCTGGGGCGCCAGACAAAACACCGCTGGGCCTTATTCAGAAGCCTCGTCACCTCGCTGCTCGAACATGAGCGGATTGAGACCACTGAAGCCAAGGCGAAGGAGATTCGCGGTTTTACGGACCGCATGATCACGCTGGGAAAGGACGGCTCCTTGCCGGCCCGCCGGCGTGCGTTGAGCTTCCTGCGGAGCAAGGACGTGGTCTCGAAGCTCTTTAGCGATGTCGCCGGACGGTTCAAGGATCGTCCCGGCGGGTACACGAGAATGGTGAAGACCAGGCGGCGGATCGGCGATGCGGCTGAACTGGTCGCGATTGAACTCGTGGCACGCGCCGAAGTCTCGACCTCGAAAAAGTCCGCGTCGACTCCTGCCAAGACAGACAAAACCGAGTAGGTCTCGCCTCGAGACCTACTCGCGACGCGCGGCTTGACCGCCGTCGTGTGATCAATCAGAACCTCGCATCAGCGCTGCATGTTTCTTCGTTGCGTAACGGCGCGCAGAGTTTACTTGCCTTCAGCCGGATGCTATTATCGTGCCAGTCTTTTTCTCCTTAGAGGCACCGGACGGAAACATTGTGTGGCAGCGCTGGGCACAACGGATTTTATTGGGGCTTAGCCTCGTTCTGGCGTGCTTCCTGGTCTACCTGCTCATGACCAACTCCACCGCGTCTCCTCCTCCCACGGCCACGGCGCCGGGCACCATCAATCAGGCCGATGCCATCATTTCCAAGTTCACGTTTACGCAGACCAAAGGGGACAAAGTGCAGTGGCAGGTCGACGCGCAACAGGCGCGTCTCTTCGAACAGGACAAAAAGGCGATTCTGGACAACGTCGCCGTCACACTGTTCGGTGTGCAGGGGCAGGGAAATGACGGTGCACGGGGATGAAGGGACCTTGAATACCGACACCAAAAACTTTCTTCTGGCGAACCGGTCTGAGCCGTTGGTGATTTACACGCAGAGCGGCTACACGATCTATACCAACCATCTGGCCTGGACGGATCAAACACGGGAAATCCGCACTCAGGACCCCGTCCATATCATCGGCCATGGGCTGGATGTGAAAGGACGAGGCTTGCTTGGTCACCTCGACACGGAAGAATTCGAAGTACTTGAGGACGTTCATGTGGATGTGGCTCCTGCTTCTTAGCTGGTGCGCGATGAGTGTGCCGACGGCCGGTCTGGCTGCCGTGGGGGCCGGCTCGAACGGGGCGTCAGACGAAGCGCTGGGAACCACCGTCATCTCCCAGAGGATGACGTTTAAGAACCAACAAAGCCAGGCCGTGTTCGATGGCGCCGTCGTGCTCACCCGCGGCACGCTTGTCGTCTATTCCGACCGGATGGTGGTGTCCTTCCGAAATCAGGAGCGCCGCGGATTCCAAGAAAGCGAGCGAACCGCCAAAGGCGGGAACCGCGCCAGCCAAAGGTCCGGATACGGTGTCGAATCGGGCAGTCAGCCAAATTGAAGCCACGGGCCGCGTCAAAATCGAGCGGGATGCAGGCAACGCCACCTGCCAAAAGGCCGTCTATTACCGCGACGAAGACAAGATCGTCCTGACCGGTGATCCCGTCGCATGGGACAAAGGAACCAGAGTCAGCGGCAAGCGCATCACCATGTTCCTGGCGGAAGATCGAACGGTCGTCGAAGGCGGCTCACACGTACGGATCGAGCCGGAGGGGGGTACCAAGTGACGGAAGCGGTGCGTCTGGCGCCGGAAGCCGATGGTGTCGCCCGTTCCCGCGAGCCGCGTGCGGTGTTGCGCGCCGATGGCCTGGTGAAAAGTTTTCGGGCGAGAAAAGTCGTGAAAGGCGTGTCGGTGGAAGTCTCGGCCGGAGAAGTCGTAGGTTTGTTGGGTCCCAACGGCGCCGGCAAGACAACCATCTTCGACATGATCGTCGGGTTGACCCAGCCGGACGAAGGCACAATCCGCCTGAACGGTGAAGAGATCACCGCCTTGCCGATGTACAAGCGTGCGAGAAACGGTATCGGCTATCTGCCTCAGGAGTCTTCGGTCTTTCGTCGGCTGTCCGTGCAAGACAATATTCTGGCAATTCTGGAAATGCTGGATTACTCTCGAGCTGAGCGGGCGGAACGCGTCGATGTCTTGCTCAACGAGCTCGATCTCGGACACATCAGGACGAGCATGGCCTACGCGCTGTCCGGTGGAGAACGCCGCCGGTTGGAAATTACCCGTGCCTTGGCGACCAATCCCACGTTCATGCTGCTCGATGAGCCGTTCGCCGGCATCGATCCGATTGCCGTCGCGGACATCCAGCAGATCATCACGAGACTGAAGGGAAAAGGGATCGGCATTCTCATCACCGATCACAATGTGCAAGAGACGTTATCGATTACCGACCGTGCCTACATCATCAACGAGGGCCTTGTCCTGGAATCCGGTCCTCCCGATGTGATCGTGAAGAGCGAGACTGCGCGGGCGGTATATTTGGGAGAACGGTTCACTCTTTAACGGCGTGTTCATCAATGAAACTTCGTCTTGATCTCCGGCTTAGCCAGAAATTGATTATGACGCCGCAGTTGCAGCAGGCGATCAAGCTGCTGCAGCTGTCGCGCCTGGAATTGCAGCAAAGTCTGGCCCAGCACCTGATGGAGAACCCCTTGCTGGACGAGCTGCCTGAGGAAGTGGAAGAGAACGAATCAACGACCGCCAGAGGAAAAAGCGGAGGAGGCTGCGGCCTCTGCCTCGCCGGCTACGGAAGCATCGGAAACGGAAGAATCCACCACTCCGGAGGAACGCGACACTCCTGACGAGGTGTCGGCGGCCGGGTGGGAGGAATACTTCGGCAGTGACCGCCGCACAGGCGGCAGCGAAGGCCAATCGTCTTCATCCGATGATTTCCCCTCCTATGAACAAACCGTCGCCAAAGCGGCATCGCTCGAAGACCACTTGCTCTGGCAGCTGTCCTTATCTGGCCTGTCGGAGCGCAATAAGGCGATCGGTCGTTTGCTGATTGGGAATTTGGACGACGACGGCTATCTGCGCACGCCGCTCTCCGAGATCATCAGCGGAACTGACTTCACCGAGCAGGAAACCGAGTCCGTCTTACACGACATTCAGACGTTCGATCCGACCGGGGTGGGCGCGAGGGACCTTCCCGAATGTCTGCTCCTGCAGCTTGGCCATTTGGGCAAGAGTCCGATCGGATCACTGGGGGCCCGTCCGGGTGCGCTCAAAGGGTCGATCGTGGAGGCGGTAGTCCTGCATCATCTGAAGGACCTGGAGAAGAAGCAATATGCCAGAGTCGCGAAAGCGCTGGATGTCACGATCGCCGAAGTCTTCCAGGCGACGAAGGTGATCGAAGCGCTGGAACCCAAGCCAGGCCGCCCCTTTTCCAATACTCAGAACTACGTGATCGTGCCCGACGTGTTCGTTGTGAAAAACGAAGGGGAGTGGGTCGTCCTCTTGAACGACGACGGGTTACCTCGGATGCGCATCAGCCCGTATTACAAACAGATGATGGCCTCCGGCGAGGGCGGATCGACAGAAACCAAGGCATACCTCGACGAGAAGCTGCGGGCCGCCCAATGGGTGATCCGGAGCATCGAGCAACGCAACAAGACCATCGTCAAGGTCGTCACCAGCATTGTGAAATTTCAAGAGCAATTTTTTGAAAAAGGAATTCAGTACCTCAAACCACTGGTGCTCAAACAGGTGGCCGAAGACATCGGCATGCACGAATCCACGATCAGCCGTGTGACGGCCAATAAATATATGTACTGCCCGCAAGGCATGCTGGAGCTCAAGTTCTTTTTCAACGCCGGCCTGCAGCGGGTGGATCAACCCAGCGACATGCTTTCCTCGGTGACGGTTCGGGAAATGATCAAGAAAATGGTGGCGGAGGAGGATGCCAACCATCCGCTCAAGGACGAGGAAATAGCCGCGCGCTTGCGTGAGCGCCAGGTCTTGATCGCCCGACGGACGGTCGCAAAGTACCGGGCCGAAGAGAACATCCCGCCAGCCACCCAACGCAAACGATTTTTTTAAGCCAGTGCAAGGTCTGCGGACCTCTCCATTTGAAGGAGTGCCGTGCATGAAAATAACCGGACGACATATGGATGTAACCCCAGCCTTGAAACGGTATATCAGGTCTCGGTTCGAACGTCTGGAACGGTACGATATCTCGCCGGACCGTTTGGAGATCGTGTTGAGCGTGACCAAACATCAGCATGCGGCGGAAGTGGTGTGCTCGATCAGAGGAAAGCGGTTTCAGGCGAAGACCTCAACGACGGAAATGTATGCCACGGTCGATCACCTGGTCGACCGCCTCGACGGACAGATCCGGAAGTACAAGGAGCGACGGATTGCGCACAAGGGAAGAAAGAAGACGCAGATGCCCGCTTCCGTCGGAGCCGCCGCTGATTTGGATGACGTGAAAATCGTACGTCCCAAGATCGCCGTGCTGTCGCGCAAAGAGGCTCGTAACCGCTTGGACGCCGATCCAGGCGCCATGGTGTTGTTTACGTGCGTGGATTCTGGAAAGCTGCAAATTCTCCGGCGGTCTGAGACCGGTCACGTCGTGCTCATTGATCCCTGAAGGGGGTCGAGATGCCAGGACTCAAGCTCGTGGTTATCACCGGTCTATCTGGAGCGGGGAAGTCGCACGCGCTGAAATGCTTCGAGGACGTCGGGTACTTCTGCGTTGATAATCTTCCTCCTGCGTTGCTTCCCACCTTCGTCGAGCTGTGTCATCAACAGGGTGGCGAAATCAAAAATGTCGCGCTCGGCATCGACATCCGGGAACGGGTCTTCTTTGCCGACTTGACCGGCATCCTGCAGCGCATCAAGGACCTCGGGCACTCCGTCGAGTTGTTGTTTCTGGAAGCCCGTGATCCCGTACTCGTTCGCCGGTTCTCCGAGTCGCGGCAGGCCGCATCCGTTGTTGCCCGAGTTGCCTGTGCTGGAAGGAGTGCGATTCGAAAAAGAGCGGCTGGCGGAAATTCGGGCGCACGCCGATCGCATCATCGACACCTCGAATCTCAGCGTCCACGATTTACGCGATTTACTCAGCCGGCATTTCAGCCAGGAGCAATCCGCCCGCCGCCTCACCATCTCATTGATCACGTTCGGCTACAAGTTCGGCGTGCCATACGACATCGATTTATTGTTCGACGTGCGGTTTCTTGCGCAACCCGTACTTCGTTCCCGATCTCAAGCCGCTCACCGGCGAGGATCCCCGAGTTCGGAGCTACGTGCTCGAGGATCCGGATGCCAAAGGCTTCCTGGATCGATTGGAGCAGTTCTTCACCTACCTTATCCCGCTCTTTGAGCGCGAGCGGCGCAGCTATTTGAACGTGGGGATCGGGTGCACGGGTGGTCGCCACCGTTCGGTCGTCATTGCCAAGACGGCTGCAAGAGAGTTTCGCTTCAGCCGGGCATCACGTCACTCTGTCTCACCGCGATCTCACCAAGCCATAGCATCGCTCTCCTGCTGGTCCTTCACGCCTCGGCGCGTCGTCGCTTGACGACCTTTGCCCGTTTTCTTGACAGTGAGGACACATGGACTATACTTAGGGTGCGATCGTAAGAATCATCAATATTGAAGCCACTTTTGTGCGTTTTGCCTCCTTGTCACCGGCGGAAAAATGATGCAGCGCGGCGCCGCGTGTTGGAAAAACGTAAAAAGATTTGCGCTGAGGAAGAAGTCATGTACAGTCTGAGGCACATATGCTGAATTCACTAAAAAGCCTCGTCGATACGGACATTTTGTCGCTGCTGACTCCGAAGCGGCAGTTGGTCGGGCTGGACATTGGATCCAGCGGGATCAAGCTCGTTCAGCTCAAGGAAAACCGCGGGCGCTATGTGCTGCAGAAGTTCGGCTTCAAGCCATTGGAGCCCGAGGTTATCGTCGACGGGACGGTGATGGACGAAGGCCAGGTCGTCTCGGCCATCAAAGAACTGTTCGATGAGCTCAATGTCAAGGTCAAGCAGGTGGCGGTTTCGATTTCCGGCCATGCGGTCATCATCAAGAAGATCAGTTTGCCCCCGATGCCCGACGACGAGTTGGAAGGCCAGGTCAAACTCGCCGCGGAACAATACATTCCCTTCGACATCAATGAAGTGAACATCGATTTTCATGTGCTTCCGCCGTCGGAAGGAGACGGAGCCGGTGAAGGGGAAATGTCGGTCATCCTTGTGGCCGCCAAGAAAGACAAGATCAACGAGTTGACGGAGCTCGTCAAGGGTGCAGGGCTCGTGCCGTTGGTCATGGATGTGGACGCATTCGCGATCGAAAACATGCATGCGATCAACTATCCGATGTCCCAGGAAGAGACGACGGCTCTCGTGAATGTCGGCGCCAGCGTGATGAATATCAACATCGTCTCCAAGGGGACGTCTCTCTTTACACGCGACATTCCGATCGGCGGCAATCGCTACACGGAATCCATCCAGCGGGAGCTGGGGCTGTCGTATGAAGAGGCGGAAGCAGCTGAAAAAAGGCGGGAAAGCCTCCGGAAACAATCAAGCGGCCGCCGCTCAAAGCGTGATCGAGAGCGTGAATGCCGAAGTGGCCTCTGAAATCGCGCGGACCATCGACTATTTCAAGTCGACGGTCACCGAAGGGGAGGTACAACAAGTGTTGCTCTGCGGAGGAGGCGCGCAAGTCTCCGGCCTGGTAAAGCAATTGCGCGATCGGATGCAGGCGGTCGTAGAGGTCGCCAATCCGTTTGCGGAAGTTGATACGTCCGGCAGCGATTTCGACCAGACGACGCTGGCCGAGATGGCTCCGATGGCGTCAGTGGGCGTGGGATTGGCTCTCAGATCGGTAGGCGATCGATGATTCGCATCAATCTACTGTCGACCGGTCCGAAGGGACGTCAGGTCAAACCGCAATACGACGTGCGGGCCCAGGTGCTCCTGGGCATCGGGTTGCTCGTCATCACCCTGAGTGCATGCTGGTGGTATTCGGCCTCGCTCGATGATGAGATCGCGGCACGCCAGACCGAAAAAGCCGATAAAGAAAAGCAGGTGGCGCAGCTGAAGGAACAAGTCAAGCAGGTGTCGGATTTCGAGCAACGGAAAAAACAACTTGAAGACAAGAATCGCATTATCGATCAGCTGGAAAAGTCGCGCATGGGTCCGGTCAAAGTCATGGATCATGTCAGCCACAGCTTGGAGCCTCTGAAACTCTGGCTCGTGAGGGTAGGCGTGACGGGACAAAGCATCGAGCTGGAAGGGCGCGCCCTGACCAACGACGATGTGGTCGAGTTCGTCAACAACCTGCGCCGCACCGATTATTTTTCGGACATCAATCTTCAGGAAAGCCGGGCTGCGGTAGAGAGCCAGATCAGCCTGTTCCAGTTCAAGTTGGGCTTCCGCTTGAAAGGATAGCGAGCATGAAGTTGCCGGCGATGAATCTCGAGGCTCTTCGAACGATTCCGTTCATGCAAAAGGTCGCCTTTCTGGTTCTCGTGCTGGCCGGAATCGTCGTGCTGTTCTACTACTATATCGCCGAGCCGAAATCGATCGAAATCGCCAATCTTCAAGGTGAGATCGGCAAACTGGACACCGAAATCCAAACGTTGACCATCAAAGTCAAGCATCTGGACGAGCTCATCGCCGCCAACAAACAGTTGGAAATCGAACTGGCAAAGAAAAAAGAGCGCCTGCCG
Source organism: uncultured Nitrospiraceae bacterium (assembly GCA_963794505.1). Taxonomy (GTDB): domain Bacteria; phylum Nitrospirota; class Nitrospiria; order Nitrospirales; family Nitrospiraceae; genus Nitrospira_C. The sequence continues at coordinate 30,089 of CAWCEG010000026.1, forward strand.
CCGGAAGAAGAAGCCGTCATGTTGTTGAAGCAGGTTTCGGATCTCGGCATCAAGTTGGGTTTGGACATCAAGCTCTGGAAGCCGGGCAGCAAGAGCGAGGACCCCTCCAAGCTGTTCGTGCGGCTGCCCGTGAACGTGGAGGTGACGGGGGGATACCACACGGCGGCGCTGTTTTTCGACCGGATCAACGCGCTGCCGAGAATCGTTACGTGTCCAACCTGAAAATGGGCATGCCAAAAACCGAAAAGGGTCGTGTGGTCACACAGACGATTTTCGATCTCGTGGCCTATGCAGCGCCTCAGGATGTGAAAGTGGCTGCGGCTCCTGCGCCCGCACCGAAGTAGCGAAGGCAAATAGGCCATCCAACGAAGGATGCTTGTGGTTCACATGACTAAAATAGGCAGTCTCGGGGCCTTGTTCGGGTGGGTGCTCTTGCTCGCGGTGACGGGATCGGCATCGGCTGAACCTGGTCTCGCATCTCATCTCGGGCAAGTTGCTCCGCTCAGGCAAGATTCCGTGAAGGTGCCCTCTCCTACCGACATGCCGAAGGAGGCACCGCAGCCAGCCTTGACGCCGTCACCAGAATTCGCCGCCGTTCCGACGGATGGAGTGCCGGGCGCGCCGCCCTTCCCGGTCGGTGGCTACGATCCCGCCGGGCGCCGCGATCCGTTCTCGCCTGTGCTCAGTCAGTTGGCGCCCGGACAAGCTGATCCGACATTGCCTCCCTTGCAGCGCATCGGGCTCACGGATTTGAATCTCATTGCGATAATCTGGGGCGCTTACGGATACACGGCGATGGTGCAGACGCCCAATGGGAACGGTTACACGGCCCGCAAGGGCACCAGGGTGGGGCCAAATAGCGGCGTCGTCAGCGCGGTGGACGAAAAAGGGATTATCGTGCAGGAGCGGTTTACTGACGTCGATGGCAGAAAACAGGAGCGAGAGTACGTCAAGCTTCTTCATCCGAAAGAGGGCCTAGAATGACACACATACAGAGACACGCGTCGACGACGTTTCGAATCCTCTCTGCCTTGGCCGCGGTCAGCTTGCCCATGGCCATTCCCTCGATGGGAGCCACGGCGGATGATCTCGCCGGCATGTCCATGAGCCGCGCCGGCACAGACCAGGCGTCCTCGGACATGAGGCCGGCCTCCGCCGTAACCGGGATTGACGTCAAAAAAGACCCCGATGCTGTGAGCGTGACCATCTCCGGAGACGGCTCACTGTCGCACGAAGCGCTCCGATTGGGTGAGCGTCGGCTGGTCGTCGATATCCGCGAGTCTCCTCGCAAATCGATAGACTGACTCTGAATGTGGGGTACCGCCTCTGAAACAAATTCGCATCGGAGATCACAGCGACAAGGTCCGGATCGTGTTTGATCTAAGGTCACCAGCGGATTACGCCGTGGAGCCCCAGGGGAAAGCCTCCTCGTCCGGGTTAAAGATGCTGTAGATGGCGGGAGTGCACGGGAACAGGATAGCACCATTCCTCAGGTCAGTGCCGCTCCGCCCGCCGTGACGGACAGTCCTCGAATCGAGGTTGCTCAGGCCGGCGTACACAAGGCACAGCCCGTGACACATCGGGTGACGCCGGCGTTCCGTGTCTGTCTGATTCAAATGATGGCTGAGCCGGAAGCGGTTGGAAGCATACGCCGAAAGACGACCTGGTCGTCGGCGAGACGCTTATGTCGGCCGCCGTATCTCGTTAGACTTCCAGCAGGCCGATATCAGAACGTCCTGCGGCTGATCGCGGAGGTCAGCGGCTTCAACATTGTGATCGGTGACGGCGTCAAGAGCAAAGTTACGATGAGCTTGTAAGTGTCCCCTGGGACCAGGCGTTGGACATCATTCTCAATATTAATGGCGGGAAAGATTAAGCAGGGGAACATCCTCTGGATCGATACGCTGTCCAATATCGCCAAGCAGGAAGATGAAGAGGCGAGGGCGAAGGATGCCAAGGTCAAGGCGGAAGATCCCGTCGATTGCGTCTTCTATATCCGCAATCTTCAGGCAACCGAGTTGATGACCGCGCTGCGGCAGAATTTGAGCCCAAGGGGCTTGATGCAGATCAGCCAAGGCACCAACGCCCTGGTGGTCCGCGATACCGAAACCAAGATGGCGGTGCTCAAACAGTTGATCGATGGATTGGATCTCGAGGTGCCGCAAGTTGAAATCGAGGCGCGCATCGTTCAGGCCGATACGATTTACGCGCGCGGGTTGGGCGTGCAATGGGGTATCCAAAACTTTGATAGCGGACCCAACAGCTTTACCGGGCTGGGAAACCTGACCGGCGCGTTTGCCCCGGTGGCAGGAACGGGTGCCACCGTCATTCCTCGGGATTTTCTTGTGAACCTGCCAGCGCAGGTGGCTGGTCTTCCCTCGGTGCCGGGCATTGGCTATACGTTCGGCAAATTAGCGCCCGGCTTTGCGCTGGACATGAGACTGTCTGCGGGCGAGTTTGCTCGGGATCGCCCAAGAGTCATCGCTGCGCCGAAAATTACGACACTGGACAAGCGGGAGGCGGAAATCTCGCAGGGCGAATCAATTCCGTTCCAAACGACTTCACTCCAAGGCACGCAGACCACCTTCGTAGATACCATTTTGGGAACTCAACGTCACCCCGCAGATTACGTCGCGTGATCCGAGGGAGGTCGGCAAACAGATCATGATGAAAGTGCGGGCCACACGAAATGCGGTGGGTGCGCGAAGCAATCCGGCCGGTCCGAGCATCGATCGTCGGGAGGCCAACACGCAGGTCATCGTGCGAGATGGCGAAACGATGGTGATCGGCGGCGTGTTTATCGATACCCAGAACAACAACGTTCAAGGGGTGCCATACTCTCCCGGATCCCGGTCTTAGGTTGGTTGTTCAAGAACAAGTCGGAAAGCGGGGCACAAAGACGAACTCTGATCTTCCTGACTCCCTCCATTGTCAAAGCATAACGCCGCCCTGCGGTTCTGAGAAAGGGACTGCAGGGTCGGTGCTTCCCACGGGTGCCTGCCCATTCTCCATTCTCATCTGAACGTCGTGCACTCAAAACTCATTATCGAATCAAGCATCTCGTTTTTCGAAGATGCGCTCCTGCCAGTCTTGAAAGCTATTATCTTTCAGGGGCTTGTGCTACTATCGCGCGGTTTACTTGTACACGACGCATCCCATAGCAACGATGACAAGCATGATCGGCCCAACAGGTGCCCGTTCGCCTTGGCGAACGGAGCTATGACATCGTCGTCGAGTCCGGCTCGAGCCGATCCCTCGGTGCCCGCCTCAAGCCTTTCGTCGAGACGGGCAAGATCGGCATCGTCACGGACCGCCATGTCGCGCGCCACTATCTCAAGCCTACGATTGAGTCATTAAAGCAGGCCGGGCTCGAACCCGTTCCGATCGTGTTACCTCCCGGCGAGCGGTCGAAGACCCTGACAACCATTGCCCGCATCTTGGACGTGCTAGCCCAGCAGCGATTCGAGCGCCGGTCCATGCTGTTGGCGCTCGGAGGAGGCGTGATTGGCGATCTCACGGGATTTGCGGCATCGATCTACCAGCGCGGCATTGCCTATGTGCAAGTGCCGACCACCCTGGTGGCTCAGGTGGTTCAAGACGTCGGAGGGAAAACAGGCGTGGATCATCGCCTGGGAAAGAATCTGATCGGGACCTTCCATCAACCGCGGGCGGTGTTCATCGATCCGTCCACGCTGCAGACCTTGCCGCGCCGCGAATGGATTGCCGGACTTGCGGAAGTTATCAAATACGGCATCATCGCCGATGAAGAGTTTTTCTCGCTTCTTGAAGCCTCCATGCCCGATCTCCTCAAGATGGATGAGCATGCCGTGATGCGGGCTGTGACGCGCTCCTGCCAAATCAAGGCGGAAGTCGTCGCGGCGGATGAGCGGGAGTCGGAGGCCGGCGGCGCATCTTGAATTACGGACATACGATCGGGCACGCCCTGGAAGTGCTGGGCAATTATCGGGGCCTCATCCACGGTGAAGCCGTCGCGATCGGCATCGTCGCGGAAGCCGACCTCAGCGTCCATCTCGGCCTCTGTAAACAAGATGTCGCGGCTCGGATCAAGCGCTTGATCCAGGCGGCGCGTCTCCCCGATCGCATGCCCAAGACGTCGTTTGCTGCCCTGTGGGGCGCCATGCAGCACGACAAAAAAGTTGTGGGCGGCCAGGTGATGGGCGTGTGGCCGGTTCGTCTCGGCGAGGTCGTGATGTGTCCGCTGGGGGCAGGGGCTTGCGCCGACTGGTATGCCTCCCTGACGAGGCACGCCTCCACTCGACCGAAACGCGTGATCCGAAGACTTAGCCGTGGCCAAACGTCCCCCCTCGATCACCCAACTCGAACAAGCCCTCCGGGAAAAAACCCGCGAGGTGGACGTGTTGCATCGGATCACCGATTCGATCAGCAACACCCTCGACCTGGAAGCGGTCTTGAAGCATATCGTCGAGATCGTTGTCGAGGTCACCAAGGCCGACGCCTGTCTGCTCTACCTCATTTCGGACGGTCAAGACGAACTGATCTTGCGCGCCTCGAAGAATCCGCATCCCAAGCTGATTGGACGAATCACCATCGGCATGGGTGAAGGCATCACCGGTTGGGTGGCGCGGGAGCGGACGCGAGTCGTGATCCCGAGCAATGCCAGTGACGATCCCCGGTTCAAATTTTTTCACAATTTGCCCGAAGACCGGCACCAAGCGTTCGTGTCCGTACCGATCATGGCCAAGAAAGAAGTCGTCGGCGTGATCAATGTGCAGCACAAACGACCGAAGCGGTACCGGCCGGACGAATTGGCTTTGCTGTCGACCATTGCCAATCAGGTGGGTGGCGCGATCGAAAACGCGCGATTGTACGAACAGATGAGGCGCAAGGCCTTGCAGGTTGAAACGCTGTCACAGGTATCGGAAACGGTGGCCTCCAGTCGGCTGATCGAGGACGTGTTGCAGCTACTCGTGACGATGACAGCGCAAATGATGAACTCAAAAATCTGTTCGATCATGTTGCTGGACGAGACGACCGGAGATCTCCGAATCGAGGCCACGCAAAGCCTGAGTGAACATTACCGCCGGAAGCCGAACCTGAAAGTGGGGCAAAGCGTGAGCGGCCGGGCCGTACAGGAACGCCGGCCCATCATGGTCAGCGACGTGACGAAAGAACAAGACTACATGTACCCGGATATGGCAAAGAAGGAAGGGCTCTGCTCACTCTTGTCCGTCCCGATGCTGGTTCGCGAAAAAGCGGTCGGCGTGATCAACAGCTACACGTCCGTGCCGCATACCTTTACGAGCGAGGAGGTGAAGCTCTTACAGGCGATCGCGAACCAAGCTGCGATTGCCATCGAGCACACGACCCTGCTGGAAAAATCATTCGAGATGCAGGAAGCGCTGGCAGTTCGCAAACTGCTCGAACGGGCGAAAGGCTATCTGATGCGCGCCAAGAAGCTGACGGAAGAAGAAGCGTTCAAGCTCATCCAGCGGCAAAGCATGGATTTGCGAAAATCCATGCGGGAAATTGCCGAGGCGGTGTTGCTGGCCGGAGAACTCGAAGAACGGGCTGAGAAACACAGAGGATAGTCACTTTGGTGTCACGGATTTGTTCTGCGAGCGCGTGCGCTCGGCTTCCTGCTCCGCCAATTGCCGCTTGATCTCCTGCAATTCCTTCCGGAGGGCTTCAATCTCGCCTTCACTCTTCGCCGGTTCTCCTTTTTCATTCTTCCCAGGCGACGGTGCGGCCACCGGCGGCGGCGACTGCGCCGCGGGCGGGGATCCGGTCGAAGCCGGCAAAGCGGCCAAGAGCTCGTAATCGATGACGAGCGTCTTGTCCGTGGAGCGGCCATCAAGATACCTGTCGGGCCGTTTGGCGGCTTCCGGCACGAACAAGAGGGTATGGTTGATCAGACCGGTGCTGTCCGGAAGTCGGCGATTGGCCATGTTGATGGTGTTGGCCGGTTCAGCGCGTAGCCGGTATTCCGTGAGGGTCAAATACAAGGAGCGTCCGTAGGCGTGGATGACGCCGGTTGTGGATTCACGGGGGTGAAGGGTCAGGGGTGGTTCCGATGAGCCGACGCCGCCCCCCGTATTGTGCGCATGGCCGGGAAGGCCGATCTGGGCGAGTCGAAATCCGATTTGCTGATCAGGCGCCGCGCGCATCAAGCCTTCTGCGATCAGCGGGGTAAGGAAGGCCACCTCCTCATCGGAAAAGACCCTGAGCGCATCGGGTTTTCCCGAGAAAAAGGTTTGCAACGTGCTGTGATCGTTCCGAACATAGACGCCACTCAGGACCCGGGCGATCGTCGTTAAATCGATTTTTATCGGATGGGCAGCCTGGAAAGATCGGTCGGCAATCCGTTCGAGATACACCGACCCGCGTGGTGAGTCCTTGATCGCTTCGTCGACGTCGGGTCCGGTGGCACAACCGGAAAAAGCCAGAATACAGCCGCCAATCAGGTGTAGGCCAAGCAGAAAGACCCGCATTCTCCTCCGTGAATTTCTGAAAAGTGCTTCAGTCTAGCATAGGTTTTGAGAAGCTTGACAGCGCGAAGAAGAACACTTATAAGTACCGCCCATTAATTGGGCTGAAACACGGACAAGGAAGTCCGATTTTCAGTCGGCACATGTCAAAGGACAATGGCGTCCTCTTGGTCCATGACGCGGACCGGAAGGGCGTTTTTTTTTGAGCGCTGCCCTCCGGCGTTTAGTCTGTTACTGGCCAGTTAACGAAGAGGGAGACAGCCATGCACGAGATGAGAAGGTTCGTGGTTCAGGTCGGAAGCATCGCGCTCTGCCTTTTTGCGTTCGGTATAGTCGGTATGGGTGGACAGATCGCGATGGCTGCAGAAGAACAAGGAGCCGGTGAAGCGGCCGGAGCCGGCCGCCTGTCACGGGAGACGGAGACTCCGCCGGCCGTGATCTGCGGAGGCTGTGTGAGCCCCACCTATGCGTCACAAGGCAAAGGCAGTATCACCCCATACGGTCGCATCGAGTTGGATGCCATCTACAGCAACAGAAACACCAATCCCCTCGACCCCGGACAATTCAACGGCTATGCCACCGCCGCAGGCAAGAGCAGCAACAGCTCCGCCACGTTCAATCCACGTTATAGTGTCTTCGGCCTTCGCGCAGATCGGACCGACGGAAAGCACGTGCTGACAGGCGTGGTGGAAACAGATTTCTATTCACAAACCGACGGTGCGGGAAATATTTCGCCTCGCCTTCGCTTGGCCTATGCGAGATATTCGCCGAATAACAACAAGACGAGTGTGACCGCCGGTATGGACTGGACGCCGGTCATGGGACTCCACCCCAACCTGATCGATTTTTCGATCATGGGGTACAACGGAAATCTCTGGCAGCGTCTTCCGCAAGTGACCGTGCGCCATCAGTTCAGCGAACACTTCGACGGGCTGGTCACGGCCTTCCGCTTCGAGCGTGGCCTGTCGGCCATTCAGCCGCAAACCCAGCGACGGACATTCGATGGATTCGGTGTCGGCGGTATTCCTCCTAATGGTTGCGCCAATGGATTTGCCTGTTCCGAAAACGCCTTTAACGACCCGGTCCAGATGCCCTACTTCGGCACCCGCTTCGGGTATAACGGCACCGGCAACATGCAAGGGTTCATGATCGCGCTGAACGGGGCCTACCGATACTACCGATCAGCTCCCACGGCGAGTGTCGGCGGCATCCCGTCAGGTCAGAACATCAATTCATTTCTCATCGGCACCGAGCTAGTGGTACCGATCACCAAACAATTGAAGTTCTCGGCCGAGCTCGCCTATGGGCAGGCATTGGGTGTCGAGTTCTTCCGTTACGGCCAGGATCGAAACCTTGGCACCGGCAGTGAAGTCAGAACGTTGGTGGGATGGGGTGAGTTGGACTATGCGCATGACCGCGACACGACATTCATCGCGGGGTACGGATTCGACAACCCTAGTAATTCCGACTTGCGCGGCACGCTGAACCTGCCAGATCAGCAATACCTCCTCAACCACCGTTCGTATCTCACGGCCGTCCGGCACATTTGGGGCGACCTGTTCCTGTCGTTTGAGTGGAACCACCTCATGACGAAATGGACGACAGGTGAGAGCTTTGCCGGAGACAACTTCATGATCTCAACTTGGTATAACTTCTAACAAGCTAGTTAGCTGACAGCTGATAGCTGACAGCTGAAGGAGCGGAACAATGAGCGTGACAAGACAAGATGACAAGACTGCTGTGGCATCTACTTCGGCAGAAGATGGTTCTTCGCGGCGCGACTTTCTCGTGCAGGGCGCCAGAATGACGGCGGGAGTCGGCATCGCCGCGCTCCTCGGCAATCTCGGTCACTGGGCGCTTTCCTACGCAGCGGACAAGGAGCCGATCAAGATCGGCGTCTTGCATTCCTTGAGCGGAACCATGGCGATCAGCGAAGTATCGCTGCGCGATGTCGTCCTCATGGCCGTCGATGAAATCAACGCCAAGGGCGGAATTATGGGACGGCAGGTGAAGCCGGTCGTCGTCGATCCCGCTTCAAACTGGGATCTCTTTGCCGAAAAAGCGAAGCAACTGTTGCTGCAGGACAAGGTCGCGGTCGTCTTCGGCTGCTGGACGTCCGTCAGCCGGAAGTCTGTGCTGCCGGTGTTCGAGAAAAACAACGGCTTGCTCTTCTATCCGGTGCAGTACGAGGGCGAAGAATGCTCTCACAACGTGTTCTACACCGGCGCGGCGGTCAATCAGCAGGCGGTGCCCGCCGTGGAATATTTGATGAGCAAGGAAGGCGGAGGATATAAAAAGTTTTATCTGCTCGGCACCGACTATGTGTATCCGCGGACGACGAACAAGATCTTGCGCGCGATGCTTTTGGCCAAAAAGGTGCCGGAGGCCAACATCATGGAAGAATACACCCCGTTCCACCATCAGGATTATCAGACGATCGTCGGCAAAATTAAGAAATTCGCGGCCGGCGGCGGAGCGGCAGTCATCAGCACCATCAATGGGGACAGCAATGTGCCGTTCTACAAGGAATTTGCCAATCAGGGCTTGCGCGCCGAAGATGCGCCGATCATGGCGTTCAGCGTGGCCGAAGACGAGCTGCGCGGGATGGATACCTCGGCCCTGGTCGGACATCTGGCGGCCTGGAACTATTACCAGAGCGTGGATACGCCGCAGAACAAGAAGTTCGTTGCCGATTTCAAGGCCTATTGCAAGAGGAACAATCTGCCGGATGGAGAGAAGCGTGTGACGGACGATCCGATCGAGGCGGCCTACTTTGGCGTCCATGTCTGGAAGCAGGCAGTTGAAAAGGCCGGTAAGACGGATGTCGACGCCGTGCGCAAGGCCGTCTATGGGCAAAAGTTTCTTGCGCCAGGTGGCGAGATCACGATGGATACCGGAAACCATCATACGCACAAGCCCGTATTGATTGGCGAGATCTTGAAGGACGGCCAGTTCAAGGTGGTTTCGCGCTCAAAGGGATTGGTCAAGCCCGAGCCCTGGAGCGAGTACACGAATCCGGACAAAGGCTGCGATTGGATTAGTCATCAGGGGACCTATCAGAAAAAGTAAGGATGGTCGGCAAGGAGCTCGTGGAGAGCTCGTGTGGTTGCTTCTCGTGAATGAGCAATAGGTATTGACGGGCGGGTGACGTGAGGAACGGTCCACGTCACCCGTTTGTCTTGTTCAGGAGATGCTGTGATGATGTCGCGATGGGGCTGGCCGATCTTGTTGGCGGCAGGCGTGTGCCTTGGTGCCGTCCAGGCGCACGCGGCTGTTCCCCCGCCCGCAAGTTCGCCGCTCGAACAAGCGCTCACTCAAATTACCAGCCAGGATGAGGCCGTTCGGGATGCGGCACTTCGTGTCGTGATCGAACTGGGCGATAGTACCTTGATTCCGCGGCTGGACGGCATCCGTGCGGATGCCGACCGCCCTATCCGGCTGGCCATTAAACCCGTAATGGATCTGCTAAGAAATCGGGCCAAATTGGAGAGCCCAGATCCGGATAGTCGTCGATCGGCGGCGACGGATCTCGGAACTTCCGGAAAGACAGAGGCGATTGCGTGGCTCGAACAGGCGGCGGCTACCGAGCCGAACAAATGGGTGCGTTACACCATGGAAGAGTCGGCCGCACTGCTCAAGCTGGCAGGGGACAACCCTGCGGCCAAACTCGCAGCGGTTGGCACGCTGGGGGAACTGGCAAGCCAAAATGCCGTGCCGGCGTTGCAAGAAATCGTGACAGTAGGAACGGCGGCGGAGCGCGAGCGAACCGCAGCAAGCTCTGGCGAAGACCGCCCGCGTCTCCATCGAGCGCATCGAAACCTGGGCGGTCTGGTCGGCCGCGATCGAAACGATGTTCCGCGGCGTCAGCCTCAGCTCGATTCTCTTGATCATGTCGGTCGGGCTGGCCATCGTCTTCGGCCTCATGGGCGTCATCAACATGGCCCATGGTGAGCTGATGATGGTCGGCGCCTATGCGACGTTCATGACGCAGGAGCTCTTCAGGGCATTTCTCCCCGCCGCCATGTTCGATTATTATTTTGCAGCCGCGATGCCCATGGCCTTCCTGGTTGCGGCCGGCGTGCGGTATGTTGCTCGAGGTGACCGTCATCCGTTTTCTCTACGGCAGGCCGTTAGAAACGATGTTGGCGACCTGGGGCATCAGTCTGGTGCTCATGCAGGCCGCCCGGGTCTATTTCGGCGACCTGACTGCGGTCGTGGCGCCGGCTTGGCTGAGCGGCGGGGTTCAGGTGATGGTGGGCGTCTATTTGCCCAACAACCGGCTATTCATTATCGCGCTGTCGGTCGTCTGTGTCCTGGCGATCTATGCCATCTTGTTTCGGTCGCGGTCATCGGGCTGCGCGTCCGGGCGGTCACCCAGAACCGAAACATGAGCGCCTGCCTGGGCATTCCGACCCGAAAAGTGGACGCGTATACCTTTGCCTTCGGTTCGGGTCTGGCCGGGATCGCCGGATGGGCCCTGACACTGATCGGCAACGTCGAGCCCGGACTGGGCCAGAACTACATCGTCGATTCCTTCATGGTGGTCGTGACGGGCGGCGTCGGCAAACTGGCCGGGCACCATCGTCGCCTCGTTAGGTATCGGGGGCCTCAACAAGCTGCTCGAACCGAGCTTCGGCGCCGTCTATGGCAAGGTCTGCATTCTCGTGCTGGTGATTCTCTTCCTCCAACGGCGGCCATCCGGACTCTTTGCCATCAAAGGGCGTCATGCCGATTAGTAGCGCTGCTTGAATCTAGTATCGTTAATCGACATGCGTAAGTCTAAGACCACGTATCATTCAGGCATCGCGCGAGACAAAGGTCTGACCTTCTGGATCGTCGGCTTTGTTCTCTGTGGTCATGCCGCTGTTCAACGTGTTGCCTCGCAGAAGATTCCTGGCTCCAGGTGTCCGATTTTACGTTCAACCGATTCGGGAAGTTTCTCGCCTTCGCCATCCTGGCGCTCGGGCTTGGATCTGATCTGGGGCTATACCGGCGTGCTGAGCCTCGGCCAGGGGGTGTTTTTCGGGCTTGGCGCCTATGCATCGGCATGCATCTGATGCTGACGATCGGAACCGAGAGCGTGTACGGAAGCGCCCTGCCGGATTTCATGGTCTGGAACCAGGTCAAGGAACTGCCGTTGTTTTGGAAACCGTTTTATAGTTTCCCGGTCGCGTCCTGCGGCGGCGATCCTGGTCCGACGCTCTTTGCGCTGATCTTTGGTTTTCTGGCGTTCCGCAGTCGGATCAAAGGGGTCTACTTCGCGATCATCACTCAAGCCCTGGCGCTCGGCCTGGCTGGTCTTCAACCGCAATGAGACCAATCTAGGCGGCACGAACGGCCTGACCGATTTCAAACAGCTTCTCGGCTTCCGCCTCAGCGACCCGGGCACTCAACGGCCCTCTACGTCGTGACCGTCCTCTGCCTGGGCGGCGCCTATTTTCTGTGCCGCTGGATTACTCGGTCCGGGCAGGGAAGGTGCTGGTCGCGATCCGGGACAGCGAGCAGCGGGTGCTGTTTTCCGGATACTCGCCTGCCAACTACAAACTCTTCGTCTTCGTCGTCTCAGCGGCCTTGGCCGGTCTGGCCGGCATGCTCTATGTGCCGCAGGTCGGCATCATTACGCCGGCTCAGATCGGCGTGTTGCCATCGCTGGAAATGGTGATCTGGGTGGCGGTCGGCGGCCGCGGGACCTTCGCCGGAGCGGTCTTCGGCGCCATCGGCGTCAATTTGGGCCGTAGCGTGCTGACCAACTATTTCCCCGAACTCTGGCCGTTCTTCCTGGGTGGACTGTTCGTGGCCGTGGTGCTGCTCTTTCCGAGGGGCTGGTCGGGCATCATTCGCAAGCTGAAGGAACGATCGGACAGTTGCGAGTGCCGGCACTGTCTTCAAGAAGAGGAACTCTCGATGACCGACCGGGGCTCAATCATCTATCTGGAAGGCGTCATCGTCGATTACGACGGATTCAAGGCCCTCAATAATCTAAATTTCATCGTCAACTACAACGAATTGCGGGTCGTGATCGGACCAACGGCGCCGGCAAGACCACGCTGCTCGACGTCATCTGCGGAAAGACGAAGCCCGCGGCCGGCCGGGTGATTTTCGGCAAGGATACGGATCTCATCGGCAAGCGCGAACACGAAATCGCAAGCTGGGTATCGGCCGAAAGTTTCAGGCGCCTTCGATCTACACCAACCTGACGGTCTGGGAGAACCTGGACCTGTCGCTCCGACGGCCCAGCAAGGGGGTATTCTCCACTTGCTCGGCACTCCACCGCGGAGGACGGGAAAGATCGCCGAGACGTTGACGACAATCGGCCTTAAGACTACGCCGATCCGCGCCGGCTCGCTGTCGCACGGGGAAAAGCAGTGGCTGGAAATCGGGATGGTGATTCTCAGGATCCCTCCCTGCTGCTGGTCGATGAGCCGGTCGCCGGGATGACCGAAAGGAAACCGAGCAAACAGGTCTGCTGCTGCAGTCGTTGGCGGAGAACCATGCGATCGTCGTGATCGAGCACGACATGGAGTTTGTCCGGCAGATCGCCCGCAGGTCACGGTACTGCACGAAGGCACGGTCATCTGTGAGGGCCCGTGGACAAGGTCCAGTCCGATCAGCGCGTGAGAGAGATTTATCTGGGCCGGCAGAAGGTGGCTCATCGGAGCTGAGGTTGGTGACGAAAAAAAAAAAAAAAAAAAAAAAAAAAAAAAAAAAAAAAAAAAAAAAAAAAAAAAAAAAAAAAAAAAAAAAAAAAAAAAAAAAAAAAAAGACAGCTGAGGTTGGGATCCGGTGCTGGAACTCAAGAACATCAACGCCTACTACGGCGAAAGCCAATTCTCCGGGACGTCTCTTTTACGGTTTCTGCGGGAGAAGTTGTCTGCCTGATGGGCCGAAACGGCGTCGGAAAGACCACGACGCTAAAAGTCATCACCGGGCTTCTGCCTGCCCGTTCAGGTGACATGCGGTTCGATGGAAGCAATGTCACGAAGCTGTCCACTGACCGCAGAGCGCGGCGTGGGCTGGCGATCGTGCCCCAAGGCCGCGAAATCATCCCACATCTGACCGTGCGCGAAAATTTACAGTTGGGATTTGGGCGAGATCCGACTGCCGGGGCCACTGAGAAGGCGGCCTTCGATGAGGTCTATCAGTTGTTTCCGAAACTGACCCAGATCCTGCATCGCCCCGGCGGTGTGTTGAGCGGCGGAGAGCAGCAGCAGTTGGCGATCGGACGGGCGCTGTTGTCGAATCCCAAATTGTTTCTGCTCGATGAACCGACGGAAGGCATCCAGCCCTCGATCGTGGACCAGATCGAAGACGTGATCATCGGCTTCAAGAAGTCACGACGGTTCGCGATTCTGCTCGTCGAACAGGGCCTCCACTTCGCGGCGCGATTGGCAGAGAAGTACGTGGTGATGGCCAAAGGGGCGGTGGTGGTGGCGGGCAGGAGTGATGAGTTGAGCGCGGACATGGTGCGCCAGCATTTCACAGTGTAAAGCCAGGTGGTCAGCGGGGCTCTTTGTTCGCGGAACGCGGCGCGCAAGAATGAGGCATGGAGGTGGATGGTGTGCCTCTGCTCCGGCCCTGGGTGAAACCGCATGGCCCCTGTCGCTGCTTGGCTCCGCAACTTGGTCCGTCCCGGTCTTCACCCGAACGGTCCTTCGAACAGTGCGTCTCGCCATCGCGTGCGGCGACCGCCGCGACAAGGGCCTGCACCCCCTTCGCAAGTCGCGTGAGGCCACCATCCACCCTCCATCGGGAAAGGAAAAAGAGCAGACTTTGCAGGACCCGTGATCCGGCCGTCCTCGCCTGTAGGAAATCGCCCGTCTCGGCGCGACGGGCGGGGCGGGTGAAACTTGCCGCGAAGTGGGTCTCCATCTGACCACCTGGCGAAACGCTACTTGCCCGTCTGTGAGGGGGAAAGAAAAAATACATCGGCGGTTCGTCCGGGCTCGCACCCCGCCGCGGTGACCCCCTTGTGCCTCCTGCCACTTTTGACAGTATCGAGACCTCGGGAACCCGAGTAAAAGTCCCCTGACTTCAGATTTGCCTGGGACAAACATTCGAGCCGGTGAAAGCACACCGGCCATTACAAAGGAGCGATGATCATGAGCAGCCACGCCGTTCGCGGCCTCCGGCAGTTCGCATGCTTGCATGTTCAATAGTAATCTTCACTGGGTGGTTGTTGGCCCTGCTTCAGCGGCCTCGGCCAAGGAAATTCTTACCGGTACTGACGAAGCCATCGAGAAATTCGAAAAAGAGGTCAAAGGCGGCAAGAGTTTCATTGAAAGCAGCAAAGGCATACTCGTGTTCCCAGAGTGCTCAAAGGAGGCGCTGGGTTCGGAGGCGAGTACGGAGAGGGTGCATTCCGCATCAAAGGCAAGACGGTAGATTACTACAGCATGTTGCAAGGATCATTTGGACTGCAACTCGGAGGGGAAGTTAAAACCGTCTATCTCGTGTTTCTGGACGAGGACGCCATGAAACGGTTCCGGGATGGAGAAGGCTGGAAGGCGGGGGTCGACGGCTCGGTCTCCCTGGTGACCCTGGGAGCCGGTGGGACCATCGATACGAACACCATGAAAGAGCCGATCGTTGCATTTGTGCTTGGTCAGAAGGGATTGATGTACAATCTTTCGCTGGAAGGCACGAAATTCACTAAACAGAACAAGAAGTAGTGTGTTCTCTCGCTTCTGGGGCGTAGGGGGAACGTCTCCCTACGCCCCAGAAGCGATTTCTTACCCGGTCGAACAACGGCTGCTTTCCGAGGGTCTCGGTCTGCATTTCTACGGCTCTTGGCTCCGACACGCAGAGCATCAATACCCTCCAATCGGATCAATCAGCTTCGAATCTTCCACGGGAATGCCAATCAGTTTCGGCCAAACCTCGCGCGGTTTCGCTGGAGCGGCACGTGAAGGCCAACACATCTCCGCGCATCGCATCCGTGAAAACAGCTGGACCACGTGAACTGCGGTCCGGGTGCGATTTATGTGATGCATGAACGCAGCTTGACAGGCGGCGAAATCGTAGACTGATCCGATTCCCCTAACAAAAGTCTCGTTGATCCCTAAGCAAAAAGAGAGCCTAGATGCATTTGACTCCACAAACAGGAAAAACTGCTCATCTATACGGCAGGGCGTCTTGCCGCGGATCGCAGGAAAAGAGGGCTCAAACTGAACCATCCAGAAGCCGTCGCTTACTACGGCGGCGATCTTGGAGGGCATTCGTGATGGCCGCTCGGTGTCCGACCTGATGACGTATGGCGCGACGCTCTTGGAACGAAGGACGTCATGCCCGGCGTGGCAGAGATGATTCCCGAACTGCAGGTCGAGGGCACCTTTCCAGACGGGACGAAACTCGTGACCGTTCATCATCCAATACGATAGGTGCGATATGAAAAAGAAAACGACAGTCACGCGAAAGTCTGCCGGCGGAAGCATGACGGCGCGTCCATCTGCCAACAAGGCCACACGACAGCCTTCGGCGGTGATTCCGGGTGAAGTCATTTTAGGAGACGGTGACATCGTCGCCTTCCAGGGAAGGCAAACGGTCGAGCTCACGGTCGCGAACACGGGTGATCGTCCAATCCAAGTGGGGTCGCATTGCCATTTCTTTGAAGTCAATCGCGCCCTGCGGTTTGATCGTGGAACGCCTATGGGTACGGGTTGCAGGTCCCGGCCGGAACGGCCGTGCGATGAGCCGGGCGAACAAAACGAGTCACCTTGGTCGCGCTTGGCGGGAATCGCGTGGCCTACGGAATCAACGGCCTGGTCGACGGCCGATTGGATGACGCCAACGTGAAACAGCGTGCCCTCGACAAGGCCAAGGAGTCCGCCTTTTGGGCGGAGGGAACCGGATCAGAGACTGACACGGCGGCAATACAAGGATCTCTATGGTCCGACGGCGGGAGATCGCATCCGGCGGCGGATACCGATTTGCTGGTTGAAATCACTCGTGATCTGACCGTGCCGGGTGAAGAGGCGAAATTCGGCGGCGGGAAAGTGATCCGCGACGGGATGGACAATCATCCGTAGCGACCCGGGCACGAGGCGCTCTCGACCTCGTCATCACAAACGCAATATCATCGATTGGTGGGGCATCGTAAAGGCGGACATTGGCGTGCGGGACGGCCGTATCGTCGGCATCGGGAAAGCGGGCAATCCGGATCTTATGGAAGGCGTTACGCAAGGGATGGAGATTGGCGCGGCCACCGAAGTGCTTTCAGCCGAAGGCAAGATCATCACGGCCGGCGGCATCGACACCCATATTCATTTTATCTGCCCACAAATCATTCTAGAAGCTCTGGCGAACGGGTTGACCACACTCATCGGCGGCGGCACTGGACCCGCAACAGGCACGAATGCCACCACCTGCACGCCGGGGCCGTGGAACATCCACCGCATGCTGGAATCTGCCGAGGGGTTTCCAATCAATCTTGGATTTCTGGGAAAAGGGAATTCCTCGGTGCCGGATGGTTTGCGCGAGCAGGTTGAAGCCGGCGCGATTGGTCTGAAGCTGCATGAAGACTGGGGCACGACGCCGGCAGCCATTTCCACCTGCCTGGACGTCGCGGAAGAGTACGATGTCCAAGTCGCGATCCACACCGATACTCTCAACGAAGCCGGGTTCGTAGAAGATACGATCAAGGCCTTTAAGGGCCGGACCATCCACTCGTTCCATACGGAAGGTGCAGGCGGCGGGCATGCCCCGGACACTATCAAGGCCTGCGGGGAAGCGAATGTGTGCCCTCCTCGACGAACCCCACGATGCCGTTTACAGTCAATACCATGGACGAGCACCTCGATATGCTGACGGCTTCCGCCATTGAACCGACGCGTACCGGAGGATGTCGCGTTCGCCGAATCGCGGATCAGGCGCGAAACCATTGCTGCCGAGGATATCCTTCACGACATGGGCGCGATCAGCATCATGTCGTCAGATTCTCAGGCGATGGCCCGAGTGGGCGAGGTTACCATTCGGACATGGCAGACCGCCCATAAGATGAGGGTACAGCGGGGCCGGTTGTCACAGTCGCCGGGGGACAAGTCGACCGGCGACCACGACAATTTCCGTGTCCGCCGTTACGTTGCGAAGTATACGATTAATCCGGCCATCGCTCATGGAATCGCACACGACGTCGGGTCCGTCGAAGTGGGCAAGCTGGCCGATCTCGTTCTCTGGAGGCCCGCGTTCTTCGGCGTGAAACCCGAGATCGTTCTCAAGGGAGGCTTCCCGATGTCCGCGGCAATGGGCGATCCGAATGCGTCGATTCCGACTCCGCAGCCGGTGCTGACCAGGCCCATGTTTGGGAGCTTCGGCCGCGCGCCGTTTACGACGAGCCTGACGTTTCTGTCAGGATCAGCGCTTGCGGGTGACATACATAGGAAGCTAGGTCTGCAAAAGGGAGTGTCTGCGGTCAAACAGTGCCGGGGAATCGGCAAGCGGGACCTCAAGCTCAACGATGCCTTACCAAGGATTGATGTGGATCCTGAGACCTACGTCGTCACGGCTGACGGCGAACGCCTATCCTGCGAGCCGTTGGCCGTCCTCCCGATGGCGCAGCGGTATTTCTTATTTTAGTAACAATGGACACTTTTTCGCTCCTCCAAGGTGTTCGGTTTCTGGACAGCTTCTTCCCGTCAGGGGGATTTGCGTTCTCCTCCGGGTTGGAGGCGGCCGTGCAGGGCGGGATGGTGCGCGATGCCGTATCGTTCGAACGGTTTGTGTCGGATTCGTTGGAGACGGGATTAGGTACACGAGAGGCGGTCGTCGTTGGTCTTGCATGGGAAGCGGCTCATGACGCGGCGTTCGCTCGTGTCGTCGAACTAGACCTCCGGCTCCAGTCGATGCAGATGAGTCGTGAACTGCGGCGGGCGAGTCGCCAAATGGGCCGTCAAATCGCGCGCATCGCCGCTGATCATTTTTCGGGCCATGCCTCCGTCGGGAAGTACCTGGCTGCAGTAGAAAACGAAACGACGGCCGGTCATGCGGCCGTTTCGTTGGGCCTGACGCTTCACGCGGCGGGGTGGCAGAAACAGGAGTCGATTGCAGGGTTTCTTTATCAGGCGGTCGTCGGCTACAACTCGGCCGCCTTAAAGCTGCTCCCGATTGGGCAACGAGGAAGCCAGGGGCTGTTGAATGATGCAATGCCCCTCATCGCCGACATCAGCGCACGAGCGGCGGCGGCCTCGGATCTGTTCTCGTGGACACCGGTGCACGATATTTATGCCATGCGCCATGCGCGGCTGGAATCGCGGCTGTTTAGATCGTGAAGCGTGAAGCGTCTCGCGTGAAGCGTCAAGGAACACTCTTCACCGTCTTCCGGTCCGTTTTGCGAGATACGAGATACACTTCACGAAGGACGAGTACTTAATGCACCGAGCCGATGAGCAGCATTGTGGCAGCGGTCGGGTCGCGATGGCGCGGACGCGCGAGATTCCCGTCATCGGTATCGGCGGGCCGGTCGGATCGGGCAAAACGGCGCTCGTTGAAGCGCTCTGCCGCGCGCTTCGGGAACACTACAGTCTCGCCGTCGTCACCAACGACATTTTCACGAAGGAAGATGCGCAGTTCCTGACCCGCCGGGGAGCGCTGTCCCAGGACCGTATTCTCGGTGTCGAAACCGGCGGGTGCCCACACACGGCGATTCGTGAAGACGCCTCGCATAACCAGGACGCGCTCGATGAGTTGGTGAAGGCCCATCCTGAGGTGGAGCTCATGTTCGTCGAAAGCGGCGGCGATAACCTCGCGGCCACGTTTAGTCCCGAACTCGTGGATAAGGTCGTCTACGTCATCGATGTCGCCGCGGGCGACAAGATTCCCAGAAAAGGAGGTCCCGGCATCACGCGCTCCGATTTCCTCGTGATCAACAAGATCGATCTCGCGCCCCATGTCGGCGCGGACCTCGAGGTCATGGATCGCGACAGCCGGAAAATGCGAGGAGAGTTACCGTTTGTCTTCACCAACCTCAAGACAGGGCAAGGTCTCGACCGGGTTCTCGCCTGGATCGAGCGGCAAATTCCGCAGCATCACCATCATCATCCAAGGTGACATGGGATCACTGCTGACAGCAGAGCCGTCCTACGTGGGCCGACACGGTCATCTCAAGCTGGCCTTTGAACGGCGGGGAGAGCGAACGATCCAAACCTACGCAGGCGCCACGACCCCCTGGCATGCGCTTCCGCCTTCCCAGCTGGACGATACCGCCTGTGCTTATGTCTGGCTGGTGAATACGTTGGGCGGATTGGTTGGCGGCGATCGCGTCACCATGGAAGCTACCGTGGCATCCGACTGTCACGTGGTGATGACCACGCCTTCGGCGACGCGAATTTACCGTACCCTCGATGCGCCGGTCGTGCAACAGATCCATATCGCAGTGGGATCGAATGCCCAGTTTGAATGGCTCCCCGACGTCACCATCCCGTTTGCGGGATCACGATTTCGGCAGACCCTTGAGGTCGATCTGGCCGCAGGTGCGACGGCCTTCGTATGGGATGCGATGGCCTCAGGCCGGATCGCGCGGGCGGAACGGTGGGCCTTTGCCGAGTATGACAACACGATCCGAATCAACAGCGCTGTCGGGACATCGGTGCTCGAACGGGCTCGAATCGAACCGGAGCCTGCCAACCGGCGAAAGACCCTCGCAGGGGAATGGGACTATGTAGCGACGGTATTCGTCGTGGGCGAGGGCGTATCGGCGAAAACCTGGGCCGAACTTGAGGAAACGCTGGCGCTCGTGCTCGATCAATGGCCGGGGCGCGTGCTGGGTGGAGTTTCTCAACCTGCGATTTCCGGTGTAGCCATCAAGATTCTAGCCCGCTCTGCTCCCGATCTCACAACGGCGTTGGAAGCAGTGCGGTATGACGTGCGTCGACTCGTCTGGCAGCTTCCAGCCACCGCTCTTCGACGGTATTAGCCGCCGGCGCCGTTTGACAGTCCGGATTCGGCGGTGATAGTCTTGCGCGGCTTTAGGAGACAACGGAGTCTCCAGATTAACGGGCGAATAACGGACAATGACGTCCTCGGTCCTCTCCAGGATCTGAGGGCGTTTTTTTTAAGGCATGAATGCTGAAACGACCGCCGGCTTCGTTCTCGGTCGCTCGGCCCTCGACGTACGTTCTATAGTACGCCTCGGCCCCTCGCTTCGTTGCGGCCTTGCCGGATCAGTCGCTTTGAGCATTCTGCGGTTGTGCCGACTGGAAATGGATAGTCCTGATGCGCACCTTTCGCATTGCCATGGTTCAAATGAATCCCACCGTCGGGGATCTGGACGGCAATGTGCGCCGGATCATCAAGTGGCTGGACGAAGCAAAAAAGGCCAAGCCGGACTTGGTCGCGTTTCCCGAATTGGCCATCACCGGGTATCCGCCTGAAGATCTGCTGTTGAAGCCGCAATTCGTCGCGGACAATCGCCGTGCGCTCAACGAGATTGTTCGTGCGTGCCGAAATTGCAACGTGGTCATCGGCTATGTGGGACAGGGGCGCGCCTCAGGCCTGAGAGAGGGAGCGGCGGCGGTGCTTCCTGCCGGGCGACACGACTTGTACAACGCCGCAGCCGTCATCGCTGACCGCCGGCTCGCCTTGACCTACGCCAAATGGTACCTGCCCAATTATGGCGTCTTCGACGAAAGCCGCTACTTCAATCCAGGACGCCGTCTTCCGCTCATCACGGTAAACGGCACGGTCGTCGGCGTGAACGTCTGCGAAGACATCTGGCTTCCCGAAGGGCCGACGCGACGGCAGGCAAATGCCGGAGCGGAAGTCATCGTCAACATCAATGCCTCGCCGTTCCACGTCGGCAAGAGCCGGTCGCGCGAAGAGATGCTGGCGACGCGTGCCCGCGACAACCGGGTGATCGTCACATATACGAATACCGTCGGCGGGCAGGATGAATTGATCTTCGACGGCAACAGCGTCGTCATGGATCATACCGGCGAGCCCATCGCCAGAGCGAAGGCCTTTGAAGAGGACTTGCTGGTCGTCGACCTGAACGTCGAGTCGGTTGCCAGGGCACGGGCGGCGGAGGGGAGAAGGCCGGACGCATCAGCGGAAGGACGCCAACGCCCATCGATCGGGTTACCCTAAGGGACGGCCGCCTGCCAGACGGACGCGACTGATTCCCTCAGCGGAACCGTTGGCCGATCCGTTGGATGAAGTCTATCGAGCCTTGACCCTGGGAGTGCGGGATTACGTCGACAAAGAACGGGTTCAAGCGAGTCGTCATCGGTCTGAGCGGGGGAATCGATTCGGCGCTGACCGCTGTACTTGCCGTGGACGCGCTGGGTCCCGGGAATGTGCTGGGCGTGTTCATGCCGTCTCCCTATACCTCTCGCGAAAGCCGCGAGGATACCCAGGAGTTGGCGCGCCGCCTGGGGATTGAAGTCAAGACGCTGCCGATTACTCCGACCTTCAAGTCGTATCTGCAGACGCTGAAGCCTGTGTTCGCTGGCACCAAGGTTGATACGACCGAGGAGAATCTGCAGGCGCGGATCCGTGGCAATTTGTTGATGGCGCTGTCGAACAAGTTCGGACATCTCGTGTTGACGACGGGCAACAAGAGCGAAATGAGCGTGGGATACGCCACCCTATACGGCGATATGGCCGGCGGGTTTGCCGTGATCAAAGACGTGCCCAAGACGATGGTGTATGCACTGGCCGAGCGCCGCAACCGGCAGAGCCCGACGGCGGTCATTCCCAAGCGTATTCTGGATCGGCCGCCGACTGCTGAATTACGAGCGGATCAAAAAGATGAAGATAGTCTGCCGCCTTATCCGGTGCTCGATCCGATTTTAAAGGCCTATGTCGAGGATGACCGGTCCGTGGATGAGATGGTCGGGATGGGATTCGCGCGAAAGACCGTGCTGCGGGTCGTGGGTCTGGTGGATCGGAGTGAATATAAACGGCGCCAGGCGCCTGTGGGCATCAAGATTACGCATCGAGGTCTGGGAAAGGATCGACGCATGCCGATCACGAACGGGTACCGAGGCATGTAGTTCTTTAGGCAGGGGTACGGCAGACAGCGTTTCGACACCCTGGTTTTAGAGAGGAGGCGGCATGAGTGAACGGCATCACTGGACTTGGAGAGGCGCGATTGCAGGCTTGTGGGTGACGGCTTTTGCCACGCAAGCCTGGGCTGGCCAACGCGTCGAAGGCAGCGTGGACAGCGGGGACGTGGCTTGGATTTTGGCCGCATCGGCGTTGGTCGTGGGCATGATCATCCCGGGACTGGCCTTTTATTACGGCGGCCTGGTTCGCAGCAAGAACGTCATCAGCACGATGGTGCAGTCGTTTGCGATTCTCTGCGTCGTCAGCGTCGTCTGGCTGGTCTGCGGTTTCACGCTCGTGTTTGGCCCGGACCGGGGAGGCGTGATCGGTGGATTGGATTGGGCATTGCTGATGGACGTCGGAGCCGCGCCACATACGGTCTATGCGCCGGCCGTACCGCTCGAGGCGTTCATGCTCTTTCAGCTGCTCTTTGCGGCCTTCACCCCCGCTTTGATTGCCGGCGCGTTTGCCGAACGGATCAAGTTCGGCGCGATGTTGTTGTTCGCCGCTCTCTGGTCCGTCCTGGTCTATACGCCCATTGCCCATTGGCTTTGGGGAAACGGGTGGCTGGCGAGAATCGGCGCGCTCGATTTTGCCGGCGGCGCAGTCGTCCATATCAGCGCCGGGTTCAGCGCGGTGGCCTGTGCGATGGTGATCGGCAAGCGCCGCGGCTGGCGCACAGATTACATGGCGCCGCATAATCTGCCCTTCATCTTGTTGGGCGCCGGGTTGCTGTGGCTCGGCTGGTTCGGATTCAACGGCGGCAGCGCACGGGGGGCGAATGCCACGGCGGTCGGGGCCGTAACCGTGACCCACTTCACCGCCGTATCGGCCGCGCTCGCGTGGATGCTGGCGGAATGGAAACATCGAGGAAAGCCGACCGTGTTGGGAGTGGCAAGCGGAGCGGTCGCCGGCTTGGCGACCTCAACCGCCGGTGCCGGAATGCTCACGCCGCTCGCTGCTGTTGTTCTCGGGATTGCCGCGGGGTTCTGCTCCTATATGGCAATTGTTTGGAAGGGGAAGATCGGCTATGATGACACGCTCGACGTCATGGGAACGCATGGTGTGGGCGGCATGCTCGGCATGCTGGGCGTCGGATTCTTCGCGGCACACGGCCATCCCGCGATGCAGATTCTTGCCGTCGTGGCGACCGGCACATTTTCTTTTCTGGGCAGTTACGCCATCTTAAAGCTTGTGGACGGATCAATCGGTTTGCGCGTGACGCCAGGAAGAGGAAGCGACGGGGCTTGATCTCACACAACATAACGAACGTGCCTACTCGTGACAGAATGCTGATCATGGAGACTGCATATGAAACTCGTTGAAGCCATCATCAAGCCGTTCAAGCTTGATGAAGTGAAGGACGCGCTGTTGGAGATCGGTGTGCAAGGGATGACGGTCACAGAGGTCAAAGGATTCGGCCGCCAAAAGGGACACAAAGAGACCTACCGGGGCCAGGAATATACGATCGAGTTCGTCCCCAAGGTGAAGATCGAGGTGGCCGTGCAGGATGGACAGGTGCCACGCGTCTTGGAAACGATTTCACGGGCGGCCAAGACCGGCAGCATCGGAGACGGTAAGATCTTTGTGCGTGATTTGAACGCCGTCGTCCGCATCCGCACCGGAGAAACAGGGGAGACGGCCCTGTAACATCCATCATGGAACGCGAATCTTCTTCGTCCTCCCCGTCGGAATCCCCCACTCTCATCCACGTACTTGAAGAGCACCGGACTCTCATCGCACGACGCGTCATGGCCGGAGTCTCGGGTGCCGAAACCTTGGCGTCGATGACGGAATTTGTCGACGGCTTGATCATCGGACGCTATCGCGAGTCGCTGCGGCAGGGCGGCGAAGACAGGGCGACCGCCGGGATGCGCCAATGCTGTCTCATGGCATTGGGCGGCTACGGCAGAAGGGAATTGGCTCCCCAATCGGATATCGATCTGATGTTCCTCTTCCAGCCGGGCGCGGACAAGGAGGTGGAATCCCTGGTTCGCGCAGTCCTGCATCCATTGTGGGATTGCGGCTTTCAGGTCGGTCATAGCGTCAGGACCATGGCCGACAGCATCGAGTTGGCTGAAACGGATGCGACCGTCAAGACGTCCATGATGGAAGCCCGGTTTCTTGCGGGAAGCGCAGACCTCTTCCAGGACTTTCATCGTAAGTATCTCCGCAAAGTCGTGTCCAAGAACACCGATGCCTACCTGGATCAGAAACTCGAGGAACGGCGCCGGGAATACGAGAAGTTCGGCGAAACCGTGTATCTGCTGGAACCAAACGTCAAAAAAAGCAAAGGCGGTCTTCGGGATCTCCACCTGCTGCAATGGGCCGGCATGGCCCGGTATCAGGCCCCGACGATTCGTGAACTGTCGGATCGCGGCATCCTCTCCCGAGCGGATTTGCTGGCGCTGACCGATGCACGGGAGTTCTTGTGGCGCGTTCGGTCGCTGCTCCACGTCCATGCCGGAACGGCGCAGGAAATCCTCACGTTCGACGAGCAGGTCTGGCTGGCCCAGCACTTCGGCTATCACGATCAACCGCATCTGCTCGCGGTCGAACAGTTCATGCAACAGTATTACCAGCACACCATGGGATTGCACGAACGCTGCATGCGATTCGTCGACCGCTGCCGAAGCGTCCCGTTCTGGCGGCGGGTGGCGCGCTTCCTTCCGGCCCCTCGAGTGGACGGCTACTTTGTCGTTCGCGGGAGCCTGCTCTCGGTTGCGGACGAGCACCGCGACAGGGTGTTGGACAGCCCGGCGCTTCTGCTTCACCTGTTCGATCTCGCCCGAGACAGGAATTTGACGATCGTGCCCCCGTTGATCGAGGACATTCACCGCCACGTCGATCAGGTGTCTGCGGACGCCTACCGGACGCCCGAAGTCAGCCGCGTGTTCCTCCGGATCCTGTCCGGGCCGCGGCACGACCGCCACGTTGGAAGCAATGCATCGGGCCCACCTGCTGGAGAAGTTGGTCCCGGCGATGGGCACGGTACGGGGCCTGATGCAGTTCAATCAGTACCATAAGTACACCGTAGACGAGCACAGTCTGCTGGCCGTCGGCCGTGCTGAAGCGTTGAGCCAGGATGCCGGCGTATTGGGAGAGGTATACCGAGCGATCAAACGCAAAGACATTCTCCATCTTGCGGTCTTGATGCACGACCTGGGCAAGGGCCGTGAGGAGGATCACAGCGACGTCGGCAAGCGGTTGTCCGAGGAGGTCGGCGCTTCGTCTGGGATTCGACGAGCAGGAAACGAGGACGTTGGCCTTTCTCGTCCACCGCCATTTGCTGATGGCGCACACGGCCTTTCGACGCGATCCCAACGACGAGAAAGTCGTGCTTCCCTTTGCGCGCGAAGTCGGAACGCCGGAGGTGCTCAAGAAACTCTTGGCGCTGACGGCCGCCGATATCGCTGCTGTGGGGCCTGGCGTGCTGACGAAATGGAAAGAGTCCTTGCTGATCGAGCTGTACACGAGAACGATGCCGGAGGTGTCCGGCGATCGCGAGGAGCAGGGAGCGCCTGAGCGGTGGTCGCAGGTCGTTGAAGAGGTCGGTCGCCACAGGAAATCAACAGGCGACCCTGGTGGCCGATCGTGCCTGGATCGAGGCGCAACTGAAACAGTTCCCCGAACGATACGTCTATGGGACCGTCCCGGCCCGCATCGCCGCCCACCTGGCGGCGGTGAGCCGGCTGCACCAGGGAGATGTGGTCGTCGAAACGGATTTCAACCGTCCGTTGGGCACCTGTGAATATTCCGTGATCACCCACAACGAGTTGACCCCCGGGATTTTCTCCAAAATCACCGGCGTCATGGCCGGCAATGGACTGCAGATTCTAGATGCACAAATTCTTGACGAGGGCCGACGGCATCGTGGTCGATACCTTTCAGGTGACCGACCCGGACTACCTTGGCGAACCACCGGCCGAACGCCGACAGACCGTCGGCGATCGCATCGCCGCCGTGTTGAAAGGCTGGGAGCATGTCGATGAGGTGATCCGCCGCGGAGCTCGATTGACGATTGACGCGGCCCTTGCCCAAGGCTCCGGAAGCGACCGAGGTGCGGATCGACAATGAAACGTCCGACGGCTTTACCATCGTCGATGTATTTGCCGACGACCGGCAGGGACTGCTGCACGTTATTACCAACGCCATCTTTCAGCTCGGACTCTCGATCCATGCCGCGCGGATTTCCACACGCTTAGATCAGGTCGCCGACGTCTTCTATGTGACGGATCAAGCAGGGGAAGAAACTCAGCGATCATGCGCAGCTGGAACGCGTGCGGGCGGGCATCGAGCAGGCAGTCGAACAATTTCTTGAGGTCAAAGCGGCATAGGCTGAAGCAAGGGGCTCTCAGGATGTCTGAAAGGAGGAGGGAATGAACGTTCGTGAGGCATTAGAGTTTGCAAAGAAGAACAGGGTGCAGGTCGTGGACCTGAAGTTCGTCGACCTGATCGGGACCTGGCAGCATTTTACGATCCCGGCCAGCGAATTGACGGAAGACCTGTTCAAGGACGGGTCCGGCTTGGACGGCTCGTCCATCCGCGGTTGGAAGGCGATCAACAACAGCGACATGCTCGTCGTGCCGGATCCGGCGACGGCCTGCTTGGACCCGTTCACGGCGGTCCCGACGCTGAGCCTCATCGGCAACGTGGTCGATCCGATCTCACGCGAGACGTACGAGCGCGATCCGCGGTACATCGCGCAGAAGGCGGAGAAATATCTCCAGAGCACGAAGATCGGCGACACGTCCTACTGGGGCCCGGAGGCCGAGTTCTTCATTTTCGACCAGGCGCGCTACGACCAGACCAGCCACAGCGGGTATTACTACATCGATTCCGACGAAGGCGTCTGGAACATGGGACAGGAGGGTGTCAACCTGGGCGGCAAGATCCGCCACAAAGAAGGCTATTTCCCGGTGCCGCCGACCGACACGCAGCAGGACATTCGCAGCGAAATGATCCTGGAAATGGAAAGAGTCGGCATCGCCGTCGAGAAGCACCATCACGAGGTGGCCACGGCTGGTCAGGCGGAAATCGATATCCGGTTCGACTCGTTGCTGCGCACGGCCGACAAGATGATGATGTACAAGTACATCGTGAAGAACGTCGCACGCCGTCACGGCAAGACGGTCACCTTCATGCCGAAGCCGATCTTCGGCGACAACGGCAGCGGCATGCACACGCACCAGAGCATCTGGAAAGAGGGGAAGCCGCTCTTTGCGGGGAAAGAATACGCGGGCGTCTCGCAGATGTGCCTGCACTACATCGGCGGCATTCTCAAGCATGCGCCGGCATTGGCGGCGATCACCAATCCCACGACGAATTCGTACAAGCGGCTCACGCCGGGGTTTGAAGCGCCGGTGCTTGCTGGCCTACTCCAGCCGGAACCGTTCCGCGGGCATCCGCATTCCGATGTATTCACCGAGTCCCAAGGCGAAGCGCATCGAGGTCCGGTTCCCGGATCCGGGCGCCAATCCCTATCTCGCGTTTTCGGCCATGTTGATGGCCGGCCTGGACGGCATCGAGAACAAGATCAATCCGGGCGAACCGGCGGAAAAGGATTTGTACGATCTGGAAGCCAAGGAAGCCGCCAAGATCCGGACGATGCCGGGCAGCCTGGACGAAGCGCTTGAACAATCTGGAAAAGGACCACAAATTCCTGCTCAAAGGCGGTGTATTTACGGAGGATTTGATCGAGGCCTGGATCGGCTACAAGCGGAGCAAAGAGGTCGATCCCATG
Organism: uncultured Nitrospiraceae bacterium; assembly: GCA_963794505.1. Lineage (GTDB taxonomy): Bacteria > Nitrospirota > Nitrospiria > Nitrospirales > Nitrospiraceae > Nitrospira_C. The sequence continues at coordinate 58,334 of CAWCEG010000026.1, forward strand.
CGGTTACGGCCGCATCCGTTCGAGTTCTTCCTGTACTACGACGTGTAGGCTGATGTACCGCCAGCCTGCCAGGAAGGTTGACGGCAACGGAACAACCATGCTACAAGGTCCTACAAGCTAAGCAAGGCAACGGCGCCTGCTCAGGCTTTCAAAGATAGGCAACGGACAAAGGCGTCCGTCATTCTGTACAAAGAATGGCGGACGCCTTTTAGTTTCTGAAATAGACGATGGCGGGTCGCTGTAGACCAGCCGACGACGGACAAAGGCGTCCTTCTCTCGAGCGAGAGAGGGACGCCTTTGTTTTTGTTGCACGGCGGAGACGGTCGTGACGAAAGGAGCCAGCCATGATCAAAATGAGCGAGGGCAAGACAGACGGGCCGTCGTCGTCTGAACAGTACTTCGAGCGGACATTGGATCAGGCCGTGACGGCGGCGGTGGTCGAAGCCATCGGGCCGACCCGCCGCCAAGTCCTCCTCGGCCTGGGAGCCGCGACGCTCAGCGCGTTGGTCGCCGAGGTCTTTCCCTTGGGGACGGTTAAAAGCGTTTGCGGCGGATCCTGTCGGCAAGCCGGAAAAGACGGATGTCAGCATCGGCATTCATCCCGATCACCTGCGGCACGCCGATCATCATGGCCGAGCCATTGGGTTTTTATAAAAAGCACGGGCTGAATGCTTCGGTCAAACGTGCGGCCGGCTGGGCGATGATCCGTGATTGGGCGGTCAACAAGGAAGTTGATGCCGCGCATATGCTCACTCCCATGCCACTGGCCATTACCTTGGGCGCGGGATCCATCCCTACGCCCATCTATATGCCCGCTGTCGAGAATATCAACGGCCAAGCCATCACGCTTGCACATCAAACACAAGAACGTGAAAACGGCGTCCGAGATGAAGGGCTTTCGGTTTTGCGTCCCGTTCGACTTTTCGATGCACAACTATCTGCTTCGGTATTTCCTCGCGGAGGGCGGCGTCCATCCGGATAAGGACGTGCAGATTCGGGTCGTTCCGCCGCCTGAGATGGTCGCCAATCTCAAGGCCGGCAACGTGGACGGCTATCTGGGTCCCGATCCGTTCAACCAACGCGCGGTCTATGAAAATGTCGGGCTTCATTTACAAACTGTCACAGGGACATTTGGGACCGGCATCCTTGCTGCGCCTTCACGGTGACGAAGGAATTCGCGACGACCTATCCCAACACGTTCCTCGCCATGTGGCGGGCCATCGTCGACGCCACGCATTATGCGTCGGATCCGGCGCACCGGAAGGAAATTGCGGCAGCGATCGCGCCGACGAACTATCTGAATCAACCAGTCACTGTGCTGGAGCAGGTGTTGACGGGCACTTATGCCGATGGGCTGGGCAACATCAAGAAAGAACCGAACCGCATCGACTTCGATCCGTATCCCTGGCATTCGATGGCGATATGGATCCTCACTCAAATGAAACGGTGGGGACATCTCAAAGGCGACGTGAATTACAAGTCGGTCGCCGAGCAGGTCTATCGGGCAGCGGATTGCGACCGCATCGCCAAAGAACTCGGCTACGCGACCCATCAATCGACGACGGCCAGACATGTCATCATGGGGAAGGAATTTGATCCCAACAATGCGGACGCCTACGTGAAGAGTTTCAAAATTCACAGCATGGCGTGAGGAGACCTCAATGGAATCGACGAATCGAACGATGTTGCCGGAGATGACACGGACCGCACGCGCCGAAGCGTCGCTGAAGCTTCCGATCCACTGGTTCCAAGCGCGGCTCGCTTCGACCAAGCGATGGCTGACGGGGTGGCGAAGCGCCTGCTCACGTTCAGGCTCAGCGAGGAGGAGCGATGGCTGCTCAGTCGCAAGGAAACCCGTGGTACATCGCAGGATTTGTGCTCGTGCGTGTTCCTGCTCAGCTGGCATTTCTTCACCTTGCGGTCATCCTTCGATCAGAGGGGGCTGACCGAAGAGCAACTCCAGATGATGGAATTTAACGGCGACATCGTGCGAGCGCCGGATGGAAGCTATGCCTGGAATCCGGAGAAGGAAAAGGTCAGCGGGATTCCCGGGCCTTTGGCGGTGCTCGAAAAGGCGCGCGAGGAACTGTCCGAGGCCTTTGTGAAGAAAGGCACGAACGATCATGGGATCGCCTATTTGGTGTTTTACACCGTCTCGCGGTTTGCCGGGGGATTTCTGGCGGCCTCCGTCATCGCCATCATGCTCGGCGTCATCCTGGGCCTCAACAAGGTGCTCTTCCGTGCCGCGAATCCATTCATCCAGATCATGAAGCCGATTTCGCCATTGGCCTGGATGCCGCTGCTGCTCTATACCGTCAAGGATCCCAAGTGGACCGCCGTGCTGGTCGTCTTCATGGCGGCGGTATGGCCCACCCTGGCCACGACGGCGTTCGGGGTCAGTTCCTTGAGAAAGGAGTATCTGCACGTGGCGGCGATCGTGCAGCTCTCGTGGGTCCAGCGGCTGTTCAAGGTCATCCTGCCGGGAGCCGCTCCAACCATCGTGAACGGGCTGCGCATCTCCTTCGGCAGTGCGCTGGTCGCGGTGGTGCCTGCGGAGATGCTGCTCGGCGAACTCGGTGTCGGATATTTGAGTTGGATCGAATGGAACAACCTCGACATTGCCGGCGTGATTTTCGCCATCCTGGTGGTGGGAGTCGTGGGCGTCATCCTCGATTCCGGTTTCAATAAACTGGCCGGATATGTCACCTATCAGGAGTAATCCATGTCATTTCTGCAAATCGACCACGTGACCAAGTATTTTCCGAACCCGTCCGGTGCCGGGCAGGTGTGCATCTTCAAAGATGCCACCATCAAGATTGAAAAAGGGGAGTTCGTGACCTGCATCGGGCATTCCGGCTGCGGAAAGAGCACATTGCTCAACATCATCGCCGGGTTGGAGACGCCGACGGAGGGCGGAATCATCCTCAATGGCCGGGAGGCGAGCGGACCGGGCCTCGACCGCATGGTGGTCTTCCAGAATTTTGCGCTCATGCCCTGGATGACGGTCTTTGAGAACATTGCCCTGGCCGTCCGCTCCGCCTATCCCGACTGGAGCCGTGAGCAAGTGAGCGCCCACGTGACCAAGTACATTCAGTTGGTGGGCCTCAAGGGAGCGGAGAACAAGCGGCCCGTGGCGTTGTCGGGTGGGATGAAACAGCGCGTGGGTCTCGCCAGGGCGTTTTCCATCGAGCCGAAAGTCCTGCTGCTGGACGAGCCGTTCGCGCAGATCGACGCCTTGACGCGAGGGGTCATTCAGGAAGAATTGATTCAAATGTGGAACACCTCGAGAAATACGGTCTTCATGGTGACCCACGACGTGGATGAGGCGATCCTCTTGTCCGACCGGATTCTGCTCATGACCAACGGGCCTGAGGCGCGGATTGCCGAGGAAGTGCACGTGTCGATTCCGCGTCCGCGATCGAGGGAAACGATCATCGAGCACCCGCATTATTACAAAATCAGAAACCATATCATCCACTTCCTCGTCCGCCACGCCAAACATGAGCAGCGACTCGGGTGAGCGGCATGGGACGCCTGACGCGATTTCGATGGCGAGACCCGTGGTGAGTCAATTTCGAGGAACGAATTACCTCGTCAGCGCAACTGACGGACATGGATGCGGCACTCGCATCACGACAGGAGGGGGAGTATGGAGAAGGACGAGATGCGGAAGGCGATTAAAGCGAAGCGACTCAGCCAAAAAAGTGACGATCGCCGAGGTGGCGAAAGCCGTCGGCAAGAATCCGACGTTCGTGGCGGCGGCGCTGCAAGGGAACCATAAGCTCCGACCGAAGAAGCCAAAAAGGTGGGCGATCTCTTGGGATTGGACGCGGAACTGACGGCATCGTTGAGCAAGTTTCCGGTTCGGACCGATTTCCCGAACACGACCGATCCGTTCAAATACCGGTTGATGGAAATCATCGGTGTCTACGGCGACTCGATGCGCGAGCAGGCCAATGAAATGTTCGGCGACGGCATCATGAGCGCGATCGATTTCACGCTCGATATGGAAAAAGTGACCGGAAGCCAAGGGGAAGCGCGCTGCAAGATCACGTTGAACGGCAAGTGGCTGGAGTACAAGACGTTTTGAGATGAAGCTGGCGGGCAGGAGGACTGAAGACACCGTGCGAAACAGTTCATCGCGTTGCGGACGGACTGAGACAATGTCGTCTTGAGTCCGTCCGGTGCAAACGTCAACGGACAAAGGCGTCCGTCATTCCGAGAGAATGGCGGACGCCTTTGTGTTTGCAGTGAGCAGCGAGACGTAAGGGAGAGGCGAGCGAGCTTATGAGAGACACGGATCGGAATACGACGCATGGATGACCGGCCTTGCCGTCTGCGCCGGCGTCATCGCTCCGAATGAATGTTCGGCGGAAACGACTGCCAGCGGCTGCCGTGATCAGCGGAGCGGACACGGCGTGGGTGCTGGTTTCTGCCGCCCTCGTGCTGGCCATGATCGTCCCGGGCTTGGCGCTGTTCTACGGCGGGCTGGTGCGGAGCAAGAACGTCCTGGGCACGATCATGCACAGCTTTGTGATTCTCTGTCTCGTCAGCCTGCTTGGGTGCTTGCTCGGCTATAGCCTGGCATTTGGGCCGGATGTCAAAGGCGTGATCGGCAGCCTGGCCTGGGCCGGACTTGAACGGCGTCGGATTAACGCCGCATGCCGTCTATGGCCCGACCATCCCGCATCAAGCCTTCATGGTCTTTCAGTTGATGTTTGCGGCGATCACGCCGGCGCTCATCACCGGTGCGTTTGCGGAGCGGATGAAGTTCAGCGCGCTGCTGTGCTTTGCCGTCCTGTGGTCGCTCGCTCATCTATTGTCCCATTGCGCATTGGATCTGGGGCGGAGGATGGCTGGCAGGACTCGGTGCGTTGGATTTTGCCGGCGGCGCGGTCGTGCACATCAGTTCGGGCATCAGCGCATTGGTCTGTGCCCTCGTGCTGGGGAGCCCGCCAGGGATACGGCACGGACTATATGGCGCCGCACAATCTGCCGATGGTGCTGTTGGGAACGGGCCTCTGTGGGTCGGGTGGTTCGGGTTCAATGCGGGCAGCGCGCTCGGCGCAAATGAAACGGCCGTCGTGGCGTTTGTCGCGACCCACACCGCGGCGGTCACGGCGGCGCTGAGCCTGGATGGCCGTCGAATGGTGGCACCGCGGAACGCCGACGGTGCTCGGAATCGCCAGCGGCGCCGTGGCCGGATTGGCCATGGTCACGCCGGGAGCCGGATATCGTGGGCCCCTTCTCCGCGCTCTTCATGGGGATGGCCGCCGGAGGATCTGTCCTATGTCGCCATCATGAAGAAAGGGACGGTTCGGCTATGACGATTCGCTGGACGTGGTCGGCATCCACGGCGTAGCGGGAGTCGGCGGCATTCTGATGACGGGTCTCCTCGCGTCGAAGGCGGTCAATGCCGGAGGCGCCGATGGACTGTTGCAGGGCAATGGCGCTTTTTTTGCGGTGCAGGCGCTGACAGTCGTTGTCGTTGGACTGTTCTCTGCCGGTCGGCACATGGGTGATTCTCAAAGTCGTGGATCGGGCGGTCGGGTTGCGTGTGACGCCGGAGGAGGAGCGAATGGGGTTGGATATCAGTCAGCACAACGAGCGGGCCTATTCATAAAGGAGGAAGCGCATGATCATGACCCGAAGAAATGCGACCTGAACGTCGGCCTGTGAAGCGGCGGCTTTTGGAAGTGCTGCGTCAGGAAGGACCGCAGACGCTCGACACCTTGTGCGAGCTGCCGGAATTCACGTGGGCGCAGGTACTGCTGGCCGTCGATCACCTGAGCCGCTCCAGGGACATCTCGCTGGAGCTGGTCGGGCCGCGGGAGTACCAAGTCTCGTTGACGGAAGGGCGAGCGTGAGGGCGCCAGGCGATCAGACGCTGTGGCTGTTGGTCTCCTCGACGCTGCTGGCGTTGGCCGTGCCAGGCGTCGCGCTGTTTTACGGCGGCATGGTGAGAAAGAAAAACATCATGAACACGATCGCGCTGCCGTTTGTCGCGCTGGCGGTCGTATCGCTCGCATGGACGCTCGTCGGCAGCGGTCTGGGCAGCCTGGAACGGGGCCGAACACGCCACGAGGTCATGAGGAGGCGCTGCGTTCGTTGTATCGAGGCATGATGGCGTCGGTGGCCCTGGCTTTGGTGGCCGGAGGCATCGTTGAGCGTATCCGCTTTTCGTTCTTTCTCGTCTTCGGACTCTGTTGGGTCGCGGCGGTCTATGTGCCATTAGCGCAGTCGTTATGGGGAGGGAACGGGTGGCTGGCGAATCTCGGCAGCCTGGACTTTCGCCGGGGGCGCAGTGATCCACATCAGCGCCGGCGTCAGCGCGCTGGTGATGGCGATCCTGATCGGGCCGCGGCATGGATATGGACGCATCGACATGATGCCGAACCATTTGCCGTTCTCCTTCTGCGGGGCGGCGTTCATGTGGGTGGGCTGGTTCGGCTTCACCGGCGCCGCCGCAATCGGCGTCGATGGCGGTGGTGACGAGCGCCTTCGTGGCCATCCAGTTGTCGACGGTCGCTGCGGCGCTTGCCTGGATGGCGGTCGAGTGGCTCCAGCGGGATAAGCCGACGGCCTTGGGGGCCATGAGCGGCGCCGTCGCAGGCCTGGTGGCCATCGCTCCGGCGGCAGGCTACGTGAGCCCGTTGTCTTCGCTCGTGATCGGCGTAGGAGCGGGAGGCCTCTGCTACATGGTGGTCAATTACGTAAGCTCATTCTGGGGTACGACGACTCGCTGGATGTCTTCGGGATGCACGGGGTTGGAGGCACCTGGGGCATGATCGCGACGGTTTGTTTGCGTCGACCGAAGTCAATGCGGGCGGAAGCGACGGGTTGTTCTACGGATATCCGTATCAGTTCTTCGCTCCAAGTGGTGGCCGCGCTTGACCGCATGGGCCGTGGCCGGCGTGATGACCTGGCTGCTGGTGAAGGTCCTCACGATGATCGTCGCGCCGCGCGTCGACGAAGAAGCGGAGACGGATGGGACTGGATCTCCATCAACATGGCGAGAAAGGCTACACGGGGTAAGCCATGGCAATTGTTCACGACGATGTCGGACGGCGCCGCTTTCTGAGCCAGGCCGTCATGGGATTCGGGATGCTGTTCGGCATCGGCACGCTCGGGTTCCGCTTCCTGCAGTTTCTCTTGCCCACGAGGCCCGCAAGGAAACCGAGACCGTGTTGATCGGTGCGGAGTCCCGCATTCCGCTTGGAGAAGCCGTGCCCATGGATCTCGGCGGCCACAAGATTCTCGTGTTGAGGACAGAAAGACGGCGTCGCGGCGTTTTCCCGGCGCTGTACGGACCTGGGCTGCCTCGTGTCGTGGAACAAGGAGCGTCGCAGTTCATCTGCCCCTGCCATCAGGGAACCTTCGACCAGACCGGTCGTGAACATTGCCGGTCCTCCTCCCCGGCCGCTGGACCGGTTACAGATCGTCAAACGGGGCGAGCAGTTGTACGTGAATATCAGGCAACGCATAAGCGAAATGGACTCCACGACCACACAGCACATTGATCCGAAGCGGAACCGGCAAGACCTCCTGGATCGATTACATCCAGAAGGACCTGCCCCAGCATCTTGACTGGTGGCCCTACACGCTGGGGGCGCTGCCGTTTGACCCTATTCGGCCTCTTGGTCGGGACGGGCCTGCTGCTGACGTTTTATTACGTGCCGTCACCGGAAAAGGCCTATGAGAGCGTCGATCAGATCACCAACGAGATCTATCTCGGATGGTTCGTCCGGGGCCTGCACAAAACCTCCGTGGATCTCATGATCCTGTTCTTGTTCTTCCATGTGATCCGAGTATTCATCACCCGCGCCTATCGAACGCCCGGCGAATTGAAGTGGGTGAGCGGCTCGATCGTGTTGTTCGTCACCCTGGCGATGGGGTTCACCGGCTATTCACTGGTCTTCGACAACGTCTCGTATTGGGGTATGACGGTCGTGACCAACATGATCGGGACGCTTCCGGTGATCGGCACCCCGCTGCTCCATCTGCTGCGAGGGGGTGAAGAGGTCTCGGGTGTGACCTTGTTGCGACTGTATGATCTCCATACCAAGCTGCTGCCCGTGTTATTGGGCGGGCTGGTCCTCGGCCATGTGGTGATCGTGCGCCTGTTGGGATTTGCGGACGTGAAAGGCAGCCGCGGGTTCCATCCCTTCTACCCGGAGCACACCTTGAAGATGGGTGCCATGGCGGCGGGACTGCTTCTCTTAATCGTCAATATCGTCATGATCTTTCCGCCGCTGCTCGGGACCGCCGGCCAATCTCCAGGAGGTGGCATCGGACGTGTCGCCTCCCTGGTATTTTTCTGCGCCGTTCATGTGGATCACCTTGCTGCCAGGCCCTCTGGCGCTTTGGAGCTTCCTCGGCTTTGCCGGGCTCTTTGTCGTGTATCCCTTTCTGGACCGGGTGCTGGCGAACGCGGATGGCCGATGGAGATCGTCAATGCGCTTGTGGCAGCCGCCGTCGTCTGCGCGATGGTCGGACTTGATGTACCTCGATACGCTGATGTGAACAGGGCGTGAGCCGTCCGCTTGATGGTACAAGGAGACATGGACGAGGCAATAGACAGCCTGATGACGTGAGGACGACATGGCCGTTCGAGCAACGGCAAGCAAAACTTCGCCCGCTACATGATCGGCGGGCTCTGCCTGATCCTGTTTCTCGCACTCACGGGCGTCGGCTATGTCCAGGTCGAAGAGCGGCGAGGCGGCGGCCTCCGGCCGTTTGTCTCGGGGGAAAACAAGAAATGCATCGACTGCCACATGGCCAAGGACGTCGGCCGTCGGCGGCATCAACGATTGGAAAGTCAGCCGCCATGCGCCGAAGGGGATCGGCTGCGTCGAATGCCATCGGGCTGAGAAGGGCGAAGCGGACGCCTACGACCACGAGGGATTTCTCATCTCGACGCTCGTCACGCCGAAGGATTGCATGCGATGCCATGACCGGGAGGCCAAGGAATTTGCCAAGTCCCATCACGCCAAAGCTGCGCAGTTTACCGGGTCACTCGACAATTTTCTCGGCAACGTCGTCGAAGGTCCGGAGATCGTGACGACCGGGTGCGCCGGCTGCCACGGCAGCGTGGTGAAGGTGATGGAGAAGGGCAAGCTCCATCCGGCCACCTGGCCCAACTCCGGCATCGGGCGGGTGAATCCCGACGGCTCGAAGGGCACCTGCTCCGCCTGTCATGCGCGGCACAGCTTCTCCGTCGCCCAAGCCCGGCAGCCGGAAAGCTGCGGCCGCTGCCACATGGGGCCCGACCATCCGCAGATCGAAGCCTATTATGAAAGCAAGCACGGCGTCATGTACGAGGCCAACAAAGAGAAGATGAAGCTCGCGGACCCGACGGAGAAGTGGCATCCCGGCAAGGATTATCTCTATCCGACCTGTGCCACCTGTCACATGAGCGCGACCGGGACGCAGGAGGTGACGCATGATGTGGGAGATCGCATCAGTTGGACGCTGCGGCCGGTCATTTCGACGCGTCTCGAGAACTACGAAGACCGGCGGAAAGCCATGAGGCAAGTCTGCTCCGCCTGTCACAGCGAGCAGATCGTGGACCGGTTCTTTACGTCCGATGGACCAGGGCATCAACTTGTACAACGACAAATTCGGCAAGCCGGCCAAAGTAGCCATGGACAAGCTGCTGGCCATGAAGAAGCTCACGCCGACGCCCTACGACGAAAAGATCGAATGGGTGTTCTACGAACTGTGGCACCACGAAGGGCGTCGGGCCCGGCACGGGCTGTCCAAGATGGCGCCGGACTATGTCCATTGGCAGGGATTCTACGAAGTGGCCAAGAGTTTCTACACCAAGTTCCTGCCGCTGGTTCGGGAGCTGTCGCCCCAGGTGGCCGAAGAACTGCTTCGAAACGAGAGCCACCGGTGGATCGAAAAAGGCATGACCCAGGAAGAAATCGCTCAGATGCTGGAATTCTATAACAAGGAGATGCAGGGGAAGAGGGGAGGAGTGGATGGGTAGATTGCGGATTGGATGTAGAGGTTGTCCGATGGTTGCTCCCCTTGAGCAAACGTCTGCGTTGCGCTATTCTCGTCCCGCCATGGGAGGGATGCAATGCCGAAACGAGTTCGCACGGGATTAACGCGTACCGACATTCTTCATCGCTATCTGGAACGGTTCAAACAACAACTGATCAAGCTACGGCCGTTTCTCTCCCGCAAGCGAAGTACGACGACCATCGAGGACTTCGATGAGTCGGCTGAAGATCTGATCAGCCAGGTGTTCGGAGCCGCTTCGGATGAAGCCGAGGCGTATTTCTATGCCAAGAACGGCGAGTCGGCCCTGTTGCCGGAGGAAGCGCAGGAGAACGGAACGCACAATATCGAGCGTGAAAGCCTGCAGCAGCGCCGGCAAGTCCTGGAAAGCTGCATGGCCGATCTGGAAATGCGTCGCCTGATACAGTCAGCCAAACAGTCAAACGGAAAGGGAATGTTGCAGGCGAAGGTGGAAGACTACATGTCCCACGATGTGCGCAGTATCCATCGAGCCGCCACGATCAAGGAAGCCGGTCTGTTGCTTCAGAAATACAAAGTGGGATCGCTGATCGTGGACGACGGGTCGCGCTACATCGGCATCGTCACGGATTCCGATCTCAGCAGGAAAGCCGTGGCCAAAGGGCTTGATCCGAACACCACCACCGTGACGACCTGCATGAGCAAATCGCTTGTGACGATAGAAGAAGACGAATTGTTGTCAGAAGCGATGGGCCTCATGAAAAAGCAGGGCATACGCCATTTGCCTGTCACGGCTGACGGCACCATCATCGGTGTGCTTTCGCTTGCCGACCTCCTTCGCGCCTTCATGGATTAGGACGACCTTTTTGAAGGGCGGCCGTGCTGACGGCGGGCTGCCTCCAGCCTCAGTAATTCCTTCTTTCGTCTGATGCCCCATCGATAACCCGCAAGGCGGCCGTCTTGGCCGACGACCCGATGGCAGGGAATGAGCAGGGCGAGAGGATTGGTTGCGCAGGCACGGGCCACGGCACGCGAAACTGCCGGTCGGCCGATCATGCAGGCAATCTCCCGATACGTTCTGGTAGACCCAGCAGGGATCTGCTGCAGCGCCGTCCATATTTGGAATTGAAAGGCTGTCGATTTCACGTCAAGGCTCAAGCCGGCTCCTGGAGGCTTTCCGTTCAGGCACCGAGCCAGGGCTTGCCGGTAGGGAAGCAATCGCTTGGGATTTCGGCGCAACAGCGCATTCGGATACGTTCGTTTCAGTTTAGCCACCAACAACGGCTCGCTTGCTCCAAGCATGACCGACGCGACACCGCGCTCAGTGGCAGCGATCAGCAAGAAGCCGACCGGTGTGCGCATGCTTGCATAATGCATCATGACGCCTTTTCCGCCGGACCGAAATGCCGACGGCGTCATGCCCATGTGCCGCGATGCCTGCTCCCACGCCCGGCTGCTCGATCCAAACCCGGCCTGGTATGAGGCATCGGTGATTCCGACTCCGCGCTCTAACGCGTGCCTGAACCGTTGTATCCTTTTGGCGTTTTGATAGGTCTTAGGCGAGAACCCGAACGCTCGGGTAAAGGCGCGTTGCAGCCGAAAGGGACTCATTCCGACGAGCGCCGCCAGGCCGGTGAGAGTCGCCGGCTCATCCGAATGCACGTCCAAATATTGTCGGACCTGTTCAATCAGCCGCTCGGTCTGAATTCCGCGGACTGAACCTGGGATACAGCGCAGGCAGGCGCGAAAGCCTGCGGCCTCAGCCTGTTCAGGAGAAGCAAAAAATGTGACGCGACGGCGATCAGGGCGCCGTGACGGACAGGAAGGGCGGCAATAGACGCGGGTCGAGGCCACCGCATAGACGAACGTCTCATCAAATCGGGAATCATGCTCGAGCACCGCTTTCCAGGCTATCTGCGGAATCATCGGTATTCGTCCTCCTCGTGGCACTGATGATACCGTTCGTCGAGGGCGGGCGCTATCCGATTCTTGCGCTCAAAGCCTGATGAATATCGATCACTGGACGGGGAAACGATGAAAGGCCGAGCGAAGGAAGATTAGCTGCCCGAGCGATTCCGTGCGTAAAATCGTGCGCCGCACCGATTGCAGCGCCAAGGGAACATTCCCAAGAGGCGAAACAACAAATCCTGCCACCCGTGCCGGGTCGTGCGATGGCACTCCTCTGAAGAACAGTACCGACAATGCATCTGGGACGCTGGGCTGTATCCGACACCTTGCTCCAGCATGAGCCACCGGCTGGTACTCACTGCCCTCGTGCCGACTTTACGATCGGCACGAGACGAAAAGATCTAAGACGAGTCTTGATTCATCGCCCTGCGGGACAGGCCGCCATTTGCCGTCTGCTTTTCCAGGACCGAAAGAGTATGGCCTGCACGCGTCATTGGTGGACCGCCGCCAGATGGTGTCACGACGATGGAAACGGATTATCTGTTGTCTACCGCGTACGATATGCCGAAAGGCTAGTCTTCGGCAGAAGCCGAGTCAACGGGGGTAAGCGCAAGGGATAGGCGGGTTTTTGCCCCCTGTTTGAGGGGTAGACGACTGGCAGACAGCTTACATAGACTTCCCAGGCATCGTTCGGCCCATCGGCTGCAAGCCGCATCTGTGGCGCCACGGGAGGTTTTGGAACAGCATGTCACGCTTCTATCGTACAGGCGTCGTCGTGGTCTTGGCGCTGGTTGCCCTGGCCTGTAACAACGGCGACGATAGCAGTAGTGGCACTCCCAACCAGCCGCCCTCATTTAATAACACGGTCTTGATGCTCGCTCCTCCGGCTGATGGCAGCGGGGATGTATACGTGGGCGGCGACTTTACGACATACGACGGCGCACAGGCGATTCGCATCGTGCGTCTCAATGGGGATGGCACGATCGATCCGGGGTTTGCAACAGGCCTCGGCTTTAACGGCAGCGTCCGCAGTATTGTGCCGGCTGGGACTCAAGGCGCGACGATCTATGTAGGAGGCGACTTTACGACCTACAACGGGATACAGAGGTCTCGGATTGTACGCCTCTCAGCCAATGGAGGTTTGACCCGACCTTTGCCATAGGAACCGGATTCGACAACACGGTCCATGTCATCGCTTCTGCTGGCGACGGAACCGGAGATATCTATGTCGGTGGTGCCTTCACCAACTATAACGGGATCACCGCGAACCACCTGGTGCGTCTGAATGCCGATGGGACCGTGGATTCGACCTTTTTCATGGGGCCTGGGTTCAATAATCCCGTTTTCACCATCATGCCGACGACGGATGGAAGTGGGGATCTCTACGTGGGAGGGGCCTTCACCAGCTACAAGCAGGTATTAGCCAATAACCTCGTACGGCTCAACGAAGATGGATCGCTTGATGCGACGTTTTTGACAGGGACGGGATTTGACAATGCTGTCCAAACGATTGCTCCGGCGGACAACGGGGGGCTGTATGCCGGCGGCGCCTTCACGAACTATAACGGCACACCGGCCAACGGCCTCGTACGACTGAACTCAAATGGGGTGATCAATCCGTTCCTTTCGACTGGGAAAGGATTCGACAATACGGTCTTTCACGTCGTGCCGGCCGGCGATGCAAGCGGCGATTTGTACGTCGGAGGGTCTTTCACAACCTACAATGACATGCAGGCCAACCAGCTCCTACGGCTCAATCAGAACGGGACGCTCGATCTCACCTTTGCCACAGCGACAGGCTTCGGCAATCCGGTACTCCGCGTGTTGCCCGTTGGAGACGCAAGCGGGGATGTGTATGCGGGAGGCCAGTTCGTGCAGTACCAGTCCACGTCCATCGGCAGATTTGTGCGCCTCACTTCTACTGGAGCCTTCCTCCGCTGAGGAAGTTCTCACCAAGAGCGCTCCGGTAGCTCGCTTCCCGCTCAAGGCCCCACCCCAAGACGGCGCAAGCTTCAAAAAAAGGCAGCGGCCGCCTAGGAACCTCTCTAGCACACACCACCACCTGTCTGAGGAGATATTAAGAGTCGGAATGGAACTGCACTGATCCGACGGGATGCGCTAAGGACCGCGTGTCCCTACGAAGACATTTTGTTCATCACTGTGTCGGTTCGATATATCCGCGGGCGACGCAGCAGATCCTTCGTCTTTTCTAACCCGTGAATTTCCTGCTCAAGTTAATTGTCAGTTTTTTGAACGTGTGTCGGCACATAGCTTGCGTGATTATCCATGTGGCGAAGCCAATGGGATAAGAATCTGAATCTGAAACACAGAGAAGGGAACACGCTCATGATGTATGGATTGAAATTGGCCAGTGCAATAGTACTGCTATCCATTGCGGGCTGTGCAATGACGAGCAAGGCGCCTGACTTTAGTGGATTAAAAGACGTCGATGGTTCAGATGCAGTCCACATCAATATGACCAAAGCCGCGCTGCATTTTGCTGTCGCCGTGCCCTTTATCGGCGATGCCTCACTGGAAGGAGCGGTGCGCGATTTTACCGAAGAGGCGAAAAAGGAGGGTGCGGAGCGCGTCAGGATCGTGCAATCCGATGAGACCACGTTATGGTGGATCTTGCCTCCAGTCAGTTTTCTGTTTACGCCAAAGTTCACCAATGTCGCCGGGGAGGCTCTTCTCGCATTCAATGATACGACACCACAGAAACACACCGAAGCTGAGGCTGAGAAGAGAGTAAAAGAATAAAACGCCCTCACCTCAAAACAAAGCAGACCAAGGTGAGCAAAAATTTACGCCGCTCTTACACAGAAAGGTTGAAGAGAACTCGTTTGCCGATTACTATGCGCGCGGATGTATGTCTATGCTAAAGTTGTAGCATTGGCGATGGTCATACTTATTGCACGGCCGGCCTCGGGAAGTGAGGACGAATGGCGAATGCCTCCCAAGCCGGTGCAGACACCTGTGTTTCAGGCCGATCTCACACCGACCATCAATGGATCTCCCGTTCCTCCCACCAGCGTCCGGAATCTGCCTTGGAGCGCCGAGCGGCCGGGTGTCAACGGGCTTCTGGCATCAACCACCTGGCTCAAGGGAGCATTTTCGACGGAAACAGAAGTCGCGGCCAACCAGACGATCCTTCCCGGAGCGGACCGCTCAACTCGCGTGACGCGATTCGCTGTCACGGCCTCGGCAGGCCTGGTCCGCTACGGCATGAGATTTCGGGACGCAGGTCAAGGTTTCAATCACCAAGCCGATCAGGATGAGGGAAGCCTGGAGCGAGTGGAGCATCGGGACAATGGCCCTACGGAGTGCCATCGGCCAGCACTGGACGTACCTTCAAGGCGACGCTGCCCAGGATCGTGCCAAACAAAGTTATAACCGGATCGATGTCTCATGGAGGAAGGGTGCATGGCCGCATCTCGCGTTCAATTATGCGCAGAATACTGCAAGCAACACCATGGATCCCTTCAATTTCTATCCGCAGAGGGCCAGTCCTCACACCCTTGAGGCCGCAGCTGGCTATAGCGGGGGGATCTGGGATGCCAAGCTGGCATCCGCCTACGGGATAGAAGCCGATCTCCTGAACCATGGCGCAGAGAGCCAGGTCCGGACACAAACCATGACGGCCTCATTGCGTCCGATTCCTCCTCTGACCATCACTCCTTCGCTCGGGTATCGCGCGGAACGCCCGGAATGGTCTAGCGCGCGGATCGATGCGCCGTCAGCTTCTCTCTCCATGAACTACAAGCAAAGCCATCGGCTGAGCATTACCGCGGCTGGAAACTATTTGCCCTGCGATCGACCGATAAACTCATCGACCTGGACAACATCGGCGGGAAAGGAATCGTGTCGTGGGAGCTTGAACCACTTCGAGACTGGAAACCGCAACTCTCTGTGGAGGGCGGCTATAATCTACAGGTCAATCGACTCATGCCCTCCGCTCAAACGGAAAATATCTCCGGCCTCCTCCGCCTCGTGCTGGCCACTATGTGACGCTCGTGTTCTTCCGACAGAAGGCCACATAGCTGCTGCACAACAGCTGGAACCCCTGACCGATCGCCGCGTGACTGTGAGACGCGGGCACAAGGATGAAGTCCAGCGCGGATAGAGAAAGAAGGTACGAGTAAGCTCCATCAAGCGGAGGTTTTGTGCCGATTGACTTCTCGTCAACGGACACGTAGAAGAAAGGCCTTGGCATCATGCCCGCCCTGGCTCGCGTCACCCTGCCTGCGCGTTCATCACCCGATTCGGAGAACCTGTTCCGCCATCAGCCATGCCACCGACCATGCTGCTCAGTTGTGAGTCCATCAGCAAAAGCTACGGGGTGAAACCGCTCTTCGCCGACCTGTCGCTCGGGCTCTGTGAAGGCGATCACGTCGGGCTGATCGGTCCCAACGGGTCCGGCAAATCGACGTTGCTCAAAATATTGGCCGGCCTTGACGAGCCGGATCGCGGCAGCCGTTCGGTGCGGCGCCAAGTCCGCATTGGCTATGTCCCGCAAGAACCGTCGTTTTCCGCGTCTCACACGGTCGAGGAAGCGCTTACCCAGGTCCTCCTCGACGAAGGTCTGGACCCCCACGAGCACGGCGGCCGAATGGCCAAGGCCCTCAGCCTCGGAGGCTTTGTACGCGTCGACCAGTCCGTCGCTACACTCTCCGGAGGATGGAAGAAACGTCTGGCGATCGCGCAGTCGTTGATGCTGGAGCCGGACGTGTTGCTGATGGATGAACCGACCAACCATCTGGACGTCGAGGGAATTCTCTGGTTGGAAAGAGTGTTGCAGGCCGAACCCCATGCGTTTCTCGTCGTCAGCCATGACCGGCGGTTTCTGGAATCGGTGGCCTCCCGCATCTGGGAATTGAACCGCTGTTACCCAAACGGCGTGTTTCAGGCGAACGGCCGGTACAGTGATTTTTTGGAACAGCGCGATGCGGCACTGCAGGCGCAGGCCGATTATCAAGCCTCCCTGGCAAATCGCGTGCGGCGCGAAGTGGAATGGCTCCGGCGCGGGCCCAAAGCCCGAACGACCAAAGCCAAAGCGCGGGTAGACGCAGCCGGACGGCTGATCGACGAGTTGCAGACCATCGAATCGCGGCAGGCACAGAGTACGGCAGGGATCGACTTCACGGCGTCGGGGCGAAAGTCCAAACAGCTTCTGGTGGCCACCAGGCTCGGCAAATCGCTTGGCGGGAAGCCGATCGTCACGGGATCTCGACTTGCAGCTTGGACCCGGCGAACGAATCGGGCTTCTCGGGCCCAACGGCAGCGGAAAAACCACTCTGCTGAAATTGCTGGCTGGCACGCTGCAGCCGGATACCGGCACCATTACACGCGCCGACCGGCTGCGCGTCGTCACCTTCGAGCAACACCGAGAATCGCTGGATCAGCAAGCCACGCTGCGACGCTCCCTGGCGCCTGCAGGCGACGCCGTCGTCTATCAAGACCGGTCCATCCATGTGATCTCATGGGCGAAGCGTTTTCTCTTCAAACCGGAACAACTGGATCTACCGGTCTCCCGCCTGTCCGGCGGGGAGCAGGCCCGACTGCTCATCGCGCGACTGATGCTCCAGCCGGCCGACCTCCTGATCCTGGACGAGCCGACGAACGATTTGGATATTCCGACGCTCGACGTGCTGGAGGACAGCCTGTTGGAATTTACCGGAGCGCTCGTCCTCGTCACGCACGACCGGTGGTTGCTGGACCGTGTCTCCACGCGGCTTCTCGCACTCGACGGCACCGGCCGCATCGAATGATTCGCCGACTATGCGCAATGGGAAGCCGCACAGGCGCGGATTGCCGGCGATGCCAGGCGATCCAGCGCCAGTCGCCGGCAGCACAGTGACGGCCCCTTCCAAACGGAAAGGGTTGTCCTACCGCGAGCAACAGGAGTGGGAAAAGATCGAGACGCAGATTCTCAAGGCCGAGGAAACCGTGGCGGCCTGTCACGCGGCAGCGAACGATCCGGCGATTGCTTCCTCCGCGGAAGTCCTCCATGAGCGATACAGCGCGCTCCGAGCTGCGCAGGCAGAGGTCGAACGCCTGTACGCACGCTGGACCGAGCTCGATGAGAAACGTGCCCAGGCGGTGAACAGCGCCCAATAGTACTTGCAGGTTGTCCACTTTTCTTGGCTCTCACTCAGCCCCCTTGCCCCGCTGGGGAAGAGCGGCCTTCTCTTTCGTCTCCTTGCCGGCGACTTGCGACGGCTCGCATGAAATAGGATGCTCCTTCCAAGCTTGCTCGCTCACCTCTCCATAGGAAAGTGGGGAGGATTCGGGTCGGCCAGCGACTCGACGGTTCGCATGGCGGTGTATGCCGGTCGCGCAGCGACGGCTGTGCATGTTTGAAGGTGCGTTGACGAAGTCACAACGGACCAAGTTTGCATGGCCGAGGCGTGCAGCACCATGCGGTTTCAACCGTCGTGGAAGCTGGCGAGCCCGCATCCTCCCGAAACTCACAACTTTCCTACCATCCTTTCACGGCTCGCCGACTACTTGAATGCAGCTAGAACCGACCAACAATACATAAAAATTGGTGCTCTGAATTGTGCGGATTCGGTTGATAAGCGTCCGCTCATTGAGTTTTATACGCGAGCGGAACTCTCCAACGTCTCCCATCGGCCTGCCATCCTTTTTGGCACCTTCAATCGTGTTAGTGCCGAATCCCATGCCGAGGACAATAGGCGTGCAGTCTTCTCCCAAGAGGACGCCTTGGACTTCGGTATTGCTCGGTTGCACCTCGGTCGTGATATTGATGCAACCCGACAGGGTCAGCGGCAATAGGCAGGCGAGCACAGTTCGCATCAGACCAACTCCTTTCTTCACGTTAAATGGGGCGAGCAAGATCCTTTAGCCCTTTCCAATATAGTCGATTGCTATATATACGAGTGCTCTACAGAGGCCAACTGCCGACCAATCCATCTCAAGAACTCAGGATAGTTGGGTGATTGTTCGGTGACGAGCGTGTCGGATGCATGCCAGCACTCTAAAAAACCGGAGATGATTCCAATGGTAGTCGCTGTTGCAGCGACGGCCTTGAGAGTATCTAGCATTCTAGTTCATCCCCCAACTTTGTGCATTTCGTAACCGTTCAAGCCGTCGGCGCCAAGGATGAGATGTTTTGAGATAGCATCAATATGCTGGTCCTTCCAAGCTTGCTCGTACTTCCAACTCCTCCGAGGCTGGTGAGAGACGGATGCCTTGGCTTTGACTTCAGCGAAGGCGAGGTACCGGACCAGCCGAACGGTTGCGGTCGCGAAGGAACGGCTGCGCATTGAATATGATGCTCCTTCCAAGCTTGCTCGTCCTTCTCTCCCGGGAAGAGTGGGGAGGATTTCGGGTCGGCCGGCGACTTCGACGGCTGGCACGGCGCTGGATGCCGGTCGCGCAGCGACGGCTCTGTATGTCTGATGGTCCGTTGACGAACGTAGCAACGGACCGAGTTTACAGAGCCGAGGCGTCTAGCGCCATGCGTTTTCAAGCGTCGCGGAAGCCGGCGCACCCGCATCCTCCCCAAAATCACACCTTTCCAAACATCCTTTCAAAAAACTCCCTCACTCTCCCCATATGCTCTTCAATATCACCCTTCAAATGCCTCGCCCCGGCCTGCCAATCGTCTGTCGTATAGCCGACGCGGCGCGCCAGAAAGATGAACTCTTCTGATTCGGCAGGCGGGATGACGAGGTCCTTTGCATGACCACGCACCATCCGGAGCCCATCGATCAGCATGCGAAGGAACAGATAGGCTTTTCGAAGGTTCTCGCCATCCTGTCTGGTGACGATGGCGCATTCAACCAGGCTGGCCAGCGCCTGCATGGCATTGGGCGTGCGCACTACCGCGTGCCGATGGCCGTGCATCAGTTGGAGGTATTGGATGGCATACTCAATGTCCACCACCCCGCCGGGGCTGAGTTTCGCGTTCACCGTGCCGCGTTCGACCAGCTGTTTCAATTGCTGTCGGCGCAAATCGAGTGCCGCCGCTAGATCCCACGGCGCGCCGCTGTAGACATAACGGTCGCGATGAGCTTCGACCTGTTTGCCGAGTGCCTCATCACCCGCGACATGGCGGAGCTTGATCATGGCCTGCCGTTCGAACGGCGCAGCCAGTCCGTTGTCACTGTAATATGTCGTGATTTCTTCCAGCGGATTGGCGAGAAAGCCTTTGCCGCCGTGTGGACGGAGGCGCACATCGAGATGGAAGATGCCTTCCTGTTTGGCCTCGATCCATTGCAGCAATTCCTGAGCGAGCCGTTCGAAGTATTCACTGTTCTCGATGCGAAGCTTTCCGCCCGTGCGCCCGGCGTCCGCCGTAGACGAACAAGACTTCGATGTCGGACGCATAGCCCAACTCACGTCCGCCGAATTTGCCTGCGCCCATAATGGCAAAAGGGCAGGGCTTGTTGTTCGCGAGCCGCGGGGCGCCGTATTGCTTGCTCAGCTTGGCCTGACAATCCTTCAGACTGCGTTGGACGATGACTTCCGCCAGTTCAGTCAGCGCGAGCGAAAAGTCGGCCAGGCCGGTATCGGGCTCGACGATGTGCTTCATGTCGATGCGGAACAGTTCCTGATCCTTGAAACGGTTCAATGCCTCCTTACGCCCATCCTCGTCTTTGCTCCGTTCCACGACACGGTCGAGCGCCTTCCGGAGCGCCGCCCGCGGTTTGATGAGCGGCGCATCGCGATAGTCCTGGAGCAGTGGCAACAGATGGTCATGCTGCCGCCGGAGAAAATCCTCCCAGAGAAAATCGCTGGCGCCCAGCAGCCGGGCCAGGAGCGGAAATGTTTTCTTGTCGCTGAGAAAGGCGAGCGCTTCCTCTCGTGCTTTACCTTTCGTCTCCTGAACGGTGAGGTCGAGAAACTGGTCGAACGCTTCCAAAGCCTTTGTGGGGTCTGGCGCCCAGGTAAGGGCATGCGTGAATTGCTTGATCAAGACGGCGGTCAGGCGCAACTGCTGCTGATCCCCCGGGTCGGTTAACTTCTGCCCGTAACGATTGCGGACGGCAAAGCGGTCATGCAGCTTCCCGCCTTCTAGATTGATCTGTGCCTTCGCGATATAAATATTGCGCATGGCCAGTGCGTTGGCGAACGCATAAAGAAATGCCGGCGTGTCGTCCGACCGGATATCCATGATGGTGTCGCTCGGCGACTGGCTGTTATCGAAGGTAATTTGAACCGGATGCAGCAGGCCGCTAAAGGAGCCGCGCCGTTTGCCGAGCTGTTCGACTAGCTGTCGATTGACCGCATGACGGGCTTCTTCGAACTTGCTGTCGTCCAGTAGCCCGAGGAGCGAGCCGAGCTCGGTTGCAAAGCGAGCTTGATCTTCTGGGGTAAACGAGGCGCCGCCGACCGGCTGAACCCGAAAAATGTCTGCAATCTTTTTCCGGCTCAAGCCGGGGCGCATCTTCGGTCGCTGGCGCGGGCCGGCTGCAAATCCCGGCTTGGCTGGCTGGCTCGAAGGAGCTTCGGCGAACGTGTAAATCTGACCGTCTTTGATGTTTAAGCTGAAGGCAGACAGGAGGCCGCAGATGGTCGCGAATTCGGCGAAGTAATCGTAGGCGACGATCGTCAGTTCGTAGTGCTCGTCTCGCAGCTCGCCGACCGAGCACTCGCACAGGTGATCGGGAGTCAATGTGGCAGCCAGACGGACATGCTGGGCCATCGTCTCTGGTGCAATACGTCGAAAATATTCCTGGTCCATCCGGCTGATAAAGTCACGCAGGATGTCTGAGGGGACGTCGGCGCAGAGAGGAGTTAGCGCTTGAAGAATCTGCTCGCGATCGGTCGAGTCCATGGGGGCGCCAGTATCTCAAGACCGTTCGTTGTGCGCAATGGAGCGTCTCAGTATAATGCCGCGCCATAACCAGCAGGATGTTGAAAAAGACCGTCAACTTCGTTCTCGCGTCGCTTAGAGGCCCAGCGTACCGGGCAGAGTACGCCTCGCCTCTTCGCTCGCTGCGGCCTTGCCGACGATCTTTTTGAACATCCTGTGCTCCGGATATAACCAAAGGCAGCCTGAGGCAAATTTGGGAACTAAACACATAAAACTCCGGCCTTCGAGCAAGCCTCTCTTTTCCAACCCCCCTCACATCCCGGTCAAGCCGCGGTCTACTAAACCGGATCCTACACCGATTCTGCTTGCCGCAGAGCGGGATCCGGAGAACGTCCGCAGCATCCTGTCGGCCTATGGACTGACGGATGCCGAGCAGGGCGATCGCAACCTCCAAGCCATGGCCGGCGAGCCGCATGAGCGCCGGCAATTAGCCGAAATCCTTCCGGTTCTCATGGAGTCCATCGCACGGACTGCGGATCCGGATCAGGCGTTAAATCATTGGGAGCGGCTCCTCGAGAACGTGACCCGGTCGACCTTTCTCGATTATCTGCGCAGCTCCCCGCGTATGCTCGAGCTGCTGTCCACCATTTTCGGCAACAGCGATTCGCTAGCCTTCACGATCATTCGCGATCCCACACTGGTCTATTGGCTGGCGGAAGAACATGTGCTCTCCAGGCCGTCGACGAGAACCGGCTTGGAGCAAGCGCTCCGAAAACAATTGGCCCGCCTTACCGTGAAGGAGCTGAAGTTGGCCGTGCTGCGTCGCTTTCGGCGGCGCGAGATGCTTCGAATCGGCGTGCGGGATCTGTTGCGGCTGGCGAACGTGCCGGAAACGACGGCTTCACTGTCGGATCTGGCCGCGCTGCTGATCGAGGCCGCCTATGAAATCGTTGATGTTGATTTGGGTCGTCAATACGGCAAGCCCATGCACAAGAACGGGCAGGGCAGATGGGTCGAGACAGGATTTGCTGTCATGGGCATGGGCAAGCTCGGCGGACACGAGCTGAACTATAGCTCTGACGTGGATTTGATCTATGTGTATGCCTCACATGAGGGCGAAACCAGGGCTGTGTCGGGAAGATCCATCAAACCGGTTGCTGCCGGCATCTCTAACGAAGAGTATTTCGAAATTCTTTCGCGCGAACTCACCAAGGCGTTGGCCGAGCAAACCCGGGAGGGCTACGTGTTTCGCGTGGACTTGCGCTTGCGCGCGGAAGGATCGGTCGGACAACTGGCTCGATCGGTGGAAGACTATCGGAAATACTATTTCACCCGCGGACGGATCTGGGAGCGCCTCGCATTATCGAAAGCCTGGCCGGTAGCCGGCTCCATTGAGGTCGGGCGCGCCTTCCTGAAGGTGGTGAAGCCGTTCATTTTGGGAGACCGCCGGGCTAAGCCGGGGATGGCGGAGACGAGGGCGGTCATCGAGGATGTGCGGACGGTCAAGGAAATGATCGATGCAAAGATGGCCGATCGCGGGCAGGAGCATCGAAATGTGAAGCTCGGCACTGGGGGGATCAGGGAAATCGAGTTTCTGGTGCAAACGATCCAGGTGCTGGCCGGAAGGAAGGTCCCGGCGTTGCTGCATCGCAGCACCCTCGGATCCTTAAAGGCGTTTGCTCAAAAAAAGCTGCTGTCAACGAAGGATCGCGATGCCCTGTCTGTCGCCTATCTGTTTCTTCGAGACGTCGAGCACAAGCTACAGATGGTGCATGATCTGCAGACGCACTCGTTGCCGGATGAGGCGCAAGAGCTTGAACGTTGCGCCATCCGTTCGGGATATCAGGGGGCGGATCGTGCGGTCATCGCCAGTACGTTCCAAGCTGACTTTCGTTCGCACACAAAGGTCGTCCATGATTTGTTCCGGTCGTTTTTCTACGAGGCTGATGCGTCGCCACTGCTGAAGGCCACGCTCAAGACCATGGCTGTGCGCCGGCCAACTCAGGGGGCATAGCGCAGATCACGGTCTGTGGCGAGCGAAAGATGGGTCTCTCCCCACTGATGCGGACTGGCAAGGCTCCACGGCTCATCCACGGCAACAGGCTTGAATCGCAGCCCATAGATCCCTCCGTAGACGAGATGCGCCAGTCCTGAGCCTGAATCTTCGACCAGTTGCGCGTAGGCAGGGGAAACTGGCGTCTCGGCGTTGTCACTCCAGCCGGCGACCCAATACCACTCGCCCTCCGGATTGCGATCGTAGAGCCGCACCTGGTGGACCTGCCGGGGCTGGCCGGCATCTTTAAACCGCGCGAACAGGCCGGCTTCGCAATTGTCGTTCGGTTCAACTTCGACGACCATCTCGCCTTCCTGTACAGTGCGTGCATTGTAGCGCAGCAGGTTGATCAAGCACGAAGGGCCCGGCGGTTGTCCGCCGGGCCCTTCATTTCGACCCTCAGCTACCAGACGATAGCGTGTTGGCTCTTAGTACATCCCTTCCATGCCGCCGTGGTTGTGGCCATGGCCGCCGCCCATCGGTTCCTTCTTCTCTTCTGGGATGTCCGTGATCATGACTTCGGTCGTGAGCATCAGAGCCGCGACGCTGGCCGCGTTCTGCAGCGCAGTCCGCGAGACCTTGGTCGGATCGATGATGCCCGCCTTGATCATGTCCACATACTCTTCGGTCGCCGCATTGTAGCCGGCGTTGGGGTTCTTGTCTTCCCGAACCTTGCCGACCACGACCGAGGCTTCACCGCCGGCATTGTTCACGATCTGGCGGATCGGCTCTTCGAGCGCACGCCGGATAATGTCCAAGCCGACCTTCTGCTCCGCCGGAACATCCTTGATGGTATCCAGCGCCTTGATGCAGCGCAGGTACGCCGTTCCACCGCCGGGGACGATGCCTTCTTCCACGGCCGCCTTGGTGGCGTGGAGCGCGTCCTCGACACGGGCCTTCTTTTCCTTCATCTCGGTCTCGGTCGCGGCGCCGACGTTGATCACGGCCACACCGCCGACGATCTTGGCCAGCCGCTCTTGCAGCTTCTCGCGATCGTAGTCCGAGGTGGTTTCCTCGATCTGGGCCTTGATCTGTTTCACGCGGCCTTCGATCTTCTTCGGATCGCCGTAGCCCTCGACGATCGTGCTGTTGTCCTTGTCGATCGTCACGCGCTTGGCGCGGCCGAGGTCGGTCAGCTTCACGTTTTCCAGCTTGATGCCGAGATCTTCAGAGATCACCTGGCCGCCGGTGAGGATCGCGATGTCCTCGAGCATGGCCTTGCGGCGATCGCCGAAACCAGGAGCCTTCACGGCCGCCACGTTCAGGGTGCCGCGCAGCTTGTTGACCACGAGGGTGGCCAGCGCTTCGCCTTCGACTTCTTCCGCGAGGATCACGAGCGGCTTACCCATCTTGGCCACCTGCTCGAGAACCGGGAGGAGGTCCTTCATGCTGCTGATCTTCTTTTCATTGATGAGGATGAGCGGCTCTTCGAGTGACGCTTCCATCCGCTCGGCGTTGGTGACGAAGTAGGGGGAGATGTAGCCGCGATCGAACTGCATGCCCTCGACGACATCCAGGGAGGTGGTCATCGACTTGGCTTCTTCGACCGTGATGACGCCGTCCTTGCCGACCTTCTCCATCGCTTCCGCGATCAGGTCGCCGATCGTCTTGTCGTTGTTTGCCGAAATGGTCCCCACTTGGGAAATCTCGGTCTTGTTCTGGCAGGGTTTGCTGAGCTTCTTGAGCTCGCCGATCGACGGCTTCGACCGCTTTGTCGATGCCGCGCTTGATTTCCATCGGATTGGCTCCGGCGGTGATGTTCTTGACGCCTTCGCGGAAGATGGCTTGCGCCAACACGGTCGCAGTCGTCGTGCCGTCACCGGCCGTATCGCTGGTCTTGCTGGCCACTTCGCGGACGAGCTGAGCGCCCATGTTTTCGTAGGGGTTCTTGAGTTCGATTTCCTTGGCGACGGTCACGCCGTCCTTGGTGATGGTCGGGGCGCCGAACTTCTTATCCAGAATGGCGTTGCGGCCCTTCGGTCCGAGCGTCGCCTTGACGGCATCGGCCAGCTGGTTGACCCCCCTGAGAATGGAGGCCCGGGCTGCCTCGCTGTACAGTAGTTGCTTTGCCATGTGATCCCTCCGTTAAAGTCGTGTGTGATTCGATTATTAGTTGGTGAAGACCCCGAGAATGTCTTCTTCCTTGAGAATCAAGCACTCTTCGTCCTCGATCCGGAGCTTGCTGCCCGAATACTTGTCGAACAGGACTTGATCGCCGACCTTGACGTTTTCCACCTTCTTGCCCACCGCTTGAACGATGCCCCGTTGCGGTTTTTCCTTCGCTGAGTCAGGCACATAGATGCCGCCTGATGTCCGATCCAATTCTTCAGTGTAGGTCACGAAAACCCTGTCGCCGAGGGGCTGGAAGCCCTTGGCCACGTTCTTCTTCTCCTTCGCCGCTGTGCTCATAACGCAAACCTCCTCGTGGTGTAAGTTAACCCGAAAGATGTCGACAATTTAGAACGGGTTCGCACTCGATGGCGCAGGTCTAAGACCCCAGCGCGAGCAGAATCCCTGATCTTGCGAAGCTGAGCGAGAGATAGCCTCGTCTTCGATTGAGTCAAGGGGTCGGGATGAAATTCTTCGGCCCCCGCTCAGGAAGTCGGCATCATAGCTGATGGACGTTGGCATATGCCAGCGGATTCGGCGGCGGGATGGCGAAAAAAATCAGGCCCGTAACTGGTCGAAATCTTTTATGTCTTTCTTCATATAGTCCCGCAACCGCTTGATGATACGGGCCTCCAACTGGCGGGTTCGCTCCTTGGTAATGCCATATTTTCCGCCCAGGTCGTCGAGGGTCAAGGGGGTTTCGGATAAGAGCCGGTTGCGAAGGATGTCCTCATCGCGCTCGTCGAGCGTTTTGATGAATTCCCCCAGCTTCTCTCGAAACAACGTCCGCAGCTGATCACGGGCGAGCTGCTCGTCGGCCGGCACCTGCTGAGACGGTAGAATATCGAGCAGGCTTCCGTCCTGGTCCTCTCCGATCGGCTGATCCAGCGAAAGCTCCCAGTTGCCAAGCCGCTGGTCCATCTCGACCACGTCGCGCTCACGGACGTTCAACCGGTCCGCCAGCAATTTGGTGTCCGGCGAGAACCCCTCGCGCTCGAGCTTCGATTTCTCCTTTTTGAGATTATAGAAAAGTTTTCGCTGATCCTGGGTCGTGCCGATTTTGACCAGCCGGTATGTATTGAGAAGGTAGCGGAGAATGTAGGCGCGTGACCACCAGGCGGCATACGCATGGAACCGGACATTCTTTGACGGGTCGAACTTCTTGATCGCCTGGAGCAGGCCGACATTGCCTTCCTGGATCAAATCCATGTGGTCGGCGCCGGTATGCAGATATTCCGCGGCAATCGCCACCGACACGCGCAAATTGGCCATGATCAACTTCACGGCCGCTTCACGGCTGCCCTGCGTGCGATACTCCTCAAAGAGGCGGAGTTCTTCTTCCTTCGAGAGATACGGATGGCGGCGTATCTCGGCCAAGTACTGCTGGAGTGCGGTGACGGGGACCACCGCCGTCGTATCGGGGCGTCCGTCGGCGGACGGAGGCAATTCAGTGGCCGGCGTGTCGCCCGCAGGCATGTCGTCGGCCGGACCGAGGACCTCCGGCTCGAGGATTTCTTCTTCTTGCTGTTTCTTCGCGTGACGTTTCGCCATACGAATCGCAAACTATAGCAGAACCTCCTGCCGCGACAAAGCTGCCGGTGTCCCTAAGGTTCCCTTGCAGGGATGAAATTCCTCCACTATGATGCGGGGTTCCGTCGGAGTGACGGCCGGAGACATCGAGCCAAGTATGGCCGGACGCTACTCAACCAGCCGGAGATTCCAGCCATGTACCCGTTGACCATACTCAAGAGCGGACATTGGCCCTCCCTCCTCGGTGCCTGGCTGCACCTCACCATCAGTTTCATGGTGTGGCTGTTGATCGGCGCGATGAGCATTTCCATCGCCCGCGACCTTCAGTTGAGCGACTCGCAGATCTCGTGGCTCGTCGCCCTGCCGTTGCTGGGCGGCGCTGTGCTCAGAATGGTAGCGGGCTGGAGTGCGGATCGGGTCGGCGCACGCGGCACTGCGGTGGTTATCATGTTCGCCGAATGTGCCGTCCTGCTGTGGGGGTGGTTTGGTGTGACGGCGTACCCCCAGGCTCTGGCCTTCGCTCTGTGCCTGGGGATAGCCGGAGCGAGCTTTGCCGTTTCCTTGCCGCTCGCGAGCAGGGCCTATCCGCCGGCCGCCCAGGGACTGGTACTGGGGCTGGCGGCATCCGGGAATGTCGGCACAGTGTTCATCTTGTTCTGGGCTCCTCGCTGGGCCGAACGGCTCGGCTGGCACGATGTCTGTCTAGTAATGGCCGGTGTGGTCGCGACATCGCTACTTCTCTTCAGCTTTGTGGTGCCTGCGCATCACGAGCGACGAGCACAGCAGATCGGGCAATGGTGGCACAGCGCGGCCTCGATGATCCGGCGCCGGACCGCCTACTGGTTGTGTTTCCTGTACGCGGCGACATTCGGTGGGTTTGTGGGCCTCTGCAGTCTGCTGCCTCTCGTACTTCACGACGTGTACGGCTTCGAGGCAGTCACTGCCGGAGTCCTCGCTGCGCTGTGCGGGCTGGGCGGAAGTCTCCTCCGTCCGGTCGGCGGGTATGTTGCGGATCGCCTGGGAGGCCTCCGCACGCTGCACTATGTGTTGCCCGTCGCAGCCGGGGCTGTCGTTGCCATTATCAGCCCATCCTTTTCTCTGGCTGTGACGATGATGATCCTGACAACCGGCGCACTGGGATTCGGCAATGGCGTAGTGTTTCAACTCGTCGCTGAGTGGTTTCCGAAAGACATTGGACTGGCATCCGGAGTGGTCGGCGCGGCCGGTGGGCTCGGCGGGTTCCTCTTGCCGGTTGCCACAGGCCTTTTGAAGGAAACTGCCGGCAGCTATGAATACGGTCTGTGGCTCTTCGCCGGCTTGGTCATGTGTGCATGGGGCACCGTGATCGCTGCATTACGCAAAAGCGATGAGGTGGCCGCTGGCTCTTCGTCATAGACGGTCGTGACTCCGGCCAAGCGGCCTCAAAAAAACCCATGTTAATGGTTCATGTTCAATGATAAATTGATCGTCCTTAACTACCAGGGAGGCCACGCCTGCCAGTGTAATTATGCAGACCCCTTTCGACGACATCGAAGACGCCATCCGGGACATCAAAAAGGGCAAGTTCGTCATCCTGGTTGACGATGAAGACCGCGAGAACGAAGGCGATCTCGTCATTGCCGCAGAAAAGGTCACGCCCCACGCCATCAACTTTATGGCCAGGTACGCGCGCGGGTTGATCTGTCTGACGCTCACACCCGAACGCGTCGAAGAATTGCAGTTGCCACAGCAAGCCGTTGAGAATACCGCGGCATTCGGCACCGCCTTCACCGTCTCAATCGACGCCCGCAAGGACATCACGACCGGGATTTCAGCCGCAGACCGTGCCACGACCATTCATGTGGCTATTGATCCTAAGTCGAAGCCGAGCGACCTGGCCCGGCCCGGCCATATTTTTCCGTTGAAGGCCCAGCGGGGCGGTGTGCTGCGGCGGGCAGGACAAACGGAAGGGTCCGTCGATCTTGCGCGGTTGGCCGGGCTTCTGCCCTCCGGGGTTATCTGCGAGATCATGAACGAAGACGGCACAATGGCGCGGGTCCCTGAGTTGACCAAGTTCGCCAAGACACACAAGCTCAGGATTGTGACGGTCAAGGCGCTGATCGAATACCGGATGCGCAGGGAAACCTTCGTCAAGCGAATGGCGATCGCCAGGCTGCCGACGATCTTCGGGGAATTCGACGCCGTCGCCTTTGAAAATGAGATTGATCACATCACGCATATTGCGCTGGTCAAGGGGAGGGTGGATCACGGTGCGCCCACGCTGGTACGGGTGCACTCCGGCTGCCTCACCGCCGACGCGCTGGGATCGCTACGTTGCGATTGCCGAGACCAACTGCACGCGGCCATGGAAATTATCCAGAAGGAAGGTCGGGGTGTGCTGCTCTACCTGAACCAGGAGGGACGGGGAATCGGGTTGCTTAATAAGATCAAGGCGTATGGATTACAGGACAAGGGGAGTGACACGGTTGAGGCCAACCTCAAGCTCGGCTTCAAGGCCGATCTGCGCGATTATGGTGTCGGCGCGCAGATCCTCGCGAATCTCGGCCTGCACCAAATTAAATTGATCACCAACAACCCGCGCAAGATTGTCGGAATCGAGGGGTATGGCTTGAAAGTCGTCGAGCGCGTGCCGATCGAGATTCAGCCGCACGCGGGGAATGTCAGGTATTTAAAGACCAAAAAGAAAAAACTAGGACATATTCTAAAAAAGGTTTGAGTCGGGCGGCTGGGTAGTCCCCGTGCTCGCCGATCGCCGCACGCAGGGTCAGATCAGATTTTCACACTAAGGCCTGTGCTCCGATCAACGCGCGCACTTTGGGACTATCCCAACCACCCTCCGAGGGGTGAGACGAAGAGAGAAGAGAAAGCACGAGCTGCATGAAACTTCGTAAAGGCACTCATAATGCGACGGGATTGAAGTTCGGGATCGTCGTCTCCAAATTCAATAAATTCGTCACGAGCAAGCTGTTGAGCAGCTGCGTTGAGGGACTGACGAAGCACGGCGTGGTGCCGGAAGACATCGAGGTCGTGCGCGTGCCCGGCGCGTTCGAGATTCCCTTAGTGGCCAGGACGCTGGCGGGAACCAAACGGTTTGATGCGGTCATCTGCCTGGGTGCTGTGATTCGCGGCGATACGCCTCATTTCGACTATATCAGTGCAGAGGCCAGCCGCGGCATCGGTCAGGCGGCCCTGGATGCGGACGTGCCGATCATCTTTGGTGTGCTGACGACCGACACGGTGGCGCAGGCCATCGTGCGGGCAGAACCGACCAAGTTCAATCGCGGCGGCGAGGCCGCCAAGTCGGCGATCGAGATGGCGACCGTCATGCGGATGATACGGGGCGGCGAGGGAATGGCTCCGTCAAAGGAGAACGCCGGAAAAAACGGCGCAACCAGACGTCCGGCACGAAGGCGCACCGGCTAACATGGGATCTCGCCATCAGTCTCGCGAGCGCGCGCTGCAAATCCTGTTTCAATACGACATCCACGGCAAACCCGACGTCTGGCTGGACGAGTTCTGGGAACAGTGTCAAGCCACGGAAGACGTTAGATCGTTCGCCGAGCAGCTCGTCAGCGGCGTGCTCGGACACAAAAACGATTTGGATGCGCTGATCGGCAAATATGCGACCAACTGGAAAGTCAGCCGCATGCAGATCGTCGATCGCAATATCCTCCGCATCGGCGCCTATGAACTGTTGTGGCTGGACGAAGTGCCGGCAAAAGTCACCGTCAATGAAGCGATCGAGCTGGCCAAGGATTTCGGCGACGAGGAAGCCGCCAAATTTGTGAACGGCATTTTGGACAAGGTGCTGACAACGGAAGAAAAGTTGAAATCGAAGCGCGCCCAAGCGGCGCAAGTGAAGCGTGAGCCGTGAAGCGTATCGCGCGAGCCTCCTGTCGAGTTGGTTCCTGCGAACGACATTTCACGAGCGACGAGCCACGAGGCACGCAATGATTGACCGCTACGCACGTCCACAGATGAAAGCCATCTGGGATCTCAAGCACAAGTATGAGATCTGGCTGGAGGTCGAACTGCAAGCCTGTGCGGCATTCGAAAAGGCCGGGCAGGCGCCCCGCGGCACGTCGGCCAAAATCAGGAAACAGGCCAAGATCGACGTCGTCCGGATCGCTGAAATCGAGAAAGTTACGAAACACGACGTGATCGCGTTCCTCGAATCGCTGATGGACACTGTTGGACCCGAGCATCGGTTTCTGCACCTGGGGTTGACCTCGTCCGATATCGTCGATACGTCGCTGGCCATACAGATGACCGAAGCCCTGGATCGGATTCTGGAAGGCGTCGAGGGATTGCTGGCAGTCTTGAAGCGACAGGCCTTTCGCTACAAGAGCCAAGTCATGGTCGGGCGTTCACATGGCATCCATGGGGAGCCTATCTCATTCGGATTCAAGCTGGCTATTTGGCACGAAGAAGTCGGCCGGCATCTGGCGAGGCTGCGTGAGGTGCGCCGTGAAATCGCCGTTGGAAAGCTGTCCGGCGCGATGGGAACATTTGCACATCAGGGCCCGGACATCGAAGCCTACGTGTGTGCAAAGCTCGGCCTCACGGTAGACCCGGTTTCCAACCAGATCGTGCAGCGGGACCGCCATGCCGCCTACGCGACAGCCCTGGCGCTGCTTGCCGCGACGATCGAAAAAATCGCGACCGAGATCCGGCATCTCCAACGCACTGAGGTGCTCGAGGCTGAAGAATATTTTTCGGCAGGACAAAAGGGCTCGTCGGCCATGCCGCACAAGCGCAACCCGATCGTGTCGGAGAATCTCTGCGGATTGGCGCGGCTCGTGCGGGCCAATAGTCTCGCGGCCATGGAAAATGTGGCGTTGTGGCACGAACGGGACATCAGCCATTCTTCAGTCGAGCGTGTCATCATGCCGGACAGCACGATCCTCATTGACTATATGCTCGCGAAAGTTACCGATCTCATCGAGCACCTGGTCGTCTATCCGGCCAACATGAAACGCAATCTCGAACTGACCGGCGGATTGGTCTACTCCCAGCGCCTGCTGCTGGCACTCATCGAAAAGGGGGCGCAGCGGAAGGAATCGTACGAAGCAGTGCAGCGCAATGCCATGGCGTCATGGAATGGGTCGGGCAACTTGCAGGAGCTGGTCAGCAAAGATCCGTTCATCGCACAACATCTCAAGAAGAGCGAAATCGCCGCCTGCTTCAACCCGAAGTATTATCTGCGGCATGTCGACGAGATCTTCAAGAGAGTGTTCCGCAGCGGAGAGCATACCTCTCAGAAAGGAAGGACATGACAGCGCCACGCGCCGGTTTCGCGGGTCTGATCACGGTGATCGCGTCAGTATGGGCCGTACTCTGTTTTGCGGCAGCCGACCGTGAAAAGCTGTTGGCCGAGCCGGGCGTATACGGCACCTTTGCCGCGTACAACTTCGACGAAGAATGGGCCAAGGAGGACGAAGCGACGCGCATTGCCCACCTGACCGTGCTCAAGGGTGTCGTCGAGCAGCATCGGGAAAAGATCGCCATTGATTTGTATCTCATGGAGGGCCTGTCCGATCACGCCGACATCCTGTTCCGGACGCACGCGACCGAGCTTCGCGACACACAGAAATTTCTCGTTGATTTACAGAGCAGCGTGTTCGGCAAACACTTGAAGACAGCCGGCGTGATGCATGGCCTGACCAAGAAGGCCAATTATGTGCCGGGCTTTCCTGACCAATTGAAAACAGACCTCAAGGTCGCAAGCGATCCGGGACCCAAACCCTATGTGGTCGTCATTCCGATTCGAAAGACCGCCGACTGGTGGGCACTGGATCAGGAAAAGCGAGCTGCGATGATGAAGGAGCACACTGAGGCGTCTTTGCCCTATCATAAGACCGTGAAGCGAAAGCTGTATCACTCGACCGGCCTCGACGACATGGATTTCATCACCTATTTCGAAACCTCGAAGATGGAAGACTTTCACAGCTTGATTCTGTCGTTGGAGAAGGTGAAAGAGTTTCAGTTCACCAGACGATTCGGCCATCCTACCTGGGTCGGGACGGCCACGAGCCTGGATGAAATCATAGAAATTTTGGCCCAGTAAGCACCATCGGCCCGGTGCGGGAGCCCGATCATGACCACAGGCGCGCTCATCTACGAAGGGAAAGCCAAAAAAATCTTCACTACGGCGCAGGCCGATGAAGTCCTGCAATACTTCAAGGACGACGCCACAGCCTTCAACGCGCAAAAGCGCGGAACAATCGTGGAGAAGGGCATTATCAACAATAAGGTGTCAGAGCGCCTCTTCCGGTTGTTGGAGCAGCAAGGCGTGCCCACGCATTTTGTCGAGCGGAAGAGCGATCGGGAAATGCTCACAAAGAAAGTGACGATCGTGCCGGTCGAAGTGGTCGTGCGGAACGTGGTGGCGGGGAGTTTGGCCAAGCGGTTAGGCCTGAAGGAGGGCGACCCCATCCAGCCGCCCATCGTCGAGTGGTATTACAAGAACGACGCTTTGGGGGATCCGTTAGTCGCCGACGAGCACGTTCGTTTACTCAAGCTGGCGACACCCGAACAGCTGTCGGAGATCAAGCGCCTTGCCTTGAAAGTGAACACCGTCTTACAGCCGTTCTTTGCAGAACGCCGGATGATCCTGGTGGATTTCAAGTTGGAGTTCGGCGTCCATAACGGCCGGATGATTCTGGCTGATGAAATCTCTCCCGACACGTGCCGCTTCTGGGACCAGGCGACGAAGGAATCGATGGACAAGGATCGGTTTCGGAAGGATTTGGGGAAGATTGAAGAGGCGTATCAGGAAGTGCTGAAGCGGGTATGCGGGTAGGGGAGATGGAGCCTTGCCTGCTCACACACTACAACTCGACCGCACTAGTTTCGCCTCGCTCGTCCGCGAAACTTGTTCCGTTTGAAGCGGGCTAAACGGAACTTCGAACATCGCTAACCGTCCGCTGTGCGGATCACTGCGGCTCAACAAGTGCGGTGCCCGAGTTCCATGATATCGCGGGACAAGGCTCAGATTCTCCCCCACCATCTTTGAGAGATGGGTGGGAAGGGGAAGAGATGTTGAAGGCGTTTCTGAATTATGGCTTGGTGGCGGCGGTGCTGGTGTGGGCGGGGGTCGTGGCGATGATGGCGTATCGCTTGGACGATTCACCGTGGCGCTGGGCTTTTGCGGCGCTCGCCGTGGGCGGGATTACGACGGTCGCAGTGATTTTTAAGATTCGACGGTATGTGGACGGGTTGACAAAAGCGTCAGAAGAACAAGGCAAACCTTAATGTTTGAGCGGAGTAGGGTCAAAGGATGTTCAAAAAGACCGCCGGCAAGGCCGCAGCAAGCGAAAAAGCGAGGCGTACGTTGTTCGGTACGTTGAGCTTTTAAGCGAGGCGAGAACGATGCTGGAGGTCTTTTTCAACATCCGCTGAGGAGGAGTAGGTGAAGGCGAAGATTCATGTGACGTTGAAACAGGGCATTCTGGATCCGCAGGGCAAGGCAATTGAGCATGCGCTCGATTCGCTGGGCTTTAAGAACGCCGCCAATGTCCGGGTCGGGAAGTATATGGAGGTGGACGTGAACGAACCGGATAAAGCGAAAGCTGAAGTGCAGGTCAGGCAGATGTGTGAAAAATTGCTGGCCAATACCATTATCGAAGAATACCGGTACGAGTTAATCTAGCGATGCATGTAGGCGTCATCGTATTCCCTGGCTCCAATTGCGATCACGATTGCGAGCATGTCTTCAAGGACGTGCTGGGACAGAAAGTGACGATGGTCTGGCACAAGGAAACATCTTTGGCCGGTCTGGACTGTGTCATTCTGCCGGGAGGATTTTCGTACGGAGACTATCTCCGCACGGGGGCGATCGCCAGATTTTCACCGGTCATGGGAGCGATCAAGGAGTTTGCACAACACGGCGGCTTGGTCATCGGCGTCTGTAACGGATTTCAGATTCTGCTCGAAGCCGGACTGTTGCCAGGCGCGATGCTGAGAAACCGCTCGCTGCACTTTATCTGCAAGGATGTGCATGTGCGGGTGGAGAACGCGGCGACGCCGTTCACCGGTGCATGCCAGCCCGGCCAGGTGCTCAAGATTCCGGTCGCCCACGCTGAAGGCAACTACTATACGGATCCGGTTACGTTGGCTGGACTCCAGGCCAACGCTCAAGTGGTCTTTCGGTATTCCACGCCGGAAGGGAAAGTGACGGCGGAAGCCAACCCGAACGGCTCTCTCGACAATATCGCCGGCATTCGCAACGCCGAAGGAAACGTGCTCGGCATGATGCCTCATCCCGAGCGCTCCGAGGCGTTGAGACGGCGGAGTCAGTTGCTGGCTTGCAATGAGGACGGACGGTTGCTGACCTCGCTCACGCGTCGATGCTCGAGTCTTTGAGGAAGCGGAGCCACTCGAAAATGGTGGGGGCAGGATAAGAGAAACAGTGCGCATCTGGGATATCTCGCCGAAGAGGTTATGCCGGAATCATTTGCTCGGCGAGCATCGTGAGCTGCATGCGATTTGGTCGGTGCTGGTGAACGGCAAGAAGGGCTATGCGCGACATCCGGAGACCTTACGCTGGCGCGGAAAGCTGAAGGCGCTCTATGGGCGGCACGAAGCGCTGATCAATGAAATGGCGCTGCGCGGGTACCGACATCGAAGCCCGCTGCCAAAAACATTGGCGCACGGCAGTGCCATTCAACGGGTGTTCGTTCACACGAGAAACGAACAGCTCCAGATTTTGAGGGGAAAGCGTTGTTACTGTGATGTGTAGGACCATATGAACACGAACACGGCTGACATCAAGGACCTTCTCGCACAGCATAATCTCACCGAGGACGAGTTCAAGAAGATCCTCGAGCATCTTGGGACGCGAGCCCAATCTAACCGAGCTTGGCATGTTCTCGGTCATGTGGTCGGAGCATTGCTCGTACAAGAGCTCGCGCGTCCATCTGAAAAAGCTGCCCACGACGGGACCGCGTGTCGTGCAGGGCCCTGGAGAAAATGCCGGCGCAGTCGATATCGGCGACGGGCTGTGCGTGGTTTTTAAAATGGAGTCGCACAACCATCCGTCCTTCATTGAACCCTATCAGGGTGCCGCCACGGGAGTCGGCGGGATTCTCCGGGATGTGTTCACGATGGGGGCAAGGCCGATTGCACTCCTCGACTCCCTCCGTTTCGGCAGCCCGGACAGCGCCAAGAACCGTCATCTCATGAGAGGCGTCGTGGCAGGCATTGCCGGCTACGGTAATTGCATGGGGGTGCCTACGGTGGGCGGCGAAGTGCGGTTCGACGACATCTACTCGCTGAACCCGCTCGTGAACGTTTTCTGCCTTGGGATTGCGCACAAGGATAAGATCTTCCGCGGCACCGCTGCGGGGGTCGGGAATCCGGTCATTTATTTTGGATCAAAGACAGGCCGAGACGGCATTCACGGGGCGACAATGGCTTCCGACGCATTCGACGATGAATCAGACCAGAAGCGGCCGACGGTGCAAGTGGGTGATCCCTTTCAGGAGAAGCTCCTCCTCGAAGCTTCTTTGGAATTGATGGCAAACGATCTGCTGGTCGGCATCCAGGACATGGGCGCAGCCGGGCTGACGAGTTCATCGTGCGAAATGGCCTCGCGGGCTGGTAACGGCATGGAGCTGGATCTGACGCATGTACCGCGCCGCGAACCGGGCATGACGCCCTATGAATTGATGCTCTCCGAATCCCAGGAACGCATGCTGATGGTCGCAAAAGCGGGAAAAGAGGAAGACTGCATCCGGATTTGTCGAAAGTGGGATCTGGATGTGGCGGTCGTGGGCAAAGTGACGGGCGACGGTCTCCTGAGGGTCATCGATCAGGGCAAAGTCGTTGCAGAGATTCCGGCGAAATCGCTGGCCGACGACGGGCCGCGGTACGAACGCCCATACTCTCCCCCTGCCTATCAGGATATGCTGACCACTTTGAACTACGATTCGATCCCTGACGTCAAAGACGCGAATGCGGCGCTGCTGACATTATTGGCGTCTCCGACGATCGCCAGTAAGCGGTGGGTGTATGAGCAGTACGACCACATGGTGCGGACCAACACCCTGGTCCGTCCTGGTTCCGATGCCGCCGTGGTCCGCATTAAGGGAACGAATAAAGCGGTTGCCATGACGGTGGACTGTAATGGCCGCTATTGTCTGCTGCATCCCTATGAAGGAACCCGCTTGGCCGTCGCCGAGGCGGCGCGCAATCTGGTCTGCTCTGGCGCTGAGCCGATCGGGCTGACCGATTGTCTGAATTTCGGGAATCCTGAGCGGCCGGACATCATGTGGCAGTTTGTGCTGGCGATCGAAGGCATGAAGGATGCGTGCGAGCATTTCCACATTCCGATCGTGAGCGGGAACGTGAGTTTTTATAATGAGACGAACGGCCTCTCAATCTATCCCACGCCGATGCTGGGGATGGTCGGGTTGATCGACGAGGCCGAGCGGGCCATGACCCAATGGTTTCGCAATGATGGAGACGCCATTATTCTGCTCGGCAAGACCAGGGACGACCTGGGCGGCAGTGAGTACCTCAAGGTCATGCAGCACCGGGAACAGGGCTCTCCCCCCTTGTTGAACCTTGAAACGGAAAAGGCGGTGCAGGATTTCGTATTAAAATTGATTCGTGAAGGACTCGTCGAATCTGCGCATGACTGCTCGGACGGGGGCACTCGCTGTTGCGTTGGCGGAAAGCTGCGTGTCGGGTCCGGGCGTCAGGCGCGGGCGCTGTGGTAAAATTGGAGCTCGGTTCGTTGCGGCGGGACGCCTTGTTGTTCGGCGAAAGTCCGTCGCGGGTCATCCTCTCTATCAGGCCGGAGAAGGTGGATATGCTGTTGGGTCGTGCAGCGGATGCGGGAGTACCGGCCGGCCGCATGGGCACCGTCGGCGGAGATCGATTGGTCATTGACGTGCAGAAGGGCCGATTGAGCGAGGGCTGTCGCATCGATCTTCCGATTGACCAGGTCTGGGACCGTTGGGCCAATGCGCTCGAGGAACAGTTACGTCACGAATAGCGTTGCCTATGCGTAAAGAACTTCCCATCGTCGGTTCCGACAAGTTCCACGATGAGTGCGCCGTGTTCGGCATTTACGGTCACAAGGAAGCGGCGAATCTCACGTATCTCGGTCTCTACGCTCTGCAACACCGTGGGCAAGAGGCCTCCGGGATCGTGTCCGGGGACGGCGACCACTTCAACGTCCACAAGGGCATGGGGCTCGTAGCCGACATTTACAACACTCAGACCCTCAAGAATCTCACCGGCTCGATGGCGATTGGCCACAATCGGTATTCGACGGCCGGCGGCCAGGACCTCAAGAACGTCCAGCCGCTCACGGTGAATTTCGCTTTCGGCAATCTTGCCCTGGCGCACAACGGCAATCTGATCAATGCCCAGGTGCTTCGCAACGAACTCGAAGCATACGGCGCGATCTTCCAATCGACGTCGGACAGCGAAGTCATCATTCACTTGATCGCCCATTCACGAGCCGACACGTTGTTGGCCCGCGTCATCGACGCGCTCAGTCAAGTCCGCGGCGCATTCTCCGTCGTCCTGCTGACGGACGAGGGCATCATCGCAGCGCGGGATCCTCATGGCTTCAGGCCGCTGTCGCTTGGGCGATTACGGGACACCTATCTGGTCGCTTCGGAGACCTGCGCGTTCGACTTGTTGGATGCGGAGATCGTCCGGGAAATCGAGCCGGGTGAACTGGTCGTCCTCAATGAAAACGGCGTCACCAGTTACAAGCCGTTTTCCCCGGTGCAGCCGGCGATGTGCATCTTCGAGTACGTCTATTTCGCCCGGCCTGACAGCAAAATTTTCGGCGCTAACGCGGTCTATGTGACTCGAAAGGGGTTGGGACGTCAACTGGCTCAGGAGTCATGGGTGCCGGCCGACATCGTGATACCGGTGCCTGACTCCGGCGTGCCGGCCGCGCTAGGTTATAGCGAAGGGGCGGGCATTCCGTTTGAGACGGGATTGATCAGAAACCATTACGTCGGACGCACGTTCATCGAACCGGAGCAGTCCATTCGGCACTTCGGCGTGAAGGTCAAGCTGAATGCGGTGCCGGAGGTGCTCCAGGGCAAGCGGGTGGTTGTTGTGGACGATTCCCTGGTGCGGGGGACCACCAGCCGCAAGATCGTGAAGATGATCCGCCAGGCCGGCGCAAAAGAAGTGCACGTGCGGATCAGTTCTCCGCCGATCATTTCACCCTGCTTTTACGGCATCGATACGCCGACGAAAAAAGAACTCATCGCGTCCAGTCATTCCGCCGAAGAAATACGCAAGTACATCACGGCGGACAGCTTGGCCTATCTCAGTCTCGACGGGATGCTCAAATCCGCACCCGGAGCCCCCAATCATTACTGCAACGCCTGCTTCACCGAGCAGTACCCCATTTCCTTTACCCGGGCAGAAGAATTCCAGCTCGGCCTCTTCGAACGCTCCTCTTAGAGAACGTCAGTTTCTTTTTTTCCGAGCACATTGAGCCTCTACGAAAGTAGGGGATCCGTCCCGACTTTTAGGGAGCTGTGAAGCATCCCCCGAGAGGACTAATCTGTACCTCAAGAGACCATTGGGAGGATGAGTATGTGGTGCAGGCCGCGCAGGCACACGTCGACGTCCGTGCTCCTGCCGTTCAGGGAGGAAGAACCCCTGCCTCCCGGGACACCAGTTCTCCCGGGAGATGGAGATCAAAAGCCAGATTGGAGCAGAATCATGCACCTGGTGCCGGCCCAAAATCCGAATGTCCGCGGCGTGGTCTTGGATGGTGAGACCGTGCTGTTAGATCTGGTTACAGGGCGATCTTTCCGGCTCAACCCTGTTGGAACGGCCGTGTGGGAGCACTGTACGGGAACGGCGACTCTCCAGCAGATCCATCAAGCGATTTCTGCACGGTTGGAATTGCCTCCTGGCGACCTGCACGAGCAAATGGTGGCTTATGTCGTGCAATGGAGCCACGACGGACTACTTCGTCAATCACACTCGGCCCGCCGTTAGATCCAATTTTGTAAGGAGGCTACGTGTCCAACGTTCTGATGGGACTTGGGACTGCGAGTGCGAGAACCGTCGATTCGCGTGAATACCGATTCTCATTTCATGGCATCTCTTTCCGCTTCTGCAGCTCCTCCGCGTTCTTGTGGTCATCAATCGCCGCATGGATTCGTACGGTCGACTGTGGGGACGCGAAAGGGGACGTCTCATTGACCGTCCACTTTGAACAAGTCCGCAGCCGTGATGCCGTTCCCTACGCGCTTTCGGCCGGCGCCAGGCGAGTGTTCTCCGGTACCATGCCGGCGCTGGGCAATTCCCTGCGCGCACTCTGGCAATGCGACCTGTATCGCGACGAGGAGCGTCTCGTGGTCGATGTACGGGATCACGGCGTACTGGTGATCGACGTAGACCGAGATGCGGCGTCCGGCTATTTTTATCGTCCGGAAACAATGGCTTCTGACCGGCTGGAAACATTTTTCCATTACACGATGATCGAGTTGCTGAAGGGGGCGAACATATTCCCACTGCCTGCGGCGGGGTTAGAATACCAGGGCAAAGGGGTACTGATTCACGGCCGGAATGGATGCGGGAAGACAACCGCCATGCTGGCGTTGCTTCGTTCTGGATACCGCTACCTCGGAGACGATATTCTGCTATTGCAAGATCACGGCGCAATGCAAACATTGCTCGGGACTTTCCTGAACATCGACGTGACGGAGCACACCATTGAGATGTTCCCAGAGTTGCGGACCGCCGGGTTGGGGCTCTTAAGGCAGGGTGTATACAGAAAATCATTTCAGACAGAAGATTTGTATCCGGGGTCACGGGGATGCTCATGCGAGCCGGCCATGATTCTCTTTCCTCAAGTCACGAACATGTCTCACAGTTGCCTCCAGCCGCTGGCCAAAAGCCTGGCACTCGAAGTGCTCGTTCAGCGCGAGGCCTACAGGCACGACGCCAACACGGCGGCGCAGGAGTTTCAAGTACTTTCAAAGTTGGTGCAGCAGACTGCCTGCTATCGCCTGCATTTCGGCAGTGACGCCTTGGATCTGTCCCGCCTCATTACCCCGTTGCTCGAGCGCCACTAGCAGGTGTTGAAAAAGTCCCCTTTCTCACCCACCCAGCCCGCGGCGCCGAGACGCCGCGATTACCCAAGTCTCACCCGCCCAGCCCCGCGGCGCCGAGACGCCGCGATTACCCATGTCTCACCCACCCAGCCCCGGCGCACTGTTTTCACCCTCCCACCCTCCGATTGCGTTGCAATCGATCTTCCGGGACGCGCCTTTCACCGGCTGACGTTCTCGCATCGCCTGGAGCCTCAACATACCGAAAAGAATATGCCAAGGCTCGCGCTCCCTGCGGCCTAAGAGGGAAATCGGCACGTCTCGGCGCGCCCGGGCGGGTGGGTGACATAAATGGTCTTTTTGAACACCTGCGATCCATTGCCAGGCACTCTTGTTACCACCACTACCGTTGCTCCAGAAAAAAATCGCATGGTAGGATACGTGACTAGACCATTGCTGTGCAGTCGGAACTCAACGCTCCTGCACGGCTTCAGAATGGAGGTCAGCATGAATCGTCGTTGGGTCATATTAAGTATTCTTTTATGTCCAGTGCTCACCGCTCATCTGCTGTTCGCAGCGGGGTTTTTTAAAGTGGGGGAGAGAGCCCCTTCGTTTGCACTGAATGCCATTACCGGCGAGCCAGTCTCCTTGGATGCCAACAAGGGAAAGGTGGTCGTCCTTGGGCTGTTCCACATTTGCGACCCCTGCATGATGCAAGGCACAAACCTTCAAAAGGTGTACGAGGCGACCCAGGGAAAGAACGTGGCAGTCATCGGTGTCAATTCATCCGGAAATGCTAAAAAAGACGTCGGCGAGTTTCTTTCCGCATTTCCTGTGAAGGTGACGTATCCCTATCTCCTGGACCCCGGCAAGGTTACAGACAAATTATACGGCGGTGGAAAGTTCATTCCCAATGTGTATGTCATCGATCAGCAGGGCGTCATCCGCTGGCAGCGGGTCGGCAACATGGAGCTGGCCGGTTCAGACATCATTATTGCTGAAGTCGAAAAATTGTTGGCGGCGGATGGCAATAACAAGATGTGAGGAGTGGGAAGGAGTGGACGGCCCAATGGTCTCTTGTGCTCGCGGAACGCGGCACACGGGATCAATCGT
The DNA here is from genome assembly GCA_963794505.1 of uncultured Nitrospiraceae bacterium. Taxonomy (GTDB): domain Bacteria; phylum Nitrospirota; class Nitrospiria; order Nitrospirales; family Nitrospiraceae; genus Nitrospira_C. The sequence goes on from CAWCEG010000026.1 coordinate 100,854, forward strand.
ATTTCAGGGTGGCGGTGCTCCTTCACGCGCGCACGAAGAGACCAATCGGGCCATCCATTTTAGAAAGCGAGTCATGAAGAGAAAGTCTGGGAATCGCGCCACCTGCCAAATGCCAAGAGGAAAAAGGAAGCAACAGAATGGATGAGATGGAAGAAGGGAAACAGAAGTTTCTCGAACTGGTGAAAGGGATCGATCAACAGGTTCAGGTCGTCATTCCCGTCACACCCTCCAACAGCATGTTTCTCATTTCCCTGACCAAGGGAGCGAATCGTAAATTCATCACGGTGCCGGAGGACGACATCATCGATCTGCCTAATGAATCCAGTATCCTCACGAAAGTCACGAAGACGATCAAAGACGCCGTTGCAGCCTTGTGAAATGCCTGCGCCCTTGATTCGGCCCATCCGGTGAAAGTCTTTCATGAAGCCACTTTTTACGGGCATCTGGCAATGGTCCTGGTTTTCGGAAGAGAAGCAGCTGAATTTCAATGGCTTGTTTCTCACGGTCGGAGAGCACAAGATCCTGGTTGACCCGCCTCCATTGACGGCAGAGGCCACTACACTTATCCGTAGGCAAGGCCAGCTCGACTACATCCTCGTCACGAATCGTGATCATGCACGGGAGGCTCAAGCGTGTCAGAAAGATTTCGGTTGCCAGGTATTCGTGCCGGATGCCGATGCGCCCCAGATGGATCTCAAGCCGACCAGGACATTCAAAGACGGCGAGCTGTTGCCCGGCGGGATTTGGGTCATTCATCTCATGGATCAGAAGTCGCCTGGCGAATCGGCCCTCTTCATTCAGCAGGGCAAAGGCGTGCTCATCGTGGGTGATGCGTTGATCGGCAAGCCGCCGGGATCCCTCTCCATATTGCCGGCGGAAAAGTACGCCGATGTCGTCAAAGCGAAAGCAGGGCTGCGCCGTCTGCTGAAGTATAATTTTGACGCCATCCTGGCGGGGGATGGGACGTCCATCCTGACAGGCGCTAAGGCGGCCGTTGAAAAAGCCCTGGCCTAGTGTGATCAGGAAGGCCTGCCCCTCTGGATACCGAAAGGATACACGGTTGGAAGTCTCTCAGGCACCGGCTCCTTAAATCATGGTACTGAAAAACGGCTTGTCCGAAGAATTGAACCGCCAGGGCAATGAGCATTTCGGCCGCGGCCACTATACTGAGGCCTATACGTGCTACGCCAAGGCTCTTGAATGCGATCGCCTCACCGGTGATCAACGCGCGTTGGCGGCAACGCTGGGCAATTTGGGTAATATCTGTGCCGTGAGCGGCCGCCGCGAGGCGGCGCAGAATTATTACCAGGAAGTCCTCGAGCTCCAGAAGATTTTCGGTGATGAAAAGGGTATCGGGACGACCTTGGCCAATTTGGGGAATTTGCGCGCGGACGCAGGGGAGTGGGACCGGGCACGAGCGTATTACCTTGAAGCACTTGATCTGATGACCAAGACGAAGGACGAGGCCGCCAAAGCCGTCCTGTTTTCGGACTTAGGACTGATCGCGAGGGAAAAAGGAGAGTTCAACGAGGCAGTTGCCCATTATGAAAGGTCGTTGGTCTTGATGCGGAGGGTGGGCAACGATGGCGGCGTGGCGGATGCCTGGCGCATGCTGGCGAGGACCTTTTTACTGCAACAACGCTTTGACGATGCGATCGCCTGTTGCCAGACCAGCCAGTCAATTGCCGAACGTTCACAGGATGAGCTGCGCATCGGTGGAGCGCGATATGTTCTGGCCGACTGCTATGAAGCGATGGGCCGATTGCAGGAAGCGGCCCAATTACTCGAGCGGGTTGTTGAGATGGACCGCAAGTATCATTTACCGAAACTCCAAGAGAACACGAAACGGCTCGAGGGGCTTCGTCAACGGCTTGCTGCAGAGAAACCGGGGGCTGTCGCTCGCCAGGAGTCTCACGGATGAATGAGATGAAGTCCCCTCGGTGGACGGAGGCACGCAGCACTTTATCGAAGGCCTTTCCGCAGCTTTACGAGCTGGAACCAGACGGCCCTCTCGCCCTCGATCTCGGCGATGACGGCTGGCTGCTCGAAATCACACCGGAAGGGAAGCTACTTTGTCAGTATGGCCTGGCGTTGGACGATGTGATGAGCTTGATGTCGGAGGGCACGCCGGAAGATTTGGGCACGGACGAAGTCGCCAAGCAGGCGAAGTACTTCATTCAACCGGCCGTCTCGAAATTCCGTCCCTTACTGCTCCAGTCTGGGTTTTCAGAGCAAACCGAGATGAATGAGGAGTACGTGGCTGTCACCTTCGAGCGGCAGATTGATTTCGAGAACCTATCCAAGGTTCAAGACTTGATGCGCTGGTGCTGCCGGCAAATCGGCGGAGCGGCATGAGACACCCGATCAGAACGTTTGATGAGTTCCGGGACGCCTTGTCGGCCTATCGCTTGCCGCGTGTCATCCTGGCCGCCCTTGAACTGAAGCTGTTCACCGTGATTGGCAAGGCCACCTGGCTGCTCTCCGATCTCGCGCGCGAGCTAAAAGTGAGCGAGCGGGGACTCTCCATCCTCTGCCGAAACCTCGCCATGGCGGGATTACTGCACAAACAAGGGAATGCGTATCGCAACCGCCCTCTGGCGGCAACCGCGCTGAATGCCGATGATCCTGACTACCGGGGGAGTTATCTCGACCTCATCACGAATCACTGGTCTGATTGGCTGCGGCTGATCGAATCGGTCAAGACCGGCGAGCCCCTGGACAAGCATGAGCCGGAAGAGCCCGACTACCGCCGGCGGTTCACTTGGGCCATGCATTATCGCACGCTGGAAACGGCACCGATGATTGCCGCCCAACTCCCGTTGAAAGGCGTTAACACGTTGCTCGATCTGGGAGGAGGACCCGGAACCTATGCGATGGCCTTTTTGGCAAAGCACCCCCGCCTTCGCGCGACAGTCTGCGACCGCCCTGCAGCCTTGGAAGTGGCAAAGGAAATCGCAGCGGCCCACAAGGCCGGCGACCGGCTGGCGTACCTGCCACTGGATTTGTTGACCGACGATATGCCGGGTCCATTCGATGTGATCTGGTATTCGAACGTCCTGCACATTTATTCGCCCGAGCAGAATCGCGATGTGTTTCGCCGCGCAAAAAAGGCCCTGGCCGAGGGCGGTCGTCTGATTATTCAAGATGCGTTTCTGCACGATCGCGAGGGACTGTTTCCCGAGGAAGCCAGTTTGTTTGCCGTGTCCATGCTGCTCTTCACCCAAGGAGGGAATACCTACTCGGTCAGCGACACGACCGCCTGGCTGAAGGGCGCAGGATTCGATTCGGTAAAGCCGGTCAAGATGAAGAAGGGGAAGGAGGACTGGGAGGGCGGAATTCTTGAGGCCGCCGTGCTTCGAAGGCGCTCCAAAAGGCACGGCCACCGAACACGATCAGCAAGAAATTCGCGCTCCCGCTGAGCATACTGAGGATGAGCTTGAGAGGGGATTCCTGCGGTCCTCCGAGGAGCGCGAGGAGCGTGGACAGGTCGACGGCCAATCCAATGGTGCCATAGACAACGCAAGCCATGGCGGGCCAAGTCCATCCCACGATCACAAAGCTGGCGAGAACGAGCGGCATCAACACGAGAAAGAGCCACCACAGGATGTAAGCCGTTGATTGCAGCGAGGGGGAGAATGCAAACCATATTGTCGATACTCCAATAACGCTCACAGAGAGGAGCGTGGCCGCCACTATCGCCCGATGGCGCATGAGCGGATCATACCGGTCGCGCATCGAACGGGCAACGGGGTCGCCGATGGGCCGATGACAAAACCCTTCTCGAAGCAGTCAGACCGATGCCTGCTGGTGTATGACGGCCAATGCCGGATGTGCGTGACGGCCAAGAACGGCCTGGAGCGACTCCGTGGGAAGGACCAATCCGACGAAGTACGTCTGATCCCGTATCAGAGCGAGGAAGCCAAGCAGGTCCTGGGAACCCGTTATCATCCTGGCCGGCCACCTGCCGCGTTTCTCGTCTATCCTGATAGCACGATTGCCACGGGGCTCGATGCATTTCTTCCCTTGCTGCCCGGATTGAAGGGCGGGCAGTTACTGGCCAAGGCTCTTTCCCTTCCGCTGGTGAAGCCGTTTGCCTACCTCGCCTACCGGCTCGTTGCACGGTACCGATACCGCCTCTTCGGCGAAGTTCCTTTGAAGTGGCCGGATTAACAAGGAATTCCTGTTCATTTTCGCTGAAGCCCGCGGATCATTCTTTTTTCGATCTTCGAGGAGCACCCACTTTTGGGGGATAGTCTCCCCATAGCGAGGAATGTTCACCTGGCCAAGGATCCTGTCATAGTCTGCCCAAGTGAGGAGCGCACGCATGCGGTCCATCTCCCGTCTGTCGATTCCCACTCGCCTCCAGCACCTGCTCTCTTTTGCAATCTTCCTGACATTCTTCGAGGCCGGAACTGGTCCGGTTACGGCTTGGACTGCGGAAAGTCCGTTCACGGCACCGGTGCACACCCGGACGGTCGTGGCAGCGGGGTTTGGCTTCCAGGACGAAGAGACTTCGTCAATTACCGTCAAGACATACGATGCACAGTCCGGAGAAGTCCTATCGACAGATACGTACGAACTCGACATTAAAGATGACGGACCACCGACCAGCCACCCCAAGACGCGTATCTTTGCAGGCGGAGTCGGCGTTGGGGCAGGGAATCTTTCCGAGTTTACTCTGCGTGTCTATGATGCGGCGAACGGGCATTTTCTGTGGGAGGGCCGCCTGAACTTGACCATTGGAGATCATCCCGAAGCAGCCGCACATCAGGTGGTGGCGCAGGTGCATCCGCGAGCCGCGGTCACCAGGATCGCGAGCTCTCCAAAAGTGACGGGACAGCCGTACTTCGTGCTGCGCGCCCGTCATCCTGAAACGGGACAACTAATGTGGTCCGATGAATTTTCTACCGATGCCCCGACGGTCCGGATCGAGCGCATCAGCCGGAGTGTCATCGGCATGACCGGTGCCGGCACCTCGTGATATCGATTTCCGGATCAAGATGCCGGATCAGGCCGGCCGCCGATTGTTGTGGGAGGACAAGGTCGACTCCGGCGAGAGGAAAGCGAGCAGTCTGTGCCCGGAACAATCAGATGAAACGGCGGGTCGACGACGCCTTATGCGGGCCGATCTGCTATCCCTTCGGCCGCCCTTCCTGCAGCTGTGCCATCCAACGGGATTGAAACTGATCGTAGGACAACGACAGTTGAGCATGAATCGCCGCCGGCAGGCTTTGCTTTTTCTTGAGCCTGGCCAGCAACTGTTGCACCTCGTGCATGCCATAGCGATTGATCAGGTAGCCGGGTTGCCGAATCGGCCTCGAGGTAGGCCACAGACGCCTCTTCAGCTCGTGAAGTTCTGCCCAACTGCCTTCTAACGCCGTCAAGGGAATGATGGACAGCTCTTGCCGATGAAGCTGGTCGATGTCCGGCCAATGGTCGCTGGAAAGCTGCATGGCTAGTCCTTCGTTGAGCCAGGTTGGAATGGCATTGTGGTTGAGGCCCTGTTGATCGTGCAGCAATGCGTGGACAAATTCATGCCGAAGCACCCGCTTCAGCCAGGCGCGATCCGTCAGCGCACTTTGTGTCGGTACGTGAATGCGCCCAAGCACCGGATCGAACAATCCATCGGCCCAGGCAGGACTTCCCGTCATCGCCTTGAAAGGTCGCTTTCGGATGCAGGACGACCACAATCGTCTTCGCAGGGGAAGTGACCGAACTTCTGGCCGATCTCACGGTAGGCCTCTTCGAGTACATCCAGGACCACCGTCCAAGTGTCTTGATCGGTTTCTCCGTCGTATTTAACGGTGAAGTGAGCGCCGTCACGGCTCGACAGCCGGCTATCCATTTCGTCTGTCCGCCGCACTTTCGAAGTCACCGTGTGAAGATACGACTGCATGGACGGATCGCTTCCCGACGCGTTCGGCGGCCTGATCGAGATGGCGCGCCGCTTCACTCAGGCGACCTCGTTCCTGAAGCAAGTCGGCGAGCGCCAATGCGGAAAAGGGTCCTGCGGCGCCAGGGCGATCAGCCGCTCCAAGGAAGTCCTGACTCATGGCTGGGATCGCGCTGCTCCCAATACGCGTGGGCCAGGTTCAACTGGATGATGGGATTTTTCGGATCGAGGGATGCGGCTTTTTTGAAAGCTTTGAGAGACCCCTTGGTCCCTTCAAGTTTTTCCTGCTCGATGCCGAGATTGTTCCAGAGGATTGCTACGTAGATACGGGAATCGTTCGCAGGAGTGGTAGGCAGGTGGATTAATTCGGCTTCAGCTTCTTTGAGATGGCCTTTCTCGATTTCTTCTCGGATCGCTTCCAACGATCTACGGTGTTTGGATGCGGGATGCCGGCCGCATCGATGACTCGCAATTGTTTCGGAGCAGGAGCTTGAGGCTGCTCGATCAGCGGTTCCACAGGACGGCTCAGGAGACGGATCTCCCTTGTCAGACGGTCTCTGCTCGCTGTGCGGCGCTGTCGGGGGAGGGATATACGACGGCTTGACGATCGACTGTAGACGATAACCAGACCGAGGACGGCTGCAATCGGATAGAGGACGTTGGAAATGTTGCGACGGTACATTGAGGCGCCTTTTGTTCTGTCGCCAGTCTAGCACCAGGCGGGACCTTCGCCAAAGAAAAGTAAGGAATTCTACAGGACTTCCAGGATGGCGGCAAGGCGTGCCCTCGTTGAGCGGGGGGAAGGGCTGTGATACGATCCCGCCTCAATGTGGCGCTCCAAGCCGAGCAGGACGTTGAAAAAGCTATGCCTGTGGAAAGACGCGTCTGGGCGTCTCAGGCTTGGGAGGGTGACTCGTACGGGCTCGTCACATTCCATATTCTCCGATTGCCCTCCTCTCCACCCCTTTAATGTACAGCAATGGGTTCTCACCAGTCGGCTGAAGCCATGGTCCAGTTTCAGCGATGGTTGGACCGTCTCGCGCGTCCGATTGAATTCGCCAGCCGCGACGCGTTTGCCCGCCTGCCCACCGTCAAGAATCTCAACACCTTCGTCTCATCGCAGATCCTCGACGCGCTGTCCGATCAGGTCTATCCGAGATCCATTGAAGCCGCCTGCTGAAACTGCGCGCACTGTTTGAGGATGACCAACAGCGATGGACAATCGAGGAGCAGCAGCGCCGGTTACGAGGCTGCCGCTATTTTGCGGACACTGCGGGAGGCGGCGGAAACCAGAGCCGCGCCTGGGAGGAGCCGGAGCCGCTTGCCGCGCCGGCACCTCACAGAGCGGCGCGAGATCTCTGGAATCTGCCGATCAGATTTGCCAAGGGCGTAGGTCCCCAACGCAGCGCGACCCTGCAACGGTTAAGCATCGAGACCGTCGAAGATGCGCTCTGGACCGTGCCGTGGCGCTATGAGGATCGTTCGGTGATGACGCCGATCGGCCAATTGGTCCCGGGCATGGTGGCAGCCGTTTGCGGCACGGTGGTCAAAAATTCAGCCACGCGGACAAGGAATAGGCGTTTTACCGTGCTGGAAGTAGGCTTGGAAGATCAAACTGGGCGCATGCAGGCGGTGTTTTTCAATCAGCCGTACCTGGAGCAGATATTTGTCATCGGAAAGTCCATCATGATGAGCGGGCGTGTCATCGCCGGCCGACAGGGATGGATGGTCCCGAGGATGGACGTCTCGCAGTACGAAGTCGTTGGAGAAGGCACCGAATTCACGCTGCATGTGGGACGCATCGTGCCCATTTACCATGAAACCAAAGGTTGGACGTCCCGTCAGATGCGCGTGCTGATGAAAGGATTGCTGGACGAGCACGCGGCCGACCTGAAAGACATCCTGCCGGTCCCTGTCCGCGCCCGCCAACGATTGATGCCCGTTCAGGAGGCGGTGGTCCAGGTTCATTTTCCAAAGGCCGGCGTCGATCTCGGCGCGCTCGAACAGGGGAAATCACCGGTGCATCGCCGGCTGGCGTTCGAGGAACTGTTTTTGCTGCAGATGGCCTTGGCTGCCAGACAACGGTCGGTCCAAGTAGAAAAGAAAGGGTTGCATTTCAATCCTCGCACTCCACTCTTGGAGAAGCTGGGACGCGTTCTCCCCTTCAAGCTGACCACCGCCCAGGACCAAGTCATCCGGGAAGTCTTCCGCGACATGATTGCGCCCCGTCCGATGAACCGGTTGGTGCAAGGCGATGTGGGTTCGGGGAAAACGGTTGTGGCCTTGCATGCGATCGTCATGGCCTGTGGATCCGGCTACCAGGCGGCGTTGATGGCGCCGACAGAAATCCTGGCTGAACAGCATTACCGGAATCTCAGCCCTCTTTTGGACAGTCTGGGCGTGAAAGCGGCGCTGCTCCGCGGCAGTGACAAGGCGGCCACGAAGAAAAGCCAGATGGCGCGCCTGGCATCGGGCCAGATCCAAGTGGCTATCGGCACGCATGCTTTGATTCAAAAAGGCGTCGCATTCAAAAGTTTGGGGTTGGCGGTGGTGGATGAACAGCATAAGTTCGGCGTCCTGCAACGCAAGACGCTGATCGAGAAAGGCTACAGGCCGGACGTGGTTGTGTTGACCGCCACCCCCATTCCCCGCACGCTGGCGATGACCGTCTATGGAGACCTTGACGTGTCGACTATCCGCACGCTGCCTCCAGGGCGGAAGCCGGTACGCACGTTCCTTTTCGGGGAGGCGCAGCGGCGCCGCGCTTATCAGATCCTCCGGGACGAGCTCCAGAACAAACGGCAAGCATACGTGGTGTATCCTCTCGTCGAGGAGTCGGAGAAAACTGATTTACAGGCCGCCATCCAGGGAGCGGAGCAATTGCAGAAGGGAGAACTCAAAGATTTTCGAGTTGGCGTCCTGCACGGCCGGATGAAGCAAGCGGACAAGGAAGCGGTCATGGGCGCCTTTACCGCCGGCAAGATTCATGTGCTGGTGGCGACGACTGTAATTGAGGTCGGTGTGGATGTCCCTAATGCGACGGTCATGATGGTCGAACATGCCGAGCGGTTCGGACTCGCCCAGCTGCATCAATTGCGCGGACGGGTGGGACGCGCCGGTTACCAGTCCTATTGCCTGCTCATGGCGGCCACGATGGGACGGAACAAGACGTTGCCCGGCAAGCGCCCGACGGGGACTCAGGAGTCGGCGTCATTGGTCAAGGAGCGGCTCGAGGCTTTGGTGCACTCGAACGACGGGTTCGTTATTGCGGAAGAGGACTTACGGATCCGAGGGCCCGGGGAATTTTTCGGTTTTCGCCAATGGGGGATGCCTGAATTTCGCGTCGCCAACATTGTGCGGGATGGCGACCTGCTGCAGCAGGCGAGGCTGGAAGCCTTCTCCGTGTTGAAGCAGGATCCACAGCTTAGTGCGTCTGCTCATCAAGGCATCAAGGAGGCGATGCTGCGGAAGTGGGAGAAAAAATTGGAGTTGGGATCGGTCAGTTGATGGGGGTCTTGAATGGGATGTCCGCATACTCCAGTGCCTCAGTTCGACCGTACAGTGCTTCGCCGCTGTTCGGCTGCGCAACTCGGTCCGTTCATGCTCAATGCGAACGGACCATCAGACAGTGCTCGTCGTCGTGCAGCACGACCGCATCGGCTCAGCAGGACGGTGCCCGAACCTCGGCACAAGTCGTATGCTGGCATCCCATTCCAGACTGCGAAATGACCGATCCTCAAGAGATGAGGGAAAGGGCGCGATGGGATTGCTGCAGCGGTTAAAGCATGATCTGAAGTCGGGGCTGGCGACGCTCCGGTTGGGCACCGCGCAGGCGGCCAATCGTGCGCTTGAAGAGAGCGAACTGTTGCGCCTGCGCCTCGAGGTCAGAAGAATCGACCAGCAACTCAAAGAATTGTATCGTGATGTCGGCGAGCGCGCCGTCAGTCTTCGTGAGGCCGGTGAACCAGTGGAACGCGTTCTCTACGATACGGAGATTGCCCGCCTGGTCAAAGACATCCATCAGTTGAAGGAAACGAGCAACAAACTGGAAGCCGAGATGCAGGAAATCCGCGACGCTGAATGACCTCCAAACGTCTCGCCGGCATCGATATCGGAACGCTGACCTGCCGGCTCTTGATTGCCGACTTGCCCGCCAACGGCCGCCTTCAGGAACTTTGCTCCGAGCGCCGAATTCTCCGATTGGGTGAAGGCGTCGATCAATCGAAACGATTGAAGCAGGAGGCCATGGATCGGGTCATTCAATGCATGAAAGAGTGGCGGGCTACTATGGAAAGCTACCATGTCGATGCCCAAGCCGCGGTGGCGACGAGCGCCGTAAGGGATGCCGCCAACAGGCAGGAGTTTCTCAATCGAGTCAGATCTGAAGCAGGCTTCGAAGTCGAAATTCTCAGCGGCGAAGAAGAAGCCCAACGGACGATCCTGGGCATTCGTTCCGGCCTCCCCGGGGACATCAAGGATGTCCTGGCGCTCGATATCGGAGGAGGGAGTACAGAATTCATCCTCGCGCAGGAGCGGCAACCGCCCGTCGTGCGCTCGATCGATATCGGCGTTGTACGGCTCTCCGAACGCCTATTGCATCATGATCCGCCGACAAGAGAAGAGATAGAGCAGGCGCGTGCCTGGATACGAACAGAAACAACGGCGGTAAGGGCCGCGATGCCGCGAAGGATAGGCTTCACGTTCGTTGGGACCGCAGGGACGATCACCTCATTGGCCGCCATGGCGCAGCAGCTTCCCTCCTATGAGCCGGCAAGGATTCATAATTATCGCCTGGTGTTGAAAACAATCGCCGACCTCGAGCAGCTACTGCTGAGTCGAAACAAAGCAGCCAGAATCGGCATGCCGGGGCTGGAAAGGAACCGCGAAGACGTCATCGCGGCAGGCGCGATCATCATCCGGACGATCATGGAAACGCTCGGCGAGGAGGAATGTCTGGTAAGCGATTTAGGTCTGAGGGAAGGCGTGCTGTTAGATCTGGCAAGACGAGCACCGCCCTAAATCTGAAATTTGCAAATAATTCACGTGTGCGGGGTCGGCGAGCACAGGAACCAACCCAGGGAACCCGCATCCCTTTTCACCGCTGGCTATACCACCGATACCCTTTATTTTCCGTGAAGGTCGGCTTGGGAACCCCTCCTGGTTTTTCCAATAACAGCACTTTGAAATCGATGAGGCCGAACCAGGCCGGGTCTGCCACGTCATGGTAATGCGTGCCTTGAAACTTAGGAAGCAGATCCCCGAGCGTGTGTTTTAGTTCCTCTTCCGTATAGGCGCGTACGACGAAGGGCTTGTTCATCGCCTGGCAAAACCGTTGGATCGTATAAGCCGCCCCGGTGCACAAGACTTTTGTGTCAGGCTTCATGGTCAGGAATTGTGGAAGCGATACATACTGTTCTTGAAAGCCGAGCCAGCGGACGACTTGCCGCAAATGGCTGTACTGGACTTCATATTCGGTATGTCCAGGCAGTTTGACCGGCGAGGGCCAGCCGTCTTCGATCCCGAACTCAGTGAGAAAAGCCCGCCCGCCGGGTTTCATGACGCGCCACAGCTCGGCAACAAATCGAAAAGGACCGAGGTTGAAGATGACGTTGTCCGGAAGGTCCTTGCCGATGGGAAGACGAACGCGTCTGATCCAATCCAGCGCCTCCTGATGTTGCGCCGTGGCGCCGGCGCCGGTCAGCAATTCCTGTTTCGTCAGTTTGACAGGCGTCATGTCCGCCATGTTTTCGTTGTCGATGACCAGATCGACTGAATTGTCCTTGAAAGGCAGCCATTCCCCGTTTGCTTGGGCGCCGGCGCACTGCCAGCCACCTGCTCTCGCTCGGGAAAGTTGGAGCTTCAGAAAGGGAGCCGTAATATCGACCGAACAGTACTTGATGCTTTGCTTTTCAAACGGCAACAATTCCTTTCCGAGTTCACGAGCGACATAACCGAGGCCGCCGCCCACTTCGACGACAACGTGTGGCTTCGGATTGAACCAACCGAGGCGCCGGAGTTTTTGCATCAGCAGCCTGCCATAGGTCAGGCCGTTCAAGGCTTCGTTGGGTTCGCGAAAAAGGTGGGACACCGTTGTTTCGATCAGGTCGAAATGCCCGTCATCCTCAGCGCTGTCTTTCAGTTCGTGTACATGGAAAGCCTGGAGGTGTTCTTCCCCTTCAAACCGCTGTTGTCCGGACCACCCTTCGCGTATCTGCTGCAGGAGGACATCCCATTTGGCCTTATACCGGTGGCCGCCGGGTGGCTCTGTCCCGTAATAGCACAACGAAAAGGTAGGCAAGGCCCAACGTTCGAGATGCCACTGTCCCGGCTGGCCGTCCGGTCCGCAGATTTTTGAGCCGTACCGGTCGATCAAAGTACGGACGGTCGTGTGGCCGTTCATGGCCTTGAGCATGTCGAAACCGGTGCGATTCAACCGAACAATGGGGAGGTTGTCGTCGAGAGGGGCAAACCACCATTCATCGGCATGGTGTTGATAGGCAACCAAATCGGGAATATGCCAGGCGAGGAGATTGAGGGTTTCTCCCGTCAGATGGCGAGGCTCGTGAACAGCAACAGCCGGCTTCATGGTGGTCCTGGATACGCGCGGAAGCGTACACGAGCGGACGGTTTTCGTGCAAGAACCCTAGGGCGGTGGCGGGGTTACAGTTGAGAAGGGACCGGAGCGGACTCCGTCACGATGATGGTGCCGTGCATGATTGGATGGATGCGGCAGATGTATGGATACTTCCCGGGAGCGAGGCCCGGATGCGTATAGGTGTCGTTGGGTAGAACAATACCTGAATCGAAGGCACAACCCTCTCCGTCTTCTAAGCAGCCGACGTGCGTGACGGTATGTTCAGTCGGTGTGGGATTCTCCCATCGAATAGGGGCACCGGTTGAGACTGTGGCTGATTTGGGAACAAAGTAGGGGGAACCGCTATCGATGATGATGGCCGTGTATGGAGGCGTGGCGGCAGTAGGCCAGGCGGTCAACACCAGCATTGGCAGTACGGCAACAAGCGTGCGTCTGAAGAAGGCGCTTGTCATAGTCTTAGCTCGTCCGTAACCATTCTACCACGCGGGTCAAGCAGAGAAGTAGTCATCCAGGGAGCCACATTCTTCCTCTGCCACGCTTGACGCAACGGCTGGATTATACGATTCTTCCGCCTCATTCCCGAGGTGACCAGATGTGCCGTTCCATCAGGAATATCTTCTTATTTCTCCTGCTCTGGAGCTGGGTAAGCGGACAATCGACTTGGGCGCTTACTCTGACAACGCCTGCCCAGGGCACGACAGTGCAGGCAGGCCGGTCCATACCTGTTGCGGTGTCTGTCGGGAAGGAGCTGAATCTTCGAGCGATCCATTATTATTGGTACCGGCCTGAGGAGGAACCGCTGGCTTCCCATCAGGCTCATCCGGCTCCGTTTAAGCCGGCCGCAGATAGCTCTCCGTTTGCGGGAACAGTCGTTGTACCAGTAGACGGGCTGGGTACGATGCGACTCCTGGCTGTGGGTGAGGTCGTCAGAGGACGGTTGGAAAGTCACGAAGAGTTCGACGAAGTGCTGGTCACCGTCGAGACGACCGCTGAACTCCAAACGATCGAGTTTACAGCGGAGAAACCTTGGAGAATGAAGCAGGTCGGCAAGCGGATCGTCGTTCCGGTAATTGGGCAGTTCGGCGACGAAGTGTGGCGTCCGCTCTCCGGATCGAGCGCAGGCAGCCGGTTTCTTTCATCGGATGAGCGTGTCGTGTCCGTCGATGCCCTGGGAGTCTTGCAGATCGTCGGTGCCGGCAAGGCGACCCTCACTGTGGAAAATCGAGGAAAGACCGGCACGGTAGAGGTGATCGTTCACGCCGATGATGAACCCAATCGCCCGCCTATCGCTGAAGTAGTCAAGGAACTGCACGCCAGGTCCGGCGAGCTGGTACTGCTCGACGGTCTTCGAAGCCGCGATCCGGACGGCGATCCCCTGCATTTCGAATGGAAACAGATCCTGGGCCATCGCGTGATATTGAGCAATGTGAACGAAGCCAAGGCGACATTTGTCGCGCCCAAGGTCTCGGAACGGAAACAGTATCAATTTTCCCTCATTGTGACTGATATGGCCGGCCCGGACGTCATCAAGGGAGCGGACAGTCCGCCGGCGGTCGTGACCGTTTGGATCACACCTTGAGGGCAGCACAGGCACCAGGACTCAAGCCATGTCCCAGGCCGATCAGAGCTGCTCGCGCGCCGGACGATGCGGCGGAAGACCCCCGTTGCAAGACTACGTACGTTCATGCTAGATGGAACCCGCATTATCACTTGAGAGAGGAGAGATCGATGGCGAAGATGAAAAAGCGTCCGGCGAAGAAACGATCCGCCAAGACGAAGACCAAAAAGTCCCCCAAGAAGATGGCAAAAAAGCCAGCGAAGAAGCAGTCCGTTGCGAAGTCCAAGGCCACTCCCACGAAGAAAGCCGGTAGAGCGCCTGCTCCATCCAAGCCCACGGTCGCAAAAAAGGTTGGTCCTGACGAGGAAATCAAGAAGACGACGACGGCCAAGGGCGCTCCGGCCATGGCGCCAAAAGATCCGGATCTGGATGAAGAGGAGATGGGTGAGGAAGAGATCGATCTCGGCGGCGAGAGTGAGAGTGAAAGTGAAATGGACGAAGAGGTCGAAGAGGATCTCGCGCTCGACGACGATGAAGAAGACGTCGATTATCTCGAAAAGTCCGACGACCTGCTGGACGATTCAGACGACTATCGTCACTGAATCATGTAGCCTCATCTCACATCCGGCCTGACAGCTCTTCGCTTTCATTTCTCGTCGCTGCGGTCGTCGCGCTGGCGGACTCTTCAGCCCATAGGAAAAGGTCCATCTCGTGAGCCATTTTCTTTTTATTGCGGCCGCGCTGCGCGAACGGACGTCGGAGGAGAGTGCGGAGCTGCAGCTTTCTCACGGTCTATGGGGGCTGTGCACCACACTGATTCGAACCAACCTGCAAGCCTATCTCACACCGGAATCACGTGGTTTGGTGTATGTGCTGAAGGCCGGCTTGTGTGCGGAGTTTACGATCGTGCCTCCGTTGTTGGACTTTGCCAAGCTCGATGAGTTTCTCAAAGATGATCTGCGGACCGAGGCGCGATTCGGATTTATCCGGGTCCAGGGAATCAAGCGGTGGACATGGTCTCCGCAGGCCAGTCAGGCATTACTGCAGCGTGTGCTGCATATTGCTGATCAGGCGGAATTGACGCGACGACTCGCCTTGGGCATGCATCGGCTGACGGCGGAAGAATTCAAAGCAATCGTAGAAGGGGTTCGAGACGGCACTGGACCAGGTCGGAAGGCGTAGGGAAATAGACGAGTCATCAGGACGGACGGGATTGGTCACATCCCACTAGATTCTATTGCCGGTCATGAACTGATACGCCTCATCGACGGTGTCGACTTCCTTTATGGCGATGTTGAGTTGAAACCCAAGCTCGATAAGATTCCATTCCGCCGTGTGCAGTTGTCCCCGTGGCACGAGAACCGTATGGTACCCCTCCCGCTTGGCCGCACGGATCTTGTCGGGAATGCCGCCGACCCAGCCGATGCGCCCACCGGGCTCAAGGGTACCGGTTAGCGCCGTGCCGCGCTGAATGCGATCTCCCTTGAAGACCGCGATAAATCCTACTGCCATTGCGGCGCCGGCGCTTGGACCATCACTTGCGGTAGGCATATAGGAAATCCCCTGGACGGAGACGGTTCCCGTATGGGGGACTGCGGGAGTGCGCTCTACCGCGTAGTCGAACGCCCGCGCCATGGATCCCATGTGATCTTTTCCGTAGCGGACGCCAGCAATGTTCACCTGAAGCTGAATCTCATTCGGATCAGGCTTTTTGTCCCATCTCACCAACATGATTTCAAAGACGC
The DNA here is from genome assembly GCA_963794505.1 of uncultured Nitrospiraceae bacterium. Lineage (GTDB taxonomy): Bacteria > Nitrospirota > Nitrospiria > Nitrospirales > Nitrospiraceae > Nitrospira_C. Next base: position 116,645 of record CAWCEG010000026.1, read on the forward strand.
CAAGATTGTTATGACGAACGGCGGCGAGTACGGGTAGTTCAAGGTAATCGATGCCGTAACTGGCAATCGAAGCCTGCAACAATAAAGCAACGATCAGCACGCCGGTCATGAGTGTCTGCATGAGCATGGAAAGAGTCTAGCAGACTGTCCAGTCTCGTAAAGGAAGTCATCGTCTTGCCGGGAGCGGAAGATTTCCGTATAACGGCCGTCATGAATAGACCGGTTAGACCCGTCGTCCTCCTGATTGCGCTGCTGTGCTGGCCTCCAGCATATGCCGTGGGGGGGTGCGTTGTTGAGAGCGCCAGAGCCGGCTCCCAGGGGCTCTTCAAGACCCATCTGAGTACGGGGTGCACGCCGGTCGAGCGAGAGGCTCGTGCCATCGATGCCTCGGCGCTCGTGGCAGCGTTGAAACGCGGACTGACCATCGATCTTGCCGGAGTCGTGATCCGCGGAGACGTCGCACTCGATGCCCTGCCCATAAGCGGTGATCCGCCCGTCATCGAGGGCATCATCGACCGTGCCGATAGGGAGATCCGAGTTATTGCGGGACCGGTCGCGATCGTCAATTCGGTGGTCCAAGGAACCGTCACGCATCGCTCGACGGAGGGCGCACTCATCTTCAGTGGTCCGGTCACAGTTGCCGGGACGACGTTCGAGCGTATGGTCGATCTGTCGAGATCCGTCTTCACCCAACCCGTCGCATTGTCGGGTGCGGTGTTCTTGAGGGAAGGATATTTTGTGCAAAGTCATTTTCTGCGTGAGGTGACGGGGGAAAAAACGGCCTTCGGAGTCCACACGAGATTTCACCGGTCGCAGTTTCATGGCCCGGTGTCCCTTCAACAGTCCGGCTTCAGCGGGATGGCAGAGTTCCTTGAAGTTCGTTTCGATCAGGACGCCAATCTTTCGCGGACCTATTTCAAACTGGGAACAGGATTTTCCGGGAGTCAGTTCAAGGGCCTGGCCGATTTCTCGGAGACGCTGTTCGACGGGGACGCCTTCTTTACCTTCACGCGGTTCGACGGCGATGCATTTTTCCGCCGGGCAACATTCCGCGCAACCGCCGATTTCGATGATGCCCAATTCAATGCACGGGAAGATTTCTCCAAAGCCTTTTTCGAGAAAGGACCGCAATTCACCAGAGCCAAGCGGTCTGCGGCCAACCCTGCCTCGCTGGGGATCGAGAATCCCCAGGTTCAATATGCCATCACCCTCTCGCTGCTGCTGTTCAGCGCCGTGCTGATCGCCTATTTGGTTCGGACCAGGTAAACCACAACTAATAGATCGCCCCTTGCTCACTCTACCCAAAGCTGGTATAAACCACCCTGTGGATAACCAACTCGAGGGGATCGAACAAACTGAATTGCCCTACCAAGTTCGCATCGAGAACTTTGAGGGCCCTCTCGACCTTTTGCTGCACCTCATCAAGAAGAACGAGATCAACATCTACGATATTCCGATCGCATTGATCGCTCAGCAATATCTGAGTTACATCGACGCGATGAAGGAGCTGAACCTTGCCGTGGCCGGGGAATTTCTCGTGATGGCCGCGACGTTGCTTCAGATCAAATCCAAGATGCTGCTTCCCGTGGAAGAAAGCGCCGAGGACGAAGACGACGGGCCAGATCCCCGCGAAGAACTCGTCCGCAGATTGCTCGAGTACAAAACCTTCAAAGAAGCGGCACGGCAGCTCGACACACAGGAAAAAATGTGGCGGGAGATTTACAGCCGGCCGGCGGCATCTCACGAAGACGCGCCGGTCTCCGATGAGGCGATGCTGGAGAATATCGGTTTATTCGATCTCGTGGACGCGCTGCAGGGGATTCTCAATCGCAATCCCGGGAAGAAGCTGTTGGAAATCCTTCCCGATAATTTAACCGTCCGCGACCGAATGAACGTGATCTTGGAGGCCCTGGAAGGACAAGAGTCGATCGGCTTCGAGGCTCTCTTTGAGGCGTCCTGTCACCGGCTGATGATTATCGTGACCTTTTTGGCCTTGCTCGAACTCATTCGGTTGCGGACGGTGCGCGTGTATCAGGCGGAAAGCTTCGGACCGATTTTGGTGTCACGCTCCTTCTCGTTGGTGCCGGATCCGGCTGAATTGGATGACTCGGAATGGAGGTAGGCATGGACTCAGCGGAGCTGCGGGATGCAGCCACGGTGGAAGCAGAGGACGAGGGCTCGGCTGTCGACGGAAATGGTGCATTGGAATCGCAATCGTCGGAGACGGACCCAGCTCAGGTTGAACTGCAAGACGAGTCCCTGCAGGGACGGGAGTTGATAGGCGTTCTCGAGGCGCTGTTGTTCGTCTCCACTGAGCCGGTTCCGGTATCGCGGCTGGCCACCGTGATCGGAACAGTTTCAAAGGCCGACGTTGAACAGGCGCTTAAAGCGCTTGAACAGGAACTTGCTCAAGAGGGCCGGGGAATCCAGCTCGTGAAACTTGCCGGCGGATATCGACTCGTTACTAAGTCTGACTATGCTCCATGGTTGAAGCGGCTGGATAAAGCCAAGGCTGCTCAGAAATTGTCCCGGTCTGCGCTTGAGTCGCTGGCCATCATTGCCTACAAACAGCCCCTGGTCCGAGCCGAAATTGAAGAAATTCGCGGTGTCGAAACGTCAGGAGTGTTGAGAACGCTGCTCGAACGGAAACTGGTCCGCATCGTCGGGCGCAAAGAAGTGCCAGGCCGCCCGATCATGTATGGGACGACCAAATTTTTCCTCGAACATTTTGGACTGCAGGACATCACCCAGTTGCCGCCGCTACGCGAATTTAAAGAATTGGGCGAAGCCGAGCAGGCGCTGCTGCCGATGGAAGCACAGGAAGTCACCCTTCAAGAGCAACCGGTTTCCGTTGGCGAGCAGGACCTGGAGTCTTGGGAACCGCAGGCGTTGATTCCCGAGCCGGTCGAGCAGACGTAAGTTAGGTCGTCCCAGCTGTGGCTACGCCCACGTCCTTGCGCCATCCGAGTGGATTTAGTCTGAGCATTCCTTAACAGGAGAATATGGCAACCTCCCTTACAGGACGACCTGTGAGGGCGGGGTTGTCTTTTCCGGCGGATACAGAGAGGGGAAATCGGACGGACACAGCCTCCCTTGCATTTCATCTTTTCGCTTTGTTAGACTCCCCAATCCCTGTGTAACTCATTGAAAGAAGCTAGTTTCTTGGTTGTAACCCTGTCGAGGAACAAGAGGCACCACCTATGATCAAACCATGGCTGCTGGACGAGATGTTTCGATTCGATCGTGCGCCGCTGACAGTGGAAGGAACTCATGGAGAATGGGGCGCCGGCGATTCGATCACAGAAGAGGAGGAACTGCCTCCGGCGCCTGCGAACGTGGCAGCCAAGTGCGGGAATGGCCGGATCACCATTACCTGGGACCCCGTTCCTGACGCCATGTACTATAACCTCTATTTCCAGACCACCAAAGGTGTTCACATCAAGTTTTCTGAGCTGACTCGTCCCATCGCCGGTCCAGAGGATTTCAAAACCGTCATCGGAGTGAAAAAGGAGAAGGCCACCTGCCTCGAGGGGGCGCAGGCTCCCTTCATCCACGATGATCTGGCAAATGGCACCTGCTATCACTACGTCGTCACCGTCGTGACCTCGAAAGGTGAAAGTCCCGAATCGCAAGAAGTGATGGCGATTCCCGCTCCGTACTTGCTTGCCGCCTGCATCGGCCAGGAAGGGGTCGACGAGGGAGAATTCAGCTCGCCGACGGGCATCGCGCTGGACAAAGACGGCAATCTCTACGTCGCCGATACCGACAATCACTCCATTCAAAAGTTCGACAAGGCGGGACACTTCGTCGCCCGCTGGGGCGGCGAGCCGTCTTCTCAGGAAGGCAGCTTTTATTATCCACGCGGTCTCGCGGTCGGGGCAAATGACAGCCTCTACATCGCCGACAGCGGCAACAACCGCGTGCAGAAGTTTGATCTCGACGGCAGCGTCATGCAGGCCTGGGGCAAGTTTGGCTTTGCGTGGCGGGGCGCCGATATGGGCAAATTCGATGTGCCCTGGGGACTGGCGACGGATCAAGACGGCAATCTGTATGTCTCGGATACCAGCAACGCACGCATACAAAAGTTCAAAGCGGATGGCACGCCTGTCTTGAAATGGGGACGCGACGGGAGTTTTGACGGGGCCTTCTTTTTCCCCCGCGGTGTGGCAGTGGATTTCGTCGGCAACATCTATGTGGCCGATGAAGGCAACAACCGCATTCAAAAGTTTGACGCCCGTGGCAGCTTCTTGACCAAGTGGGGCCGGGAAGGCGCGGGGCCAGGGCAGTTCAAGGCGCCATGGGGCATCGCCTGCGACGCGTTGGGCAACGTCTATGTCGTGGATACCGGCAACCATCGCATTCAGAAATTCGACGGGAACGGTACATTCCTGTGCGCGTGGGGCAATCGCGGCAAATCCGAAGGCCAATTGAACTTTCCCTACGGGGTCGCGGTCGATAAAGAGGGCTGTGTTTACGTAGTGGACAGCGGCAACAATCGCGTCCTCAAGTACGTGCCGACCGACGAGGAGATCAACCGGGGCAAGGAAGACAAGCCCAAGTCGCAGACGAGCGCGACACCGCCTCCGAGCAACGTCGCGGTGAAGGCCGGCGATACGGAGACGTTTCTCAGCTGGATCGAAGTGCCCGGCGCGGTCTCGTACAACCTGTACTTCAACACCTCGCCGCTCCTGACAGACCAAAGCGGAACCAAGATCGAGGGCGTGACCAATCCCTTCACGCATACCGGACTGACGAACGACACTCCCTATTATTATGCGGTGACGGCGATGTTCGAGGGCGACGTCGAAAGCGAGTTGTCAAACGTCGTCACGGCCACGCCGGTGCTGATCGACATCACGGCTCCGCAAAATCCCTACGCCGTGATCAATCACGGCGCCTTCATGACGAATTCCCCGGAAGTGGTGGTCACCATTTCGGCCAACGACATCGATACCGGCGTCGGGGCCTACTATGTGTCCGAAGCGCCCATGACCCCGATGGCCGGGACACCCGGTTGGGTGGAGGTTACGCCCGCATTGAAGTTCGGTGCCACCATTCCCTTCATTCTGTCTCCGGGCGACGGCCAAAAGACGATTTTCATCTGGTTCAAGGACGTCGGCGGCAACGTGTCGACGCCGGCGAGCGCCAGCATTCTGGTCAACACGTCAGGCTATTTGTGCGTCGCACGGTGGGGACAACCGGGTCGCGGCGCGTCGCTCCTGCACGGCGGCGAGTTCATGGCGCCGATTTACGGGCTGTGCGCGGATCAGCAGGGCTCCATGTTTGTCGTGGACAACGGCAACAACCGGATCCAGAAATTCGACAATGCCGGGAATTTCATCATCCTGTGGGGGAATTTCGGCTCGGCTAATGCCAACTTCCACAATCCGACGGGCATTGTCTGCGACGGCAAAGGCGACGTCTGGGTCGTCGACACGAACAACCACCGCGTCCAGAAATTCGACGGCAAACTGGGCGGCTATCTCATGAAGTTCGGTTCGCGCGGAAACGGCGAAGGGCAGTTCAATTCGCCTTGGGGCATTGCCATAGACCGTGTACGCGGTTACGTCTACGTGGTCGACAGCGCCAACTTCCGCGTCCAGAAGTTCGATATGACCGGCGAGTTCATCATGTCCTGGGGCAGCTTCGGCAATGGTGACGGACAATTCTATTTCCCCCGTGGCATTGCCGTCGACCAATCCGACGGAGCCGTCTACGTCGTGGACATGGGCAATCACCGCGTCCAAAAGTTCGATACGAGTACGAACGTGTTGCCTCAGTTATTGACTAAATGGGGCGGCAGCGAGGCCGGGCACGCGAGCAGTCCATTGTCGCAGGAGGCCGGGCAATTGCGGTCGCCCTGGGGCATCGCGCTCGATACAGCGGGTGACGTGTACGTGACGGATACCGGCAACCATCGCGTCGAAAAATTCGATAAGGAAGGCAATTTCATTACGCAATGGGGCGGCTACGGCATCGGAAGCGGCCAATTCAACTTCCCATACGGGATTGCGGTCGATGCCAAAGGCAGCGTCTTCGTCGTCGACAGCGGCAACACGCGGGTGCAGCAGTTCATGCCGGCCGACGAAGGGAGCGAGCGGCTCCAGGAAGAAGCGGAAGCGGCGGCCGAAATCGAAAAGGCTCAACAACCACAGAAGGTTTGACGGCCGGAAAACGGGAGGACCATGCTCGAGAAAGAACCACGCCTCGGACTCACCTATGACGACGTGGTTCTCGTGCCTTCAAAGTCTGCCGTTCTCCCGAGCGAAGTCGACGTTCGCACCCAGCTCACGCGCAACATTCAGATCAACATTCCCATCGTCAGTTCCGCGATGGACACGGTCACCGAGTCGCGCTTGGCCATCGCTATGGCCCGCGAAGGCGGTATGGGAATCATTCATCGCGTGCTCGCGCCGGCCGACCAAGCGGCGGAAGTCGACCGGGTGAAGAAATCCGAGAGCGGCATGATCCTGGATCCGGTGACCATCTCACCGGATCAAACGATCCGCGACGCTCACCAGCTCATGGCGAAATATCGCATCTCCGGGATTCCGGTGACCAAGGACAACAAGCTGGTCGGGATTCTGACGAATCGCGATCTCCGGTTCGAGACGCGATTGGATCTTAAAGTATCGCCAGGTCATGAAACGCGACAAACTGATTACGGCGCCTGAAGGGACCAGTCTCGAAAAGGCGCGGGAGATCCTTCACGAGCACCGGATCGAGAAGTTGCCGGTCGTCAATAAGCAAGGTGTCCTCAAGGGACTCATCACCATTAAAGACATCGAAAAGCGGATCAAATACCCCAACGCCTGCAAAGATGCCCATGGGCGGCTGCGCGTCGGCGCAGCGGTCGGCGTCGGGCCGGACACCGAGGATCGGCTCGCGCAACTCAAGAAAGCCGGTGTGGACCTCGTTGTGGTGGATACGGCTCATGGCCATGCCCAGGCGGTGCTCGAAACAGTCAGGATGATCAAGAAACAGCACCCGTCCCTTGAATTGATCGCCGGCAACATTGCCACCGCTGAGGCGGCGAAAGACCTCCTGAAGGCCGGGGTCGATGCCGTTAAGGTCGGCGTCGGACCGGGGTCAATTTGTACGACACGGATTGTGTCAGGCTCGGGAATGCCTCAACTGACGGCGATTGCCGATTGCGCCAAGGTGCTGGAAGGCAGCGGCGTGCCGATTGTGGCGGACGGCGGCATTAAATTTTCTGGCGACATCAGCAAGGCGCTCGCGGCCGGCGCTTCGGCGGTCATGCTCGGCGGGTTGCTCGCCGGCACCGAGGAGTCGCCCGGAGAGACGGTGCTCTATCAGGCGAGAACGTACAAGGTCTATCGTGGCATGGGATCGATCGGCGCAATGGAACGAGGCGGCGGCGATCGATACGGCCAGAGCGGGCGCCCGGCCCAGAAACTGGTGCCGGAAGGCATCGAAGGACGTGTGCCGTACAAAGGTCCGCTGTCAGCCGTCATTTATCAACTGGTCGGCGGCGTGAAGTCCGGGATGGGCTATTGCGGATGCAAAACCATTCCCGAGCTCCAGAAGAACGCGTCGTTCATCCGGCAGACGGTCGCGGGGCTCCGTGAAAGCCATGTGCACGACGTCATCATTACCAAAGAAGCGCCGAACTATCGCATGGACTGGGAATAAACGGGAGCGAACGGCGTGTGGCGTCTAGCCGACAGCACGGTCGCTGAACGCTGACTTCTCTGCCTGCCGATTTCTTTCTGCTGTTTATCAGCCATCAGCTTGACACGAGACGCTCTTGTCAAAGATGGAACTCTGGCACGATAGAATCCTGGTCCTCGATTTCGGCTCTCAGTACACCCAGTTGATCGCGCGACGCATCCGGGAAGCGCAGGTCTATTCGCAGATCCTTCCATGCACCGCTCCACTCGCCACGATTTTGGCCTATAGACCGCAGGGCATCGTGCTCTCCGGCGGTCCGTCCAGCGTGTATGAAAAGAAGGCTCCAGCCGTTCAGCAGGAACTGTTCGATCAGGGCATTCCGATCCTCGGCATCTGCTACGGCATGCAGCTGGTGACGCATCTTTCCGGCGGGGAGGTCGCGAAGTCCAAGCACCGTGAATATGGCCGTGCCGAGCTGACAATTGACGATGCGAGCGATCTGTTTTCCGGCATCGGCAAGGACGGCTCGACGATCGTCTGGATGTCCCACGGCGACCGCATCGAACGGATGCCGCCGGGATTCCGGTCCATTGCCCATACGGACAATTCCCCGGTCGCTGCCATGAAGCGAGTCGACGGCAAGCGGCGGATGTACTGCCTGCAGTTCCATCCTGAAGTCGCCCATACGCCGGAAGGTACACAACTGCTTCGCAACTTTGTGTATCAGATTTGCGGCAGCAAACCGACCTGGACCATGCAGTCCTATGTGGAAACGGCGGTCAAGCAGATTCGAGAGCAGGTGGGCAGTGAGCGCGTCATCTGTGCGTTGAGCGGCGGCGTGGATTCATCGGTGGCCGCGGCCCTGACCCACCGGGCGATCGGCGATCAACTCACCTGCATTTTTGTCGACAACGGCGTCCTCCGGGCAGGCGAGCGCGACCAGGTGCAAAAGACGTTTGCGTCACAGCTGCATCTGAATCTTCGGATGCTGGATCGGACCGAACAGTTTCTGGCTGGCTTGAAGAACGTGACTGATCCTGAGCGAAAACGCAAGAACATCGGGCGACTATTCATCAAGAATTTCGAGACCGAGGCCAGGAAGCTGAAGGGCGTCAAGTATTTGGTCCAGGGGACGTTGTATCCCGACGTCATTGAGAGCGTCAGCTTCAAAGGCCCTTCGGCGACGATCAAGACCCATCACAACGTCGGCGGACTGCCGGCGCGGATGAGGCTCAAGCTGATCGAGCCGCTGCGTGAATTGTTCAAAGACGAAGTGCGGGTGCTCGGAAAAGAGCTGGGCTTGCCGGATGAGATCATCTGGCGGCAGCCATTCCCCGGTCCCGGGTTGGCGATTCGAGTGCTCGGATCGGTGACGAAGGAGCGTCTGGCCATTTTACGTGCGGCAGAGACGATCGTAGACCAGGAAATCAGAAGCGCCGGCCTCTACCGCGACATTTGGCAGGCTTTTGCGGTGCTGCTGCCGATCCGGACAGTCGGCGTGATGGGCGATCAGCGAACCTATGAGAATGTCGTGGCGATTCGCGCCGTGACGAGCTTGGACGGAATGACGGCCGACTGGGCGAAGATTCCCAATGAGGTCCTCGGCCGGATGTCCAATCGGATCATCAACGAAGTGAAAGGCGTGAACCGCGTCGTCTACGACATTAGCTCGAAACCGCCGAGCACCATCGAATGGGAGTAGCAAGATCGTCATGCGTCGCTCGTGAAGCGTGAAGCGTTGGGTTTACAATCATGCGAACGACGAGATACGAGATACGCTTCACTGGAATTTAGATGGAAGTAAGACTTCAGAAATTGATAGCGGGAACCGGCCTCGCGTCTCGGCGGAAAGCCGAAGGCTTGATCGCGGCTGGTCGGGTGATGGTCAACGGAAAGATCGTCACCGAACTGGGGACCAGAGTGAATCCGGAACGGGATCACGTCAAGGTCGACGGCAAGCATCTCAGTGCAGCACAGCCGTTTGTGTATCTGATGCTCAACAAGCCCAAGAATGTGGTGTCGACGCTGGACGATCCGGGAGGGCGCACAACCGTCAAAGATTACTTGCGTGGCGTGTCCGTGCGTGTGTTTCCAGTCGGCCGGCTGGATTTCGACAGCGAAGGACTGATGCTGTTGACCAACAACGGAGATCTCGCCCAGGCCCTGCTCCATCCACGCTACCATGTGCCCAAGACGTATCTGATCAAGGTAAAGGGTGTGCTGATGGATGAAGACATTGCTCAATTGCAGCAGGGTGTGAGGCTGGAAGACGGGATGACGAGTCCGGCGCAGCTCAAGAAGGTCCGCAAGGTCGAGGCGAATTCTTGGCTGGAGATCACCATTCGCGAGGGACGAAAGCATCAAGTCAAGCGGATGCTCGAATCGGTCGGCCATCCGGTCATCAAGCTGATGCGGATCAGAATGGGGCCGCTCTCCCTGGGCCATCTCGAGCCGGGCGAGTTTCGGTTCTTAACCGACCGCGAGGCGAATGCGCTGCGCGAACTCGTAGACGAACGGATGGCATTGGTGGAAGCAGGGGAACCGGCTCGCTCGTCCAGGAAGGAGCCGAAGCGCTCCGGGTGGGCGCGTTCAGCCAAGACGAAAACTCGACGTGGTCGAGCCGCATGGTCGTCCATGAGAAAGCGAGCCTGACGTGAAGAGCAGAACGCACCGGTGCGGAGAGTTGAACAGGTCCCATATCGGCCAGACCGTAGTGTTGAACGGGTGGGTTCAGCGTCGCCGGGATCACGGCATGGTGATGTTCATCGACCTCCGCGACCGGAGCGGTATCACGCAAGTCGTCTTCAATGCCGAGCGCAATGCCGCCGTGCACAAAGCGGCCCATACCCTACGGAGCGAGTGCGTGGTTTCGGTGAGCGGGACGGTGGCGGCCCGTCCGGATGAGTCCAAGAACCCCAATCTGTCGACCGGTGAGATTGAAGTTTTTGCGGACGCCGTAGAGATTTTAAACGAGGCCAAGACACCCCCGTTTGTGATCGAGGACGATGCCGAAGTCACGGAGGCCATCCGCTTGAAGTATCGCTATCTCGACTTACGCAGGCCGAGAATGCAGCGGTTATTGAGCTTGCGGCACGGAATCATGCAGGCTGCGCGGGGCTTCTTGAATGCAGAAGGATTCCTCGAAGTTGAAACGCCGATTCTGACGAAAAGCACGCCGGAAGGCGCCCGTGACTATCTGGTGCCCAGCCGGGTCAACGCCGGACAGTTTTTTGCCCTTCCGCAGTCCCCGCAACTCTTTAAGCAAGTCCTCATGGTAGGCGGCGTGGACCGGTATTATCAAATCGCCCGTTGCTTCCGGGACGAAGACCTCAGAAACGACCGTCAGCCAGAGTTCACGCAAATCGATCTGGAGATGTCGTTTGTCGATCGTGAAGGCGTGATGAGTCTCACCGAACGAATGATCGCGACGATCTTCCGCGAAGCGGGCGGCGTGCAGCTGCCGACGCCGTTTCCCCGAATGTCCTATGCGGAGGCGATGGGGAAGTATGGAACGGACAAACCGGACCTCCGGTTCGACATGCCGCTGTACGACGTCACGGCCTTTGCCGCGACGAGTGAGTTCAAGGTGTTTCGCGAAGCGGCCGGAAAGGGCAAGATCGTCAAGGCGCTCATCGTCAAAGGGGGCCACAGCATCGCACGCAGCCGGATCGATGCCTTGGGAGAAACCGCCAGGAGCTTCGGAGCCAAGGGTCTGGCGTGGCTGAAGGTGACAAGCGAAGGTCAAATGGACTCGGTCATTGCGAAATTTCTTGATGCCAAAGCGTTTGCTGCAGCCTTGCCGGAGGCCAAGCCAAGCGACCTGGTGCTGTTCGGGGCCGATACCCCAGCCATCGTTCATGACGTGTTGGGCCGCATTCGGCTGCTGCTAGGAGAAGAGCTCAACCTGATCGACAAGACGGCATGGAAGCCCCTTTGGGTCACTGAGTTTCCTTTGCTCGATTATTCGCAGGAAGAGAAACGCTACGTGTTCATGCACAATCCCTTTGCCGCTCCCGTCGACGAGGATCTGGCCTTGCTGGACTCGGACCCGCTTAAGACGTACGGGCCAAGGCCTACGATATGGTGCTCAACGGCAACGAAATCGGCGGAGGCAGCATCCGCAACCATCGCAGTGATGTGCAGCTGCGCATCCTGGACCTGTTGGGAATCGGCAAGGAGCAGGCGCAGGCCAAGTTCGGCTTCTTGCTCGATGCCTTGGATTACGGAGCGCCTCCGCACGGCGGCATCGCATTCGGCCTCGACCGGCTGATCATGTTGCTCGGTGGCGCCGATTCGATTCGCGACGTCATTGCGTTTCCAAAAACGCAACGCGCCCAATGCCCCCTTACGGACGCGCCGTCACCGGTCGGAGCCGATCAGTTGAAGGAGTTGCGCATCAAGCTCGATGTCATTGAGTAATCGGATGTTCGAAAAGGCCTCCTATCTCACCCTCCCGCCCCCGCGACGCCGAGACGTCGCGGTGACCCATCTCACCCGCCCGCCCTCGCGACGCCGAGACGTCGCGTTGACCCATCTCACCCGCCCAACCCCGACGGGCATTCTGCACCCGCCCCGCCCACCGATCGCTTTGCAATCGTTTTCCCGAGACGCGTCTATCCACAGGCGAGGCCGCGAGCGAGGGGACGAGGAGGGACCTACCAAGCTTCGCTTGAACTGGTCGCTTCGATCAAAGGCGAGCGGAGAATTGCTTTGCCTCCGAGTCAATCCGTCCGTCGAGCCTCTGAGCGATGCGAGAACGAACTCGGTGAAAAGCGCGTCCCGGCGCGCTGGGGGTGGGTGGGTGAAAATATTGCCGTTTTCAACATCTTAAGGAGCCCCCGAGATGGCCGGCAACACTTTTGGTCACATCTTCACGGTCACGTCCTTCGGCGAGAGTCACGGGCCGGCGATCGGCTGTGTCGTTGATGGCTGCCCCCCGGGGCTTGCGCTCTCCGCTCAGGATATCCAACAGGACCTGGACCGCCGCAAGCCCGGTACGTCGCGCCATGTGACGCAGCGGCAGGAAGCCGATACGGTGGAAATTCTATCCGGCGTCTTCGAAGGTAAGACGACGGGGACACCGGTGGCGTTGCTGATCCGCAACGAAGATGCGCGGAGCAAAGACTACGGCAGCCTCATCGATACGTTTCGTCCTGGTCATGCCGATTATACGTACTGGCAGAAGTATGGAATCAGGGATCATCGCGGCGGGGGCCGTGCGTCCGCACGCGAGACCGCCGTGCGAGTGGCCGCGGCCGCCATTGCCAGGAAGTGGCTCCGGGAAACGTACGGGGTCGTGATTCACGGCTACCTGAGCCAGCTCGGCCCTCACCAGGTTCCGTTCAAAACCTGGGAGGCGGTAACCGGTAATCCATTTTTCGCCCCCAATGCTGAGGTCGTCGCTACACTCGAAGCGTTTATGGATGAGCTGCGGAAATCCGGAGATTCGATCGGCGCCAGGATTACGACGGTGGCTGAGCATGTTCCGGTTGGGTGGGGCGCGCCTGTGTATGCCAAGCTGGATGCCGAACTGGCGGCGGCCATGATGAGCATCAACGCGGTGAAGGCGGTGGAAATCGGCTCAGGCTTTGCCTCCGTGATGCAACGGGGTTCAGAGCATGGCGACGAACTGACGCCTGAGGGTTTCGTCACGAATCATGCCGGCGGTATTCTCGGAGGCATTTCGACTGGTCAGGATATCATCGTCACGATCGGCATCAAGCCGACCTCGAGCATACGGGTCTCCCGCCGCTCCATCGATAAGCAGGGCAATCCCGTGACGGTTGAGACGAACGGACGCCATGACCCCTGTGTCGGCATACGGGCCACTCCCATCGCCGAGGCGATGATGGCGCTGGTGCTCATGGATCACGCGCTGCTTCATCGGGCACAAAATGCAGAGGTCAAGACCCCGACTCCAAAAATCGGCGGATCGGCCGGTCTTTCGCCCTCCGGCGGCAAACGCAAACCGATCGCAAAGGTTAATCCAGAACCACACGAAGCCTGACGTCTTGAGATGTCGAACGCGCCCCTCGTCATCACCAAGGCCACAGGGTCTTTTCTCTGTTTGAGCCTTCTGCTGCTTACCCTCCTGGCATGACCGCCCCGAGTTCCTACGACGGCCGCATCCTCGACATCAAACACGCGACCATCTACCGCGGGGATACCTGCATCTTTGACGATCTGTCTTTCGTGCTGGAGGAAGACCAGCATACGGCGGTGCTCGGCCCGAACGGGGCAGGGAAGTCTACTATTCTTAAGCTGCTGGCTGGTGAAGTGCACGCGGCGCCAAATGACGAGACGTCTATCCGGCTGTTCGGCGAAGAGCATTGGAACGTCTGGGACGTACGCAGGCGTCTGGGAATGGTCTCGCACGATCTCCAGCACCAATACATGGAGCAGGTGACCGGCTTGAAAGTCGTGTTGTCGGGTTATTACGCGAGCATCGGGACCTATGGCCATCAGGAGTTTTCCTACGCGCACATTGCCCGTGCTCATGCGGTGATGGAGGATTTGGGCATCGGCTTCCTGACCGACCGGCGGTATGCCGCAATGTCAACCGGCGAACAGCGGCGTTGTCTCCTCGCCCGTGCTCTCGTCCATGGGCCATCGGTCCTCGTGCTCGATGAGCCGACGAGCGGTCTCGACCTGACGGCAACCTTTCACTATCTGGATCTCGTGCGCGGGTATATGCGGACAGGGAAAACCATTCTGCTCGTGACGCATCACATTCACGAGATTCCGCCAGAGATCCGAAGAGTCGTGCTGTTGAAGAAAGGGAAGGTCCTTCAGGACGGAGAAAAAAAGGCGGTGCTGTCAGAGAAGCATTTGAGCGACCTGTTCGATTGCCGGGTCGCGTTGGCCTGTGCCAACGGCTGGTATCAAGTGCTGCCAGGTGGCTGAAACAATCATTGTTCACCCGGCCGGCCCCGGTGCAACGTTTTCACCCGCCCTCCCTCCGATTGCGATGCAATCGAAAACCCGGACTGGTCCGTTCGGACGAAGTCCAAAACGGACTAAGTTTGCGGAGCCAAGCAGCGAGAGGCCCTGCGGTTTACTCATCACGGGAGCAGAGGCTGCCATCTACCTTCAGCCACCCCCCCTATCCGCCCGCCAACGTCACGGTAAACGTCAGATCTGCCTCGGCACGACGCACTTTGACGGCGACCCGCTGGCCTGGAACCGTTCGTTCGATCAGGTAGTTCTTCAAATGCGCGGCATCCAGAATGTCCGTGTCCTCTATCGCCAAGAGGATGTCATGCTTTTGAATGCCGGCGCTTTTGGCCGGTTCAGCCACGTCCTTCACGGCGATCCGCCACTTCGTGCCATCTTTCACCGCAGTCATGTGTATGCCCAGTTTGGAGAAAGCCAACGGCTTTCCTTCGATAGCGGCCGTAACGATCCGTGCGGCCAGGGTACCGGGGATTGCAAAAGCCATCTGGCTACAATACACGTGGCTTTCATCTTTGTCCGTTTGGATCACGGCATGCAAGATGCCGACGACTTCGCCCCCCGCATTGAAGAGCGCGCCACCGGAATTGCCGCTGCATGCGGCAAGATCGGCTTGCAGGAGCCGGGTCTCGACGGTTTGCAGAAAGGTATTGGCATTGCCGATACGGCCGAAAGCCATTGTCGGTCCCCATCCCATCGGATACCCAACCGTGAAGACCTCGCTGCCGACAAGCGGCGTTTCCACTGCGAAGGGAGCCCCGACGGCCAGGATGGGTCGGTCCTGTTTATTCAGGCGGTAGAGGACGACGTCCAAATAGGCGCTCTCTCCAACGATCTCAGCCACGATTTCGTGAAGGTCGGCCGTAAGAACATGAATGACCTTCGGCACCACCGGACCCGACGGGCTGTTTGTTTCGACGGCGTGCCTGGCCGTGACGAGATAGCCGTCATGCAGATGGAATCCCGTGCCTCGAATCTTGATCTTGCCCGGCTTGTCGGGAACCCGGGAATCCTGCGTGTCTTCCAAAATGCCGACGGTGGCCCGTTTTGCCCGCTCTATGATATCCGAACGTGTCTCTTCGGAGGCGGACGTACCGGACGTTACGAGCGGAAGGACCACCATGAGCACGCACGCAATGAGGATTACTGGCGATCGGAGACACGCACGACGGTAATCTGACCAACGGCACATGAATCATCCTTTCACTGTATGCAGCCGATCCTGCACAGTATAATGAGCTTTCATCATCGATGACAGGGGGAACGCCATGAAAGGGTCGATTGCCGCAGTATGCGCCTATGCGCTGATGTCTGCTGTCTTACACGACATAGCCGTCTGCGCGGCTGAGTCGGTGGGGAGCGGAGACACGTCATTCTCGGAGAAGGTGGGTGACGCGGCCAAGAAGATCGGCAAGAAAATTGAAGAGGGTTTTAACAAGACCGCCAAAAAAATTGAGGATAAGCACGTCCCTGAAAAGGTCGAGCAAAAGCTCAAGAAGGCGGTGGACAAAACCGCCGAAGGCTTCGGCAAGGCCGAGAAGAAAATCAAACAAAAACTGGCCGATTAACCTTCCAGGCGCTTCTGCCCACGCTCATTTCTTCCGAAAGCCGAAAAACGATCCGGCTCCTGCTGCACCGGCTGAAGGAAGAAACCCCGCCAGGACATTTTTCAATCCTTGGGCTTCGCCATGAAGCCATTGGACAGTCTGGGAAACCTGAGCCTCGACCGCGCTCCAATCCACATCCACCCAGCCGGTCGTTTTCATCGCACCGATGCAGGCCAGACCGACGGCCACCATCATCGCCGCCATTTTCAAGAAACGGCGAAAGGCCCACCCGATCAGATAACCGCCAAGATAGCTTCCACCAAGTTGAGCGACGGTAGGAGAGGTATAATTCGCAATCCATGAAGCGAGCCCGCCAATCGTGGCCACTGCAACGGCGAGGAACGATCTTGCGGCCCAGGGTGGATCAGCGAGCACCGCCTCCCACGCGGAGGGGGCAGGCGAGGCGGCGGTGGAACATGCGTCTTCTTCGATCATGCGTTTCTCCCGGATTTAAAGCTGGTTCGACGAAAACGTATCGCAGACCTCGGGATTCCCGGTGTCCAACCCTTTGCGCAGCCACGTCTTCCGCTGTTGGGAAGAGCCGTGTGTCCAGCTCTCTGGCTGCACATACCCGCGAGACATGTGCTGCAAGCGATCGTCTCCAATGGCCGCCGCTGCCGCCAGTCCCTCTTCGAAGTCGCCCGGCTCGATCAACCGTCGTTCACGGTTGGCATGGTAGCCCCAGACACCGGCAAGGCAATCGGCCTGTAATTCCAGGCGAACAGAGAGGGCATTTCCCTCGGCTTGCCCACCCTGACGCTGGAGTTGGTGCACTTTCTCGGCAATCCCCAGCAAATTCTGAACGTGGTGGCCGACCTCGTGGGCGATGACATAGGCCTGGGCAAAATCCCCGGGCGCGCCAAGCCGTTGGGACATTTCCTTAAAGAAGGAGACATCGAGGTAGAGCTTACGATCCTGCGGGCAATAAAACGGCCCCACGGCCGAAGAAGTCGCGCCGCAGGCGGAGTGCACCGCGCCTGTGAACAAAACGAGGCGCGGATTTTCATACCGGCGTCCCGCTTTCGGGAGCAGCTGCTGCCAGGTATCTTCAGTGTCGGCCAGCACGACAGACGCGAATTGACCGATCTCGTCTTTGACGGGACCCGTCGGCACCGAGTCAATCGGCGGCTCCGTTGTGGTGCCCTGGATCCCGCTCATCAGGTCGATGAGCGTCAGCGGGTTCATGCCGGTGAAATAACTGACGGCCAGCACCAGCACGATGCCTCCGATACCGAGTCCGCCGACACCGCCGATACTCGCCGGGCCGAATCCCCGCCGGTCTTCCACATTCTCGCTTTGCCGTTGGCCTTGCCAGCGCATGGCTCCTCCCTCGCTTCAGCAGTTTCGTCCACGATACTGCGCCGCAGGGGAGAAGTCCAGGTGTGCGATGAAGAATGGCGAGGCCTTCCGAAGTGAAGGCCTCGCGCGATAGATGTAAGGGAGTCGTCAATTGGTTGGCGGCAGGCCGCCCGCGATTTGCGAGAGATCTTTCGGATACAGCACGATCTCGATGCGCCGGTTTGAGGAGCGCCCCTGCTCGGAGTCATTGCTTGCAATGGGATGGGTATCGGCATATCCCACCGCCGAGAGCCCCTGAGGCTGCACGCCTCCCTGATCGATGAGGTAGCGCACCACGACCGTCGCACGGGCGGTCGAGAGTTCCCAATTGGTTTTAAACTTGTCCTGAAGCTTCGTGCTGATTGGAACGTTGTCGGTATGCCCTTCGATTCTGATTTGCTTGTCCGCAATCTTGTTCAACACGTCACTGACCTGCTTTAAGACTTTCAGCCCCGCCGGCTTGATGTCGGCGCGGCCGGAGTCGAACAGCACACGATCGACCATGTTGATCGTGAGTCGATCGCGGACCTGCTGGATCGTAATGTTGCCTTTCGCGATTTCGTCCTTGAGAGACCTGGAAAGTTCCTCCTGGGTCTTCGTGAGACGGCGGATCTCGTCCTCCTTGGCTGCTCGTTCCTGTTCAAGGCGAGCCTTGTCTTCCGTCTCGGCCTTCAGGCGCTTGCGCTCCTCGTCCAGACTGGCCGACAGTTGAGACTGCTCCTGGCGCAATTGTTCCCGCTCTTTCGCCACCCGCGCCGACTCGGCCTCCAATTCGGCCGCCCGCTGTTGAAGCTTGGTGATCTCGCTTTGAGCCGTGGCCGTTCCGCTGGCGAGTTGTTGCTTGTCGTTTTCGAGTGCGGATACCTGCGCCGTTTCATCGGCGAGTTTCTTTTCCAGGGTCGCGATTTGTCCGCGCACGTCGCCCAACTCGGTCCCCAACTGGCTCTTTTCGCGCTCGAGACCGTCCAACCTGCCTTGAAGTTCCGTCGATCGGGCAGTCAAGGCCTCACGTTCCTTCTCGAGCGAAGCCGCTTGCTGTTCCGCATTTTTTCGTTGGCTCGTTTCCTGATCGAGATTGTGTTGGAGTCCCGCCAGTTGCTGTTGCAGTTGATCCGATTCGGCTTTGGATTTCTTTCTGAGCGCGTCCAACTCCGCTGATTGACTGGCTGACAGTTTCTTGTTTTTTTCCAGTTCTTCCAATGCCTTCTGGTGGGTATCGGTTGAGACACATCCGGATCCCATGAGCAAGACTGACGCGATCATGCTCGTCTGCATGAGGATCCAATGATGGCGAATGCGGTACGGTGTCATAAGCCCTCCTGTATGCCGGTGTAGATGTATGACGACTCAGGGACGAGCAAAGTCGGTGCCGGTACTCAATGTGACTGGATAAAGGGGCAAAGCCACAGTAAACGCTGGATACTCAATCACTTCAATGGCGTCAAACAATGGCGCTGCGATCATGACCCTCTCGAACCGGGTCGAGACAGGGAACATTGCCTGTAGGGATCAACGTACAGCCAAAACGGATCCCTATGGTGCACTGAATGCGTGGGTCAATCAAGACGGTTGCGGGCCGTTCTGGGAAGCAGATGCAGGCGTGGCGGGAAAAAGGGAGCGCAGCGAGCGCTGCGCTCCCGGAGACGACTACTTGCCGCCCATATCCTTCTTGTCCTTCTTGCTCTCGTCCTCTGCCTTGCTGCCGCTCGTGTCTTTCTTCTCTTTCTGTTCGGCGGGAGCAGGCTCATTCGCGAAGCTCACGGACGCGCCGATGCCAACTGCCAGGAACGCCGCCAATACGATAATGTGTGCGAAACGGGTCATGATGAACCTCCTTGTGATGGGAAAAGAACGGGTGTCAACCGTTGACATCCATTCGGGTTAAAGTGATCAGCGAGGCAGCGGTCTGGCCTTGAGCAATTGGGATGCCGAATCAAATGGTTCTGCCTGAGGGCTCTAAGCTAGGGAAATTACCTGTGTTGGATCTCTATAAGGGGCGTTTGGGCGCATGGAACTAGGTCAAAGGGGGAAAACGTAGAAGGGGATTGGATAGACATGTGAAGGGAAAGACATACAGACCTACATGACGGCGGCAATAACTTGACCTGTTGGACCGTGTGAAAACCGTATTGCTGTATAACTGTTGATTCCATGCCTCGGACTATTGTTTTTCACAAGCCATATGATGTTCTGCCCTGTTTTAGGGATCCAGATGGACGGCCGACCCTCGCCGATTACATCGATATCCCCGGAGTCTATGCAGCAGGGCGCCTGGACCGCGACAGCGAAGGACTGATGATCCTGACCTCCGACGGTGCGCTGGTGCATCGCATCACGGATCCGCGCCGGAAATTACCCAAGGTCTATTGGGTCCAGGTTGAACGAGTTCCCGACGAAGAAGCCTTGAACCAATTGCGCCGCGGCGTGGTCTTGAGCGGGATTCGCGCGAGACCGGCCGAGGTCCGACTGCTCGCCCAGGAACCGGCATTATGGGAGCGGCCGGTGCCGATCAGGGTCCGCCGCACGGTGCCCACGGCCTGGCTCGAGCTCGTTATCCATGAAGGGAAGAATCGGCAGGTGAGGCGCATGACGGCAGCAGTCGGCCATCCGACACTGCGCTTGGTACGAGTCGCAATCGGCGCCATCCGGCTGGACAACCTGCAGCCCGGCCATTGGCGTGACGTAACCGGCGCGGAACTCACGGCGCTGTCTCAAGCGCCTGTGGGAACTCGTCGACAGCGATAACCAGGTCGTGCAGCATTTCAGGAAATTGTTGCATGGGGGGACTTTCGGTTCATACTTACGCTCAACAACGTAAGTACCCACCACATGCTTCTCACCTTTCTCGGTTGAACGGAGGGGACCATGAGAACTCATGCACAATACGCAACTTCACGGCTGGTGGATCGGACGATGCTCTCGGCCCTCAGGCGTGGGGGAGCGCAAACCATGGAAGGGCTGTCGTCCTTGACGGGGATCGGGTGGACTCAGGTTTTTCTGTCGGTCGACCGCCTGAGCCGGATAGGGAAAGTCTCCCTGAATCCGGTCAAACCCTGTGAATATCGAATCTCGATCGCGGGGCTGCTTCGCCGCTAGTCGGCGCTAACGATAGCGAATCATCCGGCCGATAATGCCGATGCCAATGCCCAGCAGGATGTATCCAGCTAGCACATTGACGATGACGACGCCCTGGCTGAGGAAATGGGTTGGTTGATAGTCCACTAATCCCAGGGCTGCCGTCACATTGACCGAATAGTAGACGGCCGACCAAAACGGAATCCAGGGAGCGACGGCATCCGCCTCCATCGGTTGCAGCCATCGTAGCTGGAAAAAGAGCTCGTACAACAGGCTGAACAGTCCGATCGTGCCGAGCACCCACAAGCCCCAGCGCGAGAAACTGGTTCCGTAGTTACTCGTGGCTTTCCACGCCAGCTGAGCCCAAGGGTGTTTCCCTTCCATCTTGGCCCAAGTCACCCGGGCATTGCGCTCGTTCAAATATTCGGTCTGCGACCAGTCCAATTCGCCGACTTCGGCGAAGCAATGATTGGCGCGCGAGTAAGAACGGACGGCTAGGTGTTGCAGATCATGTCTCGAGGAAGGGCTCGCCGCGACTTGAGCGGCACGTTCTGCGAGCCGTCCGGCATTGGAATAGGCGCGGCCGGCCTGTGCGAAATGTCCGATCCGGTGCAGTTGCTGTCCGGCCTGATGATAGGCCTGTGCAGATCCGTCGGCATTTCGGCCCTCGAGAAAGTGTGCCGCAGCCAGAAAATAAAAGGCCGACTGCATGATTTCCGTCCGGGCGTCCTTTTGTCCGAACGCCTCGGCTTTCCGGAGGACCGTCTCGGCGGACTGGGCGGATTCCAACTCGACCTCGCCCTGTCGGTAAAATTTCTGGGCGAGGGGATCGGTAAAAGTTTGCTCAGACATTCAGCTCATGGCTCGGTGGTTGTGGGACGCCATGTTACTCGAAAGACAGCCATTCAGGAAAGCCCGTCCTGCTCAGGCCAGGAACGAACGAGTAGGGTTGTAAGCCCAACCTGTCTTCACGTGCCCCTTTTGCCTTGCGGTCAGCGTGTCTTTCGAATTAGGCTGTACCCGTTCGCCACCTAAGTGCTGCACCCTATGAAAAGAATTGTTTGCCTGCTCATGATGACACTTGCCTTTGCCGGATGCGCGGTGGAGCAGGAATACTCTCGCACGCCAAGGACTGCCGTGGAGCAACTGCTGCTCACGCAGGCGATTGAACGGTCATTTCACAACTTACACCTGGTTCTGCCTCCCGGCGCACCCCTCGAGCTTCAGGCGACCAGCCTAGACAGCGATCGGACCTTGGTACGGATGAGTGGGCCTGAATTGGCATCGGCGAAACACCCGGCGCTCGAGACCTCCTACATTCGGGATGCGGTGGCTGCTGTGTTGGGACGCAATGGGTACCGGATACCGAGTCAAGATGCGACCTATCTGGTCCGGGTGATGGTCGAGTCCCTCGGAACCATGCAGGGCTTGACCCTGATCGGTCTTCCTCCCATACAGAGCACGGTCATCCCCTTTTCGCTTCCCGAACTCGCGCTATTTAAGCTGCAGAAGCAAAGCGGGTATGCCAGGCTGCACGTGGACATGTTTGACAATCGTACGGGAGAATTTGTCGGATCGTCGGCGACGATCATCGGACGGACTTACTACGATCAGTACACGGTGCTGTTCTATCTCACCTGGGCCGTGACGGATCTGCTGGCGCCACCATGAGTATCAACAGAGAGGAAAGGATGAAGGTCCAACAGACCATTTCGGCTGCCCGCCCGTCAATGTCGCTTGAAATAGTGCACCGCCCGCTCATGCTTCTCAGCCGTCAGCTTTCTGATCATAACGCTAGTCGGAATACCGATTCCTGAAGAACAGGCGCGGAGAGCGACGGGACAACCTGTTCAGACTTCCGAAACCTCGGAGATGATCGTGTGATAGCCTGACGCTCCCGCTGGTTGCGGTCGGACCAGTTCAGCAATCTGCAGTTGGCCCTTCGTGTCGGTTGCCCTGACGACCGTTTGATACTTTCCGGGCTTCGGCGGCTGCCAGGTATAGCTCCACAGGACCCAAGAATAGGGGGACATGGGCGGTTCGATCTTGCACTCGTTCCACGTGCGGCCGGCATCGAAACTCAATTCGACCTTGCCGATGCTGTTGGGTCCACCGAACGCAATGCCGCGGAATGTCTGCTGGCCTCCTCGCAGCGTTTGATAATGCCCGGGCGAGTCGATTCGCGAAAAGATCTTGATGGTGCCGTCATCCGTCCATCCTTTGCGCTGCCAGTATCCCATATAGTCGCCCGGATACACTTCAATCTCGTGGATCCATTTCACGTTCTTAATGCCGAACAAGCCCGGCACGATGGCGCGGAGTGGAAACCCGTGCTCCTTCGGCAACTTCTCCCCGTTCATCAAGAAGGCGAGCATCACGTCGTCCTGCATTGCCCTCTTAAACGGAATGCTGTCGTCGTATCCATCGATCCCGCGGAACACCACATCCCGTGCCGTGTCTTCGTCGGCGCCGGCGTCTTGGAGGAGCTTCTTGAGTGAAATGCCGCGCCAGGTGGCATTGCCAAGGCTGTCGCCGCCCGGCAAGGTATCGATGCACATCAAAGTGGACACCTGATCGTACGAATCCCGATTCAGAATGTCCCGCCAGCCAAGTGACATGGGGGTTTTGACTTCGCCCTTGACGGTCAATTTCCATTGTTCGATGTTGACGTCGCGCGACATTGACACCGCGCTGTCGGCATAGTTCACGACATAGAATTTGGAATTGGGTGTGAAGTAGGTCGTCTCGCGAGGTGGAACCGCGAACATGCGGCCGAAGACACCGCCGACAGCGTCACAGCCGCCGACCATGCCGGCCAACGCTCCCAATCCCGTCGCCTTCAGCAATGTACGTCGCGAGAGCCGCATGGACTCATTATCGTACATGGAAGCAAGAGACCGCAACGATCGATCATCAGCTCCGGCGCCTGATCATATTGATGCAGCGGATCGAGCGGATGATTCACAACGGACCGTCACCCTGTCGGTGCTTGTCTCCTGTCACTTTTGACAGTTCCTCTTGCCCGCGTTGTGTCTTACAGTTATCCCGACTTTACCCTAAAGAAGAATCTTGGTGAGTTGAACAGGAAACCAATGTCGAGTGGCCGTCGAGAGTGCTCGTCTGCCAGGTTCGTGTGAACCCTACGCCCTGGACGTTGACTTGCTGCGGTCTTCGACAAGGCAGGAATCGACAAACAATCTCACGATATGAATCCGCTATCCAGAGCGGTGAGTTGGGTCCGGTTCTACGGCGGCGCCTTCTTCGCAGGGGCGCTGGCGATGAGTCTCGTACGACTGCTCCACCACCATACGTCTTGGAAATTCTTGGACATCACCGCTCCCAGGATGGTGACGGGGAACTGGAAAGGGACAATGAAAGGTGACTCCGGCGCTCTGCCGGAAGGGTCGCTGTCTCTGTCGCTGATGATTGATGACCAACTTCACTATGCTCTTGGAGGGCAGACTGCTTCACAAATGGCCCTTGAGAGCGGATCGCTGGCCATGCGTGGGGGCCGGTTGATAGGAGATACGGCCCGTTGGGTCCTGACATTGGCGCTCTATGATTATAGAGGGAATGCCGTCATTTTCCTGCAATCGACGAACCGCGAAACCGGAGACCGGTATTATGGAGAGTTCATGCGCAGTGCCTAGAAGCGGAAGCGATTTCCTGGATGACAAGAGATGATTCCAGAAGTGACAATGGCCGCCAGACTGGAGGAGGGTCTCTATGATTCACCTTTCGAGGCTGAGAAAGTCCTATTTCGCCTGCTCGCTCGTCCTTATGGTCAGTGCAGTCGTCGGATGCGCCGGAGGACCGTCTCAACATGATCCCTCCTGGAAGTCCGTACCGATTACCGATGTGTCAATGGTGGTGGGAGAGTGGGACGGAACAGTCACGAAAGACCATGCCATGTTTCCGGAAGGATCGGTTCACTTGATCATCCGTGACAACAGCACCTATATGTTCGCGGGCGAAACTTTATCCGCAGTGGCCGTCGGCTCCGGAGGAGTGGAAACGCGCGAAGGGCGATTGATTGGCGACACGGAGCATCGCGCTGTAACGTTTACCCTCTATGAGCACAAGGGGACGCGAGTGCTCGTCGTCGATGCGACCAACCGGGAAACCGGTACACGATATCGTGGACAATTTTCAAAGGTCCGATGATAGTATCCGACCTGTCGGTAACCTGCCGGCACACTCTACCCTCACAAGGGACGAACCACATGTTCATTAGGGGCTCGTGCTGCTCCTGTTATTTTTGACAGTTTCCCCGTTTGTCCAGACATGTTACCCCACACCTGATAGGCACCGCATCGGGGCCGTGCCGCGCCGTTCATGAGTCACCTTTCCGTTTACGCGGCTGTGGTGTTATCCGGAGTTCATTCGCAATGAAGGCACGCTATTTGGTGCATCTGTATGATTCTGTATCGGAATTCTCAATCGGGTAAGCGGAGCAGTCAGACCTACTTGACCTTTCTCATGAGTGGGCTGATCGTGCTGCTCGCCCTGAATGGATGCGGCGGAGATCGATACACAGTCATGATGGAGGCGGCGGAAGAGCGGCTTAACCCGCTTTCAGCGGCCGACGACCACGCGCATCAGTTTCGCCTGCATCAAGCCCTGGTCGATCATTTTGGATTCTCCGCCCTCGGTCTTGCGACCTATGTCTTCATGAATAGGGGATATGTCGTCGGGTACGTCGACAACCCTCAGCAAGCTCAGGCGGTGTTCGAGACCGCAAGAGGTGTCAAAGGCCTTCAATCCATCGAGGCCGTGCTTCCTGTGAAACAGCCGCCATCTGCGGATGTCGGCAAGGTGACTTCCGATGCGGTTTTGAAATCTCAGATCGAGTCTGCGCTCACCCGCGCCGCTGGTGTTGTGGCGAGCCGGGTGCATGTAGAGGTGATGAACGGCCGTGTGGTACTCCTCGGTATCGTCTCTGGCGGCGAAGAAAAGGAACGGGCAGAACGGGCGGCAACTGGAACGATGGGAGTCACACGAATCACGAATTGGCTGTTGCTGCCGGAAACAGAGTATATGGCAATACGGTCGCAAGTCTTCTAGGAACTGCCCATGAAGCCTTCTCGTGGTCTCCACCTCCTTGTCCTGGCCCTCGCGATCTCGCCTGTCGCTTGCGCCGGAGCGAGCCAGGGGACAACGGTGCCGGAGCCATCCGGTCGGCCGATGCAGCGGGTCACCGTTCTGTCCTACAACACGCTGCACGGCCTGGAGCCCAGCGGCCTGACCGTTAAAGCGGGCGAACCCCAGGAGGCACGCCAGGCGAGGCTCAATTTGCAATTTGAACAACTCGCCGTGGCGCGACCCGAGGTGATCCTCCTGCAGGAGGTGAATCCTCTGCCTGAAATGGCCGAGACGTATGTCGCCGCCATGAAACGGGTGGGTTTGGAGTATAGCCAGGTGCATCAAGTGGATGCCTGCGGAGTCCGTCTCGCGCCGGGGCTCGCGGTTGTTCCGGATCTGAACAATGGACTGGTGGTCCTTGCCAAAGCTCCTTTGAAACTAAAAAAGGTTGCCGGACTCAAGCTGAGCGGAGGCTTTGGGCGATGCGACGACTACATGGGTCTGCAGACCGGCGAGCTTCGCTATGCCTTGGTCGCCGAAGTCGAAAACCCTGATACCGGAAAGAAACTGCTGGCTGTGAGTCTTCATTTACACTCTGGTATTGAGCGCAACGCTTTTTTTATTCAGAGGATCAAGGAAGCTGTTGAGCAGGGACGGGCACGGCGGGAGGACTTCGAGGGCATTGTCGCCGCGATGGAACAAGACCAGAACCGGCGTCTTGATGAGATTCGCCTGCTCGTCAAAGAGATACAGAAACTTGATGCGAGGGGACGCTATGCCGGAACCCTCGTCGGCGGAGATTTCAATTTTGAACCAGACGATCCGGAATACCGAGAGCTTGAACGGGCGGGATTGAAAGATACATACACGATTGCCAATTCCCAGAGCGAGGTCTACAGTCTGGACCCTCAGCAGAACGTGATTGCCGGGCAGGGAGTACGAGAGGTGCCATCTGCGCTTCGCGAGGCGATGAAGCGGTTGCCTGAGAGCCAACAACAGAAAATTCTTGAGGGTTACCAGAAGGGTATCAGCCAGGCGAGGCGCGTCGATTTTCTCTTTCTCATGAGCAAACCCTCGGACAGTCCCACAGGTTGTTTTCAGCAGGAATTATTCGGGAAACCGGCTGCCGTCTCAATTCAGCCGGGATCGGATCACTATGGTGTGCTCATGACCTATCTGGCTGACGCGTCCCAGTGCTGACGAGGCAGAGCGTGCGCCTGCAAACTGAACGGGATAAAGGAGCCCGCCATGTTGAACATGTCAATGCCGCTGCATGAAATTATCGGTTTCGTGGCGGGATTCGGGACGACGTTTGCCGCGATGCCAGATTTGATCGCCATGCTCAAACGACGGTCCTGTGAGGGCATGAATCCGACCATGGCTGCGATCATGGGCACCTTCCAGATCATCTGGGTCTACTACGGGATCTTGGTCGAGTCGAGGCCCGTGATCGTGTGGAATACCATCGCCGTGGGTATCAATTTTCTGGTAGTCGGGGCGTATGTCTATTTTGCCTGCAGGGCGCGCAGGCAGGCTTTGTTGATCAGGGATCCAAGCTCGGGAGAGACGACCAATCGTGCATCAGGGAGGTAGCGGAAGGGACGTAGGGACAAGCAGGGAGCGAGGGAGGGAGCCGATGAACGGGCGAAGAATGGCGTGCATGTTCCTGACGTTGTCACTTAGCGTATGGGCCTGTACCTCATTCAACGTGAAGACGGATCATGACCCTACGGCGGATTTCAGCGCCTTCAAGACGTTTGCCTTTGGGGGCCTCGCTGATATCAACAAGGGCGGAATTTATGACAATTCGTTGATGCAGAAACGTATTGAATCTGCTGTTGCGCGGGAACTCACCGCCAAAGGGCTCCGTCAGGTCAGCGCAGAGGAACCACAGGATCTTCTCGTGCACTACTGGGTCAATGTGCAGGATAAGCAACGACTCGAAAGCGGCGGCACGAGCGTCGGCGTGGCGCGCGGCCCTCGCGGCGGGTATGGCTGGGGTGCCGGGTATGGCGGGGGGGTCACGACCTACGAATACAAGGAAGGGACCTTGATTCTCGATCTGATCGAACCGGCCAAGAAGCAACTGGTGTGGCGGGCCACCATCGTCGGAACATTGCAGGATTCGGCCAAGGACAATGTCGAGCTTGGGAACAAGGCGATTGCCGAAGCGTTTGAGAGTTATCCGCCATCCGCGAAACCACGCTGAGAATTTTCCAACCAAGGAGGGAGCTATGGACAAGATGACGATCGAGAGGATGCATCCCATTCGCGCATGCGCCGCCGTCATGGCGGTGTTGATCATAGGGCTGATCATGGCGCCGGTTCCCGGGTGGGCCGATGACGCCAGCGACGCCAAAGGTTTGATCGATCAGGCTGAAATCACACTGAAGAACTTCATGAATGACCCCGATATGAAGTGGTTCGGCAGCCACCTCAAAGAGGCAAAGGGTGTCTTCATCGTGCCAAAACTCACGAAGGGCGCCTTCATCTTCGGCGTCGAAGGCGGCAACGGCGTCGTGCTAGCGCGGGATGAGAAAAGCGGTGGGTGGAGCGAACCAGTGTTTTATGAAACCTCAGCAGCCAGTTTCGGCCTCCAGGCAGGAGCCCAGTCCTCAGAGGCGGTCATGTTGATCATGACGCCTAAAGCGGTGGACTCGCTCTTGGCGAACAAGTTCAAGCTTGGCGCGGACGGATCTGTCGCGATCGGGCCGAAGGGAGGAGGAGCCGACACGAACCTGACGGCTGATTTTGTGACGTTCACACGCGCGAAAGGATTATACGCCGGCGTTTCGTTCGACGGAGCGTCCATCAGGACAAGGGACGATCTCAATTCCGCCTATTTCGGAGAGGACGTCCGTCCGTCCGAAATTATTATTTCGCATAAGGTCAAACCCAATCCCAATTCCAAAGAATTGCATGCCATGCTGAAGACGGCTGCTACCGCGAAACCGTAGAAGAACGCGGAGGCTGAAGGGAGGTTGCGGGCAACGAACACGTGCGACACATGAGGAAACCGTGGTGGGCGGCAGGTCTCTTCACCGTACTGTTGGGCAGTCTTCCTCTCGCGAGGGAGACGGTCGCTGCTGTGGAACCGTCCACCTCCGGTGTGCCCGAAGGCCAACCCGTCTGTTCGGAGCTGATGCCCGACGCCGAACGGTTGAAATGTTACGACAACCAAGCAGCGCAGGGTAAAGGCCAGCCGCAGGAGCGGCCAGATGGGGCGTTTCCGAGCCCAACCAGCCAACCCTCGTTAATGGGCATACGCTGGGAATTAGACCCTGGCACAGAGCATGGGCTGTTTTCGATCCGACCATATAAGCAGGTCTATCTTCTGCCGGTCCGCTATACCACCAATGTGAACAATCAGCCTTCGAGTCCTACGCAAGGCACGATTCCTCAGTCGTTGGGGTATTCCAACACAGAGGTCAAGTTCCAATTCTCTGCGAAACTGAAAGCGATCGAGATCAAAGAACGATTCGATTTGTGGATTGCCTATACGCAACTCTCATTCTTCCAGATGTACAACAAGTCGAAATCGGCGCCCTTTCGCGAAAGCAATTACGAGCCAGAAATCATGGGCGTGATTCACACTGACTACAATCTGTTCGGATTGAAGGGACGATTCATTAATATAGGCCTTGTCCATCAGTCCAACGGGCGTCAGGACCCATTGTCGCGAAGCTGGAATCGGATTTATGCACAGTTCGGATTCGAGCGGGGAGGATTCGGACTCACAATTAGACCCTGGTATCGCATCCGTGAAGATTGGACCAACGACAATAATCCTGATATCACCGACTTCGTCGGACGTGGAGACATCGTCGCGACATATCAGAATGGGGGCCACAATTTCTCACTTCTTCTGCGAAGTAATGTGGACTTTTGGAATTTCCGTGGCGCGATTCAGTTGGACTGGAGCTTTCCCCTGTACCGGCAGCTCAAAGGGTATGTCCAGGTGTTCACCGGATACGGCGAAAGCTTGATTGATTACAACCATAATCAGACGACACTCGGAGCCGGATTCCTGTTGATAGACTGGATGTGAGAATCATCAAGGCTCTGTCATTTTTGACAGTGTCTGTCCCTGTCAATTGATGATAGCGTGAAGTCGGCGAAAAGGTGCATCCATCTGCTGTGAGGAGGAAGGAGCCGTCATGAAACCGAACGTGGTTGTCGGCTTGTGTCTCATAGGTGTGTTGATAGTGCCTGGTCTGCATGCACAGGAATCAACAGTGCCGGAATCAACACTGAAGGTGGTGCGCATTCGCCCAAATTTGGACCCCGACAAACTGCAGTATATTCTGTCGACTGAGCGCAAAGAGGTGTTTGAGCGGAACATGGACCTCGATGAGCAGCAAAGTGAGGTATTTTGGGGCGTGTATCACCGGTATGAAAAGGAAAAGGACCAACTTGAGGCGAAACGACTTCGCTTACTCGGAACCTATATTGAGAAATTTTCATCGCTTACCAACGACGATGTGATGAAGATCGTCAAGCAGTCGAGCGAGAACCAGCAGGCGGACCTTGCACTGAGAAAGAAGTATTTCCACATTTACAGTAAGAAACTGAATCCGGTAGCCGCGGCGCGCTTCATGCAGCTGGACGATATCGTCGGGATGGTTACACGCCTCGCGATTCTGGGCAATCTGCCGTTAATCGGGGATGTTCCTCACGCGGCCGCTTCAGGATCCTCCGCAGGCGAGACAGTGCCTACAGGGGATCATGACACTGCTGCTTCGAGCACGAACCATCCCCCCATGGAACTGACGAAATGACTGTGTGTAAGATTCGTGAGATTGAGGAGGCATTATGGATTACTCACGATTGATTGTCATCGTGATGGGGCTGCTGTTCATCACGAGTGAAGCGCTTGCAGCTGCAGACGTGTTCGTGTATCCCAGTAAGGGACAAACGAAGGATCAGCAGGAACAGGACGAGTTCAATTGCTACAAATGGGCCAAAGAGCAAACCGGATTCGATCCGAACCAACCGATGCAGCAAGCGGCTGCTCCGCCGCCGCAGGGCGGCGCAGCGAGGGGCGCGGCGAGAGGCGCCGCAATCGGCGCAATCGGGGGCGCCATCGGCGGCGATGCAGGAAAGGGAGCGGCCATTGGAGCGGGAGTTGGCGCTGCGGGAGGTGCGATGCGCCGCCGGCAGGCGAGCGGAGCAACAGGCCGCCGCCCAGGAAAAAGCAAAGCAAGAGTATAATGCGGATGTTGGCGGCTATAAGCGGGCGTTTTCTGCCTGCATGACAGGACGAGGCTACACCGTCAGTTGATTGGCAGTTGGTTACTCCACCCGCAGGGAAGCGAATTGAGGCCTCAACCACGTTGCTCGAAACATGCATGGCTCGGCATGTCCTGCTGTTCAATCGTGCTTCTGGCTGTCTATGCGACAAGCGCATGGGCAGCCTCGCCGCTTGATATTCCCAAGCCAAACGATCCGCTCAAGCCTGCGCCTCCGCCGCCTGCCTTGGAGGCGTCCGTCGTGAATCTGGAAATTCGGCTCCCTGCGGAAGAACTTGCCGTCGCCGTGGATGAGGGCTTTCCTCCTGTCGCTTCGCGCGAGGAAGACTGGAACGATGCGGGCACTCTTGGAGGAGCGGGATGACGTACGGTTCTTGTATCGCCTCGTCAGAGGGTCGTTTCGATATCGGATGAACCAAGATCATTTTGACGTGTGGTTCGACCACGTGCGCTATCGAGTATGGGCGCGAAAGAGCCAGGGGCAGGAGTTCGTCGAAGGCCGTTGCGGGCATGGCGATGATCCGCCGAAAAGACTGAATCTTGCCGCCCGCTCTGCACTGACCTGGTCCGATCGATGGCGCCTTCAATCTCACACGACCTTCGAGGAGCCGGTGTTCATCGAACCGTGCCGGCTTGCGGGTCTTGACCTCGATGCCACGCCTTTCTTGAAAGCGGTTTTGCAGCCGCGACTTGCCGCGATGGGCCAAAGCATCGACCGGATCATTCGCGAACGAACGGAAGCGAAGAAGCGGGCCGAGACGGTCTGGCAGAAATTGCAGGAACCAATCGAATTTGCCCCGAACCAATGGCTCGAGTTCAATCCTCGCGACGCGCGAGTCAGTCCGATCACGTCCAACGGCACGCTGTTGGTTCAAGACGTCCGTCAATCTGGTGATGGAGCCGCGGATCGTCAGCGGTTCAAAGCCGCAACAGGGCGCACTGCCGCTGCCGCCGCTCCAATTGGCTCCTCTGCCGCTCGAAGGCTTTCATCTCGCGCTGCCGATCACTGTCGAGTACGGACGGATTAATCAGCGGCTTGAAGAGGAAATGCTCGGGCAGGAGTTTCAGCCCCCTGTTGGCGATACTTTGAAGGTCGAGGGCGTGCAGCTCTACGGGAGCGGCGACAAGCTAATCCTCGCGCTTCGGGTATCTGGAGGAGTCAACGGGAGCCTGTACGCGACGGGCACACCGGCGTTCGAGGAGGGCCTTGGGATCCTCCGATTCGTCGATCTGGATTTCACGGTGGATAGCCGCAATGTGCTGATTCGTTCTGCAAACTGGATGTTCCACCAGAACATCTTGGCGAGTCTGAAGGCCCATGCTGTGATCGACCTCTCGGGCCAGCTTCAGGCGCTTCGGTCACGTCTAGAAACGGCCCTGACTCGAGATCTGGGGCCTGGTGCTCGGCTTGAAGCAGACGTCCTGGCTCTTCGTCCCCGTGGCGCATACCCCACAGCAGGCGGAGTGGAAGTACATATCATCGCGGATGGAGCCATGTGGGTGGAATTGCGGTGAGCTTGGCCTGAACCGTTTGCTGGAGCCGGTGGTTCACTTACAGGAGGAGCGAGTATGACCATGTTGAGGGCTATGGCGAGTGCGGTGTGCGTCGTATCGATCGCGTGTGGCATTCAGGTAATGGAGCCGGTCTTGGTCCATGGAGCCGAAGGAAACCTTTCCGAATCGGATTTCGAACTCATGCGTTCGGATATCCGGACGAAGAAAGCCACGATGATTGCCGACCGCATGAAATTCAGCGATCAGGAAGCGGCGGCCTTTTGGCCGGTCTATCGGCAATATGAAACCGAGCTGGCGGCGATCAATGATAAGAAGGTTTCGATCATGAAGGAGTACATCAGCCACCATGCGTCGCTCAACGACAAGCAGGCTAAGCAGCTTGCGGAAGACGTGTTCAACGTCGATCAAAGGACGCTGGACTTACGGGCGAAGTGCTTTGGTGCGCTTGAAAAGGCGCTGCCGGCCAAAACCACTGTGCGGTGGCTGCAGCTCGAGCGCCGGCTTCAGCTTCTTGTCGACGCTCAGATTGCCCAGGACTTCCCGGCCATTAAGCAGTAACTCGATGCAATTCTATGCAGTATGCTAAAGATGTTTGGCGAAAAACGACTCTGACGAGGACAATGTTGCCCCTCAGCACCGCTTCGGCGATCCCAGGTCAGGTGACACGAAGGTTCTTCCCATCAACGCTTCCCGAACAGCGAGAAGCAGATCTGTGCCGAGGCGCGTTTTGACGACATAGCCCAGCGCTCCTACGGAAAAAGCTTCCTCGACAAATTCTTGATCCTGGTGGACGGTGAGAAAGACGATCTTGGCCTTGGACCCAATGCGTGTGAGCAGGCGCGCAGCTTCCAGTCCGTTCAGCATCCCCATGGAAATATCGAGAATCAGGACATCAGGCCTGAGGGTGTCCGCAGCTTCGAGAACGGCTTCACCATCGTTGACCGTTCCCACCACCTGGAACTCAGGCTCCAGGATATTGCGCGCTGCCTGAAGCATCGAGGGGCTGTCATCGGCTAAGAGGATGCGGACGGAAGTGGTGTTGTCAGAGCTGCTCCCCCGATATCGAGCCATGGCTGCTTCATGCATTGGGAGGTCCTCGCGCAGCTTTCTACCACTTACCCCTGAATCGGGGAACTGGCAAAACTGACAGATTCAATTGGACCCTCCCGAATGGAGACTGCCGACGTCGATCCTATTCTGGAGGGCTAGCAGGGAGCGCGTGTACTAGCGGTGATGGGGGGTGCCAAGCGTGAGATGCTGTTCGATCGCAAACTGAATGAGTTCGGCATTACTCTTAAGACGAAACTGCTGCATCACCCGGTACTTGTGAAATGCCACCGTGCGCGCTGTCACACGGAGAACGCGGGCCGCTTCTTTCATGGAGAACCCTTCTACGAGCAGCTGAAGCACCTCGCGCTGGCGGGCAGTCAGTTGCCCGGCTGTGGAACGCTCGCCCTCTTGGACGAAGGAATCATCCAACCTGGCAGACGCCCGGCTATCGACATAAATGTCGCCCCGGATTGCCGCCCGAATGGCCTCAGGCAACTCAGATGCAGCTGAGCTTTTGAGAAGGTATCCGGACGCTCCAATGTGCAGGGCCTCCTTGGTGAGATCGGGATCTTCATTCATCGTCATGAAAATCAATTTGACGCCGGGCATCGATTGCTTGATCTGTCGGCCGGCATCGAGTCCGTTCAACAATGGCATGCCGATGTCCAGCACGATGACGTCAGGACGTAGATCGCGGGCCACAGGAAGCAACGCCCGCCCGTCCGTTACGGTGCCGACGACTTCGCATTCCGGCTCTAACAGCCTAATGCAGGCTTCGGCAAGCATGAGATGGTCGTCGGCGACCAAGACTCGCGGACGGTGCACGCAATCCTCTCTCATCGGACGTCGGTTCAGGCAGCCAGATGCACTGAAATTCGCGTCCCCGTCGACGGACGGGATTCAACCGAGATCGTGCCGCCTGCTGCCCTTACACGTTCTTGCATGCTGATCAAACCGAGCCGTCCTTTGGCTGATATGGCTTGCGGATCAAAACCGGACCCTGAATCGAATACGCACAAATGCAATGCATTCCGATGGCCGAACAACTCGAGGGTTCCCTTCTTCACGCCGCTGTGCTTGATCGTATTACTCAAGGCTTCTTGAGCGACGCGGAAGAGACACAACGCGGACTCTTTATCGATTGGGCTGGGGACATTGCGATGCACAAAGTGGATCTGGGCGCCATATAGCTCAGATAGCTCACGGCAGAGACCCTTAATCGCGGGAACGAGACCCAGATGCTCGAGCTTCGCGGGATGGAGCTGGTGGGACAGACGATGCACGTCGGAGGCAATCTCCTGGGTCAAACGGCACATGTCGGAGATTTGTGAGACCATGGCATGTTCCAGCGCAGGAGTCTGTCCCAGCCGTTCCAGACCAATCGCCAGCAGTGCCAGCCGCTGATTGAAATCATCATGCAGCTCGCGAGCAATTCTGCTGCGCTCCTCCTCCTGGGCGCGAATTAGCCGCCCCGTCATTTCAATCAACGACGCCTCGGCATCCTTCCGGTCGGTAATGTCCACCATGACGCCGATCAATTCCCTGCATGTCCCGACGTCGATGGCATGGACACAGTCGTGAAACCAGACCTCTCGACCATTGGCTGCCGTCATGCGGTAGTCCAGCCGATGGTTGTCTCGGTCTCGAAGGGCCTCATGGTACGAAGCGAGCACCCTCAGTCGATCGTCAGGATGCACGTGCGCCTCTTTGAAGTCTTTTTGCCGCCAATGACTGACCGGGTAGCCCAGGATGCTCTCTGCCTGTTCACTGATGTATGTGGTCTCAAGGGTCACAGCGTCTGCGCGCCACACAATGGCCTCCAGCGAACGCATAAGATCCTGGTAGTGGGGTTGAGTCTGGCATGCAGCGCTTCTTTCCTGGTTAAACGAGGCGTAGTTTTCTCGGACTTCTGTTGAGGATGCCATAGGCGTGGTCAGCATGCTGACCTCCCATCGATTGAGTATGGTGATGAAAGGGATGCCAAGCATGAACCTGTCTTGTATTCGCAGTCAAGAGCGCCCATGATCAACTTTGTCCTATCGGGAGCAATTTTACAAGCCGGTAACGGTAGGGCCGGAGGGGAAAATTCATGCCTAGGGGATTCAACGTGTCTCACGCACTGTCAAATCTGACAGTTTTCTCCAGGACATCTGCATTGTAAAGTGTTCTTCATTTCCGGTAACGCCCAGGTCACTCTCGAATTGATGTGGCGTATCAGCCCAAGAGGATGCCATGCTCGTGTTGTATTATGAATACCTCCGGTGACAATGGTGCCGGTCTCGGCGGCAGCCATCAAAACCGGCTGGACCTGTTTCTCATCACATTGG
Source organism: uncultured Nitrospiraceae bacterium (assembly GCA_963794505.1). Classification (GTDB taxonomy): domain Bacteria; phylum Nitrospirota; class Nitrospiria; order Nitrospirales; family Nitrospiraceae; genus Nitrospira_C. The sequence goes on from CAWCEG010000026.1 coordinate 152,471, forward strand.
CCAGTTGAATGGAAAGACGGTCACTTTCGGGGAAAGCAGGAGAAACTGCCCTCCATGAATCATCTAAAATATGAGTCAGTGACAAAGGTCACGGCGACAACGGCGTGAAGCAGAAACCCATGGCTCAATGGCCTCGGCATCCGACGATTCACGAAATCAATACCTGGGTGTGGCTCTATGAGCTAAGTGAACTTGCGCGGCGTCCCATCACGCTGGACAATGTGCCAAAGAAGCAATGGGATGCCATTGCGGCGTACGGATTTGACGCCGTTTGGTTGATGGGCGTGTGGGAGCGAAGTCCTGCCGGCGTCGCGATCTCCATGCGAAACGACGGCCTTGTCGCAGAGTTCCGCCGGCTGCTGCCTGATTTCAGGCCTGAGGACAATGTCGGGTCCGCCTATTGTGTTCGGAATTACTGTGTGGATGCTCGACTAGGCGGCCCCGAAGGGTTGGCGCATGCCAGGAAACAATTGGCAGACCGGGGCATGCGATTGGTCCTGGATTTTGTGCCGAACCACGTTGCGCCCGATCATCCCTGGGCCACGGAGCATCCGGGCTATTTCATTCAAGGGAGCTCCGATGACCTGTCGAACAAGCCGAACGATTTCATCCGGGTCGGTGAGTACGTCCTGGCCTGCGGCCGCGATCCTTATTTTCCGTCCTGGTCGGACGTCTTACAACTGAATGCATTCAATCCTGACTTGCGGAACGCAGCGATCGAGACGGTTCTGTCGATTGCCGCTCAATGCGACGGGATGCGCTGTGATATGGCCATGCTGCTCATGAATCCCATTTTCGAACGGACTTGGGGGACACGGGCCGGTCGAATGCCTCAAAGCGAGTACTGGACGGACCTGATAGGGACGGTCAAACAGCGGTACCCGGATGTGCTCTTTATCGCCGAGGCATACTGGGATCTCGAGTACAACTTGCAGCAGCAAGGGTTCGACTATTGTTATGACAAACGATTATACGATCGCCTCGAACATGGTTCGGCTGAAAGTATCCGCCTGCATTTGTGCGCTGAGGCTTCATATCAGCAGAAGCTGATCCGATTCATCGAGAATCACGATGAGCCACGTGCTGCGGCGGCGTTCTCCTCCTCAAAGGCGCACGCGGCGGCCGTTACCGTATCGACCCTGCAGGGCGCAGTCTTGTTCCATGATGGACAGTTCGAAGGGCGGCGTGTCAGGCTTCCGGTGTTCTTGCGGCGTCGTCCTGAAGAGCCGACCGACCGCAGCCTGGAGAACTTCTATCGGACGCTGCTCAAGACCCTGCGGGCTGAGGATTTCAAAAAGGGTGACTGGCACCTGTGCGAGCGGACCGGATGGCCGGACAACCAGAGCCACTTGAATCTTGTCGCTTGGTACGTCCACAGCGAACGTACACGCCATCTCATTGTCGTCAATCTCTCCGATTCTCCGTCTCAGGGTAGAATTCAGCTCCCGATAGAAACTCGTGATGGGAGGAAGGTGCGTATGACCGATGCGATCAGTGGGACTCAGTATGAGCGAAGCGGCGATGAGATCCGCGAGGCGGGACTCTATGTCGAGCTCGATCCATGGGGGTATCATGTGCTGGAATTCTAGGTAGCCGAATTAAGTTCTTAGGAGCACTATCATGAACAGAGTTATGAAGAGATGCAGGTGGATGGCAGTACCGGTGCTCGCGCTCACGGTCTCCTGCTCGACGATGCCGAAGGATTTTGAAGCGCCGCGCGTCACGATTACCGATCTGACACCCAAAGACATGGCGATCTTCGAGCAGCGATTCGACGTGAAATTGCGGATTCAAAACCCGAACGACCAGGAGCTCAGCATCAACGGTCTGCGGTTTGACATCGAATTGAATGAGCATGAGTTTGCAAGTGGAATGTCAGGACAACACGTGGCGGTGCCGCGGTTTGGTTCACAGTTGGTGGACGTCGAAGTCTTCACGACATTGGCGAGTTTTCTCCGGCAGATTCGAGATCTCACCAAGCGAGAGGGACAACAAGTCAGCTACCGGCTCAAAGGGACGGCATTTGTGGACGCTCCCAGCACATTCAAGGCGCCGTTCGATGAAAAAGGTGAGATTGACCTCAATTTCGAATCCACTATCTGAGAAGTCGCCACCCAATAGCTCCAAGGGCTTCTAAGAGGAGGATGATCCCATGATGCCACAGTTGATTGCGGCACTCGGACTCGCGTCGACCGGCATCGGAATAGCGGCGACGCTAGCCATGTTCGGTGCGGCTCCAGCCTTTTCCGCTGAGGCAGGTCCCCAGCAACAGCTGGTGGACAAGGCGCAATTGACGCTGGAGGCCTTTGCGTCCGATGGCCAGTTGAAAGATTCCTTCAAGCAGCTGGGCAAGGAAGCGAGAGCACTCTTCATCATTCCGCAGTTCATGCGGGGGGCGTTCATCTTCGGCGGAGCCGGCGGCAGCGGCGTGTTGATCGCGCGTGACGAGAAGACGGGTAAATGGGGCGATCCGGTGTTCTATAACATCGGATCCGCTAGCTTCGGTGCGCAGATCGGTGCCGACGTGTCCGAAATGGTCCTGGTAGTGCGGACTAGGAAAGGCTTGGAGGAATTTTTCACGAACGACTTCAAGCTCGGGGCCAATGCCGGCATGGCGACCGGGCCGGTCGGCGCCGGCATGTCCGCTCAAGGCCTCGCGGCGGATATCATCTCCTATGCGAGGCAAAAAGGCGCCTTTGCCGGGATGGCTATCGATGGAGCCTTCGTCTCGGTCTCGAATGATTCCAACCAGGCCTACTATGGGAAACCGGTGCGCCCCACCGACATCATCGTGAAGAAAGAGATCGGCAATCCCAAATCACTGCAGCTTCGGGCCGCCGCGGATAAACTCATGAAGTAGCCGGACCCACTCTGATGTATGATCCGGCTCCTGATGAGAGATAGGTCATGCGATCAATCGGCGAGCGGTGTTGCAGTTCTCATCCTCTCGATCATCATGTTCTTCAGTGGCCATGAGGTGGCCGTTGGACAGGATAAGTCCGATGAACGTCCTCCGGATTCAAGCCCGACGCCAGAAGATCAGGTGACGGACGAAACCACGGACTCAGAAAGCGAACCCGAGACACCTGGTTCATCCTCAGAAAAGGAACCAAGACGTCGTATTTTTAAGCGGGTCGGTCCGCAGTCCATGACTCCCGAGGAGCGGGAAGAGGCTGAGCGGCTCCGCAAAGTTGCCGCGAAATACGGAACGGATCCCACGGCCATTGTCGGGCGGTTGCAGTTGACCAGCCAATACCTGGATTTACCTCACGGTGCGCGAGCTCGCGATGCGGTGGCTCGTGTGGATGTTCCCTATCGAGGGGACTGGCTGCTGCGAGTTGACGTGCCCTTCTTCAAGTGGATCGATCCCAATCTCCCCGGAACAACTAGCGCCCAAGGCATGAGTGACCTAGCTGTCACCGCGGGATGGAGAGTCTACAATACGCCGGAGTACGCTGTGCTGATCGGTGCCCTGGCGACATTTCCGACTGCGTCCGACGCGGGAGTAGGCAGCGGAAAGTATACCGCCGGTCCGGCGATCGCCACGGCACGATTCCTTCCAAAGTGGGATTCATTCTTGATCGGATTACTTCAACATCAGACTTCCGTCGGCGGTGATCCGTCTCGCAGAGATATAGCGCTCTCGCGGGCTGCAGCCCAAGTGAACTCGTTTTGGGCAGAAAAATGGTGGACCATCGCCCAAGCCGTCTGGCAGATCGATTGGGAACGAAGCGCGAAAAGCAGCATGACCATGGAATTCGAAGTCGGCAGGAGTCTGGTCGGGCGGTTTGGAGCCTACGTTCGTCCCGGGGTGGGAATCTGGGGACGCGATGTGGCCGGGGCCTACCAATGGAACATCGAAGTCGGGGTTCGCTATATGTTCGCCAGTTTCTGACCTGAACAGGAAGGTGGAAGCTTGAGGGATTATTTCAGGGCTTCGGCGCCGCCGACGATGTCCATGAGTTCTTTGGTGATCGCGGATTGCCTAGTCTTGTTGTAATAGACGGTCAGCTTCTTGATGAGCTCACCGGCGTTTCGTGTCGCACCATCCATGGCCGCCATGCGGGCTCCCTGCTCGGCGGCAGAGGATTCCAGAAGCATACGGTAGGCCTGGACGTGGAAATTGCGGTGCAGCAATTCTTGTAATACCTCGGCATCGCTCGGCTCGTAGAGGTATCCGCCGGGCATCTGCTCGGTTCCTCGATCGATATCTTTCACATCTGTAATCTCCACCACCCAATCGATCGGGAGCAGCCGTTCCACGACCACGCGTTGTTGGATGGCGGATTTGAACTCATTGTAGATCGTATAGATCGCATCGACGCGTCCGGTGACATAGTCGTCGATGGCTTGCAGCTCAGTCCCCAACAGCATGCCGTGTTCAAACGAGAGCTTGTCGAAAATGTCCACTACTTCACGCCGGACCTTCCAATGGCGTCTCCGGAAGAAATCGCGGCCTTTCTTGCCGATGACTGCCACTTCAACCTGCACACCCTTCGACTCGAACTCCTTCAGCGCGGCGGCCGCCGTGCGAAGGATGTTCGCGTTGAAGGCACCGCACAACCCGCGGTCGCTTGTGACCACGGCCACGACGATGCGTTGCTCCTCCCGTTTTTTGAGCAGGGGATGGGCGTCCCGGTTCACGCGCCGGCTCAGCGTGCGGATGGTATCCCGCATTTTATGCGCGTAAGGCCGGGCGGCGAGAATGCGGTCCTGCATGCGCTTGAGCTTGGCCGCCGCGACCATCTTCATCGCTTTGGTGATCTTTTGGGTTTTCTTGACGGAGTCGATCTTCCGCCTGACGGATTGAAGGCTTGGCATAACCGTTATTGGTACTATACATCAGGAACCGGAGGCGGAATGGAAGGGTGAACGCTATCATTGGTGTGCGGGGTGCGTCAAGCTTGAAACACACGCTACAGATCATGAGCGCAGCCGTTCATGAGCGTAGCCGTCCGTTGGCAGATTGTGCGCGAGTCCACTCACAATTGAACCGGTGCAGTTCCACCGCTTGATCGCCGGGACGGTGCGATAAAAGCTGAGGATGTTGGTTGTCGCTGTATCGAGCAGGAAATGCTGCCCTGCGGAAGGAGAGAGGGCAAGCCAGCGAGCAACGAAGACCCGGAGGACGTGACCGTGAGCGAATAAGATGACATTGCCCTCGACCGCACGCACTTTGGCGATGACGCGATCGACCCGCGCGCCGATCTCTTCCGGCTGTTCGCCGTCGGGGCAGCCATCTCGAAAAATCATCCAACCGGGCGCGGTCGTGTGAATCTGCTCCGGCGTTAACCCCTCGTAACGCCCATAATCCCACTCGACAAGATCGGGTTCAATTTTCACCGCCTCGTCAAAACCGGCCAGGCGGCAGGTCTCTGTCGCTCGCTGCAGTGGGCTAGTCAGAGCCAGCGCGAACGTTTCCTTAGCCAGGATCGGCCGCAACAGTCTGGCCACCTGTCGGCCGTGTTCAGTCAACGGGATGTCAGTGGTTCCCGTATGCTGTCCGCTGAGACTCCACTCGGTTTCTCCGTGACGCACAATGAAGACTTGTTGTGCCGGGGCAGCCATTTGGGGTGCTTGTGTTTACTCAGACGGTGAGGCGTCCCGGATAGAGGGTGACGGGGATGCTAGCAAACTTCCATTCCGGATGGAAGATGGGAAGGTAGATCGAACTATTCTTCTCTTGCGCTGTTCTTGGGCTTCTACTAGTTCTCCCTGGCCCCTCAGTGAAGTACAGTGTCCGGCCGCCAATACGCATTGGAGCACATCCAGGCATGAGGGCAGCCTGTCAGTTTTGACAGTGTTCGCTCTGCAATGATCGTTGTAAAGTGCTTTCCCAGCTGACTAAAGATGATAAGCGGCACAAGCTGTGGAATTTTCAAAGGCTGGGCGCGCCTTTGAAGAACAATGGCGTAAACTTCGAGTCGAGCCGTCGGCTCTCCACCACGCTCACAACTGGAGAAACTGTTATGAGAACTCTCAGCGCTCGCGAACAACAACAACAGCAAATGAGGACGCGTCCCGGTTTCATTGCGGCACTAGATCAAAGCGGGGGCAGCACGCCCAACGCGTTGCGTCTCTACGGGATCAAGGAAAGTGAGTGGTCCAACGACAAGGAGATGTTTGACCTCGTGCATCAGATGCGGGCGCGTCTCATTATCAGTCCAGTTTTACCGGTGAGCGGATTCTTGCCGCCATACTGTTCGAGAACACGATGGACAGGGACATCGAGGGACGGCCTACGGCGGACTATCTGTGGAACGTCAAGCGAGTGGTTCCTTTTCTCAAAGTGGACAAAGGCCTCGCGCCTGAAAAGGAAGGGGTCCAGTTGATGAAGCCTATGCCCGACCTTGCGGCACTGCTCGACAAAGCGAACAGGAAAGGCATCTTTGGAACCAAGATGCGCTCAGTCATCAAGGAAGCCAATGGAGCCGGCATCAAGAACGTCGTGAGCCAGCAGTTCGATATCGCCCGGCAAATTATCTCTGCTGGCCTCGTGCCGATCGTGGAGCCGGAAGTCGACATTCACTCTCGCGAAAAGTCCAAGGCGGAAGAGCTACTCAAAGAGGCTCTTTTGAAGGCACTCAACGAATTGCCGGCGGGTCAATTGGTCATGCTCAAGCTCACACTCTCTGAGCGAGATGATTTCTACCTTGAGTGCATCCGACATCCGAATGTCTTGAGAGTGGTCGCCCTATCGGGGGGATATACGAGGGACGAAGCCAACGACCGTCTGCGCAGGAATCACGGCATCGTGGCGAGCTTTTCGCGGGCGCTGGTCGAAGGGCTGACGGCCCAGCAATCCGATGCCGAGTTCAACGCGATGCTGGATAAATACATTCAGAGCATCTTTGATGCGTCAAACACTTGAGGTGATCGCTCTACACCGCACGGACTGACACGATGACTGACTAGGGACTGGCTCCGGCGTAGCCGGCGCCTGTCCCCGTTTCTGGAACGGGCGGTCGGCGGTGTAGCCGGTGCCTGTCCCTCTGTCAGATAAGGGGACAGTCGCCGAGAGGAAGGGCGACAGTC
>CAWCEG010000027.1:0-27442 GCA_963794505.1 uncultured Nitrospiraceae bacterium
CGTTGGTGATTTACACGCAGAGCGGCTACACCATCTATACGAATCATCTGGCCTGGACGGATCAGACACGGGAAATCCGCACTCAAGACCCCGTCCACATCATCGGCCATGGGTTGGGTCGCTAAAGGATCAAGGGCCTGCTTGGGTCACCTCGACACGGAAGAATTCGAAGTACTTGAGGACGTTCATGTGGATGTGGTGCCTGCTTCTTAGCTGGTGCGCGGTGAGTGTGTCGGCGACCGGTCTGGCTGCCGTGAGGGCAGGGTTGAACGGGGCGTCAGACGAACCTCTGGGGAACCACCGTCATCTCCCAGAGGATGACGTTTAAGAACCAACAAAGCCAGGCCGTGTTCGATGGCGCCGTAGTGCTCACCCGGGGCACGCTTGTCGTCTATTCCGACCGGATGGTGGTGTCCTTCCGACATCAGGAGCCCGCGGACTCCAAGAAAGCGAGCGACCTCCCCAAAGGCGGAAACCGCGCCCGCCAAAGGTCCGGATACGGTGTCGAATCGGGCAGTCAGCCAAATTGAAGCCACGGGCCGCGTGAAAATCGAGCGGGATGCAGGCAACGCCACGTGCCAAAAGGCCGTCTATTACCGGGATGAAGACAAGATTGTTCTGACAGGTGATCCCGTCGCATGGGACAAAGGAACCAGAGTCAGCGGCAAGCGTATTACCATGTTCCTGGCGGAAGATCGAACGGTCGTCGAAGGCGGTCTCACATAACCGGATCGAGCCGGAGGGGGGCACCCAAGTGACGGAAGCGGTGCGTTTTCGCCGCCGGAAGGCCGATGGCGTTGCCCGTTCCCGCGTAGCCTCGATCGGTGGTTGCGCGCCGACGGCTTGGTGAAAAGTTTTCGGGCAAGAAAAGTCGTGAAAGGCGTGTCGGTGGAAGTCTCGGCCGGAGAAGTCGTAGGTTTGTTGGGTCCCAACGGCGCCGGCAAGACAACCATCTTCGACATGATCGTCGGGTTGACTCAGCCGGACGAAGGCACAATCCGCCTGAACGGTGAAGAGATTACCGCCCTTGCCGATGTACAAGCGTGCAAGGAACGGTATCGGCTATCTGCCTCAGGAGTCTTCGGTCTTTCGTCGGCTGTCCGTGCAGGACAATATTCTGGCAATTCTGGAAATGCTGGATTACTCTCGAGCTGAGCGGGCAGAACGCGTAAATGTCTTGCTCAACGAGCTCGACCTCGGACACATCAGGACGAGCATGGCCTACGCGCTGTCCGGTGGAGAACGCCGCCGGTTGGAAATTACCCGTGCCTTGGCCACCAGTCCCACGTTCATGCTGCTCGATCAGCCGTTCGCCGGCATTGATCCGATTGCCGTCGCGGACATCCAGCAGATCATCAGCGAGACTGAAGGGAAAAGGGATCGGCATTCTCATCACCGATCACAATGTGCAAGAGACGTTATCGATTACCGACCGTGCCTACATCATCAACGAGGGCCTTGTCCTGGAATCCGGTCCTCCCGACGTGATCGTGAAGAGCGAGACGGCGCGGGCGGTATATTTGGGAGAACGGTTCACTCTTTAACGGCGTGTCTCATCGATGAAACTTCGTCTCGATCTCCGGCTCAGCCAGAAATTGATTATGACGCCGCAGTTGCAGCAGGCGATCAAGCTGCTGCAGCTGTCGCGCCTGGAACTTGCAGCAAAGTCTGGCCCAGCACCTGATGGAGAACCCGCTTGCTGGACGAGCTGCCGGAGGAAGCGGAAGAGAACGAATCAACCACGGCAGAGGAACAAGCGGAGGAGGCTGCGGCCGCCGCCTCGCCGACTACGGAAGCATCCGAAGCGGAAGAACCACCACTCCGGAAGAACGCGACAGCTCCTGACGAGGTGTCGGCGGCCGGTTGGGAGGAGTACTTCGGCAGTGACCGCCGGACAGGCGGCGGGGAAGGCCAATCGTCTTCATCCGACGATTTCCCGTCCTATGAGCAAACCGTCGCCAAAGCGGCATCGCTCGAAGACCACTTGCTCTGGCAGCTGTCCTTGTCCGGCTTGTCGGAACGCAATAAGGCGATCGGTCGTTTGCTGATTGGGAATTTCGACGACGACGGCTATCTGCGGACACCGCTCTCCGAGATCGTCAGCGGAACTGACTTCACCGAGACAGGAAGCCGAGTCCGTCCTACACGACATCCAGACGTTCGATCCGACCGGCGTCGGCGCGAGGGACCTGCCCGAATGTCTGCTGCTGCAGCTTGGCCATTTGGGCAAGAGCCCGATGGGATCGCTGGGCGCCCGTCCGGGCGCGCTCAAAGGGTCGATCGTGGAGGCGGTGGTCCTGCATCATCTCAAGGACCTTGAGAAGAAACAATACGCCAAGATTGCGCAGGCGTTGGGGCACACAGTGAGATCTTTAATCTTTCAAGCCACGAAGGTGATTGAAGCACTGGAGCCGAAACCCGGCCGTCCATATTTCATTTCCAACAACCACGTCATCGTGCCCGATGTGTTCGTCGTCAGGAACGAAGACGAGTGGGTCATTCTCTTGAATGAAGATGGGATGCCGAGGGATTGCGCATCAGCCCCTACTATAAAAAATTGATGGGCGGCAAGAAAGATTTTCAGAATGATGGGACGAAGCAGTATTTGGAGGAAAAGCTCAGGGGCGCACAGTGGATCATTCGCAGCATCGAGCAGCGCAATAAAACGATCATCAAGGTGGTCACAGCATCGTCAAGTTCCAGGAGCAGTTTTTTGAAAAGGGAATCCAGTATCTCAAACCGCTGGTGCTCAAACAGGTGGCGGAAGACATTGGTATGCACGAATCCACGATCAGCCGGGTGACGGCCAATAAATATATGTACTGTCCGCAAGGCATGCTCGAGCTCAAGTTTTTTTTCAACGCCGGCCTGCAGCGGGCGGACAACCCGGCGACATGCTGTCGTCGGTTACGGTTCGGGAAATGATCAGGAAAATGGTGGCGGAGGAGGATGCCAACCATCCGCTCAAGGACGAGGAAATAGCCGCGCGATTGCGTGAGCGCCAGGTCTGATCGCCCGACGAACGGTCGCAAAGTACCGGGCCGAAGAAAACATCCCGCCAGCCACCCAACGCAAGCGGTTTTTCTAGCCAGGATTCAGGACCTGCGGACTCTCCATTTGAAGGAGGCCGTGCATGAAAATAACCGGACGACATATGGATGTAACCCCAGCCTTGAAACGGTATATCAGGTCTCGGTTCGAACGTCTGGAACGGTACGATATCTCGCCGGACCGTTTGGAGATCGTGTTGAGCGTGACCAAACATCAGCATGCGGCGGAAGTGGTGTGCTCGATCAGAGGAAAGCAGTTTCAGGCGAAGACCTCAACGACGGAAATGTATGCCACGGTCGATCACCTGGTCGACCGCCTCGACGGACAGATCCGGAAGTACAAGGAGCGACGGATTGCGCACAAGGGAAGAAAGAAGACGAGATGCCCGCTTCCGTCGGAGCCGCCGCTGATTTGGATGACGTGAAAATCGTACGTCCCAAGATCGCCGTGCTGTCGCGCAAAGAGGCTCGTAACCGCTTGGACGCCGATCCAGGCGCCATGGTGTTGTTTACGTGCGTGGATTCTGGAAAGCTGCAAATTCTCCGGCGGTCTGAGAGCGGTCACGTCGTGCTCATTGATCCCTGAAGGGGGTCGAGATGCCAGGACTCAAGCTCGTGGTTATCACGGGTCTATCTGGAGCGGGAAGTCGCACGCGCTGAAATGCTTCGAGGACGTCGGGTACTTCTGCGTTGATAATCTTCCTCCTGCGTTGCTTCCCACCTTCGTCGAGCTGTGTCATCAACAGGGTGGCGAAATCAAAAATGTCGCGCTCGGCATCGACATCCGGGAACGGGTCTTCTTTGCCGACTTGACCGGCATCCTGCAGCGCATCAAGGACCTCGGGCACTCCGTCGAGTTGTTGTTCCTGGAGGCCCGTGATCCCGTACTCGTTCGCCGGTTCTCCGAGTCGCGGCGGCCACATCCATTATTGCCCGAGCTGCCTGTGCTGGAAGGAGTGAGATTCGAAAAAGAGCGGCTGGCGGAAATTCGGGCACACGCCGATCGCATCATCGACACCTCGAACCTGAGCGTTCATGACTTACGCGATTTACTCAGCCGGCATTTCAGCCAGGAGCAATCGCCCGCCGCCTCACCATCTCATTGATCACGTTCGGCTACAAGTTTGGCGTGCCATACGACATCGATTTATTGTTCGACGTGCGGTTTCTTCGCAACCCGTATTTCATCCCCGATCTCAAGCCGCTCACCGGCGAGGACCCCCGAGTTCGGAGTTACGTGCTCGATGATCCAGATGCCAAAGGCTTCCTGGATCGATTGGAAGCAGTTCTTCACCTACCTTATCCCGCTCTTTGAGCGCGAGCGGCGCAGCTATTTGAACGTGGGGATCGGGTGCACGGGTGGTCGCCACCGTTCGGTCGTCATTGCTAAGAGGCTGCAAGAGAGTTTCGCTTCAGGCGGGCATCACGTCACTCTCTCCCACCGCGATCTCACCAAGCCATAGCTCGCTCTCCTGCTGGTCCTTCACGCCTCGGAGGTCGTCGTTGAAGACCTTTGCCCGTTTTCTTGACAGCGAGGACACATGGACTATACTTAGTGTGCGATGTAAGAATCACCAATAGTGAAGCCACTTTGGTGCGTTTTGCCTCCTTGTTACCGACGGAAAAATGACGCCCGCGGCGCCGCGTGTTGGAAAAATGCAAAAAGATTTGCGCTGAGGAAGAAGTCATGTACAGTCTGAGGCACATATGCTGAATGCACTAAAAAGCCTCGTCGATACGGACATTTTGTCGCTGCTGACTCCCAAGCGGCAGTTGGTCGGTCTGGACATTGGATCCAGCGGCATCAAGCTCGTGCAACTCAAGGAGAACCGCGGGCGCTACGTATTGCAGAAGTTCGGCTTCAAGCCATTAGAGCCTGAGGTCATCGTCGACGGGACGGTCATGGATGAAGGCCAGGTCGTCTCGGCCATCAAAGGACTGTTCGATGAGCTCAATGTCAAGGTCAAGCAGGTGGCAGTTTCGATTTCTGGCCATGCGGTCATCATCAAGAAGATCAGTTTGCCCCCCATGCCAGACGACGAGTTGGAAGGCCAGGTCAAACTCGCCGCGGAACAATACATTCCCTTCGACATCAATGAAGTCAACATCGATTTTCACGTGCTTCCGCCGTCGGAAGGAGACGGAGCCGGTGAAGGGGAAATGTCGGTCATCCTTGTGGCCGCCAAGAAGGACAAGATCAACGAGTTGACGGAGCTGGTCAAGGGTGCGGGGCTCGCGCCGTTGGTCATGGATGTGGACGCATTCGCGATCGAAAACATGCACGCGATCAACTATCCGATGTCCCAGGAAGAGACGACCGCTCTCGTGAACGTCGGCGCCAGCGTCATGAATATCAACATCGTCTCCAAGGGGACGTCCCTCTTCACACGCGACATTCCGATCGGCGGCAATCGCTACACGGAATCCATCCAGCGGGAGCTGGGGCTGTCCTATGAAGAGGCGGAACAGCTGAAAAAAGGCGGGAAAGCCTCCGGAAACAATCAAGCGGCCGCCGCTCAAAGCGTCATCGAGAGCGTGAACGCCGAAGTAGCCTCTGAAATCGCGCGCACCATCGACTATTACAAGTCGACGGTCTCCGAAGGGGACGTACAACAAGTATTGCTCTGCGGAGGAGGCGCGCAAGTCTCCGGGCTGGTGAAGCAATTGCGCGATCGCATGCAGGCGGTCGTCGAGGTTGCCAATCCGTTCGCGCAAGTTGACGTGTCCGGCAGCGATTTTGACCAGACGACGCTTGCCGAGATGGCTCCGATGGCGTCAGTGGGGGTGGGATTGGCTCTCAGATCGGTAGGCGATCGATGATTCGCATCAATCTACTGTCCACCGGTCCGAAGGGGCGTCAGGTCAAACCGCAATATGACGTGCGGGCCCAGGTGCTCCTGGGCATCGGGTTGCTCGTCATCACCCTGAGTGCATGCTGGTGGTATTCGGCCTCCCTCGATGATGAGATCGCGGCACGCCAGACCGAAAAAGCCGACAAAGAAAAGCAGGTGGCGCAGCTGAAGGAACAAGTCAAGCAGGTGTCGGATTTCGAGCAACGGAAAAAGCAACTTGAAGACAAGAATCGCATTATCGATCAGCTGGAAAAGTCGCGCATGGGTCCGGTCAAAGTCATGGATCATGTCAGTCACAGCTTGGAGCCTCTGAAACTCTGGCTCGTAAGGGTAGGCGTGACGGGACAAAGCATCGAGGTGGAAGGGCGCGCGCTGACCAACGACGATGTGGTCGAATTCGTCAACAACCTGCGTCGCACCGATTATTTTTCGGACATCAATCTTCAGGAAAGCCGGGCTGCGGTAGAGAGCCAGATCAGCCTGTTCCAGTTCAAGTTGGGCTTCCGCTTGAAAGGATAGCGAGCATGAAGGTGCCGGCGATGAATCTCGAGGCTCTTCGAACCATTCCGTTCATGCAAAAGGTCGCCTTTCTGGTTCTCGTGCTGGCCGGAATCGTCGTGCTGTTCTACTACTATATCGCCGAGCCGAAATCGATCGAAATCGCCAATCTTCAAGGTGAGATCAGCAAACTGGACACCGAAATCCAAACGTTGACCATCAAAGTCAAGCATCTGGACGAGCTCATCGCCGCCAACAAACAGTTGGAAATCGAACTGGCAAAGAAAAAAGAGCGCCTGCCGCCGGAAGAAGAAGCCGTCATGTTGTTGAAGCAGGTTTCGGATCTCGGCATCAAGTTGGGTCTGGACATCAAGCTCTGGAAGCCGGGCAGCAAGAGCGAGGACCCCTCCAAGCTGTTCGTGCGGCTGCCCGTGAACGTCGAGGTGACGGGGGGATACCACACGGCGGCGCTGTTTTTCGACCGGATCAACGCGCTGCCGAGAATCGTTACGGTGTCCAACCTGAAAATGGGCATGCCAAAAACCGAAAAGGGTCGTGTGGTCACACAGACGATTTTCGACCTCGTGGCCTATGCAGCGCCTCAGGATGTGAAAGTGGCTGCGGCTCCTGCGCCCGCACCGAAGTAGCAAAGGCAAATAGGCCATCCAATGAAGGATGCTTGTGGTTCACATGACTAAAATAGGCAATCTCGGGGCCTTGTTCGGGTGGGTGCTCTTGCTCGCGGTGACGGGATCGGCATCGGCTGAACTTGGTCTCGCATCTCATCTCGGGCAAGTCGCTCCGCTCAGGCAAGATTCCGTGAAGGTGCCCTCTCCTACTGACATGCCGAAGGAGGCACCGCAGCCAGCCTTGATGCCGTCACCAGAATTCGCCGCCGTTCCGACGGATGGAGTGCCGGGCGCGCCGCCCTTCCCGGTCGGTGGCTACGATCCCGCCGGGCGCCGCGATCCGTTCTCGCCTGTGCTCAGTCAGTTGGCGCCCGGACAAGCTGATCCGACATTGCCTCCCTTGCAGCGCATCGGGCTCACGGATTTGAATCTCATTGCGATAATCTGGGGCGCTTACGGATACACGGCGATGGTGCAGACGCCCGATGGGAACGGGTACACGGTTCGCAAGGGCACCAGGGTGGGGCCCAATAGCGGCGTCGTCAGCGCGGTGACCGAAAAAGGGATTATCGTGCAGGAGCGGTTTACCGACGTCTATGGCAGAAAACAGGAGCGAGAGTACGTCAAGCTTCTTCATCCGAAAGAGGGCCTAGAATGACACACATACAGAGACACGCGTCGACGACGTTTCGAATCCTCTCTGCCTTGGCCGCGGTCAGTTTGCCCATGGCCATTCCCTCGATGGGAGCGACCGCGGATGTGACCGCCGACATGTCCATGAGCCGCGCCGGCACAGACCAGGCGTCCTCGGACATGAGGCCGGCCTCCGCCGTGACCGGGATTGACGTCAAAAAGAACGCCGATACCGTGAGCGTGACCATCTCCGGAGACGGTTCACTGTCGCACGAAGCGCTCCGATTGGGTGAGCGTCGGCTGGTCGTCGATATCCCGCGAGTCTCCTCGGAAATCCACAGACCGAATCTGAATGTGGGGCACCGCCTCCTGAAACAAATTCGCATCGGAGATCACAGCGACAAGGTCCGGATCGTGTTTGATCTAGGTCACCAAGCGGAGTACGCCGTGGAGCCCCAGGGGGCAAGCCTGCTCGTTCGGGTGAAAGATGCCGTAGACGGCGGGAATGCACGGGAACAGGATAGCACCACTCCTCAGGTCAGTGCCGCTCCGCCCGCCGTGACGGACAGTCCTCGAATCGAGGTTGCTCAGGCCGGCGTACACAAGGCACAGCCCGTGACACATCGGGCTACGCCGGCGTTTCGTGTCCGTCCGATTCAAATGATGGCTGAGCCGGAAGGGGTTGAGAAGCATACGCCGAAAGACGACCTGGTCGTGGGCGATACGCGTTATGTCGGCCGTTGTATCTCGTTAGACTTCCAGCAGGCCGACATCAGTAACGTCCTGCGGCTGATCGCGGAGGTCAGCGGCTTCAACATTGTGATCGGTGACGGCGTCAAGAGCAAAGTCACGATGAAGCTCGTCAGTGTCCCCTGGGACCAAGCTTTGGACATGATTCTCAAGATGAACGGCCTGGGAAAGATTAAGCAGGGGAATATCCTCTGGATCGATACGCTGTCCAATATCGCCAAGCAGGAAGATGAAGAGGCGAGAGCGAAGGATGCCAAGGTCAGGCGGAAGATCTCGTCGATCGCGTCTTCTATATCCGCAATCTTCAGGCAACCGAGTTGATGACCGCGCTGCGGCAGAATTTGAGCCCAAGGGGCTTGATGCAGATCAGCCAAGGTACCAACGCCCTGGTGGTCCGCGATACCGAAACCAAGATGGCGGTGCTCAAACAGTTGATCGATGGATTGGATCTCGAGGTGCCGCAAGTTCAAATCGAGGCGCGCATCGTTCAGGCGGATACCATTTACGCGCGCGGGTTGGGCGTGCAATGGGGTATCCAAAACTTTGATAGCGGACCAAACAGCTTTACCGGGCTGGGAAACCTGACCGGCGCGTTTGCCCCGGTGGCAGGAACGGGTGCCACCGTCATTCCTCGGGATTTTCTTGTGAACCTGCCAGCGCAGGTGGCTGGTCTTCCCTCGGTGCCGGGCATTGGCTATACGTTCGGCAAATTAGCGCCCGGCTTTGCGCTGGACATGAGACTGTCTGCGGGCGAGTTACTGGGGTTGGCCGAGTCATCGCTGCGCCGAAAATTACGACACTGGACAAGCGGGAGGCGAAAATCTCGCAGGGCGAATCAATTCCGTTCCAAACGACTTCACTCCAAGGCACGCAGACCACCTTCGTAGATGCCAACTTGGAACTCAACGTCACCCCGCAGATTACGTCGCGTGATCCGAGGGAGGTCGGCAAACAGATCATGATGAAAGTGCGGGCCACACGAAATGCGGTGGGTGCGAAAGCTATCCGGCGGGTCCGAGCATCGATCGTCGGGAGGCCAACACGCAGGTCATCGTGCGGGATGGCGAAACGATGGTGATCGGCGGCGTGTTTATCGATACCCAGAACAACAACGTTCAAGGGGTGCCGTATCTCTCCCGGATCCCGGTCTTAGGTTGGTTGTTCAAGAACAAGTCGGAAAGCGTCGCGAAACAAGAACTGTTGATCTTCCTGACTCCCTCCATTGTCAAAGCATAACGCCGCCCTGCGGTTCTGAGAAAGGGACTGCAGGGTCGGTGCTTCCCACGGGTGCCTGCCCATTCTGCATTCTCATCTGAACGTCGTGCACTCAAAACTCATTATCGAATCAAGCATCTCGTTTTTCGAAGATCCGCTCCTGCCAGTCTTGAAAGCTATTATCTTTCAGGGGCTTGTGCTACTATCGCGGGGTTTACTTGTACACGACGCATCCCATAGCAACGATGACAAGCATGATGGCCAACAGGTGCCCGTTCGCCTGGGCGAACGGAGCTATGACATCGTCGTCGAGCCCGGCTCACCGATCCCTGGGTGCCCGCCTCAAGCCTTTCGTCGAGACGGGCAAGATCGGCATCGTCACGGACCGCCATGTCGCGCGCCACTATCTCAAGCCTACGATTGAGTCATTAAAGCAGGCGGGGCTCGAACCCGTTCCGATCGTGTTACCTCCCGGCGAGCGGTCGAAGACCCTGACAACCATTGCCCGCATCTTGGACGTGCTAGCCAAGCAGCGATTCGAGCGCCGGTCTATGCTGCTGGCGCTCGGAGGCGGCGTGATTGGCGATCTCACGGGATTTGCGGCATCGATCTACCAGCGCGGCATTGCCTATGTGCAAGTGCCGACCACCCTGGTGGCTCAGGTGGATTCAAGCGTCGGAGGGAAAACAGGCGTGGATCATCGCCTGGGAAAGAATCTGATCGGGGCCTTCCATCAGCCGCGGGCGGTGTTCATCGATCCGTCCACGCTGCAGACCTTGCCGCGCCGCGAATGGATTGCCGGACTTGCGGAAGTTATCAAATACGGCATCATCGCCGATGAAGAGTTTTTCTCGTTTCTTGAAGCCTCCATGCCCGATCTCCTCAGGATGGATGAGCATGCCGTGATGCGGGCTGTGACCCGCTCCTGCCAAATCAAGGCGGAAGTCGTCGCGGCGGATGAGCGGGAGTCGGACCGGCGGCGCATCTTGAATTACGGGCATACGATCGGGCACGCCCTGGAAGTGCTGGGCAATTATCGGGGCCTCATCCACGGTGAAGCCGTCGCGATCGGCATGGTCGCGGAAGCCGACCTCAGCGTCCATCTCGGCCTCGGTGAACAAGATGTCGCGGCTCGGATCAAGCGCTTGATCCAGGCGGGCGCGTCTCCCCTATCGCATGCCCAAGACGTCGTTTGCTGCCCTGTGGGGCGCCATGCAGCACGACAAAAAAGTTGTGGGCGGCCAGGTGATGGGCGTGTGGCCGGTTCGTCTCGGCGAGGTCGTGATGTGTCCGCTGGGGGCAGGGGCTTGCGCCGACTGGTATGCCTCCCTGACGAGGCACGCCTCCACTCGACCGAAACGCGTGATCCGAAGAGCTTAGCCGTGGCCAAACGTCCCCCCTCGATCACCCAACTCGAACAAGCCCTCCGGGAAAAAACCCGCGAGGTGGACGTGTTGCATCGGATCACCGATTCGATCAGCAACACCCTCGACCTGGAAGCGGTCTTGAAGCATATCGTCGAGATCGTTGTCGAGGTCACCAAGGCCGACGCCTGTCTGCTCTACCTCATTTCGGACGGTCAAGACGAACTGATCTTGCGCGCCTCGAAGAATCCGCATCCCAAGCTGATTGGACGAATCACCATCGGCATGGGTGAAGGCATCACCGGTTGGGTGGCGCGGGAGCGGACGCGAGTCGTGATCCCGAGCAATGCCAGTGACGATCCCCGGTTCAAATTTTTTCACAATTTGCCCGAAGACCGGCACCAAGCGTTCGTGTCCGTACCGATCATGGCCAAGAAAGAAGTCGTCGGCGTGATCAATGTGCAGCACAAACGACCGAAGCGGTACCGGCCGGACGAATTGGCTTTGCTGTCGACCATTGCCAATCAGGTGGGTGGCGCGATCGAAAACGCGCGATTGTACGAACAGATGAGGCGCAAGGCCTTGCAGGTTGAAACGCTGTCACAGGTATCGGAAACGGTGGCCTCCAGTCGGCTGATCGAGGACGTGTTGCAGCTGCTCGTGACGATGACGGCGCAAATGATGAACTCAAAAATCTGTTCGATCATGTTGCTGGACGAGACGACCGGAGATCTCCGAATCGAGGCCACGCAAAGCCTGAGTGAACATTACCGCCGGAAGCCGAACCTGAAAGTGGGGCAAAGCGTGAGCGGCCGGGCCGTACAGGAACGCCGGCCCATCATGGTCAGCGACGTGACGAAAGAACAAGACTACATGTACCCGGATATGGCAAAGAAGGAAGGGCTCTGCTCACTCTTGTCCGTCCCGATGCTGGTTCGCGAAAAAGCGGTCGGCGTGATCAACAGCTACACGTCCGTGCCGCATACCTTTACGAGCGAGGAGGTGAAGCTCTTACAGGCGATCGCGAACCAAGCTGCGATTGCCATCGAGCACACGACCCTGCTGGAAAAATCATTCGAGATGCAGGAAGCGCTGGCAGTTCGCAAACTGCTCGAACGGGCGAAAGGCTATCTGATGCGCGCCAAGAAGCTGACGGAAGAAGAAGCGTTCAAGCTCATCCAGCGGCAAAGCATGGATTTGCGAAAATCCATGCGGGAAATTGCCGAGGCGGTGTTGCTGGCCGGAGAACTCGAAGAACGGGCTGAGAAACACAGAGGATAGTCACTTTGGTGTCACGGATTTGTTCTGCGAGCGCGTGCGCTCGGCTTCCTGCTCCGCCAATTGCCGCTTGATCTCCTGCAATTCCTTCCGGAGGGCTTCAATCTCGCCTTCACTCTTCGCCGGTTCTCCTTTTTCATTCTTCCCAGGCGACGGTGCGGCCACCGGCGGCGGCGACTGCGCCGCGGGCGGGGATCCGGTCGAAGCCGGCAAAGCGGCCAAGAGCTCGTAATCGATGACGAGCGTCTTGTCCGTGGAGCGGCCATCAAGATACCTGTCGGGCCGTTTGGCGGCTTCCGGCACGAACAAGAGGGTATGGTTGATCAGACCGGTGCTGTCCGGAAGTCGGCGATTGGCCATGTTGATGGTGTTGGCCGGTTCAGCGCGTAGCCGGTATTCCGTGAGGGTCAAATACAAGGAGCGTCCGTAGGCGCGGATGACACCGGTTGTCGATTCACGGGGGTGAAGGGTCAGGGGTGGTTCCGATGAGCCGACGCCGCCCCCCGTATTGTGCGCATGGCCGGGAAGGCCGATCTGGGCGATTCGAAATCCGATTTGCTGGTCAGGCGCCGCGCGCATCAAGCCTTCTGCGATCAGCGGGGTAAGGAAGGCCACCTCCTCATCGGAAAAGACCCTGAGCGCATCGGGTTTTCCCGAGAAAAAGGTTTGCAACGTGCTGTGATCGTTCCGAACATAGACGCCACTCAGGACCCGGGCGATCGTCGTTAAATCGATTTTTATCGGATGGGCAGCCTGGAAAGATCGGTCGGCAATCCGTTCGAGATACACCGACCCGCGTGGTGAGTCCTTGATCGCTTCGTCGACGTCGGGTCCGGTGGCACAACCGGAAAAAGCCAGAATACAGCCGCCAATCAGGTGTAGGCCAAGCAGAAAGACCCGCATTCTCCTCCGTGAATTTCTGAAAAATGCCTCAGTCTAGCACAGGTATTCAGAACTTTGACAGCGCGAGCAAGAACACTTATAAGTACCGCCCATTAATTGGGCTGAAACACGGACAAGGAAGTCCGATTTTCAGTCGGCACATGTCGAAGGACAATGGCGTCCTTTTGGTCCATGACGCGGACCGGAAGGGCGTTTTTTTTTGAGCGCTGCCCTCCGGCGTTTAGTCTGTTACTAGCCAGTTAACGAAGAGGGAGACAGCCATGCACGAGATGAGAAGGTTCGCGGTACAGATCGGAGCCTCGCGCTGTGCCTTTTTGCCTTGGGTATATCGGTATGGAGGACAGACCGTGATGGCTGCAGAAGAGCAGCCGAGTGCCGGTGAGGCGGCGGGAGCCGGGGCCTGTCACGGGAGACGGAAACTCCGCCGGCGGTGATCTGCGGAGGCTGTGTGAGCCCCACCTATACAACACAAGGCAAAGGCAGTATTACCCCATACGGTCGCATCGAGTTGGATGCCATCTACAGCAACAGAAACACCAATCCCCTGGACCCCGGACAATTCAACGGCTATGCACCGCCGCAGGCAAGAGCAGCAACAGCTCCGCCACGTTCAATCCACGTTATAGTGTCTTCGGCCTTCGCGCGGATCGGACCGACGGGACCCACGTGTTGACGGCGTGGTCGAAACAGATTTCATTCACAAACAGACGGTGCGGGAAATATTTCGCCCCGTCTTCGTTTGGCCTATGCGAGATATTCGCCGAACAACAACAAGACGAGTGTCACCGCCGGTATGGATTGGACGCCGGTCATGGGACTTCATCCCAATCTGATCGACTTTTCGATCATGGGGTACAACGGAAATCTCTGGCAGCGTCTTCCGCAAGTCACCGTGCGCCATCAGTTCAGCGAACACTTCGACGGGCTGGTCACGGCCTTCCGTTTTGAACGTGGCCTCTCGGCCATTCAACCGCAAACCCAGCGGAGGACCTTTGACGGGAGCGGCGTCGGCGGCGCGCCGCTAATGGTTGCACAAATGGGTTTGCCTGCTCCGAAAACGCGTTCAATGATCCGGTGCAAATGCCCTATTTCGGCACCCGCTTCGGGTATAACGGCACCGGCAACATGCAAGGGTTCATGATCGCGCTCAACGGGGCATACCGATATTACCGGTCGGCCCCACGGCGAGTGTCGGCGGCATCCGTCAGGCCAGAACATCAATTCCTATCTCATCGGCGGCGAGCTGGTCGTGCCGATCACCAAGCAATTGAAGTTCTCGGCCGAGCTCGCCTATGGCCAGGCATTGGGTGTGGAGTTCTTCCGGTATGGCCAGGATCGAAACCTTGGCACCGGCAGTGAAGTCAGAACGTTGGTGGGATGGGGTGAGTTGGACTATGCGCATGACCGGGACACGACGTTCATTGCTGGATACGGATTCGACAACCCAAGCAATTCCGACTGCAAGGCACGGCGGCTGAACTGCCGACACGCAATATCTCCTCAACCACCGTTCGTATTTAACCGCCGTGCGCCACATTTGGGGCGATCTGTTCCTCTCGTTTGAGTGGAATCACCTCATGACGAAATGGACGACAGGTGAGAGCTTTGCCGGGGACAACTTCATGATCTCAACTTGGTATAACTTTTAACAAGCTAGTTAGCTGACAGCTGATAGCTGACAGCTGAAGGAGCGGAACAATGAGCGAGACAAGACAAGATGACAAGACTGCTGTGGCATCTACTTCGGCAGAAGATGGTTCTTCGCGGCGCGACTTTCTCGTGCAGGGCGCCAGAATGACGGCGGGAGTCGGCATCGCCGCGCTCCTCGGCAATCTCGGTCACTGGGCGCTTTCCTACGCAGCGGACAAGGAGCCGATCAAGATCGGCGTCCTGCATTCCTTGAGCGGAACCATGGCGATCAGCGAAGTATCGCTGCGCGATGTCGTGCTCATGGCCGTCGATGAAATCAACGCCAAAGGCGGAATCATGGGCCGGCAGGTGAAGCCGGTCGTCGTCGATCCCGCTTCAAACTGGGATCTCTTTGCCGAGAAAGCGAAGCAACTGTTGCTGCAGGACAAGGTCGCGGTCGTCTTCGGCTGCTGGACGTCCGTCAGCCGGAAGTCTGTGCTGCCGGTGTTCGAGAAGAACAATGGCTTGCTCTTCTATCCGGTGCAGTACGAAGGCGAAGAATGCTCTCACAACGTGTTCTACACCGGCGCGGCGGTCAATCAGCAGGCGGTGCCCGCGGTGGAATATTTGATGAGCAAGGAAGGCGGAGGATACAAAAAGTTTTATCTGCTCGGCACGGACTATGTGTATCCGCGGACGACGAACAAGATCTTGCGCGCGATGCTTCTGGCCAAAAAGGTGCCGGAGGCCAACATCATGGAAGAATACACCCCGTTCCACCATCAGGATTATCAGACGATCGTCGGCAAAATTAAGAAATTCGCGGCCGGCGGCGGAGCGGCAGTCATCAGCACCATCAATGGGGACAGCAATGTGCCGTTCTACAAGGAATTTGCCAATCAGGGCCTGCGCGCCGAAGATGCGCCGATCATGGCGTTCAGCGTGGCCGAAGACGAGCTGCGCGGGATGGATACCTCGGCCCTCGTCGGACATCTGGCGGCCTGGAACTATTACCAGAGCGTGGATACGCCGCAGAACAAGAAGTTCGTTGCCGATTTCAAGGCCTATTGCAAGAGGAACAATCTGCCGGATGGAGAGAAGCGTGTGACGGACGATCCGATCGAGGCGGCCTATTTTGGCGTCCATGTCTGGAAGCAGGCGGTTGAAAAGGCCGGTAAGACGGATGTCGACGCCGTGCGCAAGGCCGTCTATGGGCAAAAGTTTCTTGCGCCAGGTGGCGAGATCACGATGGATACCGGAAACCATCATACGCACAAGCCCGTATTGATCGGCGAGATCTTGAAGGACGGCCAGTTCAAGGTGTTTCTCGCTCGAAGGGATTGGTCAAGCCCGAGCCCTGGAGCGAGTACACGAATCCGGACAAAGGCTGCGATTGGATTAGTCATCAGGGGACCTATCAGAAAAAGTAAGGATGGTCGGCAAGGAGCTCGTGGAGAGCTCGTGTGGTTGCTTCTCGTGAATGAGCAATAGGTATTAACGGGCGGGTGACGTGAGGAACGGTCCACGTCACCCGTTTGTCTTGTTCAGGAGATGCTGTGATGATGTCGCGATGGGGCTGGCCGATATTGTTGGCGGCAGGCGTGTACCTTGGTGCCGTCCAGGCGCACGCGGCTGTTCCCCCGCCCGCAAGTTCGCCGCTCGAACAAGCGCTCACTCAAATTACCAGCCAGGATGAGGCCGTTCGGGATGCGGCACTTCGTGTCGTGATCGAACTGGGCGATAGTACCTTGATTCCGCGGCTGGACGGCATCCGTGCGGATGCCGACCGCCCTATCCGGCTGGCCATTAAACCCGTAATGGATCTGCTCAGAAATCGGGCCAAATTGGAAAGCCCAGATCCGGATAGTCGTCGATCGGCGGCGACGGATCTCGGGACTTCCGGGAAGACAGAGGCGATTCCGTGGCTCGAACAGGCGGCGGCTACCGAGCCGAACAAATGGGTGCGTTACACCATGGAAGAGTCCGCCGCTCTGCTCAAGCTGGCAGGGGACAACCCTGCGGCCAAACTCGCAGCGGTTGGCACGCTGGGGGATCTCGCAAGCCAAAATGCCGTGCCGGCCTTACAGGAACTCGTGACAGCCGGACGGCGGCGGAGGCGACGGGGGCGCAGCAGGCTTTGGCGAAGGCCGCCAGCGTCTCCATTGAGCGCATCGAGACTTGGGCCGTCTGGTCGAGCGCCATAGAAACGATCTTCCGCGGCGTGAGCCTCAGTTCAATCCTGTTGATCATGTCTGTCGGGCTGGCCATCGTCTTCGGCCTCATGGGCGTCATTAACATGGCCCATGGCGAGCTGATGATGGTCGGAGCGTATGCCACGTTCATGACGCAGGAACTCTTCCGAGCATTCCTCCCCGCCGCCATATTCGATTATTATTTCGCAGCCGCGATGCCCATGGCCTTCCTGGTTGCCGCCGCGTGCGGTATGTTCCTGGAAGTGACCGTAATCCGATTTTTGTACGGGAGGCCGTTAGAAACGATGTTGGCAACCTGGGGCATCAGTCTGGTGCTCATGCAAGCCGCCCGGGTCTATTTTGGCGACCTGACTGCGGTCGTGGCACCGAGCTGGCTGAGCGGCGGTGTGCAGGTGATGGTGGGCGTCTTTCTCCCCAACAACCGGCTATTCATTATCGCGCTCTCGGTCGTCTGTGTCCTGGCGATCTATGCCATCTTGTTTCGGTCCGGCATCGGGCTGCGCGTCCGGGCGGTCATGCAAAACAGAAAGATGAGTGCCTGCCTGGGCATTCCGACCAGAAAAGTGGATGCTTATACCTTCGCCTTCGGATCGGGTCTGGCAGGGATCGCCGGGTGGGCATTGACGCTCATCGGAAACGTCGAGCCAGGGTTGGGACAGAACTATATCGTCGATTCCTTCATGGTCGTCGTGACCGGCGGAGTCGGAAAACTGGCCGGCACCATTGTCGCCTCGTTGGGGATCGGCGGGCTCAACAAACTGCTCGAACCGAGCCTCGGAGCGGTGTATGGCAAGGTCTGCATTCTCCTGCTGGTCATTCTCTTCTTGCAGTGGCGGCCATCGGGACTCTTCGCCATCAAGGGGCGTCACGCCGATGTATAGCTGATGATCAGTTCGTTTCACATGCGTAATCACGACCACGTCCATTCAGCCTCACGCGCAGATGTCGGCCTTGCCTTCTGGATTACCGGCTTTGTGTTGCTCGTCCTCATGCCGTTGCTGAACGTGATGCCCGCCGAAGACTCATGGCTTCACTTCTCGGATTTTTCACTCAATCGGTTCGGGAAATTCCTCGCCTTCGCCATCCTCGCCCTCGGGCTTGACTTGATCTGGGGCTATACCGGTGTGCTGAGTCTCGGACAGGGCGTGTTTTTTGGGCTGGGGGCCTACTGTATGGGCATGCACCTCATGCTCACGATCGGCAAGGAAAGTGTCTATGGCAGCGAGCTGCCGGATTTCATGGTGTGGAACCAGGTCAAAACGTTGCCGCTTTTTTGGAAGCCATTCTACAGTTTTCCCGTCGCGGTATTGGGGGCCATCCTGGTGCCGACCGCTGTTGCGCTGGTCTTCGGGTTTCTGGCCTTCAGGAGCCGCATCAAGGGCGTGTACTTTGCGATTATTACCCAAGCGCTGGCACTGGTGGCCTGGCTCGTGTTCAACCGCAATGAGACGAACCTGGGCGGGACGAACGGCTTGACCGATTTCAAGCAACTGCTCGGCTTTCGACTTTCCGAACCGGGCACGCAGCGGGCCTTGTATGTCCTGACCGTGCTCTGTCTCGGTGGAGCCTATCTGCTGTGCCGGTGGATTACCCGTTCGCGGGCAGGACGGGTGTTGATCGCCGTGCGAGACAGCGAACCGCGCGTCGTGTTCTCAGGGTACACGCCGGCAAACTATAAATTATTCGTGTTTGTCGTGGCCGCGGCTTTGGCGGGTCTTGCCGGAATGCTGTATGTCCCGCAAGTGGGGATTATCACGCCGGCTCAGATCGGTGTCTTGCCCTCGTTGGAAATGGTCATCTGGGTCGCGGTCGGCGGACGCGGGACATTGGCAGGGGCCGTGCTGGGTGCGGTCAGCGTCAATCTCGGCCGCAGCCTTCTAACCAATTATTTCCCCGAGCTATGGCCGTTCATCCTCGGTGGGCTCTTCGTGGTAGTCGTCCTCTTGTTCCCTGACGGGCTGGTGGGCATCATGCGCCAGCTGAAGGAACGAATCCGAAACATGCGAGTGACCGCCCTGTCTGCAGAAGAAGGACTGCGATGACCGACCACGGCTCGATCATCTATTTGGAAGGCGTCGTCGTCGACTACGACGGCTTCAAGGCGCTCAATAACCTTAACTTCATCGTCAACTACAACGAACTGCGTGTCGTGATCGGACCGAACGGGGCGGGAAAAACCACGCTGCTCGACGTGATTTGCGGCAAAACGAGGCCCGTTGCGGGGCGGGTGATTTTCGGCAAGGATCAGGAGTTGATCGGCAAGCGCGAGGATGAAATCGTCAAGCTTGGGATCGGCAGAAAGTTTCAGGCGCCGTCGATCTATGCGAATTTGACCGTCTGGGAAAATCTCGATCTCTCGCTCAAACGGCCCAGCAAGGGCGTATTCTCCACCTTGCTTGGCACGTCGAAATCGGAGGAACGGGATAAGATCGCCGAGACGTTGATGACGATCGGGTTAGGCGACTGCGCCGATATGAGGGCAGGGTCTCTCTCGCATGGGCAGAAGCAATGGCTCGAGATCGGCATGGTGATCTTGCAGGATCCCACTCTGTTGTTGGTGGATGAGCCGGTGGCGGGCATGACGGACAAAGAAACGGAACAGACCGGCCGGCTGTTGCAATCGTTGGCGGAGAAGCATGCGATCGTGGTGATCGAACACGACATGGAATTCGTCCGGCAAATCGCCCGCATCGTGACCGTCCTCCACGAAGGCACGGTCATTTGTGAGGGCACGGTGGAGAAGGTTCAGTCCGATGAGCGAGTGAGAGAGATCTATCTGGGCCGGCAGAAGGTCGCACATTCGTGATGCTGAAAAGAAGCTCGTGCCGCATTCTCACGTCGCTCAAGGCCTCGACGTACGGTGTTCAGTACGACTCGGCCTCTCGCTTGCTGCGGCCTTGCACGAGCTCCTTTTGAGCATCCCGCGAACCATGGGTGAAGTGTTACTCGTGCAGCGTGAAAAGCGCGTGCCTGAATGACTGATCGCGAGATCCGAGGATGAACGACGAGCGACATTAGTATCATGCTGGAACTCAGGAACATAAACGCGTATTACGGCGAAAGCCACATTCTCCGTGACGTCTCTTTCACGGTCTCGGACGGTGAGGTGGTCTGCTTGATGGGCCGGAACGGTGTGGGAAAAACGACGACGCTAAAAGTTATTACCGGTCTGCTGCCAGCCCGTTCTGGAGACATGCTGTTCAATGGAGCGAATGTCACGAAGCTGTCCACAGATCGCAGGGCCCGCCGCGGCTTGGCGATCGTGCCGCAAGGTCGTGAGATCATCCCTCACCTGTCGGTGCGCGAGAACTTGCAACTCGGCTTCTGGGCCCGATCGGATTCGCCGGGCGCCGCCGTGGAAAAGGCGGTTTTTGACGAAGTGTACCACTTGTTTCCGAAACTCACGCAGATTCTTCATCGTCCCGGCGGAGTGCTGAGCGGAGGGGAACAGCAGCAATTGGCGATCGGCCGAGCCTTGTTATCCAATCCGAAAGTCCTCTTGCTGGATGAGCCAACCGAAGGCATCCAGCCTTCCATTGTCGATCAGATCGAAGACGTCATTCTCGGCTTCAAGAAGTCACGACGGTTCGCCATCTTATTGGTTGAACAGGGCCTCCATTTCGCGGCCCGATTGGCGGAGAAATACGTCGTGATGGCCAAAGGCGCGGTGGTGGTGGCGGGCAGGAGTGACGAGTTGAGCGCGGAGATGGTGCGCCAGCATTTAACGGTGTAAGGCCAGGTGGTCAGCGGGGCTCTTTGTTCGCGGAACGCGGCACGCAAGAATGAGGCATGGAGGTGGATGGTGTGCCTCTGCTCCGGCGATGAGTGAAACCGCATGGCCCCTGTCGCTGCTTGGCTCCGCAACTTGGTCCGTCCCGGACTTCATCCGAACGGTCCTTCGAACAGTGCGTCTCGCCATCGCCTGCGGCGACCGCCGCGACAAGGCCCTGCACCCCATCGCAAGTCGCGTGAGGCCACCATCCACCCTCCATCGGGAAGGGAAAACGAGCAAGCTTTGAAGTACCATTATCAGGCGGTGCTCGCCTGTGGAAATCGGCGCGTCTCGGCGCGTCGAGGGCGGGGCGGATGAAATGTGGCGCGCAGTGAGGTCCCCATCTGACCACCTGGCGAAACGCTACTTGCCCGCCTCTGAGGGAGAGACAAAAAATACATCGGAGCAGTTCGTCCGGGCTCGCACCCCGCCGCTGTGGCCCCCTTGTGCCTCCTGTCAATTTTGACAGTATCGAGACCTCGCGAATTCGAGTAAAAGTCCCCTGACTTCAAAGTTGCCTGGGACAAACAATCGAGCCGGTGAAATCACGCCGGCCATTACAAAGGAGCAATGATCATGAGCAGACACGCCGTTCGCGGCCTCCGGCTCTTCGCTGTGCTTGCCGGTTCAGTCATGATGTTAACTGGGTGGTTCTCTGGCCCTGCTTCGGCAGCTTCGGCCAAGGAAATTGATACGGACGAAGCCATCGCGAAATTCGAAAAGGAAGTCAAAGGTGGCAAGAGTTTCATTGAAAGCAGCAAAGGCATACTCGTGTTCCCAAGAGTGCTCAAAGGAGGAGCTGGGTTCGGAGGAGAGTACGGAGAGGGTGCATTCCGCATCAAAGGCAAGACGGTAGATTACTACAGCATGTTGCAAGGATCATTTGGACTGCAACTCGGAGGGGAAGTTAAAAGCTCTATCTCGTGTTTCTGGACGAGGACGCCATGAAACGGTTCCGGGATGGAGAAGGCTGGAAGGCGGGGGTCGACGGCTCGGACTCCCTGGTGACCCTGGGAGCCGGTGGGACCATCGATACGAACACCATGAAAGAGCCGATCGTTGCATTTGTGCTTGGTCAGAAGGGATTGATGTACAATCTTTCGCTGGAAGGCACGAAATTCACTAAACAGAACAAGAAGTAGTGTGTTCTCTCGCTTCTGGGGCGTAGGTGGAACGTCTCCCCACGCCCCAAGCGATTTCTTACCCGGTCGAACAACGGCTGCTTTCCGAGGGTCTCGGTCTGCATTTCTACGGCTCTTGGCTCCGACACGCAGAGCATCAATACCCTTCCAATCGGATCAATCAGCTTCGAATCTTCCACGGGAATGCCAATCAGTTTCGGCCAAACCTCGCGCGGTTTCGCCGGAGCGGCACGAAGGCCAACACATCTCCGCGCATCGTCATCCGTGAAACCAGCTGGACCACGTGAACTGCGGTCCGGGTGCGATTTCATGTGATGCATGAACGCAGCTTGACAGGCGGCGAAATCGTAGACTAGCATCCGATTCCCCTAACAAAAGTCTCGTTGATCCCTAAGCAAAAAGAGAGCCTTGATGCATTTGACTCCACGAGAACAGGAAAAACTGCTGATCTATACGGCAGGGCGTCTTGCCGCGGATCGCAGGAAAAGAGGGCTCAAACTGAACCATCCAGAAGCCGTCGCGTACATGACGGCGGCGATCTTGGAGGGCATTCGTGATGGCCGCTCGGTGTCCGACCTGATGACGTATGGCGCGACGCTCTTGGAACGAAGGACGTAATGCCCGGCGTGGCAGAGATGATTCCCGAACTGCAGGTCGAGGGCACCTTTCCAGACGGGACGAAACTCGTGACCGTTCATCATCCAATACGATAGGTGCGATATGAAAAAGAAAACGACAGTCACGCGAAAGTCTGCCGGCGGAAGCATGACGGCGCGTCCATCTGCCAACAAGGCCACACGACAGCCTTCGGCGGTGATTCCGGGTGAAGTCAATTTAGGAGACGGTGACATCGTCGCCTTCCAGGGAAGGCAAACGGTCGAGCTTACGGTCGCGAACACGGGTGATCGTCCAATCCAAGTGGGGTCGCATTGCCATTTCTTTGAAGTCAATCGCGCCCTGCGGTTTGATCGTGAGAACGCCTATGGGTACCGGTTGCAAGTCCCGGCCGGAACGGCCGTGCGATTCGAGCCGGGCGAAGAGAAACGAGTCACCTTGGTCGCGCTTGGCGGGAATCGCGTGGCCTACGGAATCAACGGCCTGGTCGACGGCCGATTGGATGACGCCAACGTGAAACAGCGTGCCCTCGACAAGGCCAAGGAGTCCGCCTTTTGGGCGGAGGGAACCGGATCATGAGACTGACACGGCGGCAATACAATGATCTCTATGGTCCGACGGCGGGAGATCGCATCCGGCTGGCGGATACCGATTTGCTGGTTGAAATCACTCGTGATCTGACCGTGCCGGGTGAAGAGGCGAAATTCGGCGGCGGAAAAGTGATCCGCGACGGGATGGGACAATCACCCGCAGCGACCCGGGCACGAGGCGCTCTCGACCTCGTCATCACGAACGCAATTATCATCGATTGGTGGGGCATCGTAAAGGCGGACATTGGCGTGCGGGACGGCCGTATCGTCGGCATCGGGAAAGCGGGCAATCCGGATCTTATGGAAGGCGTTACGCAAGGGATGGAGATTGGCGCGGCCACCGAAGTGCTTTCAGCCGAAGGCAAGATCATCACGGCCGGCGGCATCGACACCCATATTCATTTTATCTGCCCACAAATCATTCTAGAAGCTCTGGCGAACGGGTTGACCACACTCATCGGCGGCGGCACTGGACCCGCAACAGGCACGAATGCCACCACCTGCACGCCGGGGCCGTGGAACATCCACCGCATGCTGGAATCTGCCGAGGGGTTTCCAATCAATCTTGGATTTCTGGGAAAAGGGAATTTCTCGGTGCCGGATGGTTTGCGCGAGCAGGTTGAAGCCGGCGCGATTGGTCTGAAGCTGCATGAAGACTGGGGCACGACGCCGGCAGCCATTTCCACCTGCCTGGACGTTGCGGAAGAGTACGATGTCCAAGTCGCGATCCACACCGATACCCTCAACGAAGCCGGGTTCGTTGAAGATACGATCAAGGCCTTCAAGGGCCGGACCATCCACTCGTTCCATACGGAAGGTGCAGGCGGCGGGCATGCCCCGGACATTATCAAGGTCTGCGGGGAAGCGAATGTGTTGCCCTCCTCGACGAACCCCACGATGCCGTTTACAGTCAATACCATGGACGAGCACCTCGATATGCTGATGGTCTGCCACCATTTGAACCCACGCGTACCGGAGGATGTCGCGTTCGCCGAATCGCGGATCAGGCGCGAAACCATTGCTGCCGAGGATATCCTTCACGACATGGGCGCGATCAGCATCATGTCGTCAGATTCTCAGGCGATGGGCCGAGTGGGCGAGGTTATCATTCGGACTGGCAGCCGCCCATAAGATGAGGGTACAGCGGGGCCGGTTGTCACAGTCGCCGGAGGACAAGTCGACCGGCGACCACGACAATTTCCGTGTCCGCCGTTACGTTGCGAAGTATACGATTAATCCGGCCATCGCTCATGGAATCGCACACGACGTCGGGTCCGTCGAAGTGGGCAAGCTGGCCGATCTCGTTCTCTGGAGGCCCGCGTTCTTCGGCGTGAAACCCGAGATCGTTCTCAAGGGAGGTTTCCCGATGTCCGCGGCAATGGGCGATCCGAATGCGTCGATTCCGACACCGCAGCCGGTGCTGACCAGGCCCATGTTTGGAAGCTTCGGCCGCGCGCCGTTTACGACGAGCCTGACGTTTCTGTCAGGATCAGCGCTTGCGGGTGACATACATAGGGAGCTAGGTCTGCAAAAGGGAGTGTCTGCGGTCAAACAGTGCCGGGGAATCGGCAAGCGGGACCTCAAGCTCAACGATGCCTTACCAAGGATTGATGTGGATCCTGAGACCTACGTCGTCACGGCTGACGGCGAACGCCTATCCTGCGAGCCGTTGGCCGTCCTCCCGATGGCGCAGCGGTATTTCTTATTTTAGTAACAATGGACACTTTTTCGCTCCTCCAAGGTGTTCGGTTTCTGGACAGCTTCTTCCCGTCAGGGGGATTTGCGTTCTCCTCCGGGTTGGAGGCGGCCGTGCAGGGCGGGATGGTGCGCGATGCCGTATCGTTCGAACGGTTTGTGTCGGATTCGTTGGAGACGGGATTAGGTACACGAGAGGCGGTCGTCGTTGGTCTTGCATGGGAAGCGGCTCATGACGCGGCGTTCGCTCGTGTCGTCGAACTAGACCTCCGGCTCCAGTCGATGCAGATGAGTCGTGAACTGCGGCGGGCGAGTCGCCAAATGGGCCGTCAAATCGCGCGCATCGCCGCTGATCATTTTTCGGGCCATGCCTCCGTCGGGAAGTACCTGGCTGCAGTAGAAAACGAAACGACGGCCGGTCATGCGGCCGTTTCGTTGGGCCTGACGCTTCACGCGGCGGGGTGGCAGAAACAGGAGTCGATTGCAGGGTTTCTTTATCAGGCGGTCGTCGGCTACAACTCGGCCGCCTTAAAGCTGCTCCCGATTGGGCAACGAGGAAGCCAGGGGCTGTTGAATGATGCAATGCCCCTCATCGCCGACATCAGCGCACGAGCGGCGGCGGCCTCGGATCTGTTCTCGTGGACACCGGTGCACGATATTTATGCCATGCGCCATGCGCGGCTGGAATCGCGGCTGTTTAGATCGTGAAGCGTGAAGCGTCTCGCGTGAAGCGTCAAGGAACACTCTTCACCGTCTTCCGGTCCGTTTTGCGAGATACGAGATACACTTCACGAAGGACGAGTACTTAATGCACCGAGCCGATGAGCAGCATTGTGGCAGCGGTCGGGTCGCGATGGCGCGGACGCGCGAGATTCCCGTCATCGGTATCGGCGGGCCGGTCGGATCGGGCAAAACGGCGCTCGTTGAAGCGCTCTGCCGCGCGCTTCGGGAACACTACAGTCTCGCCGTCGTCACCAACGACATTTTCACGAAGGAAGATGCGCAGTTCCTGACCCGCCGGGGAGCGCTGTCCCAGGACCGTATTCTCGGTGTCGAAACCGGCGGGTGCCCACACACGGCGATTCGTGAAGACGCCTCGCATAACCAGGACGCGCTCGATGAGTTGGTGAAGGCCCATCCTGAGGTGGAGCTCATGTTCGTCGAAAGCGGCGGCGATAACCTCGCGGCCACGTTTAGTCCCGAACTCGTGGATAAGGTCGTCTACGTCATTGATGTCGCCGCGGGCGACAAGATTCCCAGAAAAGGAGGTCCCGGCATCACGCGCTCCGATTTCCTCGTGATCAACAAGATCGATCTCGCGCCCCATGTCGGCGCGGACCTCGAGGTCATGGATCGCGACAGCCGGAAAATGCGAGGAGAGTTACCGTTTGTCTTCACCAACCTCAAGACAGGGCAAGGTCTCGACCGGGTTCTCGCCTGGATCGAGCGGCAAATTCCGCAGCATCACCATCATCATCCAAGGTGACATGGGATCACTGCTGACAGCAGAGCCGTCCTACGTGGGCCGACACGGTCATCTCAAGCTGGCCTTTGAACGGCGGGGAGAGCGAACGATCCAAACCTACGCAGGCGCCACGACCCCCTGGCATGCGCTTCCGCCTTCCCAGCTGGACGATACCGCCTGTGCTTATGTCTGGCTGGTGAATACGTCGGGCGGATTGGTTGGCGGCGATCGCGTCACCATGGAAGCTACCGTGGCATCCGACTGTCACGTGGTGATGACCACGCCTTCGGCGACGCGAATTTACCGTACCCTCGATGCGCCGGTCGTGCAACAGATCCATATCGCAGTGGGATCGAATGCCCAGTTTGAATGGCTCCCCGACGTCACCATCCCGTTTGCGGGATCACGATTTCGGCAGAGCCTTGAGGTCGATCTGGCCGCAGGTGCGACGGCCTTCGTATGGGATGCGATGGCCTCAGGCCGGATCGCGCGGGCGGAACGGTGGGCCTTTGCCGAGTATGACAACACGATCCGAATCAACAGCGCTGTCGGGACATCGGTGCTCGAACGGGCTCGAATCGAACCGGAGCCTGCCAACCGGCGAAAGACCCTCGCAGGGGAATGGGACTATGTAGCGACGGTATTCGTCGTGGGCGAGGGCGTATCGGCGAAAACCTGGGCCGAACTTGAGGAAACGCTGGCGCTCGTGCTCGATCAATGGCCGGGGCGCGTGCTGGGTGGAGTTTCT
This sequence comes from uncultured Nitrospiraceae bacterium, assembly GCA_963794505.1. Classification (GTDB taxonomy): domain Bacteria; phylum Nitrospirota; class Nitrospiria; order Nitrospirales; family Nitrospiraceae; genus Nitrospira_C. Next base: position 27,042 of record CAWCEG010000027.1, read on the forward strand.
CAACCTGCGATTTCCGGTGTAGCCATCAAGATTCTAGCCCGCTCTGCTCCCGATCTCACAACGGCGTTGGAAGCAGTGCGGTATGACGTGCGTCGACTCGTCTGGCAGCTTCCAGCCACCGCTCTTCGACGGTATTAGCCGCCGGCGCCGTTTGACAGTCCGGATTCGGCGGTGATAGTCTTGCGCGGCTTTAGGGACAAGGGAGTCTCCATATTAACCGGTGCGAATAACGGACAACGACGTCCTCGGTCCTCCCAGGATCTGAGGACGTTTTTTTTACCAGGGATGCTGAAACAACACGCTCGGCGTCGTTCTCGGTTTGCTCGCCTACCTCGACGTACATGAAAGAGTACGCCTCGGTGAGCGAGCTTTCCTGCGGCCTAGCCGAATCGTGTGTTTGA
>CAWCEG010000028.1:0-173431 GCA_963794505.1 uncultured Nitrospiraceae bacterium
TACCCCAACTCACTTGAGGGGCGATGTCTTCAGCCTTCATGACCACGGTGGCATCGTAGGCCGCATTGGCATCGGTCGTGAGATGCTGCCAGGCCCGGACGGCTTGATCCCACGAGGCGCCGGTCGGTGCGAGTGGACGACCCTTGATATAGGCAATGGTCTTCTCATCCGGCGCGACCATGCCTGCGCGCGCACCAGCTTCGATCGACATGTTGCACAGCGTCATGCGCCCTTCCATGCTGAGCGCCCGGATCACCGAACCCGTGTACTCGATGACATACCCGGTACCGCCGGCTGTTCCGATTTCCCCGATAATGGCGAGGATGACGTCCTTCGCCGAGCAGCGATCCGACAGCACGCCGTCGACACGCACTTCCATGGTCTTCGGCCGCTTCTGAATCAGACATTGCGTAGCGAGCACATGCTCGACTTCGCTGGTGCCGATTCCGAAGGCCAATGCTCCGAAGGCGCCGTGCGTCGACGTATGGGAGTCTCCACAAACGATGGTGCGTACCGGGAAGCGTAAAACCCTGTTCCGGACCGATCACATGGACGATTCCTTGCCGGATGTCGCTCATGTTGAACAGGGTAATGCCGAAATCTCTGCAGTTGTCTTCCAACGTCTGAATCTGCAGGGCGCTGACCTGGTCTGCGATGCCAAGCCGCCGGTCGGTCGTCGGTACATTGTGGTCCGGCACCGCCAAGGTGGCGCCGGGACGGCGGGGTCGGCGACCGGCGAGCTTCAATCCTTCGAAGGCTTGCGGGGAGGTGACCTCGTGAACCAGTTGCCGGTCGATGTAGAGCAGTGTCGTCCCATCCGGCTCGGCCCGAACGACATGGGATTCCCAAATCTTGTCGAAGAGCGTCTGGCCCGCCATCCCTATTTCCTCGTCACCCTGTCTTGAGAGGCGTCATTATACAAAGACTGCCTATGGGATGTACAAGAGCGTTTGCCTTGCCCCTCCAACCATGGACGTGGTACCACGCTGTCGGCATGGAGTCGGCAACCGGTATGATGAGTTCCCAGCCGCCCTGGATGAATCCGGCCATTGTGCATTGGACACAGCGGCTGCTCGACAGTTACCGGCATTGGATTGGCACAGAACTACTTGAACGAAGCGGTGATCCCGAACTCCAAGCCCATGCCTTGTTCGAGTCACCGCTGGTGGTCGTGTCCCACGGAACCGAAACAGATCCGATTCTGAATTACGGGAACAGGATGGCCCTCGAACTGTGGGAAATGACATGGGAGCACCTAATCAAGACTCCGTCGCGGCTTACTGCCGAGGCGGTCAATCGCGCGGAGCGCGAGTGGATGCTCGAACAGGCGGCCGTCCGCGGCTATATCGATACGTATCGGGGCGTGAGAGTATCCGGAAGCGGCCGTCGCTTCCTCGTTGAAGGCGCGGTCATCTGGAACGTGCTCGATGCGCGCCGGCAACAGATCGGGCAAGCAGCAACCTTCGCCCACTGGACGTGGCTGCCATAATCGCTGAGGCCGCCATTACAGGTCCTCGGAAGGCTGGATGGGAAGTCGGTGAAACCGCGGAACGGAACGGCCGTCGACCGTGACCGTGTCGAGAAACATCGCTGCAGGCCGGACCCAAAGCCCTCGTTCACCATACAACGCGCGATACACGACCAAGGATTCTTCCGTTTCCGAATGGCGGGCAATCCCGATGACTTCGTAGTCATGGCCTTTGTAGTGCCGATAGCGGCCGGGCTTGATCATCATGTAATCTTTCCTTGATCACCATATATACGACGTCGATGCGAAAGCAAACGGGATCACATGTCAGGTTCGCTCTTCTGGCGACCGCCGGTCTCGTCGTGACGTTGTTGTCCTGCCAGCAACAGACCTGGGAATCAGTCATGACCGCAGGCCAGGAGGCGGTGCGGCAAGGCAATTACGCCGAAGCCGAGCGAATGTTCCAGGTGGCCGTCCAAAAGGCTGAGACGTTCGGCCGCGAAGATCGCCGTGTGGCCGTCAGCCTTTCGCAGTTGGCGCAGGTCTATGCCGGACAAGGTAAACACGTTGAGGCGGAACCAGTGTATCTTCAGGCCCTGAAGATCTATCAGGCCGTCCATGGCGAGGACCATGCCGATGTCGCGGCGACGTTGAACAATCTCGGCGTCCTCCATCGCATGTACGGTCAGTATGCGGAAGCCGAGCCGTTGCTGACGCGAGCGCTGGCGATCAAAGAACGCTTGCTGGGGCCGAACCATCCCGATGTCGCCTTGAGCGTTGCGAATCTGGGGCAGTTGTACGTTGCCCAGGGTCAGCCCGCAAAAGCCGAGCCGTTCTATCGCCGCGCGCTGTCGATCCGGCAAAAGGCCTTGGGAGCGTCGCATCCAGAAGTGGCCAAGACACTCGAGGATCTGGCCAACGTCTTGCGCAAACTCGGTCGAAGTACACGAGGCGGTGGCGCTGGATCTGCAGGCCCGCGAGATCCGCGCCAAGCGGAGTTGAACCTCGCCGCGTCTCCGTTGTAGCGTATTCCATGATCGAAAGAGAATCAGCCGCTCTCTCACCAATTGGCGCATGAACGCCATGGTGGCCCGTTTTGTCGGCATCGTCGCCATCGCGCTCGGTTTCATTCTGGGGATATATGGCCTGGATGAGCAGGGATCCCGCTGGCTACAGACGGCGCTTGGATTGCTGGTCACCGGCATGCTGGCGCAGGGCTATGCGCTGTATTGCTCGATCAAGCGGATGCAACAACTTCACGATCGACCGAAGACATGAAGCGTGCCGGTAGAACGGCTCGCTTCCGCTTGCAGATCTCGCTCCTCCTGATTCTCGCCATCCTGGCCGCTTGCGGCGGTCCTTGGCGGGACGGATATTTCAAAAAAGGCGTGGACCGGCTCACGCAGGAGGAGATACTCGAAAAGATGGGCCCGCCTCACACGGCCAAGACGCCTGCGCTCGGCGGCGACACCATTTGGACGTATCGCGTGCCCGTACAGCGACAAGGAACTGAATCCGATGGATCTGTCAGGCATCACCAATGCGGCGAACGAGGCAGCATCATTGATCGGCAAGGGACCGCAGGAAGGTCCCAAGCCGACACTTGTATTGCTACCGCTACACCTTGACGTTCAACGAGCAAAAAGTGCTCAAACAGCTGGAAACGAGAGGAGTGCGTTCCCGGCACACGCGATGCCTTGCATGCCGACTAGGCGAGCATCGCGTGGCCGCTCCATCCATGATCACATGGCTTCCGCAGATCGATAGCTCCATCGTTCTGGACAGCCTCAAGTCCCTTCTGCTGTTGCTGTCCGTCCTGATCGCTCGGACGCTCGATCGTCCGCTCGATCTCCAGAAATTCCGCCCTCACGATGGAAGCCAAGCGCCGGTGGGTCGTGTCCGTCCGCAACTCGATGGTCTTCGTGTTCCTGCTTGGTCTCGTCGTCATCTGGGCGCACGAGCTGCAGGCCTTTGCCGTCTCGCTGGTTGCTCTCGCGGCCGCGCTGGTCTTGGCGACCAAGGAACTGCTCCTGTGTTGGAGCGGAGCCGCGTTGCGCGTCGGCGGAAAGGTGTACTCGGTGGGAGATCGGATCCAAATCGCCGGCCATCGCGGCGTCGTGCTGGACCATGATATTTTTGCGACGAAACTGCTGGAGATCGGCCCGGGCCAGTCGTCGCATCTGTACACCGGGCGCGTGACGGTGTTCCCCAACAGCCTGCTGTTCACCAACGCCGCTGGTCAAAGAAAATCCCAACCAGGAATACGGCCTGTATACGCTCACGGTCCCGCTGCCGGCCGAGCAGGACTGGAAGGAGGCCGAGACGCGGCTGCTCGAATCGGCCAAGGCTGAATGCGCGCCGTTCATGCACGGAAGCCAGCCGGCAGATGAAACTGCTCGAGCAGCAAAATCTACTCGAGGCTCCTTCGCCGGAGCCGCGAATTACCATTCAATTGTCGGACGCGGGCCGCATTGTGCTCGTGTTGCGTTTTCCGGCTCCCGACCGGGGCCGCTCGCGCATCGAACAGGCGATCCTGCGACGATTTCTGGCCGGCGCCTGACAGTGCTGGGCGCGCTGTCGGCCTGTCCATTCTTGCTCTCTTGACAGGCCGTATGGTCCTCATGCGACGCTGGGCCCGCCTGATTGTCGGATCGGCTATCATCATCGCTGAAATAAGGAGGTGCCCATGCGGACCATGCTGACCATGGCCGTTGCCGCGTTGTGGCTGACCGGCGTGACTGCGCTCGTCCTCGCCGAAGACGCCATCACCGGCGAGACGAACCAGATGAACGCCGACATCAAGGCTGAAAAGGAGGCGATGAAGGCCGACACGAAGGCCAAGAAAGCCGAGATGAAGCGGCTGAAAAAAGAGCACAAGAAACAGACACAAGGCCAAGAAGCGGGAGATGAGAGAAAAGAAGAAGGCGAGCAAGAACAGGATGAAGGCGCAGAAGGATGCCATGAAGACGCAGGGCCAGGATCTGAATCCTGCCGGTCAGGACATGAAACCAGCCGTTCCGGATCTTCCCGCGCCACAAGCTCCTGGCGCACAGATAGCCTCGGCCAGCCGACTGATCAGGCTACGACCATGAGCCGCCTCGAGGGGCCCAACCGTCTGTCCAGCCGGTACCGGCGTCTCGTGCAGCGAACGAGACGATGAAAATCGCCACCTATAACGTCAACTCACTTCGAAGCGGCTTCCCATCGTCATCGAGTGGCTGGACAAGCAGAAGCCCGACATCCTCTGCCTTCAAGAAACGAAGGTCCAGGACAGCGAGTTCCCGCTCATGGCGTCTAATGCCCTCAGGTTATGAAATCAGCTACCGAGGGATGAAGAGCTACAATGGCGTGGCCATCCTCACTCGAACCAAGCCGGAGTCCGTGCGGGCCGGGTTGGACGATGGCGGAGAACCGGACGAGCCGAGACTCCTCCACGTCGTGGTCGGCGGGATCACCATTCTCAATACCTACATTCCGCAGGGATTCGAGATCGATTCGCCCAAATATGTCGTACAAGCTCGAGTGGTACAAGCGGCTCCGAGCCTACTTCGAGAAGCACCTCTCACCGACGCTGCCTGCAATTTGGTGTGGGGACATGAATGTGGCGCCGAGGGCGATGGACGTCCATAGTCCGGAAAAACATCTCACGCACGTGTGCTATCACGAGGCGGCGCGAAAGGCCTATGACGTCGACGGTAGCGTGGGGATTTTACGACGTCTTCGTGCGGATGTATCCGGAGCGGCAGCAGTTTACCTTCTGGGATTACCGCGCGCCGAGTTCGCTGGAGGCGAATAAAGGCTGGCGCATCGATCATATCTTGGCGACGGCTCCTCTGGCGGAAAAATGTCTGAGGGTTGAAGTGGATGTCGAGCCCCGGCGGGCCAAGGACGCCTCCGATCACACGTTTCTCTGGGCGGAATTTTCACTGCCGTGACGTTCGACTCGGCACGCTTCCTGAACGCGCATCGCTCCACACCGCTTGGCCGCGGGCCAGCACGGCTAGCACTCGATTGATCATCTGCTTGCACCCCGGTCGGATCAACAACGGCCCGGCTCGATCCGTCCATTGACTCAAGAGCCGGGCAAGACGCTTACGCTGCTTTCGGGACCGGAAATCCGCGGTGAACGGCGAGCTTTCGACGGCGATACCTCCCTGCTCCAAGTACAGGCAATACCAGTCTTCAAAGAGCAGGCAATTCAGACGCTGGAAGCCTGACCGATACGCCCACGCATATTTAGGGAACCGCAATCCCATGCGCCAGGGATCCATGATCACAATGCGGTCTGTTAGAAAACGTCGATGGCCCGCGAGCACCTCGGCCTCCACATCATTGTGATACCGGGGCGGCGGATATCCCAATCGTTCAGCATAACTAGACGCGACATATTGCTCGACGGCCAGGCGGCAGCGGAACCGGCGGTCCATGAAGGTCGAGTGGACCGCATGGGGATGGCGCTCATAATAGGTGGCATCCTCATGATTCATAAAAGGGGTAGACCAATAAGCCTGGAGTACGGCCGTCTCACCAAACTGCACCCAGTCGCTGACGTGATAGGCCATCTGTTCGAACATCGTCGGATCCACGGTAAAGATGGAAGAAGCGAGAATCCGAGGATTCGAGGAGATCAGGGAAAAGCGCTCGTATTCTCGAAGGAGCTCCGCGTGCTCCAACGAACAATCCGTGCGGATTTTGAGCGCATACGGTGTGTCCGATGCCGCCAAACCGCGTTCCGTCGAGCGCAGTTGGCGGTTGACGTTGTTGAGTTCGCTGGCTCCGTCCCGCCGCTTGATCCCCGGCAAGCCGCCTGGATCGTCGGAGAAGACGATCCGGTCGACGTCGATGCCGCGACAATCGGAGTGATCCCACGTGCTCAAGACGTAGCGTGCATGCGGGAAGGCTTGTCGTGTTCGCCTGATGTGCTGAGCGGTGCCTTCTGGTCCGGGAAGGACAGGGCCCTGGAAAACCACCGTAACATCCGCTGCCTTGATGCGCATCGCGTTATCTCATGAGCCGGTGTGCGACCCGTTTGATGAGGAGCTTGGCATCCCGCACGACACAACCCAGCGGATCCTTCCAGAATCGTTCCTTGGCTTTGGTGTGATACCGGTCCACCACGCGGATCATGCTGGTGTCGGCGATGTTTTCGATCAATCGCATGCCCGCACGCTGGATTTGATAGCACCATTCTGGGTGCTGCTTCGGCTTCAAGCCATTCCGGAGGCAGAGATGCAAATAAAAGATCGTCTCGGGTGACGCCGGGACCCGCTCAGACAGGTACTCGCTCAACGCCTTGGTGAGGCCGGTGAAGCAGGACAGATCAGTACGTGACAGCACGAAGACTTGATCGTTGAACATCACGAGGTCGCCCCCCTCCACATAATCGCCCGTCTCCACATTTTTATAATACACGCAGCGGGCGTTTCCCCTGTGCTTCCTGCCCCATTCGTCGAAGCCTTCGCCGGAAGGAATATGCAATGTTCCCCTTCTCACACGCGCTTTGATTGGAGAGAAGAAGGCGATGTCCGGTCGCGTAATGATAATCGTGTCGTATTGTACGCCTTGCGCCCGTTCGTACTCCTCCAGGAGATGGACCACCCCTTCCATGTTGAAGACCATTGAGAACAAGCGGGCCGGGTTCAAGCCATAGATCCAGTCCTTCCGATCCACGACCGCCGATTGCCGGACGAACTCGTCCTGATTGACGCGGTGAAATTCGTAGCGCCTCATGGCCGGACCGTAAGCCGAGAGAAATGCGGCCCGACTGACTCCCGAGACCGGATCGACCAGTCCTTTTGGATTGTTTTTGAGACTGCCGAACATATCGACGCGGCCCGTGAGCGAGGTCGGAGCGACATCGGACTCGGCCGGTCCGAAGTAGAACACGTCAGCCTCGTTGGGTTGAACGACGTGCCGATGAAATGAGGCGGCGGTGACCTGGAAGGTTCGGAGCATGCCGTACAAGAGGACGGCAACTTTCGGGGGACGCTCGGTGGGCAGGGCAGTCGACATGACGTATTCCTTTTTAGAGTTGAGGGTACAAATCAGCACTGTACTTGGCGACCCGATCGGCCAGCCGCTTGACGGCTTCCGCGTTGGCAGGAAGCGCCTCGGCCGCCGTCAGATCTTCCGGCGTACCAAAACTGATGAACCGGTCGACCTCGAGGCCCTTGATGGGTTGTCCCTGGGCGGCCATCACGTTGTAGAGCGGGCCAATATAATATTCGCCGTTGACGGTTTCCTGCCGGCTCATCGCGTGTTGAATGAGATCCATGAGCTGCACGGAGGAGCGGAAATAATAGGTGCCAGTCGAGGCAAACGGTGAAATCGCATCTTTTTCGCGGACCTCACTGATGCGCCCGTGTGCATCCATCGCTGCATAACTCCATTTCTTGCCGCTCCCCCGGAACAACAGAAGCGCTCCATCGGCGACAGGCGGAAAATCGGCAAAACTGCGCATTTCGAACGCACTGTCGGCGTTGTGAACGAGGATCGGCCGGTGAAAGGCAATTTGATGCCGGGCATACAGGATGGTCTCGGCCTGCCCGCTCGTCAGGTGATCGATTTCCACGATGATGGGACGGAAGGCGGCGAAGGTGTCTTCGATATCGCGTCGCAGGCGATCCGATTGACGATCCGCCCTGATCAGAAATATCAGGCGCTCGGCCAGATGGAGTGGAAGCGACCTGACTGCGTGGCGGTACATCGGCTCCCCGAAAGCCGGAATCAGAGGCTTGGGCAGTTGATACCCCTTTTCGGCGAACCGTGCGCCGGCTCCGGCCATGGCGACCACGATGTTGATGTTGCCCACCCGTTCGCAGGCACGACGGAGCCTGCCCTGCGTCACTTCATTCCAATTACCGGAAAAGGCGAACGCCTTGTCGTCCACGTAGAGATCGGCATGCGGTTTGCCGAACCACAACTCGTCGTATTCGATGCCGTGGCGGTTGAGCCAGGCAATCAGCGTCTGAGCTTGCCGGGCCACCACCATCCCCACGTTCGAATTGCAGGTTTGCATATGCCGTGCGGTCGCCAGGATCACGTAATGTCCGGCTGCTCTCAGCGAGCGGATGCGCTCAGCGGCTTGGGGCAGAGGACGGACGTCGGCATAGTCGTCGCCGTGCGCTCGGACTTCGCAAAGGGTCCCATCGATGTCGAGACAGATTCTCATCGTGCGCCTCCCTCAGCGGTGGTGGTACCGGCATGGACGAGGCGGCGTTCGTTGTCACAATTCGAGGCCTCTTGCAAAAGCATGAGCCCTCGCAGGTAGAGAGCGGTCTGGCGTTTGGGGTCGTCGCAGTGCAACGGCAGCATGGTGAGAAACAGGTGCGCTTCGAGCGCGAGAAGGTCACGGAGTTCTCCGCCTCCCATTTCTTGCAGCAGTTGGAACAGGAGAGTTTCGGCCTCCCTCGCTCCGTCCGAACGCAACAGGACGAGCTCATAACGCCCGTCGCCAAGCTGCGTCAGCTGATACATTTCGTGCAGGATGAAATCGTATCCGCCATGAAAGGAATGAAGCAGCTTGGCCAGGTCATACCGTGGGTCGCCGTAGCATCCTTCCTCGAAGAATTCGCCGCGCGGATCGATGAACTTGATCAAACTGGTGCGTGGGTCGTAGAGGATGTTGCTGCAGCAGAGATCGCCGTGAATGACGGTTGTCGTGCAGCGCTCGGCCGCCTGGCGCAGCAGCGTTCGGATGGTCGGGCCGGCGGCTTTCCAGCCCGGATAGATTGCGCCATTGATCTCCACCTTCTCCAAATCAAGCAACGGGAGGATGGCCGTCAAGTGGTCCGCCTCGTTGAGCCGCTGTTCCGTCTTGTGCCAATAAAACTCGAAGGCCCGATCGGTATCGACGTTCTCTACCGGCCCGGGAGGTAAAGGCCTTGTGGATGGCGAGAATCTTGAGCAAGACCTGACGCCAGACTGTTTTCGGCACTTCATAAAACACGAGATACTCGGAGAGGGTTTTATACCCGTAATACTCGATCGTGTAGGACACTTCCTTTCCGAGCCGTGATTCCAGCATGCGGGGAAAGTAGACGGTTAGCTCTTTCGGAAGACGATGGTAATAGTTGATTTCCTGGAGAAGCTTGTCACGGTTCCTGCCCCGCTTGGTGATGAGCCCGCGCATTTCATCGATATCGAGATGGTTGCACTCGCGGGTTCCCAGCAAATGCGTGCGAATACGCGCCGAGCTATCGAGGTGGCCGAGATCGATCCATGACGTCACGTTTTGAAGGACAATGCGGTCTCCATAACGGGAGAAGAGCAATCCGCCCACCGTAGACACAGGCGGCCTGGAGCCGGTAAGGGCTTGATAGGCGTCGGCTGCTGAGGGCAGGTAATAGAGGCCAATATCGGTATAGCGCTCACCCGCCCACGCGTCATCCGGCGCGGGCAATTTGGTTCCCGCCCAGGCCTCCTGAAACTGGTAACCATCGCCGGTCTCGTGCACGATGGAATACTTGTCCGACTCGATGTACGAAGATGTGAAAACGATCGGGTGTTCGCCGGCTTCAAACCGTTCGAGGTCATAGTAGATATCGCCGTGAGCGATGACGACAGGGTGATCGACCGAGCCTCCGCCGGTCGAAACTTCCAGCGCGGCGTGCAGGGAATCCAGCGGCGTGGCACCCGCATGGTGAGGGGCCCGGACGATGGTCAGCCTGAGACGCGAGCCGAAGGATGACTGCAGGAAGGCCTCGACGCGCCGTTCACCTTCTGGGATCACAACGATCACCTCACGCCCGCCCAGTTTCACGAAGTTGAGGACGGAAACGTAAATCAGCGGCCGACCCATGTAGGGCAGCATCGCGGGAGACGTGATGTCGAGCAACGTCACGAAATCCTGCCGCACGTGGCCTCCTGCAAGCAGAATCAGGCGTGTATGCTTTGTCTCGGTCTGCCGGTCGCCGGCCGGCCCAGGCAAAGGGCTCCCGAAAGGATGTCGCTGTCGTTTCACGATGGGCATGATTCCTCCGTCAAATGTTTGTTGTCACCCGCCCCGCCCATCGCCTGTCCGAACAGGCTCTTACCCGGGCCTTGCGGTTCCTCCCACGCTGCCTGAATGCGTCCGTGCTCCAACTGAATCATCCGCGTACACATGTCCTTGAGAAGCTGCTCCGAATGGGAGGCCAAGACGAGAATCTTCGAGCGCTCGAGAAAGCGGGCGAGCCGGTCCTGCGCCCGCTTCTGAAAATCGGCATCGCCCACAGACAACCACTCATCCATGAGGACGATGTCCGCATCGACGGCCGTGGAAATGGCGAATCCCAGCCGCATGTGCATGCCGGTCGAATACGTGCGGACCGGCATCGACAGGAAGTCGCCCAGTTCCGTAAATTCCGCGACGTCGTCGAGCAAGCGATCAGCTTGGCGCCGTGAAAGTCCGAGCAGCACGCCGCGCAGGCGGATGTTTTCAATGCCGCTGGCTTCTCCGTCCATGCCGAGGTTCAGATCGATGAGAGAGGCGATGCGTCCGCTGACGTCAAGACGCCCGGAGACCGGGTGGTAGACGCCGGCGATCGCGCGCAGCAACGTCGTCTTTCCGCTGCCGTTATGGCCCCACAGGCCGAGCCTATCGCCCGGTTTCAAGCGGAACGACACTTCGTCCAACGCCCGGACCACCGTCAGCTCTCCGCGCTTGCCGATGCGGCCACCAGTCGCTGACTGCAAGAGCTGCTGCTTGAACGATCGATGGGCCACGTTGTACATCGGAAACTCAACTACGATGCGGTCAGCCTCTATCCAGGCCATGCGGTTTCTCCTAGTCGGCTGATAAAAACAATTAAGAGCTCCAAAAACACCCAAGGCTGGGCAGTGTCGCAAATCGGATCAAGAAATCAGATAGGATGTTCAAAAGGCCGCAAATCTCACCCGCCCAACCCTATCGTGCCAAGACGCACTTTGCCCAGGCAAGACCGCAGCAAGGCGAGAACGCCGCTTGGTGAAAGGCGTGTCCGCCGCGCGGGGCGGGTGGGTGCGACATTTTCAACATCCTGTTACATCCAATACGCGATCCGGTCACGCTGGCGTCCAAGCAGCCACAAGGCCAGCAGCGCCAGCACGGCGATCGAGCCGACTGTCCAGACAAACGAGTTAAGCTCAGGCCAGTATCCGAGCAATGGACGCCTGATCACTTCTATCCAGTGATACAACGGATTCACCTCGACGACCCAGGCGTATGAGCGCAGAGCGCCGGGCTGCCAGAGGATCGGTGTGAGAAAAAATGCGATTTGCAACAGGCTGGCGATCACCGGCGGCAGGTCACGGTAACGGGCGCAGCAGATCGCCACGACGATCGATAAAAGAACCGCCACGATTGACACCAGCCCGAGACCTACAATGGAGAGCCACGAGACGGCATGCCAGCCGACGCCGCAGAGCAGTAAAACGATGAAGACCACGACCGCATGGTGCGCGAGAATGAGCGTGTTCCTGACGCTCAGCCGGAGGAGGTAGGTCGGGTAGGGCAATCTGGTTTGCTTGATAATGTGCTCGAACTGCGTAAAACCGAAGCACGAATCGTTGATCTGCGTTGAGAACCACGTCCAAATGACATGGCCGATTGCGTAAAATGGCAGGTACTCTTTGATCTCGAGCTGAAAGATCTGCGACCAGAGGACGCCCAGTACGCCGATCGTGACGGCCGTGCTTGCGGTTAGCCACCAGGGGCCTAGAATCGACCGGCGGTATCGCGAGCGGATGTCCTGCCATCCGCAGTAGGCCCACGTGTCCTTGAGTTTCAGCGCACCAGCCAGCTCGTATGCGCCGCGCGCCACGTTGAGACCCAATGACCAGCGAACAGCCGTTACGGCTTCCATGTGAGATGCTCCGCAAAAATGTCGTGATAGGCCTGGGCATAGCCGGCGACCATCGCGTCGGCGGTAAAGTGCTCCAGATAGCGCTTCCTGGCGTTTCGGCCAAAGGCCTCTCGCTCCTGCCGGTCGGCCAGGAGCCGGTTGACTGCTGCGGCCAGCACCTCTGGATTGTCCGGTTCTACGACCAACCCAGTTTCGCCATGCCGGTTGATGAATGACGTGCCGGTGCCGATCTCGCAGGATATCGAGGGCTTCCCATACATTGAGGCCTCGAGGAGTGCCAGGCCAAAGGCTTCAGACCGCACGTGCGACGGAAACACAAAGAGGGACGACAGGCGGTACAGCGCATCCTTGTCCGCGTCGTCGATTTCCCCGACAAACGTCACATGGGACAGCCTCGAGCTTCGGGCCTGCCGCTTCAAGGCCTGCTCACAGGGTCCGGATCCGGCGATCACGATGGGACAGTGAATGGAAGCAGCGGCTTGCAGCAAAACATGCAAACCTTTGTAGTAGCGCAGCACGCCGACGAACAGCACAAAGCCCTTGCCAAAACGATGGCGCCAGTAAGCCGTTCGCACCGGCTGGGCCGTCCGCCGGGCCGCATCCTCAATTCCCAAAGGAATCACGGTCGTCTTGTGTTGAAGGGATTTCAGTATTGGACTCGTCTGCAGGTAGTTATGTGATGTCGCGACCACTTTGGCCGCTCGCCTGAAGAATAGCGCTCTCAAAGGCGCATACAGCTTCCCGAGCACCCGCTGCTTCGTGATGTCCAAATGGTACGTCACCAGAAACGGTTTATTGAGGAAGCTGAGCTGATGGACCAGATCCCCATAGGGCCAGGGAAAATGAAAATGGAGCACGTCGGCCCAGGCAGCCACGCGGCGGTAGCCGAAGAGAAAGGGTAGTGACAGACCGGTGGAGGCGACCTCCCCTTGCAGCGGAAAGCGATAGGCCGCAACGCCCTCGTGGCGGACCGCCCCGAGACGGCGTCCGGGCCCCAGGTATGCGACACGGCTCTCGATTCCGTAGGGCAAGCCACCGACGCACAACGTCGTGATGACGTGTTCAACACCTCCGAACTTGTCAGGCGACCACGACTTATAGATGTGAAGCACGCGGATCGGCTGGGCGCCCGCCGCCTGTCGAGAGACCTTCAGACGCAGATCGGCTTCTGCGGTCTGGCCGGAGCTTCTTGTTGTCGCAGAGGAAATCACCATCGCGCTCCTTGCTCGCGGGGGATGCGGGTCAGGCCAGTGGCCCGGAGAATCCAGAACAGGCAGGCGAGACTGCCGAGGAATATCGCGTCAAAGAGATTACAAACCGCCAGCTGGACTGGCCAAACCCGCTTCCCTTTTCGGGGTGCGCGTATGCTTGGGTGCATCGCCTCGGTTCAACAATAATCCGGCAGCATCGCACTGTCGTTCGGGTTTGGGCCTGATAATCCATCGGTGTGGCCGCGTGGCGCTCCACGCCAATTCAAGAACGATCACATCCCACAGAAGACAGAGACTGCTGAAAACATTGGGGTGCCGCTGCAGCATGAGCCGGTGTTGTGGGGAACCGATTTAAAAAGAGAGGGCAATGTGCCTTGAAGAGCGATTTACCCTGAGCGCCATGACGTGGGCTCAGAAAGTAGACAAGTCTTTCGAGGGGGCCCTGATAGTAGGAACTGTAATATCTTTGCCTACCTGCGGCCCACTAGCGGAAACCCGAGGAATGGGTGGTGAGGAGCCCTAGAGGGGGTTATGCAATCGGGCGGTGGCAGAGAAACTAGGCCGAAGCGGCCACACCTTCAGCGACTTGACCTGGGCTGTCCCTCCCTCGCTGTACAGTTGGACGCCTAAACCGTCGTCGTCTGTCAGGATGATGTCGGTCAGGACGACCCGTCCATCATTTCCAAAGACTTCAACCGAAGACCGGTCGAGGTAGATTGTGAGGGAAATGGCTCCGGCCGCATCCGGCTGCAAGGGAGCTTCGTGGCGCGCGGGCAGGGTATCCCGCAGCAGCGCGTTTCCTGAAAAGGACCTATCGACGAACAGCACCTGTCGGCGCTGGTCATAGCCGACCTTGGTGTACTGGCTTGCACTTTGCCGTACGGCCAACGCCACTTCGCCGCTCGTCCCCGGCTCGATGACCAGAGCAATCTCCATCGCATCTCCCCGGCACCCTTCTAGGTTCAGGCTGCGGCCGGACAGCGGCTGATTTTCAATGTCGATGATCGGCATGCCACGCAGGGTGGACAGCTCCCGCGCAGGCCGTTGTACGAGTTCGTATCCACTCGAGTCCTTGACGACTCCCACCTCGCGTGGGATGGTCAGAGCTCCTCGCCAAGGGCCGGTTGGCAGCACCGACGCATAGGCCCAGTTGTTCATCCATCCAACCCAAATTCGACGGTCGTCTTCTGCCGGCATGTTGGAAAACGACGTGGCTGCATAGAAGTCGGCGCCATGGTCCACCCAACGCGGCACCTTGCCGCTGTCAGGAACAAACCGCTGGCCGTCGAACCGACCGATCAGGTAATGCGCGCCCGAACCACCGTACTTCCCGCCGGGATTGGAATCGTATTTAAGCACCCAGCGTGACGTTCCCGGTTCGTCAAGGACGGGTAGTTCAAAGAGATCGGGAACTTCAAGCACACCGGGCACTGGTTCAGCCGGAATGAAATCAGACAGATGCTGCCAGGCTTTCAAGTCGGGAGAGCCGTAGAAGGTGAGGGAGGTTCCCGCAGCCAGTGCCATGATCCAGCGGTGCGTAGGCTCATGGAAAAATACTTTGGGGTCACGGAAATCCGCAATTCCAGGGTTGGGCAATACCGGATTGGACTGATAGAGCTTGAACAGGCGGGCGCGATCTTCGCTGACCGCCACGCTTTGCACCTGCGCGGTGCCACTGTGGGTAAACACAAGGACGACGCACGGCTCGGTGCCGTTCGAGCACAGCCCGCTTGTCTGACCACTGTCAACGACGGCACTGCCGGAGAACGGCATTCCCAGGGTGGAGTGCGGTGCCAGGGCTACCGGCAAATCGGACCAATGAACCAAATCCCTACTGACGGCATGGCCCCAATGGATAAAGCCCCACGTAGGATCCAGGGGATTGTATTGATAGAAGAGATGATACTCGTCGTCGACCTTGATCAGTCCATTTGGATCGTTCAGCCAGTTCGCCGGAGCGGTAAAATGATAAGCGGGTCTGGCGTTCACGCCAATATCACTCGTCGAGGATGTGTCCGGAGAAGACGAACAACTTCCTGCCAGGCTGGCGAGTAATATCGACAGGACCAGAGCTGCAAACCCGCTTGCGGGAGGGTGTCGGGAGAAAACCGTACAGGTGCCCACCTAATCAAAGGTAGCAGCCGACCCTCCGGCAACATGTGTATCTGGAAAAGATTGTGTGAAGAGCCGTACACTGGCAGGTAAGCGACTGGTAAAATTTTAGTCCGAGGTGAGGTCAGAGGCAGATGTCGAGCCGAGTTGAGCGGAACGGTCGCCAGGTAGTACCCAAGCAAGTGGGGACCTGCCCTAAGCGGCGGAGTGCAAGTCGTTCACTCCGCCGAAGGAGAGGATACCATGCTGTCATGCGACATGCAGCGTCGTGTGAGTCGCGCGGGTGCGGGCAAGCCTGTTTTGCTCGATCAGCGGATCAAGGACCAGGCCGCAGTTGATGCAGCGCAGCACAGTGCCGTCTGTGGAGTAATCCGGTCGCGATTCAGTGATCATGAGTCCTTTGCATTTTTTGCAAGTCATCTTTTCCACCTCCTGCTTGGATTGCATGATTTCTCGAGCGCGAATGTAACAACCCAAGATTAACAGGGTGTTAATGAAGCATTAAAATTATCTAATGTGAAACACTAAGGCATTGAGTCAGGAAACTGTTGTGTGTCAATGACTTACGAGACGGAATGGCCCGGCCTAGGGGCCGACCGAGTACTTCTCCTCCTTAAAGGATGGCCTCATGAAGTGATTGTCCCGCAGAAGCCTGCCCCTCGTACGTAGCGCCGTTCCGTTATCCGTTCATTGGGTCGCATGTCATGGTGACTGCAGGAGGAGCGTTAGCGGTGGGAACGGCCAACGTGGCCAAAGGAAAAGAAGGGATGTCAGATCACGACGACGCGACAAGACCGAAAGCGGCCAAGCCTCAGCAGGCTGAGGCCAACCAAAATGAAGCCAAGAAAGATGGGCGGCTCCTGTCCGATGAATTGGAGGGGATCCCGACCGTCGTCCCGAAAGAAGGCGACGGCTATCGGAGCGCGAGGAAATTGGTCTCGGTCGGCGAAAGCGGTCGGGAGCTTACGAGAGAGGATCTTCAACGGATCAATACGCGCAAAGGACTCATTCAACTGCTCCAGGAGAAGGACGTCGATCTTGAAGAAGTGCGAAAGACTCTCCTTTATGAAGAGGAACTCAAATGCCTGCAAGTGGAAATGGTCCGGCTGCAACGATGGGTTCAGAGCAGCGGGCAGCGCATTGCCATTTTGGTCGAAGGACGAGATGCCGCAGGGAAAGGCGGCACGATCCGACGGTTCACCGAGCACTTGAACCCCCGCGCGATGCGCGTGGTCGCACTGCCTCGGCCGACCGAGCAGGAACGAGGCCAATGGTATTTTCAACGGTACATTCAGCAATTGCCCAACAAGGGAGAAATCGTGTTCTTCGACCGGAGTTGGTACAACCGCGCCGTCGTGGAACCCGTCATGGGGTTTTGCACGAAGAAGGAACATCACCGGTTCCTGCAGCAGGTCACTGAGTTCGAGCACATGCTGTATGAGGACGGTGTCACGCTCATCAAGTTCTGGTTTTCGATCTCCAAAGAAGAGCAGCAGCAGCGGTTCGAGGCCCGACGGAAGAATCCGCTCAAGCAATGGAAGCTCAGCCCCGTAGACGAAAAGGCGCAGGAATTGTGGGATAGCTACACGCGATACAAGGAAGAAATGTTCAGCAAGACGCACACGACCTTCAGCCCGTGGATCATCGTAAAGGCCAATGACAAACAGGCCGCCAGGCTCGAAAGCCTGAGGTACGTGCTGAATCTTTTTCCTTACAAGGGAAAAGAGGAAGCCAACACGCACCTGGCCCCCGATCCGAACATCGTGACGCGATATCATCGCAAAATGATCGAACTGGACTTTTGAGACCTTTGTGCAAACCCGAAGAGGCGCCACTATGAACCATGAAGCCAAGATGATCGGCGAGCACTTCGCAGAGGATCACGACCGGCTCGAGTCATTATTCGAGGCTTTTCAGTCTCTCAAGGGTTCCGATTTTGCGAAGGCAAAGGACGTGTTCAAGGACTTCAAATCCGGCTTGCACCGCCACATTGTCTGGGAAGAGGATCTCCTGTTCCCGTTATGGGAAGAGAAGTGTGGCCTGGCCGAAGGCGGGCCGACCCTGGTCATGCGGGCCGAGCACCGCCAGATTGGCGAGCAACTGGAAGCAATCCAGGACAAGGTTGGAGAACACAATCCGGAAAGCGAACAGGAGGAGAAGGTCCTTCGGGACCTTCTCCATTCCCACAACATGAAGGAAGAACGGGCGCTGTATCTCGAAATCGACCGGGTGACGCGGCCGGAGGAGCGCGCGGAGTTCTTTCGAAAGCTGGACCTGATCCCGCCGGACCGCTATGCGGCCTGTTGCGGCGCGCACCATAAGATCAGCTCTGAAAAACTATGAAGGGATTCTCCCGCTGGAACGCACCACGAGGACCGGACATGCCACGTGATGCACGATCGCATGAGAGACGCTTCCCAGGAGAAACCGATCCAACCCTTCCCGTCCGTGCGAACCGACCACGACGAGGTCGAACTCCTTGGAGACCTCGGAGATCAGAGGTGCCGGCTCACCCTGCATCACACGACCTGACGCACTGTAGCGTGACGGGAGCAGCGCCTCGGCGCAGGCTTTGACGCTCGCTTCCGCTTGCGCCATCAATTCCTCCGACCAGGATTCGAATGCGGCGATGGGCGAGAGCTCGGGCATCGGCGTTGGCAGCATCGGCACCGCCGTCAGCACCGTGGCTTCAACCGGAGTGCGAAACGGATGACGGCTCAACCACTCGCAGATGTGACGGCCATCGTCACGTCCCTCTATGGCAACCAACACGCGGCGGATGGGCTTTGCATGGCCTTTGACGAGCAAGGTCGGCTGCATCGCGTGCAACAGAACCCGGTGGGAGACACTGGTGAGCACGAGCTCGGCCACCCTGGAATGATCGTGTGTGCCGACGACGATCAGGTCTGCCGCCATGGCCGTGGCGGTATCGAGGAGGAAGCGCGCCGGTTTACGAAATTCGCAGAGTTGGCGGGGCTTCGGAATGTCGTCGGGGAGCATCGTGGCGGCCCTATCCAGCGACTCGCAGCCAGCCTCGAACATTGACTTGCGGAAGATGTCGTACCCCTGGAGATTGGCGGCTTCGGCGACGATCGGGTATTCAAAGAGTCCCAAATCGACGCCATGGACCAGCGTGACGTCCGTCGGCTGATAGAGCAATCCGAGCTGTTCGACCGCTGCGAAGGCCGCATCCGACCAGTCTACGCCTGCAACGACCTTCATGGATCACCCTCTCTCTATGAAGTCGGCTGTTTCGTCACCCACGAGATGCCAGCGGGCTTTGCGATTGTCTTGCCGCCTTCAGGTAGGCCAGTACCTGTGCATCATCGACTTGCGCAAAATCATGGTAGTGGTGGCCGACCGCCACGAACGGTTCGGGCGTCGCGAGCACGATCAATTCGTCTACACGGCTCCGCACCCGTGCGAGGTTATCTAGCGGAGCGACGGGGATGGCAGCAATCAGTCGGCGCGGAGACAATTCTTTGACAGCTTCGATGGTTGCAAAGAAGGTCGCGCCGGTGGCGATGCCGTCGTCCACGAGGATAACGGTCTTGTCCCGAATCGGGGCGAGCGGTAATCCGTTGCGGTAAAGCTGTTGTCGGCGCGCGAGCTCTTGCCGCTCTTTGCCGATGAACGCTTCCAACTCGGCGTGTGAGAGTTGAAACACCTCGATCGCTTCAGGATTAAGATAGATAGCGCCGGTTTCGCTGAGCGCGCCGATCGCATACTCGGGATTGTCCGGCGTACTCAGCTTCCGGGTCACGAATATGTCCAGAGGCAGATGCAGCGAGACGCTGAGTTCGTAGCCGACTGCCACTCCGCCCCGTGGGAGCGCCAGAATGAGCGCGCTGGGATCGTATCGGGAGGATTCGAGCTTCCGCGCCAGTAATCGGCCGGCTTCTGCCCGATCGCGGAACACCATAACCACCTCGTTCAAATGGTGTTCTCTTAGAGGAGGAACTTCTATGTCAATGTTTTACACAGCCTGTCGCCTGCACATGCGACAGGTCATATCCCTTGGCTGTTCAGCGTACGCGGAAAAACCAAACCGGTGCTTGAACGTCAAGAGCTGCACAGCCGGTAGCGGATGGCATACCTCGAGATGCGGATTGGGAACGTTGGCCAAGTAGCCAAGCAGATCGCCGGCGATGCTACACAAACGACGCTGCGTTTTGCCGGACGGAGGGCGTACCGGGATTCACATACCTATGCATCGGGCCATAGGTGCACATGGCGAACACGATGCTTCTAAAGAGATGATCAGCGGCATCCTCCATCCGCACGAAGGCCACCGCTCCTGCCGCAATCATCGCATTATAGAGGTACGGCGTATACTCCGCGGACATCCCCAAGATGACCACTTGGGGAAGAATCTGCCTGATCTGTCGGGTTGCGTCCACTCCGCTGGGCAGACGGACGTCAATCAGCACCAGATCGACCGCCATCGCTTTTGCCTGCTCCACCGCTTCCTCGGCATCAGATGCTTCACCGGCAACCTCAATAAGATCGGCATAGCCGTCCAAGATCACTCGAATCATTTCCCGCATTGATGCGTGCGGGTTGACAATCAATACTCGCCATCGGAGGCCGGCTTCAGTCTTGTTCGGCACAGACGCTGGATGACGCTCAAAAGGCTTGATTGGGGTGATGGTCGGCATGTGACCCTCCTCAGCTGGGAGTGGCTGGATGGGTGTAAGTATCGCTTTCAGATTTGTTCGAACACTAGGGAGGTCCCTAGTCTTGAATTAGAGGCATCTGAAGCCCCTCGCATGTCCTTTGACCCCTGCTCGAGGACGGTGTTACACTGTGTGGCCGTACGAGCTATATGTTGTAACCTCGCGCGCGGCCTCTGCTATTACATGTGTTGCGCGATAAGTCTTAAACGTTGCTCCTACGTGTCCGGTGCCGAATCGAAGGGAAGGAAATCGGTCCGGACAACGCTTCCTCATTCGGCTGCCTAAATGTGAAGCTGATAGCGATTGATGAAAGGAATTCCGATGAAAATTTCGCACGTGTGGAAGTCAGGCAGCGCCAAGAAGAAGACCAAGCCGACCTACAAGATCCGTTGGGAACTGTTAGGATTGTCCCGTCCCGATCAAGGGCAATCGAACCTCTCCATGGATGCAATACGAAGCGAGGTCTCGCTGCTGGCGACGCAAGGTTTGAGCGAAAGGACTCAGGCGCCATCCGCTGCACCCACCGTCAACGGCCGGGGACACAAGCGAAGCACTGCAGGAAGCCGGCGTCGGGGTGCCGGAAAATAACAACCGGTTCCTTGTAACGAAGGAGGATACCATCGCACGAGCAGGAAAGACAACGCTAGCCAAGCGCGATCGCGAAAAAGCTCTGCAACAGCAGCGCAAAGAGAAGGAAGCCAGACGAGTGCTCCGCAAGGCCGAGAAAGCCACGCGGGGTACCGCTCCTGAAGGGGAGGATCCTGATCTGGCGGGGCTTCAGTGGGGACCACAGCCCCCCGCGTTCTAGGCTGAGATTCGCTTACGGCGACTGCCGCAGGGCAGCTCGCCGGACGCGCGGGCCGAACAGGACAAATAGCACGTATTTCGACCGTTTTCGCAGAATTACTCTTGCGTGTCTGCTCCACGCCTCCTACAATCGCCTCCGCTGAGAGGCGTTCATGCCGTCAGGCTTGTCCCGTCGGTTCATCCTCGCACCCTTCTGCAAACCGTTTTCCATCACGATAGTTGTCGGCAAGAGAGCGCGGACGAAATGCTTTATCGCCGGTCTCCTGCTGCTGATCGCCGGCTGCTCCGTGCTGCCGGGCCATTGGCGGCCCGGATGGAATGAGCACTGGCGCGACAGCAAGCCGGCGCCCGATACCGCCGGCTCATGGAAATTAACCGACCTCGAGGCAAAAGACGGTCGTTTTCTGGCGCTTGCCATCTCCGGTGGTGGAAGCCGCGCTGCCAACTTTGGCGCCGCCGTGATGCTCGAGCTCCAGCAACGTAAGCTGTTGGATCAAGTCGATGTAATTTCGGGAGTATCAGGCGGAGCACTCCCTGCCGTGTATTACGGACTGGGCGACAAAGCGGGCGCCTTCACGGAGTCCGGCCTTCGAAAAGCGCTAGGATTCGACTTTCAGAGCAGTTGGATCTGGCGGTGGTTCCTGCCGCATAACATTTTTCGCTACTGGTTCTCCGACTTCACCCGCTCGGATATTATGGTTCAGGTCTTCAACAACCAGCTCTATCACGACGCCACCTTCCAGCACCTCCTGCCGCATCCAAAGATCTTGCTCAACTCGACCGTCCATAACGATCACACCCGCTTTACATTCACGGACGAACGCTTCGCCAGGCTCCATTCAGTGCTGGCGACCTATCCTGTTGCCAATGCGGTAAACGCATCTTCCGCATTTCCCGGTGCGTTCCAGGATGTGACGCTGCAGTGGTACATGGAACCGCCGCAGTACGTGCATCTGTTTGACGGCGGCCCCATCGACAATCTTGGGGTGCAGGCCATCACGGAATACATCAATCGCAACATCCTGGGTACGTCGTTGGATCGACTGTTTCCGAACGGCTGTCTGATCGTCATCATTGATGCCACGCCGGCGAGCGAGCACCCCGAGCTGAACACGGGACAGTCCAGCCGCTCGTTCATCGACTACTTCGTCGATACCAATGCGTTGGATGCAATGGATGCGATGCTCCTCGAGTCCAGGCGGTCGTTGCTGACGGGCATGGGCATTCCAGTTGCGAGACAGGATCAGGAGATGCGCGGACGGCTGCCGGTGAACGATCCACGCCAGTGCGGCTGCGAAGTCCGCCACATTGCCTTGCGGCAGCTCATGTATGCGGGAGAGGAAGCGGATGGACTGGCCGAACGCGTGACGCAGATCAGGACGAAATTCTGGATTGGCGAAGACGAGCAGAACGATCTCTTCAATGCCGCCAAGCTTCTTATGAAGATGTTCGACGACAAGAAGCTGTTGGCCGAAGAATCATTGAAGACGTCGTGCGCGGTTGAAAAGAAGTGAGCGTATACAGGTGGGCTGACAACGGCCCCATCGCGGGTCGCGTCCATCTTATGCGGCCTTGGCCGTTCGACTACCATGATAGTCCGCGAAGAGAGCCAACATTTCACGATTAAAGGCGGGAAGGTCGGCCGGCCTGCGACTACTGACCCAATTGCGATCGCGAAGCACCTCGATGTCACGCCAGTCGGCGCCGGCGTTTCTGAGATCATCTTGTATCGTATGGTAACTGGTCATCTTCCGTCCGGAGACGAGGTCGGCGGACACGAGCAGCCAGGGCGCATGGCAGATGACGGCTATCGGTTTCCCTGCCTCGTCGATCGCCGTGATGAAGGTCTTCGCTTCCGGAACGACGCGCAGCGCATCCGCATTCAGTGCCCCACCTGGCAAGAGTGCAGCATCGAACCGTGCCGGATCGGCTTCGCCCAAGGATTGATCAACCGGGAAGCGATCCGCCTTCTCATCATGGTTCATTCCTTGTATCTCTCCTGACTTAGGAGAGACGATAAGGGCCAGTGCGCCGGCCTCTTCGAGGGCCTTTTTAGGTTCAGTCAACTCCGATTGCTCAAAATCGTCGGTCACCAATATTGCGACCCGCATTCCTTCTAACTGACAGGGTGTCATGCTGAGCCTCCTTTCAAGTAAAGATCTATTAGGTAGCAAACTCGTCTTGAAAGGAGCACTAGGGAATGACCTGGCAACAATCAGCCACACAAACGGGAATGTGTGTCCCCCGTTTTCTTCGCCATAAATCCTTCGCTCAAAAAAGAGAAACCCAGCGGCAATCCAAACCGAGAAACAAGTCGGCTAACGGAGCGGTGCTGCAAGGGGTGGCGCAAGCGGCGCGGCTAGAGGTGAGGGGCTGAGCGGCTTCGCGAGCGGTGATGGCGGGAACGGTGCGGCCAGCGGTGATGGCGGCAACGGAGTAGCAAGAGGAGATTGCGGCAATGGTGCCGCCAATGGCGACGGTGGAAGCGGCCTCGCAAGCGGTGATTCCCGCAGCGGCGCGGCCAAGGGTGACGGCGGAGGCGGTATTAGAACCGAGGATGCGCTCGACTGGTCTGCTTGCGATGGAACAAGCGGCGAAGCCAAGGCACCTGACTTCGTTGCAAGGGCTTGTTCGACGGCCTGCAGATGCTGGTTTGCGGGATGAAGTTGCCTGGCCTGTAGCAGTAGGTCGTTGACTTGCCGCACTGTGATCGGGGTCAGGTAGGCATAATCGGTCAAGGCTCGGGCGACGAGTGCGTCGGCTTGCATCTGATTGAGCAATTGTTGCCGTTCCAGCGTGAGGGCTTGTACTTGTTCTGGTGTCATGGCCGCGGCCAAGGCCTGAGTGGCTGCGTCGAGATGCTGGCGAAGCTGTTCTGTTTCCGTTCGGAGCGAGGCGAGTTGAACCTTCGCGCTCTCATTTTCCCGGAGCGCGGTGATGGCTTGAATCACTTCCTGTTGATCGGCTTGCACGGTGAGATCCACATGGATGACGGCCACGCCGTCTTCGAGGCGTGTGCTCGTCTGCTGGCTAAGCACCGTGACGACGCCGGCGGTGTATATGCGAATTTCATCGCGCGTGACGTCCAGGTTTTTGACTTCAGTGACGCTCTCCAGATAGGTCGCAACTTGCTCGAGCGCATCGCGTTTAGCAGCCTCGATGGCCATCCGGGTGGCATCCGTCCGCATGTCATAATTCCCCATGCGAAACTCACCGCTTGATGTAACGATGCGAAGCGTTGGTTCGGGTCTCCGCTCAGGAGGCGGTGAGGCTGCCGGCGCCAAGAGGATGGTCCCCCGGCGGTATTTCTCGGGAATCGATTGCAACTCTGTGGTGAAGGTCAGCGTGCCTGAGTCGTCTTGATACCGGTAGATTTGATTGCCGGCCCAGACCTGAGCGGCCACGGTAAAGAGACACCAGACGAGGATCGGAGACAATACGCGCATGAATCGTCCCCCCGTTCACCATACCATAATCCAATGACTGCCCGCTTGGGAGTACCGGCAGCCGGAGCGCGTTGGTTTAGCAAGTGGTGGCTTGGTGGGGGAGATGAACAGCTCGCGATGCGCACTGAGGGCTATCGCGAGCTGTTCGCCTGAGAGATTATTCGACTTCCAAAATCGTCAAGGTGACGAGGAGCGGTTTGCCCGCCAAAGGATGGTTGTAGTCCATGACCGCGTCAGTCTCAGACATCTGCGTGATCGTGGCCTGCTTTCCCGTCTTGCGATCTTCGATGATATCGCCGGTCTTCGCTCCTGCGGGCAATTCGCGCTTTGGCACCATGGTCTTCTTGCCCGAGTCATAGGCGCCAAACGCTTGGTCCTCGCTGAGCTTGAGTTCCGCCTTCTCGCCCCGATGCATGCCGGATACCGCCTGTTCAACGGCCGGCAGCATCTGGTGTTGTCCCTGTACGAACTGACTGAGATCCCGGAGCTCGAACTGCTCATCACCCGGCACAGTAATTTGATAGAGGAGGGTGACCTTAGAGCCGTCGCTGATCCCGCCCGGGTCGGCGGCGTGACCGGATAACGCAGAAAGTCCCAGACATCCTATCAGCGCCGATAACGCTGCCATTGCCACTCTATATCGGCCTGCTTTCGCCATAGTGCCTCCTTAAAGAAAAGAGTAATCAGACGCGACCATGCGTCCGATCCAGTGCTGAGCCCGCAATCTCTTTGCCAAAAATGTAAACGCAATGATTGCGAGGAGTTAGGAACATGTCTGTCATCGGCTGTCACAGTGCGAAAGAACAGTTCGTCCGCATTTCTTCGAAAGAACTGTATTCCAGCCATCTTATATTCGTAGACAGTCTGTCCCTATACGAAAGACAGACTGTCTTGAACACTGGGAGCTTCCCTTGTCGAGGAGATCCGGCGCGAGATGGAGTCCGCAGGCTACCGGCGGACGGCCGACTTTGACATCATTGACCGTCAGCACTTTCAAATATTCTCGAGAACAGGCTCTTGAGCCGTCTGCTCATTGGCGTCGGTTGCGAGCATCGACCGAGACTCGTAAGATAGCCTGTTATGGATCCGCAAACGATCACGCGCATCAAAACGAAAATGCCCGCGCCCTACCAGTTGACGGCGGTCAATCAAGACACGCACGACACCAAGACCTTTTGCTTCGCGCTGCCTGAGGATGCCACGCTGGACATGCTGCCAGGCGATCATCTCTACGTGCATGCGACCGTCGATGGTAAAGCGGTCAAGCGGCCCTACACGCCGTCCTCTGTGCCCGGCACGACCGGCTATTTTGATCTCACGGTCAAACGATACGAGAACGGATTGGTATCACGCTACCTGCATGACCGGGAAATCGGCGACAGCGTGCTCATGAGCGGGCCGAATAGCGGCGGTCATTGGGTGGACGGCATGGCAAAGCGGGCGGGATTTGTGGCAGGCGGCACGGGGATCACGCCGATGATCTCCATCATTCGCTGGATTCTCGCAACAGGCCTCCCTGTGGACCTATTTCTTGTCTTCACCAACAAGAGCGAGGCGGACATTATTTTTCGTGACGAATGGGAAGCCGATGCGCGTGAGCATGCAAACTTCCATGCCTACCACGTCTTGGAGCACCCGCCTGCCGGCTGGACGCAGGGTGTAGGGCGAATCACAGAAGACACCTTGCGCAAGCATCTTCCTCCGCCTGGTCCTGACACCGTGGTCTTCCTGTGCGGTCCGCCGCTGATGGTCGATGCGTTAGAAGGAACACTCAAGAGCATCGGCTATCCGGAACAGGCCATCATCCTTCCTTAGCTGATCTTCTTTCGGTCCACGCCGGGTGCATGGACGCCTCCTCGGCCGCTAGACCACAGAAACCTGCCGAGGGGTATCCGACTTATTCGATGGTGAAGTTCAGGACCATGCCTTTAGCGGCATGCGATTCACTCATGATGGGATTGGAGAACAAGCACATGATGGCGTAGTTGCCCGGTGTCAATTCTGCGGTAAAGGTACCGTCTCGTCCCGGTTCGAGCCCGCTCATTCCGCCGATCAACGTTCCCGGTAAACGGCTAGGGGTGTCCTGGTGGATCGCCGTCAGCACATCTTCAGTTGAAGCGCCCGGATTGAGACGAATGAAACTCGCCTGGTGGGTTTGGTTCCCTCGATTGACGACGTAGAAGGTATGCCGGCCCCTTCGGAGCGGTTGCACGACGACAAATTCATATTCGAACATCGCCATATGGAAGTTGCCCCGGAATTCGGGCGGCGGCGGTTTGGTCTCGGTCACCCGTAACGCCTTCTGCATACCCAGCGCGGCGTGAGTTTGGTGGTTCTTGCCTGGAATGCCGCAGATGATCACATAGGAGCCTGGTTCCAAGTACAAGGTGGCTTCGGAGACCTGGCCTGCCGCCACTCCGTTGGGGCCTCCCATGTGTTTCGCCCAGGAAGGAATGCTTTGAACGCCAGACTTGAGGGCGGCAGCCAGATCGGCGGGTGTTTTGCCGGCATCTAACTTAAGGAATTGAAGTTGATGCGGTTCCTTGCCGCGATTGCGCAGGCGGACGGTCGTTTGGCCGGCAGGAATTGTCTCAGGGCCGTCAAAACGATCGTCCCAGGCGGAAAAAGTCGCCTCCCTCAGTGAAGCGGCGGTGACTGAGTGGGAAGAGAACGTGGCAGCGGCGATCAGTACGCAGAGACAACACTCGCCGAACCGGAAAGCATTCCGCATGGTTTCCTCCTGAGAACGACGCTGTTCTCGCGACCTCGGCGATCAGGTCTACCAACGGACCGGCGAGAGTAGTAATACTATTGCCTACAAAATTTAGCAATAGAGCCATTTGGATCGGAGGGCCTCTCTAGGCGAATCGTTCACGCCCGTGAGGCGATGACAGGTCCTGGTCGGGACCAAGAGGGACGATCCGGGTGGGATTGATGTCGTCATGCGTGACATAGTAATGGCGCTTGATATGGTCGAAGTTGACCGTCTCGGCAATCCCTTCGGTTTGATAGAGGTCACGGAGATAGCCGAACAGATTGCCGTAGTCAGCAATCCGCCGGAGGTTGCACTTGAAGTGACCGTGATACACGGCGTCAAACCGGATAAGCGTGACGAAGAGCCGCCAATCCGTTTCGACCAATTGCGAGCCGAACAGATACCTGCGATCGGCCAGCCGCTTCTCCACCCGATCGAGCGCATCGAAGAGTCGCCGCACCGCTCTCTCATAGGCGGCCTGTGATGTAGCGAAGCCTGCGCGGTACACCCCGTCGTTCACATGTTCGTAGAGGAATGTGTTCCACTCATCGATTTCGTTGCGCAGGTGTTCTGGATAGAGATCGAGGCGGCTTGTCTGTGAAGGCGTTGAACTCGTGATTGAACATCCGCATGATGTCGTCATCCGAATTTGAGACGATGCGCTTCGTCACCGTATCCCACAGCACCGGGACCGTCACGCGTCCGCGATACGCTTCTTCGGTCGCCCGATAGGCTTCGCTCAGGTAGTGGAATCCGTTGATGGGATCTTGCGAATGACCGGGTCCATCACGAAAGGCCCAGCCGCGTTCGTCACGAATCGGGTCCACGACGGTCATCCCGACGATGATTTCAAGCTTCTTGAGCTTCCGAACAATGATTGTCCGGTGAGCCCAAGGACAGGCCCAAGAGACATACAGATGATATCGGCCGGAGGCAGCGGGATAGCCGGATTTGCCGTCGGCCGTCACCCAGTCTCGAAAAGTATCCTCCTGCCTGGTAAATTCACCTGCCGCCGATTGTTCGTTGGGGAACTGTGGCCGACTTGTCATGAGTGCCCTGTGGCGGCGAGTATGGCATAGAGCGCGGCCTCGCAAAATAGGCGAGTGATGTCACCGCCACGGGGGTGCCGTTAGGTGTACTTGGACCGGCGACGGCTTGAGGGAATTGTATGTGGCCGGAGGTTGCCGAGTAGCTGCGACCGCGCCGGCCTCCAGCAAGGCCCATAGCCCCATTGCCTCTTTGCCAACGGTAGTCCTAGAATTCCCCCTCCCACACGCTCACCGATTTCACCGAGGAGTGCCGCGCGGTGCGACGGAAACAGAAGAAGAATCGGACGACGGCCGCCGCCGCGACGGTGCTGAACAGTCGCCGCGATCACCAGAAAGCCGCACGTCCCGCCCACATCGTCGGCATGGGAGGCTCCGCCGGCGCGTTCGAAGCCATTGAAGAGTTCTTTACCCACATGCCCCCCGCCAGTGGATTGGCCTTTGTGATCGTGACCCTTATGGATCCCACGCGCAAGGGCATGATGCCGGTTTGCTCGGCTCGTCGGAAACGATCGGCGGATTCCAGGATCTGTTCGCGACCATCGACAACAAATGGAAGCTCTACCAACGCCACGATTCGCAGGGAGCGATCACGGCTGTCGACATATCTAGCGCCCTGTTGTCGCTGGAGGGCAGAACACACAAGGGGAACGCCAAGCCTCAGGCTGAGCTGGGTGCCTCGATGGCCGAGAAGACATGATCGGCAAGCACGACGCCTTCCAGATGCTGTCCCGCACGGGAACCAAGACCTACGGGAGTTTGCTAGGGAAGCACCGGGTTCAAGAGCGGCCTTTGACTTGTAAAGATGGATCTGTCCGGCAGGTCGCATGGCTACCCATGTCGCAGGCACTACGGCTGCCGGGGTGGTCGCAATGCTGGGTCGGCATAGATGTGACCGATCAACGTGCAGCGCTCGAGCGGTTGAGAGCCTGTTTGATTTCTCATTCGGATGGGTAGGCGTTCACGACGCTCGAAGTAAATTCCTCGAAGTAAAGTGAACACTTGCTCGGCCTGAGGTGTCAGTCTTTGACGCCGCCGGAGTATCGGGCGGGCAACGCCGAGATCATGGAACAATTGGTGAAGACCAGGACGCCAGCTGGCATGGAAAGGGAGTACATCCGAAGGATGGCTCACGCGTTCGGGTGGCAGTGAGGCTGTTCCTCGTGCGGAGTTCTGACGACAAACCGATTGGGATGCGCAGCATTGTGAAGCCCGTTTCCACGAACTCGGACTAAAAGGTCCAGCGATGTCAGGGTTAGACCCATTGGAACTGGCTCGATTAAAGGAAAAGGCGGAACAGCTGAACCGTCGAGCCCTGAATGCGCTGCCTAAAGTGACCCCCCATAACGTTGAGTCGCTGGTGCATGAGCTACGCGTGCACCAAATCGAACTCGAATTGCAATGTCACGAGCTGCAGCGTGCACAAACGGAGGCGGAAGTAAGCCGGGATCAATATCGCGAGCTGTATGAGTCCATTCCAATCGGCTATATCACGATCGACTCGGCAGGAAGAATTGACGATGTGAATCCCGAAGGCGAGTCCTTGATGGGCTCTGCACGGCGAGCCGCGTAAGTTGAACAATTTCTTCTTCTTCTTTTCAACTGCCGACGCAGATGCGGCGGTGGTCTTTTGCAGGAGAGTACTGACGGAGCAAAAACCGGACAGCACCGAACTGAACATGAAGACAGTCGACGGGAATATCTTCATCGCGGCGCTCCAGGCCGTCCCGGTCAAAAGCGGGGCAGGCAAGGGCGAGCGGCTGCGAATCACCTTCAAAGATGTGACTCGCCGGAGGGAAATGGAGGAGGCCTTACGCCAGCAGCAAATGGAGCTCGAGGCCAACCGGGTCGAGCTTCAGGATCTGATGGCCAAGTTGTTTACTGCCCAAGAGGAGGAACGCCGGCGCATTGCCTGCGATCTGCATGACGACCACTGTCAACGCATCACGGCCATGATTCTCGAGGTCAGTGCCATGGAAAAGCTGGTGAAGGCGGCGATGCCATCCCTCATGCCCCGTCTGGCCTCATTCAAGACCAAGCTGAGCGATATCCTGGACGATTTTCGGCATCTCACCCATGAGCTGCATCCGCGGCACCTCGATACGGTCTCGCTGGCGTATTCTATGCGGACGCACATCAAAGAATTCATCGAGTATACGGATCTTCGCGTCGAGTTTAACGAACTCGAGGTGCCGGCCCATCTGCCCTTGCCCATCACCGTGTGTTTGTATCGCCTCCTGCAGGAGAGTCTAGGCAACATCCGCAAGCACGCCCACGCGAAACACGTGACCGTCGATTTGTCCTGCGGCAAGACCGAAATCGTCCTCTCTGTCTCCGACGACGGGGCCGGATTCAGGCTAGCGGACAATCGAAAGGGCCTGGGTCTCACCAGTATGCAAGAGCGGGTGCGGCCGCTCCGTGGCAGAGTGACCATCGACAGCAAGCCCGGCGTGGGAACCTGCATCTCGTTTAGAATTCCCTTGTCTTCCGAGGGCTGACCGCTTTTCCTCTCCGAACCGCATGAGAATCAGTAATTGATGTCCTTCCTCAACCGCGTGCGGCCTGTCGGAGCGTTACCGCCCTTCTTGTGACAACATTCGGATGTAGGCGAGCACGTCCTGCATCTCCCCATCTGTGAGCCGGCCGCGCCAGGAATGCATGGGGCTGAACACGCCGCCATGCTCGATCATCCGCAGAAGCGCTTCATCCGATTTCATGAACGATCCGGGGCGATGAAAATTGGCCGGCGCGATGGTGAGCAGTAAGGCAGTCGGCCCATCGCCATGACCTTTGGGGCCATGGCAGGTGAGGCAGTGGCGTTGATAAATGGCTTTGCCGCGGGACATATCGGCAGGGTAGTCTTGTGCCAGCAAGCTCACGGGGATTGCCGGAGTCACTGACAGCATGATGCCAACCAATGCAGCGGTCTTAAAGATCATCGTACTGTATCTCGTGGGACCGGCACTCACGACGGACACGAGGCTTGCAGTGATGATGTATGAGACGAGCGTTGCTCCAACGAGTGATCCACCATACACGGTGTCTTAACAAGGAGGCAAATATGGGACGTTTTTGGTCAGGAGCCTGTGTGTTAACGGCGCTTGGTGTGCTGAGTGTATCCGTTGGTATGCCCGCCCGGTCGCAATCCGAACAAGCCGTCGAGGTGATCATCAGGGATGCCACCTTCGTGACGAAGCAGAGCGCGCTCCGTCTAGGGTTGCCGACGACGATCACGATCAGCAATGAGGACGACCAACGACACGATTTCGGCTCGATGATGTTCGAGGGCATTCCCACGAAAATCGAAAAGGACGGCGTCAACGTTTATGGTCGTGGTATCGGCGGCGTAATGCTGGACAGCAAGCGCCAAGCGGTTATCCGGTTCAACATGGAACGGCCCGGGCGCCATGAATTTCGCTGCTCGATCCACCCGGGCATGAAAGGAGAGTTGCTGCTCCTCAGTGCCGAAGCGGTCTAGTCCGTGTGGCCGGTAGAGATGGCCTCCGCACAAAGTTGTGTCTCCGGACGGCATATCTCAAATGGCGTCCGGCACCGCACCTGCTTCAAAAAGCGACTGTCGGTGGTTGATTCTTGTCTGCCGATGGAACACACTGCGCGGTGTCAGCCCAAACACATTCGCATCTATCAACATTGAGGAGTTATCGATGGTGAGTGCGTCACGTCCCATTGTCGGCATGCTCGTCGGGGGAGGTCCCGCGCCCGGCATCAACAGCGTCATCGGCGCCGTCACGATCCGCAGCATTCTCGGCGGCTCGGAGGTATTGGGCTTTATCGACGGGTTCAAATGGCTGATGGAGGGAAGCACGGGCCATGTGCATCCGCTCTCCATCGAAGAGGTCAGCCGTATTCATTTTCGAGGGGGCTCGCATCTGGGCACGTCACGCGCGAACCCGACGAAAAAGCCGGAGCACCTGGATCGTGTGCTATCCACCCTGATGAGTCTGGGCATCACGCGCCTGGTCACGATCGGCGGAGACGATACGGCGTTTTCCGCGCTCAAGCTGGAGTCGCGCTCAGCCGGCCGCATGCAGATCGTGCACGTGCCCAAGACTATCGACAATGATCTGGACCTCCCCCATGGCATTCCCACCTTCGGCTTTCAGACAGCCCGCCATTTCGGTGTCGAAATATTGAAAAATCTGATGGTGGACGCGCGCACGACGTCGCGTTGGTATCTCACGGTGACCATGGGGCGGAAGGCCGGACACTTGGCGCTGGGGATCGGCAAGGCCGCGGGCGCCACGCTGACCATCATTCCCGAAGAATTCAAGGAGCGTCCAGTCAGGTTGCAGCGGCTGGTGGATGTCGTCATTGGTACCATGATCAAGCGCTTCGAGAGCGGGCGGACCGACGGGGTGATCGTCTTGGCAGAGGGCCTGATCGAAATTATCGATCAGGACGATTTGGGCGGCCTGGATCAGGTCGAACGCGACGAGCATGGCCACTTGCGTTTGTCCGAGATCGATATCGGCGACCTGCTCAGACGGGAAGTGACGAGATCCTTGAAAGCATTGGGACTGGCCGTCACGGTCGTCTCGAAGAACGTCGGCTATGAGCTTCGGTGCGCCGATCCGATTCCCTATGATATGGAGTACACGCGCGATCTCGGCTATTGTGCCGCGCAATATCTACTGGACGGCGGCACCGCGGCGATGGTCACGATCCAGGATGGCCGGTTTGCGCCGATGCCTTTCAAGCAGATGCTGGACCCCGTCACCGGGCGCGCAAAAGTCAGGATGGTGGATACCGAGTCGCAATCGTACCAGATCGCCCGTCAATACATGATCCGGCTCGACGACGAAGATTTCACCGATCAGGAACGGTTGAACCGTCATGCGGCCCTGGTCCATCTGTCGCCTGAGGCGTTCACACGACGGTTCCGGCCGATCGCCACGCGTCAGTAAGAGAGAGGGGTCGGATTTCATGCAGATCTTGGCCGCCACCGATGGATCCAAATACGGCACGTGGGCCCTCCAATGGGTGGGAAAGTTGCCGCTCGCGGAGGCGCCGTCGGTCAACATACTGCATGTCGTCGACATCGGAGGACTTCGCGCGCCTTTTATGCTGCAGCCGGTGGTCATCGGCACCGAACGGTACCTCAAAGCGGAAATCGCCAAGCTTCAGGATCAGGCAAAGCGCACCAAACAAGAGGCCAATGCTTCGTTGAAATCCCTGCGTCTGAGAGGGCGGGTCGTGATTGAACGCGGGCCCGTGGCGGCAACGATCGTGAAAGCGGCCAAGCGCGGCATCAACCTCGTGGCGGTCGGCTCGCGCGGCTTGGACGCCGTCGATCGATTCATGCTCGGTAGCGTGTCCACGCACGTCATCCACCATGTGTCTTGCTCTGTGTTGGTCGTGAGGGAAGCCCCCCGAGTGATCCGGCGTGTTGTCCTCGCGGTCGATGGGTCAACGCCCTCCAAGCGGGCCTTGCAGTTCCTGCTGCGGTCGATGCGGTCTTCGACTGACGGGCCTTCCCAGGGACCGATCAGAGTCACGCTCACGCACGCTATGCAGTTCTTGAATTATCCCGAGGTACGCCAGGCGGGTAAGGCCATCGTGGAGGACTGCTCGGTCAGATTGGTGCGAGCGGGCTATGTCGTCGAGCAGGTGCTGACGATCGGGAATCCCGCCGACGAAATCTTGAAAATCGCCGAGACGCATGAAGCCGACCTCATCGTAACCGGCGCCAAAGGGTTGGGCGCGATCGGGCGATTCCTGCTCGGCAGCGTGTCGACGAGAGTCGTCCAACACGCGGCCTGTTCAGTGCTGGTGGTACGATGACCGAGTGGAACCAGACCACATGAGATTCCCGTTGCGTACCGGTCGTCGGGTAGATCAGCCGGGGCGACTGGGCACTGGATTGGTAGTTGTCCTTTGTCTCAGCGTGCTGCTGCAAATGCTCGGGGTCCCGGCGCCCCTGCTCAACGCCGGGGAAACCTTCGACATCTCAGGCGCATCGGTCCAGGAAGGGTTTTCACTGCTCACGATGTGTCCTCACTGTTCTCCTCCGTCGGATAGTGCCCTCATTGCGCAGAGCGATTGGTCGGCTCATGTGCCGATCCTTGCCGCTTCCTTCTATCGTCCTCCTCTGACCTGACACTCCTTTCCAACGCGGCAGTCTGTCATATCACAGCACTTCTGTACTGCGATTTGAGCGGGCAGGAGAGGAAGGGATAAGAAATGACACGGATACGTGTGAGCTTGTGCGTGCTAGCCCTCTGTGCTCTCGCGGCATGCAGCCATAGTCCTTCGACTAGCGGCGGCAGGATCGTTCGAACGGTCGAGATCTCTGACCTCGTCAAGCCCGGTGTGATGTATGCCTCGCCGGGAGACGAGGTGCGGTGGATGAATGCCCGCGCGAATCCCGTTCGCGTCGGCTTTTTGAACCGCAACCTGCTGGAAGATCATCAGTGTCAGAACGGCATCGTCAACCTGTTTGGGGAAGTGAACGACCTGATTACCATCCCCCCGGGAGAGTCGATCAGTCTGTGTCCCGTCCGGGCGGGCGACCTCAGATACAACGTATGGTTCGATGCCGAGAATCCGCGCGGCTTGATGAGCCCGACCATGACCATCAGTATCAGAGGAGGATGAGGGCCGTCCTTCAATGGCCGGCTTGTCCGCGTCGGCGGTTGCAGGAGCTACCTTGAGCTAGAGCACGTCGCTCCAGGGAGGGCTGACGGCAAATGCCGCGTTGATCAAACCGACGTGGGAATACGCTTGAGGAAAGTTGCCGGACTGCTCCTTCGTGCGCGGGATGAAGTGTTCCGATAGCAAGCCGACGTGATTGCCCGCCGTCACCACACGATCCAGGATGGACCGCGCGTGGTTGAGATTGCCCAGGCGTGCCAGCGCTTGGGCAATCCACAGCGAGCACACGACGAACGCCCCTTCCGGCTTCCCGAAGTCGTCCTCTCGGACGTAACGGTAAAAAAACCCGGTCTCCTCGCGATCGCGTCTGAGCGAGAGCTCGCGAACGATGTGCGCAAGCGTGGAATCACAGAGTGCCCGGTCGGGATATCCGAGTATGGCGAGTTGCGCCAGCGCCGCATCGTGGGTCGCATCGTCGGGGCCGTTGCGGACGGCGCCGTCCCGAACGGCGCGAAGCAGGGCTTTGGACGCCCGTTGCCGCTCGGCGGTCAAATCCAGCGTGATCGATTTGAGGAACCCAGCCCGTTTGATCCGTTCCAAGCGTTCCAATCCCGCCCAGCACAAGAGATTCGTGAATGAATGCTCCTGCCACCCGCTCCGGATCTCCCAGAGGCCAGCGTCTTGCCGCCCGATGCTCCTGGCGCACAGCTGCGCCAAATGCGTCAGAAGGCTGTCCAGGTCCCGTGTGCGGAGATCGACGAACCGCTCGTCGAAGAAAATCGGCGTGAAGGTGAGAATCATCTCGCCGTAGGCATCATTTTGGACCTGGTCGGCCGCCTGATTATGGCTGCGGACTGGGGCGCTGCCCTGATAGCCCATCCAGTTTGAATGCTCGATTTCCGGAAGCGGGAGCCCCTGGCTGAGGGTGTACACGGGCCGGAGTCGATCCCTGGAGTGTTCATGCGTGAGGGCAATGTTCAAGAGGAAATTCAGGAAGGATTCCATTTCTTCGAAGTGCCCCAGATTGTTGAAGGCCGTGAGCGTGAAGTAGGCGTCGCGCAGCCAGCAATAGCGATAATCCCAATTCCGCTGCCCGCCTACCTGTTCGGGTAGGCTGGTCGTCATCGCCGCCAAAATGGCTCCGGTATCTTCGTAGCAGTGGAGCTTCAGTGCCAGGGCGGACCGGATCACTTCTTGCTGGTGCAGTAACGGGACCGAACAATGCTTGACCCACAGCCGCCAATAGCGGATGGTTTGTTCGAGAAAGTCGTGCGCCACTTTAATCAGGTCATCCTCGATGCCCAGTCCCCAGGTCAGGCCGAAGTAGAATTTTCGCGTCAGGGCGACGGGCGTTTCTTCGCAGAGATAGGTCAAGGGCATATTCGTCAGGAGGCGCAGCGACTCACCACGAATGTCGTACCGTAGATGATTGCTGCCGCGGACAGGCAGCGCGGCGGTTTTGTCCCATCCGCACACGGGACGGCAGCTGACCTGAATGGCCGGTGTGCCTTGTAAAGGCTCGACGAGCCGAAATAACGCGGCGGGGCGGTACATACGGCCGTACTGCTCGAATCGAGGACAGAAGTCCGTAATCCGGAACGAATCGCCGTTCGAAAGGTTGACGGTCGTCGTCAGGATGTTCGTATTGGAGAGGTATGACTGGCTGGTGGTCGGTTCCGGTGACGATGAGACCGAGCTCGTAATGGAGAAATGGCCGCCATCCGGGTCCAAGAGCCTCCCGAAGACCGGTGGACTGTCAGGTCGGGGGAGGCACATCCATTCGATACTTCCGGTTGCATTGATGAGGGCCGAGGTATGACAATTACCGATGAGTGCGTAGGGATACATTCTCCAACAATAGGGGATTTCGTCGCCGAAGTAAACGAGAGGTGATGTATGCGTTTGTCCCTGCGATTCTTACTGCCCTTGGCTGTAGTGCTGGCCGGCCTCGCCTATGCGGTCATTCCCTTGGTAGACAGCCTCACGCTGAAATGGTTCGTGAGGGATCTTGAAATCCGCGCCGAACTGATCGGTCGCATGGTCGAAGGTCCGCTCGGCGACCTGCTCGCATCAGAATCCAGGTCGAAGCTTCCCGCCTATTTCAATCGGATCATTCAGGACGAACGACTTTTTGCCATCGGATTCTGCGACATCCGCAACCACCTGCTCTACAAGACGCTGACCTATCCGGATGCTGTCACCTGCGAAGGGAAAGAGACAATCCCTGCCGGCGAGACGGCCCTCGTGCAGTTACCGCGCGGAGCCGTGCACGTGTCGGCGGTCGGCATCGAAGGCAACGCCGGTCCCGTCGGCCGTTTGATGCTGGTACATGACATGAGCTGGGTCCAGCGCCGAAGCACAGATACGAAGTGGTATCTGTTCTACTTGTTTGCCATCATCGGAGCGGTGATCTCCTCGGTCACCGTGCTGGTCGCGCACCTGAGTTGGCGCGGCTGGGTCACCGGCGTCCGCTCGATGTTGCGGGGCGAAGGGCTCATCGCCTTGATCAAAGACAAACACCATGGTCCCGAATTGCAACCGGTAGCCAAAGACCTTCGCGCCCTCATCCATGATCTTGAGGCAGACAAGCGCATGAGAGACGAAAGCCAGGTGAGCTGGAAGCCGGCGACGCTGAAGGCCATTCTTCACGACCATTTGGCCGGCGACGAAGTGCTCATTGCCTCGAACCGCCAGCCGTACATTCACAACCGGAAGGGCGAGGCGATTGAAGTCCAGGTTCCGGCCAGCGGAGTCGTCACGGCCCTGGAGCCCATCATGCGGGCCTGTTCAGGGGTGTGGATCGCCCATGGAAACGGCAACGCCGATCGGGACGTCGTCGATGCACGCGGACATGTGCGCGTGCCGCCCGAGGCGCCCGCGTTCGATATCCGGAGGGTCTGGATCACCCCGGAGGAAGAAGCCGGGTATTACTATGGATTTGCGAACGAAGGCATCTGGCCTCTCTGCCATCTGGCCCACGTTCGTCCCGTGTTTCGATCTTCTGATTGGCAGCAGTACCAGGCGATCAATGAACGGTTCGCCCTGGCCGTTGTGGAAGAGGCGAAGACTGATAATCCGGTCGTGCTGATCCAGGATTTCCACCTTGCGTTGGTGCCGAAAATCGTGCGCGACCACTTGCCGCATGCGACGATCATCGCGTTTTGGCACATTCCCTGGCCGAACCCCGAACGGTATGCGATTTGTCCCTGGTATGTCGAAATTCTGGAAGGCCTGCTGGGCAGCAGCATCCTGGGATTCCATACCCGCTTCCATTGCAGTAATTTCATCAACACAGTGGATCGGTCTCTCGAGACGAGGATCGACTGGGACAGCTCGACGATTTCATATGGGGGCAAACTGACGGCCGTCAACCCCTATCCGATCTCGATCGAATGGCCCGCCCGCCTGCTCGCTTCCCAGCCCTCGGTCGTCGAGTGCCGCAAGCGGATCAGGGAGATTTACAAATTGCCCCTCGATCATACGGTGGGATTGGGGATCGAACGGCTCGATTACACCAAGGGCATTCTGGAGCGGTTTCTGGCCGTCGAACGGCTGTTGGAACTGCAGCCCGAGTGGATCGGGCGGTTTTCCTTCGTTCAGATCGCTGCTCCCAGCCGTTCGAAGATTGAGGAATATGCGCAGTTCCGACAGCAGGTCGAGAATCTCGCCGAGCGGATTAACAAGCGGTTTGGCCGCGAGGGGTACCTGCCTATCCACTTGGTGGTTCGGCATCATGACGTGCGAGATGTGATGATGCATTATCGTGGGGCCGACTTGTGCGTCGTCAGCAGCCTGCACGACGGGATGAATCTGGTAGCGAAAGAATTCGTGGCGGCCCGGGACGATGAGCAGGGCGTCCTTATTTTGAGCCAATTCACCGGTGCGGCCACTGAATTGCCGGACGCGCTGGTGGTGAATCCGTACAATATCGACCAGTGCGCGGCGGCACTGCATCTCGCCCTGACCATGCCGCCGACGGAGCAACGGGCGCGGATGCGAAGCATGAGGGGCATCGTGCAAGATTTTAACGTCTACCGGTGGGCCGGACGGATGCTCATGGATGCCGCCCGCATGCGGCAGCGGGCGCGTATCGTGCGGCAAACGAGCACGCGAGATGCCAGAACCACGACGGGAGGGCAGGCGTGATCCATGCCCTTTCGGAGGCCGGCCTTCGCGCGTTGCGCGACGCCGCGTCTCGGCCGCTTCTCTACGCGTTCGACTTCGACGGCACGCTCGCTCCGATCTCCAACGATCGCCATGCCGTCACTCTGTCGCCTGGCGTTGCGGAGTGGTTGCGTGAGTTGGCCAAACGGGTGCCTTGCGCCATCATTTCAGGAAGGGCACTCGCGGATGTGGCGCTGCGGACAAACGGAACCGTTCCTCATCTGATCGGCAACCATGGCATCGAAAGTCCGTTGACGTCTCGCAGCACCTTGACGGAAGCCGAGCGAATCTGTGCTGATTGGAAGCGCGAACTCGAGAGCGGGCTCGCGCCGATGATGCCACTCGGTGTGGAGATCGAGGACAAGCGATATTCACTGACGGTACATTTGCGCGGTGCTCCAAACCTGGGAGATGCCGAAGGGAACGCGCTCACCTGGCTCCGCCGGCTGTCTCCGGAACCCGACTTGATCGAAGGCAAGTATTCCATCAACGCGCTGCCTCCGGGACTGGGCGGCAAGGGCAAGGCGGCGTTGGCGCTCATGAACCATCTCGGTCGATCCGGACTATTCTATATCGGAGACGAGGAAACTGACGAAACCGTGTTCTCGTTGCCGGACACGGTCACGATGGGTGTGCGCGTGGGCAGGCAGGCCGAGTCCCGCGCGCGCTTTTACCTGCATGAACAACCCGAAGTCGTAGAGCTCCTCCGCCTATTAGTCCAATGCATGGCCTGATGCCTTCCGCATCTGCAACGGCAGACGCGTTCATGGAAGGAAACGGCCGGCGACCAATCAAGCGACACGCGCCTTGCCTCACGAGCCTCGAGTAGGGTGCGCCTGATGGATGAGGCGGATCTCGTGATCATCGGAGGGGGAGCCGCTGGTCTCGCTGCCGCGATCGCTGCGGCCGAACGAAATAGCGGCCGGCACGTGGCTCTGCTCGACGGGGCGAAGACGCTTGGGGCGAAGATCCTGGTCTCCGGCGGAGGCCGGTGCAACGTCACCCATGAGGCGGTCGAAGCCACTGACTTCTTCGGCAACCGGCGCATCATCAAGAACGTGCTCGCCGCCTTTCCGGTTCGACAAACCATCGACTGGTTTCACGTAATGGGTGTCGAACTCAAGCGCGAAGACACCGGTAAGCTCTTTCCTATCACCAATAAGGCGCGGACCGTGCTCAACGCGCTTGTCAGCCGCTGCGAGGCCCTGGGAGTCCACATGCTCACGAGCCATCGGGTGAGCCGCATCGAACGCGGCCCAGGTGGCATGAGCGGGTTCACCGTCAGCCATTCACAGGGAGCAATCCAAACCAGGGCTCTCATCCTCGCCACCGGAGGTCGATCGCTTCCCAAATCGGGAAGCGATGGTTCCGGCTACGCTTTGGCCCGCGGCCTGGGTCATTCGGTCACCGCGACCGTTCCTGCCTTGGTTCCATTGCGATTGGACGATAAGATGTTTCATGGCGCGCTTTCTGGCATTTCGCACGAGGTGATACTGACGACAGTTCTGGCCGGCAAGCCTGTCGACGTCCGAAGGGGCAGTTTGCTCTGGACCCACTTTGGCGTCAGCGGTCCTGTTGTGATGGATGCCAGCCGGGTTTGGACGTTGGCCCGTGAACGGGGTGACCAAGCCGAGGTCTATGTCAATGTGCTTCCCGGCCGGACGATGGACCAGGCGAAACACTGGTTCATCATGCAGGCATCGGAGAACCCACGAAGGTCCCTGGTGAAGACCTTGGCACTCGTCGTGCCTGAACGGTTTGCCGAGGCGGCGTGTGCGGCGCTGGGCTGCGATCCTCAGCGGGCGGCGGCACAAATGCCGCGAAGCGATCGGGACCGGTTGCTCACGGCCCTCACCCGACTGCCGCTTGCGGTGAACGGAGACCGGGGATGGAACTTTGCCGAGGTGACCGCGGGAGGTGTCCCGCTTGAAGAAATCAATTTCCGGACGATGGAGTCGAAATTCGTCCCAGGTCTGTATTTGATCGGCGAGATACTGGATTGCGACGGCCGCATCGGCGGCTTCAATTTTCAATGGGCCTGGGCGACCGGCCATCTCGCCGGATGCGCTGCCAGCGCGTCCGCCTCGTGAGGCGGCATGTTTTGGTCAGACACTTGAGGTATGGATCTGAGCGGAGTACAAGTGAAGACAGCGGCGCGATTGATTCGTTGCCATGATCCGACTCTTCGGTCACATACT
This sequence comes from uncultured Nitrospiraceae bacterium, assembly GCA_963794505.1. Classification (GTDB taxonomy): domain Bacteria; phylum Nitrospirota; class Nitrospiria; order Nitrospirales; family Nitrospiraceae; genus Nitrospira_C. The sequence goes on from CAWCEG010000028.1 coordinate 41,319, forward strand.
CACCTCACTCGGCAGCAAGGTCCTCATTGCCCTTTCGGGATTGGGACTGGCCGGCTTCGTCGTCTTCCACATGCTCGGCAATCTGCAAGTATTCGAAGGGCGGGAAGCCCTGAATGCGTATGCCGCATTCTTGCGCGACATGCCCATGGCCCTATGGAGCGCGCGGTTGGCGTTGCTTGCCATCGTCGGCCTGCATATCGGCCTGTCCATCCGTCTGGCGATTCATAACCGGCGCGCGCGTCCCACCGGTTATGCGGTCCATCACTACCGCCGCGCCTCCTTGGCGTCCCGCACCATGATGCTGACCGGCAGCCTGCTGGTGCTATTCATCGTTTTTCACCTCATGCATTTAACCGCAGGCTGGCTGGATCCCGTGCTCCATAATCGCGTGGACCTCCGCGGACAGCGGGACGTCTTCGGCAACGTCGTGCATGCCTTCCAAAATCCGCTGCTGGTAGTGATTTACCTGGTCGGCCAAGTCGTGTTGGGCCTGCACCTGAGCCACGCGCTTTCCAGCAGCCTGCAGTCGCTGGGCGTGGAGCATCCGATGCTTGATCGTCTCTTCAAAGGCGCCGGGCCGCTGGTGGCGCTGCTCGTGGCCGTAGGAAATGTGGCGATCATCCTCGCGATCGCGTTCGGGCTGGTGCATGCATGATCACGTTCGACTCCAAAGTGCCGTCCGGACCGCTCGAGACGAAATGGGACCGCCACCGGTTTAGCGAAAAACTGGTGAGCCCAACGAACAAGCGGAAGAGCGGCATCATCGTCGTCGGCTCTGGCTTGGCCGGCGCCAGCGCAGCGTCTACGCTCGGGCAGCTCGGCTACCAGGTGGACTGCTTCTGCTTTCAGGATAGTCCCCGGCGGGCGCACAGTATCGCGGCGCAGGGCGGCATCAACGCGGCCAAGAATTATCAGGATGACGGCGACAGCGTCGAGCGCCTCTTCTACGACACGATCAAGGGCGGCGACTTCCGTTCCCGTGAAGCGAATGTCTACCGCCTGGCGCAAGTGAGCATGCAGATCATCGACCAGTGTGTGGCGCTCGGCGTGCCGTTCGCCCGGGAGTACGGCGGACAACTGGCCAACCGTTCGTTCGGCGGCGTGCAGGTGTCTCGCACGTTTTACTGCCGGGGGCAGACGGGGCAACAGCTCTTGCTCGGCGCCTATTCCGCTCTGTCGTGGCAGATCGAGCGTGGCCAGGTCCGGATGCATCCCCGCACCGAGATGCTGGACGTGATTGTTGTCGACGGGCACGCCCGCGGAATCGTCGTGCGGGATCTCGTGACGGGAGCGATCCGATCACATACCGCGCAGGCGGTGGTGTTGGCGACCGGCGGATACAGCAACATCTTTTTCCTTTCGACCAACGCGAGCGGCAGCAACGTGACCGCGACCTACCGGGCCTGGAAACAGGGGGCCGCCTTCGCGAATCCCTGCTTCACGCAGATCCATCCGACGGCGATTCCACCGAGCGAAGCGTATCAGGCCAAGCTGACATTGATGTCGGAATCGCTCCGCAACGACGGACGGCTGTGGGTGCCGAAGCAGAAGGGGGACACTCGGTCCCCCGGGCAGATCCCTGAAGCGGAGCGGGATTATTTTTTGGAACGGCGCTATCCCCGCTTTGGCAATCTCGCTCCCCGCGATCTGGCCTCGCGGGCAGTGAAGCAAATCTGCGACGAAGGCTGCGGGGTCGGGCCGGGCGGCCAGGGCGTGTACTTGGACCTGTCCGACGCCATCGCCCAGCAAGGTCTCTCGGTCATCGAGGAACGCTACGGCAATCTGTTCGAAATGTATCAGCGCATTACCGGCGAAGACGCATATAGCACGCCAATGCGTATTTATCCGGCGCCCCATTACACCATGGGCGGGCTCTGGGTCGATTATAATTTGATGAGTACGATCCCCGGTCTCTTCGTGATCGGAGAAGCCAATTTTGCCGACCACGGCGCTAATCGACTCGGCGCCAGCTCGCTGATGCAAGGCCTGGCGGACGGCTATTTCATTCTTCCCTATACGATCGGCCATTATCTGGCGACCACGAAGAGCGGCCCCGTCGGGCCAGGTCATTCCGATGTGCGCGCGGCCGAGGAGCGGGTGACCAATCGTGTCGCACAGCTGCTTCGAGGCCGCGGCCGACAAACCGCTGCCTCGTTCCATCGGAGCTTGGGACGGCTGATGTGGGATCTGTGCGGGATGGCGCGGGAGGAAGCGGGTCTGAAGAAGGCGCTCGAGGCGATTCCTGCCTTGCGCGAGGAATTCTGGCACGATGTGGCGGTGCTGGGATCGGGAGAAACATTCAATCAGGCGCTGGAATATGCGGGCCGGGTGGCTGATTTTCTAGAATGTGCCGAGCTGCTCTGCTATGACGCCCTCCATCGCGAAGAATCGTGCGGAGCGCATTTTCGGGAAGAACATCAGACGCCGCTTGGAGAGCCGCTGCGGGACGATACAAGCTTTTCCTATGTCGCGGCCTGGGAATACGTGCCGAACGGCCGACCGGTGCTGCACAAGGAACCGTTGGTCTTCGAGTTCGTGAAGCCGACGTTGCGGACCTATCAATAGTCCGGCGTTGCGCTGCTCGGTCATGAGAGTCGAGTGAGTGAAGCGGGAAGGCAACGGGAACGACGATGACGTTCACGCTGAGAATCTGGCGGCAAAACGGCCCGACCGACAAGGGCCGGCTGGTGACCTATCAGGTCCAGGACATCGGCCCGTCCATGTCCTTTCTCGAGATGCTGGACGTGGTCAACCAACAGCTCACCCTGAAGGGCGAAGAGCCGGTGGCGTTCGAATATGACTGCCGTGAAGGCATTTGCGGCAGCTGCTCGCTCGTCATCGACGGTGTGCCCCATGGGCCGGATCGCAGTACTGTCTGCCAACTCTACATGCGGCGATTTGCTGACGGCGCCACGATCACCATAGAACCTTGGCGCGCGAAGGCCTTTCCGATCATTAAGGATCTCGTCGTGGATCGAAGCGCATTTGATCGCATCATGCAGGCCGGTGGGTATATCTCCGTCAACACCGGTGGCGCGGTGGACGGAAACGTGTTGTTGATCGGGAAGGACCAGGCCGAGACGGCGATGGATGCCGCCTCATGCATTTCGTGTGGCGCTTGCGTCGCTGCGTGCAAGAATGCATCGGCCATGCTGTTCGTCGCCGCCAAAGTCTCGCACCTTGCCTTATTGCCGCAAGGCCAGCCGGAGCGGACGAAACGGGCCAAGGCCATGGTTGCCGTGATGGACCGTGAAGGATTCGGGTCCTGTGGCAACCAATACGAGTGCGAAGCGGTCTGCCCGAAGTCGATCAGCGTGCGGTTCATCGCCATGCTCAACCGGGAATTTCTCAGAGCGACCATCGAAGAGCCGAGTCCCCTCGCGGAACAGCCGGCCGTTCCTCACGGCGAATCCCACTGATACGTTTCCCGTCGCTCTCTCCGCGCCGATCAGGCGCTAAGCCCGACCCGCGCGGCGCCGCGATAGACCGGCTCTCATTTCCGGCTGGTAACGCCTCTTCGCTTGACAGAACGCGGGACATACACTATCGATGAGTGAGTGGGGTATCACGGCCGCTGCGACAGGTTCTGAGTCATCTGAAAAACTTTTATGGGTCGTTCGCTGAATTGTCCGCAATGCCGCCATGAACAGGTGCTGCGCGCTAGGCCGCTCTCGGCGAGCGAACGGGTGGCGGCGATCTTTCTGTTGTCTCCCTTCTCCTGCCCGCACTGCAGTTGCCGCTTTCTGGCCTCCCGCATCGGGTTGGATCGCCCGCGCCATCCGATCGACCGTCGCGAGCATCTCCGGATTCCCGTGCGGCTGTACCTGTCGTTTTCGGGTGGAAAGGTCCGCGGCGAAGGCACGGTGCTCGACCTTTCGATGGGCGGCTGCATCATCAAAAGCGAGACTCAGGTGCGGGTCGACGATATCTTTTACCTGGAGATCGCCACGGGATCACCGGAGCAGCCGCTGGAAGTGGCCGCGATGGTGCGCTCAGTGAGCCCGCGCGGCATCGCGTTCAAGTTTTTGCGCGCAGCCCAGGAGAACAAGCGCCTGCTCGCCTTTATTCAGGCGCAGACCGCCGACCATCTACAGAAACCAGCCGCCACAGCTGTTCCGGCCAAAAGCTAGCACGCCTCCGCTTCTCAGCATTCAGCGCTCAGATTCCCACAGCCGCCACTCGGCATGGCGTTATGTCGGTTGTTCCCAGGCAGAAGGCAGGGGGTATTCAGTCGTCAGCCGTTCATGTTCGGCGAGGTCATACGGTTCGATCGTCAGGTCTTTGGGATCGAACGGTTCCGCGCACGCCGGGGAGGTCAAGAAATCGGCGAGCGCTTGCGCCTTGTCCTTGGTGGAGAACCGGCAGAGCCCATATTCGGGCATGCCGGACGAAGGATGCCAGAATGCCAGCTCAATCGCGCTTCCCTGGTAGATGCCCAGCAAGCGGTGCCTGAGCTGAAATCCTCCCGGTTGATGTGATGAGCGTTCAAGCGACATGGAGAACTCTTCCCGGCTATCTTCGCGTGTTGGACCAATGATAGCATGATCCGGTGTGCACCTTCATCACAAGGAGGACAGTTATGGGCAGGGCTTGCGCGATCGTGCTCGGCGTAATCATAACCGGCGGTCTCTGGGGGTGCGGCTATAACGACCTGCAAGGACTCGACGAAGACACCAAGGCGGCCTGGAGCGAAGTGGTCAACCAATACCAGCGGAGGGCTGACCTTATTCCCAATCTCGTGGCTACGGTGAAAGGATACGCCGCGCATGAGAAAGAGACGCTCGAAGGCGTGGTGCAGGCGAGGGCTCAAGCCACCGGCATTCAAGTCACCCCCGAGATGTTGAAGGATCCGGCGGCGTTCGAGCAGTTTCAAAAAGCGCAGGCCGGCCTGACGTCTGCCCTCGGCCGTCTGATTGCCATTGCGGAAAACTATCCAAATTTGAAGGCCGATCAGAATTTTCGTGATCTCCAAAGTCAGCTGGAAGGCACCGAAAACCGGATCACCGTGGCTCGCAAGCGCTACATCGATCGGGTAGCGGAGTACAACAAGACGGTGCGGTATTTTCCGACCAACCTGACCGCCAAATGGATTCTCCATCTGGAAGAGCGGCCCAACTTTGCCGTGGCAGATGAAAAAGCCGTCGCCAAGCCGCCGGAGGTCAAGTTCAACTAGACCTGCCTGCATGATGAATATTCTCTGTATGAGCCGTGTCCGGCGAGAGTCGGCGCGGCTCGTCGTCTTTTTGGGACTCCTCCTGAACCCGCTGCTCCTCTCGGCGCTCGAGGTCCCGCCGTTGACGGGACGCATCGTGGATCTTGCCCATGTGCTACCCGCTCACGACTCTGAACAACTGAGCGGTCGGCTCGAAGCCCACGAGCTGAAGACCGGCAACCAGGTCGCGGTGCTGATTCTCCCGTCTCTCGAGGGAGAGCCGGTGGAGGAATATTCCCATCGCGTGGCGACCACATGGAAGCTCGGGCGGAAGGGTATGGACAACGGGGTCCTGCTGCTGATCGCGCTGAAGGAACGGAAGCTTCGCATTGAGGTCGGCTATGGGCTCGAAGGGTCGCTGACCGACTTGCGTTCAGCCCACATCATTCGTGACGAGATTGTGCCGCGGTTCAGGGCCGGTGACATCCCGGCCGGAATACGGGCCGGTACCGACGCGATCCTCCGGACGATCGAAGGCACCTATCAGGCGGCCGAGCCGCTCTCCCGTGATCGGCTGGTTTTTCAATCGAGCGCCTTCCAATATGTCGTCATCGGCATCATCGTCGGGTTTCTGGCCGGATTGGTTTTGAGCCAAGGTCTGCGGCGCGCCCGCGCGTTGTTGGGCGCCGTGTTGACGTTCATGGTGGCGCAGGCGGCGAGCATCGTGTGGGGAGTGGCAGCAGCGGGATTGACGGCCGTCCTATTGTGGATGGCGCTGAGTGCCAGCGGGCGGGGCCAGCGGCGGAGGTCCGACGATTGGACCTGGTACAGTAGCGGTGGGGGCGGATGGCGAGGCGGCTCATCTGATCATGGAGGATTCAGCGGGGGCGGTGGTGATTTCGGTGGAGGAGGGGCCAGTGGGGACTGGTAAGCATGTGTCATTAACCGACGAGGAGAAAGCCTGCATCAGCGAGGCGGTTCGTGCCGCTGAGCGGCTTACGAGCGCGGAGATCGTGCCGATGCTCGTGGCACGCTCCGGACTCTATCACGACGCGCAGCATCGCGCCGGTCTGGCCTTGGCGCTGGTGGTCCTCACGGGCCTGCTGATGGGCGAGGCTTTGTGGTTACCATGGGGCTGGCATGCGGCCAATGCCGCGTGGCTCATCGTCTCGACCCTGGTAGGGTATGTCATCGGCTCGTGGCTCGGCACGTTCGATCCGGTCATCCGGGCGGTCACTTCGACCGAGCGGTTGCGCCGCAAAGTGCAACTCAGGGCGGAGCGGGAATTCGCAAAACATAGCCTCTTCCGCACCCGCGACCGCACCGCCGTACTACTCATGGTCTCGTTGCTGGAACGGCACGTGTATGTGTTGCCTGACTCCGGAATCGGACCGCGCATCGCGCCGGCACAATGGAACGAGGTGGTGGAAGCCGTCGTCACGAGACTGAAGGCCGTCGACATCGTAGGCGGATTCTGCGCGGGCATCGAACGGTGCGGTGTTCTGCTGGCTCACGCCTATCCCGCGACGTCCAATGACAATCCGGACGAGCTCTCAAACCGCCTCGTGCAGGAACCGTAACGCGCTGTTCAATAGACTGCGTGGCATCGTTCCGTTAGAATCCGTCAAGATGTCGGACACCGCCACGGCTCTCCCGAAAACATCCCAGAGCGAAAACCACTCGCTGGTGAAAGCCGCGGGAGTCATTGGGGTCGCCACCTTTTCGAGCCGCATTCTCGGCTTCATCCGCGACATGGTTCTCGCGCGCCTGTTCGGTGCGACGCCGGCGGCCGACGCGTTCTACGTCGCCTTTCGCATTCCCAGTCTGCTGCGTGAATTGTTCGCGGAAGGCTCGATGTCCGCCGCCTTTATTCCGGTCTTCACGGAATACCACTCGCTCAAGTCCAAACGTGAAGCGTGGGAACTGGCGAGCGCGGTCTTTACCACGCTGCTCACGGTCGTGACCGCGGTGACGCTGCTCGGCATCCTGGTCGCGCCCTGGCTGGTCCAGGCCCTGGCACCGGGCTTTCATGCGTCGCCAGAGAAGCTGGCGCTCACGACGGTACTGGCCCGGATCATGTTTCCCTATCTCCTGTTCATCAGTCTCGCCGCACTGGCGATGGGCATCCTAAATTCGGTCCGGGCCTTCGCCGTTCCCGCCTATGCGGCGCTCTTCCTGAACGTGTGCATCATCGGCTGCGCCCTCTTTCTGTCCCCGCACTTGGAGGAACCGATTGTCGGTGTGGCGATCGGCGTCGTAGCCGGAGGAGCCGCGCAGTTCCTCATGCAACTCCCCAGCCTCAAGGCGAGAGGATGGCTGTTCGGCATCCGCTTCGAGCCGGGCCATCCGGGCGTGAAGCGGATCGGCCGACTGATGCTGCCGTCGCTGCTCGGCCTGTCGGTGACGCAAGTCAATTTGACGATCAGCACGATCCTGGCGTCCTTCATCACGGGCGCGCCGACCTATTTGTTCTACGGCATGCGGTTGGTCCAGTTTCCCTTGGGCATCTTCGGCGTGGCGCTCGCCATGGCCATTCTACCCACGCTCTCGGCCCAGGCGGCCCGCGGCGCCATCGAGGAACTCCGGACGACCCTGGGATTCGGATTGCGGATGATTGTGTTCATCATGTTTCCGGCCATGCTCGGACTGATTTTTCTGAGGACGCCGATCGTGCACGTGTTTTTCGAGCATGGGACGTTTACGGCGCATGATACGGCCGAAACGGCCATGGCCGTGCTCTGTTATGCGGTCGGCCTCTGGGCATTCGGAGGCGTGCGCATCATTGTGGCGGCGTTCTACTCGCTTCAGGACACAAAAACGCCTGCCATCTCCGGCGCCATTGCCGTGGCTGCCAACATCCTCTTCTCCCTGCTTCTGATGTCTCCGCTGGGTGCGGCTGGTCTGGCGTTGGCCACTGCGCTCGCGGGGATGGTGAACGGAATCATTTTGGTCGCCTTACTCAATCGTCGTCTCGGCGGTGTCGAGTGGGGGTCGGTCGGGCGCTCGGCGGGACGCGTGCTGGTGGCCTGCATTCCTCTGGTCCTGTCCTGCCTCTGGGTGGCCGGCGCGCAGGTCTGGACGCATGAGGGCGAATGGGCGGCAAAGTCCGTGATGCTGACGGTGGCGATCGGATTGAGTGTGAGCGGCTATCTCGGCGTCCATGCGCTGATGCGGTCAGAGGAACTCGATCTCGTCTGGAACATGGTCAGAAAGAAGGTCGGCCGTCTCGCCGGCCCGTAGGAGGCTCTGATGACACGCGCGTTGATTTTCAAGTCGGGCTGGGGATGGATGGGCGTGGCCGAATCAGAGGAAGGCATTGCCGCGATCGTGCTGCCGCAGACCTCTAAGGCGGCCGTGGCGGCGGCCTTGGGAAGCGAGGTTGCCGGCTGCAATGGCTCATCTGCGTCTTCCCGTCTCCGGGAAGCGCGCAAGCAGTTGATGGAGTATCTGGCCGGAACCCGGACGTCCTTCGATCTCCCCCTTGACCTCGCCCAAGGAACAGCCTTTCAGCAGCTGGTATGGAAGAAGCTAGGGGCGATACCCTATGGCCAACTATGGTCCTACCGAGGTCTGGCCTCACGGGTTGGCGGGGTACAGTATGCTAGGGCGGTGGGCGGCGCGGTCGGCGCGAATCCCTTGCCGATCGTCTTGCCGTGCCATCGGATCGTTGCTCATGACGCTACGCTCGGCGGATTTTCTTGCGGGCTGCCGGCCAAACGGAAGTTATTGGCGCTGGAGGGCTCGCTGTCCCGACTTCGTAATGCGGATCGAGACCGATGAAAGCGGTCATCCAACGGGTGACGCGTGGATCGGTGGAAGTGGACGGCCGAGTCGTCGGCTCCATCGGTCCTGGACTCTTGGTCCTGCTTGGCGTGGCCAAGGGCGATGGGGATGTGGATTGCCGATTCATGGTCGAGAAACTGCTCGGCCTTCGCATCTTCACCGATGACGCGGGGAAAATGAACCGTTCGCTGACCGATATGGGAGGCGCCATCCTCCTAGTGTCCCAATTCACCCTGTTGGGCAACACCAGAAGCGGTCGGCGCCCCGGCTTTGAGGATGCCGCGCCGCCCGACGAAGCCAGACGATGGTATGAACGTGTTTCAGAGGAATTGAAGGTGCAGGGGACACAGGTTGAGACGGGCGTTTTTGCCGCACACATGAAGGTGGAGTTAGTGAACGACGGCCCCGTCACCTTCCTGTTGGACAGTCGGAGCGGCTTGTAGGCGGTCTCCAGATCAGACTCTGCTATAATAGGTTTGACCGCCTCTGAGCCAGTGAGAGGAAGAGATGGGAACGTCAATCCCGGCTCGACATCCGCTGCGTCAGCTTTTCGGCGCCTTGACCGAGAAAACCTTCACGGAACATCTCGGCTGGCCCGACCTCAATGTGACCACCTACGTCACCAATCTCCTCGTTGAGTTCACGCGGACCGATCAGCTGTTTAAAATCAGAAACCGGCAGGGCCAACCGGTCGATTCGGTCCTCGACCTATTATTCGAATCCGAGGTGCTGCTTGAAGCGCAGTCGTTGGATCGGGAACGGGACGTCCATCAGCACATCGGCGACTTCACACTGTTCATGGCCGGGCTTTTCCCGGAATACCTGCGCCGGCTTAAGTCTGCCGGGCTGGTCTACCATAAGGACTTCCTGGTGGATTACGTGAAAACCGGCAAACGTTCCTACGGCATCGTCGCACAGATGGCGGACCAGCCTGCCCAGGACGAAAGGCCTCTTTTCGCAAAACTTTCTGACAACTTTGAGCTCTGTGTCACGGGGTTGGGATTTGTGCGTTCCGACCTCGATCGTATGAAAAATCCGGCCTACCAACAGGCCAAGGATCTCCTCCTCAATTGACCCGTCCTCATCCCCTTCTCCTCGTACACGGCGGAGCCGGCCGGCGCTCAATGACCAGGCGCCAGTCGTCCTGCCTTGCCGACGCGTTGGCCACAGGCTATGCGATTCTCGAGCAGGGAGGTCCGGCTGTAGTGGCGGTCGAAGCGCACGATCGGCTTCCTTGAGCAATCCGGCCTCTTCAATGCGGGCCGTGGCGCGAAGCGGCAACTCGACGGGGCCCAACGAATGGATGCCTCTATAATGGAAGGGGCGAGTCTCGAGGCCGGTGCCGTGGCCTCGCTTGAGGGGTTCGTCCATCCGATCACCGCAGCCAGGCTGGTGATGGAGGAGACGAATCACGTCCTGTTGGTGGGGTCCCACGCCGGCAGATTTGCGCGGCACTTTCTGCTGGAGAGGCATCGGGCGGCGGGCAGGCGCCGCAAGCGTGACCTATGATCGCATGCTTGCGGGCCGAATCCAGAGGGAGAGTCATGGGACTGTTGGAGCCGTCGCATTGGATCGGTCTGGCACGGTCGCCGCTGGGGCCTCGACCGGAGGGATCGATGGTATGTTGCCGGGCCGGGTCGGAGACACCGCGCTGATCGGTTGCGGAGTCTATGCGGATAATCGTAGCGGCGCGGTGTCGATGACGGGGCAAGGGGAAGGCATCATCCGTCTGGCTGTCGCCAAGGCCATCTGTGAACGCGTCGGGGACGGACAATCTCCATCCATGGCGGCGAAGATGGTATTGCGCCAGCTGGTCTCGCGGATCAAGGGTGCGGCTGGTACATTGGTGATAGCACGGGATGGGCGCTTCACGATTGCCCACAGGACTCCCCACATGGCCGCCGGGTGGTGGGACGGGTCGGCAACACCGGTAGTCAAAGGTCGTTGGACATGAACAGCATCCTGTTTCATCTGGCTTTTCCCATCCAGGATATCGACGCAACCAAGCGATTCTATGTCGAGGGACTCGGCTGCAAACTGGGACGCGAATCCGCCAATGCCGTCACGTTCGGACTGGCCGATCACCAACTGGTCGCCCATGTCGTAGAAGGGTCTCCCAGCGAACAGAAAGGTATTTACCCTCGTCATTTCGGTCTCGTGTTTCTCTCAAAACACGATTGGCAGGCCTTGGCGGATCGGGCGAAGGCGAAGGGCCTGCGGTTCTTTCAACAGCCGCGAGTCCGGTTTCCGGGCACGGCCATCGAGCACCATACGTTCTTCCTTCAGGACCCGTCCGAGAACCTCCTCGAGTTCAAACATTACACCCGCGAGTCCGCTATTTTTGGCGAGCGTGATTTTCGTGCCGTTGGCGATGCCTCCGCCGACGACTGAGCTTAGAACTCGGCTCGCACTCCGCCCATGATCAGCAACGGACTTCCGAGCGTCTTCACAGGACCGGTCTGCGTGGCGATGTATTGCCGGTCGGTGAGATTTTCTCCATTCAACATCAGCTGAATGCCCTTGCGAAGCTCGTGCCGCAGGGCGGCATCCAGCACGAAGAAATCGGCCACCGGCTGGGTATTGGCATCGTCCGCATATTGGCGCGAGAGATAGCGGCCAAGGATTGTGACCTGCAAAAACTCCACGCTTCCCGCCTTGATGCCCATCGTGACTTGACTTCGCGAGACATTGGGAACCCGCTTTCCTTCACGATCAGGGCTGCCGGGAAAATTGCGGATCACGGAATCGACATAGGCATAGCCCAATTCCAATGTGAGCAGGGGAAGAACCCGGTAGGACAGTTCCAGCGCCCCTCCGGTGGAGAGCGTCTTGCCGACATTTTGGCGTTGCGCCGCCAGCGGCCCCTGAGAGACGAAGAGAATTTGATCTTTGACTTCGTCCACATGGGCTGAGATGCGCCAATGAAGCGGGCGTTCGGCCAGAAGCTCCCCTTCCAGCTTGACATCCCCTCCCGTCAGCCGTTCTGGACGGAGTTGATCGTTGGGAAGAAAGACAAATCCGCCCGAGGCAAATCCCCGATACAGCTCATTCAAGGTCGGCACCCGAAACGCTTGATACAGGGAAGCACCCAGTCGCAGCGTGTCGCTGAGTTGATATAGAGAAGACAATTTCGGATTGACGACGCTGACGACGTTGTCGCGCGGGACGCTCATCCCGGCGGGAGTCTCAATGCGGGCGTTGTAGTTTTTCCACCAGTCGGCGCGCACCCCCGGGGTCACGGTCCAATGGTCGGCGAGCGCAAGAATCCACTCGCCGAAGAGGCCCCAACCGAGCTGCTGGCCACGGGCGAGCGTTTGACCGAGAAACGCGGTTTGGGAGAACAGCAGGTCAGTGGATTGAGCGATGATCGTACGCGCGTCGGTTCCCAATACGAGTCGATCCCGGTCGAAGAGCCGTCCCGTCCATTGGAGCGATCCGCCGAAGTCGTTGCTGGGAATCGTCTGAATGTCGTTTTGAAATTCCCCCTGACGGTTGAGCGCCGACGGGATGATCTGGGAGGTCAGATTCCGAAAGGTCTGCCATTGACCGAAGACTCTGCCTTCCCAGAGTCCAGCACGGTCCTGATCGCTGCGAAATCCGACAGCGACGTTGCCGGTGGTGCGCGACGCGACGCTGAGCGTCGTGCCGAACGTCCGGTCCTCTCGAAATAAGCTTCCCGACAGGTCGAGGGTGGTGGCTTGCGTCGGCATCCAAGCCAGGCTGCCGTTGACCAGTTCGTGACGGGAATCGTTCGTGCGATCCACCGGTCCCCGCTGGTAGGAGGGAACGGGAATAATGCCGTTCGTATGAAACCATCGATAGCCAAGGGAGAAGCGGAAACGATCTGTCCCGTACCGGGCGTTGAGGGCTTGCTGGTACGTGCTGAGGTTGCCGGCCTGGCTATCCAGCGTCAATCCGGTCCCGGTGCCTGGCTTCTTCGTGATGACGTGAATGACTCCGCCCATCGCCCAGGTGCCGTACAGGTTCGAGGCGCCTCCCGGCACGATTTCCACTCGTTCGATTTCGTTCGGGATCAGGCCCCAATTGATCCACCCTCCGAAGCCGTCGTTGAGAGGAACGCCGTCGAGCAAGACCAGCGCCCGCCTGGAGCCAAGTCCGTTCAATGTAACGGATTGCGCCGTCGGATGGTTGTAGCGGCTGCTCAGCGTGGCTGGCTGTACACCAGGGACCGAGCGCAGCAGGTCATCGAGTTGATGGCCGCCCGGATAGGGAGACCGCTGAATGTCCTCGTGGGTGAGCACCGTCACGGGGGCAGCGCTGCGCCCGACGGCTTCCGGCGTCCTTGTCGCACTGATCACCACTTCGTCGGTGGTGTAGGAGGAAGAATCAGCGTCAGGGTTCTCGGCGGCGTAACCGGCGAGAGGCAGACACAGGGGAAGGCAAAGGGCCGACAGGCACAAGAGGAACCGGCACCTCATGCAAGGCCGCTAGTCCATCCGGATCTGGTGTCGCGAGTTTTGCGCCATCCGATGGAGCACCCGCTCGTATCGCTGGACGAGCGCATGTGTTTTGCGAAGCGGATCGTAGCGGCGCGGCGACGGAAGAATGGCGGCCAGCCAGGCCGCTTCGTCTTCCGTCAGGTCGCGCGCTGGTTTATTGAAGTGGTGCCGGGAGGCCGCTTCGGCACCGTATACACCGGTGCCCCACTCGGCTACATTGAGGTACAACTCGAGGATGCGCTCTTTCGTCAGTTCATGTTCCAGTGAGCGCGTGATCAGCGCCTCGCGGGCCTTCCGGAAGAGCGAGCGTTCGGAAGACAGATACAGATTTTTTGCGAGTTGCTGGGTGATGGTGCTGCCGCCCCGTTTGAGCTCTCCCTTTTCGAGGTCGTAGATGGCCGCATCCTTCATGCCTTCCCAATCGAATCCTTCATGCGTAAAAAACGAGGCGTCTTCCGCTGCGATGACCGCGCGGCGAAGGTAAGGAGAGATGCGGGACAGCGGCACCCAGATCCAATTCCGGCCGATCCGCTGGCCCTTCGCCTCGGCCTCGGTCTGGCGCGCTTCTATCAACGCGGTGGTCGCGGGGTTGACCGATCGCAGCGAGGTCACGTCTGGAAGCGTCACCAGCCATAACAACGCCAAGGCTGCGCAGGGAATGATCGCTGCTGCGCAGAGCATCAGCCACAGCCGGCTACTGCGTCGTTTGGTTGACTTCCGCAGTCGCGATCCGTATGACAAGAGAAGAGGACCTTTCGTGAAAATTCTGAAGGCCGAGTTTATCAGAAGTTGCGTCGGGCCAGCACAATTTCCGACGGATTCTGCACCGGAAATCGCCTTCGTTGGACGCTCAAACGTGGGCAAGTCCTCGCTCATCAATTCCCTGCTGCAGCGGAAAGGGCTGGCGAAGGTGAGCCGCACGCCCGGCAAGACACGGGCAATCAACCTGTTTACGGTCGTCACTGACGATCCGCAGTTGTCGCGGTTTGTGCTGGCCGACCTTCCCGGCTACGGCTATGCCAAGGTGTCGAAAACGGAACGGGCGCAATGGGCGCCGCTGATCGAGGAGTACCTGGCGCGCGGACGGGCAGGTCTGCACCGTCGTCATGCTGGTGGAAAGCCGCGTCCTCGGGTCGCAGGACGCGGAGACGCTTCTGTGGCTCAGGTCGATCGGCTACGAGCCGGTCGTCGTCGCGACCAAGGCCGACAAGCTGAAAGCCGCCGAGCGTGTGGCGGCGCTCCGGCGGCTTCAGGAAGGACTGGGTCGTCAGGGAGCCCGGAAACGTTCATGGCTTACTCGTCGGTGACGGGAGAGGGCCGGGAACGCTTGTGGTCTGTCTTAAAGGAACGCTGTCGAACTTGATTTCGATATAGGCTTTGTTCTTCAAGTCGGCCAGCCACGATTGAAACATGTCCTCGCTTTTTTGCTGAAAGACGAGCGCCTGAATTTCCTGCCTCACTTCTTCAAACGGCCGGAACTGCTTCGGTTTCTTATCGTCCAACCGCACGATGTGCAGGCCCTCCGGACTTTCGATGACATCCGAAATGCCGCCGGGCACGAGAGTCGAGACGCCGCGCTCGATGGCCGGCAACAATTCGCCTTGGCGGACCAGTCCCAATCGCCCGCCTCGTGATGCCGTCGGCCCGTCGGAGTATTGGAGCGCGAGATCCTCGAATGACTCTCCTCTTTTAAGCAAAGTCATCACTTCGCGGCTCTTCGCTCTCGCCTCTGCCAGATCATCGGCAGAGCGCGGTTTGATGAAAATCTGGCTCAACGTGTATTCTTCGGGAAGCGCAAACCGATCGCGGTGCTCCTGATAGTACCGTTTCATTTCCGGGTCGGCGACCATCACGCCGCTCCGGACTTCGCGATCGACGACCTTAAGCAGCGTCAACTGATCACGAACGCTATTGGTACTGGCGGGGTCTTTCTCGTCGATTTTTTCGCCCTGCTGAATCAATTGCTTGACCGCCAGTTTGACCTCCTGATCTCCGACCTCCACGCTCCGGGCCTTGGCCTCCTGGAGCTGCAGCCGTCGTTCGATCATCGTGGTCAAGGCCATCGCTTCTGCCGTTTGGAGTCTGCGGGACAATTCCTCCCCACGATACTGCTTCTCGAGCCGGTCCCGCTCCGGCGCCAGCTCGCGCCTGACTTCGGACAGCATGATCAAGTCCGAGTTGACGATCGCTGCGATGCGGTCTTCGACTTTGGCGGCAAAGGAGAGAGGCGTCGCTCCGAAACAGCCCAGAACCAGCAGCGCCGAGATTCCAAGAAGGCGAGTGCATGTGCGAGATGAGGTGATCATGGTCTGTGGACGCGGGGGGTTGACGCTGCCGCGCGACACGAGCGGTGATTGTACAAGATTCAATATGGCATGCGGAAGTAACGTAAAGCCGATCGGTTAGCAGGCTGTTCAAAACGATCGTCGGCAAGGCCGCAGCGAGCGAAGAGGCGAGGCATACACTGTGCTGGTATGCTGAGTCTCTGAGCGATGCGAGAACGAAGCTGACGGCCGTTTCAACAGCCTGCTCAGCGCTTGGTGAGACCGTCAGCGCCAAAGCGTGACCCATCGGCCAGTCGCACAACAGCCTTGCCTTTAATTTCTGCGATCACGCTGTCGAAATACTGCTTGCGTTTGAGATAAAGCAGTTCTTGGCGCAGCCGTTCCCGTTTGGCGAGGTCGCCCTGGATGATTTCCGGCTCGAGCGCGGTGATCATCACGAGATAGTAGCCGGCCTCCGTCTTGATGGGTGCGCTGACCATGCCGGGCTTGAGCTGCCGGATGGCGTCGTCCACTTCGGGGATGACCAGGCCCTTGCGGTATGGCCCGAGGTCTCCGCCTTTCGCTTTGGTCTTGTAATCTATCGAGTAGCGCTGGGCAAATTTACCGAAGTCGCCCCCGCGGTTAACCTGTGTTTCCAGGTCCTTGGCCGCGGGATAATTGGGCAGCAACATTTGCGACACGCGCACTTTGAGCGGCGTCAAGAGTTCACCGGCGTGCTGCTCGTAATACCGGTCGAGCTCCTCTTTGGTGAGCTCGACTGTCGTCTTCATCCGGTCCTTCAACAGTTCGTCGATCAGCAGTTTTTCTTTGTAGCGCCGTACCCGGTCGCGGATCGCGTCGTTTTGATCGAGCCCTTCTCGGCGGGCTGCCTGTAAGAGCAGCTCGTGGTCGACCAGTTCTTTCAAGAAGACCTGCCTGCCGCCTTCCTTCTCATAGCGCGCCTTGGTGGCATCGGGCAAATCCGCCCACTCGTGGTCGAGCTCGGTTTGTGTAATCGGTTTGCCGTTGACGAAGGCCACCACACGCTCTTCGGCTTGCGGCGGCGTGCAGCCCGTCAGCGGCAAGAGCAGGGTCCCAACCGCGATGATCACGAGACACATTCGTGGGACGGCGGAAGCAGCGGCGAATCCAGTGCGATGCATGCGGATGAGAATCCTTGTGGAGTTACTTGAGCGAAGGCGATGTCGCTGTGCTGTTGGTATCACAGACTCCCAGGCTTTGCAAGGTTGCGGTGAGTTCGGGAAAGATGGAAGCCCAGTCCTGATGCGGCATTTGGAGTTCAAACGCGAGCGGGGAAAGAAAACGGATGCGCGTCTTGTACCGGTCCATGAGCTGTTGAATCGCCGTCTGCGGCGCGCGGCTCTTGCCATCGAGCGTGACCGCAACGGCCCCGGGTTTGAGTTCGATCGACACCAGCCGCAAAGCCTTGGCTTGCAGCCGAATCTGCATCACCTCGAAGAGCCGCTCGACGGGCTCAGGGGGCGGTCCGAAGCGATCCTGGATTTCACCGTGCAGGAGCGCAAGGTCGCCCACCTGGGTCGAGGACGACAGACGTTTGTACAAGGAGAGGCGATGATGCGGGTCGGCCACGTAGTCTTCAGGAATAAAGGCGGAGACGTTGAGACGTAGTGTCGGGTCCGGCTCTTCCTCGACGATCTGTCCCTTCAACCGCTGCACGGCCTGCTCGACCATCTGCATGTAGAGATCCAGACCGATGGCGGCGATGTGTCCTGACTGCTGTTTGCCAAGCAGATTGCCGGCCCCCCGGATCTCGAGATCGGCCGCCGCAATCCGGAATCCCGATCCCAATTCGGTGAACTGTTGAATGGCCGTCAGGCGCTTTTGCGCGTCGTCCGTCAGCCTGCCTTCATCGGGCACGAGAAAATAGGCATAGGCTTGATCGCCGCTGCGGCCAACGCGACCGCGTAACTGATACAGCTGCGCCAGACCGAAGGTGTCGGCTCGATTGACGATGATCGTGTTGGCGTGGGGCACATCAAGGCCTGATTGAATGATGGCCGAGGCCACTAGGACGTCAGCCTCGCGGCGGAAAAATTTGAGCATGACGGCTTCCAGGGGTTTGGCATCCATCTGCCCATGCGCCATGACCACGCGCGCTTCGGGTACGATCTGCTGGAGCCATGCGCCCGTTCGCTCCATGGTCTCCACGCGATTATGCACGAAGTACACCTGGCCGCCCCGTCCGAGCTCCCGTAGAATGGACTCCCGAATGAGCTTGTCGCTCGAGCGGACAACTTGCGTGCGAATGGACAAGCGGCCGGCCGGGGGAGTGTCGATGATGGAGAGATCGCGTACGCTCGCCATCGCCATTTGCAAGGTCCGGGGAATTGGCGTCGCGGTCAGCGTAAGGACGTCGACCTGTGCGCGCAGCTGCTTGAGCCGCTCCTTGTGCTTGACCCCGAACCACTGTTCCTCGTCGATGATCACCAGACCGAGATCGCGGAAACGCACGTCCTTTTGCAGCAGGCGATGGGTGCCGATAACCACGTCGATGGTTCCCGCCTCCACGTCTTTCAGAATCGCCTTGGCTTCTTTCGGCGACTGAAAGCGCGAGAGGAGCGCCACGCGGGTGGGAAACGGTGCAAACCGCTCGGCAAAATTGTCGTAATGTTGATGCGCCAGCAGCGTGGTGGGCACCAGCACCGCCACCTGGCGATTGTCCTCGACCGCTTTGAATGCGGCCCGCATCGCCACCTCAGTCTTGCCATAGCCCACATCGCCGCAGACCAGCCGGTCCATGGGTTTGCTCGCTTCCATGTCGCGGGTGATATCCTCGATCGCTTTCAGCTGATCGGGTGTTTCTTCGTATTCAAAGGCGGCTTCGAACTCGCGATACAAGGTGCTGTCGTACCCATAGGAATGCCGTTTGGCCAGCTCGCGGTTGGCATAGAGATCGACCAGTTCCTGCGCCATTTCCTCAATGTCCTTCTTCACGCGGGCCGTCGTTTTGGCCCAGCTCGTGCCGCCCAGACGGTCCAGCCGGGGGACGTGTCCCTCGGCGCCGCTGTACCGCTGGATCTGGTTGAGCCGGTCCAGCGGCACATAGAGCGTGTCGCTCCCGTAAAACTCCAGGATGAGGTAGTCGCTGTCGAAGTCCTGGACCGACAGACGCTTGAGTCCACGATATTTGGCGATGCCATGCTGTACGTGAACCACGTAATCGCCGACATTGAGATCTTCCAGGGACGACAGGAAGGTCGCAGCCTTACTCTTGGCTTGCGGCTTGTGACGGGCGCCCTTCGCAAAGAGCTCTTCCTCCGTCAGGATCGCCAGCCGGAGCTCCGACGACAGAAAGCCCGCGGAAAGATCGCCGTGGAGAACAAAAAACGGCGCACGCGTCTCTGCCGACGCAGACCAGTTTGACGCCGACCATTCAATCGCCGGCACGTCATGCTCGCGCAGGAGTGCCAGCAGGCGATCCACCTGGCCGCGGCTTCTGGCGACGAGCAACACCCGACAGGCCTCCCGCAACCGCTCAAGGATCGACAGGGTCTGGCTGAACGGCGTGCCACGTGCGCCCAAGCCGGCGCTGGCCGGTACCTGTCCGGGGAATGCCTGGACCGGGTCCCACGACCCGTCGGCTTCCGCCAGGGGTTCGAGCGCCAGTTGGGTCCATTCGGCCGTGCGGTCCATGATGTTCTGCCAAGTGAGGAATAGCCGTTCGGGCGAGGGATAGGACGCCTCCTCTTTGTCGCTGTGCCGAAGATAGCCGTCATCGATCCGCTCCCACAGGTCAGCACAGGACTGCTTCAAGGCTGCTGGCTGATCCAAGGCGAGGACCGGTTGCGTCGTGAAGTAATCGAGAAGACTTTGCATCTGGCCATAGAGGTCGGGGGCGCGCCATTCCGCGTCAGGGGCGATCGGCGCGAGCGCATCGGCTGCAGTGTCCGGTCTCAGATATTCACGGGCGGGCAGAACGATGGCCCGGTCCATTTTTGCCGTGGATTTCTGTGTGGCAGGATCGAACAGCCGGAGAGATTCAACGGTTTCACCCAAGAACTCAACGCGCAACGGTTCAGAATACGCCGTGGAAAAGATGTCCACGATCCCGCCGCGAATGCTGAATTCGCCCGGGATTTCCACGACGGACACCCGACGGTATCCGAGCCTGAGGAGGCCGGCCGTCAACACTTCTCGTTCGATGCCGGCTCCAACCTTGAACTGCAGCACTGTACGCAAGAACATGTCCACCGGCATCAGCCGCTGCATCAAGGCCTCGATGGAGGTCACCACCTTGGCAGCGGGCATCGATCGAATCCGATGGAGCGCGTTCATCCGGCGCGCAATCAGGCCGACGTGGGGGGCCGTCGATTCGTAAGGCAGGGTTTCCCACCGAGGAAAGAGCGCGAGTGCCGTGACAGGGACTCCGTACAGACCGTGATAGAAGCGAAGGTCATCAAAGAGCCGCTCGGCGGCTTCGTCGGTCTTGGTGACGATCAGCCAGGGTTCCGAGCCGAGCGCCCCGGATCGGGGGTGCATGAGCTGCGTGAGGGCGAACCCTCCAGTGGAACCATGCAATCCGGTCAGGCACGGCCGTGCCCCCTTCCGGGCTAGGGCGGCGGCAACCGGCGCGCAGCAGGGGAGCGTTGTTGAGCGCGACAGGGCGTGTGACACAGGACTCAGTGTGGTTGAGCGCGGATTCGTTGGATGAGCGCAGTCGTCGACATGCCGGGCACCAGCGGAATCGTCTTGACGGTCCCGCCTCGTTGTTCGACGACGTCGCGCCCGACGATGCGATCGAGCGTCCAGTCGCCGCCCTTGACCAACACGTCGGGCTGGAGCGCCGTGATCAGTGCCAGCGGATCGGGCTCGGGAAAGATGACGACATAGTCGACAGCGCCCAGCGCGGCGACCACCTCGGCCCGCTGAGCTTCGCCGACGATCGGCCGTCCCGCACCTTTGTTCAAGCTCCTGACCGACGCATCGCTGTTGACGCCGACCACGAGGATGTCGCCGAGCGCCTTGGCCGCCTGCAGATACCGTGTATGGCCGATGTGCATGAGGTCGAAACAGCCGTTGGTGAACACGATGCGCGGCTTTTTGACGCGCGCCCCTTCGAGGAGGGCAACCAATTGAGCGCTGGTCACGACTTTGCCCGGCATGCTCCCATCATACCGACAGAATGGGCAGATAGAAAGACGCTCGACGGACTACTCCTCGTCATCGTCACGCACGCCGCCCAACCCAATCACGGCACCATGTCTGGCGATAATGGCATCCATGGTTTGGACCGCCTTGCTCCGGCGCTGGTCGTACAGGCCCGCGGGAACCGGGACGAGCGAAAAGAGTGTGAGTCCGGCCAGGCGATACTGTGCCTGCGGCTTCATGAGTTCGTGCAATGCCTGTCGGACGGTCGGCCACATTTCGGGATCGTAATTGAGCGGATGGGCAAACCGTCGCTGCCTGGTCGTCACGGCAAAACGGGCATCCTTGAGTTTGACGGTGCATCCTTCCGCCGCAAGTCCCTCTTGGCGGAGGTCGCGCGCCAGCATGCGCAAAAATCCCCTCAGAAGTTCTTCGAGGAATGCCGGATCGGCGGTGTCCCGTTCGAATGTGGTCTCATGGCTCGAGCTCTTGGATTCCCGGTCACCGATGACCGGTTCGCGATCTCGACCCCGCGCGAGCTCTCGAATCCAGAAGAGACGAGCACCAAACATCCTGGCGAGCACCTGATCCCACCGTGGATCCAAGAGATCGGCGATGGTCTTGATGCTGAAGGGCTCGAGGCGCGCCGCGGTCTTTGGCCCGATTCCGGGGAGAGCCCGAAGCGGCCTGGGCAACAGAAACGCCGCTTCCCGGTCCGGCTCGACGATGGCAAGACCGTCCGGCTTCGACGCATCGGCGGCGATCTTCGCAACGGTTTTTCCCGTGGCCACCGCGATCGTGCACCGTAATCCGGTGGCCTCGAAGATCGAGTCCTTCACCAGTTGCCCGAGCAGTCGAGGATCCGGATGGCGCGTTTGGAGGTCTGTCGTGTCGGCGTAGAATTCATCGATGCTGCTCCATTCGGTCACGGGGAACAACCGGTCGGTAACCCTGCGCATCTCGTCATGGAGACGACGGTAAAGCGGGCGGTCGGGCGGGATCAGCTGGAGGTGAGGGCATCGCCGCAGGGCCTCCGCCGTCGGCATGGCCGAATGGACACCGAACGCCCGCACGGCGTAACTCGCGGCCGCGATGATGCCACGCGGCGGCGGGCCTCCTACAGCGATAGGTTTTCCGGCCAGGGTCGGGTCTTTGACGGCCGCCGCGGATGCAAACATCGCGTCGACATCACCAAACAGAATCTGGCGTGGCCATCGGAACATCGAACACCATTGGGTGGACGGTCGAGTGCAAAGAGCCTAGAGGCTTGCAGAGGAAAAATCCAGCTCCAGTTGCCGGACAGGTTGTGCCGAAGCGCAGGAGGGTTTGCACCGATGCGCTTCCACTGATGACTGACGGCCTGCGTCCAATGAGGACAATTCATGCAGCGCGCCGCGGCAGCTGCCACAATGGTGGCGCCGCGGCTGAATCGTCCGCCGTTGACGGCGGTAGATGCGCCCGCAGCGTCCGCAACGCCAGGCAAAACGGGACAGCGCGAGCACTTCCTGCCTGAGCGAGTGGTAGATCGTCACGGCGAGGGCGCCGTCGCGGTTCATCTCCGTCATCTTTCCCAGAAAATCGGGGCCGTGATTCGGCCGCCGCTTGAGCACATCGAATTGCCACTGGTGAATCATTTCATGAGCGAGGGTGCTGACGAGTTCCTGTTTGCCGTACGGCGTGCGGGCGAGCAAGGGTGTCAACAGGGGAAGGGAGAGGCGAATCTCGCGGCTCTTATGGGATGCGTTCCCACGCGAGGCCGAACGAGGACCGGCTCGACTCACGAACATGCCGACGGAAGCGGTCAGCCGCCTGCTCCAGACGACCGCGATCGGCGGGAGCGTACCGCCGAAATATCGATGATTCAGTTCGCTCCAGATTGCCGTGACGTGTGAGGCGCTGAGCGGAGCGGAATGACCAGTCATCGTGGGTTATCCCAGCTCTTCTGCCACGGCTGCAACGAGCAAGGGTAACATGATTTCATGATGGCCGATCAGAGAATAGCCCTTGCCGCCTTTCTGAGTCGGCCGGCGGACCACATTGGTGAGCGGGCGGTAATGAGACAGGAAGTCCATGTTCACGGTGGTGATGTTCGATAAGGTGTGCCCCAGATTCCGTCCGAGCGACACCGTTTTTAGAAACACTTCAGGCAGGACGACCGCCGAACCGATATTGAGATACACCCCGCCTTCCATGCCGGCGACCACCGCGGCGAGTCGCCGGAAGTCCAGAAGCGAGGTGGCGCCGATTGACGCACCGTCGGCCGACGGGTGCATGTGAATCACATCGGTTCCGATCGCGACATGGATCGTGACTGGAATGCCGAGTTTTGCGCCGGTGGCAAGGATGCTGGTGCCCCGGTTGGGAAACTGGCCTTTCAAGCGGTTGATGGAGTGTCCGACGGCTTCGCCCATCCCCTGGCCGTTCCGGTGCCCTTGCGCGATGGCCTCATTGAGGATGCGTCCGGTTTCCTCAGTCATACCGAACCGTCCGTCGTCAATCTCGTCATCGACTTCTTCGGAGGTATGGCCCATGAGCGCCAGCTCAAAATCGTGAATGATGCCGGCGCCGTTCATGGCGACTGCGGTGACCAGTCCCTGCTCCATCCAGCTGACGAGGATCGGAGTGAGACCGACCTTAATGACGTGTGCGCCTATTCCGATGATGACCGGCCGGCCTTTCCGGTGTGCCTGGGCAATGGCGCCGGCCACCGCACGGAGCGTCTTAACGGCAAGAATGTCGGGAAGCGCTCGATAGAACAGACTGAAGCTGCCTCCCTTGCGCCAGGGCTTGGCGAAATCGGAGACGCGCACCTTGCTGTGACGCTTTTTGAGCGGATAGGTTTTTAAATCGGAAACGTTGATCGGAGAGATCAAGCGGCGGGGGCTGAGGGAGTGCCCTGTCCGGTCAGGAGGCTTTGCCAAGGAGCTCTTCCTCAGTCAATTCGCACAGCACGTGCCCGAGCGTAATGTGGCTTTCCTGGATCCGCGCCGTCACCTTGGACGGCACGATAAAGGGATAGTCCACCAACGCGGCTAACTTCCCGCCGGTTCCGCCGGTCCATGCCACGGTCGTCATCCCGCACGCCTTTGCCGCCTCGACGCCTTTCAACACGTTTGGGGAATTTCCGCTGGTGCTGATCGCGATGGCGAGATCGCCTTTTTGACCGTGAGCCCGCACCTGCCGGGCGAAGAGCTCGTCGTACCCATAATCGTTGGCTATGCAGGTGATCGTGGCCACGTCAGTGGCGAGGGCGATGGCGGGCAACGGCGCGCGCTCGCGTTTATACCGCCCGACGAATTCCGCCGCAATGTGAGCGGCATCTGTCGCGCTGCCTCCGTTCCCAAAGAGCAACACTTTATGCCCCTCACGGAAGGTTCTCACGATCAGCTTTGCCACTTCGACGATGCGGTCCGCATGCTCGCGCACGAATTGCTGCTTGACGGCGGCGCTGTCGTTGAAGGCTTGGAGCACAAAGTCTTTCATCGGCTGCAATTCTAGGCGAGGGGTCCCATCCTGTCAAACCATCGGCGGACGTTTCGGATGGAGATCGGAGCTGACTCGGGACTATCCGATCACAGGGCCGGGATACGGTCATGATTTCGCGGGAGCTGCCGGCGTCGTCTGCCGAATCGCATTCATGGCCACGGCAATCATGGAACCCACGTCCGAGACGCTGGCCGGAAGGATCAGCGTGTTGTTCGTCTTTGCCAGCTCGCCGAACTTGGTGATGTATTGTTCCGCAACCCGCAGCTGCACCGCTTCCTGGCCCCCTGGAAGTTGAATGGTGTCGGCGACCTTGCGCAATCCCTCGGCGGTGGCCTGCGCAATCGCGAGGATGGCCGCGGCGGCTCCTTCTGCCTCGTTGATTTGCTGCTGCTTCTTCGCTTCCGAGGCCTTGATTACTTGTTGCTTCTCGCCTTCAGCTTGATTGATGGCGGCGTCGCGCTCGCCTTCCGAGGTGAGGATCAGCGCGCGCTTTTCGCGCTCGGCCCGCATCTGCTTTTCCATCGCATTGAGTACATCCTTGGGGGGCGTAATGTTTTTGATTTCGTAGCGCAGAACCTTCACGCCCCAGGGTTCCGACGCCTTGTCCAATTCATTGACGACCTGGATGTTGATGTTGGTCCGTTCCTCGAACGTGCGGTCCAGTTCAATCTTGCCGATTTCACTGCGCAGGGTCGTCTGCGCGAGCTGGGACAACGCAAAATGGTAGTCGCTGATGCCGTACGAGGCGCGCTCCGGGTTCAGCACTTTGAGATAGAGGACGCCATCCACGGACACTTGCACATTGTCGCGTGTAATGCAGACCTGTTCGGGAATGTCGACGGCGGTCTCTTTCAGGGAATGCCGGTATCGAATGGAGTCGAGAAACGGCAACAGGATGTGGAAGCCGGCGTTGAGGGTGTCCGAATACTTGCCCAGCCGTTCGACCACATAGGCGCTTTGTTGCGGCACGACGACGGCGGTCTTTGCGATCACGTACAGGACGAGCAGAGCGAGAACGAGGACCACCCAAGTGCCTGCTGACATGCCGACCTCCTCCATCATGATTCCGTGCGGGCCGTTGCACGCGCGTCGACGTTCACTCTCACTGCGGTTCCGGCGCACCGCCCGCCATCGACCGCTTCGCAATGGCAGTTTCGGGCGCGTCCTTTACCGGGAGGGATTGTTGAATGCGCGTTGCAGCCCTCCCTTCAGTCATTCGGCCACGATCCAGAGAGTCAGACCTTCGACTTTCGTCACTTTCCCCCGCTGACCTTTGCTGAAGGTCGTCGTGCCCACGTTTTTTGCGCTCCACGTCGTCCCACGCAGTTCCGCTTTGCCTGTGGCGCCGACCGCAAGCGTTTCGAGAGGGATGGCCACCTCGCCGACCATGGAGTCGACGTCCGCGCGACCGCGGTCATTGTCGTTGAGTCGGGAAAGCAGCGGGCCGCGAAAGATCAGCAAGGAGCCGACGGCAATCACAGAGAATAAGAACCACTGCAGCCAAGCCGCCTGGACCATCTCGAGGCCGGCCAGGGTTCCGACGACGAGAGCGGAGAGGCCGAAGAACAGGATGTAAAACCCGCCGGGCGTCGTTATTTCCGCGCCCAGTAACGCCAAGCCGAGAACCATCCAATACCACCAGATCATCGAGAAACCTCATCGGATCGGGGACGAAAACGCTTGCGGGAGTCTAAGCGCCTTGCAGAAGACCGTCAAGCACGTGACCGCGAGCCAACGGGATTTCGCCTAATGCTCATGTTATAGTCCGCCCAAATGGCTCAAGACCAACCAGTCGCCGCGCTTGTTGTCGCGCTGACAGGCGATCTTTCGCCGGTCGTCTATTCGCTTAATCGACTGCGTCCCGAATGCGTATGCTTCGTCTTGCCGGAGTCCGCGAAAGCGCTGGTGGAAACAGATATCCAACCGCACATCAGCCAAATGCCGCGACGGTGGGACTGGGTGCTGTTGTCGGACGTGGACCACTTTTCCTCTTGTTATCACACGATTGCCCGCTCTCTTCCCGCCATGCTTCGCGGGTGGGAGATCGGACCGGGTGCGCTCGTCGTGGATATGAGCGGCGCCACTGCAGCCATGGCCGGCGCTCTCTCATTGGTCACGATGCCATTGACCTCGCGAATTGTCTCCCTGGTCGAGCAGCAGGAGGGCCGGGAAGGCGACACCGTGACACTCGAAGGGCGTGAGCATCTCTGGATTTCGCTCAATCCTTGGGATGAAGGCGCAGAAGTCGCGAGACGAGAGGCATCCGATTTCTTCAACCGTGGCTCGTTCGCTGCGGCCGGTGCCGTCTTTCGACAGATTGAAAGCCGTGTCAGCGGCGGCCAGAAGCCGCTTTACCGCGCACTGGCCGACTTGTCTGATGGCTACGATCTGTGGGACCGCTTTCTGCATCGTCAGGCCTGGGAAAAATTGAAAGCCTCGACCAAGGCCATCGAAATGGCGTCGTTGTTCGGCGGGCCTCCCGGCTTGAAAGCGGGCCTCCCGGCAGTCAAGGCCAATGCCGGGTTCCTGGAAAAACTCGTGCTCGACCCGGCGGAAGTGAAAGAGCTACTCGCGTTCGACTTGCTGGCGCATGCCGGGCGGAAACTGCGCGTGGCCAACGATGCGGAGGCCGCCATGCAGTCGTTGGTCCGGGCGCTCGAAGCCTTCGCCCAGCGCCAGCTCTTCAAACATTATGGGATCAAGACTTGGGATGTGCAGCCGGAGCAGCTCCCCAATACGCTGCAGGACGTCTGCCGCTCCTGCTATTTGGACGACATCGACGGCAAATATGTGCTGCCCCTCCAGGCGCAATTCCGTGTCTTGGCCGGATTGGGGGACCAGATGGGGGAATCGTTTCTCCGCCAATGGCCGGCCATGAAACCGTTGCTCAATGCCGCGAACCGTGCCGTGATGGGCCATGGCAGCGAACCAGTCAAAGCCGAACGCGTCCAGCAGCTGTTCGAGGTCGTCATGAAGGTCACGAATGCCGGCGAGCCTTCCTTGCCCAAATTTCCCGCGCTGTAATGTGCAGTAAAGCGTCGTTCGTGAAGCGTATCTCGCAAGATGTGACACGCGACGACCAGTAACATGCAAGATACCAACCGAAAAATAAGAAGCTTTCGTGATTTAGAAATATGGAAACTCGGGATGCAGATTGTGGTCGACGTATACAAGTTGACCGCGACAATTTCTCTATATTGCTCTTGGTTCCTGCGCAGAACTGGAGACTCAGGTAGAATCGCCTTCAAACTTGAGTTCATCTCTGGAAGCGATCGTGACCTGTTCTTAGAGCGACTTGATCATGAGAGCAAGGTGCTTAGAAATCTAATCAAGCGTCTTTAACGAGTGACGCTTCACGAGATACGAGCGACGCTTCGTGGAAATTAAGATCTATTACGAAGACACCGATTGCGGCGGAGTCGTCTACTACGCGAACTATCTGAAATATTTCGAGCGGGGCAGGACACACTACCTGGAAGCGCGCGGGCTCTCGGTCGCGGGATTGATGAAGCAAGGTTGTCTGTTCGTGGTCGTGCACGCCGAGGTGGACTATCGAGCACCAGCCCGCTACGGCGACGTCCTGGACATCGAAACGATGATTCCCGACATGAGTCCGGCTTCGATCACCTTTTCCCATGTCGTGCGCGAGCGGCAGAGCCGACGTGTCATCGTGGAGGGGGCGGCGCGGCTCGCGGTCACAGACGGCAACGGAAAAGTGAAGCGCCTCGACAAGGAGTTGGTCGCCGCGCTACAGTCCAACCCATCAGAACGTTGAAAAAGTCGCTCATCTCACCCGCCCACCCCAGCGCGTCGGGACACGCCTTTCCCCGGGCTGCGTTCTCGCATCGCTGAGAGGAGGAATGGTCTTCCTCTGGAGCGGCGCGTCCCGGGAAATGGATTGCCGGCAATCGGGGGCGGGTGGGGTGAAGATTATCGCCGGGTGGACGGGTGAGAAAATAGCCTTTTTGAACATTCCGTGTAACAGGAGTCAGCCGTCATGGATAAGATCGGGACCTGGTTGGCCATCGCGGGCGTCGCCGTTGGGTTTGTCGTGCTGGGTTGGCTGTTGTTTTCCGAAGGACCAAAAAACAAGCACAAGAAGTAACTGGTTTGCTCCTGGCTTCACCTGTCTTCGTTCTCATGTTCCTCTTCCAGCTTACGACGGGGTAGTTGGCTCGTGAGACTTCGCTTGGGCGATTTGGTCACCCCCGGCGCCTTCTTGTGAAGGTGCAAGTGCTTCTGTCGCAGGCGCCGATGGCGCTGGAGATCGCTGCCTGGCCGTCCTTCAAGTGGTCGGCAAAGATCGCAGGTGGCCGGACGAGCCGGATCGTTCGTGTTCGGCTCGAGCGGCATGGTCGGCAAGGAGGATGGAGGAGCGGTGGACGGTTGGGAATGGGCAGTCAGAACGAAGGCGACGACAGCAAAGAGCGCGAAGCTCATCACATGCAATACGCGGCGTGCGGTCATGCCGACGCCTGAAGCAGGCTTCATGCCAACAGCGCGCGGTGCGAAGTTGACATTGAAGAAAACCGCATGCTGCAATAACACTCTTGGAATGACTGAGGATATTTGGAATACGTCAGCGAGAGGCTTTGTTACCACTTTTGGAGGCGACGATGGAAATGTTCGGCCGGGTCGGTCTAGTTGAGATCCCGATTCTGATCGCGCCAGATCAGAAGGTATGGATGGACAAGATGATCAAGGAAGGGAAAATCGCCATTCCTCCGGGCGGCACCCTGGAGAAAGGCTCGCTGTATTCGATGTTCATTCGCATGCTGTTGCACAATGCGATGGAAGAGCAGAAGAGGCAGGAGGCCTTGGAGGCCGACGACGAGGACGACGAGTAAGCAGGATGCTGAAAAACGATTTTCTGCTACGTTCTCACGTCACTCAAGTCCTCGACAACAAGAAATCACTGGAGGCAAAGTACCTATCCGCTCGCGTTTGATCGAAGCGAGCGGTACAAGCGAAGCTTGGTACGTACCTCCTCGCCCTTCTCTCGTTGCGGCCTTGTTCGGGGAAAAGCGCGTCTCGGCGCGCTGGGGCGGGGGGGGTGACAATGTAGACCGTTTTGAGCATCCTGTCGGGGCTCACCGTATCCCATCTCATTCAATGAATATCCATCTCGATACAGCAGCTGGCCTTAAAGTGATTTGAATGCTTCCCGGGCGGCGCGGATGGTCTTCTCGATATCGGCCGACGTGTGCGCCGTGGAGAGAAAAGATGCTTCGAACTGTGAAGGCGCCAGATAGATGCCTTGCTCGAGCATCAGATGGAAAAACTGTCCATAGCGCTTGGTGTCCGATCGTTTGGCGCTGTTCCAGTCCACGACCGGCTCCTGGGTAAAGAACGACGTCAGCATCGATCCCACTCTCGTGTGGGTCACCGCAATACCAGCCCGTTTGGCTTCATCGGCTAGGCCTCGTGCCAAGGCGGCCGAGCGTTCCTCGAGCCGCTTGTACAGATTCTTGGCTCGCAATTGCTTCAACGTCGCAAGCCCTGCTGCCACGGCCAGAGGATTGCCCGATAAGGTTCCCGCTTGGTAGACCGGACCAGCCGGAGCGATGAGATCCATAAGGTCTCTCCGTCCGCCGTATGCCCCCACCGGCAGCCCGCCGCCGATGATTTTCCCGAGTACGGTCAGATCGGGCGTGACGCCATAGAGTGCTTGCGCCCCGCCATAGTGCACTCGGAAGCCGGAAATCACTTCGTCGAAAATCAGTAGGACGTCGTAGTCGGTCGTCAATTGGCGAAGTGCCGGCAGAAAATCGGCTGCCGGAGGGACGACGCCCATGTTTCCCGCGATCGGTTCCACGATGACACAGGCGAGGTCCTTTCCACGCTCCCGGAGAATCTGTTGAACGCTGCGAATGTCGTTGTAGGGAGCCGTTAAGGTATGTTTCGCGAAATCGGCCGGGACGCCCATTGAATCTGGAATGCCCAGCGTCGCCAGCCCGGAGCCGGCTTTCGCGAGCAGGTAGTCGCTGTGGCCGTGGTAGCAGCCTTCAAACTTTAAAATGCCATCGCGCTTGGTGAAGGCGCGCGCAACCCGGATCGCGCTCATCACCGCTTCCGTTCCCGAGCTGACGAGACGACTTTTTTCCATGGAGGGGAAGGCGTCACGGATCTGGCCAGCCAGTTCCACTTCCAGTTCGGTCGGCGCTCCGTAACTCGTGCCGTGTGCAGCAGCCTTCTTGATCGCGGTGACAACAGGCGGCGAGGCGTGCCCCAGGATCATGGGTCCCCAGGAGAGCACATAATCAATGTAGGCATTTCCATCCACGTCATAGAGTTTCGCGCCTTTGGCCCGCTTGATGAACCGAGGCTGTCCTCCGACGGATCGGAAGGCCCGCACGGGACTGTTCACCCCGCCGGGAATGAGGTGTTGGGCTCTCTCGAACAACTTGATAGAACGCGTGATTTTCATAAAGGCCGCGCACCGTAACATGTCAATGTTGGAGGGTCAAGCGAGCGCTGCTCTGAGAGAATTTTGCCGAGAATTGCCTCACGTGAGGCCAAAAAGTGTAGAAATGGATACGTAGCCCATCACCATTTTGATACAGTTGCCGTGGGTGGGAAAGCAACCGAGGGTATGAATGTGCAGCAATTCCTAAGGCTCCTTGGGTCCCTCCCGTGCGGCCTGACTATTGCGTAGAGTTGAGACACATACATGTTTGAGGGTATTCACAGGCCAAGGATCTCGAATGAAAATTGTGTGTTCATGGTGTCGGAAGGAAGGAAAGCAGGAGTTCGTCGGAGAAAAGGCCCCCTGGGATGATGCGCGTGAAACCCACGGCATTTGTGTGCTGCATCGCGATCAGATCCGCAAGCACTGGCAGGCCTCAACTCGGCACACCAGTACGAGCAGCTTTCTCACAGCGGCCACGACCTTCACGCTGTTTCGCTGGCCCGGTCTCTTGAATTTCACCAAGAAAAAACGTGCGTAATCCGGTCGTCTAGGGGAGCCTTTATCTCCCCTGGGATTGCCGGGTGGGTAGTGCCGTCACTTGCGGGACTCCCCAGTGCGTGCGCTTCGATTTGTCGCGCTCGGACACGGCCAGTACGATGTGAAAAGGCTTATCTGATTTACCCTGCTCCCGAGAGGCCCAGGCTTCTCCGGCATCGCTCAGCACTTCCAGGAACGTGGCGAATTCCTCCTCATCGTTGGCAAGGATCTGCTCCGCGGCCGTGACCAGTAACACGTAGCCCTTGCCCGGCAGCCATTCGAGGTCGGTCAAACATTCTTCAAGCGCATCCCAGTTGTGGCCGAAGTAGTCGGGAAACTCCATCTCTTTGGCGAATTCAGGAAAGAGCCCGGCCGTGCTCCGACATTTTTCTCCTCGCATTATCCGCACAGTGAATCGATCAGGAGTTTTGAGTGCCGACTCGGCGCGCTGCCCGGCCTTCAGGACCAGGAGGATGGTCCAGGGAGGTTTCGTCGATTGCAAATGGCGGGTCAGAGAGAGTGGTGATGTGCGCGCAGCCATGTCGTCTAATTCAATGGAATGAATGTCCGGTAATGGTCATCCGTATAGTAAGCCTTCCCGCTGTGCTGCTCAATGACGAGGCGTTCCGCATCGCGGGATCGGCCGGGTAGTTTTCGATTGACGTCATATTCCCGATAGCGGCCATGCGGCAGTCGGCGTTCGCGATTCCTAAAGTCCTTTCCTCCGATGTAACCGGGGATGGGGGTTCCGTTCCGTCGTTGAAGCGTATCCAGCAGATCATAGGCTTTTTGCGGTGCCGTGCGCTCGATGGCCTGTCGCGGGACGAGCGAAGATCCAGTCCGACATCGCCCGCGCCTGGGCCTCGTTGTCTGCGGTTGCCAACCCGACTGACTGTGCCCCCCGGCTCTCAGAGGGACTTCCGAACGGCGCTGCCACGCAGAGGACAGAGAGAAGAAGCCAATACTTGATGAGACGCGGCATCTGGTCGACAGCTTGCGGAGGAGAGGAGTGCGGCTGCGGAAAAACGGTAGCACGCAGCCTTGAGACAGGTCAACGCCGTCCTCATGACGGTCTCTCCGCAACATGCTTTCAAGGAACGCCTTTGGTAGAATGTCCTGGCCGGCGTGAAAATTTTTCCCCACGACCACTTGAGAAACCATCTCAACCGCTCGAGGACGCCGACGATGCTGCTGCGCAGGCCCATAGCGATCGCTGCTCGAACCATGATGGGAATCATGTGGGTGCTGAGTGTGCTCATGTGGTCCAACGGTGCCGCGTTGGCTCAAACGGGCGGCTTGAGCCATTCTCCCGCTGAAATAGTGAAGAAGTATTTTGAGCTCGATCAAAAGGGCGCTAAGCTCGATTCGATGTCCTTCGAGGCGTTGGCCCCTTATCGAAGCTGGCAGGCGGAGCCGGTCTGGGGAAAGGTGGTCGTTATCCGGGGATTTTCAGTCCCAGTGCACCATCGGGATTGGGAAATCGTGAATCGGCTGGAGGTTGTCATACCCGTCACATTTCAAGTCATTGGCTCAGTCTACCTGGAGACCGCGGGGTTTCTCCCCGACGACACGGTGGAAGAAATCCGCGTCCGTGTCAAATCGATTCGAAACCGGTGGCGAATTATCGAGCCCATGCTGCCTCCGCATGTCGGCCAGAAGCGGATGATCAATTATCGTGCGGGAAGCCTGGGTGAAGGAAACGGAACCGGCCAAGCGCGAGAGCCTGGCCGTGCTTCAGGACGAATTGCGAAAGGTCAAGTAGGAAGGACAATGGGAAAGGCGCCGATCGACCTGTTCATTTTCGATCTGGACGGCACGCTCATCGAGTCGAAGTGGGACATCGCGGCGTCGGTCAACTTCACGCTTGAAGAACTGGGGTTGCCGCAACGGCCGATTGAAGAAATCTTCGGGTTTGTCGGCGACGGGGTCAAGAAACTGCTTCGACTGGCCGTCGGAGAGACCAATCGCATCAGCTTCGAAGAGGCGCTTGGGGTGTTTCGCCGGCACTACCTCGCCCACTGCCTCGATCGGACCGTCTATTACCCGGGCGTGGAAAAGACGCTTGGACATTTCGCCGGACAAACGAAAGGCGGTCGCCACGAACAAGTCGATCGAATACACCCACGTTATCCTCCAAGGACTGGGGCCGCAGTATTTCGACTTTGTCGTCGGCGGAGACAACGGATTTGGATTAAAACCCGAACCAGGCATGTTGCTGCATATTATGGAACGGCTGAACGTTGCGAAAGAGCGGACGGTGCTGGTCGGAGACAGTACAAACGACATCAACGGCGGGCACAATGCCGGCATTCGAGTGTGTGCGGTCGGCTACGGAATGGGCAATCGTGAAAGGATGGCTGCGTGTCAGCCGGATTGGTTTATTGAACGACCGGAAGAATTGATGGAGATATTTGAATGAACACAACGTGGACACGGGCAGGAACAAGGCTCGCGCAACCCATGAGGCGAGTGTCACGTTGGATCCAGGTGTGCTGTGGGGCTGTCGTGCTCGGTCTGGCGAGCTTGAGTGCTGCCGGACCTTCCGGCCTCGCCGATCGAGTCATTGAGCATAAGTTGGCGAACGGCATGACCGTGCTGTAATGGTGGAACGACATCAGGCGCCGGTCGTGTCGATCAACATGACCTTCGGTGTGGGCGGGGTCAACGAACAGGTCGGGCCAAACCGGCCTCGCCCACTTATACGAGCACATGGCATTCAAAGGCACCAGGACGGTCGGGACGAAAAACTACGAGAAGGAAAAACCGATCCTCGACGAATTGCACCGAGTGGGAACCGAGCTTGAGCAGCGGCAGCGTGAGCTGGCCAGGCGTGCCGCAGACCTGCCGGTTGACCCGCGAGCGAGCCGCACACGATTGAAAGTCTGCAGAAGCGATTCAAGGAGCTGCAAGACCAGGCCGCCCAATACGTTGCCGGCAATGAGATGGCGCTCTTGTACCAGCGCCATGGC
Organism: uncultured Nitrospiraceae bacterium; assembly: GCA_963794505.1. GTDB lineage: Bacteria > Nitrospirota > Nitrospiria > Nitrospirales > Nitrospiraceae > Nitrospira_C. The sequence continues at coordinate 75,506 of CAWCEG010000028.1, forward strand.
GGCGTCGGTCTCAATGCATCGACCGGAAAGGACCTCACCCGCTACGTGATCAGTTTGCCTGCAAATCGGTTGCCCCTGTGGGCGGCGATCGAATCGGACCGCATGGCGAGTCCCGTTCTCCGGGAGTTTTACAAAGAACGGGGAGTCGTGATGGAAGAGCGCCGTTTGCGGAACGACGACAGCCCCGCGGCTTACTCTATGAAACCTTTACCTCCGCTGCCTTCCGGGCCCATCAATACGGCGTGCCGACCATCGGCTGGGAGTCGGACATCTTGTCATTGACGCCGCGCCATAACGGAAGCGTTTTTCAAGACCTACTACGGTCCCGGCCGGGCGACGATCGGCATCGTCGGGGATATCGATGCCAAGGAGGTCATTGACATTGATCGAGAATACGTTCGGCAAGATTCCGGCCGCACCGCCACCGCCTCAGATAGTCACCGTCGAACCTCCTCAACGAGGTGAGCGGCGGGTGGAGGTCGAGTTCGACGCCGAGCCGTCTTTGGCCATCGGCTTCCACAAGCCCGGCCTGGGCCATCCCGATGACTATGTGTTCGACGTCATAGATGAGTTATTGACGGACGGACCGACGTCGCGCTTGTACAGCAAGCTCGTGCGTGATTCCCGGCTGGCCGCCTCGGTGAATTCCGATGCGAACTATCCGGGTGTTCGCTCGGCCAATTTGTTCGTGCTCAGTGCGACTCCGCTCGCGCCTCATTCGACCGCGGAAGTCGAGGCCGCAATCTTGGCCGAGCTCGAACGGCTCAAGAAGGAACCGGTCTCCCCCAAGGAACTGGAACGAATCATGAACAATCTCGATGCCGACATGGTTCGAGCCCTGCGGTCCAACAGCGGGCTGGCGTCCCAACTGGCCCTCTATCAGACCGTGGCGGGAGACTGGCGCTATATCCTCAAGTCGCGAGACAAGATCGCCGCGGTCACCCCGGCCGACATCCAACGCGTCGCAGCTGCAATACTTCACGAAGTCGAACCGCACTGTGGCCACCCTGGTCGAAGAAGACGGGCGTCGAAACCGGTGACCACCGCAGATGTCGAGTCAGGAGGGCCGGTCATGATCATGAAGGCTCCCTCATTACTCACAAGGCCGGGACTGAAAGCGGCCGTGCTTGTCATGGATTGCTGTCGGCGAGCGGTCATGGCGTGGGCTGGAGACTGGCGGTCAAGGATCCTCGAAAGATGAAGTTCTCCCCGGTCGAGTTCGCGCCGCCCGAACCTGCGCGGGTCGTTCTTGACAACGGCATGGTCGTCTATCTGCTGGAGGACCATGAACTGCCGCTGGTGAACTTGTCCGCAACAATGCGCACGGGCGGATGGCTGGAGCCGGCGGATAAAGTGGGGCTTGCTGCGCTGACCGGACGCGGTCATGCGAACCGGCGGAGGCGGGGGCAGGACCGCCGAGCAAATCGACGAGGAACTCGAGCAATTTGCGATCGATATCAGCATGTCGATGGGACGGCAGTCCGGCTCGGCTTCACTGGACGTCCTGAGCAAAGATTTTGGACCGCGGGGTTCGAGAGTCTTCGCCGGGCTCTCCGGCAGCCTGCGTTCGAAGCGGCACGTGTGGAACTGGCCAAGCTCCAAACGATCGAGGGGATCCGCCGCCGTCAGGACAGCCCCGGGTCGATCGTCGGCCGGGAATTTCTCAAGCAGCTGTATGGGCCGGAGCACCCCAGCGCCCGCGAAAGCACGATCGAATCGATCAGCGGTATTACCCGCGATGATCTTGTCGAGTTTCATCAACGAACGGTTCATCCCAACGGCATCATTCTGGGAGTGACAGGCGATTTCAAGCAGGCGGAGATGCTCGCGTTGCTGCGCCGACGTTTGGCGACTGGAAGAAAGGAGATGTGCCGGAACTTAAAATCGCCGACGCGCGGGAGATCGCGGCGGGCCTTCGATCGTCCGGTTCGTCAATAAAGATACGTCCCAGACGCATTTGCGGATCGGCCATCTGAGCATTAAAGAGCATGACCCGGATTATGTCGCGTTGGCCATCGCCAACGACATTCTGGGAGGCAGCTCGTTCCGCAGCCGGCTGTTCAACGACGTCCGCACAAAACGCGGCCTCGCCTATTCGGTCGGCAGCCGGTTGAATGTCGGTATGCATGATCAAGGCGTGTGGCTGATGCGGGCCGAAACCAAGTTGCCTTCTACCCAGGAGGTCATCAGCCGGTTCGTCGCCAATATGGAACGAATGCGTACAGAGTTAGTCACCGATGAAGAGCTGGCGGAAGCAAAAGAGGCTTACGTCAACTCGTTCGTGTTTTCGTTTGCGAGTCCTTCGGCCATCGTCGGGCGCTTCGTCGAACTGGAGTACGACGGTCTGCCCAAGGACTTCCTGCAGCAACTACGCGCACGGGTGGTGGCGCTTGACCAGAGAGGACATTCTTGCGGCGGCCCAAAAACACTTCCATCTCTAACCGCCTGACGATTGTGGCAGTCGGCCCCGGCGAAGCCTTACCGAAGCTTCTGTCTGGTTTCGGCGAGGTGAAAGAAATTAAGTTAGCTCCTGAAGGGTGAGGGACGGGATGGCACCCATATCGCTCCCGTGCTCCCGGAGTGCGCACGCCGGGACAATGAGATGTGAAATTAAGGGCGGTGCTCCCTCCACGGGCGCAGTTGGAGCGACATGGGTGCCATCCCTTAAGAGGCGACAAGCAGGACGCCATGGGGACTGTCTGCGCGCCCATCCCTTCCAACCGACAGAATGGTTTGGCATGCTCCGGCGCGTATGGTGGAGGAGAGGAAACCGGGCGGATCATTGGCGACAACGCGGGATCGTTCTGAAAGTTCCGAGTTGTCGCGTGCCATACGCCATCGGCTATTTGCCATTAGGTCGTATCTGACCATGCCGCTGGAAGACGATCTCTGTGACATCATCAAGAAGGCCCGGACTGGGCTGAAGCTGTCTGTCGGGGAGGTGGCGCGGCTGACCGGCCTGCCCGGAGCGGATATCACGGCGCTTGAACGCGGTGATCAACTCCGCGATCGCACTGAGCTTCGGGCCATTTCTTCCGCGCTCGGGTTGCGTCTGGCGGCGCTCGAACAAATCGTTTTCGAAAAGTGGGTGCCCAGACCGCTGCCATTGATGTCGGGGATCGAAACCGTGCTGGGGGAAATCAGCGGCTATGGAGTGAAAGGCTACATCGTGCATGATGCCGGCGAGGCGGTGCTCGTCGATACGGCGTACAATGCCGAGATGATGCTGGAAATCCTGGAGGCCCGCCGCCTGCGCTTAGTTGGCATTTGTCTCACCCACGGCCATGCGGATCATGCCGAAGGGATACAACAGATCGTGAGTCGTTGGCCCGTGCCCATCTATCTCGGAACCGAGGATGTGACGCTTCTCCACTGGAAGCCTTCCGAACAGCAGCGATCAATGCCGCACGATGGCCGGATGATTCACCTGGGACGGTTGACGATGAAGTGCCTTACCACACCCGGACATACGCCAGGCGGAGTCTGCTATCGCCTCGAGATGCCTTGGGGACCGGTGACGTTCGTGGGCGATACCTTGTTCGCCGGCTCCATCGGCCGGTCCAATCCTGCTCAGCTGTACGCGACCCATCTGGAGTCGGTTCGACGCCACGTGCTAGCCTTGCCTCCCGACTGTCTGCTGTTGCCGGGACATGGCCCTGGCACGACAGTGCGCGAAGAACTCGATCATAACCCTTTTTATCTGACGCATTAGGCGGGCCTCATGGATCACCCGATCGGCGAACTCAAGGCTTCCGTGCCGGCGGATGCCCCTCGAATGCCCGCCGAAAATGAATCTGAGATCCTGGGCGCCGAAGATGAATCGCCCTTTTCTCGATGGACATTACCGACCTTTCTATTTGCGTTAACCGTTTTTACCACGCTTTGGGCAGGCGCCTATCAAGCCTACAGCGGCACGATTCGCGGACCACTGGCCTTTCTCTGGGAACACCCGGAGATGCTCTGGCAGGGCATTCCGTTCGCGGGAACGTTGCTGTTTATCCTGGTCACGCACGAGTTCGGTCACTTCATCTTGTCAAAAATCCATCGAGTACCAGCCTCGCTGCCGCTCTTCATTCCCGGGCCGCCGCACTTCATCGGGACGTTCGGCGCGATCATTCGCATGCGAGGTCCGATCCTGAACCGGCGTGCGCTCTTCGATATTGGCGTCGCCGGCCCGCTGGCCGGCTTTGTCGTGGCCCTTGTCGCGCTGATCGTCGGATTATTCCTGTCGACCGTCGTCGATCGCACGAGTACGTTTGGCCTGCAGTTGGGCGAACCGCTGTTGCTGAAATTCATGGCCTGGCTGATCATCGGCCCATTGTCGCCTGAGGCCGACGTGCTCCTCCACCCGGTCGCCTTTGCAGCCTGGTTCGGCCTCTTTGTAACTTCATTGAATTTGATTCCGATCGGGCAGCTTGACGGCGGCCACGTGGCCTATGCCTTATGGGGAGATGGCCAGCGTACTATGGCTTTTGCCGTCCTCCCCTTGCTGCTGATGTTGGGATTCGTCGGTTGGCCGGGATGGTTTGTGTGGGCCTTCATGGCCGGTGTCTGGGGCCTCGGCCACCCGCCGGTTCTTGATCCGGAGGCGCCTTTGGGACGAGGAAGAAGACTCGTCGGCTGGATCGCGCTCGCCGTCTTCGTGGTGACCTTTGCGCCGATCCCTTTTTCCTTCCACTAGCCGGCTGTTGCAATAAGAGAAGCCGGCGCTCTCATTTTATGTTGTCGTCTATCGTGCGAGGCTCACATCCTGTTCCAGAAGAGCAGGACCGAGCGGGACCAGCTGCCGCCCTGTGAAGGCTTGCGTCAGGCTGGCGACTGCATGGTAGAAGGCCATGAACCCGACGATCATGTGGAAGAGACCTGGAACTGTTTCAGTGATGAGGTTGAGCTGGACCAGGACGGTCGAGGAAAAGCTCAGCGTGATGACAAAGTGGAGTATGCAGAGCGTCGCATTGCGATAGGCTGTGAGATAGACCATGACGGCTGAAAACGCCGCATACACGAAATTGATCGGAGCGTAGAGCACCATATCGAGGTGGAACGACGTGCTTTCGCTGACCAGCTTGGCGATACACACGGTCAGCCAGAAAAATCCGTACATGGTCAGCGCCGTGCCACCGAGTTGTTCGTGATACCGGATGTCCGTAATGCCGGCCAATATCTGCACGATACCGCCGAACATGAGGGCAATCACGAGGGTGCCGATCTTATTCGACTCGGGGATGGCGCCCACCTGCGCGATGCCGAGGGTCAAGGCCCCGACAGCCAGTCCAAACAATCCGATGGCCAATACATCGATTCTCCGCCGATGTTCCTCATCCTTCATGGCGCCTCCTACGGTGGTTCCTAGGAATCATGTGTAAAGCCCGGGACCGGCAAAAGCGCGCTGAGCATGCCTGACTGACTATTGAAAAGACAAGCCCCATTCGGCACACTCTTTCTTACCAATCTTCGGAAAGGCTATCGACATGCAGAAGCAAGTGCGTTCGTACGTGGGCGTGATGCTGCCGGGTATGGCGTTCGCCCTGCTCTTGTTCCTCTCTTCTGGGGCTCTTGCCGCACCGAGCGATGGCCGCTTCTCTCTTGTGATGGACGGCACCGCCGTGAAAGACAATCAGACCGGATTGATTTGGGAGCGGGAACCGGACCGGGAGCATGACGTGTGGAGCCGCTCCAACGAACGCTGTGCCGCCAAGGAAGTCGGCGGGCAAAAAGGCTGGCGTGGGCCGTCGGTCGACGAACTCAAGACCCTGATCGATCCGGCCCAGCGTGATCCCGCCCTCCCGGCTGGCCATCCATTTTCGAATATTAAGTCAGAAATTTATTGGACGAACACGCCTGATCCCAAGGATGACATCGTTGCCTGGCAAGTCAGCTTCTTCAGCGGCGAACCGGTGACCGATCAAAAGTCAGGCACCCGCCGGATATGGTGTCTCTTAGCTCAACCCAATAATTGAGACCTTCCCAACTGTCCCTTCACTTGCGGGAGCCAGAGCGTTCTTGTCGACACGCTTCCCACGTCACGATATTCAAACCTTGACTCCGAGAAGTCCTGGTGCCGAGGACTCGGCTCTAACGATCCGAGTTTGCCGCGATCTAGGGCTACGATAGACGAGACAAAGGTGTCAAGGCGAGTCGAATGTCCCGAGCAGGGAAAAAATCAAGAGATTTTGCCCTGCGGTCAATCGGTTGTCCGTCCCCTTGAAAAACCCGCCACCTGAGCCGGTGGATTCGTCATATCGGTACTCCAATCGACAGAGCGTATTCGTCCATTGGTACGGCAGCTTGTATTGCAGCGTTGTTGTGACCGCTTTAATGAATTGTTCGTGGCCTGTGATTACTCCGCTCGCATCCGAGTAAAATTCCGGTCTGAACGCCACGCTCCAGGGACCCGCAATGTGCCATTGCATCGTGAGCTGTGCTCCCGTGAACAGTTCTCGCCGATTCCCTGGTACAGAAGCATTCTTTTGGGTTCCCGCCTGATAATCAAGCGCCATGAGCAAACGGTCGCCTTGCCATTCGATGATCGTATCGGAGAACAGCCGCCAGAACTCGATGTCGGTGTTGCCCTGATCCGGTCCGTAGTAGAGCGTCTCTTTGATCGTCCAGGACGATGAGGGAGTATAAGTGATTTGCCCCCCATAACTTGGAAGACTGTTCGGACTTGAGAGATGGAAATACCCGTTGATGATGAAGAAGGCGCCGGTCCACTGCTCGTTAAATTGATAAACGGCGTTCGCTCCAAACATCAGATATGGAGAATAGTCAGCGATCCATGATCGCGTATAGTTGGCGTTGTCCTTGGCATAGAGGGATTCGTACCCGGCAAAACTGTTGAATAGGCCGGCTTGCACCCTGAGCCCGTTGCCGACTGGCGCCAGATAAGAGACATTGGCGCGCCCAAAGTGCCGCCACAGGTCAGCGTTCTGGAGTTTCGGTAAAGGGGTTTCGAATCCAAAATTCTTGGAATCGTTACCCCCTTGCGCTAAGAATTCTGCCCCCCACCGAGATTCGTTGGTCGCATCCTTCCTGACATACCCGGCCCCCATATTGATGACCGGCTCGTTAAACGTTGATGCGGTCGACCGGTCGCGCCATTGGTGGTTCCCCGGAAAGTTAAAATCAATGGCATAGGCGAGATCCAAGAACGCTCCGTAATGCCACAGCGGTTTGTCCTGGGCAGTTGCTCCGGGCAGAGGTCGCGACGGAGTGCCGCCTGAGCGTGGTTCTGTCGGACTCTCCTTCGCACTGTCCTCCGTCGCGTACAGCGCTGTCGGCACGACACACATCCATACGATCAAAGTGCAGGTCTGCCAGGTTGCACGCATCATCTGCCCGCTTCCTGGGGAACTTTCGCGCATTCGTCTCTCCAGCTGGACAAAAAAACGGGAAAATCCGGATTAGCGGCCAAGCTTTAAACGTTGAAATTGCGTCTCGAGGCTACGCAGCAACTCTTCCAACGCCCTTGCCTTCGCCGAATCCAAGACAGCCTTGTCTTCGACGAAAGCCGCGGGTCCGACCTGTTCAATTCGGGCGTCCACCTGTTTGGACAACAGCGGGGAACCCGTTTTGACGTCCCATAAGGTCGCCTTTTACGAGACACAGGGCATCACTGTGCGTGCCGTCGGCCAGGTAGGCACCGAAGATGGTCCAATACAGCAAAGGCGCCTTGTAGTTGTTGTAGCGATCAACGGCCGCCGCCCCTTCAACGATCAAGAGCCAATCAATACCGTATCGGGCAGCGGACGCTCTCAGTTCGTTCAAGCTGTCGCCCTTCAAGGAAGACATCGTGACAAATCCGGCACTCCGAACTGCCGATCCGAGCGAGACCTGTTGAGACCAAGTCAGCATCATGTCACGGTCGCGGACGGACCATTCGAATTCGCGATGGAGGAACCCCGTCGGTTTCAAATACAGACCGAGCACCGGCGCACTCGGTTGCGTCGGATTGCCAGACGATGGCATGCCGGCAAATCGAGATTCTTCCTGCCGGAGGACAGCCTCGAGCCGGTCTCTGGAAAGGCCCTGGCTGGTGGCGCAGCCGGTGAGCAAACACATCACTATTACAAGAAGAAGGGACAATTGGATCATGCGAAGATCACTCGTCCGTGCGATCTGCCGCTATCAGATACAGAACGATGCGGAGCACAGCGCTCATTCCGGAAGCGGTGTAATGCGGTCGGCTACGGCTTGGATCACGCCTTCCTGTTCTCCGACGACCTTGAGACCCTGAAAACTCAAGTAATAGCCGCCATGCCTAGGAGCTTGAATAGTCGCCTGAAGTTGAACCCGTGCTCCCTCTTCGACGTCCGGATCCTTTACGGTCGGGACGCCACAGAGCCCGAATACGGCGACGTTGATTGACGCCGTCTCGTCTTCCAAATGAAAAAGATAGGCGCCATAACAGGTCGTGCCCGCCGGCAGCTTGTAGGGGTCGAGGGGTTGAACATTGCGTACTGTTCCCTGCAGCACCACTTGTTTGAGGTGGTAGATGCTCGGTTCATCCAGAATGTCGCGAATCGCAGTGGCGTCCGCTGCCAGAGCATGCGAGACGAGGAGGAGGGCCAGACCGATCGAACACATCGAGAAGGGGAGAAGGCGGAACAGGCCTGTGCACATCGGTGGGCATTCTAGCATTTCCTTGCGGCTTTCAAACGTGTGACAGCTTCTTGGACAGCGCCGGATCAGACGGTATAATCCGCGGCTCAACATTGGAGAATGACACATGATCATCCTTCAGCAACTTGACGCGTTCGTCAACGAGAGCCGCGTACGGTTCGAAGACCTCCTTGCCCAGATGGTCGAGATACCGTCCATCAGCATGGATCCATCAAGAGCGAACGACATGATGCGCATGGCCGAACTCGCGAAGAAGGTGCTGACTGAGGCCGGAGCGCAAGCCGAGATCGTCGACACCGGCGGTTATCCCATCGTGTCGGGTGGATGGACAACCGACAGCGAGCATCCGACCGTGACAGTGTACAACCATATGGACGTTCAACCTGCTCAAGAGCCGGAATGGCGACAGCAACCGTTTGCCTTTCGCAACGACAGCGGGATCTACCGGGGACGCGGAGCGACCGACGACAAGGGCCCGGCACTCGCGGCATTCTTCGGCGCCCGCTTTGCAATCGAACAAGGCGTGCCGATCAATATCCGGTTTCTCTGGGAGCTTGAAGAGGAAATCGGCAGCCCGCATTTTGCCGCCGGTCTCAGGAATCGTGCTGCGATTCCTCGCCCCGATTCGGTCATCATCTCCGACACGATCTGGATCGCCAAGGGAAAACCGGCCATGCCCTATGGCCTGCGGGGTTTGCTCGGCGCCAGGCTGAGCTTGCGCACAGGCAGCAAGGACGCCCATTCCGGTGTCACAGGCGGCGCCGCGAGAAATCCGCTCGCTGAACTGATGGAGGTGGCGCTGGCCTGCGTCGATGCCAAAACGGGGGAGGTCAAGATTCCCGGCTTCTACAAGGAGGTGGTCAAACCGACACAGGACGAAATCAAGAGCTTCCTTCGATCAGGATTCAATCTCAAGCGCTTCAAAGAAGCCTATGGATTTCATTCGCTTCGGACAGACAATCCCGCTGAAGTGACGCGTCGGATTTGGGCGGCGCCGACATTTGAGATCCATGGCCTGACTGGCGGCTATCATGGTCCCGGCGTGAAAACCGTCGTGCCTGGTGACGGCGAACTAAAAATCAGCATGCGTCTTGTACCCAACCAGACGCCTGAAAAGGTCTTCTCCCTCCTCAAACAGTACGTGGCCAAGTTGAATCCGGATGTGAAGGTAGAACGGGAAGGCATGCTGCACCCCTTCAAGGGCAGCTTCGACGGGCCATACGTCGAATGTGTGAAACGTGCCGCAAAGGCGGGATTCGGCCACGAGCCGGCGTTCATCCGTGAAGGTGGTTCCATCGGCGCCGTCGTCACGATGCAGAAGACCTGGAAAGTGCCCATTCTCTTTCTCGGACTGAGCTTGCCGGAACACGGCTATCATGCGCCAAACGAATATTTCGACTGGGGCCAGGCTTCAGGCGGCATGAAAGCCTTTGCACACTATTTTATGGAGCTCGCCAAGATGGGAAAGAGGTAAGGATCATGGTGCAGCATCGAACTGCCAACGGCCGCGCCGGTCGCGTTGCCGCACGGCGCTGGCAAGCTCCTCTATGTACAGCCGGCGAGGAATTTCTTCGGCACCCAGACGCAGCACATGGGGCGAGGATTGTTGGCAATCGACGAGGCGGAAGCCCCAAATGCGCAGCTGACGGACCAGGGACACCAGGGCAACCTTCGAGGCATCGTCCACCTGAGTGAACATGGATTCTGCAAAGAATGCCCTGCCGATTGCGACTCCATAAAGGCCCCCGACCAGCCGACCCTCTTGCCAGGTTTCGGCCGAATGGGCATAGCCTTCCTGATGGAGCCTGCCATAGGCCTCGATCATCGCCGCCGTGATCCAGGTTCCGCCTTCCGGGTACTGGGTTCTCGGGCCGGCACAATGCTCGATGATTTCCCCAAAGCAGGTATCGAGTGTGACAGTGAAGTGTCCGGGTCGAAGGCTGCGCTTCAGGCTTCGTGAGATGTGGAGCTTCTCCGGATACAGCACCGTTCTTGGGTCGGGGGACCACCAAAGAATCGGCTGGTCTTCGCTGTACCAGGGAAAGATCCCTCGACGGTAGGCTTCGAGGAGCCGCTCGAATCGGAGATCGCCCCCAACGGCGAGCAAGCCTTCCGGCGAGGCCTGTTCAACGGGCGGAAAGCTGAGGTCGTGAGGATTTCGGCTCAACCTGACCATGGGCTGAGCAGCGCCGGTTATCCTTTGTGAGATGCTCCTGAGGCCAGGAGTGGTTGAAAGATCGGGTCTGCGTCGAGAACGGATTTCAATGAGTCCGCTCCGATGAAAAAATCCCAGACTTGCTGGTTGCTTCCCGGGATCTCATCAAACCACCGCTTGGCTTCCGTGAGATGTTGAAGGATCGCGCGATTGTCTCGGTTCGGCGAAAACAGCAGGCTGTAGGCCTTGGTGTAGTCGGCGATGAACTTATCCAGCGGAATCTCAGCCAACGCAGCGGCCCGATCGGCATCCTGATAGGCCGCCAAGACATCCTTGTCGTCGAGATTGCGGTTCCAGGCCACCTTATTGATGCGTGACCAGGCCAACTGTAATAGGGCCTCCGCTTTTGCGGTCTTTCGCTCCGCCGGCACGTCCTTGACCAACTGCTCGTGAACCTCGATGGAGAGATCCTGATCGAGGTTCCACCGGAGCGCTGCGCCCCATCTGAAGCGATTGTCCAGCTGCTCAGGCCGTACCTGCGCCAGAGTCCTCAGCGCGGGAAGCAGGCGATAGAGATAGTCGGCGGTCGTCGGCTTATCCAGCCCTCCCATTTCCATATCCAGCGAGAGGTCGAGCCGCTCGCCCTGGGCGTAAACATTCCAATATTGTTCATTGACCGCCATCGCCAGAGACGGATCTTTCACGGTGAGTTTGTGCGCAGCAATCGCTTCCCGCAGAATGACAGCGTAGAGATCACGGGTGAGGACGGTCAGTGCGTCGGCTTGGCGAGGGTCGATGATGAGGATGCGGTTTAAGAGTGCGACGCGGTCGCGCAAATTCGGAAACGATGCGGCGCGTGCCGCAGAGGCGACCAGTAGGCCGGGTGCATCCTCAGGTTCCCACCAGACGACCGACCCGGGGACCGCTTTGCTTCGCTCCGTCACGAATGGAATGATCTCTTGCGGTATGCCCTCGACAGGAGCGCCATCCTGCACCAGGAGATTGACGACCGCCGCATCACCGGGGAATCCGTGCTTCTTCAATCCTGAGAGCACCACCCATTGAGTGTTAAGTTTCTTGACGGCCCGCCGAGCCGGCTTGACGGTGTTCGTCCACTTGTAGCTGCCCGGGGCCTTCGTGATGGGAGCCGTCAGGGGATCCTGATAGGTCGACGGTGAGCGTCACGAGTGTCGCCGGCACCGAGATGAGCGGTGCCTGCGGACGCAAATGAAAGGACGCATTGGGCAAGGGTGTCGTGGATACCGCCTCAAGACGCAGACCGCTGCCCGGAGGAGAGAGGCCGATGAGATCCATCACGAAGGCGGAAGCCGGGTAGTGCGTCAGATCATCGCGAAAGAACGGAAGCGCGCCGTTGGTGGGCCAGAGGACGTCCATGCCGACGTCCACCCGTTCGAGGGCGGGGGCATGAGCGGCTTTGATTCCCTGCCAGCAGCTTTCATAGGAAGCATCCGACTTATCCGGGGAAGAGGTCAGACCGGACCTCGTGGCGGCGACAAGCCGATATTGGCAGGTAAAGTCGAGCTTCGTAGTCTTGACGATGTCGCCCTGCGAGATCGCGTCGGCGTACTGCAGGGCAATCGCCGCACTTGGCCCAATCCCTTTTGATTTTTTTGTGGCCGCCGCAGTAGCGGGGATGGCAAAAAAGAGTCCGGCAAAAAAGAGGAGAATGATCGTGGATGTTCTTGCAACAGCAGCCAGCTTCATACCGGATTCACTCCTTACGGAAGCAATGAGACGAAAGGCGATACTGTACCATGCGGATTTTCCCATCCGAAAGGGGTCGATCTGTCAGACCCATGAACGCATCGGTTATGGGTCTGGCGGCGGAGGGGGCGTGGCCGAACCGCTAAATTTAATGAGCGATCGGATATAGGCAAGCACTGCCAGCTGCTCGTCGCGGGACAACTGTTCATTCCACCCAGCCATGGCGGTGCGGGGTCGCCCATTGGCGATGATCTTGAGCAAATCTTGATCGGATTTTGCTGAAGTCTGAGCGGAAATCAAATTGCCGGGGCGAGGCGAGAGCGATGTCGCCTTGGGACCGTCGCCGCGGCCTTCGGGGCCGTGGCAGTCAGCGCAATGGCGTTCATAGATCGCACGCCCTTGGTCTCGATCGCTCGGCGGAACAGGAGCTGCCGGAGACGATCCGATGACGCCCAGCATACCGCCGAGCAAGGCGGTGATCGTGACGTGATGCCTCATCGTCGCGCCTCGGGTTTCCAGGCTTGGAGAATATTTTGCCGGAGCCTGCGCCCGGTCCTGCGCGGAAAGCGGCGGCGCTTGATGATGCCGGCACAATGTCACCGTGTTGCGCAGCGAGGCAATAAACTCCTCACAGTTGGGACAGGCTCCGACATGCCGCCGCAGCTCGGCGCAAATATCCTCAGCCAATTCGTCATCAATGTAGGCGGACAATTGTCGAAGAATGTCGAGACACCGGCCCTCTTCCGGTTCATGGGAATGGGAGGCGGTCGAAGCAATGCGTCGACGAGCTGGTTTCTTCTTGGTCATGACCCGCTCCTTCGTGGCCGCCACCCTTCATTCTCCGACCGACGATTTTCTTGGGTAATTCCCCCGGCGCTCAGCTCGCGCCTGACAAACAGCCGTGCCCGATGCAGGCGGGATTTGACCGCTCGCTCGCTCAATCCCATGATCCCGGCGACTTCTTTCGCGCTCAACCCCTCCATATCGCGCAACACCAGTGCCATGCGGTACTTCTTGGGCAGACTGTTGATGGCCTGATCGAGCGCCTCGCGCAATTCCTTGTTTTCGAGCGCTTGCTCGGGCGTGAGGCCCTCGATCGGAATCTGCAAGCGGAATTCGCCGTCAGAGGTCGGGATGAATTCTTCCAGCGAAAGCTCTCGCTCAGGCGCTCCCTTGCGTTTGCGACGAAGCCGCATGCCTGCGCGCGACGCAATGGTATACAGCCAGGTGGAAACTTGAGCGTCGCCGCGGAATGCATTCAGGCCACGAAAGGCATTCAGAAAGGTTTCTTGGACGAGGTCGTTCGCCGACTCCGTGTCTCCGCAAAGTCGATAGGCGTAGCGATAAATCAGATCAACATGCTCTCGGTACAGCTTATCAAACGCCTCAGGTGTTTTTGCAAATGGAGCGGCCGGGTGCATGGTCAGGGGAGTCTAGGGAGTCCGACGGGAGGCTGTCAAACAGGGCTCAGAACGGCGTGGTCGAAGGCGCCGCCGGCCCCCCGGGGCTTCGCGTCGCAGGCTTGGCAGTCTTTGACACCTCGACGTTCACGCGCCCGTCATCGATATGCAAGGTCAGGGCTTGTCCGACCTTCACGGGCGGCATTCCGATCTTGGCATTGATCATCACGACGCCGACCGGCGTTCTGAAGAATACGAAGTTCGATTTCAGTTTTGAGACTGAACCGGACAAGAGGACATGGGCGGGGGACCCGGAGGGAGGAGTCTGGCTGATCTGCAGATCGAATTGCAGATCATGGACGCCGATGATCGTCTGTGACTCATCCACTTCGACCGTCAATTGATCGCCTTCATGATATGCCGCGAGCTTGGCTTCCTGGGTGCCATAATGGACCGTCTGTTCGCCGTCGGCGGTCCAGCAGCGCAGGGTTTTGGATGAATCTGGGCCGAGCGTCATCGGCCCGCTGAGATACCGGTGAACGAGCGATCCGTCGCTTCGTTTGCGAATCTCGACGGCGACGTTGCGGTCATGCACCCAGAACGAGACCTCATGCGAGGCTTTCAAGTCTTTCAACGTCGACTTCGAGCTGAGCGTCAGCAGCCCAACCGGTGTTTTCAAGAACACGATCCCGGCCTTAGTCCGCCACACGGCGCCCTTCAACGTGATGGAAGGATCCACCTCCACTGCCGTACCGCCCGCTTGAGGGTCGGGTGCTGGTGTCTGTGCGGGCGCGTCACCGTCATTGGCCTGGCCCGCCTCAGCGGCCCAAAGCGCACTGGGCGAAGAGCAGGCCGCCAGGCTGCAGATGAAGATCAGCAATCGGAGAGGCGACAGCCGCCGTGGATTGTGGAAACAGCGGGTTATGGGCCGTGAGAGGTGCATGGGCGACATTGACCGAATGCGAATTAACCATGATGATGTCGCAGAGTCAAGCGGAAGCCAAGTGGAGCCCTTTCTGTCGTTGGTTGGGGGCCCTGTGCATGACCACCGATGTAATGGTCGTTCGCTATTTTTTTCTGACGAGCAGGCGGAGAGGCGTGCCTGCGAACCCGTATGTCTCGCGGATTTGGTTTTCAAGGAAACGGAGATAGGCCGGCGTGATATTGTCCGGATGGCCGACGAAGAGCGCAAAGACCGGAGGTCGGACCGCCACTTGAGTCATGAACGCTGATTTTGTGATCTGCACCGGTTTTCCTTTTCGCACCGGCAAAGGATGAACGGCCAAAATATTTTGCAGGAACTGATTGAGCTGGCCGGTCGGGATGCGCTTCGAGAATGATTCAAAGACCTCGTCGATGAGCGGAAAGAGGCGGCGGAGAGAATCAGGTTTCACCGCGGCCCCGAAGAGCACGGGCGCCCAGGATAAGAACGGAAACCGCCGTTTTAAATCCTTTTCAAATTTCTGCCAGGCCTGCGGGTCGGCCTCGCGCCGGTCCCATTTGTTGACCAACAGCACGCAGGCACGGCCCTGTCGTATCACCACGCCGGCGATCTTGGTGTCTTGTTCCGTCACGCCTTCTTCTGCATCGAGCAAAAGGACGGCGACGTCCGACCGTCCGATGGCCCGGAGCGAACGCGCTACGCTGTAGCCTTCGATCCCGCGATCGATTTTTCCCCGGCGCCTGATGCCGGCCGTGTCGGTGAACAAATAACGACGGCCCTCATAGACGGCCAGCGAGTCGATGGCATCCCTCGTCGTTCCCGGTACGTCGCTGACGACGACCCGCTCCTCGCCGAGGACGGCATTGACCAGGGTGGATTTGCCGACGTTCGGCCGTCCAACGACGGCGACGCGAGGCATGCCGTGCGGTCCTGATTGCTCTTCCGGGGCCGGGAGCAGCGGGTAGATGGCATCGAGCAGTTCGGAGACCCCGATTCCATGCTCCGCCGAGATGGGGAACAGCTGTTCGATTCCCAGTTGATAGAAATCCGCGACTAACGGCTCGACCTTCGGGGTATCGATTTTGTTGACGGCGACGAACAGTGGCTTTGTCGTCCCGCGCAAGAGATGGACGACTTCACGGTCCTGAGGCATCAATCCGGTCCGCCCGTCCACGAGAAGGATCAGAATCTCCGCTTCCGCAATGGCCAGTTCGGACTGACGTTTGATCAGCGCCAGCATGCCTTCCGATGCCGACGGTTCAAGCCCTCCCGTATCGACCAGGCGAAACGGGCGGTTTCGGTAATTGGCATCGGCATAGTTTCGGTCTCGTGTCACTCCCGGCACATCGTCGACGATCGCGGTTTTTGCTCCAAGAATCCGGTTGAACAACGTGGATTTGCCCACGTTCGGCCGTCCGATGATCGCGACGGTGGGAGCCACGATCGTCGGCTGGGGGCTGAGGAGCTCGAAGGCGTGGGTATAGGATCAGCGGCGAACACGGTGCGTCGACCGTAGCACAGCGATTTTTCTCAAAGACAACCCGTCTCGTCTTCCTTCCGACGCTTCGATATACTCTGTTTATGACTCAACAACACCCAAGATTCGGCCAGCACATGCTGAATTGGGACCGAATCGACGACGTGCTTGTGGACATGGACGGCACGTTGCTCGACCGCCATTTCGACAATTTCTTTTTCGAGGAAGAGTTGCCCCGCCGCTACGCGGCGATGCAGGGCCTTTCATTCGAAGCCTCATGCGCCCGCTTGATGGCGATGTATCGGTCGGTGGAAGGCCAACTCGCCTGGACGGACTTGCACTACTGGAGCGACCGGGTCGGCATCGATGTCGTGGAGATGCACAAGGAGCTGGACCACATGATCGGCTTTCTGCCGGGAGCCGAGGGCTTCTTGAAGGAGCTCCGGGCAAGAGGCAAACGAATTATCGTGGTGACGAACGCCCACCAGGCGGGCGTGGCAATCAAATCGGCCAAGACCGGCCTCAGCCGATATGTGGATCGGATCGTGGATGCGTTCGAAGTGGGGTATCTCAAGATGCGGTCGGAATATTGGCCCGCGTGCCGACGGCTGTTGAAATTTGATCCACTGCGCTCACTCTATATCGATGATGATGAGAGTTGCCTCCATGCGGCCAAGCAGTATGGAATCGGGTCGATCATCCATAGCGCAAAATCCAGTTCGCAATTACCCGCCGTCTATTCCGCCAATTTTGCATCCGTTGAGCGCCTGTCGACGCTGTTGAACGGCACACCGTAAGCCGGCTCAGCACGCAGCGCTGCGGGCATGACCTTGATACATCGCCGCCGCAATGCGCGGCACATGCGGCATCTGAAAGCGCCTGAGGCCCGTGAGGTGAAGTCCGCTTCGCTCGATGAGCTGATCGATCGGGCGATTGAGATTGCAGCCGCACGCAATGAGGTTCTGGATCGGATTGAGGCGATCCTGCCAGGCGGCGATGCGCGCCTCCCGGCTGCGTCCATGCTCAAGAAAGAGAAAGACGCCTTGGGGTTTGAGTACGCGTCTGATCTCGCGAAGGGCTTGTACCGGATCCGGGACGGTGCAGAGCGTCCACGTACTGACGACCACGTCAAATTGTCCTTCGGGAAACGGGAGTGATTCCGCCGTGAGCTGCTCGATGTGAACGGGAAAGGCTACTTGTGCTACTCGCGCTTGCACCCTGCTCAAAAGAAAGCGGGCGGGATCCACCAGCCAAAGCTGCGAAACCGTTGCCGGGTAGTGGACCAGGTTCAGCCCGGTGCCGAACCCGATTTCCAAAACATCGCCGCGCGCATCCTGGAGCAGTTCACGCCGCAGGCGCTGAAACCGCTGGCCGCTCATGACCCAGTCCATGAGGCGGGGGAACACGTGCTCGCTGTACAACCCCATAGGTGGCGCAGTATAGCAAGCGCCGCTGAATGAGGGCCGATAATCTTGTTGCGTTCGAGAAGTCTGTGTTAGAGTTCTTCCTCCTCCAGACCGATCCCGACCGCATGAGTAAAACCTACGATCATCACGCCATTGAAGCGAAGTGGCAGGCCTACTGGGAAGAGCATCGCCCGTTCCGGGCGGTGGAAGATCCGGCCAAGCCCAAGTTTTACTGCCTCGACATGTTCCCGTATCCCTCCGGGTCCGGCCTGCATGTCGGCCATCTCGAAGGCTATACGGCGACCGACATCGTCTCGCGCTACAAACGCATGAAGGGCTTCAACGTGCTGCATCCGATGGGCTGGGACGCCTTCGGGTTGCCGGCTGAACAGTATGCGGTGAAGACCGGCATCCATCCGGCCATCACGACGGCTCAGAACATCGCGACATTCAAGCGGCAGATGAAGCGGGTCGGACTGTCGTACGACTGGGACCGCGAACTCAGCACGACCGACCCTGGCTATTACCGCTGGACACAATGGATTTTCCTGCAACTGTTCAAGCGGGGGCTGGCCTATGTGGCGGAAGTGCCGGTCAACTGGTGCCCGGCGCTGGGGACCGTTCTGGCCAACGAAGAGATCGTCGACGGCAAAAGCGAAGTCGGCGGCTTCGACGTCGATCCGCAAGCCCATGCGCCAGTGGGTGCTCAAGATCACGGCCTATGCGGACCGGCTTGCTCGACGATCTGTCGCTGGTCCAGTGGCCGGCCAGCACCCTGGAGATGCAGAAAAACTGGATCGGACGGTCGATCGGCGCCGAAGTGGAATTCGGCCTTGCGGGCATCAACGGGACGATTCGAATTTTCACGACGCGGCCTGATACGCTGTTCGGCGCGACCTATATGGTGCTCGCGCCCGAGCATCCGCTCGTCGAGGCTGTGACCGCGCCGATGCACAGCGGGAGGCTGTCAAGGCCTATCGTCAGGCGGCCGCGCGAAAAAGCGACTCTACAGCGCCAGGAATTGGAGAAAGAGAAGACAGGTGTGTTCACCGGCGGCTATGCCGTCAATCCGGTAAATGACGAACGGCTGCCCATCTGGATCGCCGACTATGTCCTGATGGGCTACGGCACCGGCGCCATCATGGCCGTTCCAGCGCACGATGCGCGCGACTGGGCGTTTGCGAAAACGTATTCCTTGCCGATTCGCGAGGTGATTGCGGGCGGCGATGTGGAGAAGGAAGCCTTTGTCGAGACCGAGCAAGGCACCGTCGATCAATTCCACACGCCAGACGGGCGCTTTTCCATCGACGGCCTGGCGCCGGTCGATGCGATTCCGAAGATCACGGCCTGGCTCGAAACCATCGGCAAGGGCCGCAAGTCCGTCAATTACAAACTCCGCGACTGGCTGTTTGCCCGCCAGCGCTACTGGGGTGAGCCGTTTCCCATCGTCTGGGTTGATGGCGAAGCCAGACCACTGCCGGAAGAGCAATTGCCGCTCGCGTTGCCCGAGACCACAATTTCACACCGTCGGGTAACGGCGAGAGTCCGCTGGCAAACCTGGAGCATTGGCTCAAAACCACAGATCCCGGCCACTGGGAAGCCGGCGCGGCGCGAAACGAACACCATGCCGCAATGGGCCGGGTCCTGCTGGTACTATTTGCGTTTTATCGATCCGAAGAACGACCGACCAGCTGGTCGATCCTTCGAAGGAACAGTATTGGATGCCGGTCGATCTCTATATCGGCGGCAGCGAGCATGCCGTCCTGCACCTCCTGTATTCCCGATTCTGGCACAAGGTGCTGTTCGACATCGGCGTCGTCTACCACACCGGAGCCGTTCAAGAAGCTCGTCCATCAGGGCATCGTTCTTGGGTGAGGACAATCAGAAGATGTCCAAGTCCCGCGGGCAACGTCGTGAATCCCGGACGAGATGATCGACCGGTTCGGCGCGGATGCCGTGCGGCTCTATGAAATGTTCATGGGACCGTTGGAGGCCATGAAGCCCTGGAGCACGCGAGGGGTCGAAGGGGTCACCCGCTTTCTCGAACGGGTCTGGCGTCTGATGGTCGATGAGGAAGGCCGGCTGTCGAGCGCGATCGTGCCGTCGGCTCCCAGCCTCGAGCATCAGCGGATCCTCCATCAAACGATCAAGAAGGTCACGGAGGACATTGAGCATCTCCGGTTCAACACGGCCATCTCGCAGATGATGGTCTTCACCAATGAGATGACGAAGCTCGATCAGCGGCCACGGGCCTTGATTGAGCCGTTTCTGCTGCTGCTGTCCCCGTTCGCTCCTCATCTGGCGGAAGAATTATGGGCGATCATGGGGAACCGTCCGAGCATCTCGCATCAGCCTTGGCCCTCGTTTGACCCGGCGCTGACGGTCAGCGATCGGTTGACGATCCCCGTCCAGGTCAACGGCAAGCTGCGCAGCAAAATCGAGGTCGGCGCTGATGCCGATCGCCAACAGGTTGAGGACCTGGCCCGACAGGAGGCCGCGAGAATGGCTGCAAGGGAAAGAACTGAAAAAGATCATCTATGTCGAAAAGAAGCTCATCAATTTTGTCGTCTAAAGGACACGCGACGTGTTGAGCAATAGGCAAACACAAGCACGGATACTTGGCCAGTCGGGTGCACTCGCTTGGTGTGTTAGTGCTCGAATCTCAGCACTGTCTCTCTGTCTGTCACTGTTGGTCGGCTGCGGCTATCAATTTCGGGTTGAAGGACCCGGTCCCACAATCGGAGGGACCGCGTCGGCTGCGTCGTCGGCGCCCCCTCCCCGCGTGGTGATCCGCCCGTTGAGGAATGCCACATTCGAACCCAATCTTGAAACGCGGTTCACCAATTATCTCCGGCACGAGTTTTCGTCGGGCAGCGGTGCGCAGGTGGTGCCTGAGGGTGAAGCGGCGGATCTCGTCCTGTCGGGCGATATCCTCGCGGTCATCCTCCCGACTCTGAGTTTCACGCAAACCACGACGTTGGAAAGCCGCGCAGAAGTGATCGTCGCCGTCAAAGTGGAAGAAACGAGAACCAAGCGTCTGGTCTGGTCGCAAATGGCTAAGGGACCTCGGAGTTTTATGTGACCACCGATCTGCAGTTCAACCGGGTGCTTCAAAACCGGGCCATCGAACAGGCTGGGACGATATATTGCGGAGGATCTTGCGTCCCGTTTCCTTTTGCAGCTGGAATCCGGTCAGTTGTCAAAGCCGGTGTATGATTCCGACGCCGGAGCCGAAACCCTGAGAGAGTGCGTATGCCTCAAGCGATGAGCGTTTCTCAGTTGTCCGTGCACCTCGAGAAGCAGGCCCTGGCACCGCTGTATGCCGTGATCGGGGAGGAAGACCTCCTGAGAGACACCGCCTTGGCGCTCATCAAGCAAGCGGTGCTTGGCGCGGACGAGAACGACTTTAATTGCGATCTTTTTTATGGTGATGAGGCAGAGGGAGCGGAGATCATGGCCTGTGCGTCTGAGGTCGCCGTGTTTGCGCCGCGTCGGCTCGTGATCGTGAAGGCAGCGGACAAGCTTGCCGCCAAACAATCCGAAACGCTGCTGCCGTATCTCAAGTCTCCCAATGAAACCACGACTGTGGTGTTTCTTGCCGCAAAGCTCGACGGCAGGCTGAAATTCAGCCAGGCCTTGACCCAGGCGTCACTCGTCGTGGATTGCGGCCCGCTCAAGGATTCGCAACTGCTCCCTTGGTTGAAGCAGGAGGCGGATCGCTTAGGCGTCCGGATCGACGAAGAGGCATTGCATTTACTCAGGGAGGTCTCGGGCGGGTCGCTCTCTGCAGTGAGGCGAGAATTGGAGAAGTTGGCGTCCTATGTCCCAGTCGATCGTGCTGCGACGGCGACCGATGTGGCGGCATTGCGCGGTACTCTACCGGGCGCCTCGGTCTTCGACCTCGCCGCCGCCATCGGCGCGCAGCAGCACGGCACAGCGCTGGGCATTCTGGCTCGAAATTTCGAGGCAGGGGAAGCGCCCTTGCGGATACTGGGTTCTCTAGTGTGGCAGTATCGCCGGCTCTGGAAGGTCAAGGAACTGGTCCGACAGGCCGGCCGTGAAGGCGAGGCGGCGAGGCTCCTGCGCATTGACCCTTACAAAATCCGCCCGTTTCTTGGGCAATTTCCAGAAACACATTTGCGGGAGGCGTTCCGGTTGTTCCTGGAGACTGATGAAAAACTTAAGGGTGGTAGCGGAGGGAAGCCGGCGATACTGCTCGATCAGCTGATGTTGGAGCTTTGTAACCGCCCACAGGAGAAGAACCCCAACCCGACGCGCCCGACTTCGCCCGCTGCTCCGGCGTCGCGAGGGAGGACCTTGTCGAATGTTCGGACGATTAGCGTGACGCGACCAAAGAATTGACGTGCCGGGTCAGTCTCGAAATGCGGCGAGATGCGGTGTTCGGTTTTAGCACGCCCTTGGTGACGGCTTTGCTGAGAGCCGATGTCGCGATTTGCAGGGAGGCCTTGGCTTCATCGACCTTCTTGTCGGTGACCGCCGTTTGGACCTTTTTCACCAGGCTTTTCACGGCACTCAGAGCGGCACGGTTGCGAACCTGTCGCTTTTCTGCCTGACGGGCTCGCCGGATCGTCGATTTGTGGATGACTGGCATAGCAAACTCCTGTACAAAGGAGCGCATTTGTAGCATAGGCTTCACCGGATCGTCAAGGCGAGCTGAAGCGATATAGGGGTGTGGGGAGGATTCTGCGGTGAAGGTCATCGCGCGTGACCGGTTGATTCTGGCCTTGGATTTACCTTCGGCGGTCGATGCCGAACGCTTGATGGATCAGGTGCAGGATCAAGTCACCTTCGTCAAGGTGGGGCTTGAGCTCTATACGGCCGCTGGGCCGGAAATCGTGCAACGTCTTCTCAAGCGGGGCAAGCGGGTCTTTCTCGATTTGAAGTTTCTGGATATCGAAGAAACGGTTCGGCGAGCCACGGAGCGAGTGGCATCGATGGGCGTCGAGTTTCTGACTGTCCATGCCAATCGCAAAGCCCTTGCGGCCGCGGTCAAAGGCCGGGGCGATTCGGCCCTCAAGTTGCTGGCCGTCACGGTCCTCACCAATTTTGACAGTCATGATTTGCGCGAGATGGGCATTCAACACACGGTGCAGGAATTGGTGACGGCCCGCGCTTTGTTGGCGGCGGAAATGGGTTGTGACGGTGTGGTGGCATCAGGTGAAGAACCTGGAGTGTTGAGACCGAAGGTCGGGCCACGGTTCGTCATCGTGACTCCGGGCGTCCGGCCGGCCGGTAAGGACGTAGACGATCATGCGAGGTCGACGACCCCGACCCAAACCATCGCGGCTGGTGCTGATTATCTCGTGATCGGTCGTCCCATTCGAGCCGCTGCCGATCCCGCCGCCGCAGCCGCGGCGGTTCTCAGTGAAATGCAAGCGGCATTTGATGCCAGAGGCTGACGGCCGACGAGTTGCGACCGTTCTTCTCACTTTGCTAAGATCCAATTTCCTCGGTTTTTCTTCTGAGCCCCTGCATGGTGGGTGTAGCTCAGTTGGTTAGAGCGCCGGATTGTGGATCCGGAGGTCGCGGGTTCGAAACCCGTCATCCACCCCAGATTCTCTCCTCGTCACGATAGTTCAGAGCGTTATTTAGAGTGTGGCCGTCCGTGTGCGGACGGCTCATTTCGTCGCAGGAAGAGGGGCACGAGAGGAGGGTGGCCCGCTCGCCGTTCCCTCCTCTCGTGTGAGTGAGTGGACTAACAGCCGATGCAGGGGTCCACGACCGCCGCCGCCGGTGTCGCCGCCGCCTCCTCCGCCCGATCCGGGGTCCGGCGTCGGATCATCGTGACCACCGTGACCACGGTGCTTACCGTGCTTGAGCTTCTTGTGCAATTGCTGTAGCAACGCATGCACGCGTTGTTTATTGCGCTCCCAACGTTCGCCGCGCTCCCGACGGTCACCGCGGTCGAAATCTCTCACTTCACCACGCTTCTTGTTCAGGTCCAGACAATGCGGGCGGCACACAGCTTGCGCCGGCTCCGGCATCAGCACAGAAACAAGAGAAACAGAAAATACTCCCGCGAGGACGAGAGCCAAATGACGTGCCATCATATGGATACCTCCTTTTGCAGTCCTTCAGCATCATCCGATGCCGAAAGATCGCCAACACCCCGTAAGTCAGCAGGAGGCGTGCCAGAAGAGGATGTAAGAAATACAAGCGCGTAGAGAAAGGCATGGCGGCGCAGGAGGGTGACCCGTACCATATTATCGTCTTGGAGACCCAAAAATGGCTGCTCGCGACACTCACATCCGAGACTCCTGAGGTGATACAGATTGGTGCCAACTGCTATCACCAGCGTGTGGCAGTGTCATGCGCACGGTTGCCTAGTCCTTTCTTTATCAACAATCGGACGTGACCGAGAACAGGACATATAAATGGTGGGCGTTCGGCATCGGCTTTCTTGCCTATTGTGTGATGAGGTCTCCTGTTGGTGAGGGTAGTCATCTCCAGGCCGTCGAGCAAGCCGATTTGCTCGAACGACACTGCCACTGCTGCGGCAACAAGGCGCTGCCCGGAATTGGCGACGCCTACGCAGAAAGGATCATCAAGGGTCGGCCGTATACGAGCAAGGATGAGTTGGTGAAGAAGCAGATCCTTCCGCGCGCGACTTACGAACAAATCAAATACAAGATCATCGTGAAACAGAAGTGAGTGTTTGGGTCTAGATGGCCCGGCCGGAATTGGTCAGAAGATACAGGGATTGAGCTATGGAGAGAAACGAATCTGATCAGCTCGAAAGAGCTGCGGCAAACCGAGCACTCACATCAAGGGCTGGGATCGCGGGAACTATCAAGCTGGGGACGTAAGGCGGGATAGGTCTGTTGGGCGTGATGTCAACTATTTCGCGAGGTCATTCTCACATTCCATTCACGCGCCAATTTTTGCGCTTCGGCAATCTGACTTGGACTCATTTCATCAGCAAGCCGATCGCGCCATTTTTTACCTTCGTCATACCCATGTGCGGTCGCCAGGTTGTACCACATATGCGCTCGCACGAGATCATGAGGCACCCCATGGGCTGTATGATAAAGACGACCAAGCACGAACATCGCCCGCCCGTGACCCTGATCAGCCGCTAGACCACACCAACGTAAGGACTCTTGATAATCCTGGGGCACGCCCTGCCCTCGCTCAGACATCTCGCAAAGTTTGTATTGTCCGTCCCGATATCCTTGCATGGCAGCGAGTCGATACCAACTGAGCGGCTTCCGATAGTTCTGCGGCACTCCGATCCCTTTTTCGTATCGCAGGCCGAGATTGTATTGGTCCTCGGCAGTCCCGCTCTCAGCGATTGCTAGACTGATCTGTTTCGTCCACCAGATTGATCCTTGAGGGCATCGTTAGGTCCAGGTCGATGGTCCACGCATGCAACAAGGACGCTTAGCGTTGCCAGCAACAGAAGAGGGGGATCGGTTCGAATGAACATGGTCTCATTGCCTCAATGATCCGGCTGTTCGCCGGCCCAGGACTTAAATCAGGTGAAATGTAGTGCAGATCGCATTCTTCCGCGTCTGGTAATTCCCCCAGCTTTTTCATGTGAACTCGATGAACGTCGGAACCTGTAATCCACCCTCTTAGAGATAAACGCGGTCCTCTTGAACTAACCCTCAAACAGATCGTGCTAGGCGATCTAGTAGGTGAGTTTCATGAGGTGCCTCTCACAGCGAGCGGCAAAAAACTGTCCGGTCACTACCAAAAAACGCTCTTCGTTGGCCTCCCATAGGCAGACTTCCTCAAACATTCCAACGACTTTATGGGATTCTTGAGGCCCCGCCAATCGGCATGACACTTGCTCCCTTCTGCGCACGGTCCGGTCCCGTTTGTCCATTGAATCAAGAGCGTTATGCAATTCCAAGACTTACGACATGACAGCGGCTTTACTCTCCTGGAAATTCTCATTGCCTGCAGCATCCTCGGCATTCTCACGGCGATGGCTGTGCCCTCGTTTTCGTTATGGATTGCGCGACAGCAGCTTCGTCAAGCGACCACAGAACTGGCGGGCAACTACAGCATGGCGAGAACAGCAGCGATGAGCCGCGGATCCGGAGTCACGGTGACGACCGCAATGACCGGTGGAAAGGCCACTCTTACATTCGGTGGAAACGTCTTTAAACCGGTCACGCTCAGTGAGCGCGTCACAAATATCACTGCGGCCACAGTAGGGTTCAATCCATACGGGCTTCGTTCCGGAGGAGGCGCAACCAATACGCTCATCGTGGTGACCCCCTCGCAGGGCCAAGCCTATTCCGTTGCAGTCAGTCCTTCGGGGAGAGTCTTTTGGTGCGCCACTGCCTCGTGTCCTTAGCGTAGGAGGAGACTGTCGTGGACGGATCCGAAACCGTAGGGCAAGAGGGCGGCTTTACGATGATTGAAGGGTTAGTCGCCGGAGGCATCCTCGCGGGGGTATTGCTCGGCATCAGTGGACTGCAAACCATGGTCATGACTCAGAACGTCGATTCGAAAGAGCGGACGGTCGCGATGAATCTCGGCACTGAGATGATCGAACGCATTCAAAGCAATCGGCAGAAGGTGCTCGAGTACAACAACATCAACACCACGGCTGGCACGCCTTGCCCCCAGAGTGTCACGACCCAACGGCAGACGTACGGTGATTGCCAGCAGTGGCTAACCATGCTGACCAGTTCAAACCTGAATGGCGCGAGAGGCACGGTCGTGGCGACACGGATCGATCCGGATCCCACCACGGGTGTGCCCACGCTGAATCGCACGAACGTTGTCGTTGTCGTCAGTTGGAACGTGACGGCGAAAAACAGTTTTTTCGGACAGACCGTGAGCACGACTCTGCAGTCGGTCATCGCTCCCGAGTAAAGGAGACTGTGACCGTGACGATCGCCTCTACAGCATCGAGTTCGGATCAAGGACGACACAGGTTTCACCATGATCGAGGTGATGGTCGGCGCTGTGTTGTCATTGATCGTTGTCGCAGCCGCGTTGGCGCTACTCATGGTCAGCCAAAAGACCACCATCATCAGCGGTCAGGTGGCCGCCACGCAGCAGAATTCACGGTCGGCGATGGAACTGCTTTCTCGTGACCTGCGTCTGGCAAGTTACAGCTATGTGGGAAACGACCCCGGAGCACCAACCATTGGGGCCTGCAGCGTCAGCACCGGCGCGATGACCATTCCCGTCGGACTCCGTCCCAATGATAGAAACCCCGCCGGCGCGGATAACGGTCCGGATGGAATTTCGATGGTCGCGCCTGTGCTTAACGACGTCGTCGCGCCATGGGTACTCTCGGCCAACGTCGGAGGGACAGGACCGGGCCCGGTTCCGTTCAACACGGTGCCGCTCTCCGCCGCCGCCGTTGCCGACATGGTCAGTCAGGGTCTTGCTGCAGGATCGGTCGTGTCGATCAGCGGAGCCGATGCGAGAACTGTGCAGACCGTGAATGCTACATCGTTGACGCTCTCCGCCAACTACGAAGCGAAGTTTCCTGCGGGAGCTCCCGTCTATTTGCTTCAGTGCGTGACCTACGCCATTTCGACCGCGCCGGCGGTGTGTGGTCCTGGAAGCGCGACCTGCCTGACGCGCAACGGCGTGGCAATTGTCGACGGCGTGGAAGACATTCAATTCTCCTATGGGTGTGACGGATGTAACGCTGGCCCCCCCAATCCCGCGCAGCCGGATGGGGTCGTGGACCAACAGGGCGGCGGCGGGCTTTCGGCCTCCGGCCCTTCGAGCAGCGATTTCGTTACCAACAGCGCCTGGAACGTGACACCGATGACACCGGACAAGATCAAGCAAGTGCGGGTCATCATTGTGGCCAGACAGCTGCAGACGGACGGGGGATTTGGTGAAGTCCGTGTGAGCGGTGTCAATACGAGCGGTCCGGTGATCGCGAGCGACCACAATCCCTCAGGCGACACCGGCTACAACGCCACCACGTATTCACAATTGCGACGCCGTGTCGTGACCAAAATTATTCAGCCGAGAAACCTGTAGCCATGATGAACATTGAAGCCAAGGATGCAAGCATGATCGGTGAACGGAGCGGAAATCAGCGCGGTGTGGCGTTGCTGACGGTCATGATCATCGCGCTGATCATGACTATCCTAGGCATTGCAGCGATCACCGTCTCAGGATTGGAAACACGGATGTCGGGATTCGTTCGAACCAAAGAGGTGGTATCGACCGCGGCTGAGTCCTGCGAGGGCACCGCGGTCAACATCATCCAGCAAACGCTGTATTACGGCCTGCTTCAGCCGGCATTTCTGGATAACGCGGCGCCGCCAGGACCGATTCCGGTCTCCAATAGCGCCATTGTGTTCAGTGAGATCTCCGGGCAGCCGCTGCCATCTCCTCCGGCTCCTGCCAATACGATCGCGGAGAATTATAACGATAGCGCAACCACGGCGCCCAATCTGCAGCTCACGAATATTCCAGGTTACACGGTCCGAGGAGATATCGATCGGATGTATAAGCATTTGAAGGAAGGCCAGGGCAATCTGGTGGAAATCGTGTACCGCATTACCTGTGTGGCGACGAATGTCACAACGGGTTCGGCGAGCACCATCACCTCTGTCTATAAATGCACAGTGGGTGAAACGTGCATGAAACAGATCGGGACCTAGGAGGAGGCGTCATGAGAACCGCGCGACAGGCCTTTATTGGATGCATGGCGGCGGGCGTCTTCTTGATGATTGCTGCGATCGTTGAGTGTCCAACGCACGGGCGCTGAGATTTCGCCAGCCATGCTGGCCACGTTCAAGTCGGGCACGGTGACCAGCGTCGGCTCCACCTCAATCGGGATCAGCAGCGTGGAGTACCGCGTCAAAGCCAATGCAGAAATTCTGGATCATAAAGGATTACCCGTAGAACTCGCGAAAGTGTTTGTGCGATCCGAGGCCAGGTTTCATCTCAATAAAGACAGTGAAATTGACATGATGGTGGTCATGAGACCCCAGTAGTCTGCGAGTAGCCGAAGGGATCTTGCGATGACGTCAAGACAAGGCAAAGACACAGCATGTGTCGACGAATCGGGGAGGGTGCACCATGAAACCATTAGGTTCGGCCCTTGCGATCATGACGCTTGCGGTAATGGGAACGTGGATGGCTCCAAGCGCCGCGCAGGCGCAGGCCAATGCTGACTATGCGGCAACGCCTCCTTTTATCTCGGACATCGCGGCTCCGAACATTCTGATCTTGATGGACAACTCCGGCAGCATGGCCAACCGGGCATGCGAATCGTCGAGCTGCGGCATATTACCGAGTGGAGCCACTTCCACCGTCACGACCTTCAACGCGACGACCAGATATTCAGGATACGCCGACCCACTGCGCTGCTATGTCTGGGATGCCACGGACGGACGGTTTGAAAACGGTGCGGCGAAGGCTGCGTTGAACACGGCCTGTGGTTCCGGAGAATGGGACGGAAACTTCGTCAATTGGGCCAGTTTCCGGCGCTTCGACGCGGTGAAGAAATCCATGACGGGGGGAAACTGTTACCACCCGACGGCGTCACCCATCCGCAACGCGGACGGTACCTGCAAACCGTATGGCACGCCGTCTTTGCCCACCGTCAAGGCGCAGAACCTCGGAACCGGCGGCGAAATCACGCCGGCGATTCCCTATAGCGGAGGGACCGGCGATCTGACCTATGTCGGGCGAATGCCAACGGGGGCTCACGCGGGGAAACCCTGGAAATCTCTACGTACACGTCGAGGACGATGGCGATGTCTGTATCAATGACGACAATAGCGGCAGCTGCCCGGATGGTGATGGTTTCGCCGAAACCGAGTTAAATGAAATCGCCTTTGCCATGTACAGTGAGCCGACAGGCGTCATTCAGCAGGTCGGTACCAAGGCCCGATTCGGCCTTGCCGTGTTCAATGGGTCAGGCGCGAATGATGGATTACAGGTCTTGACCCCTATCGGTTCCAGGCAGTCGATCAATTATTCTGGCACAAGCGTGGAAACCTTCAACACGAATACCGCGGCCATGATCGACTCGGTCGACGAGTCGTTTCCGGAAACCTGGACTCCCCTTGCGGAAACTCTCTACGATGCCGTGCGGTATATCGCTCAAATCAATTCTGCCTATTATCCGACGTCGTATGTCTATCCGATCGCTTTCTCCGGCGCCGGCTCTTCAGGAGTGGCCTTTGGGGGCAGCGGTGTCGGATCCATCGGCGGCTCGGAAATTTCGGCCTTAACCGGTTCCGAAACCTGTCCTTCGGGCTACATCTCCAGCGCCTGCGGCCGGGACCCATACTTTTACGGCAGCAACCATACACCGGCCTGGGCGTCAACCTCGCAGAAAGTCAATTGCTGCAAGACCTTCGTGCTTATCTTTACCGACGGTGAACCGACGCAAGACCAAAATATTCCCGTGGCGCTGCGAGACTATGGCCATGCGCACCATGGCGTGCATTGCATCAACAGCGATGGCGCGGCGCCTCCTCGTCCCGTTGATGGCACATGTAATACCAATCCGTCGACGCCCTTTAGCGATCTTCTGGGCGAGCACAAGACCGATTATGCTTCTAGTGGCAGCGGCTACTTAGATTCCGTTGCCTATTGGGCTCACACGAACGACATGCGTCCTTGCAGCGGGACATCCGATACCACCATTGCCGTCATCGGCGCGATGGGTCACTGTCTTCCGGGCACCCAGAATGTGTCCGACATATACGTTCTTCGCGTTCGGCAATATCAATGGGCGAGGCATTCTGTCGCAGACGGCGAAGTTAGGGGCCTTTGACGACATCAACAACGACGGGGTTCCGCAGACTGGGAGAGTAGGACAAGGAAAACAACTATACCGGTGCCGCGACGCCGGACGGGATTCCAGACGCCTACTTCGAATCATCCAACGTGGACGATCTTCAAGACAAGCTGTTGGCGACGATCTCGAGTATCATCAGGAAGAGTTCGTCCGGCGCGGCAGTCTCGGTGTTGGCGACCTCAAGCACCGGCGAAGGCTCACTCTATCAAGCCTACTTCTACCCGAGCACGCTCGAGGGCGCGACCAACAACGACGTCAAGTGGATCGGGTACACGCAAAGTTTCTTCGTCGATACCTTCGGAAACCTGCGCGAGGATACGAATGGCGACGCAAAACAGGATTATAAGGTCGATCTCATCGTAAAGACTCGTCTTGATGCGGCAACCAACGTCGTTTTCGTCGATAAGTATACTGATGCGGACGGGAACGGTCTCGCGGACGACATCACCGGCGACGGTGTGGTCACCACAGCCGACTGTACCATCTGCAACAAAGTGTTGAGTGACATCAAGCCGATCTGGGAAGCCGGCAAGCAATTGGCGCTCAAGGATGCCAGCACCAGAACCCTGCTGACCTGGGTGGATAGCAATCACAACGGGGTGGTCGACAGCGGTGAGCAGATGGACTTTTCGACGGCCAACTCCGGCACTCTGGGACCCTATCTTCGCGCGGGGGCGGCTCCGTATACGGCCAACGCGATCATTAACTTCATTCGCGGCTGCGAAATCGCTACCTGCGCCGAACAGGCTAGTCTGCGCGACCGGCGGCTCCAAGTACCGGTTGGCAGCGGCACGCTCAAGCTCTGGAAGCTTGGAGACGTGATCAACGCGCCTCCGACGGTCGTTGCGGCGCCAAGAGACCGTTATGACATCATCGAGGGCGACCCAAGTTACTCGGCCTTCTTTACCAAATACCGCACGCGCCGGCAAATGGTCTACGTCGGCAGCAACGATGGAATGCTTCATGCGTTCAATGGCGGGTATTACCACCCGGGAGATGACACCAGCACGGCAGCGGTGGCCGAGCACGGCTGGTTTACCAGAACCCCGGCCGATAACAGCAGCGGTCCCGTGCTGGGTGAAGAAATGTGGGGCTTTATTCCCTACGAACTGCTGCCCTATTTGCAATGGCTCAGCCGGGCGGATTATCAGCACACTTATTATGTCGATCTACCGCCGGTGGTCAAAGACGTGAGAATCTTTACGCCCGATGCCGACCATCCGAACGGGTGGGGCACGGTGTTGATCGGTGGATTTCGCTTGGGCGGAAGCTGCGGAGCCTGCACGGCGGGGGGCGGCGGTCCGACCATGACGGTCAACATCAGTGGGACGAATTACAATTTCTACAGCGCATATTTTGTGTTGGACATTACGAACCCGGAAGTCCAGCCGAAGCTCCTGTGGTCCTTCTCAAAAAGTGATCTCGGGTTGACGACGAGTGTGCCCACGGTGGTGCGCGTCACCCCGACGGCCGATTTCCATGCCGACCAGGCCAATGCCAAATGGTTCATGGTCGCTGGCTCCGGTACCGACAGGCTACGACGGCAGAGCAGGCCAAGTTGTCGAAGCTTTTTGTCTTCAACATGGCCACAGGTCCAGGCACGGCGAACAGTCTCGTGAACACGCTTATTGTCGGGAACGGGACTGTCCCCAATGGCTATGGCATTATCGGCGATATGAAATCGCTGGATCGGAATCTCGACTATCGAACGGACGTCGTGTATTTCGGACGAGCGATGAGCAATACCATGCCCTGGCACGGAAAGATCTACAGGCTGACGATGGGTTCGGCGCTTCCATTCGGCGGAGCGACGGACCCGAATAACTGGGGCGTTGCCGGGACTGGCGCAGCGGCCGGTTACCGACAGCCGACAGAAATATTGGATACCTTTGGGTCGCCTTTAACAGCAAATGGGGCCGGTGTTGGCTGCCCCAGCGCACAGCCGTCGACGATACGTCCAAGGTATGGGTGTTCGCCGGAAGCGGACGATACTTTGCCGCCTTTGACAAGACGGACACGTCGACACAATATGTGGTCGGAGTGAAGGATTCGGTCATGAACGGCGCCTGCACTCAGTCGACGACAGTGGACTGTTGGGACAATGATCTCTTGGATGTGACCACTGCGACGATTTGCGTCGTGGGCGTGGGAAACTGCGGACAGACGTCGGGGACTAACCAAGTGAGCGGCGTTACCGGCGTCAGCACGATGGCCCAGCTCATTTCGCTCGTGGGGACAAAGGACGGATGGGTGACCAAACTCCTTCCGGCCTCGGGGCCAGGGGTCGGGGAACGAGTCTTGAGCGCAGCGACGGTCTTCGGAGGCATTGTCTTTTTCCCGTCGTTCACGCCGACGAATGACATCTGCGCTTCTTCGGGTACGAGCAATCTGTATGCACTCTTCTACAAGACCGGAGGCCCCTATACCGAGCCGATTATCGGGACGACGGCCGGCGCAGGCGGAGTCTCGAACGTGAACAAGTCGACTTCTCTGGGAACCGGTATGGCGTTCGGAGCCGTGCCCTATGTCGGGTCCGGGGCGGATGGAACGAGCCCGTACAAGCTGTTTATTAATAGCAGCAGCGGTGACCTGAAACCCCAAGAGGTCAATCTGGCCATCGATCCTAGGGCACACTTCGCATCATGGATCAACATGTAACCAGACCGCGGCCGCTGTATTCCAAGGATGGGGCAGAGAAGAGATCCTTCTCTGCCCTCCATTCTTTCTCAATGGTCTTCTTCCTCGCGCTCGCGTCGAGCATCCTTCCGGGATGCTCGCGTGAGCGCCCTGCCGATCCTGTGAGTTCTTCTCAGGCCTCAGGCCCCCTTTCTCCGCTATCGATCATCAAGAGCGCGGCCGTGGAGCCCAACCCCATCCTGCGCGACGCGCCGATCGAGGCGGCCGTCGATGTCGATGAAAGTTGGGACGAAGAGTTGAGGTATGAGTATCAGTGGTTCGTCAACCGTGTGGCTGTGCACGGTGCCACCACCGACAGCATTTGACCCCGACGAACCTGCGGCGCGGCGACGTCATCCATGTTGAAATTATCGGCTCCAATGAAAGGGGAGCACGTGCGTCATATCGAACTCCAGCAGCGACGGTGGTGAATACCCCGCCTATCATCAAGAACGTCGTGATCGAACACGACCTTCCTCACCGTCGCCTGGTGGCCAAGGTTCAGGCATCAGACGCGGATCAGGACGACATCCATTTTGTGTTCCGATGGTTACGAAATGAGAAGGTGGTGTCTGAAGGGGCGAAAGACGTATTCGACGCGGCCGGTTTGGCCGAGAACGATGTCGTTACCGTAGAGGTGGTCCCTCACGATGCTGACGGCCCTGGTGAACCAGCTCGGGCTGCCCCGCTGGTTGGCAGCAACAATGCTCCCAATATTGTGAGTCATCCGAACGTGATGGCGAATGCGGAGTTGTACGAGTATGCCGTCGAGGCAAAAGATCCGGAGGGAGACGCGGTCGTCTTTGCGCTCGAAACGGGCCCGACCGGGATGAGCATTGATAAGGCATCAGGCCGCGTGGTTTGGAAGGTCCCGTCTTCACTTAAAGGCACTTATCACGTAAAGATCGTGGTTGCCGATGCGAAAGGCGCAAGGAGTTGGCAGGAATTTGATTTATCGATACCGACAGCCCTGTCAAAGGCAGAGTCGCCTTCCGCAAGTTAGTCCCGCACGGCACTTCCGTCATTGAAATCCCCTCTAGCGTGCTGAGCCAATCTCCGTCTCGCAGGAATTTCGGTGTACCGTGGTTTGTCCCTGCCTTGTGCTGCAGAGAGCAAGTGCTTGACCGAGTTGAACTAATCCGGCTTGGAGACTGGTGGTGGGAGCACTAATGGTTCAGTTGGTTGGGCCGGCTGGGGAGATGTATGTGGCCGTTGAAGTTTTTCAAGGACGTCTTGTTTTAGTCTCGTCGGTTCTTCGACGCGGTTCTCGCGCTGCAGCGAATTAAGCTCGGCGGACTTGCGGGCATTGAGTTCCACCATGTCCACTTCATCCCTCACCAGCGAGGGGGTCAAGAACACGAGCAGATTCAGCTTTTCAGACTGCCGGCTTTGGAATCGGAAGAGCCAGCCCAACAGCGGAATATCCCCTAACAGTGGAATCTTGCGTTCACTGATGGTCAAGTTATCCCGGACCAACCCGCCCACAACCAGGGTCTGGCCATCCTTGGCAATAGTGGTGGTCTCCATAGAACGTTTGGTCGTTGTTGGTCCTACGGGGACCGTAGCAGCCCCTGTGCCGATGGTCTGGGCAACGGCTTCCGCAATGGCGGTGATCTCCTGTTTGATTTCGAGGCGGATTAAGTCGTTTTCCAATACTTGGGGAGTCAACTCCAGGGTGACGCCGACGTCCTTCCGTTCGATGGTCACGAGCGTGCCGCCGGTGATGCCCTGCGCCTGGCCTGTCGGGAAGGGTCTGTTTTCACCCACGACAATCTTGGCCTTCTGATTGTCGGCAGCCAACACTTGCGGCGTCGAAAGAACGTTGGTGTCCGTCAAGACTCAGAAGGAGTTGTAAGAAACGCCCGGATATTGATGGTATTGAGCACCGACACCGCTCCGCCCGTCGAGGTGCCTGCCGCGATACCGAGGATGGTCTGGGCGATCGTCGAGATGTCTTCGGGCGCTCGGTTAATGCCGCCGATGCCTTGGAACTCGCCGCTCTTTCCGGCCGCCAAGACCTGAACAGGGTCGGTGCCGATTTGCCGGAGGCGATCGACTTGAACTTCCAAAATCACGGCTTCGACGAACACCTGTTTTCGTCGGCCATCGAGGTCACGAATGACCGATTGGAGTCTGGCGTAGCGCAGTTTTCGTTGAGCTGATGATGATGGAATTGGTCGCCTTGTCGGCAAACACCTGGACCGGGGCTTCAAATTCGGTCAAGGGCCTGATCGGCGGTCTGATGCCGGGCGTCGTCTGTGAGACCGTCTGTGAGCGGGCGACCAAGTTCGTCAAGACCGCCGCCAAATCCGTGGCATTGGCATGTTTCAGTTTGTAGACGAAGACGCCGCGTTCCGGCGGAAGTTCTCCCATCTGCACAATCTGATGTACAGGTCCTCGCGGCACAACAGCCAGCCGGCTGACTTCGAGCGCAGAAACGAAAAGGCTGTAAGCCTGGTCCGGCGTCACCTTTGTCGGAGAAAACACCGTGATCTTCCCGCCGGCTTTCTTGACCGCATCGTCTAAGACGAAATTTTTCCCGGTGAGCTCGCTGATGAACCGCACGAAAACGGAAAGTTCGACATCGTTGAAATCCAACGCGAGGCGTCCCTGCGAATTGCCGGTGGTTTGAGCAGCAACGGATAGAGGGACCAGCAGTCCGAACATCATACAGAGCACGCAGGCCAGAAGAGCCCTGTACCGCGGATGAGAACGAATTGGAGGGAATACGTGCATAAGGCTGGCCAGACGGCCGCCGGATCGGAACTGTATCATCCGCTCTGACCCGGTAGAGGATGGAGAAAAAGCATGGGCGAGACCGTAACACAAGGCACCGTAGGACACAACCAACCGGGGCTTCCAAAGCTCCCTGGCCGGCCGCAGTCGAGCCTCAGCTGCCGCTTGCCCATTCTCGGTACTCGTGTGCAATTTTGAAGTGGTCTTGTCCGGTTCCGTTGTCACGACCGACCATAACTCAGGAGAAACAAAGAGAAAGAGCCGTGAAAGAGTGGGCCAAGATGGCATCAGGATTGCACATCTGTCACCAGTTTCCCCCAGTATCCATCCGGGTACCGGTTGGCGGAAGACCGCGGCTGAATCCAGCCATCAGAGCCGGTTTGCACTGAACATGATCTGCTAAGGTTAAAACGTGCGGACGGACAAGCGCCCCTCTCAACGACCCGATAAAAAGGCACCCTCACGAGTGCACAAGCGGGGTGTCGTCGGATACAGCAAGAAGAGTGCGTTGCTCGAGGAAGCGATCACGCACATGAATACCGGCAAGTACGGCCGGTCGTCCGCGGCACTTAAAGAACTGCTCGCACTCGATCCGCAGAACGCCGAAGCCCGCCGGTTGTTTGCCACTCTCCATCTTCGGCTCGGAAGTCTGGTCACTGCGAGACAAGCTTTCGAGTCGCTCGCGAACGAGGCGATCGGGCGCCAGGATTACTGGCTGGCCGAGTCCCTGCTGCGAGAGTACCTGGCCGCCGGTCCCCGCTGCGTCCCGTTCCTCGAGCAGCTCGCGCATGTCTATCAGGAAAAAGGGGATGAACTGGCAGCCGTCGGCGAGCTCGGCAAAGCCATTGAGATCCTCCGAGATGATCCGGACGTCGACAATCCGCAGAAGGCCGCACAACTGTATTCGAAGATCAGGGAACTGGCCCCAGCAAGCTCGGTGGCCATGCAACTGTCTGCATTGTTCGACGTGCAGACGGGAGA
This sequence comes from uncultured Nitrospiraceae bacterium, assembly GCA_963794505.1. Lineage (GTDB taxonomy): Bacteria > Nitrospirota > Nitrospiria > Nitrospirales > Nitrospiraceae > Nitrospira_C. Next base: position 112,393 of record CAWCEG010000028.1, read on the forward strand.
GTTCCTGGTCCGGCCGTCTGCTCCATCACCTGCGTACGATGATGCCGCTTCACCACAACCTGCATTGGCTGCGACGCATGTGGATCACCCGCTTCCCGACGTGATGCCCTGGGAGATGACTGAGGAGGCCTCTCCGGTTCCTGATTCTGAAGCGAGCACGTCTGTGCCCTCACCGACTATGGAGGACCCGGCTCTGTCCGAGTCGTCTGCGGTGGAGGACGTCGGACCCATGGACCAAGCGGTGTCGGAGCCGGTGCAGAGCGCCTCCGTTAATGGATTGTCGATCTCATCCACTTCCGCAACAGAGGACGCTCTCGCCGAGTCTTCGAGTGATGGTCCGGAGGCATCCAGTGCGCCCAGCGAATCGGTATCGCCCCAAACATCGGCCGGCATGCCCTCACACATGCCGTGGGAGCAGATGGCTGACGCCTCGATACGGATCGTCGAACCCGAAAGTCCTCCTGCAGATGCGGGTTTGCTCGAATCGATCCTGGCCTCACTGCGAACCGAAGATAAGGCTGTCGCGTCTGAGACGCCGGTTGCACAGGCAGCAGTGGATGAAGTGGAGGTCGTAGAACCGGTGGTGCCGGCACCGGTGACTGAATCCGATAATGCATCCGTCTCATTGTCGTCACCGATGCCTTGGGAGCAAGTTTCCGATGCGGCGATGCAGATTCCTGCACAGGAGACCACGCCTTCTGTTCCTCCTGTCGAAGACCAGCCGTTCCGTGTGGCCACCGCTGCACCAGAGACACCGGCTTCATTTTCCGCGCTTGATTCTGATTCTTCCCCTGCGCCGTCGGCTCTCGACCAAGAGGCGCCCCCATCGTCCGATTCGAATCCTCCATCGGATTCTCCGCCTCTGCCGTCAGCAGATAACGCACAGCCGGCCTCCTTTTCATGGAATTCAGTGTTTGACAAGGCGTTGAAATTCACGGCAGCGACCATGGCGCCGAGTCCCCCGGTTCCATCACGAATGGGTGAGGAGCCTGGCGATCAGCCGCAGCCGGGTGAGATAACGGCAGATAGCCATGCGTCGGAACTGCCGGTCTCAACCGTGTCCTCGCCCTCCGTAGAGGCCTCCACCCCATCACTCGAGTCCGCGGTGACCGCTTCGTCCTCGGGCGTCGTCGAAGGTGTCATGCATGAGACCTCTCGACCGAGCCGACACCTCCGGGGGCAGATCCTCCTGAACATTGGAACACCGGTGAGGTGGCGATACAGGTGCATCGGCCCTCCAAGAAGCACAAACGTTCGAGATACGAACAGGAAGAGGCTGAACCCAAATCTTCCCCGACTGCTCCGACGAGCGAGTCCTCGTCCGACGAACTTGGTGAGGCCAAACGAGAATGGAAATCGACCTCCAACGAGGCAACGCCTTTCGTTGAAGAGGTTGCCTCACCGCCGATGGATGCCCGTCCGGACTGGATGCAGGCGACGGATGCGATTACGCTCAATAGGTCGACGGCGCCTCCGCAAGCAACATGGAGCGATGCACCGGCCGTGACGGCGCGACCCGTGGAGGCCGCTCCGTCTGCCGCCGCCGCAGCCGTTAATGTGTTGTTTGCTCCGAGCGGAACCTCAGATGACGCCCGTCCGCATGTTCGCTTGGCTTGGTCAAAGCCGGCTCCTCGTCTAGTTGCCCGCCTGCATCGGATCCGGATCAGCATCTCGTCGTTCATCTGGTCGTGCTTTTCCACCACGCGCTCTCTCACCTTTCTGGCGTTGATGACGGCAGTTGCTGTGGTGGTCGTGGTCGCCGCAGGCCTTGCTGCCGTAGGATTGACTTGGATGGCCATTGAGGATGCGCCCAGTTCGTTGTATCAGAGTTTGACCATCAGCCCTCCGAGAACGATCACGGATGGAAAAAAGAACGGCTATCTCATGCTATTGGGTTTCGACGCCCCAACAGGGCTGGACCCTGTGCAAGCCGGTTACGAGCGCAAAGCGACCCTGCAGGACAAGACGACGGCACGGATCTGCGCGGGAGGGGACGAGGCTAAAGAAGACACCGGACCCGCCGGAGCCTCAGGTCAGGTGGTCAGACGATGGGTCCGCAGCGGTGAGTTTCTGTCGCAAATCAAAGGACAGGGAGGCAGCATTCGCTCGTTCGTCTCGCGGGAATCGACCGCCCTTGCCCGCTACCAGCAGTGGCTGGCCATGCCGTTCGATGATTGGGGATTTGGACAATCGCTGAGTCCCAACTGCTCCCGGGTCTTGCTGGCGCACCGCCTCTTTCTACTGGAAGGATTCAATCAAGATCTTGCCAGCGGAATCGATCGGCTGGAAACCGACCTCCAGTCGTGGAGAGCCGCGCTTGGACAATCCAAGACTTTAGCCATGAAAATGCTCGCCGTCACGGCGGTGCAAGATGATGCCTCAGTGGCCTCGGGATTGCTGAGCCGTGTGGAGCTGGACGGAGGAGCCCTTGCGCGGCTGAGCAAGATGGTCCGTCCACTTGATCAGGCCGAACTCTCGGTACGCTGGCCGATGCACAGCCAATTTGTATGGGCCACCAAAGCGGTTTCGTCCGAGCTCAGAGACGACGAGACGCGAGACCGTCCATGGCACGCGACCATGGCGGCAGCAATGCGGCTGCCCATTCAACGCCGAGCGAATGCCTACGCCGAATACTACGAAGCGGCGAACAAGGCGGTGGCCGGGGGCCGTTACACGAACCTGCCCAAGCTCTCTTCTTTTGTACGGACGCCTCCAGCGGGGGTGATGGATTATCTGATCAATCCGATCGAGCACATTGTCGGAGTCGAGCCGCTTCCTTCATGGGACCCCTACGTCATGCGGATGATCGAGGCCGATGCTCAACTGCGTTTAGCTGGTCTCCAGGCCTGGATCCGGCGGGGGCCGCAGGAAGGCGATGTGCTCACGCGGTTAGCCAAAGCCGGCCAAGCCTACTATGACCCTTTTACCGGTCTGCCGATGCTCGTCAATCAGCGGAAAGGGCTCATCTACAGCGTCGGACGCGACGGAAAGGATCAAGAAGGGGACGACAATCGTGACCTGGCCGTGCCAATTCCCCTCGTGTCATCTTCAGACTCCAAACGGGCTCAGCTTTCTCCTGCAACACGATAACCCCACCACCTGTCTGCCGCCTGAGTTCAGGTCAGTGCGTTCGCTGCCGGCGTCGTACGGGCGGATGCTCGCTTGACAGGGTCCGGGGTATTCCACAAAATTCCAGCAGCCACTCGATGCCCAGGAGGGAGACCATGAAACCACATTGGACCTCGCGCTTCCGGCAAGGAGCGCGTTCAACCGGACCGATTCCCACCCAAATTGTCTCGAATGAGGAGTTCACGCCATGGCCCCGAACCCATGAACAAGCTTTAGTCGAGGAGGCCGTGGTCAGGACGAGCCGCCAGGCGGCCGTGCGCCTCGGCATGACCCGCCGGCATTTTCTTAAGACCTCGGGCGGCATGGCCGCGGCGTTACTCGCCCTGAATTCGGTGTTCGGCCGTTTCTTCGACGTCTTCGAAGCCGAGCTGTTCGAGCCGGCAGCGTTTGCCGAGCAGCAGGGCGCCCCATACTTCATCTTCGACGTCCAGACCCATTACGTCAGCGCCGGCTATGATCCGTCTGATGCAGAAGCACGCCGTCGCGGAGCGGTGTCGAAAGAGGCTCTGCTGGGATTAAGACGGAGGGCACGCGAGGCGGGACTTAATCCTCAACTCACGGCTGACCGTGGGACGATTGATGATCTCTCCTGGCAAAACTTCGTCAAGGAAGTGTTCCTTGACAGTGAAACGTCGGTCGGCCTGATCAGTACGCCGCCAGGACCGTACCCGCAAGAAGCAGTCGTGCCGCCGAAGGAAATGGCGCACATCAGGGATGAGATCAATCGCCTCGCCGGATCCCAACGGATGCTCGCGCACGGCTTGGCCACACCGCAATTGGGTGCCGCGGATTTGGAGTTCATGGCGCAGCAAGCGGAGCAACTGAAAATCGATGCCTGGAAATGCTATACCGGTTCGTGCCCGAAAGGCTTCGACCACGGCTGGTGGATGGACGATGAGAAGATCGCGTATCCGATGTTGGAACAAGCGAGAAGGCTGCATGTGCCGCGCGTGTGCGTACATAAAGGTTTACCGCTCGGTCCGGTCCCTGATTACAATCATCCGAGGGATCTCATCAAGGCCGCCGAGGATTTCCCGGATATCGCCTTTCTTGTCTACCATTCCGGCATGAAGAGCGCTGCATCGATCGATGAGGTGTTCGGCAAGACCGGCGCGATACCCTGGACGACCGAATTCTGCCGAATGAAGCAAGCGCACCCGGGCGTGAAGAACATTTATATGGAGCTTGGCTCGACCTTCGGTCAGTTGGTGACCAGTCATCCGCTGGTCTGTGCGCATCTGTTCGGCCAGATTTTGGAAGCGTTCGGTGACGATCACGTGCTGTGGGGAACCGACTCGATCTGGTATGGAACGCCTCAGTGGCAAATCGAAGCGTTCCGCCGCTTCCAGATGCCCGACCGCTTGATCGAACAGCATCACTACCCATCGCTCACACGAGAGGTGAAGGCGAAAATTTTCGGATTGAATGCCGCACGGCTGTTCGCTGTGGATCCGGCGGCGACCAGGCAGGGCATTCCCAAAGACTACGTCGGTCGGCTTCGTCTGAGTTATTTGGAGGAAGGGCCGGAACCCAGTCACAGGTTGTACGGATGGGTGGCGACGTAAGAACGCGGGGCGGAATCAGGGGGGGAAGACATGAAGCACGAAATTTTATATCCAGGGGCGTTTCCGATGGTGCGGGTGGAACTGGCAGCGGGAGAGACGATCAAAGCCGAGTCGGGTGCGATGGTCGCCTCCTCGCCGACGATCGACATCGAAAGCAAGATGGAAGGCGGTTTCCTCGGCGCACTTTCCCGTAAGCTGCTCACCGGCGAAAAATTTTTCTTTCAGACGTTGCGGGCCAGCCGTGGCGCGGGGGAAGTGTTGCTTGCGCCGACCGTCCCCGGTGAAATTGTCATCATGGAACTGGATGGTCTCAATGAATACATGGTGCAAAAAGACGGGTTTCTTGCCGGCGCGGAATCGGTCAAGATCGAAAGTCAGATGCAAAGCCTCAGCCGAGGACTGCTCGGCGGGGAGGGATTTTTCATCCTGAAAGTCAGCGGCAAGGGGTCGTTGATTTTGAACAGCTTCGGCGCCATCCATAAGATCGAATTGAAGCCAGATCAGGAATATATCGTGGATAACAGCCATCTGGTTGCCTGGTCCGGCACGACGTCGTATCACATTGAGCGGGCGGCTTCTGGATGGGTGGCGAGCTTCACGTCGGGCGAAGGGTTTGTCTGCCGTTTTCGTGGGCCAGGAGTCGTGTACATTCAGAGCCGGAATCCCGGCAGCTTTGGCGCGTGGGTGCGCCAATTTATCCCGGTGAGCGAATAACTTACCAAGTCGAGGTTTGAAAAACTCTCGGATGGCGCAGGGTTCAGCAACCGCCCCGACATCTCCCAATGCGCTTTGCTTTAGCAACGGGTTTCCCTCCACGGGGCTGCCCTGCCATGTCGAAATATCTGCGAATGGTCTGACGGTCCGCTTTGACGAAAGCAACGGCTTGGGCGAACTCACTCTGCCGTTTCGCGTCCTTTCAGTGTCGGCCGGCGGTCTCAATCACGATCAGTTGGTCGTTCAATGGGGGGCGGCTCCTTCCACGCAGACGGTATATCTCAAAGATCCGGCCCTCATCAGAACCTTCCGGTCGGCAGCGCCACCGGAACTGATGAAAGAACTTGATGCGACAGCCGCAATTGTTCGGCGGACGAGGAATCGAAACAGGACGGCCTGGGGAGTCGTCGCGGCCATCATCGGAGCGCTCATGCTGGGCATATGGTTCAGCATGGATCTGCTGGTCGGATGGGCGGTCGATCGGATTCCGGTCGACTGGGAGCGGCGGATCGGCGAATCGGCCTTTCAGGATTTCCTCATCCAACACCCCGTCGTGAAGGACGGTCCGGCAGAGGCCGCTGTGCAGGAAATCAGTAAACGGCTCGTTGATCACATTCCCGGCAATCCCTACACATTCGAGATTGCCGTGATCGAAAGTGAGGTCGTCAACGCGTTCGCATTGCCGGGCGGATATGTCGTCGTGTTCACGGCGCTCCTGCAAAAGGCCGAAAACGCCGAGGAGGTTGCAGGAGTGTTGAGCCACGAATTGAACCACGTGCTCGAACGCCATGCGCTGGAGCGAATCGTCAAGCAATTGGGGCTGGTGGCCGTGGTCGGCATCATTGTAGGGGATCAACAGGGGTTAGGGAGGGTCATGAAGCAGGTCGGCGTCGAGCTGCTCTCCTTGAAATTCGGCCGAAATCAGGAAACGGAAGCCGACGTGACCGGCGTCCAGTTGCTCCATCGATCCCGCATCGATCCTTCCGGTATGGTCACATTCTTTCAGCGGCTTGCGGAAAAGGAGAGTGGAGGGGTGGAATGGCTCTCGACCCATCCTATGAGTGCCGGTCGGGCTCAACGGCTCAAGGCGGAAATTGCCAGGCTGCCTAGAACCGTGGCGGAGCCATTTACCTTCAAATGGAAGACCGTTCAAGACGCGCTCAGGCCGGTCGCAGCCGGGAGGTGAAACGGCGGACGCTTCGGCTGGGAGTCATTGCCGACACGCACGGCCTTTACGATCCGGCCGTAGAGCCGCATTTCGCCGGGGTGAGCGAAATATTCCACGCGGGCGACATTGGCGGCAAGGACGTGATTCAGCGCTTGCGTCGGCTTGCGCCGGTGACTGCGGTATCCGGCAATGTGGATGGCTATGAAGCGAGCGGGTTGGCACGTCAGGTGGTGCTTCGGCGCGGGGGCATGACCATCGTGCTCTGTCATGTCCTGTTTGAAAAGCGCCGGATCAGCGCTGAGGCGCAGGCCTGGCTGGATCGGGAACAGCCCGATGTGTGCATCTTCGGCCACAGCCATCGTCCCATGATTAGCCGGCGCGGTCGCACGATCCTCTTCAATCCCGGTTCCGCCGGCCCCAAACGATTTTCGTTGCCGCGAGGGATCGGAATCTTGACGATCACACGCGGGAAGGCGGTGCCGTCATTGATTCAACTGGAGGACCGTGCCTGGAAACGCGCAATTGGAATGTACATCAAATGAACATCAATTGAGCGACCCATGAGAATCCGTGGGGGTGAACCAAGGGCATGAGATGGTTGACTTCGTCCGACGACCTATCGGTTGAAATTTTGTGAGACATCCATAGCCGAATTTGAGTATACTCGGCCTAGGTACTGCCTATTAATCTATAGGCACCGGCGGTACGACAACTCTTTCACTGAAGGAGGACTTATGATGAAGAGAGTGCTAGTTCTCTCGGTAGCAGTGCTATTCGGTTTGCAAGCCGGCTTTGCGATGGCGGCACCGACCGGCAATCCTGATACCGGACCTGGCTGCGGCCTCGGTAAGCTGGCGTGGCAGAATTATCCGCACCAAAAGACGATCGGCGTCCAGGTGTTGGAAGCGACCACGAACGGCACCTTTGGCAGCGGCACCTTCGGGATCAGCAGCGGTACTTCCGGCTGCACCAACGACGGTCAGGTGTGGGCTTCAGAGAAGGCGAACGTCTTTGCCGCAATCAACTTCCAGAATCTCGCGCAGGATATGGCGCAAGGACAGGGTGAACATCTCAGCTCGCTCGCAACGCTCATGGGCATTCCGGCTGACCAGCAACCGGCGTTCTTCGCGATGACGCAGGAAAGATACGCATTCTTCGTGAAGGCGGGAGAATCCTCACCAGGTGCGATGATCAAGGCGTTGAATGACGCAGTGGCGACGCATCCTACGCTGGCCAAAGTTTCATTGAACAAGTAAGCTCGTGCTGTGGGGTTCCGGTCTCATAGGCTGGAACCCCCAGAACATCATCCCCGATTCCTTGCCTTCACCGCGTACCTGTTCACTCTTCTGCAATTCCTCCCGGTTTCGCAGGGAGCTGCAGCCGCAGCGGACTCCTCCTATCTTATGGCACTGATTGAACAAGCTGACGTCGCCCGCCTCGCCGATGAACGGGAATGGCATGTCCTGCTTCATTACAACCGAAACTTGTTCGGCGGGGTCACTAGCATGCAGGATGATCCAGGCTTCTTCATGGCCCCTAACGGCAAGACGGATCCGCAGGCTGAACTCGCTGCTACCCTCGCCAAGTTTTTTTCCGATGAATTGGTCGGCCGCTCGAAGCAGCCGGCCCAATGCGCCTTCGTCGCGCGTTACCATTGGTTGAAGGACAAGCTGCACTTCGACGAGCATCGATTACCGGCACAACCCTGCGAACGGTTCACCCGCTGGTTCAACGAGTTCAATGCTGAATCGATCAGCGTCATCTTTCCCACTGGATTCATGAACAATCCTTCGTCGATGTTCGGCCATACGTTCTTGCGAATCGATGGCAAGGGACAGACTCCGCAGACCCGGATCTTGGATTACACCATCAATTTTGCCGCAGAAGTGCCGCCGAATGCGGGACCTGAGTATGCGGTGAAAGGGGTATTTGGCGGCTATCCGGGGCACTTCTCGACGATCCCCTATTATTTCAAGGTCCAGGAATACCGCGATATCGAAAACCGCGACATTTGGGAATACCGGTTGGCCTTGACCGAGCTACAAGTAAGGCGCCTCTTGATGCATACGTGGGAACTGGGGAACGCCTATTTCGATTATTTCTTTTTCGATGAAAACTGCTCGTACCACATCTTGTCCCTTATTGAAGCTGCCGAGCCCTCCATCCATTTGTTGGACCGGTTTCCGTTTTATGCGATTCCCGTGGACACGGTCCGGTTTCTCGGCCAGTCTGGCATCATCGGCGAAGTCGTCTCCCGGCCTTCAAGGAGCACGTTGGTTCGGCGCAAGCGTGAGGCGATGACCCTGGAGGAACGGGCCTGGCTCAATCGAATGATTGAGGACCCGGCCCAGCTCAAGTCAGAGCGCTTTCGCGGCCTCGCTCTCGACCGGCAAGCGTTCATCCTTGACACCGCCTCTGACTATCTCTTGATGAAAGGGAGCGGAGGACCGGAGGGGGAGCCCTTCCGGCGAAAAAAACCGAGCCATCTTGTCCGCTCGAAGCCACATGAAGGTGTCCCCGAACGAGATGGCGATTGAGCCCTATGTCAAACGACCGGATCTCGGCCATGGTACCAGCCGAATTGGAATCGGCGGCGGTTGGCGAAATGATCGGGCGTTCGAAGAAATCAACGTTCGTGCCGCCTACCAAGATCTGTTGGACCCCGAGCCCGGGTATACACCGAACGCGCAAATAGAAGTGATGTCGTTTGCTCTGAGGCACTATCACAATCAGTCCCAAGCGAGGGTGGAACGATTCAGCCCGCTGAACATGATTTCCCTTTCTCCGATCGACTCCCTGTTTCAGGCACCCTCCTGGAAGCTCAATCTCGGCATGAACACGATCGCCCATCGTGGTTGCCAGCTTTGCACCAACGGGTACTTTAACACCGGCATCGGCGGAGCGGTTGAAACACATCTCGCTGGACGGCAGGTGTTTTATGCCATGGCCGAGGTGGAAGCGAATGCCAGTAAAGCCTATGAGGAGTCCCACCGGATCGGCGGTGGTGGCACCGTCGGCATGTTGGCCGACATTACGGATCGATGGAAACTCCTCGCCTCCGGCACGTATCTACGCTATGCGCTGGGTGAAAAATCCGAGGATTGGCGATGGTCCATCGGACAGCGCTTCTCACTCATGACAAACCTGGCCATTCGGGTGGAGTACAACCATCGGAGCCACGATGATGATGTGTTGGCCACCCTCCACGTATATTTCTAACCGAGCCGCTGCCGTGGGATCTGTCATCTGTCTCGCCTCCGTTCCTCTCGTCGCGGCCTTGTGCTTCGCGGTCCTTGTGGCCGAGGCGCAGGACATCGGGGCCACAGACGATTCTTCGCCAAGAACGGGACCGGAAATTTATGGAGGAGTCTATGTCTTCGGCTCTTTAGCTCAAAATCGGAATCTGAACATCGGAGGCGAAGCACTCCCGTCGACTACGGTCAAAAACGCCGCCGGTGGCGGGTTCAAGGCCGGTGTGTTTCCTGCGTTCACGGGCTACATGGCAGGGATTCAGGCCGAGTCGTTCGGATTGGGCCATGAGGTGAATGCACCAGCGTCCAGTGGCTCTTCGGGAATTCAATCGGGACGCGGGACTCTTTTGGCGTGGACGACGATGGTGAGCCTCATCATTCAGTACCCTGGCAAGCGAGTAAAGCCGTATGGAGGCGTCGGCGCGGGCTGGTCGTCATCCTACCTGGTCGACGCACACTTCACGAAAGGGGCGGTGACACAGACCGGCACCCTGCGTGATATAAGTCCGGCGTTTCAATATTTTGCCGGTGTCCGCACACTTGTGACGGAGAATGTTTTTGTGTTTGGAGAGTATAAATACTTCGCGAGCCGCTACCAATGGAGCGGAAGCCTAGAGCCCTCGCTTGATTTACGGACGCACATTGTGGCCCTTGGAGTCGGCCTCTCGTTTTAATGAGTGACCGACTGCCCTCTTGCCCGTCCGAGAGAGTCCTGCTACAAGGTTGGACGCATCCGAAATCTTTTCATGAACCCCAAACCCCATCATATCGGCACGCGTTCAGCCAGGCCAGCTCGTCCCACTTCCTCCACACCCTCTCTTGCGCCGCTACTACAACGAGGGTGACGCCCGTCAGCGCTTTCTCAACGACCTGTTCAATCGTACGGCCTACCAGTATCGCAATATCGACAAGGCGACCGGGCTAGGCTCCGGACTCTGGTATCGTCGAAAAGCGCTGCTGAGGGCCGGACTCAAAGCCGGCATGCAGGTCCTCGATGTCGCGTGCGGGCCGGGTCTTGGTTGCGCAATGCGCCCGTAAAATCGTGGGTCCTTCTGGGTCCGTGATTGGACTCGACCCCAGTATCGGAATGCTCAGCGAGGCGAGGAGAGGTCCCTGCCATACACTGGTGAATGCAATCGGTGAACGGCTGCCCTTTCCTGACGCCTGCTTTGATTTTTTGAGCATGGGGTATGCTTTGCGGCATGTTTCCGATCTAAGAGACGCATTTTCTGAGTACCGACGGGTGTTAAAGCCTGGCGGCATCGTGCTCTTGCTGGATATTTGTCGTCCGCGATCGCCCCTGCTGCTCTCTCTCTCCCGGTTCTACGTCAGGACGGTCCTGGGCATCGCGTTCTCAGCTTCAACGGGGAACCGCGACATGAAGACGCTCATGGACTACTGGTGGGATACGACTGAGCACTGTGTCGGGGCAGAGACCATTCTCGGTGCCTTGAAAGAGGCTGGATTTGTCGAATGCTCGCTACATGAGTTGTTCAACGGGCTCTTGCGTGATTACCGTGCCGTGAAACTGGAAGCCGTTCAATGACCAGTCCACAGCCCTCGCCTTTTGAACTTGAAGTAGCGAAGTTGATCGTGCAGACGCTCAAGTTGAAAGCGGATCCATCTTCCATTCAACCGGAAGCTCGTCTGTTCGGCGAGGGACTGGGGCTTGACTCCATCGATGCGCTAGAGCTGTCGCTGGCCATCTCTCAAACCTACGGCTATCAGCTCAAGTCCAGCGATCCCGGGATCAAGGTCACGTTTTCCTCCTTGCGAGCCCTCGCGCGGGCGATCGAAAAACATCGTACGAAGTGATGCTGTGGTGTCATGTTAGATGCGCCTCTGATCGCGTGTTACCGCCCAGACGACGTGCTGGCCTGGGAATCCGATGGCCCCCGCTCGGCGAAAGAGTTTCTTTCAGACGTGACCGATCTGGCCGAAATACTTCCCGACCGGCCTTCCGTGCTGAATCTGCTCACGAGCCGCTACCAGTTTCTTGTCGGCTTTTCTGCCGCGATGTTGCGCCGGCAAGTGACGCTCCTGCCGCAAAGTCGAGCGCCTCAGACCCTACGACGCATTGCCGGCGATCATGAGAGCTGCTATTGCTTGACGGACCGGGAGGAACCGGCCCACGACATCCCCTCCGTCGTGCTTCCCGCCGAGAGAGGCTCCTCCAGCCGGTCGTGGAACATTCCGCCTATCCCACTCCGACAACAGGTTGCCATCGCGTTCACCTCCGGCAGCACCGGACAGCCGACGCCGAATCTAAAAACGTGGGACGCGTTGGTGTCCGTGGCACGCGCGACTGCCAGGCGACTGGACCTGACAGCGGCTCGTGTCCAAGGCGTGGTCGCCACCGTTCCTCATCAGCATATGTTCGGATTAGAGGCTTCGGTCATACTGCCGATGCAGCAAGGTTTGACCATGCATGCGGGCCGGCCGCTGTTCCCTGAGGACATTCGCGTGGCGTTGAGCCAGTCGCCAGAACGATCGTTACTCGTCACCACTCCCTTGCACCTCCGCGCCTGTCTGCTGGCCGGCGTGAGGCTTCCTCCCATCGGGATGATCCTATCCGCCACGTCGCCTCTGACCTCCGACTTGGCTCGGGAAGCCGAGAAGCGGTTTCATGCGCCCCTGCACGAAATTTTTGGGTTTGCGGAAGCAGGCAGCGTCGCGTCGAGGAGGACGGTGACGGACGGAGACTGGCGCATGCTGGACGGCGTTACCCTGGCCTGCAACGGGGCTCATTGCTCCGTACAGGCAGCGTATCTGCCGTGCCCCGTTCGGTTTCCCGATCGCGTGTCGGTGACCGGACGGGCGACATTTCGTGTGTTGGGCCGTGTGGAGGATCAGGTGAACATCGCGGGCCATCGTGCGTCGCTGGGCGATCTCACTCGACAATTGTTGGAGGTCGAAGGGGTGCACGATGGGGTGTTTGTCTTGCCCGACGCGAAGGAAGGGTCGTTGGGCCGTCTGATGGCATTGGTCGTGGCGCCTGGCAAGACGCAGGAAGACATTCAGCATGCGCTGCGGCGGCGTCTCGATCCTGTGTTTTTGCCGCGTCCCTTGCTGCTCTTGCCGCAGCTTCCTCGCAACGAAACGGGCAAGCTGCCACGCGAAGCGTTGCGTCAGCTCATGGAACGGTGGAAGAACGAATCGTCGCATGACGTATGAACGGACACTGACGATCAACAGGGATCATCCAGCCCTGCCGGGGCATTTCCCGGGCCATCCGATCGTACCCGGCGTCGTGGTGCTCGAGGAAGTGATCCAAACGCTGAGAGAGACCTATGGCCAGGAGTTGGTCGTCACGGGAATGCCGGCGGTCAAACTCTCTTCTCCGCTAAGACCTGAAGAACGGCTCACGATTACCGTCGAGTCTGAGGACACGAATACGGCAGCCTTCACCTGCCACGCGGGAAGCCGCCTCGTGGCGTCGGGGTCCATCCGGTTTCGAGTACCGGGCGGAACTCGATCGGGCAGCTGATGGCCGTTGCCTGGAAAACACGACAGGAACGCGGAAACCGGCGGCTGATCCGCCTTATGGCTTGGGTGGCGGAGTCGCTGGGAAGATCGGCGGCCAGGGCGCTGCTCATTCCAGTCTGCTTCTATTATCTCTGCCGTTCAGGAGGGGCGAATCGGACACTGCGCCAGTATTACGTACGTGCGCAGGGCCGGTCGCCTGGCTGGCAAGGGCTCTTCCACCATTACTACTGGTTTGCGTCCACCATTCTCGACCGGGTGTATTTTCTCCGTGGCCGCTTCACGTTGTTCGATATCCGAGTGAACGGCATTGAAACACTCACTCATGCACTGGCGCTTGGACGTGGATGCCTCCTGCTGGGCTCGCATCTGGGCAGTTTCGAAGTCGTAAGGGCCATGGGCGTCTCGCGCGAAGAGCTCGACATTAAGGTGCTGATGGACGAGCAGAACGCACCCTTGATGCGGGCATTCTTTCACGAGTTGAACCCTGCCATCGCCGCCAACGTCCTGCAGGCAGGAGGCATCGATAACATGCTGCGCGTCCGAGAGTGTCTAGATGGCGGCGGCATCGTCGGCATGATGGGAGATCGACTGATGTCCCAGGATCAGGCCATCCGCTGCAACTTTCTGGGAGCCGACGCGCCGTTCCCGACGGGCTCCATACGATTAGCTCATGCGGTCCGCGCGCCCGTGGTCATGTTTTTCGGTTTGTATCGTGGAGGCAATCGCTACGACGTGCAGCTGGAACTGCTTAGCGGCGAGATTCGGCTATCTTCCGAGCGGCGTGAGGACGACATACAGCGATGGACTCAGCAGTATGCTGACCGTCTGTCGCACTACAGCCGGGAAGCGACAGACAACTGGTTCAACTTCTATGACTTTTGGCAAGCCGCTCCTTGAATCCTAGAACGTTGCCGGAGGGATGAGGCGTCCTGGGACAGTCGCTCGTGATGGAGTTTCCGAAGTCCGGTAGACGGCCTACGATGACCTTCTTAAACACACTAGGGCGACAGTGTGCCCTCGGCTGCCTGGTTATCACGCTCGGGAGTGTCGCTTCCACACTCTATGCGTCCGACGCCGACTGGTCGATTGAGACGTTAATGGCTTTGGTGAAGGAGCAGCGAAAACCGTCGATCGCGTTCGAAGAGGCCACCTATTCCTCCATGCTGACTGAACCGTTGAAAGCCCGCGGCGTCCTGCGGTTCATCCCGCCGGCGACGCTGGAAAAGCTCGTCACCGATCCTTTTCATGAGCGGTATCTTATCCAAGGAGATCGCGTAACATTCGAGAGTCAACGGAAAGGAGTCACGCGCACGATTTCGCTCCAAGAGTATCCGACTCTCCGGAGTTTCGTTGAGGCGTTTCGCATGAGTCTGATGGGTGATGCCGTGCAGTTGAAACAGCTCTACGAGGCGACCCTCGACGGGACCCGCGGCAAATGGACGCTCTTGCTGCGCCCCCTGGATCCAGCCGGCAAGTCTGTCGTCGACTATCTTCTCTTCACCGGCTCGGAGGGACGCATCGGGACTATCGCCGTCCGCACGCCGGATGGTGATCGAACCGTCATGACGCTCCTCAGGGGAGTGACTCGGTGAGGCAGAAGTACGGAGTCTGGGCTCTCTGGGCTCTTGCTATGTTGGGTGGACTCTGGCTGGTTTTCACGAGCGTGGCGGTCCACAGTGAATTGGGCGATTTGTTGCCCGAAGGAACGACGGCAGCGCAACGTCTCTTATTGACGCAACTGCGCAGCGGTCAGGCCGGCCGTCTGCTCTTGCTCGCTATCGAGGGTGGAAATCCGGACGAGCTGGCGGACACCAGCAAAGCGTTGCGTGAACGGCTTCATACCAGCGGTCACTTTTTATTCGTCGCGAACGGCAATCAGGCCGTGGAGCGCCGCGACTGGGACATTCTATTTCGATGGCGGTATCTCCTGAGTCCGCAGGTCGGTCATGAGTCCTTCTCGAGAGAATCGCTTCACCACACGCTGGAACAACGGCTCGAGGATCTCCGCTCTCCCCTGGCGCCATTCATCAAGCCGACGTTACGAGAAGATCCTACCGGCGAGGTGCTGGCGATACTCGATGCGGTGTCCCCAGAAGAGACGCCGGCCGCACATCGCAGTGCCTGGATGTCCCGAGACCGGTCAAGAGCCTTGCTCGTCGCAGAGACACGGGTCACTGGTTTCGATGCCGACGCGCAAGCAAAGGTCCAGCAGGATGTCCGCGCGTTGTTTGCGTCGCTCGTTGGGTCATCGCCGCTGCGGTTGCGCATGAGCGGACCGGGCGTTTTTGCCGTCGAGATCAAGCGTACCATTGAGATGGAAGCCTGGTGGCTCTCGATGGCTGCCGCCACGCTCGTGCTGGTGTTTCTGTATGCCAGTTATCGATCGGTCACGCTGGTGTTGCTGAGCCTCATTCCGCTGTCATCCGGAATCCTGGCAGGAATGCTGGCTGTGCAAGGTTGGTTTGGGTTTATCCATGGCATCACGCTCGGCTTCGGGATCGCGCTCCTCGGCGTGGTGGACGATTATCCGATCCACTTGTTCAGCCATTTGACCGTTCGAGGCTCGGCCGGAGAGGTCATGCGCGCGATTTGGCCGACGATGCGGCTGGGCGTGCTGACGACGACCATCGGATTTGCCTCGCTGCTGATTGCCGGGTTTCCGGCACTCGCACAGCTCGGAATGTTTGCCGTCGTCGGTCTGTTGACGGGAGCCGCGGTCACCCGGTGGATTCTCCCTCTGTTCGTTCCCAATGGTTTCGTTCCGAGGAATGCCTGGACAGGTTACGAATCCGCGCTGCAACGAGTGTCGCGAATGAAGCCGGTCGTGCCGGTTGCCGTTCTCCTTGCCAGCGCGGCGTTGTTGTGGTCTCATACGCCCATATGGGAGACGGATCTTGCGGAGCTAAGCCCCGCACCCGAGAGCCAGAAGCAGCTCGATCATGAACTACGACAGGAGTTGAGCGCACCGGATGTTCGAGATCTGTTGATGATCGAAGGACGGACCGAAGAAGCCGTGCTCCAATCCGGCGAAACCGTGATGCCCAAGATAGAGCAACTGCGTCGGGATCGGGTCATTGGTGGCTATGACCTCATTTCACGCTACCTCCCGAGTCACCGTCTGCAGCAGCAGCGACAGCAGTCCTTGCCTGAGCGAAACGTGCTGCGGCGCAATCTTGAGGCGGCGATCAAAGGCCTGCCCTTCACGCCGGGTTTGTTTACCCCTTTCATCGATGCAGTGGAGGGTGCACGATCTCAACCGCCGGTCGACAGGAGGCTGTTCGAGGGAACCGGCCTCGGAATCAAAATGGCGTCCCTACTGTTCGAACAACAGGGGCACTGGATAGCGGTGGTTCCTCTGCGTGGTGTCGAGGACCGGCAACGGTTGAAACAGATCGTGACCGGCTGGAACGTTCCCCGAGTTGGCTCTGTCGATTTAAAAGAAGAATCCAACCGGCTGATGACCGATTACCGTGACCGGACCTTCTCAGTCGTGCTGTGCGGAGGGCTGGCGATTGCTGTGATTCTGGTCATTGCATTGAAGTCACTCAAGCTGGTGGGGTCGGTGCTCATTCCGATTCTCAGCGCGTTAGTCGTGATGGTGGCATTGGTGAATGCGACGGGCGAATCCCTGTCCTTGTTCCATGTGGCGACGTTCCTTCTGGTCATCGGGCTGGGACTCGATTATGCCCTGTTCTTCAACCGCCCCGAGGGAAGCGCAGAGGAGCGAACTCACACACTATACGGGCTGCTGGTCTGCGCGACCACCACAATACTGGTTTTTGGCGTTCTTGCCACTTCAAGGATTCCGGTATTGCACGCCATAGGTCTGACCGCTTCTGTCGGATCTTTCTGCTGCCTGCTCTTTACCGGGATTATGGCAAAGCGAAAGGTGCATGCCACCGGATAAACGATCCATGACTCCGTTGACGCTGTCGGCCTACACGCTGGTGGCCGCGAACGGTCGCGGCATTGCGGCGGTATCCCGGTCGTTGCGTGATCGGCGCTCGGGATTGCGGCCGTGCAATTTCGAGGATGCCTTGCTCAAGACATATATCGGCCGGGTCGACGGCCTCGAGGACTTCTCACTTGAAAACGGATTGGCGCCGTTCGATTGCCGGAACAACCGGCTGGCATGGCTTGCCCTGCAACAAGACGGATTCATGGTGGCGGTGGCCGAAGCGAAGCAACGCTACGGCGCCGACCGCATCGCCGTCGTCATGGGAACCAGCACCTCCGGGATTCTGGAGACGGAACATGCCTATGCGCGACGAGATCCTCAAACGGACAGGCTTTCAGACGATTTTGCAGCACGCTACCGATACACCCACAACATGTTTTCGTCAGGACACTTTGTCCGGACCTACCTGGGGCTGCGCGGGCCTGCCCTGGTCATCTCGACCGCCTGTTCTTCCAGTGCCAAAGTTTTTGCAACGGCCGCACGCTATCTGCAAGCGGGTCTTTGCGATGCCGCGATCGTCGGCGGTGTGGACAGCCTCTGCTTGACCACGTTGTACGGGTTTTCAGCCTTGCAGTTGTTGTCGACTCAGCCTTGCCGCCCCTGCGATGAAGATCGGGACGGTCTCTCTTTGGGTGAAGCCGCCGGCTATACCTTG
Organism: uncultured Nitrospiraceae bacterium; assembly: GCA_963794505.1. GTDB lineage: Bacteria > Nitrospirota > Nitrospiria > Nitrospirales > Nitrospiraceae > Nitrospira_C. Next base: position 130,319 of record CAWCEG010000028.1, read on the forward strand.
CTTGAATCGAGCTCGAATGTGGGGAGGAAGGGAGCCGTCGCACTGCTCGGCTATGGCGAAAGCACCGATGGCCATCATATGTCCCAGCCGCATCCCGAGGGTCTAGGCGCCATCAGAGCGATCCAGCAATCCCTGGAACGTGCGGGCCTTGCCCCTTCTGACGTCGACTATGTCAACCTGCATGGGACGGCGACGAAAGCGAATGATTCGGTGGAGGACAAAGCAGTCTATCAAGTTTTCGGTTCAGCCCCGGTGGTCAGTTCCACCAAAGGCTGGACAGGGCATACGCTGGGGGCGGCCGGCATTACCGAGGCGTTGATTACGGCCATCTGCCTGAAGGAAGCATTTATCCCCGGCACGCTTCACTGCGAGCGCGTCGATCCGGCATTGAAAAGCCGGATCATCCTTGAGAACGAAGCACGGCCGATCCGACGGGCGGTGAGTAATATCTTCGGATTCGGCGGCAACAATTGCAGCCTGGTGTTCGGAGTCCTGTGATGAAGGTGGGAATCTTGGGTGTCGGCCTGTTGAGTGCCGGCCTCGACGGCTGGGTAAAGGGACGTGCGGTGTTGGCCGGCACCTCTTCCTACAGTCCGCGTTCGGTACCGGAGCCGGAGGCAGCATTGCTGCCGGCGAACGAACGGCGCCGCAGTAGCGACGCCGTGCGCTGGGCTATGCATGTCGCGCACGAAGCTGTCCTCCAGTCAGCAGTTGACCCACAGGATGTCGCCACCGTGTTTGCCTCCTCCGGCGGTGAAATGGGTGTGTTGGATACGTTGTGTCGCGCATTGACTACAGCGGATCGGGCCTTGTCTCCCACGCTATTTCATCAGTCGGTACACAACACGGCGGCCGGATATTGGGGCATTGCGACCGGTTGTCAGCAGTCTTCCACAGCCCTGTCTTCGTATGACGATTCGTCTGCCGCTGGACTCCTGGAAGCGGTCGCCTATGCGACGGTCGAAGAACGTCCGGTCCTCTTTGTGGTCTACGACCTCCCGCCGCCGCCGCCGCTCGATCGCGCACGGCCGATCCGATCTGCGTTCGCGGCGGCGCTGGTCATGACGCCTTTGGCAAACAGTGCTCCAGTACGTGCAGGCATAACACTCGCTGCCGCCAGCCATGCCGAGGTCACCGAGATGGAGGACCATACCCTGGAACAACTCCGGCGTGATAACCCCGCCGGCCGGTTGCTGCCTCTGCTGCGTGCGCTTGCACAGCCGGGTTGCCAGCGCGCGAATCTGAATGTTCTCGACGATCAACGACTTGTTGTGGAGATCGAGTCGTGACTCGGATGGTCAAAGCCGAGATCGGCCGGTTGCTCCCGCACGGGGAGTCTATGTGTTTGCTCGATGCAGTAGATTCGTGGGACGACAGGACCATTACTTGCCGTACGTCCACTCACCGCGATCAACGGAACCCGTTGCGTGTGGGCGGACGGTTGATGATCACAGCAGGCCTCGAATACGCCGCGCAAGCCATGGGTGTCCACGTCGGACTCCTGGACGGGGGCCTCCGTGGCGGCAAGCAGATCGGGTTTGTCGGCAGCGTTCGCGATGTGACCTTTACAATCAATCGACTTGATGACTTGGCGCAGGACCTCACTGTGGCTGCCACCCGTCTCCTGGAGGGAGATAGCAGTTACATCTATCGCTTCACTCTCGCGCATGCCGGATGCGCCCTGATTGAGGGGCGCGCGTCGATCTTTATCAAGGCGGTGTCATGAGTAGACGTGCACTGGTGACGGGCGGCAGCGGGACGATCGGTGCCATGATCTGCCAGCGCCTGGCCGCGGACGGCTGCACAGTCATCGTGCATGCCCACCGGCATCCGGAATCGGCTCAGCAGGTGGCGGATAAAATCACCGCCAACGGCGGGGCGGCGCTTGTGTCGACGTTTGACGTTGCAGATCCCGATGCGACGCGACAGGCGATCGACGGGCTCCTGGATGCAGGTCCCATTCAGGTGCTCGTCAACAATGCAGGCGTGCATGAGGATGCGCCAATGGCAGGCATGACACAGGGCCAGTGGAGAGACGTGCTCGATGTTTCGTTGAACGGGTTTTTCCATGTGACGCAACCGCTCCTCCTTCCGATGATTGGAGCGAGATGGGGAAGGATCGTGTCGATTTCGTCGCTGGCGGGAGTCATTGGGAATCGCGGACAGACCAATTATGCCGCGGCAAAAGCCGGCCTTCACGGGGCGAGCAAGTCGCTCGCCATCGAGCTGGCTTCGCGTGGCATTACGGTCAACGTGGTCGCACCCGGCTTGATCGAATCACCGGCTACAAGACGTTCCTTTGCCCCCGAGCAGGTCGCGTCGATCGTGCCGATGAAGCGGGTAGGGACTCCTGAAGACGTGGCGTCGCTGGTCTCGTTCTTGGTCTCGGAGCAAGCCGGGTACATTACGGGACAAGTAATCGGGGTCAATGGGGGCATGGCGTGAACCGGCAGGAACATTCAAAGACAGCTGTCGCTCTTGGACCAGCACAAGGCAGCGACATTCATGGCTGCGAAACACGGGCGAGCGATCGCTATTGGGTCGTGATTCCGGCATACAATGAAGCCGCGACGGTGCGGGAAGTGGCCGCGCGATCCCGCCAACATTGTGCCCAGGTCATCCTGGTGGACGACGGCTCGACGGACAACACCGCCGAGAGCTTGACCGGTCTTGATGTTATCGTCCTTCGAAACGAGCACAATGTCGGGAAGGCAGAGAGTCTTTGGCGAGGATTCCAGCGAGCGTTGGCTCATGGAGCGGTCGCTGTCATTACGCTCGATGCGGATGGGCAGCACAGGCCGGAGGAAATTCCTTCGTTTATCGCGGCAATGCAGGACAGTCCCGAGACGTTGTTTGTCGGTGCGCGGAGCCGCGACCACCGGAAGATATTCCCGGGCCGCTATTGGGCCAACTGCCTGGCTGATTTCTGGATCGGCTGGGCGGCAGGAGCGCGGATTGAGGATACTCAGTCAGGGTTTCGTTCGTATCCGGCCGGGCTGCTACGCGAGGTGTTGATCCGACATGACCGCACTCGGAGCTTTGTCTATGAAAGTGAAATCCTGATCGAAGCGGCAAGACGCGGGTTTCCATGCCGGAATATTGAGGTCTCGGTGAGGGCGCGCGGCGGTCTGCGTCCAAGCAATTTCCGGCCGGTGGCGGACGTGCTTCGGATCGCAAAAATGGTGTCGTGGAAACTGGTGAAGCGAGGGATGTACCTGAGCGGACTCTGGTGCTTTCTCAAAGGCAGGTCGAAGGCAACGCAACCAGCCTGCCGGCGGCCTCTGCTAACAGGTTCCTCGCCAGTCATCCACTAATACGGGTTAACCTCCTGCCGCGGCCAAGCGTGAGCGGATGGCGCCATCCAATCGTTGGATCCAGCTGGCATAGTTTTCGTGTATGGTTTGCGCGGTCGCGTCATACTTGAGGTTCGAGCTGTCCTTGTAGAGAATGCTATAGGCCTTCGTGGTATAGGGAATAGATACGACGGCTTGGTGGCTGCGAACGTTGAGGGTGCCGATGATTTCCCCTGATTTGGCAGGCGCCATTTGCCAGCCGGCTGCCACTCCTGCCGCGACAATTTCCTTTCCAACCTCTTCCAGACTCAGTTCTTTTCCCGATGCAGTTTGCACCGGTGCTTCTTTTACTTGGTAGACCTGCCCGCCGCCCCTGCATGCCATCACAGCTACCAGCGCGATACAGGCGGCTACTGTAGCCCATCCTACTCTCTTCATGGCTGACCTCCCGTTGAAAGACGGCTTCAAGAAAACGCTCTAGCTCTTATGACGACTGGACGGCTCACGTCAAGATGGGTGACAGCGCTGCCCATCATGGGCGTAGGCACAAAGTGTCTTTCAGAAAGAACATCCAGCAGTGCTTCCAGCAAGGACAAATTTTGGGGCCCCATGCCTCTGGTGTTCCATTTCGACATGCTCTTGGGAAACGACTGGTCTTTCGGGTGGATGAATTCAGACGGATGGCAATAAAAGACGAGGGATCTCGATCCGCGCCCGATCCAGGCAATCATTCTGCCGAGCGTCTGCAACCCCAGCACGCGGAGCGTCGCCATGTTGACAGGAAACAGAAAAGCAGACGGCGGAATTTCCGTGATGGCACTGGCGCCTGGTTTGCTCAGGTCGGCTTCAGATAGTCGATAAGGCTGGGTCGGAGCCCAGAAGTACTTCAGATAGTGGACACGTCCGAATCCCAAGTCAAAACGCCTGGCCGGCACCGAGGAGTCGTAGAGGTAGCCTTCTTCTTCAAGGATCCGCAAGGTGGTTTCACCGATCCACAGATTTGGTGCGCGGAAAATGACTGGACGAACACCGGCAGCCTGTTCCACAGCCTGAGTAGCCCGGCGAATCCAGGTCCGTTGCTGCTCGTACCCGGCGGTTCGAAAGTCTTCGTCCTCTTCAAGGCCGCCATGAGCCCATCCATGCGTTCCCAATTGATGTCCGCGCTCGTGACAATCTCGCACCAGGTTGGGATACGCCTCGGCAAAACGACCCGTGAAAAAGATGGTCGCCGTCATACGATAACGCTCGCAACAATCGAGGAGAGCTTCGAGGCCTTTCTCCGATCCCGGCACCCAGTCACAATCAATGGTGAAGTACAACTGTTTTGCGGATGAACAATCACAATTTCTACCACTGAGTGAGCCGGAGACTCCGACTGTAGTCCATGCGGTCCGCTGCATCACGTTGATCCTTGTGTTCAACCTGTTTCTGTATGGCGTGGAGGGTAAGGGAAAGGCATCAGTCCGCAGTGACGAGCCCTTCGATTTCGATCAAAAGTTCCTTGCGGCAGAGATCGCCCTGGAGATAGAGCAGGTGGCTCGAAAAAAAGAACGGATCGTCCAAGACCCGGCGTACGGCATCGAGATGCTCTCGGCTTCGCACGTACACTTTGAAGATTCGATTGCAGCCTTGTCTCTCGCTCGATGCTGGCCGGAATGCAATGGGCACGATCGAGCAGCGCCCGCAAGTTCGCCATCGTTTCTCGAGCTTGGAGGTCGGCTAAACCCTTATGCTGGCTCTGATGCCCCACGACGCTCGCCGTACCGGAGATGAACAACTGTATGGCACTGTCCGAGCGGTACAGACTGGCACGGGCGAACGAGGGGCTGCGAGGGCCATAAATGTTTGGATAGTCGTACGCATTCACTTGACGCGGATTGCCAAGATGCTGGGCTGGATGGGCGCCCGCGAGGAAATAGATTTGAAGTGGGCCGCTTTGCGTTCCCACCGCCGTTCCGGCCGGCAGCGAGGCGGGAAACCCCGGCAAAGTTTCAGCCAAGGCTTGGTGTCGTCCAACGCAGAACAACCTATAGCGCTCCAGGCCATGCTGGTCTTCATTGATACGCGGAAAATAATTCCATATACGCCACAAATGGGGGAACCCTGATTCGAGGAGCTGGTGAAGGAGGTGTCGGTAGGCGATTTCAGTGGTGCGATCAAGCCCGATGTCCGGATCTTCGGCCACGGTAATGGAGCCGAAGAGCAAAGAGCCGCTCATCGCTACCGAAACCCCGTTCTCTTTGTACACGCGGACTGGCTGGTCGCAACTCCAGAGTTCGCATCGGCGGGAGCGATCCAGCAGCGGTAGATCAAGATGAACAACCGGGCAGGGGAGAGAAAACGGCAGAGGCAGACCGAACGAAACGACGGCGAGCGGGTAGGTGTCCGATGTCGTCAACCGCCGGACAAGTTCATCCGGTTCAAGATAGCTGGTTTTGACGTGGCCCGTTGGTTCCAGAACCCGCTGGGCTGACGCGGGAGAGGACGCGTGACGGTGTCGAATGCCCATTCGTTCGGTTGACCTATGCTGGCGTCGACTTCACGGCGTAGTCGGTCACTTCGGTCACGATGGCGCGGCTGCCACGCTTACGCCGGCGTGCCACGCTCCAATTCTCTTTCCAATTCAACATGAAAACGATGTAATAGACAACTTTAAAAAGGAAAAGAGGGAAACGCATCTTCGATTGAGCGAAAACGTCTCCGGCCAGTAACGACAGCACCGCCCGTTCAATCTTCGGCGGACGCTTGGGCGACACGAACAGCGCTTGAAACGCCGGTTGATTGAATCTGTGAATGAACCAGGAAAAGGTGCCGATGCCCCGGCGCACCATCCGCTCAAAATGCTTCCGCCGGGCGGCATATTCGGGCGAGCCTCGCAGAAATGCATCGACGACCCCTGCTCCCAGGGTTCCGCTGTTCAGAGCAAGGTGAACGCCACTGGAGAACACCGGATCGATGAAGGCAAAGGCGTCTCCGATCATCAAGTATCCATCTCCCGACATCGTGTGACGACGGTAGGAAAAATTGGCCGCCGCGTATGTCGGCGTCAAAGCCCTGGCGCTTTCCATACGTGTGGCAATAGGGGGTGATTGTCCCAAGGTGTCCAGGAGAAATTGATCGAGGGGAGTCCTTCTGGACTTGATGTAATCGGGGTGGCACACGACGCCTACACTCATCGTTCCATCTTTGAACGGGATCAGCCAGCACCAACCGTCGTCGAGCCAGCCGGCAGTGATGTTTCCTTCGTCCAATCCGGTCAGTCTCGTGACTCCTTCGAAATGGCTGAAGACAGCAGCGCTGCCGTGCTTCTTGCTTCGGTGCTTTCCTCCCAACTGTGCGGACAAGAATGTGTCGCGCCCGCTTGCATCAACAATGAACCGGGCCTCCCATGTCCGAGCATGGCCCCTTCGATCTTGTGTGTAGACCAATGACGTCCGCCCCGGACGGAATTCGGCCCGTTGGGCTTGTACCCCTTCATAAAACTGCGCACCTTTTTCCGCCGCGTTGCGGGCCAGGATGGCATCGAATTCGGCCCGTTTCACTTCGAAGGCATAGGGCTGGGAGTCATCGTATGCTTTCGCAAAATGGAACATCTGTGACCGGCCATAGCGATGTGAGACGAGTTCGGCACCGTACTTGACGATGCCGATCTTTTCTACTTCAGGCAGCACACCGAGCCGCCGCAGCATGGGAACGGATTGGGGAAGCAAGGACTCGCCGATATGGAATCGAGGATGCGAGTCCTTTTCCAAGACGTGAACGTTCCAGCCCTGCTCGGCGAGCAACGTCGAAATCGTCGAGCCTGCCGGCCCGCCTCCGATCACCAAGACGTCACAAGATGTGCAGGGCTCAACGATAGAAGAGAGGCTGTTCATCTGGGGAAAAATATTTTGAAAACATCGTGACCGTCGCAGGAGTATACCCAAGAAACAGGAGGTTGGCTAGCGGGACCCGAACAGAATCAGAAGCGTTCGCAGGCGCCTTGTTGACCGATTCTGTCCTAAGTGGTAGTCTCCGCGCCGCAATTCTCACTAAGAGCAACCGTGGGAAGGGTCACCGTAGCAAGGAGGGAAATATGAGACTAGTGGGCATAGTACTCTGCGCCGCACTCCTTATCGGCACCGCGGCATGTCACTCGACACGGGTGCAGGTTCCAACCGCTCCTATTGCTCCGAATGAGAAATCACTGGGAGCGACATGGGGTGATCACGTCGGCCTGCTACTGTTCGGATTCATTCCGATCCAACAAAACGACCGGTTCGTTGAGGCCTACAATCAGGCAATTCAGAAAGCCGGTGCCACGAGGTTAACTGACGTGACCATCTCCGAACGATGGTGGTGGGGGTATGTGATTAACGGATATGTCTTTAAGGTAGAAGGCACGGCTGTCGACCAACAAGTAATCTATCCACAATAGAGGAGAACCCATGAAAGCTGTTGGTCTACTACTCGGAATGTGTCTCCTGACTAACCGCTTGCGTTTCGACACCTCTAAAGTTTCCGATCTGCACCGATCGGTCCGAATGAAAAGGCATTGGGGAAGACCGAAGCCACTAGCACGGGCATTATGCTGTTTGGATTCATCCCCATCAACCAAAATACTCGGTTTGAAGATGCCATGCGAGAGGCAGCCGCAAAAGCAGGTGGAACAAGACTGACAGATGTGACGATCTCGGAGCAATGGTTCTGGGCACTCGTGCTCGATGGATTTATCTTTAAAGTGGAGGGGACGGCCGTAGCAAACAAATAGACACGCCGTTCCGGGATGGGGCTTCGGCGTGTCCACAACCATGGATGCGTCGGAGCCCGCTGATCGCGGCTCTGCTTGATGTGCTCTGACAATTGGCAACGTCCAGGTGATATCCCAATCGCATGTCGATCTGAAGACGACGACACTCTCCTCCGTTTCATTCCACCTAGGTAGCAGGGAAGTCGAAAACTGGTAACGTCACCATGTAGTCTTGCTTTGATCCCGTGTTCCGGGACAATGCCGAGAAACCAAGATCGTGTGGCTATGAACATTCTTGACCAGTTTTTCGTCTTTCATCCCGAACGCTGGCATGAGAAGGATTGGCGCTCGGTCAGCGGGCTTCCGCTCGAAGACGTCTGGTTCAAGGCGGCCGACGGCGCCACACTCTTCGGGTGGCACGTTGAAGCACCAGCGGACCGTCCTGTCGTGATCTGGTGCCATGGTAACGCTGGAAACATCGTCAATCGGCTCGACAATCTCCGGTTGCTTTTCCGTCAGAACCTGTCGGTCTTCTTATTCGATTATCGCGGGTACGGCAAAAGCCAGAACTTGCGGCCCAGCGAAGAAGGACTGTATCAAGATGCGATCGGTGCGTACGATTATCTGGTCCGCGTCCGCATGATCAGACCCGAACGACTCGTCATTTTCGGCCGTTCACTCGGTGCGGCCGTCGCGGCAGACCTGGCCAGCCGCAAACCGGCAGCCGGTCTCATTCTCGAATCCGCGTTTCCGTCGATCGAAGCGGTTGCCAAGTTCTACTACGGCGGCTTACCGGTGCATTGGCTGCTCGGGGCGAAGTTTCGATTGATCGATCGAGTCCCGGCCCTCTCCCTGCCAAAACTGATCATTCACGGCGATCAGGACGATATCATTCCGCTTGAATTGGGCCGTCAAGTCTATGAATCCGCGAAGCCGCCTAAGATGCTTTATTTGATCAATGGCGCCGCCCATAACAATACCTATCAGGTCGGCGGGACGCGGTACTTCCAGACGTTCAGCGACTTCGCCGGTCGCGCCATCCGGTCGTAACACAAAAAATGGTTTCACGAGCACGGAACTTTTGGTACAGTGCGCGACCATGCAGCCACACCCCGCCGCCTCTTGCCGGCCCACCGTGCCTTTAGCATTCGTCTCTGGAGCATAGAAGTGAGGATCTCGTGGCCTGGCGTGCTCCTCTCGTTGCTGAGCCTGCACGCGCTTCTGACGGGCTGCGTCGCAGCCGCAACGGGACAGGAGAAGGATAGTCAATCCTGGATCCGTAATAATGGGCCGGTTTCTTCAATTCTGGTGGCGGACCTCCGAGACGTCGCCGTGGCGGACGTCTCAGTCGCGGCCTTGCAACCGCAAGCATCGGACGGCGCTGGGGACGAAGCGTATGACCCCTTCGCCAGATCCGGCGAGGGAGCCGAGGAAGAGTACGATCCCTGGGAATTCTTGAACACGAAGGTATTCGAGTTCAATCGCCAGGTGGATCGCTACGTGCTGAAACCGGTCGCGCAGGGCTATGATTTCATCATGCCCGACTTCGTCCAAGTCGGCATCAGCAACATGTTCTACAATCTCCGTTTCCCGCAGAGGTTCTTGAACAATGTTTTTCAAGGGAAAGGTCAAAGGCGCCGGCATTGAGGTGGGACGCTTCCTGATCAACAGCGCTGTCGGGTATGCGGGATTCCTGGATCTGGCGAAGGAAGTCGATCTCGTCACGCCGGAAGAGGATTTCGGACAAACGCTGGGCTCTTATGGCGTGAAGCCAGGGCCCTACCTGGTTCTGCCGTTTCTCCAGCCGTTTACCGTCCGGGATTTTACGGGATATGTCGCCGATATCTTTCTCAATCCGATCAACTGGCTGGTTGCACCGATCATCGAAGTCGAGGGCGTGCCGTCATTGATCGCCCACAAAAATCGCACGACGACGACGATTCTGTCCAACTCGGAATCCGTGTCGGCGAGATCGTCAACGAACGGTCCAGGAACCTGCAAAAATTCCAGGGCGTCGAAGAAGCGACGCTCGATCTCTACACCGCCGTCACGGAATGCCTATCTGCAATCGCGCGACGCGCGCGATTCAGGAATAATACCGGTAGGACTCACCGCTAGATCGAAATCACGCCTAATTCCCGGCCCACCTTGGCGAAGGCAGCCACGGCCTGCTCGAGTTGTTCGTGGGTATGGGCGGCTGACATCTGTACGCGGATCCTGGCTTGGCCTTCCGGTACGACCGGATAGCTGAACCCCACGACATACACGTGTTCTTCCAGCAGTCGATCCGCCATCGAGGTGGCCAGCGACGCCTCTCCCAGCATGACGGGAATGATGGGGTGATCGCCGTGCGATCAGCCGAAAGCCCAGTTCGGTAAGCCGGGCGCGAAAGAACGCGGCGTTCTCACCCAGCCTTGCTCTCAGATCATCGCCTTCCGCAACCAGGGCGAGCGCCTGCAGGGCGCCGGCGGCTACCGGCGGAGGCAGCGAATTGGAGAACAAATAGGGTCGCGAACGCTGGCGGAGGAGCTCGATAACATCCGCGCGTCCCGTCGTGAATCCTCCGGTCGCCCCGCCCAACGACTTGCCCAAGGTGCTCGTCACGATGTCAATACGATCGGCGACACGGAAGTGGTCGGGAGTGCCTCGGCCTTTTCGTCCGATCACGCCGGTGGCATGACTGTCGTCGACCATCACCGCGGCGTCGAACCGTTCCGCGAGTTCAACGAGACGGTCGAGTTTCGCCAGATCGCCGTCCATGGAAAATACGCCGTCTGTCGCGATCAGGCGTAGACGGCATTGCCGCGTCTCGTGCAACCTCGCTTCCAATTCCTTCATGTCGGAATGCGCATAGCGTAAGCGTTTGGCTTTGCAGAGCCGGATGCCGTCGATCACGCTGGCATGATTCAGGGCGTCGCTGATGACGGCGTCGCGTTCATCGAGCAGCACCTCGAACAGCCCTCCGTTCGCATCGAAGCAGGAACCGTAGAGGATGGCATCGTCGGTCCCGAGAAAACTGCTGATCGCGCGCTCGAGTTCCTTGTGAATGTCCTGCGTCCCGCAGATGAACCGCACTGACGCCATGCCGTAGCCGTGATCTCGCAGGCCCTTCATGGCCGCCTCGATGATTTGAGGATGGTTGGCCAGCCCGAGGTAGTTGTTGGCGCAGAGGTTCAAGACGCGGCCCTGTGCGACGGAAATAGCCCCGTTCTGAGGGCTCAAGATCTGCCGCTCGGATTTATAGAGGGCTTTGGCGCGGATGCTCGCCAATTGCTCGCCGACGATCTGTTTGAGGGTGGAGTCAGCCATCAGCCCACCAGCACGTTAATGTCGTTGAAGCAGGGCAGCTGCTCACGGAAAGAGGACGACCTTTCCGCATTGGCCCGTTTTGATGAGATCGAAACCCTTGGCAAAGTCGCTCATGGGGAACGTGTGAGTCACGATGGGCTTGATGTTCAATCCGGCCTTGAAGAGCCCCGCGAGCCGGTACCAGGTGCCAAACAGCCGCCGGCCGGTGATCCCGTGTACGCGAATGCCCTTGAAGATGATGTCGTTCGCGAGATCGCACGTGATCGGGCCGGTGGGGATGCCAAAGAGCGTGACCCGCCCGCCGTTTTTGACGGCGTCGAACGCGAGATGCAGCGCTGCCGGGTTGCCGGACATTTCCAGCGAGGCATCGACCCCCTCACCGTCGGTGATCTCCTCGATGGCTTCGACCAGCGCCGCGGCCGTCTCGTTTTTGGCGTTCAAGACGTGATCGGCGCCGACCTGCTTGGCCAAGCTCAAGCGGTACTCGCTGATATCCGAGGCAATGATGGTTGCTGCGCCGGACGTGCGCGCGACTGCGGCGGCGAAGAGGCCAGTCGGTCCGCAACCCGTGATCAAGACGGTATGGCCTGTCAGATCCTCAACCAGGGCGGCATCGACGGCGTTCCCCAGCGGCTCCTGGAGCGAGGCGTACTCCGGTGCAATGACCCGCGACGTGCGCCAAAGCACGTTTTCCGGCAACACGACATAGTCCGCAAACGAACCGTCGCGGTCCACGCCGAGAATCTTGTAATTGCGGCAGACGTGCGCCTGGCCGGTACGGCACTGAAAACAGACTCCACACGTAATGTGTGACTCTGCGGCGACGTAGTCGCCGGCCTTCACCAGCTTCACCGCAGAGCCGACTTCGACGACCTCACCGCACATTTCATGGCCGATGATGCGGGGCGGGTGGATGCGGCTATGAGCCCAGGGGTCCCAATTGTAAATGTGAGCGTCCGTTCCGCAGAGCGACGTGGCCTTTACGCGTATCACGGCCTCGTGTGGCCCCGGCGCGGGATCGGGACAGGTCGTCGCAGTCAATCCCGGTTGTGGCGCAGTCTTGATCAGCGCACGCATGGCTCTATTGTATCCCACTCGCCTCGGCTTGCCTAACGTCAGGAAAATTACGGGTTGCGCAGGCGATGTCGCCTCGGTAGGATGCCGCCTATGTCCGCGGCGCCGCATCAACGACGGTTCATGCTCCTGATGGCAGCGTTCGGGATGACCGTCTTGTTGTGCGGCGCTCTCTTCACGGCTATCTCCGTCCCAGCGGCGGGTTCAGGCAACCGATGGGCCCGCTTTGAACTCAATCAACAGGATGCCAGCGGCGATCTGCAGACCGGCAAACCCGTCGCGCTGGTGATCACACTGGGCGGGGTGGCACAGGGCACCGTGCCGATCGTGGCGCTGTGCGAATCAATTCTGTTCGAGCCGCAGCTTATTACGCTCGAGCCGGACGGCGAATCGTCCACGCTCAAAGCGGAGGTCACGCTCGACCCCATGCCATCGAGCCGCACGTCGGTTCATCAAAAGGCGGCGCGCATTCAGGTGACGTTCGCCAGAGCCCGATCCGAGAAGCTCGAACGTTTCATGAAGCGCATCGTCTATGTGACGTTGGACCGCCAGGAACCGTCGAGTGATACGAGCGAGCCTCCCGTCGTCCGTCCTGAAGAGCCATTGACCAGTGATTTAATTGTCGACGAACCGCAAAGCGGCGTCGCTCCCGTCTCGACGGGAGCCCTGGTCGAAGAAGATTTGATGCCGCTCGGCGACCCCGGACAGGGCAAGGCCTATTGGCAACAAGTCAGTCTCCTCGTCAGCCGCAGCTGGGCGCGACAAGTGCGAGGGGTCCGGCGCAGTCCCAGCAGTGAAACCGTCCGGGTCCGCTTCAAGCTCTATCCGAACGGGCGCGCACAATTGATCCAAATTGAAAAGGGCTCCGGGGCGCGGGAAATCGACGAGGCAGGGATCTATGCGGTGGTGAACGCTCAACCGTTTCCCCCTTTGCCCGAGGAGGTTGGTGATGAGCCGGTTGACGTCCACGTTCGCATGAGGACGGGAGCCCGCTCCACTGCTCGCGAGGTGCAATCTGTCGGGAATTCGTCGAATGGGAAACTCGAGGCACCCGCGCAGCCCAACAAGTAGAGTCTCTCGCATCATCATGATCTCCGGTGTTCTCTGCCTTGCGGCGATTCTCCTTCCACTCGCGGCCTGGCCCTCCATGCCTCAGCCAGAACTTGCCCGCTGGAACGTGGATCCGGAACATCCCACGATTGAATTTCGTGTCGCTCATATGCTCGTCTCGAAAACGGACATCACGTTGGCGGGCACCTTCAACGGAGTGGCGAAAGACCGTTGTCTTCTCGGTCATTCCATTACACGCTGCGTACGATGAAGGCGATGGTACTTGACAGCCCGGCGGATGTAGCCAGTAACCCTCTCCGGCTCCACGATGTTCCTATGCCGGAGCCCGGCACCGGTGAAGTCCTTGTCCGCGTCTCCGTTTGTGGGATCTGCCGTACGGATCTGCACGTCATCGAAGGCGAGCTGGAACGTCCCAAGCTCCCCCTCATTCCCGGTCATCAGGCGGTTGGACTCATCAGCCGTCTGGGCTCTGGCGTCAACGGCCGAACCATCGGAGAGCGGGTGGGCATCGCCTGGTTACAGGGCACTTGTGGCCAATGCGAATATTGCCGAAGCGGCCGGGAAAATTTGTGCCTGAGCGCCCGATTCACCGGCTATCAAATCGACGGCGGGTATGCGGAATATGTTGTGCTTCCGGCAGCCTTTGCCTATCCGATTCCTCCGGCATTTTCCGATGAAGAAGCTGCTCCCTTACTTTGCGCTGGCATCATCGGCTATCGCGCGTTGCGTCTGAGCCAGATTCGGCCCGGCCAGCGGCTTGGGCTGTATGGATTCGGTGCGTCCGCGCACATTGCCATCCAGCTCGCACGGCATTGGGGATGTGAGGTCTACGTCTGTTCGCTCAAGCCGAGTCATCAGGCATTGGCTCGGGACCTGGGCGCCGCCTGGGTCGGCGGCGCCTCAGAGGCTCCGCCCGTCCTCCTGCATGCCTCGATCATGTTCGCTCCCGCTGGTCAATTGGTGATTCCCGCCTTGCGGGCATTGAAGCGAGGCGGGACGCTGGCCCTGGCAGGGATCCATATGAGCACCATTCCACCACTCGAGTATGATCGGGATCTCTTCGGAGAGCGGGCAATCCGCAGCGTCACTGCCAACACCCGCCAGGACGGACTTGACCTCCTGCGTGAGGCGGCGGCCATTCCAATCAGGCCTCGCACCCAACGATTTCCTTTCGATCAGGCGAATCGCGCCTTGCAGGCGCTCAAGTCAGGCGCCATTAACGGCGCCGGCGTGTTAACCATCCATTAAGGACGAGGGCACGCATAGGCGCTCCGAAACGGTATGTTAAGGTGGGATGATGCGGCGTTGGAGTGTTCTCGTATGGGCGATGACTTGGGGAATCGGAGCTGGCACGCCTGCCGCTTCAGCGCTGGAATTCACCGCCGATCAGATCATGAAGATCGACGGCCGGACGCACAAAGCGTTTATTTATTATCGCGACCAGATGTGGCGAATCGAACACTATTCTCTGGGACCCGTCAACGTCACGATCGTCCGCAAGGATAAGCATGTGGTCTGGCTGCTGTTGTCTCGGATGAAACATTTCAAAACCCTGCCGTACGATGCCGACCAGGACCTGCGGGTCACACCTGGACTCGATGGAGAGGTTTCACGGCAGGAAATCGGGAACGAGGTCCGCGAAGGACATCCCACGACGTTGTATGAAGTCACGACCAAGCAGGGTGAACGCGTGGAGCAGTATTACCAATGGGTCGCCACCGACCTGCACTTTCCCATGAAGCTCGCGAAAAAGGACGGGAGCTGGATCTTAGAGTATCAACATGTCAAAATGCGCTCCGTTTCCGACTACCTGTTCAATCTCCCTGTGAATTTTCAGCCACTTGAGCAATTCGACGCAGCACCACCGGCGCCATCGAAGGAACAATGACTAAACAAGGAGGGGGTATCGTGCGGAGGGCGAGACTGACAGGCATGATAGTCACGGCCGTACTGGTCGGGGCGAGCGGTTGGGTATCGGCATTGGACGTGGGGGATGTCACGAGAGAGTGGACTGCGGAAGGGAAAAAGGTTGCGGCTGAGCGGGCCAAGCTGCCGGCTCACGATGAGATGGTGAGGATCCCCGCCGGTACGTTCCTCATGGGCAGCGACAAAAAAGTCGATCGAAACGCCTATCAACCGGAATTCCCGCAGCGGAGGGTCTATCTCGATGCCTACGAAATCGACAAATTCGAAGTCACGACCGTGCAGTTTTTGAGGTTTGTCCTGGCCACCAATAGGGATCCACTCATCGACTGGCAATACGAAGGTGGAAATTTTCAGGAGACGATGGCCAACCATCCCGTCATGCACGTCTCATGGTTTGACGCAGATGCCTATTGCAAATGGGCAGGCAAGCGCCTTCCCACGTCGGCGGAGTGGGAAAAGGCGGCACGCGGTGAGGACGGGCGCATTTATCCGTGGGGCAATGAGCCGGCAGGATTGAGCCGCGCGAACTTCGGACGCACGGGATTATCCGGACCCGTTCGTGATCGTCCCGAGCGACTATTGTTGTATCCGCCCATTATTTCGGTCGACAAGTATGAGAATGCGGTCAGCCCGTACGGGGTCTTTCAACTGGCCGGGAATGTGGCCGAATGGACTGCCGATTGGTACGACCCGCATTATTACAAAACAGCGCCAGATCGGAATCCCAAAGGACCTGAGAAGGGGACGCAACGGGCCTTCCGGGGAGGCGGCTGGATAGACAGCACGCCTTCGGTCAGGCCTGCTCAGCGGAACGGCACCGACCCAAACACGAAAATGAACTGGCTAGGTTTTCGCTGCGTCCGTGATGTGAAGGATGCCAGCGAAGCATCGGACGGGAAGCCCGCGCAGACAACTTTTCAGTAAGCAGAGCGGGAGTCTCAGGATTCCTGTTGGGGGGGCGACTTGGCTTGCCGCAGCGCGTGAATCTGCTCGCTCAGCTCTTTGACCAGCACGCCCATCTTCGGATGTGACGGCTCGAAATCGACCGGAAGGTCGTGGTGTTTGAGACTCTCGCTGGCGGTCGGTCCGATCGAAGCCACGACCATGTTCCTGCACCTTTCCCTGAACAACTCCGTCTTCTTGTCCTGCTCGGCCAGCTGCATGACGTGATCGACTTGGGCCGCATTCGTGATCAACATCGCGTCAATCGTGCCATTGAGCACTTCCGCAATCGCGGATTGTAAGGGACCGGTGTCTTCCGGCAAGGCCCAACGATACACCGGCACCGAGAAGACGTCCGCGCCGCGCTTTTTCAAGTCCTCGATCATGTCCGGCTTGAAGACGCCATACTCCTGAATGGCGATTTTGAGTCCCTGCACCGGACGGTAATAATCCAGGGTGGCGATGACATCGTGCCAGGTGTTGGGTTCCGGAACGGTGATATTGGCCTCGACTCCAAGGGTCTTGAGGACTGCGAGGGGCTTTGGACCCCGCGTGACGATGATCGTTTTTTTCAGGGCCTCAATGATTTCCGCCAACGGATAGCGCGCCTGAAGGATCTCCAAGAGGGCCTTCGTACCAACGCCGGTCATCAGAATCAGGATGTCGACCTGCTGTAGGATCAATTTCACACCGAAACGAAACACGGCAGCGTTGTCTTGAAGAGGAATGGGGATCTCGCGCAGAGCGGGTATGACCAGCGGCTGTCCGCCGTGCCGTTGGATCAGCCTGGCCATCTCCGCGCTCATCCGGCTTTCGAATGAAAGCACGCGCAAGCCCTGAAAATCCGTCGGGACCACCGGTTGAGGAGGTGGAGCTGGCGGTTCGACCGCCGGCTCTGGTTGCGTGCGAACCGGCGCTGAGTTATCAGGCTCACCGCAAATCGACAGGAGCGCCACGATGTCCGACGCCTCATCCAGCAGCGCTTGGATCGGCTGGTCTTGGTCGGTGCCGGCGGCGGCGAGAAGTTCCAGCCAAAATACACAATCGTCAGCGTCTCCGGAGGCCAGGTTACGGTTTCGATGAAAATCGTCCTCGGACCAGGCCCGCGACAGGGCGCGACAATTGGCGGCCAGCGTCGTGGCAGATTTAACAAGCGGGGTTTGAATGGCGAGGGTTTCAGGCGTCTTCGGAAGAGGGCCGCACAGTTTGAGGATGCCGATAGCGAACTGCTTGGTCTTGTTCCGGAGCTGATCTGTCTGGTCCGATCCGGTCATGACACGTTGTACCACGGCGACCGCATGGGCTGCTCAGCGCAAACGCTTATTTTACATCGCGAGCGCAACGGAAACCGGTGGATTCGTTTTTGACGGTAGGATCGCTGTCGACCCGCGTAAAAATCCGGACGGTCGGAGTCTCGTTCTGCCAACCTGATCCGCGCAACACGCGTTTTGTGCCGCTTTCCGGTCCTTTGGGATTGTTCTTGGGGCTTCTCTCATAGTAGGTGGCATCGTACCAATCATGGACCCATTCCCACACATTGCCGGCCATGTCGTAGAGTCCATAAGGACTTCTTCCGGCTTCATAGCTGCCGACCGGCATCAATGTCTTTTCGCCGATCCATTGCTGATTGTAATTCAGATGCTTCGCGGTAGGCTCGACGTTGCCCCAGGGGAAGCGCCAATCGTGGTTGCCTTTGGCAGCCTTCTCCCATTCTGCTTCGGTGGGCAGCCGCTTACCGGCCCATCGGCAGTAGGCGTCTGCATCAAACCAATCCACGTTGACGACCGGACGCTCGGCGAGCGATTCGGTGATCCGATCTCCTTCCCACAGATTTCTGGTCGGATTCTTGGCGTTCTGGGGAACGCGATGACCGGTAGCTTTGACGAACTCCAAATAGCGACCGTTCGTGACTTCATAGGTGTCGATCATATAGGCATCAAGGTAGACCTCGTGGCGCGGGTATTCGTCGCGCCCTCCGTCGCGATCGCCGGGCGGCACACCCATGGGAAATGGGCCTGCAGGGATCAAGACCATAACCCCCGCATGCGGCTCCGAACGGCGGGAGTTTTCAGCTAGAAGATCCCAGGGGACAAACAAGACTGCTCCAACGACGATAAGCCGCAACAGCGCAGACATCAGGTACTCCTTGTTTGACAAAGTGATTATCGTAACACAATGTCCACGCGACCCGCAGGCATTCGAGACGGCGAAATTCAAATTGACGACGATCCAGAAGCCCACCTAGTATACGGCTGCGCTGAACACGGATCTCGTCGTCCGCCGGCAACGCGCGATTGCGAATAAATGCTATGAGTGAAGCCGTCCACAAGGGTCTTCGGCACGTGGCGTTGCGCGTCACCAATTTGGCGCGTTCGCGGACCTTTTATCAAGAACTTCTTGGCATGCGGGTGATTTGGGAACCGGACGCCGACAACGTCTATCTCAGCTCCGGGACGGATAACCTCGCGCTGCATCAGATTTCGCCGGGAGAGCTGGACGCGTATCGGCCTCCGAAGGCTCAGTTGTTGGATCACATGGGCGTGATCCTGGAGGATCCCGAGGCCGTTGACCGGATGTACCGGCACATTGAGACGAAGATCGAAGCGATGGGAGGGACCATCGCGAAAGAGCCGAAGCAGCACCGTGACGGCAGCTACTCGTTCTATTTTTCTGATCCGGACGGAAACGTTATTCAAGCACTCTATGAACCGACGATCAGTCAGTCGCGATAGATGAGTACGATTTGGGATAGCTTGCCGCGTGATCACTTTCTCAGTCTGGCCCCCTGGTGTTGGGTGCAGCTGGAGAGTGCCGACCCGCCCGGCCCTTTTCCGTTTGTCGCGGGCCTCGCTCCGGAAGTCGTTGGCGCGCTGCACGAAGCCCATAGCCTGCTGGCGAGTTCGATCGATACGGCGATCAGCGACGTGTTCGCAAAGCGGGCTCCGCTGGACGATCCACTCCGTTCCAGGCGGCTCGAAGACGCGTATGCAGAATTAGTGAATGCCCGTCCTTACCTGAGCCGGCACATCAAATGCGGTCGCAGGGCTGATGGAAGCTTCCAGTGGGACGTCCCATTCGATCCGGCCAAGTCGGCCACCGTCACAAACGGCGGCCTCCGTATTTTTCATGCGGTCAAGCGGCAAGCTATTCCGATCGGGTTCGACCAGCGGTCGCTGGGGCCGATCGTGGGGAGGCTGCTCGGCATGCTGGACGGGACGCATCGAATGGACGAGATCAAGACGGTGGTGCTTTCGTCGCCGCGTGAGGCCCATCCGGTGCTCTCCCGCTTGGTGGAATCGTTACATCAATATGAATGTTTGCGGAGCACATCGGAGGCCTCGATAGGTCGACGTTGGTTTGACGTCGTCCAGGACCGAGATACCGTTCATCTGGGGCATGCAGCCCTCTTATACCGGCAACGGGACAATGTGTTTCTCTTTGATCCCTGGCTCCTGCCATGGTTTGCGGAATCGTCCGTCCCGTCGCTCTGGACCTCGCTCCTGCCGAAACCGGCTGCGGTCTTTCTCACGCACGACCACGACGATCACGTCGATCCGCGAACGTTGCTGCATCTCCCTAAAGACACGCCGGTGGTCGTGCCCAGCCGTAAGAACCGTCATCGTTTTTACTATGATTACCCCTCGCTCCTGCGCGAGTTGGGATTTACACAAGTCGTCGAGCTCGCGCATGGAGAAGCCTGGCCCTTCGAGGGCGGGACCGTCCTGTCTGTGCCGTTCTATGGAGAAGATCCATGCGACCTCCAAATGCCGCGGAACTGTTACCTCATTAGCGATCGCGGACATAACGTCCTGGTCCATGCGGACAGCGGGCCGACAAACGATGGACGGTCCGCGTTGAAGGATCATGTCATCGCCCGCCTGTCGGAGAAGTATGGGCCAATCCATCTGTTGTTCGCCTCCCAACAGCAATTGCTTGAAATTCGCAGCCAAGCCGCTCACGCCGCTCTTTCCCATCCGGGAAAATGGCTGGACGTGGGTGAGAACGGCTATTTGACCAATCACTATCTGGCGGATCTCTGCGCTACGGCGAAAGCCAGATTGTTCGTCTCGTACGCAACTGGGGGCGCGGATTGGTATCCGGATCATCTCTCGTTCATGTTCAGTGAACGCAACCCCGCTCGGACCGCACTCTTGACCGCCCATTGGGAACCACCTGAAAACTTGAAAGAGCTGGTGACGCCACACGGCTGCGGGTATCATTACGCACGGGCGCTGGATGTATTCCGGGAGAGGGGCGGACATATTGAGGTGCGGTCGGCCGGGGACGCCCTCATGCCGATGAATCTCTATCGCGCCGTTCATGGCGAACCTCCCTTTATGAAACAAG
Organism: uncultured Nitrospiraceae bacterium; assembly: GCA_963794505.1. GTDB lineage: Bacteria > Nitrospirota > Nitrospiria > Nitrospirales > Nitrospiraceae > Nitrospira_C. The sequence continues at coordinate 151,010 of CAWCEG010000028.1, forward strand.
GCGCGCGCCCGTAACTACACGACATAATCACCAAGGATGACTCCATGAGATCTCTCACGCTCGTGACAGGAGTGGCCGGATTCATCGGTTTCCATGTTGCCCGGCGTCTGATCGATCGCGGCGATCAGATCATCGGCCTCGATAATGTGAACGACTATTATGACGTGCGGCTGAAAGAAGCTCGTCTCGCGCAACTCATGCCGTTGAATGGGTTTCAGTTCGTAAAATTGGACTTGGCAAACCGCCAGGGCATGAAAGAGTTTTTCTCGGAATATCCTATCCGGCGTGTCGTGCACCTGGCCGCTCAGGCCGGCGTTCGGTATTCACTCATCAACCCGCACGCGTACACCGACAGCAACATTGAAGGGTTCATCAACATTCTGGAAGGCTGTCGTCAAGTGAAAGCCGAGCATCTGGTCTATGCTTCGTCCAGCTCCGTCTATGGCGGCAATACCAGTATGCCGTTTTCAATCCATGACAACGTTGACCACCCTATCTCGCTCTATGCGGCCAGTAAGAAAGCCAACGAGTTGATGGCGCATTGCTATGCCCACCTCTACGGAATTCCGTGCACTGGCCTGAGATTTTTCACCGTCTATGGACCATGGGGGCGGCCGGACATGGCCCTCTTTCTCTTCACAAAAGCGATGTTGGAAGGGCGTCCGATCGAAGTGTTCAACCATGGAAAAATGCGGCGGGACTTCACTTACATCGACGACATTGCCGAAGGGGTCATTCGAACGCTCGACCATACGGCTCAACCCAACCCGTCTTGGTCTGGCGACAAGCCGGACGCGGGGACCAGCCTAGCCCCCGCCCGGATTTACAATATTGGCAATCATCAGCCGGTGGAGTTACTGCACTTTATTGAGGTGCTGGAAGGGGCGTTGGACACGAAGGCGGATATGACGCTCCTGCCGATGCAGCCAGGCGACGTGCCGGCGACATACGCCGACATCGATGATTTAGCCCGTGACGTGGGGTTTTCGCCCTCGACGCCGATCGAGGTCGGCATTCCTCGTTTTGTCGAGTGGTATCGATCGTTCTACAAGGTGTGAATGTGCGGACCGACGCGTGCCTCCTCGAACGTGTCTCCTATTGACAGCCAATGGGCACGAAGCCTGCACCGAAGACTTTCGCCATAGAGAGATAGCGAGCGTTGTCATAGAACGAGAAGCTCGCACCACGCTGATTTTGTCCGGACAGATCTCCGCCGTAGGAAGGGTCCGACCCGAAATAAAATCCGCCGCGGGATTTCTGGTTCAAGTTCAGCCATTCTCCATAGAGGGCGCAAACCTCCGCTTGAACGACACCGGTCGATGCCACGGTCGTATGCCAGTCTCTGGCCCAATCGGGAATGTACCGGCTATCACCTGTGACTCCTCTCCTGCCCCGGTCTCCGTATGCCGCCATGTCATCATGGGATGTTCTGGGTGCGGGCCGATACGTCGGCATCTGGTCCAGTGACGGGACTACCGACAACTCCTTCAGCGTCATCAGCGTACAGCCCGCCCGTTCCTTATTCGTGTAGATGGATGATCCATCCGCCTGTGTGCATTCCCACATCCGTGCCGGATCGAAGGGCCCCGTGTCGGGGGGAGCGGCTAACGTCAGAGATGCAGGCATGGCGAGGATGGTTCCAAGAGCGACTGAGAACCAGTTTGATAGCCGCATAATCTACCTCCGCTGAAACTGTGGAACAGGCGCGATGTGTAACCTCATGTGCGCTGTCGTCCACAAGCTATGTCACCGTCGAGGAATGCGTCTATTCATCTTTGGAGGGGGTCGGAGAGCTGGAAATCAGCCCCTGGAGCTGGCTGACGCCAAAGCCTCGATGGCTGCCTTGGGCGTCATGTCCTGAAAGCCTCCGAACACGTATTCCGCTTCACGTAGCATTTCAAGGGGATAGGTTGTGCTCACGGCCAACACGCGCATGCCGGCTGCTCTGGCCGATCGGATACCCGCAACTGAATCTTCGATAACAAGACACTCTGGCGGGCTGATTTTCTCGACGGCTCCGCGATTGGAATTCAGTCGGTCGCACGTCAGGAGATAGATCGCCGGATGGGGTTTTCCGATCGGGCAGTCTTCGGCTGCGACGATCACCTCAAACGCCTGCTCGATCGCACTACCTGCCAACGCGTCTTCGATTTGCGCCCGACGCCCGCCCGAGGCGATCGCCAATCGGTAGCGGGCTTTTGCCGCGAGGACAAAATCCACGACGCCCGGGAACAGCGGTGGCCTCTGATGGGCGGTGTGCGCCAGAAAGAGCTCCGCTTTCCGTTCGGCGATGCGGAGGACCTGGGCCTCATCGCAGGCGCCGTCGCGCTGTTCGAGCAGCAGTCTCGTGCAGGTGCGCTCATCCATTCCCACATACGCTCCATAGTAGTCTTTGTTGCTCAATGTCAGGCTGGCCTCGGCCAGTGCCTGCTGGAAGCAGATGAGGTGCGGCGTCTCGTCGTCGGCGATAACGCCGTTGAAATCGAAGACGATTGCGTGAATCACGCCGGCACTGTACGTGAGGTCTCCAATGGGCACAAGCAGCAAGACCTTGTTCGCGTCGTTGCGCTGGGGTATTCTCCCCCCGGCAGGAAGCCCAACCAAGTGACCCTCTCATTCATCCATTGGCGTGTCCGGGCGCGCCATTCACCAGACGGCTTCTGTATCTGTCGTTACCGCGGCCATGACTAATTACAGCGTACTCGGCAATCTCTTGGTCATTTTTTCCGTCTCGATTGCCGTTGTCTTCGTGTTCCACCAGTTTCGGCTGCCGTCGATCGCGGGTTTCCTGGTCGCCGGCGCCCTGATCGGGCCACACGGCCTGAACCTCATCGCCGACATCGGCACAGTTCAAGTGCTCGCCGAAATCGGCGTCGTTCTTCTCTTATTCACCATCGGCATTGAATTTTCTCTGGTCCAGCTCGCGTCACTGCGCCGGCTCCTGTTCATCGCCGGACCCATTCAGGTGGGCACCGTTCTGGTGGTTGCGTGGGTCGCCGCCATGTGGGTGGGAATGACGTGGCAACAGGGAATTTTCTGGGGATTTCTTCTTTCGCTCAGCAGTACTGCGATCGTGCTGAAAACGTTGGCCGAGAAGGGCGACAGCGATTCGATTCACGGCCGTACGACCATCGGCATTCTGATCTTTCAGGACCTCGCGGTCGTGCCAATGATGCTGCTCACGCCCATCCTGGCCAGCCGGGCCGAGGGGTCGGTGACGACGATCCTGTTCACGCTGGCCGAGTCGGTTCTCGTGGTGGGATTGATCATTGCCGCGGCCTGGTACGCCGTTCCGAAGCTGCTGGAGCACATCGTGCGCAGCAGAAGCCGCGAGCTGTTTTTGTTGACGGTCATCGTGCTCTGTCTGGGCATCGCCTGGTTGACCTCTCTCGGAGGGTTGTCGCTGGCGCTCGGCGCGTTTATTGCCGGCCTGGTGATCTCCGAATCGGAATACAGTCATCAGGCCATGGCCGATGTGCTGCCGTTTCGCGACAGTTTCAATAGCCTGTTTTTTGTGTCCATCGGCATTCTGATGGACTGGCGTGTGTTGATCGACCATCCGGTGCTGGTGTTCGGCCTCTTACTGGCGATCCTCTTCGTGAAATTCCTCGCCGGCGCCGCGGCGTCATTCGCCCTCAATATTCCACCCCGATCGGCGATCATGGTCGGTGTGGCGTTGGCGCAGGTCGGAGAATTCAGTTTCTTGTTGGCCCAGCAAGCGCAAGAAAGCGGCTTGCTGCGCGGTGACCCGTACCAAGTGTTTCTTTCCGTGTCCGTGCTGTCGATGATCGTGACGCCGTTTTTGATGCAATGGTCGCCGGCGATGGCCCGCCGGGTGGAAGCCGTCCAGCGGCTTCGACGATGGCTGCCGGAAAGGACCGAAGCGCACGTCCTTCAAACGGAAGGCAAGCACATACGCCTCAAGGACCATGTGATCATTGTCGGCTATGGCTTGAACGGCCGGAATCTGGCGCGTGTTCTGAGCGAAACGGAGATCCCTCACCTGGCACTCGACCTCGATGGTGACACCGTCCGCCGAGAGTCGCGCCATGGAGTGCCGATATATTACGGGGATGCGACGAATCCCAATGTGTTACGGCATGTGAAGATCGAAGAAGCCAAGGTATTAGTGGTGGCAATCTCGGATCCGTTCATTACGAGGCGGACGGTGCAGGTTGCCAAGGTGCTCAATCCGAAGATCCGTGTCGTGGTTAGGACACGCTACCTGCGAGAGTTGGAAGAGTTGCACGATATCGGCGCCGACGACGTGGTGCCGGAAGAGTTTGAAACCTCGATTGAAATCTTCGCCCTGGTTCTTCGAACCTACAATCTGCCCCAGGACTTCATCACGATGAAGGCTGAGCAGGTCCGGCGTGAAGGGTATGCGCTGCTGCGGCGTAGTGAGCTACCGGAACTGGCGCACCATCTCCGCGGCGGAACGTTGACCGACGCAGAGGTTGAGACCTGTCGAATCGACGATGATTCTCCTGCCGTGGGAAAAACGCTTGCCGATCTCTCGATTCGGCCCCGTACCGGAGCGTCGGTCATCGCCTGGACTCGCAATGGAATCACGGAATCGAACCCCTCTTTGAAGACGAAACTCAAAGGCGGCGACATTATCGTGCTCCTCGGCTCCCGCCCGCAAATCCGGCGGGCCATGAGTCTACTGCTGTCGGGAGATTAGTCCAGGGCTCAGGCGGCTCGAGAACCTGCCCAGATAGCATCAAGGTCGTTGTATTGACACGAAAAAGATGTGGAGACTATAGTCAAAAACTGTAGAATGCGGCAAATTCTCAACGAATTTGATCTTGAGAGGGACGTCATGACGACTACAACCCCACAAATGGATCCGGCGGTGGCACTGGCCGATCTCCAAGCCTCAAAACCGGAGAAGGTTACGATTGTGCTACTGAGCGGTGATTTGGACCGTGCTATGGCCGCCTTCATTATCGCGACGGGCGCGGCCGCCATGGGCATGCAGGTGACGATATTCTTCACCTTTTGGGGATTGAACACGATTCGGCGCAAAGGCGCCTCCAGCTCGGCCAAAGATTGGCTTCGTCGGATGTTCGGTTACTTGAACAAGGGAGGAGCTGAAACCTTACCGCTTTCCCGGTTCCATTTCGGCGGTCTTGGAACCAGCATGATGCACAAAGTCATGAAGCAAAATAGGATGCCCGGTGTTCCCGAGTTGATGCAAACCGCCATGGATTTGGGCGTTCGCTTCATTGCCTGTACGACCACGATGGGCCTGATGGGTATCACGAAGGATACACTGATTGATGGCATCGATCAGTTTGCCGGGGTCACCACGTATCTTGCAGAGGCCAAGCAAGGGAATGTGAATCTGTTCATCTAGACCGGCCCGAGGAGATTGATCGACGACCAGGACAGTCCTGATTCCCTGAGGAGTTCCAATGAAAGCAGACGTGAAGCTTGATACACTCGGGTACTTTTGTCCGATGCCGATCATCATGACATCCAAGAAGATCAAGGAACTCACGTTGGGACAGGTGCTCGAAGTGATTTCGGACGACGAGGGGATCAAGAAAGACATGCCAGCTTGGTGTGAGACGACTGGTCATCATCTCATGGGGCTCGAAGAGGAGCAGGCAACATCGGGACCGATCTACAAAGCATTCGTCAAGAAAACGAAGTAGCACGCGCAGTGGTTAGGGCGATGTGAGCGGGAGCCGGAGGATGTGTAATCAGACCTCCGGCTTTTTTATTGGAGAGAGTGACGGCACGCGATGGATAGGATCATAGAATGTGTGCCGAATTTCAGCGAGGGCCTTAACCAAGCGACTGTTCAGGCGCTGATCGATGCCGTTGCATCGGTTCCAGGCGTCCGACTATTGGATCACACCTCGGATCGTGATCATCATCGCTCAGTCCTGACTGTCGTCGGGGACCCGGAGGCGATGGTGGAAGCGATGTTCCGATCGATTCGGGTGGCGACCGATCTGATCGACCTGCGCAGGCATTCGGGTGTGCATCCACGGGTCGGCGCCACCGATGTGGTACCGTTCGTTCCTATCAAAGGCCTCTCGATGCGAGATTGCGTGCAGGCGGCCAAACGTCTGGGCCACCGCGTGGGAACGGAACTCGAGATCCCGGTCTTTCTGTACGAGCGTGCCGCGTCGCATCGCGACCATGCTTCCTTGGAATCGGTCCGTCGCGGAGGCTTGGAAGGCCTCGCCTACCGCATGGCTTCCGATCCGGACTGGACGCCGGACTTCGGTCCCAGTCGGCTCCATGAGACAGCGGGTGCCATCGTCATCGGCGCCCGACCACCGCTGGTGGCGTTCAATGTAAATCTCTTGTCGACCGATGTGAATCTGGCCCGGTCCATCGCCGCGACCATACGGCAGTCAAATGGAGGCATCCCACATCTCAAGGCCATTGGTGTGGAGCTGGCAAGCCGCGGCATGGTGCAGGTGGCGATGAACCTGACAGACTACGAAGTGACACCGCTTCATGCCGCGTTCACCGCCGTCCAATCACAGGCAGCTGAGCGAGGCGTAGCCGTTGCAGGGACAGAAATCGTAGGGCTGGTTCCACTTGGGGCTATCGTTGAGGCGGCTAAGGAGGCGCTCAGGCTGGATCACTTCGAACCGCCGCAGCTCCTCGAGACTCAAGTCGACGCCGCTTGGTCTCGTGGAGAGAAGCCCAAAGGCAGCCCGAACACCGTGGCAGAACCGTTCCGCCTGCCCCTCCCGCAATTCATAGAGGCGGTCGCTGCGCCCACGGCCGTTCCAGGCGGAGGCGCCGTGGCAGCACTCGCCGGTGCCCTGGCGTCGGCACTGGGGATGATGGGTGCCCGGCTGAGTCGGCAGCCAGCCACGGAGCGTCGTCTCAAGGACATCGCTGAGCGGCTGAACCATTTGCTGCAAGCCGACGGTGAGGCCTACCGGACTTTCGTCGAAGCGACCAGGCGGCCGAAAACGGATGTGAATCGCCCGACGGCGCTCTCATCTGCTCTCCACGTGGCGACCGAAATACCCCTCGAAATCGCGGAGCACTCGGCAAAGGCCGGCACGCTCCTGTATGCCTGTTCATGTCGGGTGAAACCCCGTCTCCGATCGGACATGCAGGTGGGCCTGATCATGGCGATTGCCGCAGGCGAGGCCGGTCTTCATACGGCCAGTGAGAATATAAAAATCCAGCCGAATCAAAAGCTTAGGGAGTCTCTTGGCCCCCGGATGCAGCGGCTTTCGCAAAATCTTGAGGAACTGAAGGTCCTATGCTACACTCCGCCCCCTGGTGACTCGGGAAAACATTCAGCGCAGGCCTTGCCTGGGAAAGTGCAGACGCGAGACGAATGGAAATCAAAGTCTTCAATAACAACGTCGAGAAAGCGCTCAAAGTTGCGAAGAAAAAGCTTGCCGGGGAAGGGCTCTTTCGGGAACTGAAGCGGCGGCGGTATTACGAAAAGCCGAGTGTCCGCAAGAAAGCCAAACAGCGGGAAGCCCAGCGTCGCCGGCAAAAGTGGCTATCGAAGCGCCGCCCCGAATAGGCTCCCGTTCTTCAGTCGCCATCCATCACAACCAGCTCTGCTTCGTTTCTCTTCATGCGTGAGGACCAGATCCATGAGGCGATCCGGATCCTCAAGCGGGACGTCCGCCAGTGGCAGGAACCGGTGGTCGGTGTCATTGCCAGAACCTCTGCCCGGGATCCCTTCCGCATTCTCATCTCCTGCTTGTTGAGCTTAAGAACAAAAGACAAGACGACCAGTGAAGCCAGCGCGCGCCTCTTCGGTCTGGCACACACGCCCGGCGGACTCCTGAACCTTCCGCGGAGAACCATTGAGCGCGCGATTTATCCGGTGGGATTCTACCGCACAAAGGCGAAAGCGATTCATGCAATTTGCCGCCGGCTCTTGGATGTTTATGGGGGCAAGGTGCCGGATTCGATCGATGAGCTCCTCACACTGCCAGGCGTCGGCCGTAAGACGGCAAATCTGGTGGTCACGGTAGGCTACAAGAAGCCCGGTATCTGCGTGGACATCCACGTTCACCGCATCAGCAACCGGTGGGGATACGTGAAAACCGCGAAGCCGGAAGAGACTGAGCAGGCGTTACGCAACAAGCTGCCCGGGCGGTATTGGATTATCTTCAACGACTTGCTCGTGCCCTATGGACAAAACATGTGTCAGCCGATCTCGCCCTTCTGCAGCCGGTGCAAATTGGCCACCTTCTGCGATCGCGTTGGAGTGGTCAGGTCGAGGTAGGGAGTCACCGCGCGGCTCGTCTCCCCGCGATTAAATAAACAGCTTAGTTTCTGCGTCTGCCGTCAGTGAGAGAATTGCAGGCAAGCCCATCACTTCATCGACCTGCTTCGAGACAGCCTCGCCGTCCACTCCCATGTATTCCAGACCGGCGCTGCAGGCGATGATGCGAACCTTCCCGACCAGCTTGGCCTCTTCGAACATTTGTGAAATCGTCGGCACCTGCTTCTCTTTGAGCAAGCGCCTGACGACTTCCGCCGAACCGGCGTATTCCGGTGGAAAGTCGATCTGATCAATCCTGCCTTCGGCCAGCTTTTTGATTGTCCAAAAGAGCAGGATGACGATGACGTCCTTCCCCATCGCGGCGGCTGTCAGCCCCAGCGTCGCCACCTGATGAAGCTTGTCGTAGGTGGCGTTATGGGCGAAGAGAACGAACTTCGGTGAATGCGGGCTCATGCTCACTGTTTGGGAACCCTGGCTTTGACGCTATTGATATAATCATTGATTGCCGCATCGACCTCCGTAGGCGCCAGCGGCCTGTCATGTGTTTCACTCTCATCGACGAGATAGGTGTCGCGCTCTTTTTCCTGACGGACGATCACCGTATTCTCAGGCGTGACCTCAACCAACATGAACCACTCGCGTGGGCCCTGAGTGATGACCACTTCCTTGCCCAACCCCTTTTTGTTGATTGCGATGACGAGATCGTCTGACGCCGCATACAGTACTGGGGAAGGGAATGCGGTCGCAAACAACTGAAAGAGCACCCAGCACAGTAGCGATGTGAACATGGTCGCGCGCATGGGCGCGATTATAGCTGCGAGAATGCGCCCAGTAAACCGGCCCAGCCGCTGGCTCATGATTTGAGTTTCCACTGGGTCGCATGTTAGCCAAGTCGCATGTTACGATGCGAGCCCGATGGATGGGCTGCTTTCGACAGTTCAGCAGTATGTGTCCACTGAGACCTTGATTTGGCTCACTGTCCTGTCGATCATCTTTTTCATCGGTACTCTGATTGCGATTCCCTTCATTCTGGTTCGCTTGTCCGCCGACTATTTCGACGTTCGGGTTCCGCGTCCCTGGATGCAGGATCACCATCCGGTGCTGCGGGTTGTCGGCCACATTGTCAAAAACGCTCTGGGGGCGGTGTTTCTTTTTGCCGGCTTTTTGATGTTGTTCTTGCCCGGCCAGGGCATCCTGACGATGCTGATCGGAGTATCCATGCTCGACTTTCCGGGGAAGCGCAAAATTGAAGCGAAGTTGATCGGCCAGCCGACGGTGTTAGGCGTGATCAACAGCATGCGGAAAAAGCGCGGGAAACCGCCGCTCATCCTCGCACCCGACGCGTGATCCGAAACGGGCCTGATTCCTAATCGCCTCCAACACATCTATGTCAGAAGCTGCTGTCTCCACCCGGCCGACGCTGTATTTGATAGACGGGAGCGCATACGTCTATCGGGCCTTTTTTGCCTTGCCGCCCCTGAACAATTCAAAAGGCCTGCAAACAAATGCCGTGTACGGCTTTACCACGACGTTGATGAAAATCATTCGCGAGCATGAGCCGCAGGGCCTCGCAGTCGCCTTCGACGAGCCAGGGCCTACCCTGCGACATGAGGCCTACAAGGCTTACAAAGCCCAACGCCCGCCCATGCCGGAAGGGATGAGTGGGCAAATCCCGTATATTCATCGCATCGTCGAGGCGATGAATATTCCCGCCGTCAAGCTGGCCGGCTATGAAGCGGACGACCTAATAGGCACCTTGGCCTGCCAGGCCGAGCGCGCGGGGTACGACGTGGTGATTGTGACGGGCGACAAGGACATGTTTCAGCTCTTGACGCCGCACATTCGAATCTACGATCCGGTGAAGAGCAAATGGTTCGGGGAAGCGGAGTGCCGTGAGCGGTTCGGTGTCGAACCGGCTCGTGTCGTGGAAGTCATGGGCCTGATGGGTGACAGCACCGACAACATTCCCGGTGTCAGGGGGATCGGCGAGAAGACCGCCATGAAATTGATCACAGAGTTCGGCACGATCGACGAGCTGTTGCGCCGTCTGGATGATGTCACCCCGCCTCGCATCAAGACCCTTTTGACCGAACAAGCCGACAACGCCCGCCTCAGCCGGACACTTGCCACCATCGAGACACACAGTCCTGTCGAGTTTCAGGCCGAGACTTACCGGGTCAAATCCCTGCATCATGACCGATTTGCAGACCTGCTGCGCGAGTTGGAATTTACTACGCTGCTCAAGAATCTCCAGCCGTCGGAGCGACGGGGCGAACCCAAAGCGCTGGGCGTCACGCTTCTTGAGGACCAAACTTCGATCCGTCGCTTCATCCACGACCTCCCGCAAGGCGTTCCGTTAGGCCTTCAGGTCCTTCTCGCAGGCGGATCCGGTATCCAAGCGGAACTGCTGGGACTCGCGCTTTCCGCGGAGGACAGGACGGGGTTCGTGCCGCTCAAATCTAGCCCAGTCGAGGAGTCCTTGGAGGCGCTGCTCCGTGACAGGGGTCGTCCGAAAGTCTTGCACGATCTGAAGGCCGCATTACTGGCTTTTCAACGGGTGGGACTTGTCCTGAACGGTCCTTACGTCGACACGATGGTTGCCGATTACCTCCTGAATCCCAACCGCCGCGATCATCAGCTTGACACGATTGCCCTGGAAGTTTTGGGTGAACGACTGGAGACCTCAAAGGAGCAGTCCGCGCAGTCGTTGTTCGAGGTTGAAACGGCGTCGCGGGAAGATGTGGCGCAAGCCGCTGCAGCATTGGCGCGTCTCGGGCCGATCCTGACCCAACGGATAGCAGAACAGGGAAGCGGGAAGCTCTTTGCTGAGGTGGAAATGCCGCTCGTTCCGGTCTTGGTCGAGATCGAGCGAAACGGGTTCTTGTTGGATGTTGAAAAACTGCATGCGCTCGGGAAGGAATTGGATCGAGAACTCGAACGCATGATGGAGACAATTGCCGGCTTGGCCGGAGGAGAATTCAACATCAATTCGCCGAAGCAACTCGCCACCGTGCTCTTCGAGAAGCTCGGCCTCAAGCCCGTGCGAAAAACAAAAACGGGGTATTCGACGGATGAAGACACGCTTATGCAGCTGGCGGCTCAGCACGAATTACCTTCCCAGATTTTGAATTGCCGCAGCATCAGCAAGCTGAAATCAACGTACGTGGACGCGCTGCCGCAATTGGTCAATCCGCAGACACGGAGACTACATACCTCCCTAAATCAAACCGTTGCAGCTACAGGAAGGTTGTCGTCGACCGAACCGAATCTGCAAAACATTCCGGTCAAAGGTGAATTCGGGTTGCGAATCCGGGAGGCGTTCGTGGCGCCGGATGGACACGCATTACTCTGTGCCGATTACAGCCAGATCGAACCACGCATTCTGGCGCATTTGTCGCAGGATCAACGGCTGCTGGCCATCTTTGCGCAGAGCGAGGATATCCATTTGGCCACGGCCATGGAAATCTTCAGTCTGCCGTCTGATCAAATTACGAAAGAGATGCGGCGAGCAGCTAAGACTGTCGTCTTTGGCATTGTCTATGGAATCAGTCCGTTCGGCCTGTCTCAAAATATCGGGGTTCCTCAAGCAGAGGCGAAGAAATACATTGAAACGTTCTTTGAACGGTTTCCGGCGGTCCGTGCGCTCATGGATCGGAACATTGCCGAAGGGAAAGCCAAAGGATACACGACGACGATTCTTGGCCGGCGCCGGCCGATCCCAGAACTGCAAAGCGGCGATCCGGTCCAGCGGAGCTTCGGCGAGCGCATGGCAGTGAACAGTCCCATCCAGGGCTCTGCCGCGGACCTCATCAAAGTGGCCATGATCCGCGTCCACGAGCAATTGCAGGAAGAGCTGCCGCAGACGAAGATGATCCTGCAAGTCCATGACGAACTGATCTTTGAGATACCGGAAAGCGACCTGGAGGCTGCGAAGCGGCTTGTCAAAACGGAGATGGAAGCTGTCGGGCAGACGCTCGGCCTTTCCGTCCCGCTCAAGGTGGATCTGGGAGTTGGCAAAAATTGGCGCGCGGCGCATCCTTAATGTTCGTCTCTGCCTGACCTCTCTTCTGACACCGGCGTTCAAACCTGTGCCCTTCGTCTGGACCCTCCTTCAGGTCGCCCTGTGCTTCCGCTGCTTTGCGCGGAGTTAGGGGTGGCACTTCTCTTGCCATGCCTCTGTCGTTTCCTCGTAGGCCCATCCAGAAAGAAAGGGACTCATATGATCCATGCTGTGGAATTGGACAGCCAGACGTCTTCCTTTGTGCGGCAGCTGGAAGAGCAGCGGCGCATTGAAAAAAACCTCATGGTGGAACGTGTGCGGGGGTCAAAGGAAGGCCTTGAATCCGTATTCCACGACATCAAAGAACGGGTGGATGCGCTTGAGCGGATGACCAACTCCGTAAGCACCAGCTACATCGCGCCCATCGGCTGGAGTCAGTTGATCTTTGCCGGGACGGATGGCTTGTCTGCACCCTCGACAATCGGCTTCAGTGATGGCGATGACAGTGCATGCAAACACGATCGGATTCGGCATCTCGAAGACGCGACGTATTTGCGGCTGAGTGCCAACCCTCATTACGTCGAGCGCGTTCTTCCCAATAAGTCAGCGCGTGCGCGCGCAGCCGCGAATCCCTCGACATGGGACACCCTTGGCTACGTGCACGTCGGTTATTCGACCGCGCTCGTCCTTCCGGCCTCTTTGGAGCCGACGACGGTCTCGATCATGTCGCGGGTGAACACGCTGTTCAATTGGGTCGAAGTCAATGCCGTGGCGGACGATTGGTATGCTCATGTGGCGGCGACCGCCCGCCTCTGGGTTGCGTATGATGGGGAGTTTCGCCAGACGCCGCCAGCGCAATTTGTCAATCTTCTGGCGACGCCGAAGCAGGTCAAGACGCACCAACATATTGACTCGCTGGCGCCAAGCGCAGCGCTCGCCATGCAGCTGGAGGTGTCCCCCGGCAGCGGGACGACACTCACCATCTATGAGACCATTGAATTGGTCGCGACCACGCCCAACGCACACGCCTACATTGACGGAGTCTTTGCCTGGGAACCGGTGGCGGTTCAGTTGCGGGAAGGGTGACCAGGGATTCGTCGATGGAAGACTAGGACTGATAGAGCGTATCGACGATGCGTCCCGTGTTGAACAGTACGGCATCGAGCCTTGTATAGGCGGCGTGGCCGTAGTAATGGTCGCGCGGGTTCGTGGATCCGGATGAGTCTTTGTAGTCCACGAGCAAACAGCGGCCTTCGCTGGGGCAACGGACCGCGCGCCGCGCACATTCCAGCCAGCGCTCAAAGCCATCGAAGGGCTCCACCAATTCCCAGACCGCCTTGTTGGCGGCCTTCGCCTGCTCGGTCGGGGGAAGCGCATCGCTGCCAGCCACGGCAAGTTCCTGCACATAGTCGCCGCCCCATGCGATGGGCATCTCCATCGTAATCTGAGGCAACTCCATCTTCGCAAGCCAGCCCTTGGCATCCGTACGGAGATTGCGGTGGTTCACAACATGGAGCAGTTTCCCGATTCCCGAAGGGTCCCATCCGTAGCGTACCGGCTGCCCAAAGGTCACGATGTCCAGTGAAGCGCCGTTCAGCAACGCACCGGCTGACAGCAGCGGATCGAGCGTGTTGATCACGGCTGCCAAGTCCGTTTGACCGCTCTGTTCGGCGTAGGACGTGAGGATGGCAAGCAGCCGTGGTCTCCCGGTAATGGAGCTGGGGCAGAGGAGGTTCGATGCCAGCGCGAGGACGAGCCCGGCCTGCCCATGTGCTTGAATGAGGATGCGATCGCCGGACGCCAGCTGATGCGACTCGCAGTGCATCCGGAGCTCATGGAGTAACCGCAGGGCGGCCACAGCCCGTCCGAGGTGATGATGTTCGGATGACCAAAGGACGCGCACGCACCTCATCGGCCGAGTGGACGCTGCATTCAGCGCACGTTGCATCAGGCCGACTGCGGTTTCTGTAAAATTGCCGGCCTCGCCGACGCATTGGTCGATGAGCTTCCTCGTCGCCTCGTCATTGGTGAGCGGCGGTTGGAGCCCACCGGGCAGAAGCGGGATACCATTGGTTTCTTGGCGCATGGCGGCGAGTAGCGCATCGAGCCCGGACACCCCTCGCGAATATCCTCGCTTAAGTCCGCCCGCGTCGTCGAGCCGCTGGCTCCCAAAGACATCGGTGCCGTGAATCGCACCGTGGACCAGCATGACCGTGCGCACGCCGGCACGACCCATGGCCGCCCCCAAGTTGGCCATCTCGGCCATCCACTCAGGGGATTCCGGTGACGGACCGGCCGTGAATTCGGCGGCAGCAAACCGCTCGCCGGGATGTTTTCGGGACAGCTCGTCATGCTGAAAGTTGTTCTCAATCGGCATCGCATGATTTCATAACCGATCCGGGTCGCGCACTGCAATGGAAGGATGGTTAGCGGGTTATGACGGGTGCCGATTGCTGACGGTCGATGAGAGGCCCGGGTTGGAGGATCTTGCTTTTAGGCATCACCGCGGTGGCAGAGCAGATGTTCTTCTCCTCATCAACTCGACGATCGACGATCTTCACGCCTTGAAGGTATTCCTGCACGATCTCTTCACGAGTCAATTCGATATCCTGATCAACGCCTCTTCCCGACCGTTCGCGGACACGGTCGATCATGTGCTCTTTGACTAAGACGCGGATCTGCTTGGCCAGATCCGTACGCGCGGACAATTCGGATACCCGCTGGCACACGAGGGCACCTTTTGCCATATCGCCTTGGCCTTTGCCGACGACATATTCATCTGGGGGAAAGCCGGCTTCATTGTCACGTGATCCGGTCTTGGAGGCAGTCAAGCCAGTTTGGCCGGTCTGTTCCTGAAGTAGTTGCTCGAAGGAACGCTCGGCGTGGATCCGAACGCTGCCTGAATCAGAGACGGGAGTCTGAGGCGTCCACCATGTCAGAGAGCTTCCAAGCGCCAGAGCTGGGACAATTAGCTGTAAGCCATTCGTCACAGATTATCTCCCCCTTCCGCCCCCGCGGCTGCCGCCTGCTCGCCCACTTCCGTACCCGCCACGTGCCGCTCCGCCGTAACGGCCCGGGCCTCCGGGAGCCCGGGGAGCAATATGGTAGGGCACACGTGGGACAAACAGGGGCGACTGAATCTGATTAGGCGTGGTCGGTACGGCACGTGTGACCGGCGGCTGCGCGGTCGGCGGGACGGTCGCCGGTGGCTGGAGGAACTGTCGCAGCGACTGAATGGATCGGGAGCCCTGCCGCATGTCTCGTGGTCCTCTTGAAGGCACGGGAGCGGGCGGAGGTTGTAGAAATTGCTGCAGTGACCGGACGGACGGCGAGGCGGGCGGACTAGCCTGTCCGCCTGCTGGTGCGTTCCCAGAAGGGGGCGAGGAGAGGGGAGTCAACTGCCGCATGTCTGTGAAGGTCCGAGAGCCGATTCGAGTCGGCTGGGTTTGAGTGGTGCCGCCTGGCTGATTGCCGAGATGCACCGGCATCGTCGGGGTGGTATGGGAAATCTCGTTGAGCGTCAAAGGAGTCGTTCGAGCGCCCGGCTGCAGCGGCACCAATTGAGTGGTCGGTA
This sequence comes from uncultured Nitrospiraceae bacterium, assembly GCA_963794505.1. Classification (GTDB taxonomy): domain Bacteria; phylum Nitrospirota; class Nitrospiria; order Nitrospirales; family Nitrospiraceae; genus Nitrospira_C. Next base: position 166,814 of record CAWCEG010000028.1, read on the forward strand.
TTATGGTCCGCAGGGGTGCGCCCGGCGGGTTCGCCACGATGACGCGCTGGGCGGCGGGGACATAAGGACTGCCTGGATACAGTCCTCGCGCCATCGTCAAGAGCGTTTGCGGAGGGGTCATGCCGGTCCACTGAGGGGGATAGGTCACAGGGCCGACCATGACCCAATCAGTCCATGCTTGTGAAACCATTGCATTCGATTGCACCCGATTCAAGAGTTCTTGCCGCTCCCGGCTGGCTTGTTGAGCCTGCTCGGCCGTCACGGCGCCGACTAGCGATTGAGTGGCCAGCTCCAGTTCCTTATGCAGGTCATCGATGTCTCTTTTCAACGCCTCGAGTTGCTGTCGCGCATCCACATTTTCGCGAAGGGCTAGGATCGCCTGAGCCACCTCTTCAGTGTCAATTTCGGATGTGAGATCAACGGTGATAACCACCGTGTCACCGTCGAGCGAGAGATTGGTCTGTTGATCGTGGACCATGACCAGCCCGGCGGTGTACGTGGTGATCTCATCTTTGGTAACGTCGACACCCTCCACGACCGTGATGCTTTCCAGATAGGTGGCCACCTGTTCCAACGCATTTCGTTTAGCGGCTTCCGTTGCCAGGCGCATAGCATCTTCCCTCGTATCGCGGTCACCCATTCGATATTCACCCTGCGACAGGACGACTCGCATCTCCGCAGATGCGGCAGCACGAAGGCACAACAGAAGCATGGTGAAACAGAGCAGCGAGAAGAGGAAAGGGAAAGAACTGGGCGGCGTGAACAGGAGACTCAGGCAGCGAGGCGGGTCGGACATGGTCGTCACCCTTTCAAGAAGACTGACGCTTCACCCGTGCCGACGCTCAGCATAACACCCGGAAAAGTCTTTTCGCTAGCGCCTTCTCGCCTCCTCTGGCTGGCTTGCCTTCAAGAAAATTCGCGTGCTAAGGTAACCATTCCCTTTTTGACCAAGAGCGGAGACGCATGGAAATGACACAGAAGAAGGGGGGAGTGTGCGTGCTCACGATTGGCTTCTGCTTAGCGTGGGTTATGGTCTCCTCAGCGGCTGCCCCTGTGCGCCCGTCTCCCCATGGCGGGGAAGCGATCCCAACAAGTCCTCCGACCGAACATGTCATCCTCTTTGTCCTCGAAGGATTCGGGCAAGAATCCCTCAAGGGCGGGACGATGCCCACATTGAGCAAGTTGATTAAAGAGGGGTCGGTGACCTGGTCAGCGAGCGCCGTTCAGCCTGCCCTGCGACTGCCGACAATGGCGTCGATCATTACCGGCGTCCCCGTCGAGAAACATGGCATTAACTGGAACACTTTTGAATTCAGCCGGGGCTATCCGCGTGCACCCAGCGTATTCGACTACCTGGATTTGAGCGGCGGAAGAGACAGCGCCATTTTTTTTATGGATGAGTCGCTCTATCAATTGGCACGACCGGAACCGTATACGGACTACCAGATGTGTGGACCCTTGAAGCCGGAATGCAGTCCCGATCGGGTGATCTCCTACATTCAGCAGTACTTTAAAAAGGCGACGAGCGGACATGGGTACGGACACGCGATTCTCTCGCTGCCGCATTTCCTAGTCGTGCATCTTCCGGAAGGCGGACGGGTCGGCGCATCGCGCGGATGGTCTTCCAAAGAGTACCGTGAGGCGCTCCGCACGGTCGATAAAGCGATTGCGTCAGTGTTGGATATTTACAAAAGCCAGGATCTCACGAAGCGGACCACGGTGTTTGTAACCTCCTTGAGTGCGGAAGGTATGGATGCGGGCCGTGAGCAGGCAACAAATGGAGCAGCCCCTATCGTACCTTGGATCGCTTCCGGCGTCGGCATCAAACATGGGCACTGCGATTCATCAGCCCGTTTCGATCCTCGACACCGGCGCGACGATCATGCGCACGCTAGGATTGCAGACGCATACGGAGTGGGAGAGCCGGCCGGTCGAGGAAATTTTCCAGTTCGCCTTTATCGCGGCGGCGCCCAATTCGAACGTGCCGTAGGATTGTGTCATGGGCAATGCCAGTGGGCTCGACGCATGGCGGGCGGTCGTAGTGAGCGTGTCGCTGCTCGTGTACGGAGTAGCCGTCTCGCTGACGGGCAGCGAGGCCGCACCACCGCCGAGCTACATGAAGGAACATGCCATTATGATCGATCCCACGGTGCTGGATCCTCCATCCTGGTGGTACGTGCCAGGAGTCACGCCTTCTATCTACAACTCGGACCCTGAATCGCTGGATGCGTTTAAGACAACCGATAAGCGGACGCTCGCATTGAAGCCGGGGAAGTACAAATTCATCAGCTTTACGTTTGATTTCCCTTTTTCGGTGAATCTCGATGGCAAATTGGATTTTGCGCCATCACTCGATCAATGCGTGGAAGGACGTGGGACGCAGACCTTGGTCGTCCGTTGCAAGCGGACATACCCATATGGCGGACAGCCGGACTACACCTATCAGTAAGTAGGTATAAACGGCGCGGCGGGTATCAGATGGCGAAAGAACGGATTTGTCCAGTGCCGAATAGGAACTGACCAAGATCAATCCCATCAATGATAAAGAGGACATGAAGATGACGCAGGCGCTAGAGGATTTGTTGGAAGCACTCGAGGACGTTGACGATGCCACTCGTGAGGAAGCGGCCAAGGCGCTCGGGGCGATGGGCGACCCCAAGAGCCTGGACGCACTGATCAGCGCCTGCGAAGACGAGTATTGGGCTGTCCGTGCACATGCGGGTTGCGCTCTGGCGAAAATCGGCGGGCCAGCGGGCCGCTGACGCGCTGATCGGATTGTTCAATGACCCGATCATGGAGGTACGCAACCAAGCGGTCGAAGCGGCGGCGACCTTGGGCGCCGGCATGCTGGACGGATGATCACCGCGTTGAAGGACGAGCGGTGGCGGGTGCGGGAACATGCAGCCAAGACGTGCGGCGAAATCCGTGATCGGAAGGCGGTAGACGCCTTGATCGTGGCCTGCCGTGATCGTGACGGCGCGGTCAAAAGTGCCGCGGCGGAAGCGCTCGGCAAGATCGGCGATCCCAAAGCGGTGCCGGTCATGATCAAGTTGTTTCGCGATACATCGAAAATCGTGCGCGAGACTGCCGGGACGGCGCTCGTCTATATCGGTCAGCCTTCAGTCGATCCCCTGATCGAATGTTTCAAGGACAAGGATTTTGTCGTGCGCTGCCACGCCGCGCGCGCGCTGGGCGGGATGACTACCGACTACCAGATCGGCAGGACATGGGTGCGTGAGCCGAAGGTCGTCGATGCGCTCATTGCCGCGCTGAAAGACCCGGATCGTGCCGTTCGTGAAGATGCGACGATCGCCCTGGGCATGATCGGCGATCCGCGGGCCATCGATGCGTTGATCGAGGCCATGAAGGACGGTGCGGTGAAGCGCCATGCCATCGCGTCGCTCGGCATGATCGGGGACCCACGGGCATTGGGCCCCGTGCTCGATGCGCTGAAGGGAAAGGGTATTCGGCAGGAAGGCACGCCGACGCCCGGCTGCATCGTCAGCGAAGATGCGTTTATCAAAGAAGCCGCCGCCACGGCGCTTGGTCAGTTCCGCGATCCGCGCGTGATTCCCGATCTGATCATGTTGCTGAAGGACGGCGTGCTGCGTGAAAAGGCGAGCGCGGCGCTGGCGGCGATCGGCGATACCGCGATCGAGCCGCTCATCGCGTTCCTGTACGATCCCAAGGCCTCGGAGGTCTCGGCCGAAGGCGAGCGGGTGCTGTCCTATGCATCGGTTCGTCTCAGCGCAAAGGACGCATTGCGGCAACTCGTGCTGGAGACCCTTGAGAAGCTGGGTTGGACATTGCCGCAGGAAGATGTCGCAGTAAATTCAAGCTCAGTGGACAATGCGCGTGTGGATAAGCCGCTCGGGCGAGGCGGGACGCTTCGGCCCAGCCGGCGACCTCGCCAAATAAACTCTACTTTCGCACAGCGATCCCGTGCGTATCCGCGGTTTCTTTCCCATCCTTCATGTTCGTGATCGAGGCCTGCCCTTTGTAATGGCCGACTTTCCTCCCCATCGACATGGATCACACCGACGCCGGGATGGTTCCTTTGGCGTTGTTGACGGCTTTATCGTTGCCGGTCAAAGGCGTAGGTCCCCGCAATCCGACGAAAACATATTGGCCGTCCGGTGCGACGTCCATGAGATCGGGTGCCGGATCCGTATTCCAGTCGGTGACCAGATCGACGGAGCCGACGCTCAGATTGCTGAGCGTATCGATGATTTCGATGTTGTTCCCGGCGCGATCAACGCTCCACAGATAGCGTCCGACGGCCGCCATGCCATGGGAATCGGCAAACTGACTGTCCCGTTGGGAGAGCAGCTTTGCCGAGACGGACTTCGGTAGGTTCGGTCAGATCCAGTGCATAGACGTCATACGACAAGGGCGCGATCGGCCAGCCTCCCCCGAATTGATGTACATCGTGCCGCCCGCTTCGATGCGCCGCAGCCCGCCGGATGAACCTGGCATTGAAGAACAGCATGTGCGGTCGGCGGACCGGCTTCTTGGTTGCCTCTTCGCAAAATTTGCCGCACGCCGGAAAAATCGATGGTCTGGGTCGGTTTCGCGGCGGCAGCATCGGCGGCCAACTTGGCGTCATCGTAGATGTACAAATATCCGCCGCTCTCCTTTCCCGTGTCCGATTGGTCGGTCAACCAGACTTCATAGGCGGCCGTCGGTGCGACGCCCATTGCCTGGAGGAGGATGAAACAGACGAGACCGTGCAGCCATGACCATACTGTCATTGTCTTTAGGAGTTTCATGACATCCTCCGAGCTGAGGTACAAGGAAAAAAGACGGGGACGAATGGTAGCCACCAAGGTACGAAGGAGTCAATCAACTCGGGAGTGAGAGGACGTCGCTATGGCGGATCAGCCGCTGTTCGCGTTGACCCTGTGAAAATGGCTATGTTAGGCTCATCAATTCCGAAGAAGGGCGCCTATGGCCGATTCCGTAGCCGAGCAGATCGCCGCACTCAAGGACGACGATTGGGCAATCCGCGAGGAAGCCGCGGTGGCATTGGGAGCGTTTCGAGACCCCCGAGCAGTAGGGCCGTTGGTCGGGCTCCTGCGGGATAGCGATCGGGCGGTGCGGGAAGCAGCCATTGGCGCCTTGACCGCAATCGGCGGGCCTTCTGTTCCCGTTCTGGGTCTCTGTCTTTCCGATCCGCAAGTGGGCGTCCAGGAAGCCGCTTCGTCCGTCCTGGCGTCGATCGCAGATGAGCGGGTGCTCGATCCGCTGATCGGGGCATTGGCAAATACAGATTGGATTGTACGCATGCACGCAGCGAAGGCGTTGGGACGCATCAAGGCTGCGAGCGCGATCGGCCCGTTGATTCCGCTGTTGCAAGACAAGGTGAAGGCAGTGCGGGAAGAAGCGACGGTCGCCTTGGCGGAAATCGGCGATGCCGCGCTTTCCTCACTGCTGGATGCCTTGAAGCATCCTGAATGGTTGAGGCGGCTGCACGCGGTGGAAGCTTTGGGGAGAATGCGGTCACCAAGCGCGGTCGAACCGCTTCTGTGGGTGTTGTTCAATGATCCCGACCAGGCGATCCGTGAGGATGTGGTCCGCGCCCTGGGTCAGATCGCCGACAGCCGGGCGACGCAATTTCTCGTGACTGTCATGAAAGAGCCGCGCCTGCGCACGCTTGCAGTGGAAGCCTTGGGCCAAATCGGCGACCGCTGTGCCGTACCGGTCTTGATGGCCGTCCTTGAAGGCGCCGACTGCCCTGATGAGATACGTCCGGTTGCCGGGTGTGGGGATACGTGGGACGAGGAAATGGTCACGAAAGGCGCCGCGGTGCGTGCCCTTGGCAGCATTGCGGACGATGCCGCCATCCCCGCCTTATTGAAGGCGCTGAATCAGACCGAAACCCGTGCCGATGCGGCCGCGGCGTTGGTCCAATTCGGCTCGAAGGTGATTGCGCCGTTATTGACGATTATGACGCAGTCCTCCGATGAGAATGTACGCTTCCATGTAAAAGAAACTCTGGCACAAGTGGGATGGCGGGCCGGACGGATTTAACTGAGGTGGCTGGCTGTGGGTGACGGAAAGGCTCGACTTCCTACAGCGTGAGATACGCGATGTGAGCCGGATCTATGTCGAAGGAAACCATCGAGACGCTCGTATCGGAGTTGGTCCATGAAGAGGACTGGCGGCGCATGCGTGCGACGGCCGCCTGTTTGGCCGGCGGTCCGAGAGCCGTACAGGCGTTGATCGAGGTGCTGCGCTCGGGAACGTCTGGTCTTAAACGAGAAGCCGCGGCCATGTTGGCACGAATCAAGGATCCACATGCGGGCGTCGCGTTGGTCGGGTTGCTTGAAGACGAAGATGAAGGCGTCCGGCAGGCGGGAGCCACGGCACTAGAGCAGATGGCTGGGGTGCTCGATTCCGAGACGGCGTCTGCCTTGGTCGCGTTGCTGCCGAAGACGGCAGAGGGAGAGGCTCGCAGACTGTTGACGCATCTGGTCGGAGCGATCCCGACGGCAGTAACTCCTCTCTGCGACATGATGAAGCAGGGGGATCCTGAAGCTCAAGTTATGGCAGCTACCATGCTCGATCATTTGCTCGATCCGCGATCCGTCGATGCATTCATTGATGCGATGGCACAGC
>CAWCEG010000029.1:0-60354 GCA_963794505.1 uncultured Nitrospiraceae bacterium
TGCAGTCCAGGACATGGCCGTCGGAACACTCAAGAAGCTGGGGGCGATTCGAGAGCGCATCGATGACTCGTTCAACGCCTTGCGAGAGGTGGAAGGCGCCAGTGAACGCGAAGAGGCCCGTATGGCCACGGTGATTGACCTCCTTGGAATTGGCCGTCCGAGTGTTGAAATTTTGATCGAATACCTGGAAGACGACGATTGGTTAGTGCGGGAAGCGGCGGCGGACCTCCTCGGGAAAATCGCGGATGTGCGCGCCGTGGGACCGTTGATGAAGCGTCTGGAGCAGGACAAGGACACGGGGGTGAAGGAGCTCGCGATCAAAGCGCTCGGATTGATCGGCGATGCCCGTCCCACCCGGCTGTACCTGGAGGCAATTCCGATTCGGCCGTTACGTGTGTATGCGATGGAGGCCCTGGCCAAGATTAAGGATGTCGAGGTCCTGCGCCCTGATAAAGAACTGTTCGACCGATTACGCACGGATCGTGACGGCTTAGTGGCTTACAATGCCGGATTGATTGCCGATAAGTTGGAAGCGATCGACAGCGCGCATGCAATCAGCCGGGAAGGACATGGCGATGAGTGACGAAGGACAGTTGGAACGGGTCGAGCAATTGATCGGCGCGTTGCGTGATGACAACGAAGCCCTCCGTGACCATGCCATTGCCAGCCTTAGCCAGTTAGGCGAGGAAGCGATTGGACCATTGATCGGCTTAATGGCGGACGAGGATGTCCTGATCCGAGAAGCAGCCACAGTCGCAGTTGTCAGGATGGGGCCTTCCGTCGTGGACCGCTTGATCGAAGCGATCGAAGACGACGAATGGGCGGTTCGCGAGCAAGCGGCGTCGGGCTTGGGAAAGCTCAAAGATCCTCGCGGCGGTGGAACCGTTGGTAAAAGCCCTCAAGGATAAGGACGGGGCGGTACGCACCGCCGCGGTCTGGGCGCTCGAGCGGATCGGCGATGCTCGGGCAGTCCCCGGGTTGGTCGAGGCGTTGACGGACGGCACGGTTCGCGAAGATGTCGCACGCGTCCTCAAGAAAATTGGCGACGCGAGGGCAGTGGATGCCTTAATCGACGGCTTACTGGGAAACAATTGGATGGTCAGGCGCCATGCGGCAGAAGCCTTGGGGAAGATCGGCGACGCCCGCGGCATCGAGCCGTTGATTGAATCTCTCAGGGACGAAGATTGGCTGGTTCGGCGCAACGCGGCCGAATCCCTTGCCAGGCTGGGAGCGAAGCAGGCAATTGATCCCTTGCTCCCGTTACTGGAAGACGAAAATACGATGGTGCAGGAAACGGTCGAAGGGGTTCTAGCAAGTCTGGGATGGAAACAAGGGGAGCAGTAACATCATTTCCGGATGTCAATGTAAAGGAACGAGCACATGGCTGATGAAGCTCCCGTGAAACTGATTCAAATCGGCCCGAAAGGCGGGGCGAAGAAAGACGGCTTCAACCTGGTCACTGAACGGGTGGTAGCCGTCAATCCTGAGGCCAAACAGGTCGAGGTCGAACTCTTGGCCTACGACGGCAAAACCGTCGTGCTTGATGTCGACGAGGCGGCGCTCGAAGAACTTCAGCAGCTGAAGGCGGGCGACGGCGCGACGATCCGCGTCGTCGAAGAGGGCGGCAAGCGAATTGCCAAAAGTTTCAGGATCAGAGCCAAGGATCCCGATGCCGCCAAGGCTGACGCGATGCTGCTGGATCTGAAGGACAGCCATTGGCTCAATAGAAAATATGCGGCGGAAGTCTTAGGCGAACTCCGAGAACCCCGGGCGGTCGGTCCACTGGTCGACGCGCTCACCGACGAGGTCGGCGACGTCAGGCAGCGGGCCTACGATTCATTGATTAAGATCGGCGGCGTGGCGGTTCCAACACTCGTCCCGTTGCTGGTGTCCGAGGAGGATGAGTTGCGACAGTCGGCGACGGAGATTATCAGAAAGATCGGCAAGCCGGCGGTCGAACCGCTTGCGACTGCGCTTGCGGAAGCCGATGATCGGCTGAAGGCTCGCGTACTGAAAGTCCTGGACCGGATGGGCTATAAGCCGAAGGCCAAAGACACGGTGAAAGCCGAAACGCCTCGACTCACTCAGTCGCCGGGCTAGCCGGGATTCTTAGTCGGACGCCCGACAGACACATGGCGGAAGCCGAATTGGGTCACGCGACTGGATTCATAGACATTGCGTAGGTCGATCAAAATCGCCCGGCGCATCACCGACTTCAGTTGGTCGAAGTCGAGATTTCGGAATTCATTCCATTCCGTCATCAGGACTAATGCATCGGCACCGCGTGCGGTCTCATAGGCAGTTCTGACAGGGAGTGATCCGAGGTAACAGCTTGGATCCTTCCTCGAGCGCAGCGGGGTCATAGGCACGAACGGTGACTCCCTGCTCCATGAGCGTCTGGGCAATGGAAAGCGCCGGGGCTTCTCGCAGGTCGTTCGTATTGGGTTTAAAGGACAACCCCAAGAATCCCACCGTCGTTCCCTCTAATCCGCCGAGCGCTTCTCTGATCTTGTCCACCATGCGAACCGTTGCTCCGCATTGACGGCTGCCGCAGCGCCGGCGATTTGCATAGGGTAACCGGCCTTCTCTCCCATTTGAACGAGCGCGGCAAGGTCCTTTGGAAAACAAGATCCACCAAATCCGGGACCGGCATGAAGGAATTTGGACCCGATGCGCTGGTCCAGGCCCATTCCTTTGGCTACGGTTTGAACATCCGCTCCGACCCGTTCACAGAGTGTCGCAATTTCGTTGATAAAGGAGACTTTGGTCGCGAGAAATGCGTTCGAGGCATATTTAATCATTTCTGCCGTGGCCACATCCGTGACGACAAACGGAGTTTCAATCAAGTAGAGCGGGCGATACAAATCTTTCATCAGCGCAACGGCACGCTCACTGTCCGATCCGATCACGACGCGGTTTGGCCTCATGAAAGTCTTCGATAGCCGAGCCTTCGCGCAAGAATTCCGGATTCGATACGACATCGAACGCGACCTTCCTGGTCTGTGTACTGGCGATGACCTGTTGCAAGAACGCGCCTGTGCCCACGGGAACCGTCGACTTGGTGACGACCACTTTGTAGGAGGCCATCTTGCCCGCAATTCCGCGTCCAACCTCCTCAACGAACGAGAGATCGGCGGAGCCGTCTTTCTTAGGAGGTGTGCCGACCGCGATAAAAATCACTTCACCGTGGTCAACTGCCCTCGTAAGTTCGGCCGTAAAATTGAGGCGGCCTTGGCCGATGCCTTTCGCAACGAGCTCGGTGATGCCGGGTTCATAGAAGGGGACGTCCCCTTTCTCGAGGCGCGCGATGCGCTTCGCATCGTTGTCCATGCACAGCACGTTGACGCCGAATTCAGCGAAGCAGGCGCCCGTGACCAGTCCGACATACCCTGTTCCGATGACACTGATCTGCATACGTCGTTGCCTCCTCTACGCGATTGGACCAGCGCAGTATACTCTGCGCCGTCGTCCTCGGGCAAAGAGGATTCATGTATGGCCTGCAGACACACGCAGAGGCACACTTCGTTGACAGCTTCCCGACGGCGTGGGTACTATGAGCGCCCCTCGCGACACATGCAGCAGAGAGTCGGCCGTCAGAAGCAGCATTGATGAAACCCCTTCTTTCTGCATGACCCATCACGTGCCAATGCACCATCCCCGTTGGTTCCTGTTTCTCACCGCGTTCGTCACGGGTGCCGTGGTGATGGCGCTGGAAATTCTGGGTAGCCGGCTGTTGGCTCCAGTCTTCGGCAACTCGCTCTTTGTGTGGGGCGCCCTCATCGGAGTTATTCTTGCGGCCATGAGCAGCGGATACGCTTTCGGGGGTTGGATTTCTGATCGTCTCCCAGGGGGCCAAGTGCTCGCCGGACTTCTTCTGTTTTCGGGAGCGTGGACGTTTCTCATCGCATGGGCGAGCCAGCCAATTCTGTTCAAGGTGGCAGGCGTGATCGAAGATCCACGGTGGGGACCGTGCCTGGCAGCCACCGTCTTGCTCGCCCCGCCGGCATTTGGATTAAGCGGCGTGTTGCCGGCGATGCTACGACTCGCCGTCTCGGATTTGAACTATCTCGGCCGGCATACCGGCAGGATGATTGCCCTGTCGACAGTCGGAAGCCTGGCGGGCACCTGGGGAACGGCTTTTTTTTTCCTGTCATGGATCGGCAGCCAGGCGTTGATCGCTTGGCTCGGTGGCTGATGCAGGCGGCGACTCGGATTGTGGTGGCTGCTCAAAGGGACGGCCGCCAAACCGGTGACCGTGGCGTTCTTCGCGATGCATCATCGGAGGGCTGGCAGTCGGCGCGTGGTCTCCTATCCAAATGCTGAAGCCGCCGGTCTACCAGGAAGACAGTCCCTATCAACAGGTCAGAATTCGCGAAGACGATCTTTTTCGCTATCTCGTCCTCGACCGAACATTTCATGCGGTCATGTGGAAGGCCGAACCGGTCACGCTCTTTCTGCCTTATAGCCAGCTCATGGTGTCATCCCTGGCTCTGGTGCCTGAGGCAAAGCGGGCGTTGGTGCTGGGCCATGGCGGCGGATCCTTCGCGAAGTGGCTGGCCCAGTATTGGCCCGATTTGGAACTGGATGTGGTCGAATTCGATCCTGTGGTCGTCAGGATGGCCGAGGACTATTTTTCCTACCGTCCCCCTTCTCGGCATCACGTGTACGTTCGTGACGCCAGAGCCTACTTGAACGGTACCACTGAAACATACGATCTGGTCTGGGTCGATGCGTTCGCTCGACACCTCGTCCCGTTTCATCTGACGACGCAAGAATTTTTTTCTGACCTGCGAAAGCATCTCGCCGCCGAATGGTGTCGTCGTCGTGAATCTGGCGGCATCCGGAAACAAGGGCGATCTGGGGAGAGCCAAAGCGGTGGTGCAAACGATGAAGCAATCCTTTCCCATCATCGAAACCTACGCGGTCAAAGGACCATGGCCGTCCAAGTCAAATGCGGAAAATCTTTTGTTCTTTGCCGGCGAGCCTGTGGAACACAATACGGAATTTGATTTTGCCGCCAAGGTTGCTGCCCTTGTTGAACGTCAGCGTCTTCCCCCGGAGGCGATCGCCTTGTTGTCGACCCGGCGGACGGAACCCTGGCAATCAGGCGCTGTGTTAACCGATGACTATGCCCCTTATGATCTGCTCATCGGGACGGAAACAGGTGAGCGATCGACTTGGAGGCAATCGTTAGCAAGATATTGAATTTGAAGTAGATTGTCTTGTGGACAATCGCGACCGGATGACAGACCCATTGTTCGGAACGCACGTCATTAACCATGTTGCTTCCATTTTCAAGGCTGTGCTATAAGGTTGCTCCCAATTTAGAGTACAAAAGGTGGGTGTATATAACGCAGACCGGATCAGCGGTTGTCGGAAGGGTCAAGGCTACCTGATCGTAGCGGTAGTTATTTACCAACCTAATCACATCTCTTCTTTTTTTTAAGGAGGTAGGTCATGGGCAAGACGATGTTATGGGTCTTTTTCGGCCTCATAATGGTCATTGCAGGCGCATCCTCGGCGGTGGCGCACCAGGCCGGCGGAGTCGAAGTCGGCGACTTGGAGACCGGATCGGTGGTCGGTCAACCGTTCAAGGAATTGGATGTGGACGCAGAGCTATATGCCATTGAGATTGGCAACCTCAAGACGTGGTATCCGCCCACCACCGCAATTGACTTCAAAGTGCGCGCCGGCCGGCCGGTGGTCATCAAGGTGACCAATAGTTCAGCGGCAGAGCACGGCTTCATGCTGACGGCAGAGGAAACACAGTCGGCTCCTACGGTGCTGAAGGCTCAGTTGGTCCTCAAGCCCGGTGAGACGAAGTACGTGGGTATTCCGACCAGCGACCTGTTCTATGCCACCACTGGAAATATTCTGAAGTATCGCTGTCATCTCCATCCCGCGCATCTGGGTGGCAAGCTGATTATGATTAAGTAGTCATCGAACGCGAGAGATGATCAGCGCCCCCGCTGCCTTGACGGCGGTGGGGGCGCTGGTGTTTTATCACGCTTCTTCGGTCCGGCAGTCTGCAGCAGGCTCAAGCGGAACGTTCTGGCTCCCCTTCAGCTCCCCGGCCACGATCAAGAGAAGAAATCGACTCAGCGTCGGCTCCGTATCTCGCCGTTCTTTCACGATGGCCTGGACATCGACAATCATTTCATCTCCATCCCATTGCGTTTCATTAATGACCCAGTAATGACTGGCCGCATCGGGGAATTGTCGAACGACAAACTTTTCGACGATGCTTCCGATGTCTCCGGTACTGGCTTGGGATGGCCACGTGCAGACAAATGACCACAAGAGGGTTCCGATCAGAATCCATCGAGAGCGCATAGCTCACCTCGCGCGTGAGGGGCAAGATCGGCTCCATGGGATTAGGGGGGTGTATTGGGAGCCGGATGGTTGCAGGATCTAAGGAGATTGTACTGCGAGATCGTGGACAAAGCTACCCAAAGCGCAGGATTCGGTGTCATGAAAACGCACGAGCCCTGCTTCTTCAAAAAGAAGCAGGGCTCGTGTCCGAGTCGCTATACCCGCGAATCAGTTGCGAACGCCGCTCCAGACCTTCGCGGCATCGATGGTTTTATCGGGATTCAGCGTTCTTGGCCTTCTCAAGCAGAACGTCCGTCGTCTCAGGATAGGCGGGATCAGCAATGCAGCAATTATCCACCGGACATACAGCGGCGCATTGCGGTTCGTCGAAATGGCCGACGCACTCGGTGCAGCGGTCATGGGTGATCACATAGATGTTATCGCCCACTCCTTGGCCGTCGCCCACATGGTTGCCCTTCGTTTCCGCATCACTGCGAGTTTCAAAAATCGCCTCGTTCGGACATTCGGGTAGGCAGGCTCCACAGGAGATACATTCGTCGGTAATCAGCAGTGCCATGACCCTCGCCTCCTTCTCACTACAGCTACAAACCAGGTTGACAAGATTGCGACGCCACGACATAGTGCGTGACGTAATAAGGCGTCATTCTAGTCTGCGGCTCTTTTCCAAGTCAACAGAACGGCGTCTGTGCAGAAGGCCTAGATCCCCTGTTATTATGGGCCTTTGGGCCCAGGTTGCCGCTTGCCAGAGAGAGATTCTCCCGTGACGGTGACTTCCGCCCGCGAGATCAGAAGAAAAAGCGGATCATCATGATGATCCTGCTTGCCGTGCTGCTCATGAGTGTCTCCATGTTCCTCGTGCAACGGGACGATGCGAAAACCATTATTGTGACGTTTCCCAATGGCACCCAGATCGAGGCAGAAGTCGCCGATACGCCGGAGAAGTTACTTTTCGGATTGGCATTTCAGGAAGCATTGCCCTCGAATGGAGGAATGATCTATATCTTTGAGTCGACAGGACATCATCGCGTGACCACCAAGGAATACCGGTTTCCTGTCGACATGATATGGGTGGACGAAAGCCGTCACATCGTCTCACTTGCGGAGAATGTCCAGCCTTGTCAGCAGGGAACTTGTCCCTGGTACGGGTCGACATCCGATGCCGTGCGGTACCTGATTCAAACTGAGGCGGGTTTCGTCCAGCGACAGGCGTTGACCGTTGGCGGCGAGTTGAAATACACACTGCATATGTAAGCGGGTGGCGCCGATACCGGACCGGAGGCAATTGTGGCGATTGAAGGTTTCCAAGTAGTCGCGAAGGTCGAAGACCTCCCTGCAGGCCAATCCAAAGTTGTCACGTTAATAACCGTACTATCGCCTTGTTCAACGTGGACGGGAAGGTCTATGCCATACATAACCTCTGTCCGCACGAGGGCGGTCCCTTGAATGAAGGCCGAGTCAAGGGGTTCGTCGTCTCATGTCCCTGGCATGACCTCGCGTTCGATATCAGAAACGGGCAGGGCATCGACGGAGGCGGGTATTGTGTCGGTAGCTATGAGGTACGCGTCGAGAGCGGCGAGATCTATGTCGGTCCTCGCCGGAAAAACTAGCACCTCGGAAGAAACGGATGACATGGACGCTACCGACGGATTACAGGGCGACGTCAAGAAGATCGATGCTACACTCGATCAACCGATCGAGATTCATCTATGGGAAGATCGGACAAGAGGGGAACTCTGGATTCCCAGCTATGACCCCTCCGCGTTGGCGTTGCTCGGTGACGACTATGTCAGGGTGGCCGGTAACAACGCTGTGGACAACGGTCAACGGACTTTTGAATTCAAGGCGATGAAACCCGGAACCTTTACGATACGTGTTCGAGAAACGCATGGGATGGAAGTTTACGGCCGAGGACCGGCGCGTATTTCACGTCGCCGTTTCGCCAAACGGGAGGGCATGATCGTGCCCGAGATGGCGTTCCTCAATGGACGGTTCCTCCCGCTGGCCGAGGCGACGGTCTCGATCGAAGATCGTGGCTTCCAGTTCGGTGACGGAGTCTACGAAGTCATCAGGACCTACCGAGGGCGTCCGTTCAAACTGGATGCGCATCTCGCTCGTTTGGACCGCAGTGCCAAAGCCATTGATCTTCGGCAGCCATATCCATCGGAACGGTGGGCTGATTACGTCACGGAAGGCCTGCGTCTGGCTGGCTTTCCGGAAGCGAAGATTTATGTGCAGATTACGAGAGGGACTGCGCCACGCGACCACGCCTATGCGCCGGATCTTCAGCCGACCGTGCTGATGACGGTTCGCGAACTGCAGCCCCTGAGTCCGACCATCCAAGCTGCCGGCGTAGCCGCCATGACCATGAAAGATATCCGCTGGGGCCGGTGCGACATCAAGAGCATTAATCTCCTGGCCAACGTACTGGCTCGCCAGCAGGCCAAGGTGCGCGGAGTGTTTGAGGCGATTCTCGTACGAGACGGCCAGGTCACGGAGGGCGCCGTCAGCAATGTCTTTATTGTTCGGGACCGGAATCTCATCACCGCTCCTGAAGGCGCGTGGATCCTCTCAGGAGTGACACGCGCGGTCGTACTGGAATTGGCCCGTCACGAAGGGCTCACCGTAGAGGAGCGGTATTGTTCAGAGCATGAGTTGCTCGGAGCGGCAGAGGTCTTTTTAACCGGAACCACCGTCGAAGTCTTGGGCGTCGTGCGAATTGATGGCAAGCCGATTGGCGGGGGAGAACCCGGGCCCGGTGACGCTCAGTTTGGACAAGCGGTTTCTCGAGCAAACCCGATAACGGGCCCCTTGCTTTGACAGGGGTGACATGGTATTGTCCCACCTCTGCAAAGTGGGCTCAGGCCCACTTTTTTGTTTGAACGCGTACAGAAACATCAGGGGAAACGGGGCTAGGGGTGTTGGTGAAGGAGTCCCGACCGGTCGTCGATCGCATCAGTGAGGCAGTGTCCCCCATCCTATGGACGTTAGGCCTGGAATTGGCGGATGTCGTATGCGTGGGGCAAGGGTCCCGTTCGGTCGTGCGGGTCTTCATCGATAAACCGGAAGGGGTCACATTGGAGGATTGCGAGCGCGCACACAAGGCGCTCGGTCCCGCGCTCGATGTGGCCGATCCCTTTCCTCATGCCTATACGCTCGAAGTCTCCTCTCCCGGTCTGGACCGGCCTTTCAAACGGATTCAGGACTATCGTCGGGCGATCGGAAAGCGGGTCACGCTAAAGCTCCGAGAACCCCTTGCCGGGCAATGGCGTCTAGTGGGAACATTGACCGACGTCGCGGATCAGACGGTGACGCTGGCGGTGGACGCTCCGCCGTCGGTGCGCCCTGTGACGCTGGAGCAACGGCTGATCGCGGAGGCCAAGCGGGCCGTGACATGGTGAACAGTGAGGGGGTCTTGCGTGGAGAGTGAATTATGAACCGAGAACTAATTTCAGTCATTGATGAAATTGGCCGTCAGAAGGGAATCGACAAGACGAAAGTCATCGGAGCCATCGAAGCGGCCTTGCAGACGGCGGCCAAAAAGCGCTTCGGCCAAGCGGAAAATATCCAGGTCGAAATCGATTCCAAGACCGGCGAAATTTCCGTGGTCTCTAAGAAAATCATCGTCGAGTCGGTCAGTAATCCGAAAGCCGAAATCTCTCTCAAGGAAGCTCGAGCCTACGACAGCGAGGCGGAAATCGGAGATGAGATTGGCTCGCTGATTGAAATGGATGAGCTCGGACGCATCGCAGCCCAGACGGCCAAGCAAGTCATTTTTCAGAAGGTCCGGGAAGCAGAATGGGAAGCGGTGCAGAAGGAGTATTCCACCAGGCAGGGCGATCTCGTCAATGGCATCATTCTCGGCATGGAGCGTCGCAATTACCTGGTTGACTTAGGTAAAACGGAAGCCATTCTTCCCATACAAGAACAGATTCCGCGTGAAACCTACCGCCGCGGCGACCGTGTCAAAGCCATGCTGTTGGAGGTTCGGCGGACGCCGAAAGATGTGCAAGTCATTCTGACACGCAGCCATCCCCAATTCGTCTCGAAACTGTTCGAGTTGGAAGTGCCTGAGGTCATGGAGAAAATCGTGGAGATCAAGGCGGTCGTACGGGAGCCCGGCGATCGCACGAAGATCGCCGTCACCTCACGTGAAAAGGCCGTGGATCCGGTTGGGGCCTGCGTGGGAATCAAAGGCTCACGTGTCCAGGCGGTTGTGCGTGAACTGCGAGGAGAGAAGATCGATATCATTACGTGGACCTCGGATCCACGCGTGTTCATCGCCGAAGCGTTAAACCCGGCCACCATCGAAAAAGTCGGAGTCGACGAGGAAAAAAAATCCGCCCTTGTCGTGGTCGCGGACTCACAACTTTCATTGGCCATCGGCAAGAACGGGCAAAACGTGCGACTTGCAGCCCGCTTGACCGGTTGGAAAATCGATATCATCAGCGCCACAGAGTACGAGAAAGAGAAGGCCGAGCGGGATAAGGAAATCAAGGCGGCGCTCGCGGAAGAAGCGGAAGCCCAACGGCAACAGGAAGAAGCACGTCAACAGGAAAAGGCCCAGCAAGAGGCGGAAGGGTAGCGAATTTACTCGTATGCGCGTGTATGAACTGGCGAAACAGCTTGGGATGGAGAACCGGGATTTAATTCCGGAGCTCAAGCGATTGGGCATTGCCGTGGCTTCCCACAGCAGCGCCCTGGAACCGGAGGCGGTTCAAAAAGCACTCGAAAAACTTGCCCCCAGGCACAAGGCGTCAGTCAAGGGCGTTGGGAGAGCCGGAGAATCCGATGCAGGACGGCACAAGGACGCCGACGGAGCCCACCCTCCGATCGCTGCCAAAGGCGGAATTCACCCTACAGCGACGGACGACTCTAAGCCGGATAAGCGCCGCATCCTGATCAAACGAAAACGAGATGAGGCGACCTCTCGAGGAGCCCGCCCCGCACGGACACGAACCGCTTGGCGCACATTCGACCGAATCCGCGGCAGTCACTGTGTCGCCGCTTCATTCGTCGTCGGAAAGTCCGGTGGTTCATCACGAACCGCATGCTCCCGGCGCGGCAGCAACGACCGAGTCGCCTGTGGTCACCAAGCCGGCGCCGGCGGTGCCCCCCGACATCCTGACGGGCAAGAAGAAAGCCCTTGAAGAGCTTCAGGCCGAGGGGCTGAAGGACAAGCTCAAGAAAGTCCGGAAGCCAGGACGTGTTCGTGAAGAGGACGAAGTGCGTGTGCGCGAGGACGCGGCTCGCTGGCAGGATCTTCGCGCGATCCCCGTTCAGCGGCGCGATGATCGCAGCAAGCACGTGCATCACAGTACGCCGGCCGAAATCACCAAGCCTCGCAAGAAGAGCGTCAAACTTACCCCGGGCATGACTGTCAAAGAGTTTGCCGAAATGATCGGCCAGCGCCCAGCCGACATCGTGCGCAAGCTGATGGATATGGGCCAGATGTTGACATTCAATCAGTCAATGCACGTCGAGGCCGCTACGATGATCGCGGAAGAAGGTGGATTCAAAATCGAGATCTCGGTTGAGAAAGCCGGAGACGAGCTGCTCGAAGACATCATTCAAGTCCAGGGTGAAGCGCGTCCCGAGCCTCGGCCGCCAGTAGTGACGATCATGGGGCACGTAGACCACGGGAAGACGTCGTTGCTGGACGCCATTCGGGAAACCAAAGTTGCGGAAGGCGAGGCGGGGGGCATAACGCAGCATATCGGCGCCTACACGGTCACTGTCCGCGGAAAACAGGTAACGTTTCTCGATACGCCGGGCCATGAGGCGTTCACGGCCATGCGCGCGCGCGGAGCAAAGGTCACCGATATCGTCATTTTAGTGGTCGCTGCGGATGACGGGGTCATGCCGCAGACCGTGGAAGCGATTCATCACGCCAAAGCGGCCGGCGTGCCGCTGATTGTGGCGATGAACAAGATCGATAAGCCCGGCGCCAACCCAGATCGTGTACGCAATGCTCTCTCCGAGCATGGGTTGATCTCAGAGGCCTGGGGCGGCGACACCATCATGGTCGAAGTGTCAGCCAAACAGAGAACCGGCCTGGATCAGTTGCTGGAAATGATTCTGCTGCAGGCAGAAGTGTTGGAATTAAAGGCGGACCCGCACCAACTCGCCAAGGGCGCCGTTGTGGAAGCCAAGCTCGAACGGGGGCGTGGACCGGTAGCCACCGTCCTGGTGCAAAGCGGGACGCTGCACGTGGGTGACGTTTTCGTCGTCGGAACCTTCAGCGGCAAAGTGCGTGCGCTGATCAACCACACAGGGTCCAAGGTCCAACAGGCCGGTCCATCCGTTCCAGTGGAGGTGATCGGCCTGCCGGGCGTTCCCTCCGCAGGGGACGTATTCCAAGCGGTCAAGGACGAACGCATCGCTCGTGAGATCGCCGGAGATCGGGCACTCAAACATCGGGCTGCAGAACTGGCCGGTGCCGGAAAGGTGTCTCTCGACGATCTCTTCGCCAAGATCCAGGAAGGGTCCGTCAAGGAGTTGTCACTGGTCATCAAGGCAGACGTCCAAGGGTCTTCGGAAGCGCTGGCCACCGCTATTGAGAAGTTGCCGACGGAGGTGGTGAAGATTCGCGTGATCCATAACGGCGTAGGCGGGATTACCGAATCGGATGTGCTCTTGGCGGCGGCGTCCAACGCCATCATCATCGGATTCAACATCAGGCCCGAGCCCAAGGCGTCAGATCTTGCGGAGAAAGAACACGTCGACGTCCGGCTCTACACGATTATTTACAATGCCTTGAACGATATCAAAGCGGCGATGGAAGGGTTACTAGAGCCGACGCTTAAAGAGCGCGTGCTAGGCCGGGCCGAAGTCCGTCAGGTATTCAGCGTTTCCAAGGCCGGCACGATTGCCGGATCCTACGTGATCGATGGGACGATTACTCGGGCAAGCGCGGGCGTTCGGGTGATTCGTGACAATGTCGTGGTGTATCAAGGGAAGGCTAGGATCGCTCCGTCGTTTCAAGGACGACGTTCGCGAAGTGCAGCAAGGCTATGAGTGCGGTATCGGCGTCGAGAATTTCAGTGACATCAAAACTGGTGACGTCATCGAGGCCTACGCCATCGATAAGATTGCGGCAAAACTGTGACAAAGATCGTTGAAAAGTTTTGCCGGCTGTGTGCCCCCGGTGCCGGGAGGCTCACCGGTCCATACGATTTATGCGCCGCCGCACAGGCGTGACATTTCGGACATCCGTCCGCCAGTGACGCTGTCGGCAGTCCTGACACAATAGATCGTGAGCGTCGTTGTCGGACTGTGTACGATCGAGCTCTTTCTTGGCGACAGTCAATCGTTGAAAGACAAGCGGCAGATCCTTTCGAGTCTCAAAGATCGACTGCGACAGAAGTTCAATCTGTCGGTCGCTGAAATCGACGCTCAGGATCTGTGGCAAAAGGGAGTGCTCGCGCTTGCCTGCGTCGCGAATGACGGCCGCTATGTGAACCAAGTGTTGGACCAGGCCCAGAACATGATCAAGAGCAATCCGGTTGTTGAGATCGTCCAGTCTCGAGTCGAGTTGTTGTGACGACGGTCGAGGCCTGTCGGGCTGAGAGCGGGCCGGCCAAAGGAGCTGGGCGATGGCCAAAACAGGATACAGTCGTGCGGAGCGCGTCGCCGATCAAATTCGCATGGAGGTGGCAGATATCCTTATGCGAAAAATCAAGGATCCGCGCGTCCGCTCAGTGACCGTGACCGACGTAGAACTCACCAATGATCTGCGTATCGCCAGAGTCTTCGTGACGGCGCTGGGTACGGAGGCGGAAACGAAGGATGTGTTCGCCGGTCTGAGCAAGGCCAGCGGGTTTGTCCGGAGCGAGTTGGGTAGGCGGTTGACGTTACGATATCTGCCTGAAGTCGTCTTTCAGAGGGATGTCAGCGGCCCACGCGGCGATCGTGTGTTGCGATTGTTGGACGAAATTCAAGACAAGGGTGAAAGCTCATCAGGTGAACATGACGACGCTCCTTCCAGTCAACACCGATGAGGCAATGACAGCTACGGCTCGAGAGTGCGACGTGATGGACGGCGTGCTGGTCGTACATAAGGAGACCGGATGGACTTCCCACGACGTGGTGGCCAAAGTCCGGCATCTCTTGGGCGCTACAAAGGTCGGCCACGCAGGCACACTCGATCCTGCCGCAACGGGCGTCCTGCCCGTATTGATCGGAAAAGGCACCCGCATTGCCGAGTACCTCGTGCCATGGGACAAAGAATACCGTGCTCGTTTAAGGCTTGGTGAAACGACCGATACGCAGGACGCCACGGGAACTGTGCTGGAACGGCAGATGACGGACCATGTGACGCCGGCCGATGTCGAGGAAGCCATAGGGCGTTTTAGAGGTGAAATCCAACAAGTTCCGCCGATGTATTCAGCCGTGAAAGTCGGTGGCGTGCCGTTATACCGGTCTGCCCGCGCCGGCAAGACGATAGCCCGGGAAGCCAGGACGGTGGCGATTCATGAATTGGAGGTGCTTACGATCCAAGGTCGTGACGTCAGCCTCCGTGTGGCCTGCTCAAAGGGTACCTACATCCGTACGCTCTGCGCAGATATCGGCGCCGCATTGGGAGTCGGTGGCCATTTGCGCGCGTTGGAACGAATTCGCGTGGGGCCGCTGACAGTGGATCGAGCGTTGACCATCGATGCGGTCATCGCCCGCCATACGCTCGGTCGGTTGGCAGACGACCTCTGGTCGCTCGATGAGATCTTGGGAGCGCTGCCTGCGCTCGTCGTTGACCGCCAGACGGCGGATCGGGTGCGCCATGGCGTCCCGGTTGCCTGGTCGAGTATTGTGTCGCCCAAAGCAGAAGAGGCCGGGCGAATCGGAAGGACGCCTGTTCGTATCCATGATCAAGGCGGCCGGTTACTGGCGGTGGGGAGGGCCTCTCAGGCACACGTTGATCGCATTGCAATTGAGAAAGTGCTCGTCAATCAGTCAGGATAGTGGACAGGTAAAAAGGAGAGAATCTCACATGGCGTTGTTAAAGGCAGCGAAAGCGGAATTGATCAAAGGATACCGGCAGCATGACACCGATTCCGGATCTCCGGAAGTTCAAATTGCCGTGTTGACGAACCGCATCAGTTATTTGACGGAGCATTTCAAGATCCATAAGAAGGATCACCATTCGCGGCGTGGTTTGCTGCAGCTTGTCGGCCGTCGCCGGAGATTGTTGGACTATCTCCGAGATGTCGATGACGCGCGGTACCGGGCGATCATCGAGCGATTGGGAATTCGCAAGTAGTCGGAGAGATCCTGCTGTCGCGAACGTCGACAGCAGGCAACCGTCGCACAGGTGAACACTGACATGCGCTCCCATGCAAGCTGCGATGCGGAAGGTCGAATGAGCGAGTGGCGATCATTCAACCCATCGCACGTCAGGACGTGGAGCGCATTTCTGTGGGCATCTGTGGGGCACAACAGAGAGGAGACCATAGATGGCACATGCAGTTGAACTCGATCTGGCCGGGCGTACGCTGAGGCTGGAGACAGGCCGGGTCGCCAAACAGGCGGACGGCTCGATCTGGGCATCGTACGGAGATACAGTGGTCCTCGCGACTGCCGTCGCGTCGCAGAACGCCAAATCCGGCGTGGACTTTCTCCCGTTGACCGTCGATTATCAGGAAAAGGCCTACGCCGCCGGAAAAATCCCTGGCGGCTACTTCAAACGGGAAGGCCGTCCCTCCGAAAAGGAAGTGCTCACCAGTCGATTGATCGACCGTCCCCTTCGCCCGCTTTTTCCTGAAGGCTACTACTTCGAAACGCAAGTCATCGCGTCAGTGCTGTCGTCCGATCGGACAGGCTCTTCCGACGTCATCGGCATTACCGCCGCGTCGGCGGCCTTGGCCGTATCCAATATTCCCTTCCTCGGTCCCATCGCCGGCGTCAAAATCGGCCGCGTCAACGGTCAATTCATCGTCAATCCCGATCTTGAAACGTTGAAGGGAAGCGAATTGGATCTCGTCGTGGCCGGGACGGCGGACGCCGTGATGATGGTCGAAGCGGGCGCGAATGAGTTGCCGGAAGCGACGATGCTGGCTGCGATCGAGTTGGCTCACAGCGAGATCAAAAAGATTGTCGCAAAGATCAACGAGCTGCGCATGCTGTCTGGGAATAAGCCAAAACGGGTGGTCGCCACGGAGGAGATTCCGCCCGACTTGACGGCTCAAGTCAAGGCGCTGGTTGCTCAAGGCATTCGAGATGCGATCATGATTCCCAACAAGACGGCGCGGCAGGAGCGCCTGGATCTCATCCTGAAAGACGCCATAGAAAAACTGAAGCAGCCGGACGATCCGAATCGTGAACGCCATGTGAAGATCGTGTTTCATGGGCTCGAATACACAGAAGTGCGCAACATGATTCTCGAAAAAGGCTCGCGTGCAGACGGCCGTGGGCCGGCCGATATTCGTCCCATCACCTGCGAAGTCGGTGTGCTGCCGCGCACGCATGGGTCCGCCCTGTTTACCCGCGGCGAAACGCAAAGCTTGGCGGTCGTGACCCTGGGCACCACAGACGACGAGCAACGGATCGACGCGTTGGAGGGTGAGTACACACGGACGTTCATGCTGCATTACAATTTTCCGCCCTTCAGTGTCGGCGAGGCCCGACCGCTCCGCTCGCCGGGCCGCCGAGAAGTCGGTCATGGGGCGCTGGCGGAACGGGCGCTCAAGCCGGTCATTCCCAACAAGGATCAGTTCCCGTACACGTTACGCCTCGTCTCGGATATTCTGGAGTCGAACGGTTCCTCATCGATGGCGACCGTTTGCGGAGGGACGCTGGCCATGATGGATGCCGGTGTGCCGATCAAGGAGCCGGTCGCGGGAATAGCCATGGGGCTGATCAAGGAAGAAGATCGCGTCATGATCTTATCCGATATTCTGGGGCTTGAGGATCACCTCGGCGATATGGACTTCAAGGTGTGTGGAACGAAACGCGGCGTGACCGCCCTCCAAATGGACATCAAGATCGGCGGCATCACGCCGGCCCTGATGCAGCAGGCGCTGGAGCAGGCGAAGGCCGGCCGCTTGCACATTCTCAGCTGCATGCAGAAAGCTCTCGAGGCGCCGAGAACCAATATGTCGGCGTTTGCGCCGCGCATTTACACGATGAAGGTAAAGCAGGACAAAATTCGCGAAGTCATCGGTCCCGGCGGAAAAACTATTCGCGGCATCCAGGCTGATTGCGGAGTCAAGATCAACATCGAGGATAGCGGCATCGTCACTATTGCATCAGTGGACGGCGCGTCGCTGGAGAAAGCCAAAGAGATGGTCAACCGGATCGTCGAAGAGGTGGAAATCGGCAAGACGTACCTGGGCACGGTGCGAAAGATCATGGATTTCGGCGCGTTCGTCGAAGTGCTGCCGGGAACCGACGGGTTGGTGCACATCTCCCAATTGGCCCACCACCGCGTCAAATCCGTGGCGGACGAAGTGGCGGAAGGTGATCAGATTCTGGTGAAGGTGCTGGAAATCGATCGCCAGGGGAAGATCCGCCTCAGTCGTAAGGAAACCATGCCGGCTCCAACCGGCGCCGGAACAAAAGACCAAACGTCCGGGTAAGCATCTTGTACCGCAAGCTCGTCCTCGACAACGGCATGCGGGTGGTGACCGAGCGGATTCCGACGCTCAAGTCCGTGACCGTGGGCATCTGGGTCAATACCGGGTCGCGCGACGAGCAACCTGCCCAAGCCGGCTACTCTCATTTCATCGAACACATGTTCTTCAAAGGGACGCGCTCGCGCTCCGCCACCGAGATCTCACGGGAGATCGACGGCTTGGGGGGCGAGATGAATGCGTTCACGACGCGCGAGACGACGACGTTTTACGTCAAGGTTCTCGATCAGCAGCTGCAAGCAAGCGCTCGAATTGTTGGCCGATCTCTTTCATCATTCACGTTTCGATTCGAAAGAAGTCGAGAAGGAGAAGCAGGTCGTCTTGGAAGAAATTCGGATGGTCCAGGACGACCCCGAAGATCTGGTGCAGGAACTGCATACCGGCCAGGTGTTGGGAAGGCATCCGCTGGGCCGATCGATTCTGGGTCGTGAGGATACCATTCAGAGCCTCAGGCGACCGGACTTGCTGGGCTATATCGACGCACATTACGATCCCGGCCAGATTGTCATTGCCATTGCCGGCAGTTTTGAGCAGGCGACGGTTGAACGGCTCGTCCAGCGGTATTTTGGAAAACGGAAGCCGGTCAATGGATTGTCGAGATGCCCCGCCGCCCGCCGGACGTCCGTGGGGGCGTCCTCGTCAAGAAGAAACAACTGGAACAGGTGCATCTGTGTCTTGGGCTCAAAGGCGTCGCCGCCGGCCATCGTGACCGCTATGCCGTCTATGCCTTAAACAGTGTCTTGGGCGGGAGTATGAGTTCGCGTTTGTTCCAAGAGGTACGAGAGAAGCGAGGCTTGGCGTACTCGATCTATTCCTTTCTGTCCGGGTACTCGGACGTCGGCACCATCACCGTGTATGCGGCGACCAGGCCGAAGGAAGTCGGAGCGTGTCGTGGATCTGGTGTGCAGAGAGATCACACGGATATACAAGCATGGCATCGACCGCAAGGAACTCGAGCGCGCGAAAAACCAAATGAAAGGGAGTCTGATGCTCAGCCTGGAGAGTTCACACAGCCGGATGAGCAAGCTGGCCAAGGACGAACTCATTTACGGCAGACGCACCTCGCTGGAAGAAATGTTGGCGCATATTGATCGCGTGACTTCCGAGCAGGTCTCAACCGTCGGCCAACAACTCTTCGGATTGAACCATCTGGCGATCACGGCGTTGGGCCCGGTGTCCGCCCGTGCGTTGCAAGCGTTCAGATGAGAATCTTCTAATAGACCGCTCCAATCCGCTGTTAAACTCCGCTCGTCACGCCGTCAGGTATACTAAGCGTAAGTCATTGTAATAGAAGCATAATAACTAGTTTATCCTGCGAGATATCCACAGGCCAAACATTTCCTTGACTCGTTTCCGATCATTTTCAGTACGATGGCCGCGTTTTTACTTGAAGACTCTTCCATCGACCGACGTGCGGCGTGAGAGCCAAACAAAAGGAGGTGGCAAAGGTCCCGCTCTCCTGACTGCCGAATCGTCACAATCATGTTTTCGCATTCATCGTCTTACAAAAAGAGCGCGTTCATCAGTCATGTGTGGTTATTTTTCATGAAGGAGGGATTTGAGATGAAAAGGGTCGTACTTCTAGCCGCAGTTGCAGTGTGCTCTGTGCTCGGCTTGCTGACGGCTGAGTTTGCCGCCGCCGCGGATGCACCGGGCGGTCCGTCGGGCCCGACCGACATTGTTGTCGGAGGAAAGCCGCTCAAAGGTGAAGTCACGAAGACCCTCAAGGGTCGGGTGTGGTCCCAGTGGGCCGATAATCCGGACGGCGAACTCCTCTTCGGCATCCAATACTGGAATACCGGCGAACCTGCGTCCGGGACGCCTGCCGGCCGTTCCTCCACCGATCTCGATGTGAAGCCGCCCGATCCGTTGTTCGTCTGCTGCGCTTGGGGATTCGTTGGCGGAACGGACAAGAACAATCCGTACGCCGGTTGGTATCATGCGGCGACCACGGTTCGTCTGGCAGTGAAGGACAAGGCTTTGATGGACCAGATTATTAAGGCGTCTCAGGAACTGGTCGCGATGGAAGTGAGCCTGGATGGCCGGACGATCACCGGTTTCAAAGTCATCAAGGGTGACTAAACTTCGACGAGATTTCATATCTTTCATACTGTTGAAGGAGGATGCGATTATGAAGTTTCATATGAAAGGCTGGGCCCTCGCGGCCGCTGTTGCGCTGGTGGTTTCCATAGCCTCCACCGCCATGGCCATCGAATCGTTTCAGGAACGTTTTGAGTGGGGCGACATGAGCAAGCCCACGACCCTGCAAGGTCGTGTGATCGTCCTCGATCCCTATGACGAAGCGGTGTGGATCAACATCTCCGTCTTCGGCGGGAATGCGGAGAGCGGCCTCTTCTGGCAAAAGGTGCATCCGGGGAAGAACGTGAAATTCTATGCGGACAAGGGCGCCTGGGAAGAACTGAAGAAGATGGGTCGTCCTCATGCTGGCCCGGCTGCGGCCAAGGAAGTGCCTCCGGGCAGCACGACGGATTTGATCGAGTTCACGGCGGTTGAGACGGAACAGAATCACCGCGTGATTACTTCGGTCAAGAAGCTTGCCCGAAGTTGCCGGTGCCCCTGGCAAGACGATGAGTATTTCGGCGCTTCGGTTGAAAGACTGTGCCGGGAAGAATGAGGCGGAATCCGGTTGTGCTGCGGCCAAGCAAGGGCTGAATACCTCGCCCAAGGGCGAAGGGCGCAGTTCCGATGCAGTACGACGTCCTGACTCCGGACAAGAAGCCGCTCGGCGGCCTGATTCCCTGGACGGCCAAGTACAATACCGGTAAGTAAGTCGGTCCAAAGCACGAGACGAGAAGGCGGTAGCTCGCAAGAGCTACCGCCTTTTTCTTTGTCTTCAGGCCGTTGAAAAAACCCGACAGCTGCGTTTTTTGAAGAGCCTTAGCGTATCCTCAATGAGAATCGGCTGCGCGCTTTTGAAGGTCGGCCAAGCGGTTGAGGGCATCCAGCGGGGTCATGGAAAACAGGTCGATCTGCCTCACTTCATCGATGAGCGGATGTGGTTGAGGAAGTGTTGCAGGGCAAGTGGCGCTCTCGAGTGCAGCCGGATGAGATTCACGCGCGCGACCCGGCTGCTCCAATTGTTCCAGCACTTCCTGCGCACGGGCGATGACGGGACGCAGGCAGTCCGGCCAGTTTGGCCACATGGATCCCGTAGCTCCGATCCGCTCCGCCCGGCAGGATTTTTCGCAAGAACACGACGTCTCCATCACGTTCCTGCACCGCGACGCGGTAATTGCGGATCCCTTCCCGCAACGTTTCCAGCTGCGTCATTTCATGGTAATGCGTTGCAAAAAGCGTTCGCGCCCCGAGATGCTCTCGCTCGTGGATGTACTCGGCGATCGCCCAGGCGATGCTCAAGCCGTCATAGGTGCTCGTTCCGCGTCCGATCTCATCCAAGAGAATCAGGCTATGCCGGCTGGCGCAGTTGAGGATCTGCGCGGTTTCTAGCATTTCGACCATGAACGTGCTTCGGCCGGCGGCGAGATTGTCGGACGCTCCGACTCTCGTGAAAATTCTATCCACCAGGCCGATATGCGCTTCGGTGGCTGGAACGAAGCTGCCGATTTGCGCGAGCAGGACAATGAGGGCGACCTGCCGTAAATAAGTGCTCTTCCCCGCCATGTTCGGTCCGGTCAGAATGACCAGGCGGTTTCTGTCTTCATCGAGGATCGTATCGTTCGGGACGAACGTTTGATCGACGCTGAGTTGTTCGACTACCGGATGGCGGCCGTTTTTAATACGAAGCACTCCGGATTCATCGATCGCCGGCCGGACGTAGCGTTGCAAGGCTGCGGTCTCGGCCAGGCCGGCGAGGACATCGATCAGTGCGAGGGATTCTGCCATGGCTTGCAGGCGAGGCCCCTCTTGTGCGATCCGTTGCCGCACCTGAATGAACATCTCTTCCTCCAGGGCCAGACAGCTTCGCTTCCGCGCCGGTCACTCGTTCCTCCAATTCCTTGAGGCCGGCAGTCATGAACCGTTCCGCATTGACCAATGTCTGCTTGCGTATGAAATCGGATGGCACCTTGGAAAGATTGGCCTTGGTCACCTCGATGTAGTAGCCGAACACGTGGTTATAGCGGATCTTCAGAGAGTCGATGCCCGTCCGCTCGCGTTCTTTCACCTCCAATGCGGCGATCCAGCCCTTGCCTTCCGTACGTGCTTTCCGCAGTTCGTCGACGCCAGGATGATATCTGGAACGAATGATGCCGCCGTCCCGTATCGAGAGCGGAGCATCCGGATCAATAGCCTGTTCGATGAGGTCATAGAGATCCCGACAGTCGTCCCATTCATCGCGCCGTCCGGCGAGGAGGGTGGATCGACAAAACTCGAGCTGCTGACGGACGGCCGGAAGAGCGCTCAACGAGTGTTTCAAGGCAAGCAATTCTCGCGGCCAGGCAACGCCAAGGGTGACTCGTGTGCTCAAGCGTGCAATGTCCTGTACGGTACGTAACGCCGCGCGGATGGCCACGCGTTCGCCCATGCGTTCCTTGAGTTCGTCAACTCCATCCAGCCGTGCGGCAATCGCACGACAGTCGGTCAGCGGTCTCAAGAGCCACTCGCGAAGCAGCCGGCTTCCCATCGCCGTGGCGGTTCGGTCCAGCACGGAGAAAAGAGTGGTGTTGCGGCCGCTGCTAGGCTCATCCCCGAGCGA
Source organism: uncultured Nitrospiraceae bacterium (assembly GCA_963794505.1). Taxonomy (GTDB): domain Bacteria; phylum Nitrospirota; class Nitrospiria; order Nitrospirales; family Nitrospiraceae; genus Nitrospira_C. The sequence continues at coordinate 22,630 of CAWCEG010000029.1, forward strand.
GCGAACCAGCTCCAGATTTCGAATCGTCGCGCCGTCCAGATGCATGGCATCGCCGATTCTGCGATGCTGGAGGCGCCGAACATGGGCTGGAGAAGCGGCGGGCTGTGTCTCGCGGAAGTAGCGCCAGACTGCACCGGCCGCTGCAAGACCGGCAGTGGCGTTGTGACACCCGAATCCATCAAGTGACTGAACGCCGAAATGGCTTTGCAGCAATCGCGACGCTTCCTCTTGATCGAACCAGGCCTGGTCACGGGTGCAGAGTCTCGTGCCTTGAAGTTGCGAGAGAGACAGTGTTACGACCGTCTCTGATTCCGCATGAAGCAATTCTCGCGGTTGGAGGCGGGCCAACTCATCGACGACCTGTTGGTCGTCGCCCTCCCATTCCATCAGCCAGAAGTCCCCGGTGGTGACATCCAACGCGGCCAAGCCCAAACATGTGGTACCACCCGAGGTTCGCCGTGGCACCCGAGTGACGGCGGCGAGGAAATTCGATTCGCCTGGATTCAGGAATTCGGTATCTACCAGTGTGCCTGGAGTATAGAGGCGGACGACCTCCCGACGCACGAGACCCTTTGCCGCCTTGGGGTCTTCCACCTGCTCGCAGAGAGCCACGGTGCGCCCGCCCTTCAATAACTTTGCGATGTAGCCTTGGGCGGCGTGGTAAGGGACGCCGCAGAGCGGGACGGGATCGGCGCTGGATTTGTCTCGCGACGTGAGGGCGATGGACAGGAGTTTCGAGGCATCCTGGGCATCCTCATAAAACATTTCGTAAAAGTCCCCGACGCGGAAAAACAGTATGCTCTCAGGATAGCCGCGTTTGATTTCGCGGTACTGCCGCATCAGCGGGGTCGTTTCTTCCTCACTCATCGATGCCTTCCCGCTGCTGCAGGTCCCCGGGCACGGGCGGTGCAGTTCGACCAGTGAGCTTTTCCAGCGAATGACGGAGTCGTTCCAAATCCACCTCGGCTTCCTGCAGCGCTTTGGTTTTTCGACGCAGTTCGATGCGGCCTTTCACCCAAGGAGGGAACAGGAGGATGACGGAGACCAGAAGTCCAATTCCGAAACCCGCTAGAATTGGCTTATAGATCGGCGTGGAGGCTTCAAACAATCCGAAGAAATAGCGGAGCGTGACTTCTTGTTCCTGATTTTGAAGAAAAAAGGCCAGGCACAACAAGAACAGCGTTCCGACGAGGATCACACGAATCATCGGGATGGCAGTCCTTTTGCGCTGGCCGACCGCGGCCGTCCGGAGCGGGGACGTCTGGGTGAACGCGTCGTTTTCGTGCGGGCCAGCAGAGCAGCCGACAGCGGTCCGGTAGCCATGAGTCTGATACTTCTACTCTGAACCGTTCGATGGCGCAACTGCATTTCGAGACGGTCTGGGGGGAGGATTCCAGGCGCCTTGTCGGCCCATTCGATCACGACAACCGTCGATCCGGAGAGGTAATCTCCAGTCCGATTGATTCCGCCTCTTTGCGTGAACTGAGTCGATACAGATCGACATGGGCGAGCGGCAATCGTCCGCGATATTCGTGGAGAAGCACGAATGTGGGGCTGCTCACGGCGTTGGATGAGCGCGCCGAGCCCGGCGGCAATTCCGCGGACAAGCGCTGTTTTTCCCGATCCCAATGGTCCATAGAGCGCCAGTGATTCTCCTCCCTGCAGTGCTGAGCCGATGGCGCGCCCAGGCGATCGGTATGACGCGGTGAAGGTAAGGCCAGTTGCCATACGCGGTCGGATTTTCCGGACGTTCGATTATCGGTTGATGGCTCGGAACGCATACGGAATGTGTTCGATCAAGTCGCCGGCAATCATGCAGGCGGATCCCAATTGCTCGGCGGCAAGGTCTCCTGCTTTGCCGTGCAGATAGGTCGCAGCGCAGGCCGCTTCCCAGGACGGGACACCTTGAGCGAGGAGGCCGACGAGCATGCCGGTCAAGACATCTCCCGTTCCAGCGGTGGCCATGCCGGGATTGCCCGTCGGACAGATCGCCAGAAGGCCATCCGGACGGGCAATCACGGTTCGTGCACCCTTCAACACGAGAAATACTCCGCGTTCACGGGCAAAGCGTGCGGCGGTGCCCAGGCGATCGGCATTCACGCTTTGTGAAGTAGCGTCCGGCTCCAAGCGGGCCATTTCACCGGGATGCGGAGTGAGAACGGGAGGGATCTTGCACGCGGTCAGCAATGACGCACGACTCGCCGAGCGCATTCAAGGCGTCGGCATCGAGCACCGAGGGCCGGTCAAGGTGTTTCATCAAGGACTGGACGAGCTCAACGGTCTCAGGATGGGTCGAGAGTCCCGGGCCAATGGCGATCGCCGTTCGGGCTTGCATGAAGGCGAGGATCCGATCGACGCCGGCCCGACTGAGGGTGCGTGCTTTGGTCTCGGAAGAGGCATCGTCATGGCTTCAAGAAGTTTTGCCTCCAAGACGTCATTGACACTGGCCGGCACGCCGACGGTGACCAAGCCGGTTCCAACGCGAAGCGCCGCCTTCGCGGCGAGCGCTGCTGCGCCTGTTTTCCCGACTGAGCCTGCGAGGATACCCGCATGGCCAAACGTGCCCTTGTGCGACGACGCAGGACGCGGGGGAAGCGCCTTCCCTACCATTTCTTTGGTCACGAGCAGTGTCCGGCTGTCGATCTCGTCCACAAATGCGGCCGGAATTCCAATATCGACGACATGAATCGAGCCAGCATGATCGATGCCCGCACCCAGGTAGAGGCCAAACTTCGGCAATCCGAACGACACGGTCGCCGTCGCGCGAACGGCCTGCCCCAGCACGGCGCCAGTGTCTGCAGCAATACCGGACGGGATATCGACGGCAATGACGGGTTTCCCGGCTCGGTTAATCATCCGGATGGCCTCGCCATAGGCGCCGGTAACAGCGGTGGAGAGGCCTGTGCCAAGTAACGCATCCACAATGACGTCACTTGTCGCTGAGGATCGATTCCGCCTGCTCGGGAGACCGGAAGGTTTTGGTCGCGGAAGGTCCTGCGATGCGCCGCCAGCGTCTGAAACATCGCCGCGGCATCTCGACTCAAATCTGTCGCCGCTGAAAGCAACAACACCGTGACGTCGCGCGTGATGCTGACGCAACAGGCGGGCAACGACAAAGCCATCACCGCCGTTGTTGCCCTTCCCGCAGACTACAGTGACGCGCTTCCCGCGAAGCGGGTCCAAACCGACTTTGAATGAAATCGGCCAATCCAGTTCCAGCGCGTTCCATGAGGATGAGACTCGGCACGCGCGCTTCTAGAATGGTTCGGCGATCCAGGGCCTGCATCTGGGTTCCGGTGACGATTTTCATGGGGCGGCTCGCGCAATCATTGAGGAGAGTCCGACCGTCAGAAGAGTACGTCTCGTCGATCAGCCGAGCAGTGCTTTCATCTCACGCACGGCCTGATCAAGGCCGACGAGGACGGCTCGAGCAATGATACTGTGGCCGATATTGTATTCCACGATCTCAGGGATGTGGGTCAAGCGCTTGACATTCTGATAGTTCAACCCATGGCCGGCGTTGACCCCCATCCCCAGCTTGTAGGCAAGCTTGGCGGCCTGGGTGATGGCTTCGAATTCCGCATCTGCCTCCTTCGATCGCTTGGCATTGGCATATCGACCTGTATGAAGCTCTACAAAGTCGGCGGCGAGCTTGTGCGCCGTTTTGATTTGGCCGAGGTCCGGCTCGATGAACAGGCTGACGGGAATGCCTCCGTCATGCATCATTGCGATGATTTGCTGCACGCGCTCCTTATGGGTCAGCACGTCCAGCCCGCCTTCCGTCGTCAATTCTTGGCGCTTTTCCGGGACAAGAGTCACAAGATCCGGCTTCAGGGTCAGCGCAATCTTGGCCATGGTTTCATCGGCAGCCATTTCCATGTCGAGTTTTGTCCTGATGATTTCGCGCAGCAGGTGAAGATCACGGTCCTGAATATGGCGGCGATCTTCTCTCAAATGAACGACGACACCGTCGGCGCCGGCTAACTCCACAATCACGGCTGCGGCGAGCGGATCGGGATCTTGCCCGCCGCGGGCTTGCCGCAGGGTGGCCACGTGATCAATATTCACACCGAGTCGGGCCACAACCCTCCTGTTGAAGTCATCTGGTGAGGAGCGTCAAAGGCAGAACAATACGATGGTGCGGATGCCGTTGTTGTAACAGAAAGCCGCTTGGAGGGGCAAGGCTGCGTGACAGGGGAATGGCGAGCGAGTCTTCTGGAACATGGCCCTGGCGAGACTGCTCGTGCGGAACCCCACAGAATCACAAGATAATTTGACTCCGCAACTTCTCCGCAATTACAATAGGCCTCCATCGTAACGTCAGAGCGGTTTTTCCTTCCCGGTGAGCCGTTCGCCAGCAACAGCCATGGGATTGTCAGATAATTTTTACCGGCTCAAGCGGCTCCCGCCTTACGTGTTCGCGCAGGTGCAAAGCCTGAAGCTGGAGGCGCGGCATCAGGGCGAGGACATCATCGACTTCGGGATGGGCAATCCCGATCAGCCCACGCCGACTCATATCGTCGAGAAAATGATCGAGGCCGCCAGGAAGGGGAAGAATCACCGCTATTCGGCCTCACGAGGGATCACAAAGCTTCGCCACGCCATTGCTGCCTGGTATCAGCGCAACTATGATGTCGATCTCGATCCCGGAAACGGAAGCGATCGTGACGATCGGATCCAAAGAAGGTCTCGCCCATCTGTCGCTGGCGATGATCGGTCCGGGGGACGTCGTGCTGACGCCCGACACCGACCTATCCCATCCACATGTACAGCTTTGTGATTGCCGGAGGAGAGGTCCGAGGAATCGAGTTGAGGCAGGACAGTGATTTTTTTGATGACCTCCAACGCGTCTACCGCCAGACCTTCCCCCGGCCGAAGATTCTCGTCATCAATTTTCCGCACAATCCGACCACGGCCATTGTCGACCTCGAGTTCTTCAAGAAGATCGTCGCATTTGCCAAGGAACACCACGTCATCGTCATTCACGACCTGGCCTATGCGGATCTCGTGTTCGACGGCTATCGGGCGCCAAGCTTTCTGCAAGTGCCGGGTGCCAAAGACGTCGGCGTCGAATTCTATACCCTGTCCAAGGCCTACAATATGCCGGGCTGGCGGGTCGGATTTTGCGTCGGCAACCGGGAAGTCGTAGGGGCGCTGGCCAAGATCAAAAGTTATCTCGACTATGGCATTTTCCAGCCGCTGCAGATCGCCAGCGTCATTGCGCTTAATGGTCCGCAGGACTGTGTCAAGGAAACGGTCCAACGCTATCAAAAGCGCCGTGACGTTCTCGTTGGAGGGCTAAATCGTATCGGCTGGAACGTCAACAAGCCGCTCGCGACCATGTTTGTGTGGGCGAGGATTCCACTGCCCTATCGGCATATGGGGTCGCTCGAATTTTCCAAGTTGCTGCTGCGAGAGGCCAAAGTCGCAGTCTCGCCCGGCATCGGCTTCGGAGAAGGCGGCGACGAATACGTGCGCTTCGCGCTTGTGGAAAATGAGCACCGGACAAGACAAGCCGTTCGTGGGATCAGGAAGGCATTGAAGCTCGAAGGAGGAGAGGCGTGATCTCGCGCGTGGGCGTCGGCATCGTCGGCTTTGGCACGGTGGGCTCGGGCGTGGCCAAAATTCTTCTTGAGAATGCGGCCCTCATCCGCCGCCGCGTGGGCGTGCCGATCGAGCTGGTTCGGATCGCCGATCTCGACATGACCCGCGACCGGGGCATCGCCCTGCCGGCCGGGGTCTTGGTGAAGGACGCCAAGCAGATACTGGCCGACCCCGCCATCGACATCGTGGTCGAATTGGTCGGAGGATACGATTTCGCCAAACGCCTGATTCTTGATGCCATCGCAGCCGGGAAAACGCGTGGTGACCGCCAACAAGGCCTTGCTGGCGCTCCACGGGGAAGAAATTTTTGCGGCCGCCTCCCGGAAAGGTGTCGACATCGGATTTGAGGCCAGCGTCGGAGGCGGAATTCCCGTCATTCATGCGCTCAAGGAAGGGCTGGCGGCCAACTTCGATCCAATCCATTTACGGCATCATCAACGGCACATCGAACTATATCCTCTCCCGCATGACGAATGAGGGGAAGGGGTTTGCCGAGACGTTGGTGGAGGCGCAGAAAGCGGGATATGCCGAGGCCGATCCGGCGTTCGATGTGGCGGGTACCGACAGCGCGCACAAGCTGGCGATTCTGGTCAACCTGGGGTTCGGCACGCCGGTCAACTTCAAGGATCTTATACACCGAAGGCATTACCCATATCACCGAGCACGACATCGCCTACGCGCGGGAATTCGGCTATACGATCAAGCTGTTGGGGATTGCGAAGCTCGTTGACGGTGAAGTCGAGGCGCGCGTCCATCCCACCATGTTGGGCGACGAGTCACCGCTGACCAAAATCGAAGGCGTGTACAACGCCATTCAATTGGTGGGCGACGCGGTTGGCGACGTGGTCTTGAGCGGACGGGGAGCGGGGGATCTGGCGGCAGGCAGCGCAGTGGTCAGCGATATCATCGCGGGCGCCCGCAATCTCCTCAAGGGCGCAGCAGGTCGTGTGCCGCCGGCTTCCTTTCAACCGAACGAGCGGCGTCCCCTTCGTATGCGGCGGATGGAGGAAATACGCTCGTTGTACTACTTGCGCTTCATGGTCACCGATCGACCGGGCGTATTGGCGCAGATCGCCGGTGAACTGGGACGATGCGGCATCAGCATTGCCTCCATGTTGCAGAAGGGACGCCGGGAGGGACAGACCGTTCCCATCGTCATCAAGACCCATACGGCGACAGAGCGTGACGTTCAGACCGCGCTCAGCCAGATCAATCGCCTGTCGTTCATGTCCGAGCCGACCACTCTGATCCGCATCGAGGGCAAGGACGAATAAGTCATGACTCGCTGGCGCGGCATCATTGCAGAGTATCGAAAGTTCCTTCCCGTCAACGATCAGACTCCCGTCATCACGCTCGATGAAGGCAATACGCCGTTGATTCAGGCGGCCAGGCTTGCCAAGAAGATCGCCCCAGGCATCGACCTGTATTTGAAATTTGAGGGAGCGAATCCGACCGGATCGTTCAAGGACCGAGGCATGACGCTGGCGATTTCAAAGGCCGTTGAGAATGGCGCCCGCGCCGTGATTTGTGCCTCCACCGGCAACACCTCAGCGTCAGCGGCGGCCTATGGCGCCCGGGCCGGGCTTGGCGGTCTATGTGCTGATCCCTGCCGGGAAGATCGCCATGGGAAAACTGTCGCAAGCCATGATGCACCAGGCGACCGTCATCCAGATCGACGGAAACTTCGATCAGGCCCTCTCGATCGTGAAAACGCTCTCCGCCGCGCATCACATCGAGCTGGTAAATTCTCTCAATCCATTTCGCATCGAGGGACAAAAGACCGCAGCCATGGAGGTGTGCGATCAATTGGGCGATGCGCCGGCGGTCCATGTCCTTCCTGTCGGAAATGCCGGCAATATCACTGCCTACTGGAAAGGCTATAAGGAATACCGTGCAGCCAATCAGAGCCGGCGGCGTGCCGCGGATGATCGGCTTTCAGGCAGCCGGGGCCGCGCCGATCGTGCTCGGTCGGGTCGTCGAGAATCCTCAAACCGTGGCGACCGCAATCCGGATCGGCAACCCCGCCAGCTGGCAGGCGGCGGTTGACGCGGTGAAGGAGTCATCCGGAGCGATCGATTCCGTGACCGACGAGGAAATCCTTCAAGCCTATGTTGCGGTGGCCGGCACGGAAGGAGTGTTTTGCGAACCGGCGTCGGCGGCCTCCGTGGCCGGCGTGATGAAACTGAGCCGTCAAGGTCGGCTGCGCGAGGGCGAAACGGTCGTCTGCACGCTCACGGGTCATGGCTTGAAAGATGCGGACACGGCCATCAGCGTATCGGTCAAACCGCAAACCGTCAACGCAACAACGGAGGAAGTGGCTCGACTTCTGAAGGTGTAAAGGCAAGATGCGAGTGTATCGTCGATGAAATATGTGATTCTGCATGCCGAGGGAATGTCCGATCATCCCCGGCAGGAACTAGCCGGCAAAACTCCGCTTCAAGCCGCCTCCACTCCGCACCTTGATCGATTGGCCGAGCAGAGCGAACTCGGGTCTGCTCACGGTCGCTCTGGACAATGGCCGTCATGGCAGCGGGCTGACCGGGACATCCATCCTCGGGTACGAGCCCAAAAAATACTATCAGGGGCCGGGACCATTGGAAGCGGCTAGTTTGGGCGTGACAGTGGGCGAGCACGACGTCGTCTACCGCTGTACGATGGTGACCTTGAAATCGGAAGGTCAGTCGGGCGGCAAGGCAGGCGCGTCAGATGTCAAGAAACTTGGCCCTCACATCGTCATGGATGATGCGACGGCAGGGCTGATCACGAGCGAGGAGGCCCGCGAGCTGATCGACGCCGTCAATGAGCAGCTTGGATCCGAGATGATTCAATTTTTCCCCGGATCAGGGCATCGACACTTGATGGTATGGGTCAATGGGAAGCCTCGTGCCGTCTGCGTGGATCCGCAATCATTGGTGGGCCGTCCGATCGGAGACTCTCTGCCGGCAGGCGATGGAGCCGACATCTTGCGGAAACTGATGGATGCCTCGTTGATGATTTTGCGCGATCACCCGGTGAACGATGAACGACGGGAGGCGGGGCATAAACCGGCCAATTGCCTGTGGCTGTGGGGGGAAGGGCGAGCCATCCCGAGACCGAGCCTGTCTGAACGTTTCGGGGTGTCCGGAGTGGTCGTTTCTTCCGGCGACGTCCATCGCGGGCTCGGTCTGCTGTCGGGCCTCGAGGTGGTTGATCCTGGTCGCTTGACCGACCTCCGGACTCATGCGTCGGTGGCGCTCGAGGAATTGAAGTCTAAGGACTTCGCATACGTGCACGTCGAGTTGCCTGACCAGGTCGTCTATGATCCGGACGTCAAGGCCAAGGTGCGGGCGATTGAGGAGGTTGACGGCGAATTCGTCGGCCCCTTCCTGGCCGGCATGAGCCGCTTGGGTCCCTATCGGTTGGTGACGGTCAGTGATCCGGGCAGTGTGCATCAGGGAAACATGGCTCAAGCGCACTGGCCGTATGCCTATCAGGACCGTACGGCAAAACCGGTCCGGCTCCGGCCGACGGTTCACCGAGGTCGATGCGAAGGCGATGGCGACCGCTCCGCGGGATGCGACGAAGTTCGTCGTGCGGCTCTTCGCCAAAGGCTCATGACGTGGCGCTGATCGTTCAAAAGTATGGGGGAACCTCTGTCGGATCCATCGAGCGCATTCACCGCGTCGCGGATCGTGTCGAGCAGGCGGTCAAGGACGGCAACAAGGTCATCGTCGTGCTGTCGGCCATGAGCGGAGAGACGGATCGGTTGTTGAAACTGGCCCATGACGTGGCGGCGCTCCCGGATGAACGCGAACTGGACATGCTGCTCTCGACGGGCGAGCGCGTGACCATCGCGCTGTTGGCGATGGAATTGCGCGGACGCGGGCTCGACGCGCGTTCGTTTACCGGACGCCAAGTCGGCATCATGACCGACAGTGCCCACACCAGGGCGCGGATCACCAGGGTGGCTGCCGAACGGATTCGCGACGCGCTGGCCCGTGGAGTCATTCCGGTGGTGGCCGGCTTTCAAGGGATCAATGAGCACTCAGACGTCACGACGTTGGGCCGCGGCGGATCGGACTTGACGGCGGTCGCGCTTGCCGGAGCGTTGAAGGCCGATCGATGCGTCATCTTTACCGATGTGGACGGCGTCTATACGGCCGATCCCAATATCGTTCCCTCCGCCAGACGGATCAATAAGATTGCGTATGAAGAAATGCTGGAGATGGCCAGTCTCGGCGCGAAAGTCCTGCAAAGCCGCTCGGTCGAGTTCGCGGCCAAATACAACGTACCGCTCGAGGTCAACTCCAGTTTCAAGGAAGGAAAGGGGACGCTTGTGAAACGCGAAGACGCAGACATGGAGGCCGTCGCCGTCTCCGGCATCACCGGCGACCGCAATCAGGCGAAAATCACGCTGGTCGGCGTGCCGGATAGGCCGGGTATCGCGGCGCGTCTCTTGGGCCCGGTCGCCAAGGCGAACATCTTGGTCGACATGATCATCCAGAACGTCAGCCATGAATCCCTGACCGACTTTTCGTTCACGATTCCTCGCGTTGACGTCAAAAAGGCCATGCCGATCATCCAGGAGACGGCGAAAGACATCGGCGCCAAGTCGGTCTCCGTGACGGAAGCCATTGCCAAGGTCTCACTGGTCGGCGTGGGCATGCGGTCGCATTCGGGCGTTGCCGCCAAGATGTTCGAGGTGCTGTCGCATGAAGGGGTCAACATCATGATGATCAGCACGTCCGAGATCAAGATCTCCTGCGTGATCGACGAGAAGTACATGGAATTGGCAATGCGTGCGCTCCATGCCGCCTTCGGACTGGACCAAACCATCGGTCGGCAAATAACGGCTCCGACGGACCCTCGACAGGCCCGGCCCGCTCCTGTTACCCTCTTCGCCATGGCCAAACACGTGCCTCATTCCGCCCGAAAATCCTCAGCCGAAGGAGTCCGGCGCTCCGCAGGCGGTCTCCGCGCCACTTGGAAATCTACGATACGACGCTGCGCGACGGAGCCCAGGCTGAAGACGTCACGATTTTCCGCCGACGACAAAGTGATGGTCGCCCAACGGTTGGACGACCTCGGCGTCCACTTCATCGAGGGCGGTTGGCCCGGCGCCAATCCGAAGGACATCGAGTTCTTCCGCATGATCAAAGAAACGCCGCTCAAGCAGGCGACTGTCGTGGCGTTCGGCTCCACGAGGAAGGCCAGCAATCCCGTACAGAAAGACGCCAATATTCAGGCGCTGCTCGACGCCGAAACCAAGGTCATCACCCTGTTCGGAAAAAGTTGGTCGTTCCACGTGACCGATGCCTTGGGCATCGCTCTCACCGCAAATCTCGAGATCATCAGCGATTCCGTCGCGTATTTGCGGTCAAAGCACCGGCGGGTGTTTTACGATGCGGAGCACTTCTTTGACGGCTATAAGACGAATCCGGACTATGCGCTTGAGACCATCAGACGGGCGGTGGCGGCCGGTGCCGAGCGCGTGATTCTGTGCGATACGAACGGCGGCACCATGCCCTGGGAGATCAAGGACATCTGTCGAGTGGTCCAAGAGCGAGTGCCAGGTTCCGCTAGGCATTCATGCGCACAACGATTGCGAAATGGCCGTGGCGAATTCCCTGGTCGCGCTCGAGAGCGGAGTCGTGCAAGTTCAGGGCACGATCAACGGAATCGGTGAACGATGCGGCAATGCGAATTTGTGCTCGATCATTCCGAATCTTGAATTGAAGATGAAACGGCCTGCGTTGGGTGATCGGTTACACCACTTGAAGGATGTGTCAGGCTTCGTCACGGAAATCGCCAACTTGATGCCTAACAAGCACCAACCTTACGTCGGCGATTCGGCCTTTGCCCACAAGGGCGGTGTCCATATCCATGCGGTGCTCAAAAATCCTGCCACCTACGAACACGTCGTCCCGTCGCTCGTGGGCAATCGGCAGCGCGATGCTGGTGTCAGATCACGCGGGTCGCAGTGGACTGCTGGAAAAAGTGGAGGCTTACGGGATCAAGCTGGATAAGAACGATCTAAGGCCCAGGAACTCATGGCCACCCTTAAAGAGCGTGAAAACGAAGGGTATCAGTTCGAGGGAGCCGAAGGCTCTTTTGAACTGCTGATGCGCAAAGCCATGGGAACGCACAAGCCGTCCTTCCAGTTGCTTGGGTTTCAGGGTAATTGTTGAGAAAAAACAAGAGCGATGGGCATTCTGGCTCGGAAGCGACCGTCATGGTGAAGGTCGGAGAGGTGACGAGCAGTCTGCGGCGGCCGGTGCCGGGCCGGTCAATGCCTTGGACCATGCGCTTCGAAAGGCCTTGGAGAAGTTTTATCCCCAACTGCGGGAGGTCAGATTAATCGATTATAAAGTCCGGGTCCTTTCGGCCAATCGCGGAACCGAGTCAAAAGTGCAGGGTTTTGATCGAATCCGGCGACCACAAGGACAAGTGGGGGACCGTTGGCGTCTCCGAGAACATTATGGAGGCCAGCTGGCAGGCCCTTGCAGACAGCATCGAATACAAACTCTTGGCTTCAGAACGTTAGCGCGCGGAATCTCCTCTCAAGAATAAGTCCTTGACAGCCTATCTAACCTCACGTAACTTATGGTAAAACTGTCTCCTGACGCTCGAGAGGCGGAGCGCTTTTTCGACGGGAGGCCGTGTGGCGCAAGGGGGAGAGAGCATGAGAAAGGCTGATATCGCGAACGAAATTTACAAACAAGTGGGCATTTCGAAAAACGAAGCTGCTGATATCGTCGAGCTCGTGCTGAACATGCTGAAAGCCGTGTTACAAAAGGGAGATTCCGTCAAGATTGCAGGCTTCGGCAACTTTGTCGTCAGAAGCAAAGGTGCCAGGAAAGGCCGGAACCCACGAACCGGTGAAGAAATCGGCATCACGCCCCGCCGCGTCGTGACCTTCCGTCCCAGTCAGGTATTCAAGAAGTACGTCAACTCGTAACAGCATCACACCTAAAACAACTCCTGCCACGAGGACCGGTCCATGGGGAATGAGCCCAGGCTCGGCAGCAAAGTTTTCTATAAAATCGGCGAAGTCAGCCAGGTGACGAAACTTCCCGCCTACGTGCTGCGGTTCTGGGAATCACAATTTCCATTTCTCAAACCCAAGAAAAGTCGCGGGAACCAGCGACTCTATGTGCGGCGTGATGTCGAAACGGTGCTGGAAATCAAACGGATGCTGTACGAGGAAGGATACACGCTGGAAGGCGTGAAACGATACTGGGCCCGCCGTGGTCGTGTCACCGCCCAGCGGGTGAAGCCGAAAGAATTGGCGCAGAAATTGCGGGGAAATCTTCAGGCCATCCTGAAAATCCTCGAGTCGCATTCATGAGGAAGCGTGACGATATCTTGAGGAGGTTTAGTCACTCGAAGCAGCGCGGCGACCGTGTGAACCTGACCAAAACGGCTTGAGGAGTGGAGAGGTTGCAATCCGGCAGGCTTCAAGGCGAGAATGTGTCGGCATCAGAAACGAAACAGTCGGGGCGTGGCGCAGCCCGGTAGCGTACTCGCTTGGGGTGCGAGTGGTCGGCCGTTCAAATCGGCTCGCCCCGACCAAAATTTTGAGCGATGCCGATGCTGAGGCCGGAGAAAAGGACTGAGTCACTCGACTCGCTTCGGTCAATCATCTCAAGCTAGGAAGCTGCCCCGCGCAGCTTTTTTTATGTCTGAGCCCAGTACACCGCTGATTCTTGTCACAAACGACGACGGAATACATTCCGCCGGGCTGACGATCCTCGCGAAAGCCTTGAGCCGGTTGGGCGAAGTGTGGGTCGTTGCTCCCGACCGTGAACGTACGGCTGTCGCTCATGCCGTGACATTGCACAAGCCACTCCGTGTTCACGAAATGGCCAAACGGGTGTATGCCATCAACGGGACGCCGGTGGACTGCGTCAACTTGGCGCTCTTGAACATCCTGCCAAGGCGGCCTCACCTCTTAGTCTCCGGCATCAACAAGGGGGTCAACCTCGGCGACGACGTCTTGTATTCAGGGACGGTATCGGCCGCCGTGGAAGGGACGATCCTCGGGGTGCCATCGATGGCGGTCTCCCAAGAAGGGCGCGAGCAATTTCATTTCGTCACGGGAGCGTACTATGCGCGACGCGTCGCGCGTTTGATCTTAGCGGCGCGGCTTGCCGGAAGAAACACTCATCAATCTGAATGTCCCGGATCGTGTCTTGGGATCGATCAACGGCGTCCGCGTGACGTGTTTGAGCCGGCGGCGATTCGAGAATCCTATCATCCAGAAGGTCGATCCTCACGGCAAGACCTACTATTGGATCGCCGGAACGCGCGTTTCATGGAGCCGGAGCAAAGATGCCGACCACGAAGCGATCGAGGAAGGCGCCGTTTCACTCACGCCGCTCCACCTCGATAGCACCCACTATGAGGTTCTTGACCAGTTGAGGACATGGGGACCGCTCATCCAGGGACGGAAACGCCGACGCCTGTCCTCGAAGACCCGCGTACGAACGGCGAAGTGGTAGGGCATGGGATTTATCGAAGCGATCATCACGATCCTGAGCCGATTCGTAATCCACACGATTTCCACCCTCGGCTACACCGGGATCGTGGTGACGATGGCCATCGAAAGCGCCTGCATTCCTCTGCCAAGCGAAATCATCATGCCGTTTTCCGGCTATCTCGTGACGACGGGCCAGTTCACGATGCTGGGTGTCACGCTTGGCCGGCGCTGTCGGCAATGTGGTCGGATCGATCCTCGCCTATTATGCAGGGGTATGGGGCGGGCGGCCATTTGTCGAACGCTACGGGCCGTATATGCTCCTCTCGCATCGTGATTTGGACACGGCTGACCGCTGGTTTGCAAAATACGGAGAAGCGGCAGTCTTCTTCAGCCGTATGCTGCCGGTGGTGCGCACATTCATTTCATTGCCGGCCGGCATTGCCCGCATGAATTTTCCCCGCTTTGTCATCTTCACGTTCATCGGCTCAATTCCTTGGTGCTATCTCCTTGCCTATATTGGAGTGAAAATGGGGGAACAGTGGGAACAACTGCGTGAGTATTTCCACCAGTTCGACATCGTCATCGGTCTCTGCCTCGCGCTGGCCGTCAGGGTATTTTCTCTGGTCACATTGGCCTCGACGTGCAGCCACGCCCGACTCGTAGGATGCCATGCTGACATTGTTTAACACGCTCACAATGAGGCAGGAGGAATTCCGGCCGATCGATCCGAAGCGCGTGCGGATGTATGTCTGCGGCGTAACCGTGTACGACTATTGCCACATCGGACACGCGCGCAGCGCGCTTGTCTTCGACATGCTCCGACGCTACTTGGAATACAGCGGATACGAGGTCACCTTCGTCAAGAACTTCACCGATGTTGATGACAAGATCATCAAGCGAGCGAATGAACAGGGCGTCTCTTGCGACGTGATTACCAGCAAATACATCGACGCCTACTATGAGGACATGGGCAAATTGGGAATCAAGCCGGCGTCGAAGGAACCCAGAGCGACTGAGCACATTGCCAGAGATCATTGTGATCACGCGAACAGGCTGATCGGAAAAGGACTGGCTTATACATTGGACGGGGATGTGTATTTCCAGGTCGACAAGTATCCGGCCTACGGGCGCCTTTCCAAACGCAAACTTGAAGAGCTGCAGGCCGGTGCGCGGGTGGATGTGGATGAGCGCAAACGGCATCCCATGGACTTTGCGCTGTGGAAGAGCAGCAAGCCTGGTGAACCCTCATGGGTCAGTCCCTGGGGGGCGGGCCGTCCCGGATGGCATATTGAGTGTTCAGCCATGTCGATCAAACATCTGGGCGAGACGTTCGATATCCATGGCGGAGGCATGGACTTGATTTTCCCGCATCATGAAAACGAAATTGCACAATCCTGCGGCGCCACGGGAAAGGAATTTGCCCGTTATTGGGTTCACAACGGGTTCGTGCAGATCAACCAGGAGAAAATGTCGAAGTCCCTGGGGAATTTTTTTACGATCCGGGAAATCTTTGCGAAGGAACTGCAGGAATGGCCTGAAGCGGTTGTTGGCGAGATGCTTCGATATTTCCTCTTATCCACCCATTATCGAGGTCCATTGGAATTTTCTGATCAAAGCCTGCATGAAGCAAAAAATGCCTTAGATGGCTTCTATGATCTATTTAAGAAGTTGGAAGATGAAGGCGAAGAGCGCGTGAACTTCGATGAGGAGGCAACGACAATCATTGACCGTGCCAGGTTGGCCTATCGGCAGAAACTCGACGATGATCTCAACACCCCGATGGCGCTTGCAGTGATACAGAACATGAGGACTCACGTCAACAAACGCCTTGAACGGTGGGCTTCGGCCGAAACCCGTCGGCGGATTCTGGCGGCGTTTAAGGAGTTCGGGGCCGTCTTAGGATTATTCCAGTTGGAAGCAGCCCAGTGGCAGTTCAAACCGCTAAGGCATATGCGTGAATCGTATCAACTGCCAGTTAACAGTGAAGAATCCGTCGTCGGAATACTTAAAGGCGAGACATTGTCTGCCGAAGCCATTGAATCAAAGATCGCCGAGCGCCTCGAAGCGAGAAAACAAAAGGACTTCGCCAAAGCCGATGAAATCAGGAAATTACTCGCGGCCCAGGGCATCATCGTCGAGGACAAACCCGACGGCACCAGCCGCTGGAAACGCTGATCAGCCGGAGCTGCTGTACGGGCTCCACGCCATCCGTGAGGCGTTGCGAGCTGGGACTCGTCCGCTCCAGCGTCTCCTCGTGCTACGAACCGACCGTCAATTTGCTGATCGTAGTACAGCAAGCGAGGAGCCAGCATATTCCGGTTCATATCGAACCGCCCGCCGCTTTCGACCGGTTAGTCCCCGATCAGAAGCATCAAGGCATCATTGCCTTCGTCGCGGCCAAGGCCTACTGCAGCACCGACGACATTCTCGAGCATGCCCGCCGTCTTGGTGAGCCGCCGCTTCTTGTCATTCTCGACGGGGTTGAAGATCCTCACAATCTTGGCGCGGTCTTGCGGACTGCCGAGGCGGCTGGCGTCCACGGCATCTTCATCCCCGAGCGCAGGGCGGCGGGTTTGACATCGGTCGTGGCAAAAGTGTCGGCGGGAGCGTTGGACCACATGCGGGTGGCGCGGGTGGTCAATCTATCCCGGCTGATTGAAGAGCTGAAAGGGCATGGCGTCTGGGTGTATGGCGTGGAGCCCTCCGCACCGGCCGATGTGACCACCATCGATATGACCGGCCCAGTCGCCTTTGTCTTTGGCGGAGAAGGCGGAGGCATCCGGCACGGCGTCTTGCAGGAATGCGATGGTCGCGTTCGCATCCCGATGAAGGGGAAGGTGGAATCCTTGAACGTGTCGGCCGCCGTCGCTGTGACATTTTTGAAGGGGTCCGGCAGCGAAGCGCAACGGCGCGCACTCAGCGACCTAGCGAACCCGAATGATGTTGCCTTGAATGGCGGTCTTCAGCAATTGCGCCGTATTGGACACGCGCATCTTCTTCATCATGTTGGCGCGATGGGCTTCCACGGTTTTTACACTGATTTTGAGCCGTTGACCGATTTCCTTATTCTTGAATCCGGCCCATATCAGCTCCAGAATTTCCTGCTCACGGCTCGTCAACGACTCGGGTCGCTTTTTTCGCGGAGGGGGGGCGAGATCGGCTAGAGACGTCCGGGACCTCATTCTTGCAATGCGTGCCATGTTTCATGTTCTCCTTTGATCGCAAGTCCATTACGCTATACTTCAGCCAGGGGCGCCCCTCCCGGAGAACGTTCGCTGAGTTGCTTCGAAATTATAGAAAGTCCTCTAAGTCATGTAAACCAATGCACAATGGCCCTAGTACAAGTACGTATTCAATCGTTGCACGTACGGGTTGATCGGTACGTGCAACTTATAAACGTGCGTCATGATTGACGGAATGTATTACCTGATTGCAGGGGCGCTGGGCGCTCTCATAGGCAGCTTCCTCAACGTCTGCATTCATCGGCTGCCCCGGTGCGAGTCCATCGTGTGGCCCGGCTCTCACTGCCTTTCCTGCGGAACGACCATTGAGTATTACGATAACATTCCCCTGTTGAGTTATCTGTGGCTCATGGGTCGTTGCCGGGCGTGCCGATGCTCCATCTCCATGCGTTACCCAGTGGTGGAGGCCGCGAATGCCATCGGATACGTGATGATTCTCGCGACGTTCGGCCTCACCTGGACAACGGGTCTGTATTCGGCCTTGTTCTCCGCCTTGCTGGTGGTGACGGGAACTGATTTGACCCATAGAATCATTCCGAATGTGGTGACCGTTCCCGGAATTGTGATCGGCCTGATTGGCGCAGCGACGGTGCTGCCCGTTGGGTTGATGAATGCCTTGTTGGGGGTGGCGATCGGCGGAGGGATCCTCTGGGCCTTGGCCTGGGCCAGCCCATACCTGTTTGGCAAGGAGGGGATGGGCGGCGGGGATATCAAGTTGCTGGCCATGATCGGCGCATTCTTAGGCTGGAAACCGGCGCTCTTGACGATTATGGTCGGTTCGTTGTCTGGTTCTCTTATTGGCCTTAGCCTGATCGGCCTTGGATTGATGAAACGCGATGAATACATCCCCTTTGGCCCTTTCCTCGTATTCGGTGCGCTTGTATCCATGTTTTTTGCCCAGCCACTGCTCGAGTGGTATCAGTCCTTGCTTTCCGGATAGGCTAAGCAAGACCCCAGTTAGCCCTCGTTGTGCGTGCTGTCGTCAGCGACCGGATGTCGCCTGTCCGGTTTGTATCTGATTCACCTCCTATCTGTATCCAAACTCACTGCGTCTCCCATTGCATCTTTGGAGAGTCCCCAGAGACAAGTTCACAGAACTCCACAAGATGTCCTGCGAATATGCTGCCGAATTTTTGCAGGACAGGTGCGGCATAAGTCTTGGAACTGGTCACGCCAAACAACGGAGCCTGGAATGAAGGAATGGAAGTATCGGACTCGTCGTACGACTCTCAGCGCCATCCGGGAGAAGTCTCCTCGAACTCCTCATGGTGTTGGCGATTGCAGGAATCATGGCGTCAATGGCGGGACCGGGGTTCCAGTCTCTCAATGCTCGCCTGCAGGCGAGGACCGCGACCGCTGAAATCGCGTCAACCTTGAGAATGGCCAGGCAATTGGCCATGGCCAGACGGGAGCGCCTCCTCATGCGATTCGACCTTCCTGGGAAAACGATTTCACTACGGCGAGCAGATGCCGCAGGAATCTTGAATGTCTACCGATATGGGGACAAGGGTATCGTAGTTGACGAACCGACAGCTGGCTGCGAACTCCTCTTTCATCCTAGCGGGCGCTCGGCAACCGCCAGCACGATTGTCATCCATGACCGGGACAGTCGGCGCACCACGATCACCGTCAGCCTGAGCGGGCGAGTGGTGACCTCATGATTCACTGTTCGCCATCGAGGTCAATGAGGGGTGCCACCTTTTCTGAAGTGCTGGTGGCGATGGCGCTGACCTCTGTCGGGTTGGTCGCAACGATGGGAGCATTCCAGGCTGCACATCAACAATTTGGCCACGGGGTCCTCGCAACCAGAGCGATGGAATTGGCGGAATCCAAGCTTGAAGCCAAGCGGGCGGTCCCTTGGGACCAGTTGCTCATGGACGATCTCGATCAGGACGGCCTACCGGAGTCGTTCATGCACGATGATGGCACCGCAGGCGATCGCATGTCCGGCGACGGCATTTATTCGGCCAGGTCCGAGCAGAAGGGAGTCACGCTGCTCTGGACGGTCGCTCCAAACCATAGCGGAAACCTCGCTTTGTCTGGGTATGTCCTCATCGAGGCGCGCGCGAGCTATCGGTCGAAATATGGCGAACACGAACTGCGCGTCGCGACCCTTCGCGCCAATACGGTCTTGGCCGGACATCACTAGCGGAGATCCTGGACATGCAAGCAAGGACGGCGAAGAGAAGGTCGCTGGTGAATATGCCGGTTTTCAACCAGTCCGGATCCAGTCTATTGGAACTACTCGGGGCAACGGCCGCAGGGCTCGTTGTCTTCGGCGCGGCGTTACAATCGTTCTCCTATTTTCATCAGCAGTTCCTCAAGCAGCGGGATCAGATTATGCAAGCCCAGGAGGTCCGTCTGAGTCTTGAGTTGCTCGCACAAGAACTCCATTTGGCTAGCATCGGCTCACTGTCGGTCGTTCGGCCTGATGCCGTCGAGTTTACGGCGAATATCAGCGGGCTCATGACGAAGGTCACGGCACCTGGGCTAGTGGGAGAAACGACTCTTGCTGTTGAGGACGGCCGCGGCTGGCCGGACAACAAGCTCGTTGGAGTGTGCTGGAACGAACAATGCGATTCCTTCATGCTCGCGCGAGGAGGGCATCGGAGCCTGTTGGCATTCGCCGAGCCGATTGCACGGCCCATTCCAGCCGGTGCTTCTGCCATGGTGAGGAATCGTGTGCGCTACTATAGCCGGCTGGACGAGCGGGGGATCCTGAGATTCTTGCGGCAGATTGATGGCGGCGCCAGCGTCCTGGTGGGACATGTTGAGTCGGTCATGTTTTCGTATTGGGATGCGCAGGGTCGGAAGACGGGGCATCCAAAGCAGGTGCGACGGGTTATTGTCGAAATCACCGTTCCTCACCGTGCGGCGGCAGATAGGCGAGAGATCACGTTGCGAACATGAACTGCTGATTGAGGTGACCATGAAGAGAGGACAGGACCGTCTCGTTGAGAATCATGGGCATGTGCTTCTGGCCTCTCTGATGCTGGTGATCATGCTGTCGCTGTTGAGCATGACCGCCTTGTATTTGGTAGGGCAGGACGCGCCCGGGATTTCAGCCATGAGAGAGCAAGGCCAGTCGCAGCAGTTGGCCGATGCGGCCACCGAGCTTGTCGTCAGCTGGTTTCACGACGCGTCAACGACGCCCGCATCCATCGCCGGCTTGCTCGCCAAGCGGCAAGGCGATCCCATCGGCGGCGCCTCCTTTTTTGATGCCGAGGGTCGTTCGCAATTCATTGGCACCCCTGACCGACCGGATCTTCTCTTGGATGCCGCCAATGAGGGCCATGAGCGCATACTCAATGAGCCTCCAAGTGGATTCAGCGGCCCGTTATCGGAGGCTGGACGTCTTGAGATGATCAAATTGTACGCGCCCATGGAACCGGGTCTACTTGGCACGGTGGAAGTGACGGCTTCAACCCGAGGGAGCAGGCCTCTGGCCAGCACAATACGGTTCCAGTTGGGCGCCGTGAATCTGCCACCAGTGAGAGCGGCGATACAGACCGGTCAAGGATTCACAGCATCTTCGCCGGAGGGAGAGACACCTGTCTTGGTGCATTGGGGCGATGCCCTGGTGATGGGCGATATGGCGGTCAACCGCATCGATGATCTGGTGGCGAAAAACACGAACGCCTCGGTCAACGGTCAATCCTACGAGACGATGGGAGGTATAGAAGACCGGTGGGTCGACTATTGGATCGGGGGTAGTCTCTCCGTTCTCTCTAGTCCAGGGGGAACTGATGAGTGTTCCCCAGAGTGTGCACACGCGTCAAGAACCTACGCCTGGAGTGCGGCTTGACCGGTGGGACTACGATCTGCTGAAGAAAACGGCGCAGCGCTACGGAACATACTACCGGCTGGATCGCGATGGACGGCTTCATCAGTTGGGCTCGTTAGAGTCGGATCCCGGGCAGTCGCCGTCCGAGGTGTTGGCCTCATCGACGGTCGGACAATCGCATGGCCTTCTGTTCGTCGACACCTTGGACGGAGAAACGCCACGCGTCGGACAATCTCGGTACGTTGGTCATTGATGCAGACTATGTCGAAGCCTTGTTGGTCGTGCAAGGCCATGTCCTCCTGAAGCCAAGCGGATCCGGGCGCTCGGTGACGGTATTGAGTCCGCCTCCTGAAGGGACGAGCGCCCTTGAGCGGCAGAATTCCTGTCACACTGTCCGGGATTCACCTCAATGGTCTTTTATATGCGGCAGGCACCATCACGGTGGAACGACAGACGGGCATTTTCGGCGCTGTCATGACCTCAGGTACGCTCGTCGGCCGAACTCGGACTCCGTCTTTAGAGATTTGGTACAACTTCGATTTCAGTAAAGGACTCTTCCGCGGCCTTCCGGTCGTCTATCGTGCTCCCGCCACGTGGCAGCTGAAATATTGATGTGAGGATCCGATGGAGGGGTCTCGCGCCTCAGTCTCAGCCGACATCGGCGGCATCCTCTCCGAGGCGGGTGGAAAAAAAGCCGGACGAATTTTGAAAAGCCGTCGTTCCTCGATTGAGCAGAACGTCCTGGATCTGCTCGTCTGCCGGGGCATTGTCTCTCAAGCCGTGCTGGACCGGGCAGTAACCGAGTCGGCGGAAAGCAGTGACGATTTGGAGAGTCTGCTCCTGGATCGTTATCAGGTCCCCAAAGATCTGTTGGGCGCGGCGCTGAGCGACTATTACCAATGTCCTTACCTCCCTTATGACGAACGGACAGTGATCGCTTCCGATCTGCTACGCCCGCTCAACTCCGACTACTTGAAAAAACATCTTTGGCTGCCGATTGCTCGCCGAGGCCAACTGCTCGACGTCCTGACTCACGACCCTCATGATCTTGAACGAGGCTGGGACGTCCGCCGAAGCTTCCCTGGCATGACCATCCGGTATTCCGTCGCACTTCGCCGTGACATTGAACAGTTTCTTGGTGCCGCGACGGACCAGCTGGGGAGCGCTTCAACCATCGGAACGATTTTAAGTGAATTGGAAGAAGAGCTTCCAGCTGATCCGCTGCACGAGTGTTCTTCCGGTCCTATCGACGAAAACGATTCCCTTATCGTGCGGCTCACGAGCCATTTGATTAGCGAAGCGGATCGTCTTGGCGCTTCTGATCTGCATTTTGAGCCGAGCATGGGCAAGCGGGAGATGAACATTCGATTCCGCGTCGACGGGACCTGCTTTAGCTATACGAAAGTGCCGACCGCTTACCGCCGGGCACTGATCTCCCGCCTCAAGATCATGGCGAATCTCGACATTGCTGAACGCCGCAAGCCGCAAGACGGAAAGATTCGATTCAAGCTGGACGCCCAACGCAGTATTGAATTGCGTGTGGCCACGCTGCCGACAGCTGGCGGAAACGAAGATGCCGTGTTGCGCCTGTTGACCGCGAAGGAACCGATGCCTCTGGAATCCATGGAGTTGACGCCAAGCGCATTGCAGACGATCAAGACGATGGCCGAAAAGCCGCACGGCATCATCCTGTGCGTGGGGCCGACCGGATCAGGGAAAACGACACTGCTGCATGCCATTTTGAAGCACATCAATACTGAGGAACGAAAAATTTGGACGGCTGAAGATCCGATCGAGATCACGCAGGAAGGTTTGCGGCAACTACAGATTCACCAGAAAATCGGCTTGGATTTTGCGACAGCCATGCGCTCGTTTTTGCGAGCTGACCCTGACGTCATCATGATCGGGGAAATGCGGGATAAAGAAACCGCCGACATTGCGATTGAAGCGTCTCTCACCGGACACCTTGTCCTCAGCACGCTGCACACCAACAGTGCCGTCGAAACCGTCATCCGGTCTGCTTGACCTTGGATGCGATCCATTCAATTTTGCCGACGCCATGCTCGGGGTGCTCGCCACCAGATTGTGTAAACGAATCTGCAGCCTCTGCAAAGAATCCTACCGTCCGTCTCCCGAGGAGTATGAGGAACTGGTTGAGGGATACGGCGCTGAGGGATGGCCCTCGCTTCATGCCGGGCTAGACGACCTCCAGCTGTTCCGAGGACGCGGGTGTGAACACTGTCGCCATTCAGGGTTCAAGGGACGAGTGCCTCTCCATGAGCTGCTGGTCGGAACGGACGAAATCAAGCAGCTCATTCAGTCAAGGACTCGAACGACCGCAATGCTGATCAAAGCCGTTCGAAGACGGGATGCTGACTCTGCTTCAGGACGGTATACGCAAAGTCATGCAGGGCCTGACCACCTACCGGCAGGTCAGGGCAGTCGCGAGCAAGTAGCCTGACGCACCTGAAACCGCAGCCTAGATTGTGCCGGGCAACCCCGCGACGTCTACAGGGGCCTACCCCAGGTGGCAGGTAAGCGGACCGGCCGGACCCGGGTAACGCTGTTCTTCCTGACCTTTCGCTTGTCCCTTTGCCGCCGCTTTGTTAGAATCACAATAGTATTTGAGAGGAGGATCGGGCTTCGGCCCTCGTGCGAAAGCTCAAACTGCGAGAAGGCACCAACACCGCCGTTCTGTTCGGACACCACGACCGGCACCTCAAGCTGATCGAAGAAGACCTCGGCGTGCGCCTTTCGGCACGCGGTGAGGAACTTACCCTCGACGGACAATCCCGAAGCGACGCGCTATGCGGAGCGCGTACTCACCGAACTCGCTGGCTTGGCCAACGACGGCATGTTGATCCAGCCCGATGACGTCACGCATGCATTGACCGCCTTGCGCCAAAGTCCCGAGACCCCGTTGAAAGAGTTGCTCTCCAATGCGACGACGATCGTCACGAAAAAACGCTTTGTCGCTCCAAAGACGCCGACGCAGAAAACCTATATCGAAGCGATCGAAACGCACGACATCGTCATCGGCATCGGCCCTGCGGGAACTGGAAAGACCTATCTTGCGATGGCCATGGCCGTCAGTGCCTTGATGAAACGCGAGGTCAGCCGCATCATTCTGGCCAGGCCTGCCGTCGAAGCTGGAGAAAAACTCGGGTTTCTGCCCGGCGACATGATCGCCAAAGTCAATCCCTATCTCCGTCCCCTCTATGACGCCCTGTTCGACATGATGGATATGGAGCGGGCGACGCGTGCAATCGAGCGAGGGGACATCGAGATCGCGCCGTTGGCATTTATGCGAGGCCGCACGTTGAATGATTCCTTCGTGATTCTCGATGAAGCCCAAAACGCGACGGCCGAACAGATGAAGATGTTCCTGACGCGGCTCGGCTTTAACTCCAAGGCCGTGGTGACCGGTGACATTACCCAGGTGGATCTTCCGCCCGATCGGGTTTCAGGGTTGATCGAAGTGCGCGACATTCTTCGCCACGTGGAAGGCATCCGCTTCGTGTACTTTGATGAGCGTGATGTCGTGCGGCATAAGCTCGTGCAAGACATCATCAAAGCGTATGACCAGCACGAGCAGACCGAGCAGGCTCATCCACAGGCCGCGCAGGCGGGGCGCCGTCAGTCTTCCCACACTCGCCGTCTTCCTCCTCCATCCCCAGCGCAACGAAAGGTTCGTGGGGCCAGCCGCATTAATGCCCGTTTCGCTACAGGTACGCGTACGATCGGTGCGGTTTGGTCGTCAGAGGGTCCTGCGACTGGCACAGGCCGTACTCGACCTGATCGGGGAGTCCTCTGCCGATCTCGGATTGTCGTTCGTGGGTGATCGGCGGATGAGGGGGCTTAATCACCGCTTCCGCGGCAAAGATCGCAGCACCGACGTTCTCGCATTTGCGTTGCGAGAAGCGCGAACGCCTGGCTCTCCGTCTCCAGCACGGCTGTTGGGAGACATCGTCATCTCGGTCCCAACGGCTCTTCGCCAGGCGAAGGAAGGGCGTCGCTCCGTTCGAGGAAGAAATCGTGGCCTTACTGATACATGGAGCCCTTCACTTGTGCGGCTATGACCATGAGCGTGGGCATGCCGAATCCCGCCGCATGCGACGGAAAGAGCGGACGCGTCCGGCTCGCTCTGGGCAGGATTGCCTGTTTCGCCAGTCGGCCTCATCACGTTCGAAAATCATCATAACAGCAGAGAGTTGCATTCATGGGATGGTTCCAGCGACTGAGTGAAGGCCTGACTAAGACGCGCTCCGCGATGCGCGGGTCCCTCGATCGCTTGTTGGGACGGGCGGTGGATCCGGCTTTGCTCGACGAGTTCGAAGCGGCGCTCATCACCTCGGATCTTGGAGCCCCTGTGGCCGAACGGGTGATCAGCCGCCTTAAAGAGGCCCTACAGGGCACCGATGCCTCGCAAGCGACACATGTTCAGTCGTACATTGCGCCAGACCTTGCTCGAAATTCTGGCTCCCGCGTCAGGACCGACGTTCGAGCAGTTGATCGCCAATGGACCGAAACCGTTCGTCGTGCTCGTCGTCGGGGTCAATGGCGTCGGAAAAACCACCAGCATGGCCAAGCTCGCCCAGCGACTGGTCCAAAGCAAGCGCGTTCCGCTGCTGGTTGCGGCCGATACCTTTCGTGCCGCTGCGATTGACCAATTGCAAGTCTGGGCCGATCGCATCGGTGTCGAGATGATCCGCCATCGACATGGAGCGGATCCGGCGGCGGTGGCCTACGACGGGATTGCAGCGGCGAAAGCCAGACAGGCCGATGTCGTCTTGATCGATACGGCCGGCCGTCTGCATACGAAGTCCAACCTGATGGAAGAGCTCCGGAAGGTGGCACGAGTGATCGGGCAGGCCTTGCCCGGCGCGCCGCATGAGGTCTTGCTGGTTTTGGATGCCACGTTGGGGCAAAACGCGCTGTCTCAAGCCCGCCAGTTCCACCAGACCGTGGGAGTGACCGGGCCTGGCTCTGACGAAACTGGATGGTACCGCCAAAGGAGGCATCGTCGTGGCCATTGCGGATGAGCTCAAATTGCCCGTACGGCTGATCGGTGTGGGAGAAGCGGTCGACGATTTGCAGGATTTCCAGCCAGCGGCTTTCGTCGATGCCTTGCTTGGCGCTGCCGCCGAGTAAGCCGACGGCCGGTTCCCCTCTTTTGCTTCTCAATCCATAGGTCCCATGATAGGCTCGTCCGTGCGCGGCGTGGAGTCACACCGTTTGACGCATGAGGATTGGGAATGGTCAAGATTCTTGTCATCGATGACGACCGCATGAATTGCGACCTCCTGCAGGCCGTCTTGACTCGTCATGGATACGATGTCCATTCGGCGACCAGCGGCATCGAAGGTCTGAACCTCTTCCGCCAGCAGAATCCTCGCGTGACGATCCTCGATCTGCGGATGCCTGAAATGGACGGGCTGACGGTTCTCAAGGAAATTCGAGCCATCGATCCGCACGCGCCGGTCATCATTCTCGGCGGCGGTGCGACGGAGG
The DNA here is from genome assembly GCA_963794505.1 of uncultured Nitrospiraceae bacterium. Lineage (GTDB taxonomy): Bacteria > Nitrospirota > Nitrospiria > Nitrospirales > Nitrospiraceae > Nitrospira_C. The sequence goes on from CAWCEG010000029.1 coordinate 49,229, forward strand.
TTCAGGAGAACCAAGCTCGCGCATTGCGCGTGACGGATTTTGTCCGCAAAGGGTTGTCGCTGGATGTGCTGGTGGAAGGTGTCAATCGCGTCGTTCAGCAGCCTGCCAAGAAGGTCAGACGTGACGCCGGCTCAACCCGGCAATGCCGTCGTCGACACGGGTGAAACCGTGCTCATCGTCGATGACGAGCAGCTCGTCCGCGATCTGCTCGTGCAATTTCTGAGTCTGCGCGGGTATCGGGCTTTGGGCGTCAAAGATGGCCTGCAGGCGCTGTCGATGGTAGAGCAGGCTCCTCCCGATCTTGATTTTATTGGATCTGATGCTACCGGGCATGAACGGCGTCGAGGTGCTCCGTCGTTTGCGCGACAAAAATTTCGCCGGCGCGATCATTATCGTCACGGGGAGCTACGACGAAGAATTGCTCCAAGACGCGTGGTCCCTACGTCCGCAAGAAGTGATCAGTAAGCCCATCGACCTCGAAAAATTGCTCTCCATCATCCAGCTTGTGCTGGTCTGTCGCGAATGCTAAAACCCAATGCATGGGAAATTCGTGCCAGCGCCAGGCCATGGCGGCCCTGTGGCTAGTGGTATGTCTCAGCTCGACAGTATTGACGACGGCGACGCCAAAGCCCTTGTCGGCTCCCTCCATCTCTCACCATGATCTGTTCGTGCAGATCGATCCCGAGCGGCATGCGCTTCGGGTGACAGACCGCTTGACGATCGATGCCATCCCTGGGCGCCCCCTCCGGCTGTCCCTTGCCGGGACGCTTCAGCTTGATCGGTTGGTGCTTTCCCAGTTCAACAGCGACGACATCGGCCGCGATCTCCCGTTTCAGGTCGAGCACGAGGCAACCGCTGCTTCCGGGCAGTACATCACACTGCCCGCCGCCCTTGTCACGCCGGGCACCCTGACAGTAACCGCGCACTATCATGGAGTGATCGACGATCCTCCCAAAGAGCCCCGTCATTTGCGCTTTGTAACGCCCAGTGAGACAGCCGGTCACATCGGCGCGGAAGGTGTCTACCTCAGCAGTGAAAGCCAGTGGTATCTCGATCTCCCGGAATCCCTCAGCCGGTATCGGCTTCGTGTGGCTCTGCCTTCGGGATGGATGGCGGTTACTCAGGGGAAGCGTCGGATCTCCCGAGCCTGTCCTGTAGAGCTTTGTAGCCAGGCGGACATGACGCTGGCCGAGTGGGAGACGATCGAACCGAGCGAGGCGCTGACCCTGGTCGCCAACCGATTCATAGAGACCACCCGTGAGTGGTCGTCACCCGCGGGACAATCGGTCCAACTGGCCACGTACTTGTTTCCCGAAGACGCCGGGTTGGCTGATGAATATCTCGATGCTACCGCTCGCTATCTCGAAGCGTATGTGAGCTTGCTCGGTCCCTATCCGTTCGAGTCGTTTGCCGTGGTTGAGAACTTCTTCGCCAGTGGCCTAGGCATGCCCTCCTTTACGCTGTTGGGTAGCGGCGTGATCAAACGACACTATGTACAGCCATATGCGTTAGGCCACGAAATCGTGCATTCGTGGATCGGCAACTCCGTTTTTAACCGGGTGGACCAGGGCAACTGGGTGGAAGGATTGACGACCTATCTGGCCAACTACTATTGGCACGAGTGGTCTGGCGATCAGGAGCCAGCGCGTGACCAAAGGCTCCTGATGCTGCGAGGATATAACCTGCATGTGCCACCTGATCGTGACTATCCGCTGGGACAATTCACCCGGAAGCAGGATGAGCGCGACAACGCCATCGGGTATCAAAAAGCGGCAATGATCTTTCATCTGCTGCGGCAAGAAGTCGGGGAAGAGCCCTTTTGGCGCTCGCTGAAAACGCTTGTGGCCCAGTATCGTGGCCGTCACGCCGACTGGCATGACGTCGAACAAGTCTTCGCAGAAAACGCCGCAAAGGATCTCCGCTGGTTCTTCGCGCAATGGGTGGAAGGCAGCGGTGCGCCCGAATTGACCTTGAAGAATGTCAGGGCCCATCCTCTCGCCGGCGATGCGGACGGGCGCTTCACGCTATCAGGGAGCATCGCCCAAACCGGCCCTGTGTTTCGATCGCCGCTTCCGCTTCTTGTCCGGATGTCGGACAGTCGCCGGCACGTTGTCTCGGTACAGTTGTCAGGTGCGGACACCTTTTTCAAGAGTGACGTGCCATTAAAGCCGCTGACAATCGAACTGGATCCCGACGCCATGGTCCTGCGTCGGATGGCGCGGCGCGATCTGCCTCCGGTTCTCAATCACTATGTCACAGACACCAAACGTTCGGTCATCCTGGCCCTTGCCGGATCGGACCTAGTCAGTCATCCCTTTCACGACCTGGTCAATCGAATCGGGAGCCAGGACGGTCAGAAGACGCCGGGCCAGCGGACAGCAATCATGACCTTAGGAAAAAACGCTCTGTTGCCCGCGGAAGGTTCAGTGCTAATATTGGGGAGTCCGGCCTCCCGTATGACGATTCAGCCGCTCCTGAGCACCCACTGTGGCACTCATGTGGAGTTTCGGGATGGAGGTGTGACCGTCGCAGGGAAGACATTCGACGGTCCGGGCATTGCCGTTCTTGCGAGCTGTCATCGGGAGGATCGTCCAGGCAGTGTCGTCACATCGGTGTATGCTCTGACGCCGCAGTCCGCAACGACGGTCGCGCGGCTGTTGTTTTTTTACGGATGGAACAGCTATGTCGTCTTTCAGGATGGCAAAGCGATTGCTCGCGGCGAATGGGACGCGCAGCACAGCTCAGGAGGTATTCCTAGATGAAAGCCTATCCGCTCACTAGGACGCTGCTTCTGACGGTTGTCCTCGTGGCGACCTAGTTTGCTTGGCTCTTCGGCTGGCGAGTCTTCGATGAACCCGGCCGCAACCGGAGGTGCGGAACGACATCTGAAGAATATTCGGCAGCTCACCTTCGGCCGTCAGAATGCGGAAGCCTATTTTTCGTTCGACGGCACAAAGCTGATTTTTCAGTCCACAAACAACTGGATGAAGGATTCCTTTGCCGCAACCCTCAAGCCGGCCGAAGAAGGTCTTGGCTGCTATCAGATGTATGTAATGGATCTCGAGAGCGCGACGATTCGTTTGGTCAGCACAGGAACCGGAGCCACGACTTGCGGGTATTTTTTCCCAGGAGATCGGCGAGTTCTCTATTCGTCCACATACGCGGCGGGACCGAACTGCCCGCCGAAGCCCAAACGAGACGGGGCGTATCGCTGGGCGTTGGATGATTATGACGTGTATGCGGTTCGCCTCGACGGACAGGAGATGCAACGCCTGACTTCAACACCGGGCTATGATGCGGAAGCCACCATCTCGCCGGACGGGAAGACCATCGTGTGGACCTCGCATGAAGGATGGAGATCTTGATCTGTACGCCATGAATCTGGACGGAACGAAATCTCGTCGTCTGACCGAGGAGGTCGGGGTATGACGGCGGCGCGTTTTTTTCGCCGGACAGCAAACGTATCGTCTACCGGGCATCTCATCCAAAGGAGGCTGCCGAGCTGTCACGTTACAAAGAGTTGCTCGGACAGCGGTTGGTCGAACCGGGCCAGTTGGAAATCTTTGTCATGAACGCCGATGGGACCGGCAAGCGTCAGGTCACCACGAATGGGGCCTCAAACTTTTCACCCTTTTTTCATCCGGACGGGAAGAGAATCATCTTCTCATCCAACGTCGAGACCAGAGGCGAAGGCGGTAGACCAAGTTTCCATCTCTTCCTCATCGGTGATGACGGAACCGGGTTGGAACGGCTCACGGTCGAAGGGAATTTCAACAGTTTTCCGATGTTTTCTCCCGATGGGACGCGGCTGGTCTGGGTGTCCGACCGTCACGCGAAGGCCCCCAGTGAATTCAATGTGTTCCTCGCCGACTGGGTTTCGTGATGAATAGCGCGTCTGATTGTGCGGCATCAGGATCGTTGAGACTTGTTGCAGCGACCTACGCGTCCATGGTGTCTCTCATCATGTGTTGCGCCGCTCTTGCGCTGACCTTGATCCGCCTGACTGAGTTCGACTTCCCGCTCACTCGCTATGTGCGCTCCCTCAATGATTACCACATTGACCATCTCCGTCATCCATGGCTGGCATGGCTCAGCGACGTTGGGGATCAACTGGGCGGTAGCGAATTCCTGTTATGTGTGAGCGCTCTGGTCTTTGCGGTTGGGTACGCGCTCAAGCTCAAGGTATGGAAGATCGCCGGCTGGGAAACGCTCGTTGTTCACGTTGTGGCCGGCTTCGGCAGCACTGCCCTCAAGCATTGTGTTGGCCGTGCCCGGCCTAAGTTCATGCATGTGGGTGTCTCCGAGTTTTCGCCATTTGCCGGCAATGGGTGGGATTCGTTTCCTTCGGGCCATACGACGTGCTCCTTCGCCATCGCCACGGTGCTGGCAGTACGATTTCCGAAAGTCCGTTGGCTCGTGTTTGGCGTCGCCCTGGCTATCTCGGCGAGCCGGCTGTTCCGCGGGTCACATTTCTTGACCGACATCATCGCAGGCGCCGTCTTGGGCGTGCTGATCGGCGCCGTCGTCGTGCGCCGACAAGAATGGCGCTCGGCGCTGGCATCGGCGCTCTTTGCCGTGACGCCGCCGCTTGCCGTCCTTCTTGCCGTGATCACCGCCATCGGGCATCCCCCTTCCGATGAGTGGACTGCAAGGACGTTGAGCGAAGCGGGATTGCTGCTGGCCTGTTGGCGTTGCTCATACTCCTCTTGCTGAAGGTGCGGCCCGCCCTCTTTCCAACCCATGTGACTCGAGCCGTCGTGCTCGCGCTGATCGGCCTTGCCCTCGGGATGTGCTCAGGCTCCGTCTGGGTGACGACGGTCGTCCTATTGGCTGGCCTTCGCGCATTGGCTGCGGGCGGGTCACCAAGGACGGCCGGATGAGCCGTCTCATTGGCCCTGGTTCCGTGAGGCGGCGCTCGGATTGGCGGTGTTGCTGTCCTTGTATACGATGCTTGAATTGAGAGGCGCCCTGCCGTTGGGATAATTTAATGGCCGGGAATTGGCCGAGCCGGAGGCGAGGCGGCGCTTTCAGGAATGGCGACCATCGACCGATTGGCGAGCAAGAGATAGCCGTGCTGTTTCAGGATGGGCACGAGGGTCCCGGCTTCCGCCGGCAGCTTCGATTTGAAGGTCTCCGGCAGTACCACCATAGTCTGGCCCGGCTGGCTGAGTGCCTCACGAATCGTGGCCTCTTCTCCTTCCGAGACGAAGATCACCTTGCGTCTCGCATAAAACACATTTGAAGGTCTGGTCGATCCATACACAATCAACCGATCGGTCGGCGTCAGATTGAGCCCGGCAGCATAAGAAAGAATTTGAGGCGGCGTGATGAAGTATCGATTCAGACCCGGGTATGACCAGTTGGATAATCGTCAACGTCAACAGTGCCAGTGAACCCCCGGCCGCCCAGAATGCCCCAGCCCGTCTCCGTTCACTCAACCCAAAGTAGCCGACCAGCGCCATCCCGACGTAACAGGACGCCGAGGCCAGATACGGCCCGCTGCCGAGAGTCGATCGTCGTCGCCAGAGGAAATTCCTTCGTCAGGCGTCCGGCAAACGAAGGATACAGGGAGGGCAACGACGCAAATCCAATCGCCAAAGCATAGCCCATGACCATCATGGTATGGATCGAGGCGCGTCGGCCTCTTGTCTGGACATCGTGGAGGCTTCGGTGCCAGTAGGTTGCCGTGAGCAGCGCGGCGGCCGGAAACAGCGGCCCGATGTAGTGAGCTAGTCTGGTGGACGACAACGTAAAAAACACAAACACACCGAACACCCATGCCGCCGCGAACCACTCCAAATTGGCCGTCTTGTTGTGAAGCGGTGAAACCGGTACAGCTGGAGAACCCTCGTGCTCGTCGATTCGTGATGCTCGTTCCGGCTCTCGTCTCTCTCCAACTACGGTAGGCCTGATACCAGGCAAAAGGCAGCCAGCCGCTCCATGGGAAAGAACCCCAACAACAGGACCGGCACATAGAACAGGATCGTAAAACCGTGGCCTTCCATCGGGCTCAGGAAGCGGCCGACCGTATTGGCCTGTGCGGATGCCGCGTACTGCGTGCCGTGAAGAGACCACATGACGAGATACCAGGGGAGCGCCACGACGGCAAACAGCAAGAGGCCCGCCAGCGGAGCGCCCTCGTGCCAAAACCGACGCCATTGCCTGGTCGTCGTCAGATACAGGGCAATGGTCACGAGCGGAACCAGAAATCCGACCGGCCCCTTGGCCAGGGTTGCCATCCCCATCGCGAGATAGAAGATCCACCGCCACCCGCGCTCGCTCTGCCGTCCGTGGAAGCCCAGCCAAAAACTGTACAAGGACAGCGTCGTGAAAAAGATCAGCACGCTGTCGGTCAGGGCCATGCGGCTCAGTCCGATGATTTCGACGTTCAGCAGCAACATCAAGGCGCCGAGCAAGCCCACGACCGGCCCGCAGAATCGGCTGAGAAAGAGATATTGGAGCACAATCAGACCTACGACCAAAGACGGCTGACGGGAGGCGGGCGGAAAATTCATCGATGCCGAACCAGCGGTAGGACAGGCTCATCAGCCAATACACGAGGGCTGGCTTGGCAAACCGTGGCTCGTAGTTGAAGGTGGGACTCACCCAATTGCCCGTTTCCAGCATCTCTCGCCCCGCTTCGGCATTGCGCCCCTCATCCCGATCAGTCAATCCCATCGAGCCGAATCCGAGGAAAAACAGGAGACCTGCCAACAGGATGAGGATGGCCAAGTTCGCAACATGTCCGGATGTCGGCGAAACGGGGGTGTGCATGACGAGGTGCGTTACTGAGTTGGATTTTCCGATCGAGGGAATCGGCCCTGGATGCTGGTGTGATCCTTGACGATAAATCAGCATGAGGTTTCGGATGTAGACCAGCGCTCCGATTCCCTGTCCGGCGATAAAGACGGGATCGCGTCGGTAAATCGCATAGGCCAATGTGATCAACCCTCCGACCAGGCTCAGATACCAGAAGGCAATCGGCATCCGGCTTTCCGCTTTTCGCTCCGAGACGATCCATTGGACGAGCCATCGGCCGAAAAACAGCCCTTGTCCGAGAAAACCAATGGCGAGCCAGATGGCTTCAACGGAGGACATGCTCAGGATCCGGCATCATCGATCATTTGTCCCGGAAGCGGTATTTCAAGACCCGGTCCTGCATCCAGCGAACCGCCAGCAGGTCGTAGAGTCCTTTGAAGAGGCGGTTGCCGACGCCGTATTTCGACATGCCATGCATGCGCGGATGATGGCGCACCGGAACTTCGGTCACGGTAAATCCGTGCATGAGGGCGAGGGCGGGAAAGAACCGGTGCATGCCGGTAAAGAGTTGCAGCCGGTCGACGACTTCCCGGCGGAACACCTTGAGTGAGCATCCGGTGTCATGAACATGGTCGCCGGTGACGGCGCTTCGAACGGCGTTTGCCACTCGGGACGAAATTTTCCGTATCAGATTATCATGCCGTTCCGTCCGCCATCCGCAGACCAGATCGTATTTGTCCGCGTAGGAGAGCGAGCGTGCCGATGTCGGCGGGATCGTTCTGGAGGTCGCCGTCCATCGTGACGACCAGGGCGCCGGTCGACTTCTTGAATCCCGCGTCGAATGCCGAGCGATTGTCCATAGTTGCGATCAAAATGCAGCACAGTGACTGACGGATGTTCTGCCGCCAAGCGATCCAAAATCTGGCTGCTGCCGTCCGTGCTGCCGTCGTCGACGTAGATGATTTCGAAGGACGCGCGCTTCGATTCCTCCCGGTCGTGCAGCACCTTGATGAGCTGGTCTGTCAATGAGACAAGATTGTCCCGTTCGTCCTTGACGGGAACGACAACCGAGATCCATGGCCGGGACGAGTGGGTCATGAGGAGTGGAAACGCGCGGCACGTGAGCCATGCGGAGGAATCACGACGGCATTGTACAGAAGGCCTGTGAGGAGATTCAAACGGAAGGCAGGCTTTCGAGCGTGATGTGACGCTCGACGTAGCTGCTGAACGTGGGGTCATTGGAGACGAAAATGATGGACCATGGTTCATCCTTGGAGCAAAGACGGCGCAAAATCACTTCTCGCAAGGAGGGCGCCATGCTGTGCAGGGTGCCTTCGACGATCAACACATGCGGTCTGGTAACGATGGCGCGGGCAAGCAGCAGCCTGAGTATCTGGCTCAATGTGAATTGGGTGCTCTGGCCCGTCACGTTGGTCGTCAGCCCTTCCGGCATCCGGTCGATTTCTTCATCGAGCTCGACGAATTGAAGAGCCCATTGGACGTCCTCATACGTGATGGATTGCCGTCCAAGCGTGAGGTTGTCCTCGATCGTTCCTTCGAGCAACGTGGGCTGCGAATCCAGCATCAGACTGCGGCAGGCGTCGATCGAGTCGAGGCTGACCTCCACCAGGTTCATGTCGTTGTAGCGCACGACGCCGGCGGATGGCGCGAGGAGTCCTGCCAGCAATTCTGCGAAAGCGCGGTTTTTTGCATGTTGGACTGGCAGAGCACCACTACCTTCTCGCCCGGCGCGACCTCCAGATGAAAGCGCTCAAACAGCGGAGGAGCGCCAGGATAGGCAAAGGAGAGATTTCGGGCCGCTACTTTGATGCCTGCCAGGCCGAATTGACTCAGTGGTACCACGGTTCGGGAGGCAGCCTCGTCTTGAGGAAGTGAAAAAAATGCATTCAGTTCTCGAAACGAGACAAACGCAAAAAACATGTGAACCATCCGGCGGGCCAAGGTGTCCATGTTGAGAAGGAGGTTGCCGGCGACCAGCTCTGCTGCCGCAAACTGGCCGACGGTGAGCTGACCTTGTGACACCAACAAGCCGGCGGTTCCGATCAACCCGGCATGTCCAACGACCTGCCAAAGGGCGGCAGCCTTATATTGCCGTCCGGTCAAGAGATCCGACCGCCGTTGGCGAACTTCGCGCATAGGCCCTCGTCAGTTCGTCCGTCTTCCGAATCAGATACGGGCTGTTGCCGACCGCCCGCAAATGCGGCAGGTTGGCAGCGATATTCTGCATCCAATGATACATCTCGTAATTGAGCCGGGACATCTCCAGCGTAATGAGGAACCCGCCTTTCCCAAACACGGTCAGAAGAAAGACGAATCCGACGACGAGGATGACGTTGTAGAGCAAAAAATACGGATGGAAAAAGACGAGGAGCGACATGCCAACGGAGCCCACGACCGCGACATAGAAGAGATCGGCCACCATCGCGACCAGCGCGCGTGTCAACAGGTCCGCCTCGGCGAACCGATGGGCATGCTGCGGAAGGAATGCTTCTTCCCGAATCTTGGGAAGCGTTTCCGTGAATGCGATTGCGATGCGCGCGTAAATCCGCTGTTGCAACGTCTCGACGGCCCGGGCTTGCAAGATACGAAAGGCGGCGGCACCGGTCAGCGCCGACCCTACCACGAGGGTGAGCGTCAAGATCATGATGGGCTCGATGGCAAAGGAGAACGTGCTGACGAGTTCTTGTACGGCAATAGGGACGCACAGCATGAACATGCCGATGGCGACGGCATACGACGCAATGATGCCGAGCATCTTCCGTTCGAGGCGGATGAGGAGTCCAAGATGAGTAACGATATCTTGGACGATGTTCGTGAGCCGATATTGTGGAAAGGAGGTGTAGGGAGCAGGATCCGTCATGGTCGGCCAGTTCTGGCCTTCGGCTTGTCATGGTTCGTGAGAGGCCGCCACGGTGAAGCGCATGGTGCCCATGAGGCTGACCTCATTGACCTGTTCCCCTGCGTGAATCTCTACCTTGTACCGGCCGGGCTTCCAACGGCCCTCCGGGGATGACAGCTTCAAATAGCCTGACTCATCCTCAAGGGCGATGTACATCACATCCTGGCCGATCATCGTCTGCGGATCGAGTCCGGAAACCGATTCGGGATAGCAGCGACCGAAGACTTGGAAGGCCTGGTAGTGCTGATGCAGCGTGAACACGATGAAAATGCCCGACACATCGGGGCTGAACCGCTCGGTCGGCTTGACCGGGACAATTTCGTGGGTGCGGCGGAAGCCTAACTCTTCCTCGAATCCTTCAGCCATCGTGATACTCCGGAACAGCCCTTGAGGAGGCGCGTCGAAATCGTAGCCGCCTTGTTCCTAGTGGCGCGGATTCTCCTTCAGGGCTCGGGCGTGTCATAGGGCTTTCGCCAGCCGGGAGGATCGCGGAGGAGGCCAGCCACCAGAGAAGCAGGGGAACCCAGACATAGCCAGACGGATACCCATGAATCGTTCGTACACTGCCAGACTGGGACTGTCAAGGAGCAGCGCCAGTTGCGGCCGTTTGAAATCCATCTGTTAGAATTTCGGCCGCGACAAGGAATCTCCACGGACTATGCTGCAGGACGCGGACGCTTTACCCCAGCTCATCGGCGATTGGAAAGCCGTCGACCAATGGCAGGCGCATATCAACCAACTCTTCTACCGCTTCCGCGGCGATCAAGTCCGTAATTTTTATCAGACGTTCGCCTCCGCCGATTATCGCCTTGCCCATGCGTTGGCGGCAGACTACTTTGAACAGGTATCCAGCCGCGACAAGGCCTCACGGGCCCAGCAGGCTGTAGCCGCTCCCGGCCCTTGACGGTCGTCGAACTCGGCCCGGGCAACGGCAATTTGGCTGCCTCCTTTCTCAGCCATCTTCGTACACTCGACCGTGAGGGGCGGGTGTACCCGCGAGTCCGCTACGTCTTCGTCGATTGGGAGCAGGCAGTGTTGGATGGAGCGTGGAACCATCCAGGGCTGGCGGACCATCGTGACAGGATCCAGATGCTCCGATCGACCATCGATCCATCGAGGGCGTCGCCGATGGATCCGTGGACCGCATCTTCTGTAATGAACTTTGGAACGACTTGGCCACCAAGCTGATGTCACGACAAGGCGGCGACATTGAAGAGGAATTTCTTCGCCCCAATTTGAGTGATGTCCTCCATGCGAAAATCGAGGACTGGGCGGGATTTATTCGTGCCTTCGAAGCCAAGGATGCGGATCAATTGAAGCAATTTCCTCCCTTTTTCGACGATCTCGTGTGGGAGCGCGAATACCGGACGGTAGAATGGAAAGATGTCCCGTATAGGAAAACGATCACGGAGTTCCTGCGTCGCATCGACGATCAGGTGGTGGTGCC
>CAWCEG010000030.1:0-2500 GCA_963794505.1 uncultured Nitrospiraceae bacterium
AAAGCGATACCGTGGGTATCGCGCTCTTGGATGGGCTCATGCCCTATCAGCTTGTTGGTGAGGTAACGGCTCACCAAGGCTTCGACGGGTAGCTGATCTGAGAGGATGATCAGCCACACTGGCACTGCGACACGGGCCAGACTCCTACGGGAGGCAGCAGTAAGGAATATTGCGCAATGGGCGAAAGCCTGACGCAGCGACGCCGCGTGGGGGATGAAGGTCTTCGGATTGTAAACCCCTTTCGGGAGGGAAGATGGGATGGGGTAACCCATTCGGACGGTACCTCCAGAAGCAGCCACGGCTAACTTCGTGCCAGCAGCCGCGGTAATACGAAGGTGGCAAGCGTTGTTCGGATTTACTGGGCGTACAGGGAGCGTAGGCGGTTGGATAAGCCCTCCGTGAAATCTCCAGGCTTAACCTGGAAAGTGCAGAGGGGACTGTTCAGCTAGAGGATGGGAGAGGAGCGCGGAATTCCCGGTGTAGCGGTGAAATGCGTAGAGATCGGGAGGAAGGCCGGTGGCGAAGGCGGCGCTCTGGAACATTTCTGACGCTGAGGCTCGAAAGCGTGGGGAGCAAACAGGATTAGATACCCTGGTAGTCCACGCCTTAAACGATGGATACTAAGTGTCGGCGGGTTACCGCCGGTGCCGCAGCTAACGCAGTAAGTATCCCGCCTGGGAAGTACGGCCGCAAGGTTGAAACTCAAAGGAATTGACGGGGGCCCGCACAAGCGGTGGAGCATGTGGTTTAATTCGACGCAACGCGAAGAACCTTACCTAGGCTGGACATGCAGGTAGTAGGAGGGTGAAAGCCCAACGAGGTAGCAATACCAGCGTGCTCAGGTGCTGCATGGCTGTCGTCAGCTCGTGCCGTGAGGTGTTGGGTTAAGTCCCGCAACGAGCGCAACCCCTGTCTTCAGTTACCAACGGGTCATGCCGGGAACTCTGGAGAGACTGCCCAGGAGAACGGGGAGGAAGGTGGGGATGACGTCAAGTCAGCATGGCCTTTATGCCTGGGGCTACACACGTGCTACAATGGCCGGTACAAAGCGCTGCAAACCCGTAAGGGGGAGCCAATCGCAAAAAACCGGCCTCAGTTCAGATCGAGGTCTGCAACTCGACCTCGTGAAGGCGGAATCGCTAGTAATCCCGGATCAGCACGCCGGGGTGAATACGTTCCCGGGCCTTGTACACACCGCCCGTCACACCACGAAAGTTTGTTGTACCTGAAGTCGTTGACGCCAACCGCAAGGAGGCAGACGCCCACGGTATGACCGATGATTGGGGTGAAGTCGTAACAAGGTAGCCGTAGGGGAACCTGCGGCTGGATCACCTCCTTTCTAAGGAGTCACTGACTCTGAAGAAAATCTCGGGCTAAGGGCCACCTCTTCAATACATTCTTACATCCATGTCATGCATATCGTGAGGGTTCAGACGGCGAGTCTCCATTGTGAGATGTCGACGCGAGCACGGGCCCTGGTCGCTTCAGACTCAGCTGGGCCTGTAGCTCAGTTGGTTAGAGCACGCGCTTGATAAGCGCGGGGTCGATAGTTCAACTCTATCCAGGCCCACCATCTGAGTCCTGATCTGCCGGGCACATCCCGCACAGCAATCAGGCACAGACTCTTTCCGTAGTGGGGCTGTAGCTCAGTTGGGAGAGCACCTGCTTTGCAAGCAGGGGGTCGTCGGTTCAATTCCGTCCAGCTCCACCAAACCAAGCTTCGTTTGACCCGTTCGCCACCTTAATTGGCTTGTCTACGAGTGATGGGCGAACGGATAGTTGGTTTGAGTTTTGGAGTCTTCAATAGTTTCGCGCGTACCGTTTGCCACCTAGTTTAATTGTGTTCAACGTCCTCTAGGCAGTTGCGCTGATGACGATATCATCGGCGTCGTTCTTTGACAACTGAATAGGTCTTGACGAAAGACCATGTGTATCAGGAGCAAAGTGATTGTTAAGCTACTAAGGGTGTACGGTGAATGCCCTGGCATCAGCAGGCGAAGAAGGACGTAGCTAGCTGCGATAAGCCTCGGGGAGCCGCAAGCAGGCCGTGATCCGAGGATGTCCGAATGGGGAAACCCAGGCGATGAATGCCGCCTATCCGCGTCTGAATCCATAGGACGCGAGAAGCCCACGCAGGGAAGTGAAACATCTCAGTACCTGCAGGAATAGAAATCAATCGAGATTCCCCCAGTAGTGGCGAGCGAAAAGGGAACAGCCCAAACCACAGTGATGTCAAGCCCGTGAGCGTTGTCGCTGTGGTGTTGTAGGTCTTCGTCGGACGGTGATACGGCGCCGTCGGCAAGTCAAAAACTAGGATCTTAGCCAAACGGTCTGGAAAGGCCGGCCATAGAGGGTGATAGCCCCGTCGGCGACAAGACCCTAGCTTGCTGGATGGAGATCCTGAGTACCACGGGGCTCGAGTAACCCAGTGGGAATCCGGGACGACCACGTTCCAAGGCTAAATACTCGCTGATGACCGATAGCGCACCAGTACCGTGAG
>CAWCEG010000030.1:5000-62103 GCA_963794505.1 uncultured Nitrospiraceae bacterium
CAATGGCTGTGAAGACCTGTTCAGTAAGAATGTTCCCGGTGGCCATACCGGAGGGGCCACACCCGTTCCCATCCCGAACACGGAAGTTAAGCCCTCCAAGGCCGATGCTACTGCTGCCGTGAGGCCGTGGGAAAGTAGGACGCTGCCGGGTTACAAAAAGGGCCTGCTCGAGCAATCGAGCAGGCCCTTTTATTTTCTGGAGAGAGAGTGCGAGGGCAAGCCTGGTCATCCCCTGTGCTCGCGCAACGCGGCACGCAGGCCGAGCGAATTTTTATCGAAATGGGCGGTGCTCGTTGACGCGCGCACGACGGGGATCAACCAGGCTGTCCTCGCGGATGATGAGGAAGAAAGCCTGCTGGTTTGTTTGTCAAAGAGGCTTTGATTCACAAGACAGCGTTGGGGAGAGTGAGAGTGCTCGTTCCGTGGGAAGCGCTCCGCTTGAACCAAACTGTGTTGTCGACAATACTAGCTACTAATCAGAAGAACCGGAGACTGGTCTGCTCTCTGAAGATGCGCTAGCTTTTAAGGAAAATGGTTACATTTGAGCTAACCTACAAGTGGTCGTTGGGTAGAGATGGAATTGATAACGATGCCTCAATTCCACTTACAAGAGCACTTCGAAATCTGCTTGAAAACGGTAAGCCTCAATATCGTCCCGCATGCTGTTTTTTTGATCCAGAATATTCTGCTGCTGGTAGTGGAGAAGGCGTCAGATGGCTTGGAGTCTTTGTTCAAACAGCTGGTGATAGAATTTTGTTTTTCCCGGGCTTTTCCGGGAAGAACAAGGGTTATCATCTTTCCGGAAAGAAAAACCTAAAAAATAATGACTTTATAATCGATCATCTAACCCTCGATAAAGGATTTCGAGAGATTCATGCAACAATGCATATTCCTAAGCGGCCAGTTTCAGTTGGGAAACCAAAAAGTATAGGGAAAGGTCGCTATTTTTGGTTTGGACTTAGCATTCAAAATATAGCTGGCCTCCGCCCTGTAACAAAAGAAACCATCATACGAGCAGAAATACCTAAAGCAGACGCCTCTAGACGTGCCAAATTGTTTCAGGACATTCAAGACAAGTCGCTGTCAGATTTATGCATAAGGTTATCCTCCGGTTCGATCGAAATGTTTTCGACTGGTTTCTTGCATGTAGCTGTCTATTTAGGTCCGCCAGGATTCTCGGAAGAACATTGGCGGACTTCTCCGCTAGGAATTCCGTCTGGCAGCAAGAGTTTTGCGATACTTCCTTCAGCCCGTTACGATTTGCGCCAGCTTCCTATTCGTGCTCACAAAATCAAGATATCCGAACAGTATGAAGTTCAACTAGCCTCGATGTGGCTTCCTGGTTCACTTAAGGTACCTGCATGCTTCACATACTTTTAGACAATTTAGTGACGAGGACTACGTAGCAGAGGTTCATACCGCTGCCGCTGGCAATATCGGCCAAAAGTTTGGACCCTATAATGACTTCGCCTCGACACGGGATCACTGCCCGAGATCATATCCGCTCCATTGCGTGCGCGGCGGAATCGCGATCTCGTTAGCTTCATGGGTGACGGCGGTGCTGACAGCACGAATAGGGATATAACGAGTTCATTGTCGGCATTGATGCGATCGTTATGGGCCGGAGGGCGTTTGAGAAAGTGTTGAATCCGGCGTCGCGTGCGATGGCTTTCACCGCCACTGCCTAGCCACGGCGCTAGCCTACAGCGAGGCCGAGGCAGGAGAAGATTCAAGACCGCAGGCGTGACGCAATTCGCGAATCTGCTGAAGACCAGCCGGCATCGAAGGGAGCGCCAGGGCTGTCGATGTCGATGACCAGTGGTGCGTGATCCGAGGGGATAGGTTTTCCTTTCCGTGCCTCGCGATCGATTTCTGCCCAGACGACGCGGTGTTGTAAGGAGGTGGTCACCAATAAGTGGTCGATGCGCATGCCGAAGTTTTTATAAAAATTGCCTGCGCGGTAGTCCCACCACGTGTATCGGCCTGGTTCCGGGTGATGCAATCGGTACGCATCGACGAATCCCGTGCTCGAAAGCCGTCCAAAAGCCTGCCGCTCGCGCTCCGAAACGTGCGTACCGCCCTGACAGGCGCGGGGGTCCCACACATCGATATCTTCGGGCGCCACATTGAAATCACCACCGATGACGGCCGATGTATGTGGCGTGACGGCCTTATTAATCCAGCGAGCCAGTCTGTCGTACCACGCGAGCTTCGCTTCATAAAACGGTGAATCTACCTGCCGGCCGTTCGGCGCGTACACGCAGATGATGCGCACGCCGCCGCATTCGGCAGAGACCATCCTCGCCTCGGCCCGCGGTTCATCATCACCGGTTTCAGACGTCCCCGCCGGCCGTAACGGTTCTCCAAAATTCGTGATCACGCCACCGATGCCGCACCGACTCGCGATCGCAACGCCATTCCATCGACCCTCACCATGGTGCACCAGCTCGTAGCCGGCCTGCTCGAACGGTTTGACCGGCGCATCCGCGTCCGCCAGCTTCGTTTCCTGCATCAGCAGCACGTCCGGCTTTGCCCGATCCAGCCACCACATGACCTTTTCCAGGCGCGCCTTCAGCGAGTTGACGTTCCAAGTGGCAATCCGCATGGCTAACGATTATCCCATCTAGCCCGCATTATTCATGAGCGATTCTACTGCAATCGCGGATTCGCCGCTGCGACAAAGCCTGCGCGCGAAGTTGAGGCGCGCAGGCGGGCGGGCTCGCCGCTCGGTCGGTCAACATACTGTCTCAAGTATGCTTCCCTTCCTCGCGGCTCCACGCGCCCGGTCTCACTTGGCGACTTCGCGATTTCGCAACGAACCGTCATGAATAATGTGGGCTGCCGGTCTTATGGCGGCAGTCACTTCGCATCATGGAAGATTACGCCGGAGTAAAGCGTGAACCGAGCGAACCGTGCTTCGATGTCAATTGAGGTCATCCAGAACGACTATCTGTCAAGAACAGCATTTCACAGTCAAGTTGGAGGGTTGAAGCCATGAAATCTCTGCTCCTGTGTTGCCATGAAGAGAATCTAGGGGGAGAAAATAGGCACATCCTACTTTTTTGAGGCTGTTGGAGCGGTGGTGGCGGTCGGCGGTTGGATCGCGGGCTTGATGCTATGAATCATTTTTGGCTGTTGCTATACTCCCGGCCGGATGCCGATTTCCCGCCAGTCGTCGGTTTCAAACCGAGGAGGTTCCGATGCTGCCGTTCAGTCTTGCCTTGATTCTGATCGCGTTACTCACATCGCCTGCCGCCGCGGAAGAAAAATCGGCTTGCTCACTGCTGACCTCGAACGACATCGAGGCTGTCAGTGGCGGGAAAGTGACCGCAGCCCAGCCGATTCATTTTGATGACATTCCGAGCGGGCAGAAGAAGGTCGTGAAGGTGCTTGGCTGCCTGTGGGGTGTCTCTCCCGTGGGGCAAGTCCCGTCAGTTGGTTTGTAGGGCCCTCTTACTGATGACGAGATTGCCCAGTTGATCAAGATGACCAAGGACAACCCGGGCACCGCGGACCTCAAGAAGGCCAACTATAAGGAAACAGCAAAAGATTTTCCTCAAGCCTCGTGCTCAACCTATACACCCCCGGCCGCCGTGCCAAAGATGGCATGCCCATGTCCGCCTGTGTTGGTGGGGCGAAGGGTCAGGTCTTTACGCTCACGTTCATGAGCCCCACCAAGGTACTCACGATTGATCAGACGAAGGCGCTGTTCGACAAGGCTGCTTCGCACGTCCGCTGAGGCTGCACTTGGTCAATGAATCAGCGGTAATACTTCTAGCTATCCTGCCGAGTTTAGCGAGAGCATTCGTCGATCGATTCCAACCACTGCATGAACAATCAGTCTTTGAGGCGGTGTCGATTTCGTGAATCGCGTTCGACTACAAAATGAGAGGCTACATCGTAATCGCGCTGTGCATCGACTAGAGAAAGGAGACATCGTCGTGGGAACGAATACCATTCGGCTTCATCGCGTGTTTCGTGCCACACCAGAACGGATCTACCGGGCATTTCTCGATGCGGATGCCATGGTGAAGTGGCTGCCGCCAAACGGGTTTACGGGTAAGGTCCATCACATGGATGCCAAAGTCGGCGGCACCTTCAAGATGTCGTTCACGAATTTCACGACGGGCAAGAGCCACTCATTCGGCGGCGAGTATCTCGAACTTGTTCCTCACGAACGCCTTCGGTATACGGACAACTTCGACGATCCGAACCTGCCTGGAGAAATGCGTGTGACGGTCTCGTTGAAGAAAGTATCTTGCGGAACGGAAGTCAATATTGTGCAAGAGGGCGTGCCTGACGTCATTCCAGCCGAGGCGTGCTATCTCGGCTGGCAAGAATCGCTCATTCTTCTAGGGAAACTGGTCGAAGCTGAGATCCCAGACTAATGGATTGAACAATCGCAGCCTTCTTGTTTTAGAAGCTAGGGGTAATGGCATGAAAGAAGATCATCCTATGCCGGAGTGCGCAGCCTTCGTGGGAGTCAGCCTGAACGCCATGACAAAATGGCTTCCGCCAAATGGATTCACCGGCAAGGTTCATCACATGGATGTCAAAGTCGGCGGCACCTTCAAGATGTCGTTTACGAATTTCACGACGGGCAAGAGCCACTCTTTTGGCGGTCAGTATCTCGAACTTGTTCCTCACGAACGCCTTCGGTACACGGACAACTTCGACGATCCGAACCTGCCTGGAGAAATTCGTGTGACGGTCTCGTTGAAGAAAGTATCTTGCGGAACTGAAGTCAATATTGTGCAAGAGGGCGTGCCTGACGTCATTCCAGCCGAGGCGTGCTATCTCGGCTGGCAGGAATCGCTGATCCTTCTCGGAAAACTCGTCGAAGCGGAGATTCCTGACTAATTTCTCTTGCAAGAGACCAACTCGCAGCTGGCGCCCTCGGATCCGGCCTTCGATGAAGGTCATCGAGCACCGATTGTCACCAATCTAGGCCCGCTAGAAGACTAGATACCGCACTGACCGATGCAGTCAAGCCGCAGACGACGATCTGTAATACGTGTATTTGAATCTTGTTTCGTTGACGCCTCCCAGTACAAGGCGTACCCTTACACAATTTCTCCTCAGGTGATCAACGGTTGACTGCCTTATTGGGCCCAAGAGCTTCCATGAATGAAACGATTATTGCGGCGCTCATCGGCGGGGCAGCTGGCGTCTTACCTGTTGTCGTAACAAGAGTCTTGGGGCGGCTTGAGAGTCAAAGCAAATTACGGCAGCAAGTGCAGGCGCTTGATCTTGCCAGGAAGCGGGTGGAATTCTTGCAATCTTGGATGGTCGCTCGGAAAAACTGTCTCCCGCGAGAGACTGTTGATGGCTCTATTCAGGAAGCTTTCAAGGAGTTGGATGAGATCCGCACAACACTTAAGCACGTCCTTGAAAAGACAGTAAGCCAAGCGAGGAGTCATCAAGAACGCCCCTTCATACAGCGTCTGTTGCTGGCGTATAAGCCGAAGAGAATGTCTGGTTGGTGGTGGCGTGTGGCATATTACACGTGGACGGGAGCTATGCTCGCGAGCATGATCGACGGAGTCTTGCGACAAGACTTCTTTACGGGGAGAGACGATGATGGAAGTTTTTCATTGGCGGTGTTTATCGGTGAAATAATCGGCGCTATCTTACTAATTCTGCCTTCGGTGTTCTTTCATCGACGCGCCGTGCGATCTGATATCGCTCAAATGAAAGGTGCCGCTAAAGATCAGACAGGACAAGTTACGGCATGATGGGATGAAAGGCATCCTATGCCGCAGTGCGCGGTCTTTGTCGGCGTGAGCCTCGATGGGTTCATCGCGCGATCGAACGGCATCTCGACTGGCTGATGGGGCAGGGCGGCGGTGACAGCGCAGAGTACGGCTACAAGGAGTTCATTGCCGGCAATTGCCCAGGGCGGGCGAGATGTGTGTGATGGCTACTGGGGCTTGGAAACACTCTGCGGCAGGACGCTAGAACTCTTCTCTTTCTCGGCCCGCTGTTCTTCGACCAGTTTATAGGCGACGTAGTACTTGTAGATGTTGGCCACATAGGTGACCGTTTCCTCACCGATCCGTCGTGCGGCGATGATCTCGACATTGTTGAACCAGACATTCGGATCAAGCCCGCGTTGCGCTGCTTCCTTCCTGAGTTTCTGAACACGGGCTGGTCCGCAATTGTAGGCGGCAAATGAAAAGAGGATCTTGTTGCGTGTGTCCATAGGCTCGTTTTCAAAAAATTGGTCCCGTACGAACCGCATGTACTTGATGCCGGCATGGATGTTCGGTTCGAGCTGTGTCACGTCGCCGGTCTTCATCTCTTCGGCCGTGGCAGGCATCAGTTGCATGACGCCGATTGCACCGACGCTGCTTCGAGCATTCTGATCGAGCAGAGACTCCTGGTACCCCTGGGCGACCATCAACAGATAGTCCATGTCGTACTCGGCACCGTATTTGCGGAAGAACTCGACCGTCTTTTTGAATTTCTTAATCTCGCCGGACGAAGTAGCCTGTTTCACGATGCGCGGATTACCATCCCCGCCATACTTCTTGATCAACTCATTGCCGAAGGCGGATTTCCCGCCGTGCTGTTTCGCAAATTCGGCAATTTCCGCTTTCAATTTCGGGCTGTCCTTCCGGATCATCCAGGCCAAGTCGCCTCCTGCGTGGATCACGATGCCTCTGTGCGGATTGAGGTTTTTAAAAACCTTCGCCCACAGGAGCGCTTGGTAGCGATCCACCACGATAGTTTCTACGAGGCCTGCATTGACCATCTCCAAGAGGTCGTCGTCCTGCAGATCTTCTGGCGCGGCCTTGAGCGCCACCGGTGCTTTGTGCTCTTGAGCGAACCGCTCATTGAGACGCTCCAGATGAGTCCAGTAGCTCGATGACTTGCGGACGAACACCTCCTTACCTGAAAGATCATCGAGTGATTTCAGTTCGGGCGATGCAGGCCCCGTCACTGCGATTTCCCTGACTCCGTGGAAAAAAGGCGCGCCGAAATCCACCTGTTTGAGGCGCTCCGGCGTGACGGTTAAGATGCCTGCTGCGATGTCGCCGCGTCCGTCCAGAAGCCCCTGGATCAACTGGTCCCGCGAGGTCGGAATAAAGACCACATGGATAAGGATGTGCTTGCGCTGAGCCTTGTAACGATTGTTGATTTCTTCCTGGAAGGCCTTGAGGAGCTCATATTCGGCGCCGGTCTGCCGGGCACCATTCAGCCAGTATGAGGTGCGGGATGGTGCCACCAGCGCGCGAATGACGCGACGTTCGACCATCCCGTCGAGGTCGCCAGTCCACGGTTTGAGCATTGAAGCCTGAACCAGCTCATTCTGGTCCGGTCTGGGTTGATCCTGCGCGAAGACAGGCAGCGCTAGCGATAAGTAAACGCAGACGAAGGTCAGAAGGACATGCGTCATGAAGCCTCTCCCTGATGCAGATGAGTGGTCAAACGTCTTGAGGCTATCAAGGGTAGCGAGGCTAGCATTCACAGGTCTAGCGGTCAAGGACGTGCTTGGTTCACCTGGAAATTCATGAGTACGATTCAGTGTTCACGTCTGCGCAGTTCGCCTTCGCAGGCCACATCTTGCCGGCGGTAACACGATAGGTGAGCCGGCGGTGCTGTCGAACTCGAATGGCGACCTTGGGTGAATCAAAAATCCGGTCGATTGAAAAACGGCGGTCTCTTTGTTTAAGTACACGACATGGCAAACCGACGGGTAATGGTATGAAAGAAGATCATGTCTTGCCAGAGTGTGCAGTCTTTGTGGGCATCAGCCTCGACGGATTCATCGCGCGGCCGAATGGCATGCGATCGTCATGGGGAGAAGAACGTTCGAGAAAGTGTTGACTTTCGACAAGTGGTACTGCGACAACAAGCGGGTCGTTGTCTTGACCAACCGCTCTCTTGATCTTTCACTTGCTCAGGCGCGTGGGGGCGTCTTGAGCAGTTAGCCGGATCTCCGGCAGAGATAGTTTCCAAGCTCGCAGCTTCCGGTGCCAGCCATCTCTACATAGATGGTGGGGTCACAGTCCAGCAATTTTTGCGAGTCGGCCTCATCCACCGACTGATCATCAGTCGTCTGCCGGTGCTCATTGGCGAGGGCATCCCGCTCTTCGACAACATCCCGCACGACATCCGCCTCAGCCATATCACGACGCGCCCCTATCCAAGTGGCATGGTCCAAAGCGAGTATCATGTCATTCGATGAGCCAGTAGCGCTTCCAACGTAGGTCTCGCCGTCGTACTAAAGCCATGAGCATCTGTCTCCCGGAAAAGGCACCCGACCAAGGTCGTGTGGCCGAATTGAGTATTAGGACTGTCGATCCGCTGCCTTTCTATGTTCGGAGATCGGAGGTTGATACAGTAGTTCCCAAGAAAGTTGGATTAGTAAAATTACCTGAGTCCAGGGGATCACCTAGTAGGCCAATGGGCATATAAGGCAGAATCTTGGTCTCCTAACACACAACAATGTGGGACGGGTCAACCAAAGGAGGGCGGCTATGCAACTGAAACCATTCATCTTGACCTGCGCGGGAAGTTTTCTCCTGGTGCTTGCATCGGCATCGTATGCGGCGGATATACCTGCCGAAGCTACCGTCAATCCGATGCCCGAGGTGGCGGCCAACCCGCCAGCGGACGCAGCGACCACTCCAGCGCCCGAGGTGGCAGCCAACCCACCGGCGGACGCAGCGGCCACTCCAGCGCCCGAGGTGGCAGCCAACCCACCGGCGGACGCAGCGGTCAATCCAGCGCCAGAGGCAGCGGCCAAACCACCGTTTGAGGCAGCGTCCCAGCCTCAAGTTGCGGCCGTGGTGAACGATCCCGGAAGCGTGTATCTTATAAGAGAGAACCCCTTCTTCTGGCTCCATATTGAAAAGTCTATAGCACATGCCCGTGACGCTGAAATTGCAGGCAAAATGGGACAGCTTTTTGAATTACGGGGACATGCCCAGATGTCATTGATGCAAGCCCGGGAGGCACAGCGTGCGGGCAATGTGGCTGGCTTGAATGAAGGGATTGCCAATTTGAAAAAAGCATTGGAGACGCACCAGGCACAGGTTTCTCCTTCCTCGGCCCAGGGTGTAGATCCTCAGTGTATCGATGAGCTTGAGAGACAATGCGGGGATGTTCAGCCTGGCAGCGGACGTATCCAACAGTGTTTTGATGACAAGATAAACAACTTCTCATCGATGTGTCAGGAGAAGCTGAAGGAGGGGAAGGCCGCGATCGGTGCCGCTATAGTGGGGAACAGGCATCAAAAGGAACTATCAGGGACAGCCCGTGAACAAGCTGCCGTGCGTTCGTCGACTGACTCTATTCGTGAAGCTCGTAAGAACTTGTCGCAGGCGGCTGGAAAGAAGTACGTCGAAATTCAGCCTCAGGGAGTCGTAGCCGTTTCGCGGTAGTCGAGTAGTGTTGGGGGTGAGCGAGGCGCCGCCTTGCTCACCCCACTATTCCACGGCGCCCTTTCCACTCGAGTAGTTTGGACCCCACCACCCTGTGCTCTCCGGGATCATGGCAGGAAGAGCGCTCGCGCTCGACGACTGCCGGGTCACTCCCGCCCGCCCGCGAGCACCTTTCATGCTCAGTGGTATCCATTCTGCAGCACGTACAGTGGATTGATGATCGTGACCATGATCTTTTCTGCTTGGGTGAAGCCGTCTTTGCGCATATGTTGAGTGGCCTGGTAGACGAGTTCGCCGAGGATCGACCCGACAATGGGTGTGACGATGAGGTCGGTAATGCTTGGGCGCTCGGACCAGCTTTCGATGAAATATTCGAAGCAGGTGGAAGTGAAGGTTGAGAACAGAAAACTATATAAGGGACTCTCACCATAGTTCCTCTGGGACAGATAGAATTGCGCTCCAAAGAAGGGGTGGCCCAAGTAATTGACAACCGCCCTGTCGCTATCGAACACGGGTGGTTTGGTCCAAGCTTCCTTGAAGTGGTCCCGCGCCTCCCCCCACACATCTTCACCTTCTTTGCTGGCTCCGGTGAACGATGACGGTCCGAGGGCATAGACACCTATGCCCATAAGACTCATTGCCGTGAGGCCTGCAAAGGTCTTGATGGTGTGCTTCGGTGGAGGTGGACCGAGATCGGATACGCTTGAGTCCGAAGAACGAGCCCGCGCCGGATCCCGATGCAAAAGTGGCTGGTCACGGAGGCCCGTATAGGGATTTCTAAATCTGAGATGCCCCGCAGCGTCCTCGTAGGCTTGCTCGCTCTGTGGCATCCGAACAGAAGATTCACCGCCAGTAAGTGGGACCAGTCTGGGATGGTACAACCAAGAGTGCCTGCTCGGAGGGCGTAGCGTCAGGTCGTCTCCAACGAGAAACGCCGTCCGTGCCATGAGCGTTTCCTTGCCGCACCGATCTGCCTCGTCGGAACCCTGTCTCGTCGCGACGTGACTTGAGCAGGGCCTTGCCGTGGTGCTCGCCACGAGCGCGCGCCAAGTCGCAACATCCGCGCCTGTTACGGGAAACGATCGGCCTGGAATCTCGAGCGACGTAGCGGAGTCTGGCGCCTCGCTGTGGATTTCCAAGCTTGCCGGCAGGGTGTCATGCGGAGTGGCGGGTGCCCTCGTCGTCTGCTCAGCCGGTCTCATGTCCTCGCTGAAGGCGACGCATCCCACCGCAGAGGCCCAACATGTCACACATAACGCAAGTGTGACAGAGGCGCGCCAGGAAAATAATCCCGCGTGTGTAGCCGGCATCAAGATGGATATGAGATGAAAAACCTTGATCCCTTCCCGTTATTTCTGTGGGCGAGGAACAGAAGACGGGTCGTTCATCAGTTGGGTATAGGCTGAACAATGCTCTTTGGCTTCGGCCGCGGAACCGCTATGCTTGTTGACGCATTCCCGATAGCTCTTGAGCATGTTAGCCACTTCCGTTCGATAGGCCGTTTCCGCCTGAAGCCGGCGATACTCTTGGCATTGGAGGGCGACGTTGCCGGACCAGAAGGTGTCGCTTGGAAGGCTGCCGCAGTCCGTTTCATTGTATTTGACGCTGGTGCAATCGCTGACGGCCATCATGATTGTCAACAGCATGAGATACCGAATCATGTACACCTCTTTTCAATATGGATGCCGTTTTTTGGTAGGTTCTTGTACCAGAGAGGATATCGCGATGCAAGCAATAAGCGGTTCAACGGCTAATGATGGCGGAGAAAAATACGGAGGGCGGTCTCTTGAGCAAGTAAGCAGGTAGTAGTCGATGAAGATTACCACTTGCTTAGCAGAGAGCAGGACTATGAGGAATGGTTTTATCTTGCCCGGATCACCGCCAAGCCTTGGCTGCCCATTGAGACATACAGGGCACGAGGAGTGACGGTGGTATCCATCACAATGCGGCGAACATTTGAGACGCCCGGCCAGACCTGGACAGCCTGAGTCGACGGAGTGAAGCGCAACAAGCGTCCGCTGTTATCAACGATCCAGAGCGAACCATCCGGATCCGCAGCGAGGTCCATGAGACCGGCAGCAGGCAATCCCGCCACACCTGTGTAATGGCGAATGAACGAGGTATTTCCTTGGGCACTGGTGTGATTGTAGCTTGATAATCCGGTGTGAAGACTGACCCACCATGCTGTGCCATCCGGCGTGACTGCCGCGCCACGGTTATCTTCACGGTAGCCTTCCGGGACGATCAAGTCATGTTCCCCGTTGTTATACGGCTGGGCCGGCCCATGGGTCGTGAAGCCCCAGACAAACCGACCGTTAACCCACGCTCTTGGATCAGCATTCCACTCATGTGAACCGATGCCGTAGCCCGTCCCGTCAATCATTTCACCGTTCGGATAGAGAGCCAGTCCATAGTGCTCGCCCATTCGGGCGACGAGTCTCCCGTCGTCGAAGCGCCAGTGTGTTTGCAGATGCGTGTGATCTCCAAAGACATCGTTGAAGACGTGGGCAACTCCATGATCGAATCCAATGAACAGATGTCCAGCTGCAGTGCCGCTATGTCCAAAAATCATCCGCCGCGCAGACCGTTCTTCCCAGCAATTAACGGTGATATCGCAGAGAAACTCATATCGAAGAACTTGAATGCTCCCGTTGGGATCGAGCGTCACCTTATCCGCCTGACCTAGGTGCCAACGCGGATCGCTGAAATCCGCATTCGCAACGCAGCAGGATGGCGGCGCCGGCGGTGGAATGGGTGCTTCGTATCCTCTGTAGCCGACGAACACTTCATTGCCGAGTCCGCCCGCCATAGCCGTGATGTTGCTCACCGTTTGCTGGCCATTGGCCGGATCGGTATAGGTTTGGACGTGCAAGCCCTCAGCGGCGGTAAACCGCCTGAACGTCGCTTGTCCGGGTTGCAAGACGTACAGTGCATCCGGCGTCACCGCCCAGATATTTTGTGCATCGTCCGGACTTGCATCGATGATCGTGCCGGTCAAGCTTTGAGCCGACCCATAGACCGTGAGATCTGCAACGGGCCACGGCCCAGCTGGATTTGAAGTCGGTGGCGGCTGCTGACCTGGCGGTGGTGCTTCCGATGCCGAAGGAGGTGAGCTATCTGAACCACCGCACGCTGTGAGGAGGCAGAAAAGAGCACAGAGGACTGCCCGGATCCACATGTGAACTCCTTTAGGGGTATTCCTTTCAAACGTCTCTCTTTTCTAAGTCCTACCGCTGTTCCAAGATTCTCC
Organism: uncultured Nitrospiraceae bacterium; assembly: GCA_963794505.1. Classification (GTDB taxonomy): domain Bacteria; phylum Nitrospirota; class Nitrospiria; order Nitrospirales; family Nitrospiraceae; genus Nitrospira_C. Next base: position 17,640 of record CAWCEG010000030.1, read on the forward strand.
TAGCTAGTAAAGACCCCTGGCTTTGACGGGGACGACCCTTGAGCCTCTTCGTTGCTGCAGCCTCCTCTGAGGGACTGGACATCACAGAGCAACTCCTACGCATGGCGGCTTCACCGCTCCGCCACCCTCAGTCCGCTAATCAGGTCGGCCCCTTGACCCCTCCGTATCAGGGGCGTAGGCTTCACCTGTCTTTTTCGCTGCCTCGCAATCGAGGTCGCATCATGGTCCTCCGTGGGATCCAGAACCAACGGCGTGGACCTGCCCGGTGTACGCCTCTCACCAGACGGGACCTACTCACTCAAACTGTGCCACCTGAGCCGTCATCGCGCGGCGATGCTCTAAATGCCCGTCGTTTCGTTTCTCCGGCGTCGTTTCACCACGCATGTCCGAGTCGGCCGAAACCTCCGGTGAATGCCGCGGTTTTGCCCGATGCGGAAAGGAGGTTCGTATGCCATATCGTTTCAACAGCGTAGACATCCTCGTAGGTGTCGGTCTGTGCGCGATTGTTTTTGGTGCAATGGTGTTTGTTGTGGCAACCAGCGGCGCGTTCCTCGTAAGCGGGCCGCAGTTGGGAGCTATCGAAGAGGCTCTTCCATCAACGGAGGCAGCCTGGCTGCAGCCGGCTTTGGGACGGGCCATTGTCGAGCGCACGTTGCTTCAACAGCGTACGGACCAGATTACGGCATCAGCGACCGCTGAGTGGAATCAGGCCATGATGGCCCACCGTGACCTGCAAGCGATCCAGGGCGGTCCATTTGCCTTTGTGATGGACCGCGCCGTCACCATCCCAAGGGAACATGACGCACGCGTGCAAGCCGTCATGGGCCGATCCATCGTGAATTTCACGCAGCGCGGGATTCGGAGTGGGGTGCTGTCAGCCGACTTGTATCTCTCGGATTATAACCAGGAGATGATTGCAGCCACTGAAGCGCGTGCTCGGCGAATGCATGAGGAATTCGCGTCGACATGGCAATCAGTGCTCGGGCGATGGATTGTCGATGTCAGTCGCGACCACATGCGCCGGATGGCTGAAGTACAAGAACAGTTGGGAGCTGCAATTGTGCACGTGACACAAGCAAAAATGGGGTTGGAGGGTGCGTGGGCAGTCAATCAGTATCAGTTGGGCAGCCTGATGGCCGCCGTTGATCGCACGACGACCATGGACGACGGCGCGGGACTGCTGGCGTCAGCCGATACCACGCGACCAGAGGCCACTGCCTCTACTGGCTTGCCGTTCATTCCTGACCTTCCAGTCGGTTATCTGATGGCGGCTGCGTTGCTGCTGTGCGGCGTTTTCTTCGGTGGGCTCGTCCTGTCTGCGGCAGCGCGAGAAGCCAAAGCCCTGGCTGAGGCAAAACGAAATACCGGCAGGTGGGTGTATCGTATGGCGTCGTGATGTGAATGTGAGGGGCGCAGGACCACAGGATCGGATGAGGCCTGTGGTCCGCGCGTCTCTAGAGTCCGTTCCAATCTTCCTTCCAAGCTTGCTTGTACGTCCCTCCTCATGGGTGGGCTAGGTTGCTTCCAGCTGCGCGAACATTCTCACCCGCCCGGCTCAGCGCAATTGTTTTCACCCGCCCAGCCCACCGATTGCTTCGCAATCGATTTCCCAGGGACGTGCGCTTTGCCCGTGCGACCACGGCCTTTAAAATGATTCTTCCAAGCCTGCTTGTTCATCCCTCAAGGAGCAGCCTGGGTCAGCAAACGTGCGCGTTCGTCTTCTCATCCAGGGATGGAGGCTGATTCGTCTCCGACTGCGCGCTTCGACGCGCACCGCCCCACTGAGCATACGATTAGTCTCGTGTGTGCGTTGGGCGAGCAACGGAGACGAACAGCCTCCCACATCAGCCCTTACGCCCTCCTCTTGCGGAGCCCAGCAGCGATAGGGCCATGCGCTCTTGCCCATCGCGGGAGCAGGACGACCAACCACCTTCTATACCCACTGTCCTTTCTTCGAAATCATTTTTCGATCCATCCGTCCTTGTTGTACAGTATCCTTATGCAGGGAAACCCCGTAGGGACAGACGGGCGCCGACCGTCTGCGCTGAATCGCTTTCGACGACATCCGAGAGTCCGCATCAATACGCCGTTTTCTTGTGCCCTCTCACCGGTCAGGTCGAGAAGCTGGCTAAGAAGGCCCATCATCAATGTGGGGTTGGTCTATGACCTTTCTGTCCGGGGCGCCCGCGTCAGCACCGAAGCTCCATTCAAGCCGGGGGATCAGGTGACCTTGAGCCTTCGCCTCCCGAAACAAATCCGTTCCGCCGACATTGCCGTGGCAACCGTGCGGTGGACAAAGGATCAGTTTTACGGGCTGGCGTTTCGCCGCCTATCGCTCGATGCTCACGATCGATTGAAGAAGTTTGTCGCTATTGCCTCGCGAGCGATCGCGTAACTTCCATGGCTCAACTGGAACGACAAGATCAGGCGAGCGTGGAGCTGCGACGGTATCCTCGTCATCGAGTCTCTGCTCCCTTCGCTTGTGCGTTCTCCCTCCTCGGACTAAAACGCTGGACCGCCGTCAACCGCAATGGGCTGGGTGTTGTGCTGGACGTCTCGTTGCGGGGCGCGAAGGTCATGAGCACCGCGGCAATGAACCCCGGCGATCATCTGGCGGTCAGCTTCAGAATCCCTGACCAAGTGTCGGCCCTACAGCTCGATGCGACCGTCAAATGGGTCAGCGATCAGATGTTCGGACTGGAGTTCTTATCGGTTCCTCTGTCAGCAGAGTCTCGCCTCAAGAAGTTCCTTTCACGTTCGACAATCCCTTGTTCCTGACGTCTCGCGTAAACAAGATCGTGATCGTGCCGTCCTGAGTGGGCGACCGGTTTGTGTGATGCGTTGGATTCGCGTGGAGGGGAGGGAGGAGGATCTCAGCGGTGGAGTTGAGATCCTCTCCTTACTTGATGGCGACGGCTTTCACTTCTTTGAAAACCGTGTGACCCTGCAGACATTTCTGGATACCGTCCTGCATCAACGTGGTCATTCCTTCTTCGATGGCGGCCTTGACCATTTCCTCGGTCTTGGCTTTAGCTTGAATCAGCCGTTTCAGCCTGTCCGTGCCCAGGAGCAACTCGTGTAACGCCACCCGGCCTTTAAATCCGCTCCGGTTGCACGTCTCGCAGCCCTTCCCGCGTGAGAGGCGAAACGTATTGTCCATAGGGATGGCGAGTTTGTCCCATAACTCCGGGCCGTAACCCTGACGGATTTCCTCGTATTCCTCTTTCGTTCCGGGATATTGCTCTTTGCAGTCCTTGCATACCCTTCGAGCCAGGCGTTGCGCCAGCACACCGAGCATGGCATCGGCGAAGCTGAAGGAGTCGCAGCCCATGTCGAGCAGACGGGTGACGGTTTCCACGGCGCTGTTGGTGTGCAACGTGCTCAAGACCAGGTGGCCGGTGAGCGACGCTTCGATCCCGATCTCGGCAGTTTCTTTATCCCGCATTTCTCCGACCATGATCACGTCCGGATCGGCTCGAAGGAACGCGCGCATGGCTTTGGCGAAGGTAAAATCGATTTTCGGCTGCACCTGGACCTGGCGGAGTCCGTATTGCGTGATTTCCACCGGATCCTCGGCCGTCCAGATCTTGATGTCCGGCGTATTGATAAATCCCAGAACGGAGTGCAAGGTGGTCGTCTTACCGGATCCCGTCGGTCCCACGCAGAGGATGATGCCGTACGGCTTTTCAGCGATGACCTTGATGGCCTTCAAATTCCGATCCGAAAAGCCCATTTTGTCGAGCGGCAACGGTTCGCTGGCGGCGAGAATGCGCATGACGACGTCTTCGTTGTATCCGGCGGTGGGGATCGTTGCCACGCGAAGCTCGATTTCGCGGGTCTCGCTGAGCTTGAACTTGATCTTGCCGTCCTGCGGTTTCCGGCGTTCGGCGATGTCGAGGCTCGCCATGATTTTGAGACGTGACACGATCGCGCGCCGGTAGCTCTGCGGAATCTTCATATACTCGAAACAGTCGCCGTCCACCCTGAATCGCACCAGCGTTTCCCGCTTCTCTCCGTAGGGCTCGATGTGGATATCCGACGCGTTTTGGCGGTACGCGTCGGCAATGATTTGGTTGGCCAAGCGGACGATCGCGCTGTCGTTTTCGTCCAGTCCTCCGCCGAGCCCAGATTCTTCCATTGCCTCGGCCTGACCTTCGGTCACAAGCTCGCCGAGAATGTCGGAGACGTTTTCGTCCAGTTTACGCCCCGCCCCGGTGCCGCTGTCGCTGCCGCCTCCCGTCGCCGAGTTCAAGAATTGCGAAATGTCCCGTCTGAGGCTGACGGCAAAACGGATATTCAATCCGGGGAATGTCCGTTTGATGTCGGCCACTCGGTCGAGATCACCGGGATCGTCGGTGAGGATTTCGATCGCGGTGCGGTCCCGTTTGAGCGGCATCCAGTGGTTCTTCTTGAGGTAATCGACGTTGAGGTTTCTGAGCAGTTCGATGTCGACCAGTGTGCGTTCACTGTATTCGATGTAGGGGCACTTGTGAAACTGGGCGATGGACCTGCCAATTTCGATCTTCGGCACCTTGTACTTTTCGATCAGGATCGTTTCAAGGTCGGACGAAATGCTTTTTCTCGCCTCGGCAATGGCGTTATCGAGTTCGTTCTGGGTGATTTTGCCGTTTGTCACCAGCAGGTCGAACTTAGTCGAGGCTTTTTTGGTGGAAACTTTCCTGAGGTTGAAGAACGCAATACCGAGCGCCTTGGCGATTTCGGCTACGGATTCCTCGTCCTTACGGGTAAAGCGCAGCCCGCTCTTTTTGTTGAGGAGCTGGAGCACACCCATCAGGTACTTGTTGTCGGCGACGATCGGATAGGTCAGCACTTGTCTGGTCTTGAATCCTGTGCGCTTATCGTACGACGTATCGTGATTCAACGAAGGGTGAATCCCTTGCAGTTCCGCCATGTTGTAGGCGTCTGCAATATTCACTGGGCGCAAGTATTTCGCACAGAATCCGGCGAGGCTTTGCTCGGTGATGGGGATGCGAACTTCTTCGATGGTATCGATATGCGGCACCTTGTAGAAGATTTCCTTCTTGTCCGCATCAAAGGCGAAGAGGGTCAGATCCTCCGCATCGAACAGGCTCAAAATGTCTTTGTGAAGATCGAGAAGAATCTGGTCGAGATTGCTCGCGGCGTGAATCTGACTCGTGATCCGCTTGACATGTTCCGCAAATTCCACTTTTTGCTGCAGTTCCTGTAAGTTCTGCGTCGGCGGTTTTGTCTGCATCCTGAGCTCCTAAACCCGGACAACACAGAGGCGGTCATGCCGGCGGCTGGTGGCAACCGTGGCTCAATTGCCTCAATTCGATGAGTCGAGACTCAGTCTAGCCCAACAGGGCGGGAAGGCAAGGAAAAGGCACTTTCACGATGGACAAGGAACAATTCAGTGACGATGCGGGGTAGCTCGTAATGCAGCGGTTGGTTTATGAGGCTTGAGAGGCCATCTGCAGAATTTTCGTCGGGATTCCCGCTGGGGCAAGTTTGGTCTTTTCGCCGGTTTTTCTCGTTTTGACCTCGAGGAGCCCTTCGGTTAAACCCTTCTCCCCGACGATCACTTGAAAGGGTGTCCCGATCAAGTCGGCATCGTTGAATTTGACCCCGGCGCGTTCGTCTCGATCGTCCCACAAGACTTCCAGCCCGGCCTTTTCCAAGGCATTGTACAGATTGGTGGTGGCCTCGATGACGGCGCCTGATTGGCCTAATGGAATGAGGTGTACCTGAAAGGGCGCGATCGGGTAGGGCCAGATGATGCCCTTATCGTCGTGATTTTGTTCCACCGCAGCGGCTGCCGTCCTGCCGATTCCGATTCCGTAACATCCCATCACCGCCAGACATTCCTTGCCGTTGGGGTCGAGAAAGGAAGCATTCATGGCGTGGCTGTACTTTGTTCCCAGCATGAAGACATGGCCCACCTCTATGCCTTTCGTCGCTTTCAGGACGCCGTCCTTCCGCGGAGACGGATCGCCGGCCCGGGCGTTCCTCAAATCCGCGAATTGTTCCACCTGAAAATCGCGCTCGACGTTCGCATCCACCAGATGCGTATCCGCGCGATTGCCTCCGACCACGACGTTTTTGGTCGACTTGACGGCGTGATCAGCCACAATGCGCCCTTTTAGCCCGACCGGACCTGCGAATCCGACCGGTGCGCCGGTGACCTTTTCAACCGTGGCGGGACCGGCCAGTTCCAACTGGGTGACCCCCAACAGACGTTTGATCTTGATCTCATTCGCGTCGTGATCGCCTCGAATCAATACGGCGACGGTTTCGGTTCCCGTGGAATAGAGCAACGTTTTGACGAGCCTGGAGGCATCGACCTTCAGGAATGCCGTCACGTCCTCAACGGTTCGGCGGCCGGGGGTGCTGACAGTCATGAGTGGTCGAAGCTCTTCCACGCTCCCCTCGGTCGGGGGAAGGACTTCGGCGCGCTCGACATTGGCGGCATACGTTCCAGCCTCGCTGTAGACGACCGTTTCCTCTCCGGTATCCGCCAATACCATGAATTCGTGCGAGGAGGTCCCGCCGATCAATCCCGTATCGGCCTCTACGGCTCGGAAGTTGAGACCGCAGCGGGAAAAGATGCGGTGGTAAGCGTCGTACATCTTTTGGTAGCTGATTCTGGCGCCGGCTTCATCCTTATCGAAACTGTAGGCGTCCTTCATGATGAATTCGCGGCCCCGCATGAGCCCGAAGCGCGGCCGGATTTCATCTCGAAATTTGGTTTGAATCTGATAGAAGTTCAGCGGTAATTGCCGGTAGGACCGGACCTCACGCCTGAAGAGATCGGTAATCACTTCCTCATGGGTGGGGCCGAGGCAAAAATCACGTTCATGACGGTCTTTGAACCGCAGCAGCTCCTTGCCGTAAAAATCCCAGCGGCCGGTTTCTCTCCACAACTCGGCGGGAGAGGCGATGGGCATCAACAGTTCCTGCGCCCCGGCCCGGTTCATTTCCTCGCGGACGATGTGCTCAACCTTCCGGATGATCCGCAGGCCCAGCGGCAGGTACGTATAGATCCCTGCGGCGACCTTTCGAATCAGCCCTGAACGAAGCATGAGCCGGTGGCTGATGGTTTCGGCTTCACCCGGGTCTTCCCGCAGGGTGGGGAGCAGGAGTTGAGAAGTCCGCATGAATGTCAGTGGGAGAAGAAGATCCGTTCGAGGTCGTTCCAAAAGGCAAAGATCATGACGCCCACGAGCAGAACCAATCCCACCTGTTGCGCGAGTTCACGCTGGCGTTCGCCCAATGGCTTGCGCAGAATGCCTTCGATCAGGAAGAAAAGCAAGTGGCCGCCATCGAGGATGGGGATAGGCAGCAGATTCAGCACACCCAGGTTGATGCTGAGGAGCGCGATCAAAAAAATCACATTAGCCGGACCTTGGGCGGCCGCTTCTCCGGAGATTTTTGCGATGGTCAATGGGCCGCCAATGTTCTTGCTCGAGATATCGCCCACGATCATCTTGTACAGCCCGACGACCGTGAGCTCCGTCCACTTCCAGGTGGCTTCCAGGCCGTTGTAGACCGCCATCAGCGGATTTGCAGACCTCATGAGCGATCGATCTGGGCCGGCGATGCCGATTTTGCCGATTTGAACCGCCTGACCGTTGACCGTCGCGGTTTCTGCGACAGGGGTCACCGACAACGACACCCGGTGGCCGTCGCGTAAGACATCCACTTGGAGGGTTTTACCCGGGCTGTCTTTCACAAGACCCGTCATCTGCGTCCAGGTGTGGATGGGATGGCCATCAATCGAAAGGACCCGGTCCCCTTCCTTGAAACCAGCAGCGGAAGCAGGTTTGCCTGGCACCACTTCGTTGACGACCGGCGGAATCTCTTCGATCCCCAGATAATAGCCTGATTCGTCGTTGCGTTGATGGGGTCCGGGCGCCTGGATCGGAGTCACCGTCAGGGTCTGGATGCGGCCGTCTCGAAGAACCTCGAGTGTCAGCGGCGCCCCCTTACCTTTGGCGGCGGCATCGAGCAGTTCGACGCGCGTGGCAATGTCCCGCCCGTCGATCTTCTTGATTTGGTCGCCGACCATGAGGCCGGCCTTGGCTGCCGGCGAGTCGGGCGCCACGGCTTCCAGAACCGGAGCGATGTCCTTAAATGAAGGGACGGGCAGCGTGTAGCCGGTCGAAAGCCAGGCAGCAAAGATCAAGTACGCCAAGATGAAGTTAAATCCAGGCCCTGCGGCGACGATCAGCACCTTCCCCCAGAGGCTTTGATGGGCAAAAGACCGCCGGCGATCCTCCGGCGTGATGGCCTCCGTCTCCTCTTCGCCGAAGAGCTTGACGTAGCCGCCCAAAGGAATTGCGGATACGAGATACTCGGTCTCACCCACCTGGCGACCGAGCAGCTTCGGGCCAAATCCCAATGAAAACTTCAGGACCTTGACGCCGACCCATCGCGCAGCCAAAAAATGGCCGAGTTCATGAAATGCGACGAGAATGCCCAGGACGACGAGGAACCACCAGGTCTTCTGCAAGAGAAGCCAGACACTATCGGGAGACCAAGCCAAAACCGATCCCATCATGTTCATGCTCGAGGGTTGAGGGTTAGCAAGATGCCGTGGTTTCGTTCCATGTCAGCGGGCCAGTGAATGGACCAGTGAGTCGGCCTTCTCCCGGGCCCACCGATCAGCTTCCAGCGCCGCCTCTATCGAACGGACGGCTTGCGGGACATGAGCCTGCATGGTGCTCTGAATGATATCAGAAATATCGGTGAAACGGATGCCGCCGTTCAAAAACGCATCAACCGCGATTTCATTGGCGGCGTTCATCGCGGCCGGCATGGTGCCGCCGACACGGAGAGACTCATAGCCCAGCCGCAGGCAGGGGAAGCGGTCGTGGTCGGGCCTGCAAAAAGTCAGCGTGCCGATTTCGGCCAGATCCAGGGACGGCAAGTCGAGCGGAAGCCGGTCGGGATACCGCATGGCATAAGAGATGGGCGTCCGCATGTCGGGTAACCCCAATTGTGAAATCATTGAGCGGTCTTCGTATTCTACCAGAGAGTGGATGATGCTCTCGCGGTGAATCAACACGTCGATGCGCGATTCGGCGATGTCGAACAACCAGCGGGCTTCCACCACCTCAAGACCTTTGTTCATCAACGTGGCGGAGTCGATCGTGATTTTGGCGCCCATCTTCCAATTCGGATGTTGCAATGCCCGCTCCGGCGTTACATCATGCAGTTGGTCCTTCGGCACGTTCCAGAGCGCCCCTCCCGAGGCGGTCAGAATCAGACGGCGAACGTCTTGGATGCGATGGCCCTCCAAAGATTGAAAAATTGCGCTGTGCTCGCTGTCAACGGGAAAAATTTTGACGCCCTGACGTCTGGCTTCTTCCTGCATCAACTGACCTGCCATCACCATTGGTTCCTTGTTGGCCAGGGCGATGTGCTTCTTGCTGCGGATCGCTGCAAGGGTCGGCACGAGGCCGGCGCCTCCGACAATGGCGGACACCACCAGCTCGGCTTCCGGAAGCGATGCAACGGCGGCCAGGCCTTCCTGCCCGCTCAGGATTTCGGCAGGCAGATCGGCGCACCGCTGCTTGAGCCGGGCCGCGGCCGATTCGCTGGACATGGCGACGACACGTGGGTGAAAACGCCGGACCTGCGCGGCCAGCATTTCGTCATTGTTGCCGGCCGTCAGCCCCACGACGCGGAATTCGTTAGGGAATCGCTCAACGATGTCCAACGTATTGGTGCCGATAGATCCGGTCGACCCCAGGATCACGATAGATTTCATAGCGGCTCCTAGGCTCCTCCTCGCTTCTAAGACACTGGGCGCTCACGGGACACCGCCCGCTCACCATCTCGCGGGCGTTCACAAACGTGACGCGCCTTATTCGGCGCGTCGTGAACCTCGCGCCGTCGGTTGTGAAAGGGCCCGTCCCGGGAGATCGATTGCGAAGCAATCGGTGGGCTGGGCGGGTGCGGAAGAATCGCCCGGGTCTGGCGGGTGAGAATTGGGTAAAGCGCACGTCTCGGCGTGCGCAGGGTTGGGCGGGTGAAAATAGTGGTCATTTTGAACATCTGCAACAGTTCCTCCAACACCTTCTACGGCAACGGCGCGATCCCGCGAATTGAAGTCACATAGTAGTAGAAGGCGGGCGCGGTGAACAAGAGACTATCCAGCCGGTCGAGCATGCCGCCGTGACCAGGCAACAGGCCGCCGGAATCCTTCACCCCGACGCTGCGTTTGATGGCCGATTCCACCAAGTCTCCCCACAAGCCGGCAAGCGTCAAGAGCACGGCGAGCACAAGGCAATCCCAATTGGATAAGTCCGACAAGAAGCCCCATCGTGCGACAAAGGCGATGAGCAGGGCGGCAAACAGCCCGCCTGCCAGACCTTCGACCGTTTTCTTCGGACTGATCCGCGGAGCCAGCGCCCGCTGGCCGTACAGGGTGCCCACGTAGTAGGCACCTGTGTCGGCAGCCCAGGTGACCAACAGCAGAAAGAAGAGCAGCCACTCGCCTTGCGGAAGAAGCCGGACTGCGACCAGGGAACCCAGCGTCAAGCCGATATACAGCATGCCGGTCAACGTGAGGGCACTATCCTTCACGCTTTGATCGAATGGCGTCCTGATCAGCAACGGGATGGAAAGGATTGCAAGTACGGCTACGAGCAGACTCGGCTGTGCCATGCCAGGTTCGTGAGGACTGATGATCAACGCGACGCACCCTGCCAGGCCAGTTGCAACCATTAAAGGTTGGCGTGCAGGCTGGAAACACAAGCGATACAGCTCGTGGAGGGAGAGGCACCCGGCTACCGCCACAATGCCGGTAAACATAGCCGGAGGAAGATAGCGGATGGCACCATACAACAATGGTACGATCAATAAGACCGTGTAGATCCGACGTGGATCGAACCGAGCCGTGGCCTTGTGGACGGTCTGCGCCGGTTCTCGATTCGTCGTTCCACACTCCAACATGTCGGTGGTTCTCCGGCAGACTACGAAGACAGGCTGCTGAAGACGCGGCCGAAACGTCGTTCACGCCGTTGATACTCGAGTAGGGCCAGTAATAGCTCCCGGCGGCGGAAGTCCGGCCAGAGGGTTGGTGTGAAATACAATTCCGTGTAAGCCAACTGCCACAGGAGGAAGTTGCTGATGCGAGTTTCCCCGCTGGTGCGAATCAGGAGATCCGGATCGGGCAGACCGTGCGTATACAGATACTGTTGAATCTGCGGTTCATCGATATCCTCGGGCTGCAGCTTGCCATCCTGAGCGTCCCGAACCAGTCCTCGGACCGCGTCGACGATCTCGGAGCGGCCGCCGTAGCTAAGCGCCACCGTCAGCTGAAGCTTGTCCATGTGCGCGGTTTCCTGCTCTGCTGCCCGGACCCACTGGAGGGCGGAACTCGGTAGAGCGTGCGTTCTGCCGATGGTCCGGAAACGGACTCCCTGTTCGATCAATTTATTTCGCTCTGTAGAAAGGTAATACTCCAACAGTCCCATGAGGCCATCGACCTCCGTCGTAGGCCTGTTCCAATTCTCCTGTGAAAACGCATAAATAGTAAGCGCCTGAATGCCCAATTCCAGGCACAAGGAGATCATGTCGCGCACCGACTTTATGCCTTCCCGGTGGCCAGCAATCCTGGGCAAGCTTCGGGCCTCGGCCCACCGACCGTTGCCATCCATGATGATGGCGACGTGTTTGGGAAGAAGGTCAGTATCGAGTTTTGCCGTCAGCTCTGTTTCCGACAGGTCGTCGATTCTAGAAGGTGGCTGATTGTCCATGGGCTCCGATGGTAATGGTCTTTTTGCTATGGCAGGTAAGGAAAGTCTACTGACGGTCTTGGTGAAAGTCAAACGATATTTCCCAAATTCCTTGAAAAAGCGAAGGGTTCGACGCGCTCTGATTGCGCCTGGAAAAATGAATGGGCTATACTTTGACTTCTCACACTCACGAGTCACTTCAGAACCATCTTGTAAGGATTTTGCGCGATGGCACAACTTATTCCGTTGGATTCGTTCGGCGTCACCGCACGTGATGTAGAAGGTGCCTTGGGCCGGGTCAAGGTCCGCAACGTGGATTATGCGGACCTCTATTTCGAGTCTTGTGTTTCGGAATCCGTGTCGATGGAAGAGTCGCTCGTAAAGCGGGCGACGAAGAGCATTTCGCAAGGGGTCGGTGTCCGCGCGACGGCGGGAGAAAAAACCGGATTTGCCTATTCCGACGAACTGACCAAGCGGGACCTCGAACTCGCCGCCGATACCGCCCGATATATCGCCCACTCTCCCGGCGGGACCCAACCCATACCGGTTCCGGTTCATTCCAGACCGACGCGTGATCTCTATCCGGTTTCCGAGGTGCAGATGGAAGTGGCGACAGCAGAGCGCGTTGCGCTCCTTAACCGCATCGACGAGGAAGCCCGCCGGTACGATCCGCGCATCAAGAACGTGATGGCCTCCTTCAACACCGAGTATAAGGTCGTGCTGGTGGCCACGTCTGAAGGCACCTTGATCGGCGATGTACAACCCTTGTCCCGGTTGCAGGTGACCTGCATCGCTGAGGAACACGGGAACCGCCAGATCGGGTCTTTCGGCGGCGGCGGCCGTATCGGGTTCGAATTTTATCGCGAGCGGGACCGTTACTTAGACTATGCGAAAGAGGCTGCCCGCATCGCGATCCTCAATCTTTCTTCAGTCGACGCTCCGGCGGGAGTCATGCCGGTCGTGCTGGGCGGCGGCTGGCCCGGCATTCTTTTGCACGAGGCCATCGGCCATGGCCTTGAGGCGGATTTCAACCGCAAGAAATCATCCGCGTTTTCCAACTTGCTGGGCAAACGTGTCGCCTCGGAGGTCTGCACGATTGTTGATGACGGGACGCTGCCTGGCCGGCGGGGCTCGTTGAATATGGATGACGAAGGCACGCCGACCAGCCGGACGACTCTGATCGAACAGGGGATCCTGCGTGGCTACATCACCGACAAATTGAATGCCCGCCTCATGGGCATTCCCGTCACCGGCAACGGCCGGCGTGAAAGCTACCAGAGCATCGTCCTGCCGCGCATGACAAATACCTTCATGCTCGCGGGACAGTCGGATCCGGACGAAATTATCCGGTCGGTCGATAAAGGATTGTATGCCGTGTCGTTCGGGGGAGGGCAGGTCGATATCACTAATGGGAAGTTCGTGTTTTCCGCCAGTGAAGCATATTTGATCGAAGGCGGGAAGATCACCAGGCCCGTCAAAGGCGCGACACTGATTGGCAGCGGTCCCGATATTTTGACAAAGGTGTCGATGGTCGGCCACGATTTGAAACTCGATGAAGGAATCGGCACCTGCGGGAAGGAAGGGCAATCGGTGCCGGTCGGCGTCGGATTGCCGACGATCCGGATCGATCAAATCACGGTCGGAGGAACCCAAGCCGCATGAGACAAGGTGGTTCGTAATGCACCAAGAGAAACCGGATCGCGCGATCCAACCTGTCAACGGCCACCTGGTTCAGCTCGCCTCTGATGTATTGGCAATGGCCAAGAAGGACGGCGCGACGGAGGCCGATGTCGTCGTTGCCGATGGGGAAAACCTATCAGTGCAGGTCCGGCTGGGGGCCGTCGACCGGCTGACCAAGGCGCGTGAGAAACGGCTTGGGCTTCGGGTCTTCGTCGGCAAGCGCTCTGCCACCACCTCCACATCCGATTTCTCCCCTCAGTCGTTGCGACGCCTGGTGTCGGAAACCTGTACGCTCGCCAAGGCTGTCGTCGAAGATTCCGTGTCGGGGCTGCCTGAGCCCGATCAATTGGCGACGGAACAACCCGACCTGGACCTTTATGATGACACGAAAGTGGATACGGAGCGGCAAATCGAGTTGGCGAAGCGGGCAGAATCGGCGGCCATGGCGACAGACGAACGGATTGCGAATTCGGAGGGGGCGGATTTCGATTCTTCATGGGGTCGTGTCGTCCTCGGAAACAGCCACGGGTTTGTCGGAGAGTATCGCAGTTCCAGCTATTCCTTGGCGGTCTCGCCTATTGCAGTCGATCCTGTGTCAGGCACCATGCAGCGCGACTCCTGGTACGACGTCCAGCGAAAGTTCATCAAGCTCGACACGCCGGAGGCTATCGGGATTGAAGCCGCCAAGCGAACGGTGAGACGGTTAGGCGCACGAAAAATCGAAACCAAGCGCGTTCCCGTGATATTCGATCGAGAAACTGCCGGCAGCCTGCTCGCCAACCTCTGTAGCGCTGCGTCGGGGTATGGCCTCTACAAGGGTGCATCGTTTCTTGCGGGGCAATTGGGAAAACGGGTCGCGCCCGACTGGATCACGATCTATGACGATGGCCGCATGATGGGAGGGCTTGGCTCACGGCCATTCGATGGTGAAGGGCTTCCGACCAGAAGGAACACGATCATCGACAAGGGCGTGCTGGCAAGTTACCTGCTCGACACCTATTCGGGAAAAAAGTTGGGGTTGCCATCGACAGGCAATGCGTCGCGGAGCGTGGGGGAGAGTCCATCTGTCGGACCAACCAATTTTTATCTCGTTCCCGGCACCACGCCGGCAGAAGACATCATTCGGAGCGTGAAGGACGGTCTCTACGTGACGGAGTTGATTGGGTTCGGCATTAACATGGTAACCGGCGATTATTCGCGCGGCGCCGGTGGGTTCTGGATTGAAAATGGTGAGCTGGCCTATCCGGTTGAAGAGATTACGATTGCCGGAAATTTGAAACAGATGTTCAAGGACATCGAGTCGGTTGGCAGCGATCTTGTCTTCCGAGGACGCATTGCCAGTCCGACGCTCAAGATCGCGGAGATGATGGTGGCGGGTAGCTGAGCAAGCACAGTGAAGAGCATCCGACCCCTCGGACGTATTCCTGCAGGAGTAGGTCACCGCTTGTTGGGAGCGTCGCTCGCCGTTGTTCTTACTGCCATGACCGCCTCATCCCGCGGGGAGGGCAACATGCGAATTAGCTCAAGCGCCTTTGCCCATCAGGGTGCGATTCCGGTGTTGTATACGTGCGAGGGCAAGGACGTTTCACCGCCGATAGACTGGTCGGATCTGCCGCCGGGCACAAAAAGTTTGGCGTTGATTGTAGATGACCCTGACGCGCCCGATCCGGCCGCACCAAAAATGACCTGGGTGCACTGGGTGCTTTACAATTTGCCGCCGACGACCAACGGTTTGCCCGAAAGCGTCAAGGCGCTGCCGGAGGGAACCAGGGAAGGGGTCAATGATTGGAAGCGCACTGGGTATGGGGGGCCGTGCCCGCCGATTGGGCGCCACCGCTACTTCCATAAGCTCTATGCCTTGGATACCATGCTGCCCGACTTGAAGCAGCCGGCGAAGATCAAGCTCGAGGAAGCGATGAAAGGCCACATTCTAAGCGAGGCCCAGTTAGTGGGGACCTACGAAAAGGGCAGATGAAGTTCGTCTGATCGTAGTCGATCGTAGTCCCAGCATCCGGGCCGTCTGCGAGCGGATGACGAGATCACAAGAGAGGAGTGTTATGCGACCTGCATGTAGCATTATTCTTCTGGCCGCACTGGTGCTTCCCGCCACGGGCATGGCAGCTGACTTTCGGCTCAGCAGCCCCACGGTGAAAGGGACCATCGGTAATGAACATGTCTTTAACGGGTTTGGCTGCAACGGCAACAACACGTCGCCAGAGTTACGGTGGGAGCGGGCACCGAAGGGAACGAAGAGTTTGGCCGTGACAGTCTATGATCCCGATGCGCCGACGGGAAGCGGGTGGTGGCATTGGGTGATCTTCAATATGCCTCCGGATACCATGTCGCTGCCGGCAGGGGCCGGCAAACCTGAGGGCGGAGGCGCGCCGCAAGGTAGTGTCCAATCCATGACCGATTTCGGTCAGCCCGGCTACGGCGGTCCCTGTCCGCCGCCCGGTGATAAGCCGCATCGCTACATCTTTACGGTGTACGCGCTGAAAGTGGATCAACTGCCTTTGCAGAAAGAGGCCTCTGGCGCGATGGTGGGCTACTACCTGAATCAGAATAAGTTGGGAAAAGCCTCGTTCACGGCGAAGTACGGTCGGAAATAAGAACCTTTTTCACCTGGTGGACTGACGGCATGAGGGAACAGATGCCGTTGACGGAGGAATGGAATGCCGCTTGACACCGAACTCGGAAAGAAGATGCTGCAGTTGGTGACGTCGCGCTACGACGACCGGCACTGGCGCAAGAAGATCGAAAAGACGCTGAGCCTGCCTCAGTCGGGTGTCGGCGATCCCGTTCAACAGCAGATCTTCATGTATCTCAAGGTCGGGTTGAAAGCCTACAAGTCCCGCCGCGCTGATCCGGATTCCTGGATCATCGGCGGGTATGCCACAAAGGAAGTCATCGAGCGTGCCAAGCACCAGCCGAAACAGGTCGGAGCCGATCTCACCAAGGATGATGTGGCTTTTCTTGGCAATGATCCGGGCACGGAAGTGGACGAAACCTGGTGGGATGAAATGTTGGTGCAGTGGTTCGACGTTCCGGATGAAGACAAGCCGGCTGAAGGTGAGAGCGAAGAACAATCCACAGAATCGACCTCTGCCACATCGTCGGAAGGAAAACCGACGAAAGCATGAACTAGCCGCCTGCGGCTGCTTCCACTCTCGCCAGCGCCTGCTGGCTCGTCATCACGCTCAATCACGCTTGCCACAGAAACTTGCTCCGTTCAGACCGGTGGTCGAACGGAGCGTCAAACATCTGTGCCATCCGCGAAGCGCGGCCGCGTGATTTCACTGCGACGAGAGACGCAGCGCTGATGCATGCGTCAGTAGCCGCAGGCGGCTTGAACGGACGACTCAGCAAGCTCGGTAGGACCACCATGTAGTTGTTCTAATTCAACCGGCCGTCGGCGGCGACGATCCTCACGAGCGATCGAGTTTCTCTTCTCGCGGGGTGAGGATAGTTGGGTGCGGCGATGGATGCCCCTCGGCGACTGGCGCTTGGCTCGGGCACCACACTTGTTGATCAGATGCGACCAGCCTTTGGCTGGCGATGCCGATGTTTGATGTTCCTTTCAAGCGAAGCTAAGAAGGGAACGAGTTTCGGCATCGAGCAAATGATAAGCTTAGTGTGGTCGAGCCGAAGCGCTGGAGCAGTCGGGACACCATCGCCGCGACACCCCCAACTATCCGAACAAATCCATTTGAGCCGGATTGGGCGGTTCGATGTTGAGGGCAGGTGCAGCCGGTGCGGCGGCCTCTTCGGACGGGGGTTGGGAATGCCGGTCAAGGAATTCCTTCAGTTTTTTGAAATCTTCCTTTAACGTATCGAGCAGGTTGCCTTGATGGAGGGCGGCGGCGGGATGCAGCAGGGGAAAGATCACAAAGTCCTTCATGTAGAAGGCCTGCGCCTTCACTTTCGTAATTCCGACTTTTCGTTCCAGCAAGGTCTGTGTCGCCCAGTTGCCCAGCGTGCACACAAGCTTGGGTCGGATCATCTGGATCTGCTGCATTAAAAAGGGCTTACAGGTCTCGACTTCGTCCGGTTCAGGGTCGCGGTTGTTCGGCGGCCTGCACTTGATGACGTTCGCGATATAGATTTGATCGCGCGAGAGATTGGCGGATGCCAGCAGATCATTCAATAGTTTGCCGGCCGCGCCGACGAAGGGCTCGCCCTTCTGATCTTCGTTGAATCCAGGAGCCTCACCTACAAACATGATGCTGGCTCGGGGATTGCCCACCCCAAACACAACCTGCGTGCGCCCCAGTTTGGCAAGCTTGCACTGCTGACAGTTGTGAAGGGATTTCGCGAGTTCTTGGAGCGTCATGGCGAGATGTTGCGATGGGTCGTCGCGAGGCATCTTAGGAGCGGTGCAAAAAGTTGTCAACGCCGAAAATCGCTCGAATTTATGCAGATAGGCCGCGGCCGATGATAATGCCGGTGCAGCGCTCGCCGCTGGCGATCGCGCTCTCCAGATTGGCCGGCCAGCCCGTGTCAGTCCAGGCCCCGGCCAGGAGTAGATTGGGAATCGGGCTCCGATGTATCGGTCGACGGAGTTTCGTGCCTGGCGCAAGAGACAGGACGGCATGCGGCGTCTCGTACTGCCGCAATCCGTCGAGATGACGGCCGGTCTCCAGCAGATTCAACGAACCAAGAAGGTCGGAGGCTTGCTGCTCAAGATCAGCCACCGGTTGGCCAGGCTGGATCTTCATGACAGCGAGTAGGCGCCGGTCCGGTGCTGTAGGCGAACACACTATCCAGTGAAAAGGTCCCGAGCTTATGAGGATATGCCGTGGCTTCGCCAGGAGTGTCGCCGTGCGCACTTGAAGAAAGGTGGAGGAGCTGGTTTCAAGGTCGGCGATGTGCTGAAAGTAGGCATAACGGGTGAGCCAACGCTCCGGCAGGAGTGGCGTGAGCTCCTGTGGAGGGACGGCGGCGACGTACCAATCGGCCTCGAGGAGGCTCCCGTCTCCGATACGGACGCCGGTCACCCGCTCTTGGTGAAACTCAAGTCGCGCAGCTGGCGTGTGTAATGCCAACGTGGCGCCGTCTTTGGTCAGGCGCTCCTTGATCGGATCTACGAGCAGCTGGTCGCAGGATGGATGTGCCAGCCAAATCCGACTGTTGGCAGCGCCGGAAAGAAAAAACGGTTTCAGAGCCGTCACGAAGGCATCGGCGGACAGGATTTGAATATCACTGCCCGTCAACCATCGTGCCAGCGGATTCCAGATGCTCTGCAAAGTGGTTCGGCTGACATCCAGCGATTCGAGCCACTGGTGTGCCGTGCGATGTTCCAGGTCCGGGGCGAGCTCAACCGAGCCTTCCCAGAGCTGTTCCAACCAGGAGAGCAGCTTCCAACGCTCGGCCGGCGAGAGCCCTGCAAAACGTCCGATGGTGAGTAGTTGCTTGAGCGGCGTCGGGAAATAGGTCTTTGGATAACGAGCCACACGGCCATTGGGCAGAACAAACTCTAATGTGGACTCGGCAAATAGCGCGTCCGTTCGGTGGATGCCGAATGACTGCAACAGCGCCCAGGTCGCATGATGACCCCCCAGGATTGCAGTCGGCTGACGTCCTGCCTGCCCGAACCGTTCAGCCAGTATCGGTGAGGAAGTCAGGAGCGTGACCCGACACCCGTGTGCCGTCAGCCTATAGGCGGCAGTCATGCCGGCTGGTCCACCGCCGATGATGATGACAGATTGGCGGCCGTGGGACGTCACGAGAGTTTCGAGCGGAGCCACACACCGGACGCGAGAGCGAGCCGATTGGATGTTGACAAGCGAACCCGAGGCCCGAAGACGGCGTGGTCTGGTTGTTCGATACGGTCGAGGATGCGCGAGTACACAGCCCTCATGATTTCAGCCACCGTCAGTGCACGGCGGTCCTTTTTGGGCAAGCAGGACAGCGCCTCATATGCCTTCGAATAGTAATCCCTTGCTCGCTTGGCTTCGAACCGAATGAGGTTGTGCAGAGCAGGAGTCTCATTGCGTTCAAGGAAATCGGTTTCGCTGTAGCCGAATTTTTCCAGGTCCTCTTTGGGAAGGTAAATTCGTCCCTGTTCTGCATCTGCCGCCAGGTCCCGAAGAATATTGGTGAGCTGAAAGGCCATGCCGAGGTCTACGGCATAATCCTGAGCATGAGGAGAGGTCGGACCGAAGATGTGCAAGCAAATCAACCCGACGATCGAGGCGACCCGGTAACAATACAGCGACAGCTCCTCGAAGGTCCCGTAGCGCGTTCGTGAGAGATCCATTTCGACGCCTTTGATGAGTTCGTCGAAGTAGGCTTTGGGAATGGAAAGTTGCTTGACGTGATGCGCAAGGCTGATCATGAGCGGCCAGGAAGGTTGGCCGCTATAGACGAGCTCGAGCTCGTGTCTCCAACGGCGGAGTTCTTCCTTGGGATTGCTTCCCGCTGGTGGCTCGTCGACTGCGCTGTCCACCGCTTTGCAAAAGGCGTACACCGTATACATAGCGTTCCGCCGCGTTTTTGGTAGAAAGAGAAATGCGTAATAGAAGTTGCTTCCGCTCTTCTTCGTGACATCCGTGCAAAACGCCTGAGCTTCTGCCGTCGTCATCGTCATAGCGATGGGCCTGAGAGAGAGAGAGAGCCGCTCACGTCACGCACCATGGGGGAATTGCAG
Source organism: uncultured Nitrospiraceae bacterium (assembly GCA_963794505.1). Taxonomy (GTDB): domain Bacteria; phylum Nitrospirota; class Nitrospiria; order Nitrospirales; family Nitrospiraceae; genus Nitrospira_C. The sequence goes on from CAWCEG010000030.1 coordinate 37,689, forward strand.
CCGGCGGCCACGTCTCCCGAGAAAATGTCCGCAAGCAGCTCAACGCCGTCCACGAGGCGAGGACCGGGTCGGCTGAAAAACGAGCCCGCATCCACGATGTAGATTCTTGGCCACAGGCGTGCGCTTTGTGACCACTCGTGATCGGTCCGGCACAGATGGCGGAGCTCCGCGATCGTGCGCTCGATCGAGAATCCGCAAGGCATGAGGATGACAATCTGCGGGACGGCGGTGTGAACCTCCTGCCAGGATACCCGGCGCGAAGGCTGACCGGAACAGCCTAGCACGTCCTGGCCTCCGGCGATCTCCACCATCTCAGGCACCCAATGCCCACCGACATATAAGGGGTTCAGCCACTCGAGACACAAGACCCGCGGTTGGGTCAGGCCGCGGCGCTTGTCGCCGACAGTTCCTAGCCTCCTGAACAGTGATTCGGCGAGGACACGTCCCCTGGCCGGTTCACCCAATGCCTGCCCGATCCGTTCGACATCTTGAATGACCGCGTGAAGTGAAATCGGATTGAGGGCAAGTACTTGCGGCCGCGATGGAAGCGCGGCAATGGCCTGTTCGAGTTGATGCGCAGTGACGGCGCAGACATGACAGACGTCCTGCGCCAGGATGACGTCTGGCCGTGCATCGATCAGGGCTTGCCTGTTCAACCCATACAGCTCCTGACCCGACGACGCCAGTGCTCGGACCTGGCGATCGATGGCGGCACTGTCCATGACGGCGGAATCGACGATCGGTTGCACCAGGACGGGCGCGTGGCGAACTGTTTCCGGATAGTCGCATTCATGGCTAATGCCGACGAGATCATGTGACATGCCCAGCATCGCCACGACTTCCGTCGCACCAGGGACAAGCGAGCATACTCTCATGTCAGTCACACCGTCAGGCGGCCTGCCACAAACGCCTGCGCAGGTCCGTCAAGTTGGTCTCTTGCAAGCTATGGGTGATGGCATGGGCCTCGTGCAAATCTTGGACGGTGTGCGTGTTAGCCACCGCAAGGACCTTCATGCCGGCAGCCTTTGCGCCGCGCACACCCGGGAGCGAGTCCTCGATCACCAGGCAGGACGTGGGAGTCAGGCCCGGTTCGCGCTGTTGCAAGCCTTTCAACGCCAGCACAAACGGCTGAGGATCGGGCTTGCCCCGCAGCACATCCTCTGCGCTGGTGATGTGCAGGAATTCCTTTCGGAGTCCTGCGGCTTCGAGAATATATTCGATTTCATGCCGCAAGGCTCCGGACGCAATGGCCAAAGGATAGAGACGTGCCGCCTCACGCACGAACTCCGGGACGCCGGGAAAGATGACCTGATGGCGCTTGACCGATTCGAGGTAGGCGGCGGCTTTCCGGTTCATCAGTTGCGCGATAGTGGCAGAATCGGTGGGACGATGATGTGCGGTCAGGGCGGCGACAAAGCACCCGTGATCATCGTACCCAAGGTAGTCGGCGTAGTAGTCGGCTTCCGTCAGGTCGATGCCGATTTCCTTCAGGGTTTGGTGCAGCCCCGCGAAATGCAGCGGTTCGGTGTCGGCAATGACGCCGTCGAAATCGAAAATGAGTGCCCGGAGTGTCGACATAGGATGGGGAAAGTCGTGCTGGAGGTGTTCGGCGCGAATTATAGCACAGGGCAAGGAAGAAGGGCCGAAGAATCCCTGTCGTCTCAGCTCGTGAATTGGAATCGAAACAGGATGCTAGAACTTCAGACGTAAGCGCTTCTCGGCAATCCATCCTTTGACGCCGTCGTCCGTGCGAACGGAGTAGACCCACCCGGTCGGCTGGAGGTCTCCATCAAGGATGCTCAGCGTCACGCCAGGACGAACGACAGGCCCCGGTTTAGCGCCAGTCGGATCCAGTGACAGCGGAATCGTTTCAGCAGGGATGGTCGGGTTACCAATGGCCGTGACTTTTTGTCCTTCCGCAAACATAGGAGAGGAGACGACGGTGCCAGCGGGTGGTGCAGGAGCCGGTGTGGTGGGAGAGGCCGATTGACTTTGCGGAGGAGCGCCCGTCGGAGGCGTTGGTGCTGCTGGTGCAGGCATCCCTTCCGAGGCAGCAGGCGGTGCCGCCGGTGCCGTGGCGGCCGGTGGGGAAGCGGCCGGCGGCGTGGGCTTTGTACGATTCGCAATTGGAGCGGGCTCCGGTGTGGTGTCTCCCGTAAACGGAGCGAGCCAGTCGGCAAGTTGTTCGGGTTCCATCGCGAGGTATGCGATCCCGCCGACCAAAAGAAGCAGAAATATCCAGAGCATCGGCCTGCCGCCGCCTGACTTTTTCCCCGGCTTCATGGGAGAAATCGGCCTGGTGGCTGTGGTCTGATCGAGTTCTTCCTCCGTAAACTCTAAGTCCGGCTCCGGTTGACGGGCGAACAGGAGGGACCATTGGAACGGATTGCCAACCACTGTCAGGTTCCCTACGAGCTCTGCCATCACCCACCTCCAAACTGAGCGAAATACTTATCACCATCACCCCGGAGAGTCAATTTTACTATGGAATATGCCCGCTCTGGGTCAGCAGGGCAGCGCGGGCGAACAAGAAAGGACTTGGGCTTCTCGGCTTCCGCTGCGAAAGACGGTCAAGCCTTTACACTTCAGCTCATAGGCCAGCAGAAAGGCATCCGCGACATCGGACTTGGTTGCCGTCGGCGGGAGGTTAATCGTCTTTGAGACGCCGCTATCGCTCCAGCGTTGAAAGGCTGCCTGCATGCGAACGTGCTGCCTGGGCGCCACGTCATGAGCCGTGACGAACAGTTGGCGGATGTCTTTCGGAATGCGTGTGACATGCTGTATGGAAGGGCTCGCGGCGAGCTCGGTCTGTAGGTGATCGAGCTCGAGGCCATGGGCCTTGATCATGCGCGCAAAGGCAGGGTGCACCAGCGTGAGTTCGAGGCCTTCCATCGCCCGGCGAAGCACGCGCACGCCATAGAGCGGCTCGATGCCGGCCGAACATCCGCCTATCAGGCTGATCGTGCCGGTTGGCGCAATAGTGGTGACAGTAGCGTTGCGCCGCTGCTCATGGCGGCTCAGCAGGCGACTGCCGCGATGCGCCGGAAACAAACCCCGTTGAATGCCGAGTCTATGGGATGCCCCGTGCGCTTGAGCCCGGACGAATGACATCAGCGACGTCGCTTGTTGGATCGCCGCCTCGCTATCGTAAGGAATGTTCAAGGCGATCAGGAGGTCGGCAAAGCCCATGATCCCGAGCCCGATCTTTCTCGTACGGAGCGTCGCGATTTCAATCTCCTTGAGCGGGTAATGGTTCCGGTCGATGACATTGTCCAGAAAACGGACGGCCAGCCCGACGGCTGCCGCCAACCGCTGATAGTCGATGACAGGGTCCGGGCGGGCAGCCTGGACGAACTTGGACACGTTGATGGAACCGAGGGTGCATGATTCATACGCCAGGAGCGGCTGCTCTCCGCAGGGATTGGTGGCTTCGATGTCGCCCAGCCGAGGCGTCGGATTGCCGGCATTAATGTGGTCCAAGAAGATGACGCCCGGCTCTCCCGTGGCCCAGGCGGCGTGAACCAGGCAGTCGAACACCATCTTTGCCGGCAATCGCTTCGTCTGTTTCCTGGTCCGCGGATTGATGAGCGCATAGCGGCGATTACGCGCCAGCGCACGCATGAAGTCCGACGTGATGCCAACAGACAAATTGAAGTTGGTCATTGCAGAGGGATCTTGCTTCAACCCGATGAATTCCAAAATATCGGGATGATCGACTCGAAGGATACCCATGTTCGCGCCGCGCCTCGCGCCGCCCTGTTTGATCACGTCCGTTGCCATATTGAAGATGCGCATGAAGGACACCGGCCCCGAGGCGATGCCGTGGGTCGAGGAAACCAGGTCGTCTTGCGGTCGAAGGCGGCTGAAGGAAAAACCAGTGCCGCCGCCCGATTGATGAATCAACGCCTGCTGTTTGACCGCCTCCAGAATCGAACTCAAGGAGTCGTCGACCGGCAGAACAAAGCAGGCGGCCAATTGCTGCAGCGGGCGTCCGGCGTTCATGAGCGTCGGCGAATTGGGTAGGAATTCCAGCCGAGCCATGGATTCATAAAACCGGCGCGCCGCATGTGCGAGTCTGGTGGGACCGGGATAGAGCTGCTCAGCCTGCGCGATGTCCGTGGCGATGCGCCAGAACAACTCGGGGACCGTCTCAATGACGGTGCCGTGGTCATTCTTCATTAAATAACGTCCACGAAGCACGATTTTCGCCTCTTTCGTCAGCCGCGGAACAGGCGACTTCGGCGGGGCGGACGATGGAAGAGCCGGCAAAGAAGGCATGCGATATTATAGCCGCCGTAGGCCGGGTTTGACGATATGCGCCGCCCGATTGGGGGTTGCATCTTCAGGCTGGCGGGACGCAGAATGAGCCCGGTCAACCTGCCATGCGATCCTACCGCGAAGAACTCTGGTTCGACACGAAGACCCGCCGGGCCTATGTCAACATCACGCCTCAAGTTGAATCTGTCGTCAAGAAGAGCGGGGTGCAGGAAGGTCTCGTGCTGGTCAACGCCATGCACATTACGGCGAGCGTCTACATCAACGATGACGAACAGGGCCTGCTGGCAGACTACGACCGCTTTTTGGAGCGGATCGCGCCCCATGATGACGTCTATCGCCACAATGAGACTGGCGAGGACAACGGCGATGCTCACATCAAACGGCAGGTGATGGGACGGGAAGTTGTCGTCGCCATCACGAACGGCCGCTTGGATTTCGGGCCATGGGAACAGATCTTTTACGGAGAATTCGACGGCCGGCGCCGAAAACGAGTGCTGGTGAAAGTCATCGGAGACTGACATGCCGGGGCGGAACCAGGAGTGCTCGTATGAATGCAGTCGAGCGCTTGCTCCCTGATGGAAAGTTTGGCAACATGGAAGTTAACAACCGTCCGTGAGTGCCTGGAGCATGGCATGCAAAGTTGGTCCCGTCCCGATCCTCTGACCAGAGATCTGATCCATCTCATCAATGCCCGCCGGCACGATCATGGCGACACGGATGCCGCCATCGATACGTTGCAGGCCTTTCTCGAGCAAGGTCGTGAGGACGACTTGCTGACGGTGTTGGCTGCGCTCGATGAAGACATGGCGGAATGGCTGTTCGATCTCGTCGCTGAGGCGTCCTGTTCCATCATGCTCGACGGGCCGGCGGACGAAAAGCTGTCTTATGCCGTCATGGCCGCGCTGGAGCTTCCGCTCCAGGCCAATCTTTCCCACCCATTGAAGCTCAAAATCGATCCGGTCGCGACGGCTGAAGTGCTGCATCGGCATTTGCGGTTGTCCTCAGGAACGGTCGTTCGCGTAGAGCCGCGCTTGTTGACCGATGCCACCCTTGAAGCCTTGAGCTTGCAAACCTTGAACGAGCACCTCAGCACGGTAGCGGAATCGCAACGGGGGCGTTCGATCGCGGCACGGCTCTATCCGCCCGTCGAAAACACCGCGTTTCTCTTTTTCGAGCTGATAGGTGTGCCGGATGTCGGCTTACCTGACTCGCTTGAAGATCCTCACCGTCGGGCGCTCCTGGAGGGTTTGGTTGAGCAGTGTCCTGAACTGGCGCTCGCTCCGGATACCATTGAGGCGCCGGTGTATGCCGCCTATGCCATGTTCGATGCCCAAAACGCCGTCCGGCTCCATCACCTCGCCGACGAAACGGCGGCCGTCTGGCGCGACCTCGATCCGCTCGTCCGTGCGAGGACTATCGTTCACTTGCATACGCAATGCGGGAACGGCGTCTATATGCCGGTGTGGACGGATTTGTTCGACCCTGAGTTGCCCGAAGACCATGGCCCGGTCTGGACCTCGCCGGATGTCTGGATATTCACCGCCGACCTGCCAATCGAGTGGCCGGGTGAAATGCTCACCAATCGTCTGCTGGCAGAGGGTTGCACCAGGTTCGAGAACCATATTGTCGAAGCGCCTGAAAACTAGGTCCGGATGGTGAAAAAGCCCGCCAGCTTTGTTCTCGCATCGCTCAGACCCTCGACGTACCAAAAAGAGTACGCCTCGGCTCTTCACTCGCTGCGGCCGCGCTGACAGGCTTTTTGACCATCCTCTAAATTCCAATTTCAAGAGACTGCATTTGCCGAATCCCTACATTTCGTCGATTTTTTGGGTGCCTTGCCCTATGCTGAGTCTCGTTGCGGAAGGAACAAGCCATGAGCGAGCAGACGCTTTCCAACCGGATTCTGGCCGGCGCGCTGACCTTCATCGGGCTGGGTCTGGTCTGGGTCGCCATCGTCAGTAGTTTGCCTTCAGAACAGGAACTCGCTGCCAAGGAAGCGCCGTCCTTCCCGCGGCCGGTCTCTAAATCCCTTCCTGAACCTACACTCGATCTGTCGATTCCTGGGGTAACGCCAGCACAGCCGGCCTCCGATCCGTTGGCAACCGTCGCTGCAGTGCCGTCCGCCTCCAAGCCGCTCGATCCTCGTACTGCACAAGTGTCTCGACTGCGGTGTGCAGCCGAAGTCGAACAGTTATGCCCCGATTCTCTCGATGGAGCCGCCCGCAAACAATGCTTCGAACAGCGCGCGCAGCAACTTCCCGTGCCTTGTCAACATCAGCTGCGCCAACGCTTGGTCAGATGGAAGGAAGAGCGCAGCCGCTTGACGGCAGCCTGTCAGGTCGATATCAAGCGATTTTGTTCCATGAGTCCGGGAAGCGAGGAGATGCTGCAGTGTCTCCAGCAACATGCCCCGGAACTTTCGGACGGGTGCTATGAGAGGCTTCCGAAAGGGGCGTTGCACTTCAAGCACTAGAATCCGCTATCGGACCTTCGGCGGGGTGACGTAGAACGTCATCGAGACGCCGGCCACCTCGATCACATCGCCATCCTTCAACTGCTGTTGCACCGTCACCGTATTTCCGTTCACGAGCAGCGTTTTGTTGCGCTGTGACGGGCTTACGGTAAAGCCGCCTGCCCGGCCGGAAATCAATGCGGCCGCTTTGGGGGCGAACCAGCCGGTCAAGCGGATGGCTGCGCCGTCCTGCGACCCGATCAGATTCGAGGGCTTGGTGAGCGGATACTCTAAGCGGTCGGTTTTTCCCGCGGTGACCAGGATCCTTGCCGTGATTGACGGCACGCCCTGCATGGATTTGCTCGGAATCGCCATCGTTTGATCCAACGCAGAAGAGGTCGATGACGCACGTGGGGGGACGGTGCCACTGTCCTGGAAAATCATGCGATGCTGCCCGATCGTGATGACGTCGGCGTCATGCAGTTGAGCGCGTTCAATCGCGTGGCCGTTGACCGCTGTGCCGTTCGTGCTTTTGAGATCCTCCACGAAGTACACGGATTGCACTCGGATAATCTTGGCGTGGTGGCCCGAAACGGTGTGATCATCGATCGACAGATCGTTATCCGGCTTTCGGCCGATCGTAAAGCAATCCCGTCCAAGCTCGATCCAGTTGGATCCTTGGCCATGGAGTTTGACGAGAAGCTTGGCCGAGTCGGTGACGATGTCGCCCATAGTGTACGCCCCTATGAAGGTGAGGACGCTTTCAAGAACCAACGCTGTGTGAGACGGTGCCACAGTCGATGACTCGTGCTCCCCTGGACGCGGACCAACAACACCGTGATGTTGTCGTCTCCGCCGGCGTGATTCGCCAGCGATACTAACCGGTGCGTTTTGTCGCTCAACTCACCGGCCGCCTCGACGGTCCTGAGGATGTCGCTGCACCGGACGCCCCGGGTGAGCCCGTCTGAACACAGCAGCAACAGGTCACCGTTGAAGATCGGGATCTCGGCGACATCGATGTCAACGGTGCTCTCGATGCCCAGCGCTCGCGTGACGATGTTCCGTCGCGGTGAACGCTCCGCTTCCTCTTCGGTCATGTAGCCTTTTGCCACTTGTTCAGCCACCCACGAATGGTCGCTGGTCAGCGCTTGTATCGCACCGGCGCGGATCAAGTACAACCGACTGTCTCCGACATGAGCGATCGACAAATGCCGCTCGGTGAGGCGGGCGGCGACGACGGTGGTTCCCATACCGGCGTACTTGGCTTGCTCCCATGAAGCCCGATAGACCGCCTCATTGGCGGCGCGGATCGCATTGGCCAGCTGGTTCGTCGCGGGAGAGAGATTGCGGTTGACCGACACTCGACAGGCACCACACGTTGTTCCGGCCTCGGCTTTCATGTAAGCGAGGATGGCGTCGATCGCCATGTGGCTTGCCACTTCGCCCGCATTGCCGCCCCCCATCCCATCACAGACGACATACAGCCCGAGCGCCGGCTCAGCCGCATAGCAGTCTTCGTTATGAGACCGCTTGCGACCGATGTCGGTTTCGGCGAAATGGAGCCGGGTGATCGCCACAAACCCTCCTCCTAGGCGGCGAGGCTGTGTAGACAGGCACGGAGGTCTTGAGCGAGCTCTCCGGCCCGGCGATAACGCTGGGGCAGCTCTTTTTGCAACGCCCGGTTCAACACTTCCTCAAACATTGGGGGCAGGTCCTGCCGCAGGGTGTGAAGCTGGGGATGCGGATTGTGCGCAATGGCGAACAGCAGGGCCGACAGGTTATCCGCGGTGAACGGCGGTTGTCCGGTCAACAGCTCGAAGAGCACAACGCCGAGAGAGAACACATCGGACCGTCCATCGACTTTTTTCCCGGCGATCTGCTCCGGCGACATGTAGGTTGGCGTGCCCAAGACGACATCGGTCTGGGTCTTGCTGTTCGACGTCATTTTTGCGATGCCGAAGTCCATGACCTTCACCAGCCGCTCCTTAGTGATCATGATGTTCGCCGGTTTGATGTCGCGGTGTACCACGCCCTGTTGGTGAGCATAATCGAGGGCGTCCGCAACGGAGGCGAGCGTCGGGATGAGTTCGGGGAGCGGCATCAAATGCGGCTTGCGCGACCACTCTTTCAGCGACCGACCCTCGACCAACTCCATCGCGATATAGCCCAGTTCATGCTGTTCGCCGGCGTCATAAATGGTGACGATGTTGGGATGAGAGAGGCGTCCCGCCGATTCGGCTTCACGGAAGAAACGGGCTTGGATCTCCTGCACTTTGTCCGGGTCATCGATGTGATCCAGCCGCATCGTCTTGATCGCGACGAAGCGTTGAATCGTCGGATCTTTGCCGAGATACACGAGGCCCATCGCACCCCGTCCCAATTCCTTGAGAATTTTGTAACGGCCAAGACTTGCCGGAGGGTGGCCATTGAGGACGATGGCCGCGGCTTTCTCCATTGGCTGCTCGACGATCTCGTCGCTGCTGTCCGACAGGAGCGGTTCTTCCTGTACTGCCGTTTGCGCGGGTTTTCGCTTGACGGGCGGCGGCGAGAACATGTTGCGCAAGAGGTCCATATGCCGGAGCCAGGCCATCGTCAGCCACAGTCCGCAGGCGACGACCAACATCGTATACCCTTGCACAAACGTCGATAGCCCCATCTGATGGATCAACGGCAGGCCAACCGAGCTGAGCGCTTTGGCGCCAAAGATGACGACAATCAGTGCGGCTGACGGAAGGACGATGGAGCGAAGAAAGCTCGATCCGCGGCCGTTGTCTGGAAGCTGCTCATACGCTGAGACCGCCAGAGCAATGACCAGCCCGAGCGCGATGCCTTCGGTCACCAACCGCACGGCGTTCGCTCCGGTCACCGCGGTGAGGGGTATGCTGAAGAACTCGGCCCAGGCCATGCTGCCGAGCAGGGGGCCCAGGAGGAGAGCCGCGAGAATGCCGCTCGCGTGAGGGATAATCCAATGCAAGCTTTTCGACATCGTTTTGACGAGGACAATTGAATGGTCCTCAGTCTAACGGACGGCCGTGAAGAGTCAACGAATACCAGGAAAATTGCGGGGATGGATGATTGTGAGCGGGCGGGTCGGAGCAGCCTTTGTTAAGCTCTGGCGGCGGCTTTGAGCGGCTCCAGCAGCGCGGGATTCACACGAAGATCCCCACGTCCGTAGCCGACCTCAATGTCCGGCTTCGTGATCCCATGAAAATCACTGCCGCCGGTCACAAGCAGGCCGAGGCGTTGTGACAATTCCAGGTAACTGGCCGTTTGAGATTTGCTGTGCGTGCTGTAGTGCACCTCGACGCCGCCCAAGCCTGCCTCCTTCAGCGCCGTGACGCAGGAGCGAAGCCCATCGCTGGTGTCTTTCACCCATGTGGGATGCGCCAACACGGCGACGCCTTTGGCCTCGCGGATCCATCGGATCGCTTCTTCCGGCGTGGGCAGCTCGCGGGCGACGTACGCGGGTTTGCCCTCGGCAAGATACCGGTCGAAGGCTTCCTTGGCGGACGACACATATTTCTTTCGCATGAGCAGCTGAGCAATATGGGGCCGTCCAACCGATTCCGTCGCGGCCAGCGCCCGCACCTCTTCATACGTCACGTCGAGACCGGCTGCACGAAGGCGTTCGATGATGAGCGGATTGCGTCGATGTCGGCTCGCCCGAAGGGAAGCCAGTCGGCTTGTAAACAAGCTGTCGTCACACTCGACGTAATACCCCAGAATGTGCAGTTCGCTGCGCCCGTCATACGAGCTGACTTCGACGCCCGGGATGACTTCGATGCCAAGGGCCTCGGCGGCCGCCTGTGCTTCAGAAATACCGCTGGTGATGTCGTGGTCGGTAATCGCCAGCGCGCTCACGTTGGCTTTCTTGGCCAGCGCCAGCACTTCAGACGGCTGCAAGCTTCCGTCCGAATGGGTGGTATGGAGGTGTAGATCGATTCGACTCACGGCGACTCGTGCGCCTGGACGGCCGGTCCCGGTTTTTGGGCGATCAGTTGAGCGGTAAAGACGGAGCCTAGGCCGTGGCCTTCATCATGTTCGCCTTCGTCATAGGAAAGAATGCGCAGGGAGGAGGTGAGGCGAAGCAGTTCGTTTTGTGCCAGGCAGAACTCCCAGCGCCGGGGGTGGCGATACCGCACGTAATTGTTGATGGTGAAGGTCTCATAGAGGAGCACACCCTGTGGTTTCAAGGCTTCTATCAGCCAGGGAAACAACGGCCGATGCAGATAGAAACATACAATGATGGCATCATAGGTATTGGCGGGAAACTCGGGGCGGTCGTCGGTGATTCGCTCGAGATCGACTTGTTTCGTCGCCACGTGTGGGAGATGCCGTTGCGCGGCCGCGGAGGAGAGTTTGGCAAGACTCTCGCCGTCGCGGTCAATGGCGTCGACTTCGAACCCGTGGCTAGCGAGATACAGAGCATGGCGCCCGCTGCCGCTCCCGACGTCCAGCGCTCGGCCTTTCGGTAAACGGTGCAGTTGCTGGGCGACGAACCGGGATGGCATGGGATCCATGAGTGGCTCATGGTGGGCGGCACGGGCCCGGTCCACTTTGATGCCCACCGACCCCGCGGTATGAGCAATAGGAGGGGCCAGCTTGCGAAGCCAAAGGCGCGCGCGGCTGACCGGAAACTCCGTAAACAACATCGTCAGGATTTTTTCGGCAAGGCTTTCGAGCAGGGCGCAGATCTCTCGTCCCCCCAACTCGACGATCCGTTCGACGACGGCGGCATAATCCACTGTGTCGTTCATATGATCCGACGCCCCTGCCGCTCGGATCTCACAGTCCAACTCGAGGTCGACGGCCATCGGTTGAAGTCGCCGCCGCTCCTCCGCTGTGATGCCGCATCGCCCTTGAAATTCCAACCGTTCGATCACAATTCTGTCGGCCATTCTTGGCATTCTCCGGGATGCCAAGAGAAGCTGTCAACCTGTCGTAGGAAGGGGTGCGGGCGCGAATTCCGCCGGCGACCATTAGCCGTCATTTCTCAAAGGCAGGGACGCCTTGCTTGTGCCCCAAGTGGAGGGAACGCAACGAAATCCCTCATGTCTGAGCATGTCTTCAGGTGGACTATGAGGGTCACCACCTCCAGGGCTCGGAGTTCAGCAACCAGGACATCGGACGTTATTCGCGCCTTGACGCGCCATTCCAGCCCTTCATATAATAACCGGTCAATGCAATCTAACCGGCTGATTCGCCGAGGAAAATGGCCGAGTTCACACACTTTAACGAGTCGGGTCGAGCGCGGATGGTTGATGTCAGCGCCAAGGCCCAGACCGAACGAGTGGCGACCGCCCAGGCGAAGGTCTACCTCCAACCCGAAACTCTTGAAAAAATTCAACGCGGAAAGATCGCCAAAGGTGATGTATTGGCCGTCGCCCAAGTGGCCGGCGTCATGGGGGCCAAAAAGACCCCAGATCTGATCCCCATGTGCCATCCGATATTCCTCTCGGCGGTGGATATCTCGTTCAAGGAAGAACCGCAGCCGGATCGTGACGGACGCTGTTCTATCACGGTTACGGCCACAGCCAAGACAAGCGGCCAGACAGGGGTCGAGATGGAAGCGATGACCGCCGTGTCTGTCGCTGCTCTGACCATCTATGATATGTGCAAGGCGATTGACCGGGAAATGAGTTTCAGCGATGTCTGGCTGGTATCGAAGGCCGGCGGCAAGTCCGGGACGTACACCAGATAAGACGCAAGAGACGAGGGTGAAGGCGGCGCCTGTTCGAGCCTCCGGAGGAGTGGGCATCGATGATCACGGTCAAGTTATTCGGGATGACGAAGTTGCTTGCAGGGAACCAATCCACCCTGACCGTTGCCCTGGCCAAGGGGCACTCGGTGAAAAATCTCATTGAACTGGTGAACAAGCGCTATCCCAAGATCGGCGAACTCATTCAGAAGAAAAAAATTCTGGTATCGGTGAATCAGGAAATCGCCCACGAGGATACCAAGGTCCAGGAAGGGGATGAGGTCGCGTTGTTGCCTCCATTTGCCGGCGGATCCCAAGCGGACTACGCTATCGATGACAGTCAGTTCGTACGCGTGCAGCGGGAGGATTTTTCGATCGATGCGGAATTGAACCGCGTGCGAAGCCGGTCGAAGCGCATCGGCGGCATCGCCATGTTTCTTGGGACTGCACGTGACCGTTCGCAGGGACGTGACGTCGATGGCATTACGTTCGAACACTACGAAGGGATGGCCCAGAAGAAACTGCGGGAGATCCGGGCGAGGGCGTTAAAGGAATTCGACATTCTTGAATTGCTGATCATTCATCGGTTCGGCGCAATGACGATCGGTGAAAACATCGTCTTGATCATTGCGGGCGCAGAACACCGTGCAGAAGCATTTCGTGCGTGTAAGTGGGCCATCGACGAGTTGAAGCAAATCACTCCGATCTGGAAGCTGGAGCATACGCCGAGCGGCGAGGTCTGGGTCGAAGAACACCCATGAGGATGGTGAAAATGCAGCAGTTCACACCCAGCCCACCCCGACGTGCAGAGCACGTCGCGACCCGGGCGGCGTTCTCGCATCGCTTAGGGGCACGACGAATAGCTGCGGCCTTGCCTGAGGAAGAGCGCGTCTTGGCGCGCTGGGCTGGGCGGGTGTGAAGGCAACATTTTGACCATCCTCTTCCAAGGATGCAGTTTGACGATCTCTGGATAACAAATGATGGAAGAGAACTCTCATCAGCGCACTTCAAGTCCGAACGTCGTCGATGCGTTCGGTCGTCCACTGAGGAGCTTGCGGCTCTCGGTGACCGACCGGTGCAACTTGCGGTGCGCCTATTGTATGCCTGAGGAAGAATATGTGTGGCTGCCTCGGGAGGACGTGCTCACTTTCGAGGAAATGGCCCTGCTGACGGGCTATTTTACGGATCTCGGCGTCGACAAAGTCAGATTGACGGGGGGAGAGCCGTTGCTCCGCCGGGATCTCCCGCGACTGATTCGTTTGCTTCTTCAGAATCGCAACATCAAAGAGATTGCGCTGACGACGAACGGCATTCTCCTCTCCGACCATGCCGAAGCGCTGTATCAAGCCGGTTTGAACCGCGTGACGGTCAGTCTCGATACCTTGAGGCCGGAGCGCTTCAGGCAACTGACACGAAGGGACGAATTCGCCCGGGTCTTGGAAGGGATTGAGTCCGTCGGCCGGGCCGGGCTTTACGGGATTCAAGCTCGATACCGTTGCGATCCGCGGGTTTCAACGACGACGAGTTGGTCGGGTTGATCGAATTCGGCAAGCATTATCAGGCCGAAGTTCGGTTCATCGAATACATGGATGTCGGCGGCGCCAACGAATGGGCTCCGGAAAAGGTCCTGTCACGGGAGATGATCCTTGCGGCGCTGGGCAAATATTACGAGACCATTCAACCCTTGCCGGAACGAGGATCGGCTCCCGCCCAGCGTTTCCTGCTCCCGGATGGCGCGACCTTCGGCATCATTCCTTCCACCACCACCCCGTTCTGTTCGACCTGCGACCGAAGCCGGGTGACGGCCGACGGGATGTGGTATCGCTGTCTCTATGCGACAGCCGGTATCGACTTGCGGAAACCGCTTCGCGAGGGTGTCTCGTCGGATGACATGCGGGCGTTGATTCAAGGCGGGTGGCAATCACGGCGTGATCGAGGGGCGGAAGAACGCAAAGCTCTGGAACGCGCGGGGTTGCGCGAAGGCGGACTGATCGGCATCGACCGTTTGCGTGAAGATCCGCATTTGGAAATGCACTCGCGCGGTGGTTAACGCATGCTGAAGATGTCGCCCGGTGCCGTGTGCGCATCGCTCAAAGCATCAAAATTTCAGACCACGTACCACCCGGCTCTTCACTCGTGGCCCTGCCGGACGGCCTGATGACCATCCTGCGAGATGATCCGACCATGCCGCAGGTATCTTCCTTCCTGCAACACTCGATCTCAGACGCAGGATCCGACGAATTGATCTCGGTGCCTCATGACTGACCCTTCTTACCTGACGGTGCTCGGACTGGGTTTCGTGCTCGGCCTCCGTCATGCATTGGATTCGGACCACCTGGCGGCTGTTTCGACGGTGCTCGCAGAACGGCCGTCATGGCGGGCGTCTGGTCTTGTCGGTCTGAGTTGGGGACTCGGTCACACGGCGATGTTGCTGCTTGTCGGAGCCGTCGTCCTTTTCTTTCGCGTCCCGATTCCCCGACCGATCGCGGCGGCGGCGGAATGTGTGGTCGGACTCATGCTCGTCGCGCTTGGCGTTCTGCTCGGCATGAAGCTGCTCAGAGAGCGCTGGCACCTGCATCAACACGACCATGACGGCAAGAGGCATGTGCATCTTCACAGCCATGCCCAGTCGGGGGATCACGGTCACGCGCATTGGTGGCGCGAGTCCGTGCGGCCGCTCTGCATCGGGATGGCGCATGGCCTCGCCGGCTCCGCCGCGCTGTTGCTGTTTGTCGTCGCATCGGCGGGCAGCCTCCTTGAAGGATTGATCTACATTGCCGTCTTCGGCTGCGGTTCCATTGTGGGCATGATGCTCATCGGATTACTCGTGAGCGTCCCCGTTGTCTGGTCATTGCGGCTCGGCCGTCCTGTATTTCTTACACTCCAGGGACTGGCCAGTGTGGGAAGTATCGCGTTGGGTCTCTCGATCGTCTATCGCACGCTCACCGGCGAGCCGCTGTCCTGACAAGATCTCTCGAAAGGGAAACTACGTGCGCAGCGCGTCACGCTATGCTATTCTCCACATCCGACCGACGGGTCTCTTGCGACAGGCGGGTTCCCTGACTCCTTCGAGCGGCCCCTGACTGATTGATTCGTGAAAGGAGTGTGCCATGGCGTGGTTCAAGAAGCAAAAAGGTTCGGAGCCGGAAGCCCCTAAACGGTCAAAAGTGGCCGAAGGGATGTGGCTCAAATGCAACCATTGCCGTGAAATCGTCTATCGCAAGGAAGTCGAGCGCAACAGTAAAGTCTGTCCGAAGTGCGACTATCATTTTCCGATTTCGGTCATGGAGCGCATCACGCTTCTCGTAGATTTCGGCACCTTCAAGGAATGGGATGCCGAACTCGGCCCGTTGGATCCCTTGAACTTTCACGACACCAAATCCTACAAAGACCGGGTCAAGACCCAGCAGGAGAAGACGGGAAAAAAGGACGCCATCATGATCGGCGAGGGCCAGATGAACGGCCGGCGAGTGGCGCTTTGTCTCTTCGACTTCGGATTCATGGGCGGCAGCATGGGTTCGGTCGTGGGCGAAAAAATTTGCCGCGCGATTGATCGCGCCATTGAAGCTCGCCTCCCGGTTGTGCTGGTGACGGCTTCAGGCGGTGCCCGCATGCAGGAGGGCATTCTCTCCCTCATGCAGATGGCCAAAACGTCAGCGGCGGTCGCGAAGTTGGGGGAGGCCAAGCTTCCGTTGATCTGTCTCCTGGCGGATCCGACGTTCGGAGGGGTGACGGCGAGTGTCGCAATGCTTGGCGACGTCATCATTGCGGAGCCGAAGGCGCTGATCGGGTTTGCAGGGCCTCGGGTGATCGAACAAACGATCAAGCAGCAACTGCCGGACCAATTTCAGCGCGCCGAGTTTCTTTTGGAGCACGGGATGATCGACATGATTGTCGAGCGCAAGCAGCTCAAGGAGACGTTGAGCACTCTCGTCGCTCATTTCTAGCAGAGTGTTGAACCAAGCCTTTTTCTCACCCGCCCAACCCTGGCGCGCCAAGACGCGCCTTTCCCAGGCGTCGTTTCCGCGTCGCCTGAGCGTAACAACCGTCGGGCTTAGAGAAGCGGCCCTTCTCTCAAGCCATTCCAGGGGGGCTGAACAAGCAGATTCCGATAGCCTGCTAGTGCCTGTGATTCCCTGACCACATCATGACGTACGCCGCTGCCGTCTCGTATCTCTATAACCTCCAGAAGCACGGCATCAAACTTGGCCTGGAGACGATGACGGCGTTGATGCGCCGGCTTGGGCGGCCGGACGCCGGCTATCGCATCTTGCACATCGCCGGAACGAACGGGAAAGGGTCGACGGCGGCAATGACCGCTGCCATGTTGCAGGCGGCCGGGTACCGGGTGGGATTGTATACTTCGCCGCACCTCGTTGAATTCGGGGAACGCATTCGAGTGGATGGCCGGATGATTTCTGAAACGGACATCGCTCGGTTCACGGAGGTCGTAAAGGGGGCCGCCGAGCCGGACCTGTCGCCAACCTTTTTTGAGTGTACCACCGCCATCGCCCTCCAGTATTTTGCCGACAGGCAGGTCGATGTCGCGGTCCTCGAAGTCGGACTCGGGGGCCGATTCGACGCCACCAACATCGTCACGCCGGTCGCCTGTGCCGTCACGACGATTGCCTTGGATCACCAAGAGTATCTGGGTACAACGCTGTCGTCGGTCGCCTACGAAAAGGCCGGAATCATCAAGCCGCGCGTGCCGGTCGTTCTCGGGCGGATGTCGGACGAGGCGCGGGAGACCATCGAGCAGGTCGCGGCGGAGCGTGCCGCGCCACTGAGCCGATTTGGCCGGGAGTTCGAGGTGGTAGGGATGCCGGAGCGGTTTCGATTCTCGGGGCGCACGCTTCGGTATGACGACCTCTATTGCTCCCTGCAGGGTGCGCACCAGGTGGATAACTGCGCCTGCGCCCTATCCTTGATCGAAGCCGCGGGTGAACGAGGACTGGAGGTGAGAGAGCCTGCCGTACGTGAAGGACTGCAGAAGGTGCAATGGCAAGGACGCTTGGAGGTCGTGGATCGGGCGCCGCTGATGATGCTCGACGGTGCCCACAATCCGGCGGCGGCAGGTGCCTTGGCTGAGTACTTGCGGGGATTTCGTCGGTCGAATCCCGAAAGCCGTGTGATCCTCGTGCTGGGCATGATGCGGGACAAGGATCATCGCGGATTCGCGAAGCCTTTTCAGGGCCTCGTCGACGAGGTCGTCCTGACCCAAGCCGGTCTCTCACGCTCGGCCACGGTCGAAGATCTCCGCGCTGCCGTAAGCGAACTCTGGCCCTCGGCGCGGGCCGAAGCCGTGTTGGCCGATGCACTGGCGCTTGCCAGACGCCTGGCCCGGGCTGAGGACCTGATGTGTGTGACCGGCTCGTTGATGCTTATTGGAGACGTGAAAGCGTTGAGGCATGACAGTAGGATATCCCCGCTTCGGGGTTGAAATGACGGGAGCGTTGACGCGAGTTCTCGGCTTTTTGTTCGGCATCATGATCTTCAGTCTCTTTCCCCTTCTGGGGCAGGCAGCAGGTGCCGCCGGTCCTTCTGCTTCCGTTCCAGCTTCCGGATCGCCTCCTCTCGAAGTGAAGGCCGATCGTATCGACTATCTCCAAGATCAGGACATCTATGAGGCGGAAGGGTCGGTGGTCGTCGATCAAGGCTCCGTCCATCTCACGGCCGACCATCTGATTCTGCAGGCATTGCCTGGCATCTTGATCGCGACGGGACATGTCAGGCTGACGGATCCGAAGGCCGACATTGTTGCTGAGCGGCTGGAGCTGAATGTGAATACCGAAGCAGGCATAATCACGCACGGGGAAGTGTATATCAAGGCGTCCAATTCGACCCTGGATGGACGGCTGATTCAGCGGTTTTCCGAAGATCATTATCGCTTCAAGGAAGGGCGGTTTACCAACTGCGACGCCCCCGAGGGAGAAACTCCGGCCTGGCGATTTCGGTTCAAGGATCTGGACCTGAACGCCGGAGATAGCCTCGCCTTCAAAGGCGGGTGGTTTTGCGTCGCGGATGTGCCGGTGATTCCGATTCCGACGATGACCTATCCGCTTTCACCGCGGCAGAGTGGATTTCTGGTTCCGACACCGGGTTATGACAACCGGTTCGGCTTCCACTATCAACAGGGCTATTACTGGGCCATCAATCCGAGCCAGGATCTCACGGTTTCGCCGTCCTACTATAGCAATCTGGGGTATGGCAGCGATTTGGAGTATCGCTACGTGCTCAACAGAAAATCGAGAGGCCAATGGTACGTCAGTTATCTTCAGCAGACGACGTTGCCCAATGTCGCGGGTGTGACTGACACTCCGGGAGCGGATGTGAAGCGGGCGCGGGCACTTGTGACTGGTACGCATATCCAGCAGATCACCGAGGATCTCTTGGTGAGGGTCAATGCCAACCTCGTGTCAGATCCCAACTATCTCCAGCAATTGAGCAATTCGGGTGCACAGCGCGCGCTCCCGAGCAATGAATCCAACATTCTGGCGAATCAGCGGTTGGGGTACGGCAACGCGTATCTCCTCGGCCAATATCTGCAACCGCTGCAGGCTGGCGGCAACGATACATTTCAGCGACTACCGGAGATCGGATACAGCATGCCGAATCTTGCCATGTTCGATTCTCCGCTGCTGTTCGGGGCGGATGCGAATGCGGTCAATTTTTACCGGGAGGAGGGATTTTCGCAGAACCGCTTCGATATCGTACCCGGTCTGTCCACCGATGTGATCGACGTCGGCCATGTGGTCGGGTTCACGCCGCAGGCCAAGTTCCGCGAGGTCTATTACTCGCGAGGGGCTGTGGACACAAGCAGTCAGCATCGAGAAACGTTTTGGGCCGCCATGGACGCGAGTTCGAAATTGAGCCGCCGGTTTCATACGGCAACCGGCGAGGCGATGCTGCACACGATCGAGCCGAGCGTGATCTACGAATACGTCCCGGCTACGGATCAGTCCAACATTACCCAAATCGATCAGGTTGACGATCTCCCGAAAAAGAATCTCATGACCTACATGCTGCGCAGCCGGTTATTGGAACAGGACGGCAACAGCAGCTTTAACTGGCTCGACCTGACCTTAGCGCAGAGCTATCACGTTGGCGCCGTGCAGACACAGGCAAGGGATTTCACCCCAGGCGTCCAGCCTCCACTTGGCAGCGTCACTCAGCCCCTACAGCCGGCGACAGTTCCCGTCGCGGGCAAGAAGTTTTCAGATTTGTGGTTACGGGCGGTCATCGGGAATAACGATCCGCAGCAGCTTATGGTTTCACAGATGGCAGGCCCCTTGTTCAGCCGGGGGGCCGGCGTCGGGCCGCTGGCGAAACCGGTCATCAATCGGTACGTGACCGTGGACGCCTTTTTCGATCCCTATCGTGCCACCGTCAGCCAGTTCAACACTGACTTTCGATTGCAGCAATCCAACCTATGGTATGTCGAGGTGGGGCAACGCTATTCCCGGGAAGGCAATCGGGTACGCCGCGGGGACATTTGGAATCCCATATCGTTCAACGAGGTCTATGCGCCGACTGAAGAAATCCAGTTTTTGACCGCGGGCGGCGCGTTTCGGACGCCGTGGGGCTGGACCGTCGGGGCGAAGGGGTACTATGACGTCAAGAACGGCAGGAGCCCGGAGTATGATGTGGTCGCCCTGTACCAGAATCCGTGTAAATGTTGGTCGCTCGGATTGTTCTATCTCCAATTCCCCGATCGCGCCCAGTATAATTTCATGCTGAGCCTGACCGGAATCGGTTGGACAGAAAATTACGGAACGAATGTCGTCAGAACTATCTTGAGCCCGCTGGTCTGGGGAGAGAAGGGATTGCCGTGGGCTTCACCGACTGGCCCCTATGGACGGCCGGAATCCGTTCAACCTCTACCCCGATCCGGAACGGTGCCTCGATGAACCGATCCGTTCCAATGAGCGTCTGTTTCTCTCTGGCCCTCTGGACCATGGTGCTGCTGCTGCTCTGCACGGGTTGTGGAACATTGTCTTCCACGACCGATCCGGTTCGTCCGACGCATTTGCAACGCGCAAGAGTGTTTCTTGCCGCGGGGGATTTTCGCAGAGCTGTCGAGGCCTGCCGACAGGAGGTTCATGAACATCCATCCGCCAGGAGCTATCTCTATCTCACCTATGTGTATCAGGCGCTCGACGCCTATGTGGATTCGCTGGCCAAGGCGGATCACTGGGTGGGGATGGAGCATCTCTATTTGAACTTGACCTCAGGCGGGCCCGAAGAGCTTCTCGATCCCCCGAACGTCTTGGCGCGAATGGCCAAAGAGATGATACAAGCGGCGACGCGTCAGCAGGCCGACGTCACGTCCGAGCTGGCAACCAGGCTCGATCCGTCCGTCGTTGCCCTGGTGTGGCCGCAGCAGACGGCGTGGCGGAAGGCGAAACCGGAGGGATGGTGGTTCGATGTTCCGCCGGAATGGTCATGGTAGCAGCATTGGGTGCTGTACGTTTGACTCCTCAAAGAGGGCTGGTATACGATAATCTGTTGATGCGCATGAATCGGATCGATCAAGGAGGAAGCGACGTGGCAGGTAACGCGTTAAAGGTAGAAGATGCAACCTGGGATTCCGAAGTGATGAAAGCGCCTGAGTTGGTCATGGTCGACTTTTGGGCCGTCTGGTGCGGACCTTGCCAGATGGTCGCTCCGATTGTCGATGAATTGGCCAACGAATATGCCGGCAAGGTCAAGGTTCGAAAGCTCAATACGGATGAAAATCCGGAAGTAGCCGGTCGCTATCAGGTCATGAGCATTCCGACGATTCTCTTCTTCAAGAACGGCCAGGTCGTGGAAAAGCTGGTTGGCGCCAGACCGAAGCGGCAGTTCAAGGAAATGATTGATCAGCTCTTGGCCCAACACGCCGGCTCCGCTTAGCAGGTTGGTGAAAAAGGCCGTCAGCTTTGTTCTCGCGTCGCTTAAAGGGCTCAACGTACCGAAAATGTACGTCTCGCCTTCTCGCTCGCTGCGGCCTCGCTGCGCGGGACTTTTTGACCAACCTGCCATGATTCCTGTAACCTCGACGCTTAAAGCTTCACCCTATTAGCGAGAGTGTCCACTCCTCACGATGCTTGCCGAGCTGCGCATTGTCAATTTTGCCCTCATCGAACAGCTTCACATCCAGTTTCAGTCAGGATTTACCGTTCTGACCGGCGAAACGGGCGCCGGCAAATCGTTGCTCATCGATGCGATCGGCTTGTTAGTGGGCGGCAGAGGATCGGCCGAGCAGATTCGTTCCGGCGAGGACGAAGCCCAGCTGGAAGCGTCGTTCCATCTTCCGCTCACTCACCCCCTGCTCGAACAATTGCGGGTGCAGGATCTCATCGACGCCCGAGAGACCGACCTGATTCTCAAGCGGATTCTGTCCCGCTCCGGTCGTCATCGGGTGTATGTGAACGGCAGCCTCTGCCCGCTTCGGGTACTCGAAGACCTTGGAGGGACCCTGGTTGATATCCACGGCCAGCATGAACAGCAATCATTGCTGGCTTCTACCAAACAACTCAATGCCGTGGATGCCTTCGGCTCGACGGAGCCCTTGCGCGCTCACTATGAGGCCGCCTATCGCGAATGGAGAGATCTGACAGCGCACATCGAGTCCCTGCGCCGCGCCGGCGCCGACCGAACACGCATGGAAGAATTGTTGCGGTTCCAAGTCCAGGAGATTGAGCAGGCCGGATTGTCCACCGACGAAGAAGACCGGCTCAAGATCGAGCGACAGCGGCTGCTGCATGCTCACCGCCTCCGTGAATTAGCCGAATCATCTTATGCGACGCTCCAGGCTGACGAGCGGGCGACTCTCGTCCAGCTGGCCACCGTCGGCCGGTTTGTGTCCGAATTGGCCCAAACAGATCCCCTCATAGAGGATTGTGACGCACAGGTTCGCGAGGCGATCATCCACTTGAAAGACGTGGCTGCTCGTTTGCGAGGGTATGCCGATGATCTTGAAGCGGATCCCGAAAGACAGGCAACCGTTGAAGACCGGTTGGACCTGATTCACCGCCTGAAGATTAAGTATGGAGGCTCGACCGAGGCAGTTCTGGAGACGGGGAAGCGTGCCAAGCAGGAATTGGAGACGCTGCAACAGCATGAAGCCCAAATATCCGGTATGGTGACCCGACTCAAGGAGGCAGAATCTCGGGTCATTGACAAGGCGAAGCAACTGACAAAAAAACGTCGAGAAGCCGCAAAGCGGCTGACCACCCTCGTCGCGAAGGAATTAGCAGCGGTCAGGATGGAACACACTACGTTCGACATCATCGTGTCGGCCGACGAGGAGCTCGATCGGTTTGGGCCGACCGGTCGTGATCGCGTGGAATTCCTATTGTCCAGCAATCTCGGCGAGCCGCCTCGCCCTCTCAGTCGTATCGCGTCCGGCGGAGAACTCTCGCGCATCATGCTCGCATTGAAAACGGTTCTCGCAGAGACGGATCACGTGCCGGTCCTGGTCTTTGATGAGATTGATACAGGTGTCGGAGGAGCGGTGGCGGCGGCCATGGGTACTCGGTTACGCAAGCTTGGCGCCTACCATCAGGTCTTCTGTATCACTCATTTGCCGCAGGTGGCCTCCCAAGCCGAGCACCACGTAATCGTAGAAAAAGGACAAGACGGAACCAGGACGACCACGTCTGTGAGGTCACTGAGCGGGGTGGGCCGCGAAGAGGAAATTGCGCGGATGCTCGGTGGAGAAACGGTGACCAAGAAAATCAGGGAGACGGCAGCAGAATTGATCGCAGGCGCCAGGAGCAAACGCTAGCTCTTGGGTTTCGAGATAACGGTCGGCAGAACAGCTCTTGTCGGGAATCGAGGAGAGCTTTTTAGACGTCTGAGCGGTTCGACGGGCTCGTGGCAATCGCCATGGCCGGCAATGAGGCCTTGCATTCCTGAACCACCTGCGTGAACAAGCCTGTGAGCTGCGGGTCAAAGTAGCTACCGGCACGAGCCGCGATGAAGCTGCTCGCATCGTCGATTGAGAGTGCAATCCGGTCTGGAAGCTCGGCGGTGAGGTGATCGAACGCTTGGGCGAGACAGACAATTCTGGCCAGAATAGGAATCCCTTCTCCCTTTAAGCCGTGCGGATAGCCTGACCCGTCCCACCGCTCGTGGTGATAGGCAATGATCTGACCTGTTGCCGCCGGCAACCCGAGCGGTGCCACCAGCTTGGCTCCTATTTCCGGGTGGCAACGCAGCTCGTGTGCGGTGTTTGTCGCGACAATTTCGTCGTCTGCAAATCGATAGGGTTCTTTCCCGACCTTCCCGATATCATGGAGAAACGCCCCAAGAGCCAGGGATTTTTGTTCCTCCACCGCAAGATTCGTCCGGTTGGCCAGCAACGTGGCGTAAAAGCTGACGCGGCTGCAATGATTTAAGAGGTGGCGGTCTTTCGCTTCAAGGAGGTCGGATAGCATCGGAAGCAAATGGCTTGTCTCATCATCAACAGAGGGCATAGGCCCGCTGGATTTGCCGATGGCGTCATACCCTGCACGCATTTCGCGCCAGGCTTGCACGCAGTCCCCATCGGAACCCCAAAGACCCGTGGACGTCCGCAGGAAGCGGCGGAGGTAGTCGAGCCGCTGCTTCTTTTCAAGTGTCTGGTTGACCAGCGTGATGAGTTCCGTGACATTGAAGGGCTTGAGCAGGTAGCCCGCTGCCCCGTGTCGGATGCCCTCCATGGCTGACTTCAAACTGCCGTAGCCCGTGATGATGATCACCTCGATATTGGAGTGGTCCTGCTTGATTTCCTGCAGGAGATCCATGCCCTGCCGATCAGGAAGTTTCTGATCGAGCGTAATCAAATCGATTTGCTGATGGTTCAGCACGTTGATTGCGGCTTGGGCGGATTCCGCCGATTGGATATTGAAGAACGGACGCAGAATGACTTTCAGCGCGTCTCGAGGGCCGGCTTCGTCATCAATGACGAGGACGGTGGGCTTCTGTGCCGGCATGTGCCGGAGGAGAGGACTTGTCATAGTATG
>CAWCEG010000031.1:0-13304 GCA_963794505.1 uncultured Nitrospiraceae bacterium
GAGAGCACCGATGGCGCTGCTACCGCGAAGCGGGTGGATGGCGCACCCGTGCTGGTCAATTTCGAGGAAGATTCGCTCGTCACGCACTGAGGAACATCGACGCGACTGCCTACAGAGGAGGAGGAGAATGGAGAAGGATGAGATTCGGAAGGCGATTAAAGCGAAGCGTCTCACCAAAAAGGTGACAATTGCCGAAGTGGCGAAAGTCGTCGGGAGAAATCCGACCTTTGTCGGGGCGGTGCTCCAGGGAACCCATAAGCTTCCACCGGAAGATGCCAAAAAGGTGGGCGATCTCTTGGGATTGGACGCAGAACTGACGGCGTCATTGAGCAAATTCCCTGTTCGGACCGATTTTCCGAATACGACCGATCCGTTCAAATACCGTTTGATGGAAATCATCGGTGTCTACGGCGACTCGATGCGCGAACAGGCCAATGAAATGTTCGGCGACGGGATCATGAGCGCGATCGATTTCACGCTCGATATGGAAAAAGTCACCGGCAGCCAAGGGGAAGCGCGCTGCAAGATCACGTTGAACGGCAAGTGGCTCGAGTACAAGACGTTTTGAGTATATGCGGGAGGGGCTGAAGCCCCCGTCAAACGAGTCATTCGTTGCGGACGGCTGAGACAGTGTCGTCTTCAGCCGGTCCGGTGCAGATGTGAACGGACAAAGGCGTCCGTCATTCCTAGGGAATGGCGGACGCCTTTGTGTTTGCAGCGAGCATCGAAGCAGGAGAGGGCGGAGCGACTATGGAGAGACGGATCGGAATACGGCGAATGGATGACCGGCCTCGCGGTTTGCGCCGGCATCATGGCGCCGGAGAACGTCCGGCGGAAACGGCATTGCGGCGGTGCATGAGCGGGGCCGACACGGCGTGGGTGTTCGTTTCTGCCGCGCTCGTCCTGGCCATGATCGTCCCGGGCTTCGCGCTGTTCTACGGCGGGCTTGTGCGTAGCAAGAACGTGCTTGGGGACGATCATGCACAGCTTTGTCATTCTCTGTCTCGTGAGCCTGCTCTGGGTATCGTGGGATACAGCCTCGCATTCGGGCCGGATGTCAACGGGGTGATCGGCAGTCTCGCGTGGGCCGGCCTCAACGGCGTCGGATTAACGCCGCATGCCGTGTATGGCCCGACCATCCCGCATCAAGCCTTCATGGTCTTTCAATTGATGTTTGCCGCCATTACGCCGGCGCTCATCACCGGTGCGTTTGCGGAGCGGATGAAGTTCAGCGCGCTGCTGTGCTTTTCCGTCCTGTGGTCTCTTGGCGTCTACTGCCCCATTGCGCATTGGGTCTGGGGTGGAGGATGGCTCGCAGTGCTCGGTGCGTTGGACTTTGCCGGCGGCGCGGTCGTGCACATCAGCTCCGGTATCAGTGCATTGGTCTGTGCAATCGTCTTGGGCGCCCGCAGGGGTACGGCACAGACTATATGGCCCCGCACAATCTGCCCATGGTCCTGTTGGGCACGGGCCTGTTGTGGGTCGGGTGGTTCGGCTTCAATGCCGGCAGCGCCTTAGGAGCAAATGAAACGGCTGTCGTGGCGTTTGTGGCGACGCATACGGCAGCGGTCACGGCTGCGCTCAGCTGGATGGCGGTCGAATGGTGGCACCGGGGAACCCCGACGGTATTGGGTATCGCCAGTGGCGCGGTGGCCGGTTTGGCAATGGTCACCCCGGGAGCGGGATATGTCGGGCCGTTCTCCGCGCTCATCATGGGGATGGCCGCCGGAACCCTATCCTATCTCGCGATCATGAAGAAGGGACGGTTTGGCTATGACGATTCGTTGGACGTGGTCGGCATACACGGGGTGGCCGGGATAGGCGGCATTCTGCTGACAGGGCTTCTTGCGACGAAGGCGGTCAACGCAGGTGGTGTCAACGGCCTGTTGCAGGGCAATGTCGATTTTTTTGCGGTCCAGGGGCTGACAGTCATCGTGGTCGGGCTTTTCTCGGCAGCCGGCACCTGGGCCATTCTCAAAATCGTGGATCGGGCGGTGGGATTGCGTGTACCGCCGGAAGAAGAGCGAATGGGATTGGATATCAGTCAACACAACGAGCGGGCGTATTCCTGAGGCTGAGTTTGAAACAGGCGTATGTGCATCCGCCCAGCCCTAGCGCGCAGGGACGGTGGACGTGACCTTGTAGGATTCGGAAGGGGAGCTGCGGAACCGTTAAGCGAGCAGATTCATAAAAGGAGGAAGGCATGATCATGACTCAAGAAACGCGACCTGGAGCGTCGGCCTGTGAGCGGCGGCTACTGGAGGTGCTGCGTCGGATGGACCCCAGACGCTCGATGCCTTGTGCGAGCTCCCGGAGTTCAACTGGGCGCAGGTCCTGATGGCCGTCGATCATTTGAGCCGGTCCCGCGATATATCGCTGGAGTTGATCGGGCCGCGTGAATACCAAGTCTCGTTGGCAATCCGCCAGTGACGGAACAAGCCGATCAGACCCTCTGGCTGTTGATCTCGACGACGCTGTTGGCGCTGGTCGTGCCGGGAGTTGCGTTCTTTTACGGCGGCATGGTGAGAAGGAAAAACGTCATCAACACGATGGCCCTCCCGTTCCTCGCGCTGGCGGTCGTGTCGCTGGCCTGGGGCCTCTTCGGAAATGGTCTGGCGATGTCGGGAACAACCGGCGCCTCACCAGGGGGTCATGGATGCGCTGCTCTCGCTCAATCGGGGGATGATGGCGTCGGTGGCGCTGGCCCTGGTGGCAGGAGGGGTCGTTGAACGTATCCGCTTTTCATTCTTTCTTCTGTTCGGATTGTGCTGGATCGTGGCGGTGTACGTGCCGTTGGCGCAGTGGCTGTGGGGAGGCGGATGGCTGACGAGGCTCGGCAGCCTGGATTTCGCCGGCGGTGCCGTGATCCACATCAGCGCCGGAGTCACCGCTCTGGTGATGGCGATCCTCATCGGACCGCGAAAAGGGTACGGACGAACCGACATGATGCCGAACCATCTGCCGTTTTCCTTCTGCGGGGCAGCGTTCATGTGGGTGGGCTGGTTCGGATTCACCGGAGCCGCGGCAGACCTATCGATGGCGGGCGTGACGAGCGCCTTCGTGACCATTCAATTGTCGGCGGTCGCTGCGACGCTCGCATGGATGGCGGCGGAATGGCTGCAGCGGGACAAGCCGACGGCCTTAGGAGCCATGAGCGGTGCCGTCGCCGGGTTGGTCGCTATCGCGCCGGGGGCCGGCTATGTGAGTCCCGTTGTCGGCGATTGTCATCGGCGTCGGAGCCGGAGGCCTCTGCTACATGGTGGTTAATTACGTCAAGGTCATCCTGGGATACGACGATTCGCTGGACGTCTTCGGAATGCATGGGGTCGGAGGCACCTGGGGAATGATCGCAACCGGACTATTTGCCTCCACGGAGATCAATGCGAACGGCAGCGATGGGTTGTTCTATGGATACCCCTATCAATTCTTTGTCCAAGTGGTGGCTGCGCTGGCCGCATGGGCCGTTGCCGGTGGAGTGACGTGGCTTCTCTATCACCTACTCACGAGGGTTGTGTCACCGCGTGTCGGCGAGGAAGCGGAGATGATGGGATTGGACCTCGATCAGCATGGCGAGAAAGGCTATACGGGGTAAACATGGCAATAGTGCATGACGATGCGGGCCGCCGGCGTTTTCTCAGTCAGGCCGTCATGGGATTCGGGATGCTGTTTGGAATTGGTACGCTCGGATTCCGTTTTATGCAGTTTCTGTTGCCCACCAGGACCGACAAGCAGCCGGAGACGGTGCTGATCGGTGCTGAGAGCCGCATTCCGCTTGGCGATGCGGTGCCGATGGATCTCGGCGGCCACAAGATAGTCGTGCTCAAGACGCATGAGGGCATAGCGGCGTTTTCCCGGCGCTGCACGGATTTAGGGTGCCTGGTGTCCTGGAACAAGGAGCGTGAGCAATTCGTCTGTCCCTGTCATCAGGGTACCTTTGACAAGAACGGCGTCAACATTGCCGGTCCTCCTCCCCGGCCGCTGGACCGGTTTCAGATCGTCAAACGCGGAGAGCAGTTGTACGTGAATATCGCAGGTGCCTAGGCGGAATTCCTCAGTGATGGCAGGACGAAATGGCATCAACGACCACACAGAGCATAGAGCCTAAGAACGCCGACAACAACAAGTCGTGGATTGACTACATCCAGAAGGATCTGCCCCAGCATCTGGATTGGTGGCCGTACACACTGGGCGCCATCCCGCTCACGCTCTTCGGCATCTTGGTCGCCACGGGCCTCCTCCTGACGTTCTATTACGTGCCGTCCCCGGAAAAGGCCTATGAGAGCGTCGATCAAATTACCAACGAGATTTATCTGGGCTGGTTCGTCCGGGGTCTGCACAAAACGTCTGTGGATCTCATGATCTTGTTTCTCCTATTCCACGTCATCCGAGTTTTCATCACCCGCGCGTACCGAACACCCGGAGAGTTGAAATGGGTAAGCGGATCGATGGTGCTATTCGTCACCTTGGCGATGGGCTTTACCGGCTACTCGCTGATCTTCGACAACGTCTCGTATTGGGGCATGACGGTCGTAACCAATATGGTCGGTACGCTTCCCATCATCGGCACACCGCTGCTGCATTTGCTCCGCGGCGGTGAAGACGTGTCGGGTGTCACGTTGCTGAGGTTGTACGACCTCCACACGAAGTTACTACCGGTGCTGCTCGGCGGTCTGGTCCTCGGTCATGTGGTTATCGTGCGCTTGCTGGGATTCGCCGACGTGCATGGAAGCCGCGGCTGCCACCCGTTCTATCCGGAGCACACGCTCAAGATGGGAGTCATGGCCGTCGGGCTGCTTCTCCTGATCGTGAACATTGCCATGATTTTCCCGCCGCTGCTCGGGCCGCCGGCGAATCCCCAGGAAGTCGCGTCCGACGTCTCGCCGCCCTGGTATTTTTCAGCGCCGTTCATGTGGATCACGTTGCTGCCCGGTCCCGTAGCGCTTTGGAGCTTATTGGGATTTGCCGGTCTCTTTGTCATCTATCCGTTCCTCGACCGCATGCTGGCGGAGCGCGGGTGGCCGATGGACCTCGTCAATGCCATTGCCGCGGCCGCAGTCGTCGGTGCCATGGTCTTCTTGATGTACCTGGATACGCAGATGTGAACAAGGAGGAGTCGATGGACGAGTTGGAACAGAGCGGCCATGACGATCCGCACGCGCGCGCAAGCAACGGCAAGCAGAACTTCGCCCGCTACATGATCGGGGGACTCTGCCTGATCCTGTTCCTCGCGCTGACAGGGGTCGGCTACGTCCAGGTCGAAGAGCGGCGTGGCGGAGGCCTCCGTCCGTTCGTGT
Source organism: uncultured Nitrospiraceae bacterium (assembly GCA_963794505.1). Classification (GTDB taxonomy): domain Bacteria; phylum Nitrospirota; class Nitrospiria; order Nitrospirales; family Nitrospiraceae; genus Nitrospira_C. The sequence continues at coordinate 5,295 of CAWCEG010000031.1, forward strand.
CGGCGGAGAACAAGAAATGCATCGATTGCCATATGGCCAAAGACGTGGGCATCGGTGGAATCAACGATTGGAAAACCAGCCGCCATGCACCGAAAGGCATCGGCTGTGTGGAATGCCATCGGGCCGAAAAGGGCGAAGCGGACGGGTATGATCACGAGGGTTTTCTCATCTCGACGTTGGTCACTCCAAAAGATTGCATGCGGTGCCACGATCGGGAAGCGAAAGAGTTCGCCAAGTCCCATCACGCCAAGGCGGCCCAATTCACCGGGTCACTCGACAATTTTCTGGGCAACGTCGTCGAAGGACCTGAGGTGGTGACGACCGGTTGCGCCGGCTGCCACGGCAGCGTGGTGAAGGTGATGGACAAGGGCAAGCTCCATCCGGCGACCTGGCCCAATTCCGGGATCGGGCGGGTCAACCCTGACGGCTCGAAAGGCACCTGCTCAGCTTGTCACGCGCGGCACAGCTTCTCGATCGCTCAAGCGCGGCAGCCCGAAAGTTGCGGCCGCTGCCACATGGGGCCGGATCATCCACAGATCGAGGCCTATTATGAGAGCAAGCACGGCGTCATGTACGAGGCCAATAAAGAGAGGATGAAGCTGGCGGACCCAACGGAGAAGTGGCATCCGGGCAAAGACTATCTCTATCCGACCTGTGCGACCTGTCACATGAGCGCGACCGGGACGCAGGAGGTGACGCATGATGTCGGAGATCGCATCAGTTGGACGTTGCGGCCGGTGATCTCCACGCGGCTGGAGAACTACGAAGACCGAAGGAAAGCCATGCGACAGGTCTGTTCGACCTGTCACAGCGAGCAGATCGTGGACCGGTTCTTTACGTCCATGGACCAGGGCATCAATCTCTACAACAACAAATTCGGCAAGCCGGCCAAAGAAGCCATGGACAAGCTGTTGGCTATGAAAAAGATCACGCCGACCCCGTACGACGAAAAGATCGAGTGGGTGTTCTACGAGCTGTGGCACCACGAGGGGCGTCGTGCCCGCCACGGGCTCTCCAAGGTGGCGCCGGACTACGTTCACTGGCAGGGGTTCTACGAGGTGGCCAAGAGTTTCTACACGAAGTTCCTGCCGCTCGTACGGGAGCTGTCGCCGCAGGTGGCCGAAGAGCTGCTTCGGAACGAGGGCCACCGGTGGATCGAAAAAGGCATGAGCAAGGAGGAAATCGCCCAAATGTTGGAATTCTATAACAAGGAGATGCAGGGAAAGCGGGGAGGAGTGGACGGGTAGGCCGCGGGTTAGATGCTGCGACGCCTGCTGCTCCCCTTGAGCAAACGTCTGCGTTGCGCTATTCTCGTCCCGCCATGGGAGGGACTGCAATGCCGAAACGAGTTCGCACGGGATTAACGCGTACCGACATTCTTCATCGCTACCTGGAGCGGTTCAAACAACAACTGATCAAGCTACAACCGTTTCTCTCCCGTAAGCGAAGTACGACGACCATCGAGGACTTCGATGAGTCGGCGGAAGAGCTGATCAGCCAGGTGTTCGGAGCCGCTTCGGATGAAGCCGAGGCCTATTTCTACGCCAAGAACGGCGAGTCGGCCTTGTTGCCGGAGGAAGCGCAGGAGAACGGAACGCACAATATCGAGCGTGAAAGCCTGCAGCAGCGCCGGCAAGTGCTGGAAAGCTGTATGGCCGATCTGGAAATGCGTCGCTTGATACAGTCGGCTAAACAGGCAAACGGAAAGGGAATGTTGCAGGCGAAAGTCGAAGACTACATGTCGCACGATGTGCGCAGTATCCATCGAGCCGCCACTATCAAGGAAGCCGGTCTGTTGCTTCAGAAATACAAGGTGGGATCGCTGATCGTGGACGACGGCTCGCGCTACATCGGCATCGTCACGGATTCCGATCTCAGCAGGAAAGCCGTGGCCAAAGGGCTTGATCCGAACACCACCACCGTGACGACCTGCATGAGCAAATCGCTCGTGACGATTGAAGAAGACGAATTGTTGTCGGAAGCGATGGGCCTTATGAAAAAGCAGGGCATACGCCATTTGCCTGTCACCGCGGACGGCACCATCATCGGTGTGCTTTCGCTTGCCGACCTCCTTCGCGCCTTCATGGATTAGGACGACCTTTTTGCAGTAGGGTCCCGCTGACGTTGGGCCGCCTCAAGCCTCAGCAAATCCCTCTTTCGTGTGATGCCCCACCGATAACCCGCTAGGCGGCCGTCTTGGCCGACGACCCGATGGCAGGGAATGAGCAGAGCCAGGGGATTGGTCGCGCAGGCACGGGCCACGGCACGCGAGGCTGCCGGTCGGCCGATCATGCGGGCAATCTCCCGATACGTTCTGGTCGAGCCTGCAGGGATCTGCTGCAGCGCCGTCCATACTTTGAGTTGAAATGCTGTCGATTTCACGTCGACGGTCAAGCCGGCTCCGGTGGGTTTTCCGTTCAGGCACCGGGACAGGGCCTGTCGGTAGTGACGCAACCGCTCTGGATTGCGGCGCAATAGCGCGTTGGGATACTCCCGTCCCAGGTGAGCCACCAATAACGGCTCGCGATCTCCAAACATGACAGACGCCACACCACGCTCAGTGGCAGCAATCAGCAGGAGGCCGACCGGTGTGCGCATGCTTGCATAATGGAGCGTCACACCTTTTCCGCCAGACTGAAACGCCGACGGCGTCATGCCCATGTGCCGCCACGCCTGTTCCGACGCCCGGCTGCTCGATCCAAAGCCGGCCTGGTATGTGGCATCGGTCACCGGCGTTCCACTCTCTAACGCCCGCCTGAACCGCTCTATCCTCTTGGCGTTTTGGTAGATCTTGGGCGAGAATCCAAACACGCGGGTGAATGCGCGTTGAAGCCGAAATGGACTCATGCCGACGAGCGCCGCCAGTCTGGCGAGTGTCACCGCTTCATCCGAATGTCCGTCCAAATATTGCCGGGCCTGTTCCATCAGCCGCTCGGTCTGAGTCCCGCCTACTGAACCGGGTTCACAGCGACGGCAGGCACGAAAGCCTGCTGCCTCAGCCTGCTCCGGAGATGAAAAAAATGTCACGCCGCGGCGATCAGGGCGGCGCGACGGACAGGAAGGACGGCAAAACACGCGGGTCGAGGCCACCGCATAGACGAACGTCTCATCGTACCGGCGATCATGCGCCAACACCGCGTTCCAGGCCATGTCTTGATCAACGAACGGCATACATTGTCCTCCCTCCATTGATCAATGATAGCGCCGTCAGCTTGTCGTCGCTATCCGATTCTTGCGTTCAAAGTAGAGATGGAGGATGGTGGGCCTTGCGCGCTTCAGCGAGGGTGAATCGGCATGACGGCGTCGGCACTCGGCTCCGCAACTTGTTCCGTCCCAGACTGTTGTCTGAACGGAACGTCGAACAATGCTCGCCGTCGCGGGGAGCGATCGTGCGACGCCACCCTGCCACCCTCGCGAGTCGCGGCGCCAGGCCCACCATCCTCCAGGCAGGGGGAAGAAAAACACAAAGTCGATGTAAGCGGATCTTATCCGCTTCAGCGAGGGTGAACCGGCATGACGGCATCGGCACTCAATAAAGTCGTAGCCGCGACTAATGGTTTCAGACGTTAATCGATGGCACGCTTACGCGAATGGAATCGAGCTCCGCATCGGTTGCAGCGCCAGGGAAACATGCCCAGCAATCTGAAAAATAGGTCCCGCCATCCATGGCGCGTTGCTCGATGGCATTGGTGTGACATGCAGTAGGGGCAGCTTGCCGGAGATGCCGGACTGTGTCTGATCTCCTGCCCCAGCATGGCACACCTGTACTCTTCTCCTCTCGTGCACCTGATGGTCCGCGTCAGGAAAGGCTATTCTTTGAGACTGAGAGGAGTCAACGGGGAGAATTGCGTTGATGGCGGCGGGTGGAGAAGGAGAGCCCGTTTGCGATGCTAGGGATGTATATGCGCACTGGCAGAAGGCCGGCGTCAGGCTTTCTGCCGCACCAGTCTGTCATTTTTCCCGAGATTCCAGATGGCTTCCGCCTTGCTGCCGATATACCAGAAGCTGACTGCGAGTAGGGCGAAGAAAACGGCCTTGTGTAAGTTGTCCCAGAACAATTCGAAGAAGCGGGTGTATAGGTTGATGCCCAGGAATGTGACTCCGAAACCCTTCGTGATGTCGTTGTCATACCGCAGGCCATGATAGATGGCCCAACCTGCCACTGCTCCGAATAACAGCGACCAGTGAAACAATTCGATCTGTTTCACCCGTTCCCAGGCGTGCATGTCGCCATAGTTGCCGAATATCGACATGATCCATAGTGCAATGAAGAGGTAGAGTAAGCCCATGACCAGCGTGCTGTGGTAAAATCTTGCTTCCCACCGGATGATGCTCCATGGCCAGTGCGCATCCGGTCAGTAGCGGCGCCGAAGAGCACGAAGCGTAGCGGATAGTTCATTCCCAGATAATAGGCTCCCCATCCGGACATATAGCCGGTTTCCGTTCCCATCCAACCGCCAAGTGAAGCCAGCGCAAATACCCAGATCAGGTTCGATTCCAGCAGCAGCCAAGGACTGCGTAGACGAGAAACGAGAGCAGAGCAACAGCGAATAGTGGCCGCTGCCCGTATCGAGCGCCGCCCCGAGTTGGGATATGGCTCCGGCGGTCGCCAGCACGCCGAGAAAGAAGATCGCTTCGTTGCGATAGAGACGATCCGGAGCCTGCTGCCGCTTGCTGGTCCCAGGCGGTACAGTCCTGCTGCGATGACGTGCCAGGACCGCGCATTTAAGCATGGCGAGGGGCGTTGAAGATAACTTCGAGCAAATCTCTGAAGCATCCGATCGGACAGCGCCGCACTGACCGACGAAATGATCGAGAAGAGCGCAATCCAGAACGAGTACTTGGCCAGCTTCCGCCAATCGAAATACTGCACTTCAATCGTGCCGGCAAGTGTTGCGGCCTGCGCGTCAGGAATCACGCCGTCCTGTTTCCATCGTGCGATGGCTTCTTGGACCACGGCAGCCTGCTTGCGGGGAAGCTTCATGGCGGGCCCTCGTTGAGGTGAGAAGCGAGTGGAATCGAGGTGAGCCGATTATAGGGCTGAACTGCGATTGCCGGCTATCGAAACGAGAAATGGCTGCTAGGCTCGGAATGGAGGCAAGGGCGCAGTACTTCCCAATCTCGCTCGTTTCCCTTCACCGTGGACGGGGATGGATCGCCGACTTGCGATGGGTGCGCCTGTTGCTGGGTCGCTGCAGACGATGGCGAGCATTGTCCGAAGGTCCGTTCGGACGAAGTTCAGACGACAAGTTGCGGAGCCAAGCAGCGATAGGGCCATGCTCACCATCGTCGGAGGAGGCGACCATCCACGTCCTCAATTCGCTCCTCCACCGGCGCTCACATAGCTCTTTCTGTACGTGGTGACCTTTTCCAGATAATTGCGGGTTTCTTGATAGGGAAGATTGGACCGTAACTTGTCGTAGAGGACGGCGGGTTGAAGGCCATTGATCTGCTGTACGGCGGTTCGTCCGATTCTTGGAGAACGTACGCAGGACATTGCCGGGGCCCGTGTTGTATGCGGCGATCACACAATATTCGCGGGAAACCTCGTTGGCGACCTCCTCCAGTTGATTGAACATGAGCACGTTCAGGTAGGCGGTGCCGAGCTCCACGTTGTTTTGGGGATCAAAAAGATAGTCTCTGGTTGGGGCGACGTCCTCTCCCTTCGCCCGGCGATAGGCTTCGCGACCGCCGCTCGTCGGCACCAATTGCATGAGGCCATAGGCCGGAGCCGAACTGACGGCGTAGGGATTGAAATTGCTTTCCGTCCTGATGATCGCGAAGACGAGGCTCGGACTCATCTTGTATTGTTCGGCATAATCGAAGCACCACCGGACGATATTTCTCCGCCTGCTTTTGCGGAAGGTTCACTACCATGTTCATCGTAACGAACGTCGCCTGTTTCTTCGTTCCATCTTGTTCAATGACTCTCGTGCTCGGTTTTCTTTTCCAACAGATAGGTCGGCGAAGGATTCGGCGTCTGTCTGTGTGCGCACCGGTCTTCCCTTGTTGATCCAACACAAGTCCGAGCAGGTAGGGTTCTTCGTTGCTGTTCAGCCGGGACCTCTTTATCCGAAAAGACATCCACCACCCGGGGATCCTGCGGCGTCAATAACGTCATTACCACGGCACGGCTGAGGCTTTCCTGAGGATTCTTTTCATCCACCGTTTCCACGGTAATCTGCCCGCGGTCGAAATCGACGATGGCGCGGCTTTGATACTTTTGCGTGTATTTCACATACTTCTTCTTCTCGGGCAGCTTGACTTCTTTTGGCCCCCACTTTTCTTTGACGTTCCCGGTAAGCGCATCGTACAGCGTCTGAAATTCCTGCTGCGCAGCACGAAGATCCCTGAGCAGCCGTTCAGGGTCATGCGCATAGTCATCGAGCCGCTCCTTGGCGATCTTTGAAGGGTCTTTCCCCCCGATGAGCGGCAACGACATCCCTTCCGGTCCGGCCCGTCATCGCCTGTGGGTGGCGGCTAGCATCCGATCGGTCGACTCGCAGCTAAGGAGAGCCAGAGAGAGGAAGGGCAATACGAGACCGCGAAGTGTCAGGGTAAACATGGCGGGCATTTTACTACAGGAACGACGCTCAGTCCTCTGAAGTTTCGTTTTGTCGTCCAGAAAAAAAGATTACAGAAATTTTACATCATCCTTACCAAGGAGGATTGAAGCGGAACGGCTGTCTGATTACATTCGGAGGCATGCATGACATTCTAAAATTTGCACTCCTGGCTGTGTGTTGTTCCTTGGTCACGACCCGGTCTGGGGAGGCGGGGACAAATGGAAAGTGAGCCCAAAACCAGCGGAGACGTCCTGGTACCAGGCCAGGCTCATACCAATGGCCGATGGTGTCTCCCATGGCGCCGCCCAACGTGCGGAACCTGGCGCCCGATACCGACCGGCCGCGCACCCACGGGATCTTCTGGCATCGACGACATGGCTCAAGGGCGCATTCTCCACAGAAACGGAAGTGGCGGCCAATCAAGGAGGCCCTCCAGGGGACGATCCATCCGCCCGCATGGTGCGACTCGGCGCTCATCGGTTCGGCGGGGCTCGTGCGCTACGGCATGACCTATCGCACGGCGGACCAGGCTTTCTCTCAGGGATCCGGCCAAGAGCAGAGGGAAGCCTGGGGAGAGTGGAAGAACGGAGCGATGGCTATTCGCAGCGCCGTCGGACAACGGACTCGACCTCGAAGCTGACGCCGCAGGGAATCGCTGAGAACAGAGTTATAACCGGATCGATGTGTCATGGAGCAAGGCTGCATGGCCGCATCGTCGCGTTCAGCTATGCGCAGAATGCTGCAAGCACGACGATGGATCCCTTCAGCCTGTTCCCCCAGAGGGCCGATCATCACCGGTTCGAGGCAGCGGTTGGCTATCGCGGTGTAATGTGGGATGCCAAGCTGGCCTCCAGCTATGGTCTCGAAACCGATCTGCATGCAGCCATGGCGCGGAGAGCCAAGTCAAAACCCAATCCATGGCGGCCTCGTTCCGTCCGCTAGTCGCTCTGACCATCACTCCCACGCTTGGCTATCGTGCCGAACAGCAAGAATGGTCGGGCGCGCGGATAGATTCTCCGTCCGCATCCCTCTCCATGAAGTACACACAGAGCCCGCGGCTGAACCTGACGGCGACGGGGAACTACTCTGGCCATGCGATCGAGCGATAAACTCGTGGAGTTGGACATGATCGGCGGGAAAGGCATCGTCTCACGTGGGAACTCGAACCGGTACGAGACTGGAAACCGCAGCTCTCTCTGGAGGGTGGCTATAATCTACAGGTCAATCGACTGATGCCCTCGGCTCAAACGGAAAATCTCTCCGGCCTCCTCCGCCTCGTCCTGGCCACGATGTAGAATTCACCGCGAGTAGCCTGTCCCCATTTTGTCCCATCAGAGCTGGGGCTTGGTCTCGGTTGACTTCTCGCCAACGGACACGTAGAAGAAAGGCACCTGGCATCCTTGCCCGCCCTGGCTCGATCATCCTGCCTGCGCGTTCATCGCTT
>CAWCEG010000032.1:0-99761 GCA_963794505.1 uncultured Nitrospiraceae bacterium
GAGCACACCATCGGAAAGGGCCTGATAGAGATGTGAGAGGAACTGCTCGCCGCCCTCCTGATAATGCTCCCATGGATTTTCGCCATCTAAGATGATGGGGAGCAGAACGTGGTCCTGCGGCGTATCGATGCGCGATCTGCTTTGATCCGTCGGAGGACCTCCTCTGCAGCCACGTCGGGTGTCGTCTTGTGGTAGAGAAAGCCAAACCCGTCTGACAGGTCTCGGTCCCGGAAGATGATCGTCGCGTCCTCTCCATCGGGTCCTACGCGATAAGGCCGATACAGCTGGGTCGGCCGATGCCAGGGGACGTCCGAGGCTTCGAGCGATCGGGCCAGGATGCCTTCGTCGGTGGCGAGCCAGCGGAGACCGACACGGCGAAGGAGCGGAATCAATTCGGGGCAGACAGACCCTTCGGAAGGCCAAAGACCAGCCGGCGGCCTGCCGAACACGTTCAGGTGGCATTCGACAGCTTGGCGCAGCTGGGCCTCGGCATCATCCGGTGCTCGGAATCGTGAAGGCAACGGAAGATCCGGTCTGGCCCGGCGCGTGTGCTCGGTGTCCATTACCAGTGGGAGAATCGGATGATAGAACGGCGTCGTCGTCAACTCGATCTGCCCGCGCTCGGACAGGCGCCGGTACATCGGCACAATGTCCTGGACCGTCCTGCGCTGTAACGCCAACACCTCCTGCTTTTCATCTTCGGTGAAGCCCCGATTCTTGGCTCGTAAGGCGGCGAGCCGTGGATACCGGGCGACGGTGCCATAGCCGAACCAGGCTAGATTGAACCATACTTGTAAATCCAGGAAGTCCTGCGCCGTGAACTGCCGGGCGAGCCGATGGAGATCCTGACCCTCAATCTCGAACCCGCGCTTGCTCAATAGTTCGTGATAGCGGGGGTACGGTCGGATCATGGTTGTCCAATTGATCGAGAAGAAGTGCTTAATGAGGAATGCCTGCTCTTCTTCGTTCAAGCGGGCAGCCTGCCGCTGTGTACGTTCCCAGAACAGATCCTGAACTGAGCCGTCCCCGATCTCTTGTAGTTGAACCAGCAAGGACGGCGTGAAATTGAAGGTGGCTTGAACGGCGGGAAACTTTTCGAGCAGATAGGCCATGTCGAAATACGCCTTGGTGGCATGCAGACGCACCCAAGGCATGCTGGCCGACCCCGCGACGGGATCGGTGTAATACGGCTGATGCATATGCCAAAGAAAACAGACCCGAACAGTTTTCATAGGCGAAGAAAGTTGCAGACTGTTGCGGACTCACAAGGAGTATGTCATAGGGATACCGACCTTGCAATCAAGGGAGCAAAATGGAAAAGGCGTACGCGCAGACGTTTGAGTCCCTGGTCAGCGGAGTGGGCGTGGCTTCCCGTCGCGGCCTATATGGCGCTGATCTTTTACTTCTCGTCGTTGTCGCATCCCGAAGAGGAGCTGCCGAAATTTCTCTTCGAAACACTCGGCGACAAGTTGCTGCACAGGATCGAGTACGCAGTGCTGGGTGTCCTCTGCTACCGGGCGTTTCGCCGCGCGGCCGGACCGCTGCCGGAGTACGCCTGGTGTTCGCGATCGTCACGGCGTCCTTGTACGGAGCAACGGACGAACTGCATCAAGCCTTCGTGCCGTTCCGCACGGCGACCTGGCTGGATTGGGTGGCGGATACTGCAGGCGGGATGGTCGGCGCGGTCGGCGGTCGACGCGTCATGGAACGCGGAGCGAAGGACGGCATCTCGTGACAACTTTTTCTTGTGCCAGTATAATGCCGCGCTGATGGCCACGATCGACCCTGCCACCACCAAACGGCCGCTGGCTCCTCCTGATCGAGCGCTCGTTGCCGAGACGATACAGACTCGATTGCCCTCTCACGGGACATTCAAAAAACTTCTGCCGCTCGCCGGCGACGCCTCCAATCGACGGTATTTCCGGATCGAAATGAGCGGCGACGCCCTCTGCTCCGTCGTACTCATGCAGCTGGCTGAGCCGGAAGCATTCAAACAGTCTGAAGAGGCCGTGAGCGGTGCGCCTCACGCGATCGCGGAACTCCCGTTCATCAATATCCAGACGCACCTTTCCAAGGCAGGGGTCTCTGTGCCGGCCCTCTATTATTACGATCAGGCGGCCGGGCTGCTCTATCTCGAAGATTCGGAGACCTGACGCTGTCGGAAGCCTGTGCCAATGCCGCGCACCGCGACCTTGAAGCGCGTTACAAGCAGGCGATCGACGTGCTCGTGGGCATGCAATCCAGAGCGACGTCGCCTGCCGATCCCCAATGTCTGGCATTTCATCGAAACTTCGACGTGCCGCTGTTGATGTGGGAGTTCGACCACTTTCTTGAATACGGCATTGCGGCCCGGCAGGGTACGCCGATGGACGGCGAGAGATGCAGCCGCAATCCGGGAAGAGTTCCGGAAAATCTCCGAGCTCTTGGCGGGACAGCCGAGGGTGTTCGTGCATCGTGACTACCATTCAAGAAATTTGATGGTCGCCGGCGAGCGGCTGGGCGTGATTGATTTTCAGGACGCGTTGATGGGACCGGCCACCTACGATCTGGCCTCGCTGCTGCGGGATGCCTACATCGCGCTCGACGAATCGTTGATCGACCGCCTCATCGACTACTATTTGGACCAGCTCCAGGAAGGACGCCATCTCTGGACGAACCGGGAGGCCTTTCGCCGGTTATTCGATTTCACGAGCATTCAACGTAATCTCAAAGCGGCCGGCCGGTTCGTGTACATCGACCGGGTGAAAGGCAATCCGAAATTTCTGGCGGACATTCCCCGAACGCTCGGCTACGTCAAACGGAACTTCACAAATACCCTGAATTGTTCACCCTGCGCAAACTCATGAGCCAGCATGTACCGGAACTTCAGTAAGATGAGGACGGATCTGAACGGCGGCCACCGGTCGCAGGTCAGCACGGATCCATTGTCCTTATGAAGGCGATGATCCTCGCGGCCGGCCTCGGCACACGGTTGAGGCCGCTCACGAATACGATCCCCAAGCCGCTGCTCCCCATTGCCGGAACGCCCCTCATCGTTTGGAACCTCTTGCTCCTGAAACGCCACGGGTTCCACGACGTCATCATCAACCTGCATCATCTGGGGCCGATGATCGAGCAGGCGGTCGGCAACGGATCAAAGTACGGGCTGCAGCATCTATTACTCCCACGAACCCGTGATTCTCGGAACGGGCGGAGCGATCAAGCAGGCGGAAGCCGAATTTTTCAGGAGAGCCCGTGCTTGTGATGAACGGCGATACGCTGTTTGAACTGGATCTCGAAGCGTTGTGCGCGTTTCATCAGCGGCGTCAGGCGGCGGCCACCTTAGTCCTGCGATCGGACCCTGACGCGGCTCGTTGGGGAGTGGTCGAGGTCGAGTCGGACGACCGTATCGTTCGCATTACCGGCCGCGGCCGGACGGATGCCGCAGGCACCAAACCGCGCATGTTTGCCGGGATCCATGTTCTCAATCCGCGTCTGCTGCGAGATGTGCCTAAGGGCAAACCGTCGTCCATCATCGATGCGTACGTTGCGGCGATCCAGCGCGGGGACGTGGTGGCGGGCTACGAGTTGACCGGCTACTGGTCCGACGTGGGGACTCCCGAGCGCTATGCCCAGGCCGAGCATGATGCGTCAAGCGGACTGATTCGGCTGAGTGAACGGCTTCCCACCGCCCCGTTGGCTTAGCAACTGGTGAAAAGATTTTGGCTGAGGCGCTCACCACTCGCGTCCGTCCGCAACCATGACATCGGACTTCGCAGTTTGAGCAACGCGCTTCCTGTCCCGGGCGCGCAAGGCTCAGCGATGGCCTAGTGAGCAACCAGGAGTTCGGTCTCCCTGTTCATAGCCTGTCGCGGTCTGTTCAGTCACCCGCTCGTCCGCTCTCGTCGGTTTTGTTCGCAGTTTTTGCCGCTGTTGCCGGAGCAGGCGAGCCAGGTACGTGCGCTGGAGCCTAAGGCGCTCGGCCGCTTTGGTCTGGTTGCCATCGGCGTCCCGCAGTGCCTGTTCGATGATGCGTCGGCTGTGGGTTTCCATCGATTCGTGGTAAGGCAGTCCTGAGGTAGGACAGGTCATCCTCTTTGACGTCGGACGAGGTGAAGTCGAGTGCGAGCACGTCGGGTTCGATCATATCCGTCTGGCTCAGAATGACGGCGCGGGCGATCACATTGTCCAACTCCCGGATGTTGCCCGGCCAGGAATAACGCGCCAGGGCGTCCATGGCGGCCGGACTGAACCACATGCCGGGACGTTTGGCTTCTTTTGCATGACGGCTCAAGAAGAACTTGGCGAGAGCCGGAAAATCCTCGAGCCGCTCACGCAAGGGTGGAAGCGTCAGTCCGATCACATTGAGACGGAAGAAGAGATCCTCGCGGAAGTCTCCGGCCTTGACGGCCTGCTTCAATTCCTTGTTCGTGGCGGCAATAATTCTAATGTTGACCGACACGAGTCTGGTACCGCCGACGCGATGAAATTCACGGTCCTGGAGCACGCGCAGCAGCTTGGCCTGCAGCGGCAAAGACATGTCGCCGATTTCGTCCAGAAAGACCGTGCCGCCTTCGGCCATTTCCAGCTTGCCTTTCTGAAGGCGGTCTGCCCCGGTGAAGGCGCCGCGCTCATGGCCGAACAATTCATTTTCCAATAAGGTCTCTGTCAAGGCGACGCAATTGATGACCACCAGTGGCATGGCATGGCGTGGGCTCCATTGATGGATGGACCGGGCCAGCAGTTCCTTGCCCGTGCCGCTTTCTCCGAGCAGAAGCACGCCGGCATCCGATTTGGCGGCCCGCTGGGCGGCTTCCAGCACAGTGCGGATTTTCGCGCTCGTGCCGATGATCGATGCATAGCGGCTGTCGACTTCAGACTTGAGGCAGGCGACCTGCCGTTTCAACGATGCTCGCTCAAGCGCCTTGCCGATGACAATCAGCAGATGGTCCTTGTCCAGCGGCTTGGTGAGGAAATCGTATGCCCCGTGCTTCATGGCCTCGACGGCCGCTTCGATCGAGCCGTGGGCGGTCATGACGATGACCGGGATGTCCTCGGCCTGTTTGACAGTCGGAAGGCGTTTCAGCACCTCCAGGCCGCCGAGCCTGGGCATGTCGAGGTCCAGGAGCATGAGGTTAGGCGCTTCCTGCTCCGCCTTCTCTAGGGCCTGGATGCCGTCCTCTGCGAGGCGTGCCGTAGTCGGAGGCCTGAAGGCGGTCTTCCAGCATCGTGGCGATGTCTTGATCGTCGTCAACGATCAGAATTTTAGCTTTCACGTGTTGCCCTCCTCGCCTATCCCCCCAATTGATGTCCAACTCTCCATTCTTCCATCACGTGAAGGACCAACCCAGTCAGGGGCTTCGGATAGAAGTAGGTCGACTTGTGCGGCATTCGCTCGCCGGCTTGGCCACTGCCTGCACTTCGCTCACTTTGGTGGCATTGAGCAAGAGGGCGCCCGTTCCCGTTCCTTCGGCGGCCCAATCGAGGGCTTCGTCGTCGTCCTTCGTGTAGAGGATGGCTTCCTGCTCTTGTTGTGTCGGGCAGAGCGTGCTCACCACAACTGTTGAAGCAGCGAGACATCGAGTTTGGTACGCGGGGAAGCCTCGCAGCAGGACGGTGCGCCGCCTTGAGCGAGAGATCAGATAGCGATCATCTCCCTTGAGCGCGAGGCCGAAGGTCGGAGCCGTGCGTCCGTTGATGCGCAATGCTTCCAGGAATTGTTCCCGCACTGCCGGCCGTTTTGGGTCGAAACGAAAACTCCGTCAGGTCGAAAGTGTCAGCCAAACGGCGCGGTGACTGCCGCTTAGGCGGCAGCGGGGTCGTGATCACACGGTGAGTGGGAAGTACGGTCAAGCCCGGGTCTTCAAGCGGAGACAACAGCATGAGCACGCTGTCATAGGGCTTCGATCGCCGGAAGTCCCGGTCTGTTTCCCGGCGGAAGCGCTGATAATTCAGCGCCGTTTCATACCGATGATGGCCGTCGGCAATGAACAGCGGTTTGCTGGCCATGATGTCCACGATTTGCTGGAGGATGGATGGATCGGTCACCGCCCACAGCCGCTGCCGGCAGCCATTGTCGTCCTCGAAAATCGATCCGAGCGCGGCTGGCCTTTCACGGCCTTTTCAAGCAGGCCCAGAATCGCATTGTGGGGATCCGAATAGAGCAGCCAGATCGGACTGAGATTCGCCTTGCATGACTTGAGCAGGTTCAGCCGGTCGGTTTTTGCAGCCGACCTCGTGTTTTCATGGGGGTAGATGTGACCGGAGTCCAGCGGCTCCAGTTTCGTCGTCGTCAGAAATCCCCGCAGCGTCTTCTTCGGGGCCCGCGCATCCGACGATGGAGGCGCGTACTCGATCGTGTGGTAGTAGATGGCCGGTTGCGCGTCCCGCTTAAGTGCGCCACGTGCGATCCAGGCTCGCAACGTCTCTGCCGCGCGCGTATACCGGTTGTTCGTGGCATTGTCGCCAGGCTCATCGATGCCGAGCTCGAGGCGAATGATATTTTGCGGATGCCGGTCGTGCAACGCTTTTTGCCCTGCGGCATCGATGATGTCATAGGGCGGAGCCACGACGTTGCGAACGGATCCGACCGACGACAGGTCGTACAACGTTCCCCGAAATGGAATGATCTGTGCCATACGTTCCTCTCTGCAGGATGTGAAAATCGTTGCTGCGGCCGCGCCGGACGGTCTTTGACCATCCTGCGGGTTCCTTCAAAGGCTGGGCCGCCATTTGCGCGTGTTGCCCGTCTCGATGCCGAATGGCGTCGAGACCACGCGGAGCGGCTACCGGTCGCGGGTCACCATGTAATCTGCGGCTACCGAGAGAGCCCGTTTCGCGGTGCCCTCTTCGAACTGTCTCAACTCTCGCTTCGCGGCGGTGATGTAGGCTTGAGCATGATTCAAGGCGTAGACGATGGATCCAGTACTCGTCCATGAGGTCAATCAGCCGCTGTAAATCGCCTTCCGTCAACGTGCGTGTTTCCATCCGGTCCTTGATCATCTGCCGATCCGTGTCAGAGCAATGGTTCAGCAAATGAAGGAGGGGAAGCGTCGCCTTGCCCTGGCGGAGATCCTGGCCGAGCGTCTTCCCCAAAGAGGCGCCGTTCGCCGTATAGTCCAATGTGTCATCGACGACTTGAAAGGCGATGCCGAGATATTGTCCGAAGCGGAACACGCAGTCTTGCTGTTCTTCGGACGCCTCGGCCAAAATCGCACCCATCCGGCAGGAGGCGGCGATCAGTCCCGCCGTCTTATGCTCCACGATCTTAATGTAGTCGCCTTCCGGCATCGCAGGGTTGCCATTGTAGTAAAGCTGGAGTACTTCACCTTCCGCCATTTTCTTGCAGGCCTCGGCGAGCACTTCGTTGATCTTTTGGCTGCGGAACTCGACGACCTGGCACATGGCCTTGGAATACAGGTAGTCGCCCACCAGGATACTGACCTGATTTCCCCAGACTTTTCGAGCGGTTTGACGGCCCCGCCTGATGTCGGCATCGTCCACGACATCGTCATGCAGCAGGGTCGCGGTGTGGATGAACTCCACGAGGCTGCCGAGTTGATGGTGTTCGCGGCCTGCGTAGCCGCAGAGGCGCGCGCAGAGCAGGAGCAGGAGGGGCCGGATGCGCTTGCCGCCGCTGTTGAGAATATGCGCGGCGACCGTATTGACGAGGGTGACGCTCGAAGTCAGATTCTTGATGGATCCGATCTTCGACACCGTCCAGCTCACTACGGTAGGCATCCCATACGTCCGCCATCGTGTGAATCGTGGAGGTGACAGGACCCTGTGGCATGCGGCGGATGGTAGGGCAGCGGATGAAACAAAGTCAAGGGAATCGCGGAGGAATCCATGCATTGTCGGCTTGACAGAAGAATCAGCCTTCCATTAATCTGACTCACGAATTTGAATGGAGACATGCCTCGCGAGCAAGGGGTTTCCGCATCCCTGATTCCTCTCGATAGGGCCTCTACTCAACAGGAAAAAGACCTGCCTTTTTCACTGGATAGGTAAGAATGAAACTTCCAGGGCTTCCACCGAAGCAAGGGCTCTACGACCCTCAACACGAAAAGGATTCGTGCGGGATTGGGTTTGTCGTCAACATCAAGGGCCAAAAATCGCACGACATCATCCGCCAGGGTCTCCAAGTACTCGAAAATCTCACGCACCGTGGCGCGCAGGGATGTGATCCCTGCACTGGTGACGGCGCGGGAATACTCTTGCAAGTTCCTCATCGAATTCCTGCGGCGTGCGGCGGGTGATGCCGGCGTGAGACTGCCGGGAGCCGGCGAATACGGCGTAGGCCAGGTGTTTCTGCCGCCCCATGCCGCTGCCCGGCAGCAATGTGAAACCCTGTTCCGCACCATCATCGAGAACGAAGGCTCACGGCTGCTCGGATGGCGTGACGTGCCGGTCAAGAGCGATACGATCGGCGTGCAGGCCCGTAAAACTGAGCCCTTCATGCGCCAGGTGTTCATTGCTCGCGACATGCTGAACGAGGCGCAATTTGAACGAAAACTCTACGTCATCCGCAAGCTGGTCGAAAAAGCCGTGCGTGAATCGGCCATTCAGGGCCGCGAACATTTCTACATCCCGAGTCTGTCCGTCAGCACGATCGTCTACAAAGGCTTGCTGCTGCCGCATCAAATGGCGGCGTATTATCAGGATCTCAAAGACGCCAGCATGGTCAGCGCGCTGGCGCTCGTACATTCGCGCTTCAGTACCAACACGTTTCCGACTTGGCCGCTCGCCCATCCCTATCGTCACATCTGCCACAACGGCGAAATCAACACCCTCAAGGGCAATGTGAATTGGATGAAGGCCCGGCAGGGACGGCTCCATTCAGATCTGTTCGGCAAGGACATGGAAAAGGTGTTTCCCATCGTCTACGAGCAGCAAAGCGACTCGGCCTGCCTCGACAATGCGCTCGAGTTTCTGCTGCTGGGCGGCCGGTCGCTGCCCCACGCGATGATGATGCTGATTCCCGAGCCGTGGGTGGCCAATGCACAGATGGATCTGGATCGCCGCGGGTTCTATCAATATCACGCCGCCATGATGGAGCCCTGGGACGGTCCGGCCGCGGTCTGTTTCACGGACGGCAAGATGATCGGGGCGACGCTGGATCGCAACGGTCTCCGTCCTTGCCGCTATCAGGTCACCACGGACGGCACGGTCGTGCTGGCGTCAGAAGCGGGCGTATTGCCCGCCGAGGCGAAACAGATCCGCATGAAGGGCCGGCTGCAGCCCGGGCGCATGTTCCTGGTCGACACCGTGCAGGGCCGCATTATCGATGACGAGGAGATCAAAGCCGATATCGTCGGCCGCAAGCCGTATCGCAGTTGGGTCACGCAGTACGGCGTCTCGCTCGACGAACTACCGGAACCATTGAACGTTCCGCAACCGGACCATCCGACGATCCGCCAGCGGCAGCAGGCATTCGGGTACACGGTCGAAGAGCTCAAAATGGTCATCACGCCGATGATCGTGACCGGCGAAGAAGCCATCTCATCGATGGGGACGGATACGCCCTTGGCGGTGTTGTCCGACCGCCCGCAACTGCTGTTCAAATACTTCAAACAGCTGTTCGCCCAGGTGACGAATCCGCCGATCGATCCGATCCGCGAGCAGCTCGTGATGTCGCTCGTGACGAACATCGGTCCGAAGCCCAACCTGATGGACGAGTCGCCGGAGTCCTGCCGCCGGATCAAGGTGCAGCAGCCGATTCTCACCAATGCCGACCTGCAAAAAATCCGCGGCATCTCCGATCCGCATTTCAAGAGCAAGACGCTGCGCATGCTCTTCCGTGTGGCCGAAGGACCGGACGGATTGGGCGCCGCGGTGGACGCCATGTGCAGAGACGCGTCCCAAGCGATCAAGGACGGCTACAAATTCCTGATCTTGAGTGACCGGGGCGTCGACGAAGAATGGGCGCCGATTCCGAGTCTGCTGGGCATCTCCGCCGTTCATCACCATCTCGTGCGCGAGTGTACGCGAACCGAGGTCGGACTGATTCTCGAAACGGGCGAGCCGCGGGACGTCCATCAGTTCGCCTGCCTGATCGGCTACGGCGCCGGAACCATCAATCCCTATCTCGTGTTCGAATCGCTCGTCGACATGGAGCGCGACAACTATCTGCCGGAAGGGCTCGATGCGCAGACGGCGGAAGGCAAATTCATCAAGGCGATCAACAAGGGCCTCCTCAAGATCTTCTCGAAGATGGGCATCTCCACCGTCCAGTCGTATTGCGGCGCGCAGATTTTCGAGGCAATCGGATTGAACCACGAGATTATCGACCGCTATTTCACCGGCACGCCGTCACGCGTGGAAGGCGTCGGGATTCGGGAGATCGGCGAAGAGACCCTGCGGCGGCATCGCGTCGCGTACGAGCCTGCCGCCATCCGGCAGCTCGATTTCGGCGGCGAGATACATTATCGGATCCAGGGAGAGCACCATAACTGGAACCCCGACACCATCTACAAGCTGCAGCACGCCAGCCAGTCGAATGATCCAAAGACCTATGCCGAGTTTGCGCAGCTTGTGAACGACGAGAGCACGCGCCGATCAAACCTGCGCGGCCTCCTCGATTTTAAATTCGATTCAGACCCCGCTGCCCATCGAAGAAGTGGAGCCCGCGAGTGCAATCGTCAAGCGGTTCAACACGGGCGCGATGTCGTTCGGGTCGATCAGCAAAGAAGCGCATGAGACGTTGGCGATCGCGATGAACCGTCTGGGCGGCAAGAGCAATACCGGCGAAGGCGGCGAAGATCCGGAACGGTTCAAACCGCTTGCCGAACGGCGATTCCAAGAACAGCTATATCAAGCAGGTCGCATCGGCCCGCTTCGGGGTGACTGCTCATTACTTGGTGAATGCGCGCGAATTGCAGATCAAAATGGCGCAGGGCGCCAAGCCGGGTGAGGGCGGCCAGCTGCCGGGCCACAAAGTCGACGAAAACATCGCGAAGTTCCGTTATGCGACGCCCGGCGTACAGCTCATTTCGCCGCCGCCGCACCATGACATTTATTCGATCGAAGACCTGGCGCAGCTCATCTTTGACCTCAAGAACTCCAATCCGGACGCAGCCGTGTCCGTAAAACTCGTCGCGGAAGTCGGTGTCGGCACCGTCGCCGCAGGCGTATCGAAGGCCCATGCGGATAAGGTGCTGATCAGCGGTGATTCCGGCGGAACCGGCGCCTCGCCGCTCTCTTCGATCAAGTATGGCGGCATTCCCTGGGAGCTGGGTCTTGCGGAAACGCACCAGACGCTTGTCCTCAACGATTTGCGGGGGCGCATCCGCGTCGAAACGGACGGCCAGATGAAAACAGGGCGAGATGTGGTCATCGCGACCTTGCTCGGCGCCGAAGAGTATGGGTTTGCGACAGCGCCGTTGATCGTCGAAGGCTGCATCATGATGCGCAAGTGCCATTTGAACACCTGTCCCGTCGGGATCGCCACCCAGGATCCGGAGCTGCGGAAAAAGTTCAACGGGAAGCCCGAACACATCGTGAATTATTTGTTCTTCGTCGCAGAAGAAGCGCGGAAGTTGATGGCCAAGCTGGGGTTCCGCACGATCAATGAGATGGTCGGTCGCGTGGACAAACTCAAGATCACGAAGGCCGTCGATCACTGGAAGGCCAAGGGACTGGACCTGACGCCGCTGTTGACCATGCCGGATGTGGCGCCGGAGGTGCCGCGGTATTGCGTGCAGAAACAGGACCATGGGCTGGACTGCATTCTCGATAACAAGCTCGTTGAACTGTGCAATCGGGCCATCGAGAAGGGCGAGAAGGTCAAACTCGATCTGCCGATCAGGAACGTGAACCGTACCACCGGCACGGTCCTTTCGAGCAAGATCGCGAAGAAGTATGGGTTGGAAGGATTGCCGGAGGACACCATCTCGATCAAGTTTACTGGGTCGGCCGGGCAATCGTTCGGGGCCTTTCTTGCCAGGGGTGTGACGCTAACCTTGGAAGGCGAATCCAACGACTATATCGGCAAGGGCTTGTCCGGCGGCAAGATCATTGTCTATCCGCCGAAGAACGTTTTGTACAATCCGGAAGACACGATTCTCATCGGGAATACATCGCTGTATGGAGCGACGCAAGGTGAAGCCTACTTCTACGGGATGGCGGGGGAGCGGTTTGCCGTGCGAAACAGCGGTGCACGCGCTGTCGTCGAAGGCACGGGCGATCACGGCTGCGAATACATGACCGGTGGGGTGGTGGTGGTGCTCGGTCGGACCGGTCGCAATTTTGCAGCAGGCATGTCCGGGGGTATCGCCTTCGTGCTGGACGATGTCGGGAGATTTCAGAGCCGGTGCAATACGGGCATGGTCGAGCTCGAGCCGGTCTCAACGAAGGAAGACAAGCAGCAGCTGCACGAGCTGATCACGAAGCATTTCATGTATACGGGCAGCCGAAGGCAAAACAGGTGCTCGACGCGTTCGATGCCACGCTGCCGAAATTCATCAAGATCATGCCGGTCGACTATAAACGGGTCCTCGAAGAACGCAAACGCAAAGCCAGCGCGGTACACTAGAGCCAGTGGGTGACGCGCACGTCCTGCGCGATAGTCTGTCTTCTCAGCCGGATGCAAAGCTAAGCAGCCATGGGTGATCCAATTGGGAAAAGCGCACGTCCCGGCGTGCGCAGGGTTGGGCGGGTGAGATTGAGGGTTTTCAGTTCAAGGTAGTATTGGACCAATTGGAATACAAAGACTGAAAAGCCATGGGAGACCCAAAGGGTTTCATGAAATACGCCCGCGAGGGCCCGAAGCGGAAACCGGTCGAGCTGCGCGTCCTCGATTGGAAGGAGATGTACGAGCCCATCTCCGAGGACAGGCTCAAGATTCAGGGAGCTCGCTGCATGGATTGCGGCGTGCCGTTTTGTCAGGGAAACACCGGCTGTCCCGTCGTCAATCTGATACCCGAATGGAACGATCTCGTGTATCGGGGGCGGTGGAAGGATGCCCTAAAGACGCTGCACACGACCAATAACTTTCCGGAATTCACCGGCCGCCTCTGTCCGGCTCCTTGCGAAGGCGCCTGTGTGCTTGGCATCAACGAAGAGCCGGTGTCCATCCGCGTGATCGAATGGAACATCATCGATCGCGGGTTCAATGAAGGTCTCGTATTTCCCGTTCTGCCGGTGGCCAAAACAGGAAAAACCGTGGCAATCGTCGGATCCGGGCCCGCCGGGCTCGCGGCGGCCCAGCAACTCGCGCGCGCCGGCCATAGCGTGACGCTCTTTGAAAAAGCCGACCGCATCGGCGGCTTGCTTCGCTACGGGATTCCCGATTTCAAAATGGAAAAGTGGGTCATCGACCGCCGGCTGGAGCAGCTGAAGGCGGAAGGAGTGGAGTTCAAGACCGGCGTGACGGTCGGCAAAGACGTGACTGCCGAACAATTGCGCGCAGAGTTCGATGCGGTGGGCCTCACAATGGGAGCCGAGCAGGCTCGAGAACTGCCGATCCCTGGACGGGAACTCAAGGGCGTCCATCTCGCCATGGAGTATTTGACGCAACAGAACAAGCGGACGGCCGGCATTCCGGTCACCGACGAGCCGATCACGGCCAAGGGCAAGCGCGTCGTCATTATCGGCGGGGGCGATACCGGATCGGACTGTCTGGGCACGACACACCGTCAAGGCTGCGTGGAAGTGCATCAATTCGAGTTGCTGCCGGAGCCTCCTCCGGCACGCGCGGATTCGACGCCATGGCCGCTGTGGCCGATGCAACTGCGGACATCGCATGCACATGAGGAAGGGTGCGACCGGCAGTGGAGCGTGTCGACGACGAAGTTCACCGGTCACAACGGCCATCTCACGAAGCTTCATGCCCAACGCGTGAAGTTCGAAGGCGGCAAGTTCACGCCGATTCCGAATACCGAATTTGCAATGGACGTGGATCTGGTCCTGCTGGCCATGGGGTTCACCGGACCTGTCAAGAACGGCCTGCTCGACAATCTCGGCGTGACCTACGACTCCCGCGGCGCCGTTGCCGTGGACGACAACTTCATGACCAACCTCGACGGCGTCTTTGCCGGCGGCGACACGAAGCGCGGCGCTTCCCTCATCGTGTGGGCGATCGCCGAAGGCCGAAAGATGGCGGCGGGCATGGATAAGTATCTGCAAGCCGGAAGATCCGCCAAGCCCAGTCGCTGAAAACCCCCTTCTCTCATCTGTGGACTCCTTCAGCCGCCTGTACGGCTCCTGTGCTCGTTGTCTGGACGGGCTTCTGCCGCGCAAATGACACAATTGCGCGCGTGACAGATCTTGGTTAATATGAAACTGAGTATTAAGGTTCAGTATTCGGTACGATGAGGAGGTCGTCAAGTCGCCACCATGCAACATGACACGCAGAATAGGGCACTACTAGCAGAGGGTGAATCGGCGAGTGACGAATTCGTCGAGCAGTCCTACGATCGTGTCCAACAAATGCTGAGAGCGGGAGTGCCGCGGAAGGACATCCTTACCCGTTTGGCCATGGCAGGGGAAGCCTTGGCCGGTTCCGGTGCGGCGGTGTCGATTCTTGTCCTCGATGAGAACGGTTTGCTGCGAAACGGCGCTTCGCCAAATCTCCCATTGGATTATCTGCAGGCCATTGATCGTCTAAAACCTGACGCTCGGGTCGGTACCTGCGCCGCGGCTGCGGCAACGGGGTGTCCGGTCATCACTCCCGATTTCCGTGCCGACGACAAGTGGGCAGAGCTGCGACACCTTCCGCTCTCCTTGGGTTACGTGGGGGCCTGGAGCATGCCCATTAAATCTCCAGGAGGGATGGTGCTCGGGACCTTCGGCACCTATTTTCGAGACCGCCGTTCTCCTACGCCAGAGGAGAGAAGAGGCGTTGAATTTCTTGCCAAGGCGGCAGCGTCAGTCCTGTCGAAAGGTTAGTTCTCTTCCTCAGTCAACCTACGTCAGATGCCCTTCCCGGTGAACACCTCGTGTCAGCGCGCTGGTTCGAGCACATGGATAGTGCCGACGCATATATCCTGTCCCAGCTTCCGCGCGCACCGGCACACGATGCTCCGGCCTATTCTCGTACATGACCGTCGGGTTCGAAAGCACGGAGTTTCAATTGGAGCAGCGAGTCTGCCGGGGACCGATCAAGACTTCCTCGCCTGGGTCGAAGTCAGGACTCTCGCTGAAAGAACGTGCGTTGTCTCCTGGCCTGCAGAACTGATCGCGTAACGCGTCGGAAGTTCGGATTCCTGCCGGTCACTTGTCCTCCAAGGTCCTACAAGGGTTAATTTCTAGGTCGTGAGAGTTCATAACATTTCATTGGCCGTTTAGGCATCTCACTCTATACTGCACACATACGTATGTGTGCATAGAAGGAGGGACTGCTCCGGGTGAAGCGGTCCTAATGCCCTTCCTCGAGGACCCACATGCCAACGAACCTCAATCTGCTGCTGCTGGAAGATTCACCAGCCGATGCGGAGTTGATGATTGAAGCGCTACGCGAGTCGGGATATGACCCCACCTTTCGCCGGGTCGATTCCAAGGATGCCTACCTCCGGGAACTTGATCAGCCGCCGGATTTCATCCTGTCCGACTTTTCCATGCCGCAGTTTACGGCGCAGGACGCCCTCCAGTTGATGAAAGAACGAGGGTTGGATCTGCCGTTCATCATCGTCTCCGGCTGCATGGGCGAGGATATGGCCGTGGAGTGTATGAAGGCAGGCGCTTCGGACTATCTGTTGAAAGACCGGCTCGCAAGGCTTGGGCATGCGGTCACGCAGGCGCTGGAACGAAAGCGGCTGATCGAAGAAAAGCGCCAAGCTGAGCAGCGGTTGTTCCTGGAAACGTTCCACGATTCGCTGACCGGCCTGCCGAATCGAGCCTTATTCATGGATCGTTTGGATCGTGTGTTTCTGCAGAGCCGGCGCCAACCGGCGCATCTATTCGCCCTTCTGCAGCTGAACCTGGACGGCTTCAAAATGGTGCACAGCGGCTTGGGAGTCTCCTCAGCCGATCGGCTGCTGATCGAAGTCAGCCAGAGAATTCTGCGAAGAATCCGGTCCGCGGACACGCTCGCTCGGATGGAAGGAGATGCGTTTACGCTCCTGATCGACAATCTCAAGACGGTGGGCAATGCGACGCGTGTGGCCGACCGCCTGCAACACGAGTTCGCTACCCCGTTCACGTTGGACAACCGTGAAGTATTCTTGACGGCCCACATCGGGATTGCCTGCAGTCATAAGGGGTATGAAAGCGGAGAGCCTCTGCTGCGTGATGCGACAACGGCCATGCTACAGGCCAAGGCGATCGGGCGTGCGGGATTCGTCATCTTCGACAAGGCGATGCACCAACAGGCCATGGCCAGGCTGAAAATCGAAGGAGATCTAAGGCAGGCGCTGGACCGCAAGGAGTTTCGATTGGCCTATCAGCCGATCGTCCAGTTGCAAGAGGGGCGTATTACCGGGTTCGAATCGTTGCTCCGATGGCAACATCCGGAGTACGGATTGACGAGGCCGGATGCCTTCTTGGATATTGCGACGGAGCTGGGCCTAATGAAGGGTATCGGCGAATGGTGTCTGGGCGAGGGATGTCGCCAGCTGAAACAATGGCAGGATCAATTTCCCCGGATCCGCCCGCTGACCATCAGTGTCAATTTCTCGATCCAGCACTTTACTCAGGACCGCCTGGCGGTGCTGATCAAACACGTCCTCGACGAGTCGGGCATCGATGCCTCGAGCGTTAAGATTGAGATCACTGAGTCGGAAATGATGCAGAACCCCGAGGCCGTCAGCCGCGTGCTCGCAGAGATCAAGGAACAGCACATCGACACCTGCTTGGACGATTTCGGAACCGGGTATTCCTCACTCAGCCATCTCCAGCAGCTGCCCATCAAATTTCTCAAGATCGATCAGTCGTTTGTCCGTCGATTGGGCACCGACGACGACGCCTTGGCGATCGTAAAAACTATCATTGCGCTGGCCCACCAACTCGGGAGGCAGGTCATCGCCGAGGGGGTGGAAACCGCCGAGCATCTTGCCATCCTCCGTTCGCTGGGCTGCGAATACGGACAAGGCTATTTCTTTTCAAAACCACTTTCCCCCGAAGACGCAGGCAGCTTGCTGGCCTCCGCCAGGCGGTGGTGAGGCGGCGCGTTTTCCATTTCGGCAAGCTCCCTTGGTACGATAAGTGTTTCGAGGGAGTTGCGTCATGGCTTCCGTTCAGCGTTTTACGGCGAAGGTTATTGCCGTCCGGCAACTCACCCACGACGTCCGCCAGATCGACCTCCGGTTATTGGAGCCGTCGGAGATACGTTTCAAAGCAGGCCAGTTCGTTTCGTTCGAGGTGCCCGATGCCCGAACAGGCCGGACGGTGACGCGACCGTATTCCATCGCTTCTGCTCCAAGCGCTCTCGATACGATTTCCTTGCTGCTCAATGTGGTCCCAGGCGGGCCAGGGTCCACGTATCTCTTCAGCCTGAACGAAGGTGACACAACGACCTTCTCCGGACCGGCCGGCAATTTCTACCTGCGGGACGATCCCCAACGAGAGCTGTTGTTCGTGGCCACCGGGACCGGAATTGCACCATTACGCTCAATGCTCTTGGCGAACGCCGAGCGGCCTACCCCAAAAACGTCGACCTTGTTGTGGGGTTTGAGAAGTCAGCGGGATATCTACTACAAGGATGATCTCGAGCGCCTTGTCAGGCAGGTGCCGGGAAGCTGCGTGCTCATCACCCTATCGCGGCCAGAAGCGGGTTGGACGGGAGCTGTCGGGAGAGTGACGAATCTCATCGAGCAAAATGTACGGGATGTGCAGAAGGCTGGCTGTCTACCTATGCGGCAACAGCGCCATGATCAAAGACGTGACAGGGATCATTCAGCAGAAGGGCCTCTGCCCGATCTTCCGGGAAAAGTATTACGACGATGCGGGCGACGAAGCCTGACGGGCTGGAACGGCAAATGCCGCAAGACTTCGCCTCCGGCTGCAGGGAAGTGCCGAGCTGAATGGGCCGTGGCGGTACTCGCAGGGGAGGGTGCTGCTTTGGAAGAAAGGCAGCCGGTTGATTCAATCCAAGCGGGCCGCCTTCAGCTAGAGACCGACGCCTTATGCGGCCGCTTTGGTCACCAACTTCTTCACTTCAACATGCGCGAAGATGACATCCGGTTCCCGTTGCAGCGCCTCGTAGTAGCTGCGTTCGAACCCGTCTCCCTCTTCCGATGGACGGATTAAGGCGCGGACGTCGGCGAGAAAATGTTCCACTTCAACGGTCGTCAGTTCTTCTCCTTCATCCAACAATTCATCCACTCGAATGACCAGCTGTGATAGAGGATGGAGCCATGTAAACCATGGGTCGTTCAAGACCAGTTGCAAGAGTAGTCCCGTCGATCCCACGCGGCCGTTGATGCGCTCATACGTCAACTGCTCGGCCACGATAAGCGCTTTATGCAAGCCTAGCAGCCCGCGGCGAACCTCCATCAGCAAGCGTCGCAGGCCTGCTCTGGCTTCCGTTGAAGATTCGAGTGTCCGTGCCATACGTCCATTGTATCAGGTCCGGAAGAAATGTGTGTCCGGTGAATAGAAATTGAACGACAACGCGTGACGTTAGCGGCCAACGTGTCCACCGCGCAACGGCGGAGTCGGTGGAATTGTCGGGGAAGGCATGAGCGGACGATTAGGATGAAAGGGAAGCAGCGGAGCCGGGGTGAGCTGGTGAGGCGGAGACGGCACTCCCAGCGGCGTGGTTGTCCGCTGATGTGCATCGCGCTCAGAAGGCAGAGCAGGCGGAGGAATAAATTCCCGGGCGGAAACGGAGTCCGTGTCACCGCCTGTCCCGACGCTTACAGAACTCTCACGGCCGGCGGTGACTCGATTGCCGCTCGGGGATTCACCGAATACCCGATCAGGTTGTGCGAGCCAGGCCGCCACTAGCGCCGCGGCGACAATGCTCCTTCCGAGCTGCTTCATCCAACCCATGGCTGCCCCCTCGCTCCCATCATAACAGAGCGGTCGCGAGCTACGCAGCCTTGGCCAACAACTTCCTTACACGAAAGTGGGCGAGCACGACATCGGGGGCCCGGTCCAGCGCCTCATAGTAGGCTCGTTCGAATCCTTCCCCTTCGATGGACGGATGAAGCAAGCTGCCGATTTCTCCCAGGAGATGCGCGACGTTGTCGTCGGTAATGTCACAGGTATCGTCTTGCAGCAGGTGATCAATGCGGACAAGCAGATCGGCGATCGGGTGCAGCCATGTGAACCAGGGATCCTTTTGGAGCAGTTCGATCAACACGTCCATGGATTTGACGGGACCGCTCAAGCGTTCATAGGTTTGCTGCTCGGCAATGATGAGGGCCCCGTGAAGCCCGATGAGGCTTTCCCGGATCGACAGGACGGTTCGTCGCCGTGGATCGACGGGAACCAGCGCCGTCGTGTGAGATGACGCTCCCATATGTTCAAGTGTAGCAGGCCTGTGCGAATCGGCCAGCGGCCGGTCTCGAGGCATCCACGAAGACAGATGCATTTCCTTCCAAAGCGAGGTATTCTTCCCACATTGTCGTCTAGAGGGGTCTCAAAGATGGAACGACGGAAGCACCGGCGTGTTCCGCTTCAGATTCAGGGATTGTTGTTGGGGAATTCTCACGAAGTCGAAGGACACACGCTCGACCTCTCGCTGGGCGGAGCGAGATTTGCGAGCGATTTGGACGTCTTTCCAGGGAAGACGATCGTGGTCCGTCTTGTGGTTCCGGGGATGGAGGAACCGCTGTCGATTCCGGAGGCGACGGTGCAATGGGTCGACGAACACACGTTTGGCGTCGAATTTCAAGACATCCGGCCCGATGAACTCGATGATCTAGAAGACCTCATCAACGAATTCGATGAGACGGAAAATGGTGGCCACGCCTAGCACGCTATTGCTTTCCACCGGGCGATTCGATGGGCTTGAAGTTCAGCTCTCGTAATAGACCACGATCGTAGCCTTGTTGCACTTGCAGCAGGTGCCTTGCCCCGTCATGGGCGTTTTCCCGGAGGCTTCTGCGGCTTTGACCACTGCGTCCTCAACCCGGCCGACCTTGTTGTAACACTCGCTGCAATAGGTCGCTGTCTTCGCCATAACTCCTCCTCACTGATGTCTAATAGCAGCAAGTATAGCGCGATTACGCAAAAGTGCTTGACCGGGCATGCCGACCCGGGACTTTATAGACCGGTCGGGTTCCCGAAGCCGGCGAACAGCTCGCCCGTAAGATAGGCGGTGGTGGCAGGATCGTCGAAGTCTTTCCGCCGGATGTAGTCGTTGAGGATGCGTCCTTCCGGCGTGCGATGGACGTGGGGCAGGGCCAAATTCATCCGGTACCGCTCGATGGCGCCGGCGACCCGACTGATGAACACGACCGTGCCGTCGTCTTCCTGCCGTTCCACGATGCCGACATGGGTCAAAGGGTCGTTCGTGATGCTGTCCCCGTTGTAATCCCACGTGTTGTCAAAAAAGACCAGGTCGCCGGGGCGGACGGCTGGACCTTGATGAATCCGGCCATGCCGGCTGACGTGATGATGGATCAGCTTCACGCCGTTGGCTTTTGGATCAGGCGCGCCGCTGTCGTACAGGTCGATGCCGTGCTCGAGAAAAATCGCTCGCGTCACGCCGGCGCAGTCGTAGGCAATGCGCCGGCCCTTGGTTTGAATCGTGGTTGCGCCGACAAGCTTGGCGGCCGTTTGGACGATGGCCGCCCGCCGAGGCAAGGCCTCGCCGGACTTACAACAGGTCTGACCGGTGCTGGCTCGACGGGAGCGGTCTCCGGTGGACGTGGCGCAGCCCACGAGCGTCACGATCGCCACGAGGAATCCAATCAAGACCATTCGAGTCATGGAGATGGAGGCGGCGCTCATTCATGCCAACCTAGCATGAGAGCCGTAATCGGCCAAGCGATCGACCACTTTAAGAAGGCCGCGGATCCTGTCACCTGCCGCCGGCGTGAGGTGGGTCATTGCCATCAGGATCCGGACTGGCAGAAGGTTGTACGCAGCGAAAGCCGATTGTGGCCGACCGCTGGTCGGGAGAGAAGCCGCTCCGAGTGGCGGTGCGAAGCATGACGATCTTGCTCTTCCACGAGCCGCCGCGTACCGCCTTGTAGCGGCCACTTGCCGGACCGACTGGATTCTGTGGCGGCATATAAGCGTAATAATCCAATCCAAACCAATCCTGCACCCACTCCGCCACATTACCGGCCATGTGATGCAGGCCGTAGGGACTTCGCCCCTGTGGGTGGGAGTCCACAGCGGCCAGAATCGGAATCTCATGTACATGATGCTGGCCGAACATCGCCCGCTCAGGGCTTGGAGCAGCGTCACCCCAGGGGAAAAGTTGGCCGTTCGGACCGCGGGCGGCTTTCTCCCATTCCGCTTCGGTCGACAGCCGCTTTCCCTTTGACGTACAGAATCTGGCCGCCTCATACCAGGTGACGTAGAGGGCGGGCCAGCGCGCGAGGGTACGATCCGATACTGAATGTACGGTAATCACATGCCAAATCAGTTTTTGTAATTCGTCGGCGGGGTGCTGGTTCCCGAGTTGGAGATACGAGAGGTATTCGCCAAGGCTGACTTCATGGCGGTCAATCGCATACGCGTCCAA
The DNA here is from genome assembly GCA_963794505.1 of uncultured Nitrospiraceae bacterium. Classification (GTDB taxonomy): domain Bacteria; phylum Nitrospirota; class Nitrospiria; order Nitrospirales; family Nitrospiraceae; genus Nitrospira_C. The sequence continues at coordinate 21,557 of CAWCEG010000032.1, forward strand.
CCAGACGCGCTGTTGTGGAAGTTCCGTGTCGTCGAATTGCGTCGACAGGCCATATGGATCATCGTCGATTCGCTTGCTGCCAACCGTGAATTCACCGGCCGGGATGTGGACGGTAGGCGCGGACTGCGCGAGCCCGGCGATTGAGGCGAGATGACCGGCCAGTTGCGGGGAAGGCTCGTGCCCGCTGGCGTGACTCGCACTGGTGAAGATGAGCGACAAGACAGATGCCGCAAGCCCCATGCGGAGTCTGCCCATCAGGTCTTGCTGGGAGCGGAGAGGGCTTTACTGACTTCGCCGATAAGCCGCCGTTCGATTTCTGCCGTTTCTTCCGCGCTGACGCTCAAGATCCGCCCGCCCTGCGCCAGCTTTTCGAATTCGGCCTTCACGCTCAAACGGGTGACATTCAGGGGCTGTGCTTGGACGGCGATCACATATTGGTTTCGAAATCCGGCCACTTCGAGCGAAACCGGATTGGAAATCTTGCGGTCCGTGACGATCACGGCCTTCTGATCCGCTTTGATACTGACTTTCACCTGGTAGCCGTTGCGCGCCAGCGCTTCCTCGACCGTCTTGGTGACGGCGTTCAACGGCCGCGGAAGATCTTCAAATTGGGCGCCCTTTTGTTCGATCTGAATACTCTGGGCAGCCTGCTCGATAGCCGTTTTCTTGATATCTGCCGTCAGTTTGCGGGCCTGCACCAGCTGTTTATCGAGCTGTTCGGTTGCGCCTCTGGCCTCAGCCCTGGCGCTTTCCGCTGCCTTCTTGGCGTCACGGATCTCTTGATTCAGCAGATCGATCTGCTGCTGCATGACCTTGTTCCCGTCCTGTAAGGAGGTGACCAGGGACTCCTGTCGGGCGAGTTGCTTCTTGAGCGTGTCGTTCTCAGCCCTGAAGGGAGATTCATCCGGTTTACAGCCGGACAGGGGCAGGAAAGCCGTCAAGACAATGGCGAGGAGAATCGAGCGTTGTCGACAACACCACATGGATGGACGGATTATCCATGCTTCCGGGTCTCTTGTCCATGGTCAATTCGAATTCAGATGATTGACCCCTCCGTGGAGGCAGGCTATTGTCGGGCCATGCGATATCCCATTACAGGTGTGAGCCTCCTGCTCACCAGCTTCCTGTCAGTGGGCTCTGCATCTCTCGCGCCGGCCGAGACAGTATCAGACACTCCTGCCGCGGTACCCGCCGAGGATTATCCTCTGTACGATCTCATCGTAGACGAAAAATTCCTCACGCCGGAAACAAAACTCGTCGTGCTTGAACGGGCCACTTTGACGCGGGTGCACCCTGAGCAGCAGGGTCGTCTTAGCCCGGAAACGTTTCATCAGTATGAGATTTTCGACGGTCGTCTACCCGGGGAGCTCGTTCGTGACTTTCTCTCTAAAAACCAAACGCCTTCGAAGCTCGATGGGCGCTTTGGATTCGGCGTGCGATATCGGTTCGTTTCCGGGGATGGAACCGAGCAGCAGGAAACGTCTCTGCCGGCCATCCCCGTGTTGGAGAGCAGTCCTCGTCCCATTCAAGAAGAGCCGCTTGACGAACCGCCGGCTATCATCGACCGCTTGGCATTCTCACGGGTGGCCTATACGTTCGGCCGCGATCAGGCGCTGATCTATGTCGAATACAACCGAATGAATGGAACCGGAGCCGGTTTTGCGGTGTGGCTCAACCGGTCCGGAGCAGGATGGCGCATCTTCGAGAGCGAATTGGTCTGGGCAGGCCGTCCTCAGTAACGGCCTCTGCTTGACTGCCGTGGCCAGCCTCCTCGTTCTGCGAAGGGCCGTCTTCCCGTCAGTTGCAGCCGAACGGGCTGCGCGTTAGCATACTTCATGAGCTTTGTGCGATGACAGAATTAATCCGCAAGACGTTTGCCGTGCCGCCGCTCGGCTGCAACTGCTCGATCGTCGGCGATCCCGTGACCAGGCAGGCCATCATCGTGGATCCCGGCGGAGCGCCGGAACGGATTCTTCGCGAGGTCCAGGATCTCGGGATTGACCGTCACGAAGATTCTTCATACTCATGCGCATTTTGACCACTTTCTAGCGTCAGGCGAAATGAAGAAGGTTACCGCGGCGGCATTATGCTTACACGGAGACGATCGCGAGTTGTGGGACATGCTCGAAATCCAATGCCGAGCGTTCGGAGTTCCCTATACTCCGGTTCCGCCGCCAGACTATTGGTTGACGGACGAAGAAAAGATCCAGATCGGTCAAGTGACTGCCATCGCCCTGCACACGCCCGGGCATACGCCAGGATCCATGAGCTTTCATCTCCCGGACGCGCACGTGGTGTTTTCGGGCGACACCCTCTTTCGCGGCAGCATCGGACGGACGGATCTCTGGGGCGGCAATTTCGATGCGATCGAGCGGTCGATTCTTGAACGTTTGTACACGCTCGATGACTCGACGGCCGTCGTAACCGGGCATGGGGCTGAAACGGAGATTGGGTGGGAAAAAGACAGGAACCAATTCGTTCGTGCCTGAGGAGGTGGCTATGAGGACAAGGGCTCGATGGCTGGCGTTATTTCTGTTGTCCTTTGCCTGGGGGCCGCCCGTCGTGCAGGCAGACACAGGCTCCGGCTCACAATCGGATCAGGTCACGATCACCGACGTAAAGGTGCGCATTTCCGACCATGGACCGGTGGTGCTTCTGCAAGCCGAGGGCAAAACCATTCCCATCTTTGTCGATCTCACCGTCGCGGTCTCCATCCAGGGCGCATTGAATGGGGAGCAATTGCACCGGCCCTTGTCCCACGATCTCATGCATACCATTCTCGAAACGTTCGGAGCGAAGGTGACACAATCGGTGATTACCTTGAAGGGCGGCACCTATTATGGAGCGCTGAGCGTGGCATTCCGCGGTGACGTCAAAGTGTTCGACAGCCGCTCTTCGGATTCGATCGCGCTTGCCATCCACTTCAAGGCGCCAATTATTGTAGGGCGGGATCTCTTGAATTCGGCCGGCGTGGTTCCCGAAGAATCGAAGCCCCAGGATTTATGATACTCGAGGGCGTATTCTCCCTCGCCGACAGCTCTCACTCCTTCGCCATGCGCTCGTTCAGTCGCGCGAGACGTCTTTCTGTCGCTTGTCTGATGAAGTCCATATTTTGGGCGAGATGCTGCTGGGCGGTAATCTTGCCTTCTTCACGGCGCTTCAGCTGGTCGAGTCCGAACTGTGCGATCGTGGGGCCGTCCGCTTTGTACAGGTCTTTCCAGATCTCCATGCAGCGGAGCTGCTTGGCAGGCGGAAAAGCGTCGCAGGGAGGATCCACCGCCCACGCTAGGTCTCCGATGAGTTGCCAAAGTACAACCGCAATGACCAGGTGCTTCCCTCCATGTGACTCCATCCTCAGCTCTCCATGACCGGCCCGAATGGGTCTCCAACGGCGATGCGCGAGCACAGGAGACTCATCGGGCCGGTCATCTCTCAAATCTTCATCGCCTCTGTGACCTCGTGCAGAGTGGCTTTCGCTACAGTGGCGGCCCTTCGGCTGCCTTCCTGCACGATATCTTCGATCCCGGACGGATTTTTGACGAGAGCCGCCCGGGCCTCCCAAATCGGCGCCAACGTTTCAACCACTCGATCCGCAACCAGTTTCTTGCAATCGATGCAGCCGATTTCCGCCGTGCGGCATTCCCGATTCACCTGGTCGATGATTGGCAGCGGTGAAAACATTTTGTGAAAGTCGAAAACGGGGCAGACCTCGGGATTCCCGGGGTCCATCCGCCTGACGCGCGCCGGGTCGGTCACCATCGTCTTCAATTTCTGCCGGACGACCGGTTCGCTGTCGGACAGGTTGATGGTGTTGCCGTAGCTTTTGCTCATTTTACGGCCGTCGGTGCCCGGCACTTTGGGGAACTTGGTCAGATGTTCTTTCGGCTCGGGGAATACCCGTTCTTTGTACAGATCGTTGAACCGTCTCGCCACTTCCCGCGTCAGCTCCAAGTGAGGGAGCTGGTCCTTACCCACCGGGACGAAATCCGGTTTGTACAATAGAATATCGGCCGCTTGCAGCACGGGATAGCCCAGAAAGCCATAGGTAGTGAGATCCTTTTCCTTGATCTCTTCCTGTTTTTCCTTGTAGGTCGGATTGCGCTCAAGCCATGCCACGGGAATGATCATGGAAAACAGCAGGTGCAGAATAGCGTGCTCCGGCACACGGGACTGAATGAAGACGGTCGACCTGTTGGGATCGATTCCGGCTGCCAACCAGTCGATCAGGAGCTCCCGCACAAATTCTCTGATCCGGGAGGTGTCGGCGTAGTTCGTCGAGAGCGCATGCCAATCCGCGACGAAGAAATAACACTCATATTCAGCTTGAAGGTGCTTCCAGTTCTGAAGTGCGCCGAGGTAATTGCCAAGATGCATGAGCCCACTGGGCTGCATGCCGCTCAACACTCGTTTCGGTCGGCTTGTCATGGGGAGGCTCCTGCACTGAACCCGATCACCGTCGACAGAATTGTACCTGAAAGCCCCGACGCGAATGTACTGGTGAAGGTGTGGATGACGCGGAGCTCACGGTCAAAGACGAGGAGTCCAACCAAGATCATCATGCCATAGGGCTCCAGTCGCGCAAGCACCAGGGCCGGGCGCGGAGGCAGCAGACTCAACAAAATTCGCCCGCCGTCGAGCGGCGGAATGGGCATGAGATTGAAAATGGCGAGGAACACATTCACTAAGACCGAATACAATGCCATCACGGCGACCGGCAGCAAGAACCGGAAAGCGGACGAGGCGGTGTTCGTCGTGGCGGTCGACGAGTCGCTTGACATCAGCGAAGGATCGATCGACAAGAGCAGCGCCAGCAGTCCCGCACTGACTACCGCCAGCGTGAGATTCATGCCTGGTCCCGCTGCAGCGACGATGGCCATGTCGCGTCGCGGCCGTCTCATGTTTCTGGGGTCGACCGGAACCGGCTTGGCCCATCCAAGAAGAAAGCTGCCCGGCAGCATCAGGCAAATCAGCGGGACGATGATGGTGCCGAATAGGTCGATATGAGCCAAGGGATTCATCGTGAGACGTCCCTGAAGTTTAGCTGTCGAATCGCCGCACTTGTTGGCGACCCATCCGTGCGCATATTCATGGAGGACGATCGCGAACAGCAATGGAAGCGCCTTGTACGAGACGGCATGGAGGATCTGCGCGACATCATTCATGGGGAGCAATCGCCTGTTCGATTCGACTCAAGGACTGAGATGATGAGGTGAGCATTCACTGAAGGGTCCGCTGGCCCTACCGCACGGCCGATGCGATGCTGCCATGGTACTCTCACATACGCGCTTAATCGACCTGTGTGAAACGTCCCCGTTTTACTTGTATCAAGAAGAGAGGCCGATTGAGTGTACCGTCTTGAGCGAAGGCGGCTGGTCCAGCCAGCGCTGGCAGGTCTTGCTGGCTCGTCAGATAGTCCCGTAGTGCATCACCGGAGGTGGCGCCTTTCTTGATCGCGTCGATCACAAATTTGGCCGCATCGTACCCCTGCATGGCGAAGAGCGTTGGAGCACTCTGGAAGCGCTTTTTGTAGCGGTCGACAAAATCCTGGATGGCGGGGTTCGGACTATCGGCAAAAAACCCGTCGACGAAGACGGCACCGTCAATGGATTGATCCGCTGTTCTTGCGAAGTCGGGGGCGTTCCAGCCGTTGCTTCCAAGAAACGGGACCTTCATGTCGTGAAAGTTTAATTGCGCGGCGATCAAGCCGACGTCCGTGGCTCGCCCAGGAATGAAGACGGCGTCGAATCCGGGAGTGTACAGCACCTTCTTGTCGAGCTTGGTGAGTTTCCCGCCCACTTTCATGGGATCCACCGGGACGGCGAGCCCGTATTTCTTGAGGTCCTCCGCTTTCATCCGTTTCAACTGCGCGCCTACATCGGAGTCCCCTTCTTTATAGGACTCGATCGCGATGATCTCTCCGTCCCGCTGCCGCGCTTCGTGGGCAAACAAGCGGGCCATCTCGCGTCCGTACGTCGTGTCGGGGTGAAGGATGCAAAATCGGCGGAAGCCGAGCTCGCCGGTGGCATACGCGGCAATTTTCCGTGCTTGCAATTGGTACGTCAGCGCCGTGCTGAACGTAAAGCTGCCCAGCCGTCGGACGTTCGGCAACATGGCAGTCGGCGTCAGGAGCGGCGTGTGCGAGCGTTCGGCCAGTTCTGCCATTACCGGCAGGTTCTTCGACAAGAGTGGGCCAATGACAGCGACCGGACGGTCATTAAACAGCAGATGGGAAAAGTCGTCGAGAAAGGAGGCTTGCGAAGCGTCCAGATCTTTGACCAGCAGGCCGATGGAAGGTCCGCCTGCGCGCTCGCCGCCTGATTCTACGGCGAGTTGGACGCCGCTCAGCACATCATTCGCGAACGACGAGAGCTTCCCCGACAGCGGCAGTACGGCTGCCATCACGTACTGGCTGGACTTGAGCTTGGTCTGCAGAGAATCGAGCATCTCCGAAAGCCTGCTTCGCTGAGGATGTGTGGGGAAATGGGCGAGAAATTGCTGGATCTGTCGGGACGCTTGGTGGTCTTCGCCACGTCCCATGTAGAGGTCGATCAGTCGAAGCGCGGCGAGATCCCCGGGAAACTGTTTCGGATACGCTTCTCGGATCCGCTCGAGCGCTCTCTTGTCAAAAGATTCGTTGATCACCTCGGTAATATTGGTCCGGATTTCGTCCCCTTGCTCGTCCGAGCTCAACGCCATCTCGTCGAGCCAGGCAGCAATCGCCCGAGCCGGCTCCTTTTTCTGGAAGTAGAGCTCGCCGCTCAGATGCACGGCTTCGCGCTTCGTCACATCGTCCTCTGAGAGGGCGCGAAGCCCGGTGAGAATCGGCAACGCCAAATCGGGGTTCCCCATCGCGGCATGGGTACGTGCCAGCATCAATTTACCGCGGTCGATCACTTCGGAGGAGGGGAACTCTGTTTGAAGTTGCTGCAAATATTTCAGCGCTTCCGGATATTGCTGTCCTCGGTACAAGGCTGCTCCAAGGAGCAGATAGGTGTCGTCAAGGAACTCCGGTTTCGGGTTGGTCCCGAGAAATCGCCTAAGAATTGTGATGGCCTCTTCTGCCTGTCCGGCATCGATCAACCGCTTGGCCTGATTCAGGGAGGGATGGTTGGCGGGCGCACGCTTGGCCGTTTCGGCAGCAGCGACGGGATGGCGTTCCGGCATGGCAAACGTGACAAGCGCCAGGAGAAGTCCAACACAAGCGGCCACCGGAAGCCGTACTGGATGGAGGTCGGGCAGCCATAAGGCGCGGCCGGCGAAGTGGCGATCGTGGCTGGTACGCATGGAATTCGTCAAGAGTGACTAGTATCGGAATCCCCGGAGGGTGTCAAGGTTCCACGCATCGAGCGTCGCGTTGTGTTCATGAGGACGATTGGCTATCATCGCCGAAATGGAAACCGACGCGCTGGTCGAGCGGTATCTCAATCATCTGCGTGTGGAAGGCGGCCTCGCGCGTAATACCATTGAAGCTTACCGGCGCGATCTCGCAAAATTCCAGCACTACCTCGACCAGCGGAAGATCGGCCTGCGAAAGCAGCTCACGCCTGACACCGTGCGGAGCTTCCTCGGTTCGCTGCATGCCATGCGGCTCTCGCCCGTCTCGTCGGCGCGTTGTTTATCCGCCGTTCGCGGTTGGCTTCGCTTCCTCCGTCAAGAACAGATTATCGATGATTACCCGGCGCTCGATCTGGCGCCGGTACGGCGTGGGATCCGTCTGCCCAAGACGCTGTCCCCGCGCGAGGTCGCGGCCTTGCTCGAGAGCCCGGCTCAATCGACGCCGGAGGATCACCGCGATCGCGTGATGCTGGAGTTGCTCTACGCGACGGGACTTCGTGTTTCCGAGCTGATATCCGTCGAGACGTTGCACGTGAACTTTGAAGTCGGCTATCTGCGCGTGACGGGAAAGGGGTCGAAACAACGGATCGTGCCGATGGGCGAGCCGGCCAGGCGGTTGCTGCTCGAGTATCTGGAAGCCATCCGGCCGCGCTTCTTGAGGCTGAGGCCTTCGCGGTTTCTGTTCGTGTCGCGTCGCGGAACACCCCTTTCGCGGCAGGCATTTTGGAAATCTCTGCGAGCACGGGCCCAACGGGCCGGGTTGAACAAAGCCGTGTCACCTCACATGCTACGGCATTCGTTTGCCACGCATTTGTTAGGGGGAGGCGCTGATCTTCGATCGGTGCAAACGATGCTCGGACATGCAGACATTGCGACGACGCAAATCTATACGCATGTCGAACGCGAGCGGCTAAAAGAAGTGCATGCGAATTTCTTCCCGCGGCAGAAACGTCGGAAGGACGATAGAGCCGCCCCAGAAGCCCGGAAATAGCCGAAGAATGTGCAAGAACAGTGCGAGATTCGGTTGACAAGAAGGGACGGACTTGATAGCATCCGCCAGCTTATTAAGAAAAAACGGGCGGATAGCTCAGTTGGAAGAGCGCTGCCCTTACAAGGCAGAGGTCACAGGTTCGATCCCTGTTCCGCCTACCACCCACGCGGGCGGATCCGATCAGGCAGCAGGGACAAGAATCTACAGACGGGACCATCCGCTATATATAGGTCTTGTCAATCAAATCATCCGCAATAGGTAGAGCCACGAGGGGCCGTCGTTCAGCCTGGTTTAGGACGCCAGATTGTCAATCTGGAGGTCGCGGGTTCAAATCCCGTCGGCCCCGCCATCTTTTTCGTCCCGCACATATGGGCATCGGGATAAACCCGCGCAGGCGGTTTCAGCGGTTTCAATGGAATCAGGCCTTCTTAAGTGATACCCCTGGTAGGCTAGTGGTTACGGGCGCCAGCACTGCATTTCCTCACGCATTTGTTACACTCCCAAGGGTAAGGGACTCTTCGGCGAGACCAGGAAAGGTGTAGACCAATGTTTCAATTCGGCTTGACCGGCCTGCTGGGCTCACTGGGCGCAGTCTCCAAAATTGTGCTGCTGTTGCTTCTTGTGTTCTCCGTCGTGTGCTGGGCCATCATCTTCCTCAAGTGGCGTGCGTTTTCGACAGCAGACCGCATGGATCATCAATTCATGGCTCTTCTGGCGAAGGCGAAGGATTTGGACGACCTGTGCCGGCAGGTACGACGCATGGAAGCGAGTCCCGCCGCGGTGTTGTTCGAAGGGGTGATGGATCGCGTCACGGGATTGCGCGGACAGGACGGCGCAGGTCCGGCCGATCGTCAGATCGTGGAACGGACAGCCGCCCATCTTTCCCACAGCCAGCTGGCGAGACTGGAATCCTATCTCCCGTTTCTGGCGACAACCGGCAACATCACGCCGTTTATCGGCCTGTTGGGAACGGTGATGGGAATCATTGATGCCTTCCATGAAATTGGTGCTCAAGGCACGGCCAGTATTGCTGCGGTGGCTCCCGGCGTCGCGGAGGCCTTGATCGCCACGGCTGCCGGCCTGTTTGCGGCGATTCCGGCGGTTATCGCATACAATTATTTTCTCTCCCGAATCCGGCGGACCGCCTTTCGATTGGACACCGTCACCATCGAGCTGCTGACGTCGCTGTCGATTCCAACCGTCAAGGCCAAGCCGATTCCCGTCGGAGCCCAACGATGATGTTCGAGTCGCGCCAGCGCCGCTTCATGGCGGAGATCAACGTGATCCCGCTGGTCGACGTCGTCCTCGTGTTGCTGGTCATTTTCATGGTCACCGCGCCGATGTTATACCGCGGGATGGATATCAATCTTCCGAAATCTGCGACCAACACGATCAAGCCGGAAATGCGAACGGTGCTGACCATCGAAAAAGATCAACGGCTGTATCTGGATAAGGATCCGATCGGCGTCGCCCAGCTTGAGCAAAAACTCAAAGTCTTAAAACACGAGCATGCGGATGTGTCGCTCTACCTCCGGGCCGATCGTGAGGTGCCATACGGCGTGGTCGTCCAGGTGATGGATGGGGTGAAGAAAGCCGGAATCGAGAAGATCGGAATGGTGACCGAACCGGTGGGACCGGAGCACATCGGGGGGGCATCGATTCCGCGCACACCCTCTCGTAAGAGCTAACGTTGTCGGTGCTGAGAGGGTTTTGGGATGGTCGCTCGCGCACAGGTGCATTCGGCTTTCTGGTTCGATCGTGACGAGGAGGACCGGTTTCTCGCTCGCCTGGGTCGAACGCTGACAATCTCCCTGGTTCTGCATCTGATCGCTCTCCTGATTGCAATGGGACTTCGGCTGACACCTCACGGTGAGCGGCCGTTGGCTGCAGTCCAAGTGAACCTGGTCAGTTTACCGACGCCGGTGAAACCTGTGGAACAGAGCAGGCCGGTCGACCCTGTAAAACGAGTGGAACCCAAGCCGGTTCCGGTCTCCGTTCCACCCGTCAAAATGCCTGCCCCTGCGGCCCCCCCTGTTTCCCCATCGGCGCGCACCAGTGTGGCCAAAGATATTCTCAAAGATCTCGAGCTGCCGCCTGATGCGCCGAAATTTGGAGAATTGACGCCGGCAAAATCGGTGGCGCAGCCTCGCCCACAGCTACAAGCGAAAGTCCAGGTGCCCGAGCTACCTCGCATTCCGGATGTCATGCCGGATCCCGTGACGAAGACTCCGCAGCGAACGTCGCTCAGCGAAGAGCTCGACCGTGAACTGGAGGAGGAGTTCAAGAAGGTCAAGGAATTCAAACCGGCGGCCAAACTCGACATTCCCAAAGACACGCCAGTCAAAATGGTTCCTCAGCAGGAAGCCGCCTTGCCACAAGTAAAGGGCCCCCAAACGCACTTGAAAACCTCGGGGTCGTCCGGCACCAATCCGTTCTGGGGGCGAGTGGAAGCGATCATTAAGAGTCAATGGGAGCCGCCTCCCATCGATGTGACAGGGCAAACGTACAGTGCAGTGGTTCGATTCAGATTCTATCGGAATGGGACCATCAAGGATGTGGTGATTCAACAGACGTCTGGGAACAGCTATTTCGACATGGCCGGTCAGCGAGCCATCCTGAAGCCGCGTCAATTTCCTGCGTTTCCCGCGGATATGACCGACGCCTATCAGGACGTTGAAATGGTGTTTCGAGTCGGGGAGAGCGCGGGATGAATCAACGAATCATGATGAGCCTTGCCTTGTGCGGGCTCTGCCTGCTGGCCGCAGCCGTCGGCATTCTCGAGTCCGGTGCGGCCGACGTGTTTCTCGAGGCGACAAGGCCGGACTTTCAAAAGATTCCGCTCGGGGTGGTCAGCATCGAGAACAGCGGGGGGCCTGACTGGCTCGGCGGACGCCTCGAGGAAGTGCTGAAAAAGGACGTCAAGCGCTCGCTGGTATTCGAGCTGATGGACCTTCCGAGCCTCGGGATCAAGGTGCGCGATGTTGGAAACGGGCATGGAAACGGGTCAAAAGCGGTTTTCAAGCAGGCGGCTGAGAACGGCGTGTCCGTCCTGGTGTGGGGCAAAGCTGGTCTTAAGAAAGGCGAGAAAGAAGACGACGTCAATATGGAGGGCTTCGTCTACGACAGCGGCAGCGATGAAATCGTCGGTGGAAAGCGGTACGCCGGGACGCCTTCCGTCGTGCGACTGATGGCCCATCGCTTCGCGGACGAGCTGGTGTTTCGCTACACGGGCGAACCGGGCATAGCCAGAACCAAGATTGCGTACGTGTCGGCCCACGGAGCGGCCCGCGAGCTGTTCGTCATGGACTACGACGGGTATGACGCGCGGCAGCTGACGGCGGACGGTTTCCTTAATCTCATGCCCCGCTGGTCTCCGGATCGGCGGTTCTTGGTGTTTACAGCCTACCGTGATCGGAATACGCAGGATATCGATATGATCGAACTGGCGACGGGCAAGCGCTGGACTCTCGTCTCATATGGGGGATTGAACATCACCCCCGCCTTGTCACCGGATGGGAATTTCCTTGCCTTTGCTTCAAGCCATGAGGGAAATTCCGAGTTGTATCGGTTGGACACGAGGACGAAGGCCGTTCAGCGGCTTACGACCAATCCGGCCGGGGACCTGTCTCCCAGTTGGTCTCCGACTGGTAGAGAACTTGCTTTTGTATCCGACCGCGGGGGTGGTCCCCAAGTATTTCTAATGAGCTCGGACGGCTCAAACGTGCGGCGTTTGACGTTCGAGGGCGACTACAACGCCGCTCCTGCCTGGTCTCCCAGAGGGAATTGGATCGCCTACGTCTGTCGGACACCCCGTAAGGAGTATAAATTGTGCGTCATTAGCCCTGACGGACAAAAGCGTATGCAATTGACTACAGGGGGTGGTATTGATGACTCACCCTCTTGGTCTCCGGATGGGCGTCACCTGGCATTTAGTTCCACGGCTGACGGCAAAAGCCACATCTATATGATCGATGCTGACGGGAAAGACCTTGAACGCCTGACATTTGAGGGAAGCCACAATAGTGCGCCAAGTTGGTCTCCGGCGTCCTAGCCGTTATACGGCTCAGGACGGCGACCGGTGACATAGACATGATTAACGTAGAGAGAGGAGACACGCGCATGGGCACAACATGTTTCAGAATCGCCATGGCACTCGTTGCCAGCGTCGCCCTAGCGGGCGTTTCGGGGTGTGCGAAAAAGTCCGTGCAATCGGGCGGCGACACCCAATCGTCGCAACATGCCGGTGCTGCGAAGAGCGGCAGCACGGAAGGCTCGAAGACCGGTGTCGGGAATTTTCCGGACACCAGCATGCAGTCTGGAGGGTCGGGTCTTCGCGGCTTGGATAAAAATCCATCGGAAGAACGTGTAGCAAGCGGTTTTGGGGCTGGTCCGGGATCAAGTTCCTCCGCGGGCATGGGCGGATCGTTGCTGGCCAAGGCTGATCCCTCCGATGCCGCGAACCGCCAAATGGACGAGATGCGGGCCGAGCAAGCCGCCTCCGCCAGCGCTGGATTACGGGACGTCTATTTTGGCTATGATAGCTGGACGATTTCGGACGACCAGCGACAAGCGTTGACCCGTGATGCGGATTGGATGAAAACTAACCAGGCTGCCATGGTCAAAGTCGAAGGCCATTGTGACGAGCGCGGGACTTCCGCGTACAATCTAGTGCTTGGCGAGAAGCGCGCCAAGTCCGTGCGGAACTTTCTTGTCGAGTTGGGCATCAGCGCCAATCGGTTGTCCGTCGTGTCCTATGGAAAAGAGCGCCCGTCCTGCGCAGAGCATGCGGAGTCCTGCTATCAGCAAAACCGGCGAGGACATCTGGTTGTCAAGTCAGGCAAGTAAACGAGGAGTCGCGTATAGGTAACACCATGAACATCGGGTGGAACGTAGGAAGTGTCGGGACTGTTGTCTGTGTGCTTTCCGCCGCGCTCTTGCACGGCTGTGTGGCCCAGCAAGCGGATTTGAAAAGCGCCGAGCGTCGGTTCAAGGAATCAAGCGACGCGCTGGCTCAGCGAGGGGCGCAGCAGCGGCAAGAGCTCGAGGAGCTGAAGAGCCAAGAGCTGCCCAAGCTACGCGGCGAACTCGAACGGGCGCACCATCAGGCCCAGGAAATACAAAGGGCCCAGGATGATCTGAGGCAGCGCTCGGCAGTCCTGGAGCAACAGACCAGGAAACTCGAACAGTTGTCCGGAAAACTGGATTCCGAAGGCGCCAACCGTTATGCGCAGGTGCGCGAAAGCCTGAATGCGCAAGACCTCAAGAACAAGGCGGACCGCGATCAGCTCCGGCTGGACGTGAACGCACGACTCGACGACGTCAATCACCAGATGGAGGTTTTACGAAAAGAGATTATCGATGCGGTCCAAAAGACCAATGCGGCCTTGGCCAGGAGCATGGATGTGAAATTAGAGGAACAGCGCAAAGCGTTGGCGGACAATCAGGTCCGCACCGAGCAACTGTCCGCGAAATTCACCCAGGTCAACCAGGCCTTGACGGGATTCCGGGACTCGCTGACGTCATTGGGGGATCGGATCGGGCAGGAAGAGCAGGCCACCAAGGCCCTGGCTGTCAAAGTCGAAGCCGATACCAAGGCATCCACCTCTCACATCAATGAGACGACCAGGACGATGTCGGGACATCTGGGCGAGGTCAATAAGAGCGTGAATGCGGTAGCCCAGAAGCTGGCTGCCCGTCTCGATGAACAGGTGGGCGAGGTCAACAAAAGCGTCACGAAGCTCGATACGCGGATGACCGAACAAGACCGTCGGATCGATGGACTCACAAAGTCGCTGGATCATGTGGCCCAGGACGTTCATGCACGCGGGGGGAGTCCGAAAGCCGGCCAGCGTCAGCAGCCAGCGGGAACGAAGTCCACGCAGCGATCCTCGGCGGTTGTCCCTTCCGAAGGCGTGTCCCATCATGAAGCTGAACCGGTTGCAGCGGCACGGCAGGACACGGAAACGGTGAATCATACTGTGGAGCGGACGGTCACGGCGGATGAACCGGCGGAATCCGTTGCCGTCGCTCATGCTGTCCGTCCGGCCGAACGGTCAGATAAGGCCGAATACGAACGAGTGTTGTCCTTCTTTAAAGAAGGCAATTTGGAAGGATCTCGCGAAGGGTTCTCGGCATTCTTGACCGAGTATCCGAACTCCGAGTTGGCACCCAATGCCCGCTATTGGCTAGGTGAATCTCATTACGGCAAAAGAGACTATAAGCAAGCGATCGATTCCTACGATCGAGTCGAACTGGACTATCCTCAGAGCGAGAAAGTGCCGGCCGCCATTCTCAAGAAGGGCTTCGCCTATCTGGCGCTGAAAGACAAGAAGCGGGCCTCCTCGGCCTTCAAGCAGGTGGTGACTCTGTATCCCAAGACTCCGGAAGCCGGCAAAGCCTATGACAAACTCAACCAACTGAAGGAGTTACGATAACGGTGCACCGCGGCATGACGCTATTGGCAGCGGGATGGGTGACGGTGACGGCCCTGACCGTCTCCGGATGCGCCAAGCACGCCGATTTTGTCGAGCTGCGCGATCATCTGGCGACGGTGGCCAAGTCCCAGGACCAGGATCAAAAGCGGTTAGACGCGCTGCAGCGCCGCATGGAGTCGATGGAACGGGTCAAAGATGTGGAAGCGCCGAAAACCAGGCTCGAGGATCTCACCACACGGCTGCAAAAATTGGAGGCCCGCGTTGCCAAATTGGACGAGGGAGCCACCGCTTCCCCGACCCTCAAGTCCGAAGGTGCTTCGGCCGATGCCGCCAAAACGGTCAAGCCTCAAAGGCCCGGATCAGATGGATCGTCCATCATCCCCAACGTTCCCGCTATCACTCCCACTTCAGCGTTCAACCTGTCGTATAACGATTACTTGAACGGCAAATACGATCTGGCCGTCTCGGGCTTTCAGCGTTTCGTGAAGGACTTTCCGGGCACATCGCTCACACCGAATGCCCACTATTGGCTTGGAGAGTCATATTACCAGCAGAAGGACTATGCGCGTGCGATGCAGGCGTTCGAATATGTCTCGACCGAATTCCCGGGCAATGAGAAGGTACCGGCCGCCCTCTACAAGCTGGGGCTGGCAGCGGCGGAGACCGGCGATCTCGTGAAATCCAAGAAAAATCTGAAGCGGGTCCTTGAAGAATTTCCCACATCGGACGAAGCCAAGCTTGCCAAGAACAAGCTGGCAGACATTCGATGATGGGATGGGTGTTGGGAGTCTAAGCTGGTGCCCGCCGCACGCTGCTCCGCGACGATTCGAGTGCTTCCGGCCGATGTAGTCAGCCGAATCGCAGCCGGCGAGGTGATCGAGCGCCCTGCCGCGGTCGTCAAAGAACTCATCGAAAACAGTCTCGATGCCGGCAGCCGGCACATCACCGTCGACATCAAGGATGGGGGCACGTCCCTCATCCGTGTGGCCGACGATGGCCAAGGCATTACACGGTCCGACCTTCCCCTCGCCTTCGAGCGTCACGCCACGAGCAAGCTCAAGTCCGATGCGGACCTCGCCTCCATCGGCACGATGGGATTTCGGGGGGAAGCGCTGCCCAGCATCGCCTCTGTTTCCAAAGTGCTGGTGACCACGGCCACGAATGAGGAGGACATCGGGGCGCAGCTGTCATTGATCGGCGGCGTGCCGCAGGAGCTTGTCGATGCTCCGGCGGTGGTCGGAACGAGGATCGAAGTCTCGGACCTCTTTTATAACCAGCCGGCACGTAAAAAGTTTCTCAAGTCGATTCCGACGGAATTCTCCCATATCAGCACCGTGGTTCAACAGGCGGCACTGGCCTGGCCCTTCGTACACTTTCGACTGACGCATAACGGCCAGGAAGTCCTGAATCATGCGGCCGTTGCTTCCGATCGAGACCGCATTCTGCAGGTATATCGGCAGGCGTTTCTCGAAAAGACAGTCGACGTGCGGGGCCGAATCGCCGGATGCACGATCAGCGGCGTCATGATCGATCCTGTCCAGGCACGCTCCTCGAGAGCGCCGCAGGATCTTTTCGTGAACCGCCGCCCGGTCCGTAACGCGGCAGTGTTCCATGCAGTAAGCGAAGGGTACGGCTCCTTGCTGGCAAAGGGCCACCATCCGACCTATGTGCTGTTCCTCGATCTCGATCCCGGGCGCATCGACGTCAACGTGCATCCTGCAAAGCGCGAAATCCGGTTTGCAGATCAGGAAGGCATACACCGGTTCGTCCGCCAGAGCGTGCGACATGCGTTTAGCGGGGTGGAGCGCAAGGCGGTCCTTCGTTTGGCCGACGACACCTGCCACTGCTTCAGCGCACGCGCCCTCGGCGGACGGCTCTTCCATCCAACCTTCCGAATGGCGGCACGCGGAGCAAGCGGACCAGCGCCCGGCCTCTGCGCCCGGCTCGCTGTTTGCGGCGGAGCCCACGGTCCCCTATCGAGCGTCGCAGGATGTCACGATCATCCCGTTGGGACAGATGCTTCAAACCTATTTGATCGCGCAGGTCGGGCGCGAATTACACGTGATTGACCAGCACACGGCTCATGAACGAGTATTGTTTCAACGCCTGTGGCGCACCTGGACCACGCGTGACATGGCGACGCAGCCTCTGCTGATCCCCGAGCCGATCGATTTGACCGCCGCACAGTGCGCTCTGATGCAGAAATATGCAGGCGATTTGGAACAGCTGGGGCTGGTTCTCGAGCCATTCGGTGCCAATGCTGTTCTGCTCAGGGCCGTGCCTGTCGGCGTAGGGCCGGTGGACGGCGCTGCAGTCGTGCGTGATGTCCTCGAGGACTTGGCTGAATGGGCGAGTGTTTCCTCTCTGGACGCGCGTGCACAGCCGGTTCTCGCGACGCTGGCCTGCAAAAGTGCGGTCCAGGCCGGACGAACCATGGCTCTTCCCGAAATCGAACAGCTCGTGCGCGACTGGGTGGACGAAGGAGTGATGTCAACGTGTCCGCATGGAAGGCGCACGGCCTTCCGTCTCTCAGCGGACGAACTGGACGCGCTCTTCGGCCGGACCGGATGGTCGTGACGACCTGCCCTTATCTCATCATGCCCTCACTCTCCGAGCGACAAATGCGCCGGAAACCTCTGGCGGTCATTCTCGGACCGACCGCCGTCGGGAAAAGCCGCATTGCCGTCGAAGTGGCGAAGCATCTGGGAAGCGAAGTCCTGACCGCGGATTCACGCCAGGTTTATCGCGGAATGGATGTGGGCACTGACAAGCCGCCGCTCACGGCTCGGGAAGGAATCGCGCATCATCTCATCGATCTTGTCGATCCCGATGAACCCTTCAATGCCGGTCTCTTCCGCCGCCATGCTTCTGCCGCGATCGACGGGTGTTATCGACGGCGTATGCTTCCTTTGCTGGTCGGCGGAACCGGCCTCTACCTGCGGACGCTCCTACAAGGGCTTTGTGAAGCGCCGCCCAGCGACCCCCTCGTGCGGGCGCGACTCCGCGATGAGGCGCGTGAACAGGGGGATGAGCATGTGTATGCCCGCCTGGTCCTGGCCGACCCGCTCACAGCGGCCAAGCTGCACCCCCATGACACCTCGAAGATCCTGCGCGCCCTGGAAGTCTACGAGCAGTCCGGCTTGCCTCTGTCGTCCTTCCAAGCGAGGCACGGATTTGGTGAGCGTCCGTTTTCGGCACTGGTCATCGGGCTGAATCGCGAGCGGGACCACCTCCATCGTCGTATCGAGGAGCGCATTGATTGGCAGCTCGCCCACGGTTTGGTTGACGAAACCAAGATGTTGCTTGAGAGGGGGTACGGGCGGGAGTGCCCGGCGATGAAAGGGCTGGGATACCGTCAGGTGGCAGGCTATCTTGCCGGAGACTGCAATTGGGATGAAATGGTTAGACAGTTCAAGCGCGACACCAGACGATTTGCCAAGCGGCAGGTGACCTGGTTCCGCCGGGAACCGGAGCTGACCTGGTTGATGATAGAAGAGTCCGAGCCGCTCGAACAGACGGTGAGCCGGGTGACGGAGATGATCCATCATTTTCTCGCAGCGCTGGACGGAGATTGTGGAGACACTGGTTCCTGATTTTTGACAAGGAAAGGCGGCATCGTGGCCAAGTTGACCGGAGCATCTCGTGCGGACATCGGCATTATCGGCGGAAGCGGCTTATACGACATGGAAGGGCTGCATCAGGTCAAACGTGTAAACGTGCCAACACCGTTCGGATCGCCTTCGAGTGCCATCATGCTCGGCGAGCTTGACGGAATTCGTGTTGCGTTCCTGTCGCGGCACGGCATCGGGCACCGATACAATCCTTCAGAAATCAATTATCGCGCAAACATCTATGCCTTGAAGGCGATCGGCGTCCGACGGGTCATTTCCGTCAGCGCGGTGGGCAGCATGAAGGAATCCATGAAGCCGGGCGACGTGGTGCTGCCGGATCAGTTTATCGATTTGACCAAGCGGCGGCTCTCGACGTTTTTTGACGGGGGCCTCGTCGCGCATGTAGCGTTCGGCGAGCCGGTGTGCGCTTCCCTCAGCTCGTCGCTCCTCGGAGCCGGCCGGTCGGTCGGGGCCACGGTGCACCAGGGCGGCACCTACATCTGCATGGAAGGCCCGCAATTTTCGACAAAAGCCGAATCACACTTGTATCGCCAGTGGGGGGTGAGCGTGATCGGCATGACGAATCTGCCCGAAGCCAAGCTCGCCCGCGAAGCCGAACTGTGTTATGCCACGGTGGCCCTGGTGACTGACTATGATTGCTGGCATGAGACCGAGAAATCCGTCAGCGTGGAGGCCATTCTGGCCACCCTGTGTCAAAATGTTGCGCTGGCCAAACGGCTGCTGCGGGCAGCCCTGAAATCCGCTGCTTCGGCGACGAGCTGCGAATGTCAGCGTGCCTTGCAGCATGCGATCGTGACCGCGCCGGACAAGATTCCCCCCGCCCTCCGCCGGAAATTGGCGCTCTTGATCGAACGAATCCTTCCATCTGTGAAAGGAAAACGGTGAATCATGGGCAAACTTTTGGTCGTCGGCTCGGTCGCATTGGACACCGTGAAAACACCGTTCGGCGAGGCCACGGAGGTGCTTGGAGGATCGGCGACATATTTTTCCACGTCGGCGAGCTATTTTACTGCGGTCGACCTCATTGCCGTGGTCGGCGAGGATTTTCCCTCGCAGCATCTCGCATTCCTCAAAAGTAGAAAAATTGATCTTGCCGGACTCGAGCGGCGTCCGGGCGCCACGTTCAGGTGGAAGGGGGAGTATACCCACCAGCTCAATGAGGCGCACACGCTCGATACGAAGTTAAACGTGTTTGAAACCTTCCGTCCTAAGATCCCTGAATCCTATCAGTCTCCCGATGTGCTTGTTTCTGGGCAACATCGATCCCGAGTTGCAGTTGGATGTGCTGAACAAACTGCCCCGGCCGCCCTTAGTGGCCTGCGATACGATGAATTTCTGGATCAATGGCAAGCGGGACGCCCTCTGGCGGGTGCTCGAGAAGGTGGACATTCTTATCATCAACGACGGTGAGGCACGGGCCCTGGGCGGGGACTCGAATCTCGTCAAGGTGGCCGCTGGCGTCCTAGCACGAGGGCCCAAGCATCTGATCATCAAGCGGGGCGAATACGGAGTGCTGATGTTCAACAACAGCCAGGTGTTCGGAGCTCCGGCCTTTCCCTTGGAGGACGTCCGCGATCCGACGGGCGCAGGCGACACCTTTGCGGGCGGCTTCCTGGGCTATCTGGCGGCCACCGGAAACCGATCCGTCGAGTCGTTCAAGCAGGCCATCATTTTCGGAAGCGTGATGGCGTCATTTACCGTAGAAGCCTTTAGTCTTGACCGTTTGCGAGTCCTGGATTACAAAGAGATCCAGGATCGCTTCCGGGCTTTCAAACGCCTGACCCATTTTGAGGACCTACCGTGAACCGGTTGCACCTGCCGTCTAATTCGTGTGCCGGACTTGTCGCAGTGCTGATGCTGGTTGTCGCACTCGTCGGAGCCTGCGCGACGTCCGAAGAGATGAAGCAAAAGTCAAAGGGCTATTACCAGGAAGGGATGGCGAGCCTGGAACACGACCGGCAAAAAGCCTACGTCTCGTTTCAGAAGGCGGTGCAGCTCGACCCCAAGAACAAGGAAGCGCGATACGGGCTCGGTCATATTCTGGTGTATCAAGGAAAGCTGTCTCAGGCGGAAAGCGAATTTCGAGAAGCCATCAAGATCGATGACCATTATTCCGAAGCCCATACCTATCTGGGCCAGGTTTTGGCGAGCCAGGATCGTTGGCCAGAGGCGATTGCCGAGTATCGACGCGCCTTGAGCAATCCCCTCTACAGCACGCCCGATTTGGCCCGCTATCATCTCGGCAAGGCGCTGGCACACGAAGGCGATTACCAAGGTGCGATGGAAGCGTTGGAGGATGCCTTGGTCGTCAACCCGCCGAATGTCCCGCCGGCGATGCTACAACTGGAATTGGGCCGGGTCTATTATAAGCTCGGTTTCGAGCGCAGGGCCAAAGACGCTCTGATAAAAGTCACGACACTGGACAAGAACGGCAGCTATGCAGCGGTCGCCAAGGAACTTTTGGCACGGCTAAAGCCGTAAAGAGAGTCATATGGATTCGATCGGAGACTTTTTCAAGCAGGTCAGGGAAACCAAAGGGCTCACCGTCGAGGAAGTGGCCTCGAAGACACGAATCCGGACGGATTTCGTCAAGGCACTGGAAGAAGGCAATTTTGCCAAATTGCCCGACCAGGTCTTTGCCCGCGGGTTTGTTCGCTCGTATGCACGTTCCCTCGGGTTGGATGAAGAGGATGCCATTCATCGGTTCATCCAATCGGCGGGGGCGTTCTATGAAAAACAGGACGAGCGCGAACGTCTCAAGGTCCGGCAGGCGGAAGAAGAACGAAAACGCCGTGCGAATCGAAAGGCTGTCGCGATCGCCATCGGGATCGCAATTCTCACGCTGGTGATTCTGCTGAGCCGCGAGCAATCATCGCTTCTGGTCAGACGAACATCTCAGAGTGAACCGCCCACGACGGCGGGAAAGCGCATGGCTCCCCCGGAGTCCGGTAAAGAGGCCGCAAAGAGTGATCTGCCGGTTCGTCCTGAGGTGGATGGTCTGACAGGTGCGCTCAAGGGCAAACCGTCCGAGCCTTCGTCTCCTTCGCCTCTGGCTCGTCCCGATGCGAGCCCTGGCCGGCGCTGCACCGGCCCCCGCGCTGCCTCCGGTTCAGCCGCAAGCCACTGTGGCTGCGCCTGTTCCGCCCCCTCCAGCCGCAGAGGGGCCGCTCAGTGCACTTACGCTTAGTGGTCAGGCGAATACCGATGAGCCCTTGGTCCTTGACTTAGAAGCGACGGAACTGAGTTGGGTGGTCATTCAGATTGATGGAGGAAGTCCCCAGGAGGCCCTGCTGCGTCCCGGTGAAAAGGCCAAGTGGAAAGGACAGGACCAGTTCACGCTCACTCTTGGCAATGCCGGCGGCGTCAAGGCCGAGCTGAATGGAAAGCCTCAAAAGCCGTTTGGTCCCAGTGGAAAGGTTGCCCGCGACATTCTCTTGAAGCGTTAGCGGAATTTTGCGATCGCGTTGTTTGCTCCTCAACCAGTGTTCTCCAGCCGTCGAATGCCATCCACCTGACCTCTCTTCTGTGTGGCAGTGCGGTGTTCCCTGTGGCGTAATGGCATGCTCAAGAGGTCTCATCCCTCCCGAGTGAATTTCTCAGCCACCGCTAACTAGGCGAAATTCCGAACCAGCCAATTCGGTCGAAGTGGCATGACGTTTGATCATCTACGATTTCGATGAGTTCGCTACCGAGGGGACGAAGTGGCCATACCTGAGTCGTTTGCTTGACAAGGTCAAAACGGCGTTGCTATAGTCCCGTCGCTTTATTGCCTTCATGGACCCAACCAGCGGGCCTCGGCCCTGTGGATGTGCGGTGGTTTAATAACAAGGAGGAAGTCTGATGGGGTATTTTTCTAAGTTTTTAGGAGTCGCAGCAGCTATCACGTTGCTCTCGGCCACCTTGGTCGGAGCGGAGGAGAAGGATCCGCTGAAGCCTCGTGTTCCGCCGGATCAGATCGCGGATGCGAAGGCCTTGAAGAATCCGGTGGCCAATACTCCCGAGAGCGTTGCTAAGGGCAAGGCCCTGTTTGAAGGGAAGGGCACCTGCTTCAATTGCCATGGCAAGGAGGGAAAAGGCGACGGTCCTGCTGGCGCGATCCTCAATCCGAGCCCGCGGAACTTCACGAATTGCAAGTTCCACAAGAAGCGGAAAGATGGCGAGCTCTTCTGGGTCATCAAGAACGGCAGCGCTGGCACCGGCATGGTCTCGCTGATCCCAGCCGCCATTACTGAAGAAGAAGCCTGGACGATCATCAATTACGAGCGGAGCTTCTGCAAAGGCGACGAGTAAGTAGTCCGTCAGGGTACGAAAACGGGGTGGAGGAGCAGTCCTCCACCCCGTTTTTTTAGGGCACGAGTACAGGAGTATTCGTCAGGGCTGTTCAGCTGCTTTGATGGCGGCCAGTTTGGTGAGGGCGAGGGCGCTCACGGGATCGGTCGCCTTCAGCGAGGGAAACACCGCTGGACGCTGTTCTTGCCCGTAGTGCGTTTTCGAGGCCCAGCTGACTTTCTGACCCACATAGGCGATCGCTTCACCGAGTGTCACTTCCCCATCCCGGTTCACGTCTGATTCGCCACGAAGCGCACGCAACAAGTAGTAGGTGAACAGTCCGTGGCGGTGCCCTTCATCCTCGACGGCTTTGCCGACGCCGTTCATGGCGACAATATGGACCGTCGAGCTTCCGGATGGATTCCATTGCGGGACGACGGTTTTTGATCGGCTGTCTGTTCCTAGCCTCGCCAGCGTGCCGTCAAAGAAGAAAATCGTCTGTTTAGCCTTCAAACGACTCAGAGCGGCGTCGAGGTCCTTGAGTGGATATGAGCGCGACGCGCTGCTGTTATTGCCGTCATAGGGAACGAGGTAGACGTCTCCATTGGGCGCTACGGTCGCGAGACCGGCAAAATACACGATGACGACCGTGTCCTTGTTCATGTGTCCAGGCAGCCAGTCCAACAGGGCTTCGTCAATGTCCGGCTTCAAGGCCTTCCAATCCTGAAGCAGACGCACGTTCGAGGCCGGCAATCCGCCCAACGACTGAAAGTAGGTCGTAAGCAGTTCCGCATCAGAGGCCGCATACTTTCTGGCGCCTCCCTGCACATCGCGGTATGACCCGATGCCGATCGATACGAGGTACGTGTGAGGCCGCTTGAAGCCCACAGGCATGGCAGGGACTTGATCGACGTCATCGGTGTTCATGCCGGTGGGCTGGATCGAAAGTGAAAGGGCCTGTGACGGCGGTGCCCCGGCCGCAGGATCGAACACGCTTACTTGTAAATCGGCTTTCTGTTGCTGCACGGTCTGAGGAAGCGTCGCCACAAATTCGAGAGAGCGGGACTGCCCCGGTTGCAGCCGGCCGGCTGAGAGAGTCGTGGTCGGAAATTGAGCGAGCACTTGAGGTGTTCCGCTGAGGTTCGCCGTGACATTCTGCAGGTCCCGTGCGCCAGTATTCACGACATCGACGCGAACGCGAATCCGTTCTCCCCCTTCGAACACCAGATTGCTGTTGTCGTCTAACACGGTGGCCTTGAACGACAGAGGCACCACGCCAGACGGGTCAGACCGTGCCGGAACGGGAACGGGGACCGCGGCCGGAACGGCGGCAGCCAGGGGCGCGCTCGCGGCTCCGAGTTTCGCCCTGGTAGCTATTGAGAATTTGTGGCCAAAGTCACGGACGGCGTCCTGGATAAAGCTGTCCAGAAGATAGTCACAGTTTTTTTGCACCGGCATAATCCGGACGCGGTCCTTGTGTGCCACTCGGACTTCCTGTTCTCCTATCGACGTCCCGGCTTGATCGGCATAGGACACGAGACCGCCCAGCTGAATCTCCGTTTCTGCCCGATCGTACACCCCGTCCATCCGCAACGTGAATGCGGATTGCACGAGGTTCACCCGCACTACGACGTCCGGCTTGGCGCCGGACCCCGGCCGGACTACGGACGTGAACGTGCGATTGGCGGCTTCCAGGAGCACGTCTTGCAGCGTGCTGCCGATATCGATGATCTGCATGTGGCCGCAATTGTCCGTATATTCGGCCTTGGACTCGAGCAAGGACGGCGAGAACTCCATGGCTGCGGTCTGTGGCAGGCGGGGTCCTAAATCGGGAAGCTCCTGCTTCGTGCATGCCGATACTGTCAGGATCAAGATGAGGCCGATGCGGGCACTCGTACAGAAAAATTTGAGATTGGACCTGTCCCGATAAGGACACTGACTCGTGAGCATGGAGGTGGCTCACCGTACCGGAATCAATGCCTGAAAGCAACTTGTCACGCCCGGCCGGCTGCTTTATCCTACCGCGCCATGCGCATACTCGGTGTGTCGAACATGCGCGATGCCGCGGCCGCCTTGGTCGAAAACGGCCAAATCATTGCTGCCGCGGAGGAGGAACGGTTTGTTCGGGTCAAGCATGTCACGGCCTTGCCGGTCCACGCCGTTCGATTCTGCCTGCAAACCGCCGGAATTCGTCTTGCGGACGTTGACGCGGTCGCCGTGCCATGGAAGTATTGGCAACTCGGCCGGCGCGCTGCGCTCGCCATCGGTGCCATGCTTCGATCTCCGCAGCTTTTTATGGCGAAAGGCAGCAGGAGCGCGGCGCGTCTGACGCACGAGTGGAAAGAGCTCGCGTTCTTACGATCCTATCTCTCACGCCGCGTCGACGGCACCAATTGTCCGGCTCCCGTGTTTCTTGACCATCATCTCTGCCACGCCGCCAGCGCCATGCTTGTATCGCCGTTCGAGCGCGCTGCAGTCCTGGTTGTGGACGGAGCCTCCGAATCGCATACAACGATGCTCGGACAAGCAGACCGTGATCACATCCGCGTCCTCAATCGCATCCCGCTTCCTCACTCCCTGGGCCAATTCTATGCTGCGGTCACGGCTTATCTCGGGTTCAAACCGGACTTCGACGAATACATCGTGATGGGATTGGCGGCGTACGGGGAGCCGCGCTTTGCGGGGGTCCTGCGAGAACAGGTACTGCGCTTGTTGCCGGATGGAGAGTTCCAATTGAACACTGGTCTGTTGGATTTTCATCTCGCGCGTCACCGGGTCTTTTCATCGGAATTCGTGCGCCTCTTTGGTGCTGCGCGACGGCCCGATGAAGTGGTCACGCAGCGTCATCAAGACTTCGCTGCCAGTGCGCAGCTGGTGTTGGAGGACGTGTTGCTTCATCTGGCTCGACACCTGAAGGCCTTGACGAAGGAAAAGCAGCTGTGCCTGGCCGGCGGGGTGGCCTACAACTGCGTCGCCAACAGTCGGATCTGGCGAGAGGCCGGATTTCAGGACTTGTTTGTTCCTCCGGCGGCAGGCGATTCGGGCGCGGCGCTTGGCGCGGCCTTGTGGCTCACGCACCGCAAGGGTTGTGACTCTGATCGGATGGTGATGCGTTCGGCGTCCTGGGGACCGCAATTTTCGGAGGAGGCTTGCCGGGCCGCACTGGAAGGCGCCGGGCTTATCGTTGAACGGCTCGCTGATCTCCCGCTGTGTGAAAAGGTCGCCGGAGAGTTGGCCGCAGGGCGGTTGGTCTTTTGGTTTCAGGGGCGGATGGAATGGGGGCCGCGTGCGCTGGGGCACAGAAGCCTCTTGGCGGATCCTCGCCGCGAAGACATGCGAGGGCTGATCAATCTCAAAGTGAAGTTCCGTGAACCGTTTCGTCCCTTTGCGCCTTCCGTGCTGGAGGAACGAGCGGCCGAGTATTTTGACTTGCCGGCCCCTTCCCCGTTCATGTTGTGCACCGCTCCGGTCCGCTCCGCAATGAAAGGAGTCATCCCGGCGGTCGTTCACGTCGATGGCACCGCGCGCGTGCACACCGTCGATGGGGACACCAATCCCCGATACCGCCGGCTGCTCGAAGCCTTTGCAGCCAAGACCGGTGTGCCGGTCCTATTGAATACGTCGTTCAACGTGAACGAGCCGATCGTGTGTACGCCTGAAGACGCGGTGAACTGCTTTCTCCGCACGGAAGTGGAGTGGCTCGTGATGGAAAACCTGTTGGCGAGGCGGCCAACGAACAGCGACGGAGCGGTGAGGACTGCGTCATGCCATCGGTCATGAAGGTCGATCGCATACACGCTGCTCAACATGGCCGTCCATCTGCAGCCTTCGATCGTCAGTTCTTCGATGTCCCCGTGCTCAATTTCCTGCTCCTCATTGTGATCGTGAATTTTGCCCTGCAACCGCTGACCGAGCCCGATTTCGGCTGGCATCTCCGGACCGGTTTGGACATGCTGCACAACGGATTATCGCTGCCTGACAGGGATCCCTATTCACATACGATGCCGGATTGGGCATGGGTCGAACATGCCTGGCTGACCGATGTGCTCATCGGGGCCATCTATTCGCTTGGTGGAGGTCTTGGCGTCATCCTGTTGTTTGCGTTGGTCACGATCAGCGCATGGCTCATAGCCAGCGCTACGTCCCGCGCCGGCGTCGTCTTTCGCCGGCTCGCCTGCGCCATTTCTCTCTGGGTGGCCTTGCCCTATCTCGGAGCGAGGACGCAACTGGTGACGCTGCTGGGATTGGCCCTGCTGTTGTTCCTGCTCAAACGCTGGCAGGACGGCGTACCCATCTGTCCGATGGTGGATTCCGCCGCTGTTTTTCGCCTGGGCGAATCTCCACGGCGGCTTTTTGGCTGGGCTCATGGTCTTGGGACTGATCATCGTCACGACCGCAATCATCAGATGGTTGTCCGAGCGACGCATCGTCTTCGCGCGGGAGTATGATGAGCCGCTGCTATCGTGGGATGATCTCAAGCGACTGACCTTCCTCACGGTTCTCTCGGCCGGTCTCACGCTGATCAACCCGTACGGCTGGCGCTTGCACGCTGAGATTGTGGATTCGTTGTCGAATCGGTTCATGCTCGAGACGTTGCAGGAGTGGCAGCCTCTGTCGCTTGAGCGGTGTCGCCGGGCGCAGGTATGCGCTGTATCTTGCAGGACTCACGTTGTCCATGATGCTTTGGTACCGGCGGACTGAACCGGTCCGATGGGTGATCGGGGGCGTATTCCTCGCGCTCTCGTTCCGGCACATGCGAAATATTCCGTTTTTTCTCATTTGTAGCCTATCGACTTGCGCCGACGTCTTGTCCGAAGGATTTCACACACTCGGGCGTCGCTTGCCGCGGTGGTCGTCTGACCGCAAAGCAGGGCAGTTTCGCCGTGGCGATCGCCATGGGCGCCATGCTCTATCCTGGCTAGGAGCTGACCATCTGCAACAAGTCGCCTTCTCGGGTACGAGGCCGGCCGAGTATTTCAGAAGCACTTCCTATCCCATCGAAGCGGTTGAATGGATACGGATGAATCGGGATCTGACAGGCCGGCGTCTGTACAATGATTACGCGTATGGAGGATTTCTGCTCTGGTGGCTGCCTGAGACCCGAATCTTTATTGACGGCCGGATGCCGGCCTGGCGGCGCGGAGAGCGCCGTATATTTCCGGACTACATGGCCTTGACGGGAGCGGATCCGGATCTCACCGTACTCACAAAATATTCGATCGATTGGGCCATGGTGAGGAAGCAGACGCGATTGGATGGAGCACTTGCTCAGGGGCATGGTTGGACGCGAGTCTATGGAGACGAAAAAGTTGCGATTTATCGGCTGTTGCCTACCGAACTGGAATCCTCAGGCGTTCCGCGCTGACGTTTCGCCCATCCGGTCGAGTTCGGCGGAGGCTATAGCGCCCGCAATGATCATTGCGTTTGATCGTGGCAAGTTCGCGCAGCATGGCGATCGCCGTCCTTGAGCACACGAACCTTTGAACCCGGCTGATCAGACCAATTTACGGGCACCTCGGCGATGCGATAACCCCGCTGTTGGGCCACGTATAGCAATTCGAGATCGAATCCAAAACCATCGATCGAGGCGTAGGCGAATAAGTCTTGTGCGATGACGCGGCGAAACAGCTTGAAGCCACATTGCGTGTCTGAGATCCCTCGAATGCCGCTTCGACGAACCGCGGCATTGAACAGCATGCCAAACATGTGTTCGATGGAACCGAGCCTGGACGGCAAACTCGGGGAGCCGCGAGGCCAGCGCCCGAGAGCCTATGGCCATGTCCGCATCCCTCGGCCAGGGCTCTTTCGAGGCGAGCGAACTCTTCTATAGGCGTTGCCCCGTCAGCGTCGGCGAACAATTGAAGCGAGCCGACAGCCGATTGCATTCCATGCCGCACCGCGGCTCCCTTGCCCCGGCAGCCTCGCCAGTCGGAGCAACCGCACGGCCGGATTGGCGCGACTGAAGTCTTCGACGACCGTTGACGTCGCATCGGTGCTGCCGTCATCGACCACCAACAGCTCATACGTCCGGTTTTGCCGCTCGAAAATATTCGGTGACTTGGAGGAGGTAAGGGAGGATACGACCAGCCTCGTTATGGGCCGGAATCACGATCGATAGTTCGGGAGAGTCCGTGGAGTAGGGACCAAACATGGGACTCCTGCGGTTCCGGAGGGAGAAGCGCTGCGAGTCCATCTCTCAGCCGTACCGTAGCCGAGGTGCGGGGGAAAATACAAGAGGAAACATGGACTTGACAGATCCGGCCTAGGGGAGCGAACGTATCATCAGCATCAGCCAAGGCCATAGTTCGCAGCGTCCATCTAACCGGGAGGTCGCCCATGCGTGGAATCGTCGGAGCTGTTGAATCTGCTGCTGGGTGCGGTTGTGTTGGCCGCCTGTGCTTCGGCCACTCCTCCGAGCAGGCTTGGCGACTACGTGTCCTCCGACCACAAGGCCAGCGATGAGGCCTTCTCGCAGATCGAACAGCGACCGCTCAAGGCCGGCCTCCTCCTGGTGTCTGACACCTGTCGAGCCCGGTGCGGCACCGAATCTGCCCGACGAGGCTCTGGTCCGCCTGGGCGAAACGTTGAAGCAGGACATCACTCGAGCGATACCCGTCACCATCACGCAAGTTCTATCCGGCAGATCAGATCCGTCCCCAGCCGAACGGCGATTGGACGCAATTTGCCGAGTTAGGAAGGCAGCACGGGCTGGAGTACTTGGTCGTCGTCATTCTGTCCAGCACCGAACAGGAATATCCGGTGACATTGTTTCTTGGTTGGACGACCCATGCTCAGCCGGGCTTCCGCCGGGACAATTGGTCTCTCTTGGAATTCGCACTTCTGGATCTCAAGAACAACACGACGCTGATGCAGGCCGAGGGGCGAGGCTGGGCTACGTTGGATCGGCCGTCTGCCCCCGGAATCAATCAATGGTATCCTGTCATCTATCTGCGGCCTCAAGATCCGGAGCGCCGGATTTGGCCCCCCACCTACGAAGGTGCGCCGAACACCCTGCGTGTGGTGTCATTCGATCAGGCAGAGAAGCGGCTGGCGCTGAAACTGCAAAATTCCTGGATTGGGCAGTTGGAGGCCGATGCGGCGCGAGCGGAGAACCGCCTCATAGCTTTAGCCAGGGCTGCTCCTCATCGGTCGTCCCTTTCGGGCGTTGTGCCGGCCCGAAGGGGACGATTAGTCTTTGAACGCCTTGGAAGGGATAGTGTACAATGAACTGTTCATCCTCATAATATTAACGAAATCGTATCAACCCGTCGGAGGACACGGTCATGGCTACGTGGAGTGAGAACGGTCGTGCGCTAGCATTCGCCAGTTGTGTGTGCGTCTTTGCTCTTGCTTGTACACTGAGCCCCCTATCAGGCGACTCAGCCGGCCACGGCGGCGGGAGTGCCTCCTTCAATGGCGCAGGGGTTTTCGGAAATTGTGAAAAAAGTGACTCCCGCCGTCGTCAACATCGCCGTGACAGGCGGAAGCGAAGGCGGACGAGGCAGACGACCGCTTCCTCCAGGCCCATTCGGTGGACCTCCGGGCGGTGGCCCCCGGGCGGTGGCCCGCCCTGATGAGCCAGGTGGCGAACTCCCGACTCCTCCGCCGATGCCGCCCCCCGGTCCTCATGGGCGTCCGGATCAAAGCGCCGGATCGGGTGTCATCATGGATCCGAACGGGTATATCGTCACCAACAATCACGTCGTGGAGGGCGCCACTCAAATTACGGTGACATTGAGCGACCGTCGAGAATTTCCGGCGAAAATCATCGGGACGGATCCCAAGACGGATCTCGCAGTGGTCAAGATCGACGTCAAGGACCTTCCTTCGGTGAAATGGGCGGAATACGAAAAACTCCAGGTCGGCGATCTCGTGCTCGCGATCGGCAGTCCGTTCGGACTGAGTTCGACGGTCACCTTGGGCATTATCAGTGCGCTCGGACGGGGGAACGTCGGGATCGCCGACTATGAAGATTTCATCCAAACTGATGCGGCGATCAATCCGGGTAATTCCGGCGGTGCGTTGGTCAACATGAACGGCGACTTGATCGGCATCAATACGGCCATTTTCTCAAGGACCGGAGGATCCGAAGGCATTGGGTTTGCGATCCCCAGCAGCATTGCGGTGGATATTGTCGACAGCTTGCAGAAGACAGGCAAAGTCGTGCGGGGTTGGATGGGTGTGGCGATTCAAGAAATCACGCCGGCTCTCGCGAAGTCATTCAAGTTGCCGGAGCAGCGCAAGGGCGTCTTGATCAGCGACGTTAACGAGAATGGACCTTCTCATGCCGCCGGAGTCAAACGTGGCGACGTCGTGGTCTCATTCAATGGCAAAGAAGTACAAAGCGTTAGTCAGTTGCGCAATCTGGTCGCTCGCACCGTTGTCGGAAGGGATGCCCAGATCAAAATCCTACGGGAAGGGAAGGAGCAGACCCTTTCAGTCAAAGTAGCTGAACGGCCCTCCGATGAGATACTGGCGAAGAAGGAATCGGCGCCGCCGAAGGAACAGGGCGAAACGATCAAACCGCCTGATAACGTGCTGGCTTCGCTCAGGGTGCAGGCGCTGGACAATGCGATGATGGCCCAGCTGAACATCCCGTCCAAGACAGCCGGCGTCGTTGTGTCTTCTGTCGAACCGGGTGGTCCTGCGGAGGCCGCTGGAATTCAGCGGGGCGATGTCATTCAGGAAGTGAACCACGAAGTGGTCAAGAGCCTCGACGAATATCAAAAAGCTGCGCATAAGATCAAGAAAGAGGAGCTGGCCGTTCTGCTGCTCAGCCGGCAAGGCAACAACCTGTTCGTCGCGGTCAATCCGAAGTAAATCCTGAGACGGCGGCGCGCCGGTCCGGCGACCGCGCGCCCGCGGCTCTGCTGGGGATGCAGTGCTGAACGACTTTAACCGGTGGCTGCAAGATTCCGTCTTCAAGCCGCTGGAAGACAAGAAAATGCCGGTTATGGAGCATTTGGTCGAGCTCCAGGTCCGGCTCACGCGGGCGGTCATCGCCACGGCAGTCGTCTTTGTCGGCACGTTCTTTTACGCTGACACCCTCGTCAAGTGGCTGCGCGTTCCCCTTCAAAACATGTTCGTGCCCGGCTCCCTTTCATGGGTGCCGACCGACTTGCCGACTGTGCCGTTTGTCTTTCTCGCTCCGGCCGAAGCTCTTTGGCAGAACGTAAAAGTGGCCGGCCTTTTTGCCATTGTCCTTGCCACTCCGTACATCCTTTTGGAAGTCTGGCAATTCGTCGTGCCGGGATTGCACACGCAGGAGCGCCGGTTCGTAGGGCCGTTCGTGGCGTTGAGCACAGTGGCGTTTTATGCCGGCGTGGGGTTTTCCTTTTTCTTCGTGCTGCCGTTTGCGTTGAATTTCCTCGTGTCCTATGGGGTCAGCGCGGGATTCATTCCGCAACTCTCGATCGCGCAATATGTGGGATTCGCATTGTGGTTCTTGATGGTGTTCGGGTTGATCTTCGAAGTCCCGTTGGCCATTACTCTCATGGCCAAACTGGGATGGGTCGATGCGCCCTTTCTCAAGCGCTACCGCAAGTGGGCGCTTCTGGGCGCCTTCATTGTCGCCGCCATTTTAACCCCCACACCGGATCCGTTTAATCAATGTCTGATGGCCCTCCCGATGTACATTTTTTATGAGGTGGGCATTATCAGCGCGGGGTTCTTCAACAAGAAAAAGGCCCAGGAAGAACCGGACAACGCTCTGGCGCCGGTCGGGCCTAAAGTCATGGCGCCTGCGATGTCGGGCGCCGGGGACGGCGAGTATGTCGGCGTGCCCACCGGGGGAGGGCGGCGTCGATAGTGCAGATTGACCTGGCGGCCGAGCTTCATGCTGGCACGGTCTATTCAGGTATCACGATTTACCGGAAGAAAGGGTTTGACCTCATGCCTCGTGAACTCAATGTAATTTCAACGCCGACGTCCGGCGGCAGTGATGCCTGCATCTATATGTGGGCCTGCGCGATCTGCGACGAGAACGAATCCTGTCAAAAAGACAAGGAGGGCCACAGCCGTTGGCTGGTGGCCAAGCGGATGGAGCGGATCGAGTATAAAGTCCTCGTCATGAGCAACAAGGGTGGGGTCGGCAAGAGTACGTGTACCACCAATCTTGCGGTGAGCCTGGCGCTCAAGGGGTGGCACGTCGGGATCTGTGACATGGACATTCACGGCCCCAACATTCCCAAGATGGTTGGCGCCGAAGGTCAAAAACTCAAAATCAGCACCTCTGGGGGGATCATTCCCTTCCAGGCGTACAATCTCAAAATCGCGTCGATGTCGTTCCTGCTGCAAAACTCCGATGATCCCATCATCTGGCGCGATGCCTACAAGTACGAGTTCATCAACCAACTGCTGGGTGGTGTCGAATGGCAAGATCTCAATTTCTTGTTGATCGATTTGCCGCCGGGAACGGGAAACGAGTCCGTCACGACGATAGATTTGTTGGGCCAGGTCAGCGGGGCTGTCATCATCACCACCCCGCAAGAAGTCGCGCTGCTGGACTCCCGCAAGTCGGTCACGTTTTGCAAAGACAGCGAAGTGCCGATTATCGGTATCGTGGAGAACATGAGCGGCTTGGAATGTCCTCATTGCCATCAACAGATCGACGTGTTTCGAAAGGGCGGAGGCGAGGCCTCGGCGCATGACATGGGCGTGCCTTTTCTCGGGCGCATCCCACTCGATCCCGACGTCGTCACTCAGTCTGATGCCGGAGAGCCGTTTGCCATGTTCAATTCCGATACGCCGACCGCAGAGGCCTATCACGAGATTGCCAACAAGGTGGAAGCGTTTTGCAAGAAAAGCGGATCGCTGGTCAACGTAGCCCCCCGCCAGCACCGTTAAGCGAAGCGATGAAGAGCCAGGATGTCATGGCAGGATTAACTCCACTCGAGGAAGCCCAAAAAGTCGTGTTGGATGCAACGCCAGTGCTGGGGTTGGAAAAGATCCCGCTACTGGATGCCTTGGGACGAGTGTTGGGCGAGGACGTCATCGTCGAACGCGACAACCCGCCTTGGGATAATAGCGCCATGGATGGATTCGCGGTGCGTTGGGAAGACATCCGCCAGGAGCACGCCATTGAAAAGCCCGTGACCTTGACGGTGATTGAAGATGTTCCCGCCGGCAAGATGCCGACTAAGACGGTAGGGCCAGGCCAGGCGATCCGGATCATGACCGGGGCGCCGATCCCAAAGGGCGCAGACACCGTGCTGAAGGTGGAGGACACCGAGCCTCAGTCCGATCGCGTGCGCGTCTTCAAGCCGGAAGCGAAAGGGTCGAATATCCGCCCTCAGGGAGAGGATGTAAAAAAGGGCGAGCGGATCATTGCCAAGGGCACGCGTATCCGGCCGGGTGAGGCCGGGATGCTGGCTATTCTGGCCAAATCGTTTATCTTCGCCCATCAGCGCCCGCGCGTGGCGATTCTTTCGACGGGCGATGAGTTGGCCGACTTGGACGAGCGTTTCAGCGAGGAAAAAATCATCAACTCCAACAGCTATGGCATCGCCGCCGCCGTCCAGGATGCGGGCGGCATTCCGTTCCTGCTGGGAATCGCAAAGGACACACCCTCCGCTTTAAAAGAGAAAATTTCTCACGGCTTGACCGCCGACATTCTCGTGCTTTCCGGCGGCGTCTCGATGGGAGACTACGATTTCACCAAAGCGGTGTTCCGCGACCTCGGAGCGGAGATGAATTTTTGGAAGCTGGCCATCAAGCCGGGACAGCCGCTTGCCTTTGGAAAAATTCAGGGCAAACTCGCGTTCGGGCTGCCGGGGAATCCGGTCTCTTCGATGGTCACCTTCGAGCAGTTGGTGCGGCCGGCGATGCTCAAAATGAGCGGCCATCGGAGTTACGGCCGTCCGGTCGTGCAGGCGCTTTTCCAGGAAAAGTTCTCTAAACGTCCGGATCGACGCCACTTTCTGCGCGGCGTTCTGACGCGGGAAGACGGCGCATTCAAAGTACGAACGACCGGCGATCAAGGGTCCGGGATTTTGACCTCGATGGTCAAGGCGAACTGCTTGATCGATGTCCCGGTTGAGGTGGAACGGCTCAATCCAGGCGATCTGGTTTCCGTTCAACTGCTCAGCGGGGAAAGCTGGGCGAATTATTCAGCAGCGAGTCAGAGCAGCGCTCACCGGCTGTCCTGCTGTTGAGAGGAATTTCGATGGATGTGCCGATCGTCTGCTTCGTGGGAAGGTCGAACAGCGGCAAGACGACCTTTATCGAACGCGTGATTCCGGAACTCGTACGCGCGGGATACAAGATCGCGACCGTCAAGCACGCCGGCCACGGATTCGATTTGGATACGGAGGGCAAGGATAGCTGGCGGCACAAGCAAGCCGGCGCGAGCAGCGTGGTCATTCTGTCGAAAGGCAGCATGGCGATGTTCGCCGACGTCTCCGATCAGATGAACGTGGAGGATGTTCGCAGCCGGTTCCTGGACGGCTCCTATGATTTGATTATTGCCGAGGGGTGGAAGCACGAGGGATATCCCAAAATCGTCATCATTCGCGATCAGGTCGGTGAAATTCCAATCTCCTCCGAAGGCCTGCTGGCCGTGGTGTCGGATAAGCCGATCGATTTGCATGTCCCGTTGTTCGATCTCAACGACGTGCCCGGCGTAGCCGCACTCATCATGAAGCATTTCCCGTTGCGACGCGCTCCCTCGGAGCATGAGCTGGACGTTTAGAGCCACCATCGCCCTGGTAATCGTGGCCGGCGCAATGGCGCTCGGAGCAGTCGCTATTCCGCTGACGAACCATCCGGCATTTTGCGCCAGTTGCCACACGATTAAGCCTTCATACGACAGTTGGGTAAAGTCCTCACACAAGGACGTGACCTGCGTCGTGTGCCATGTGAGACCGGGAATTGAAGGGTGGATACATGACAAGGCGTGGGCGGGGACGAAAGACGTCGCCATCTACCTGTTCGGCACACCGACCGATCCGTATGATCTGAAAGCTCAGGTCGATTCACAGGTGTGTCTGAGTTGTCATCAACATATCCTTCGCACCTCGGAAGTCGCACCCCGCGATCTTCCGACTCCGGTGAAAGACGTGGGTCTTGTCATGAGTCACCGTAAGCATATGGAGGCGTTCGGCGCTCGGGGCCAGAGTGAGGGCTGTACGACCTGTCATTCGGGGGTCGTACACGATCAGCCGATCAAAGGATACCCGATCGTCGTGCCGCGCGGGCATGTTTCCACTGACAACAAGCCGTGGAATCCGGATTATCCGGAAGGGTCGTACCTCCGGACGAGGGCTCTCAACGATTGCTTCCGTTGCCATGACGGGAAGGCCGAACATAAGGGCAGGACCTTGGACCGAAAATGCGAGACGTGCCACCTCCCGGATAAAATCAAAGATTTTTTGTCTTTCTGAACCAGAATCGATACAGCCATGACGACACCCGTTCTCCGAGTCAGTCATTTGCGCAAGCAGTTCGGTGATTTCACCGCGGTGGAGGACGTGTCGTTTTCCATCGAGCCTGGAGAGATTCTTGGATTGCTGGGGCCGAACGGCGCAGGCAAGACGACCACGATCCACATGCTGCTGGGCCTCATCACTCCCACAGCAGGGTCTATCGAGGTGTTCGGGATGGAGTTGTCCGCCCATCGTGAAGAGATTCTTCAGCAGGTCAATTTCTCGTCGAGCTACATCTCATGCCGCTGGCACTTACGGTGGAGGAGAACTTGTGGGTCGTGGCCCGATTGTATGGACTTTCCGAAATCCATCGGCGGGTTGACGACATCGTCAAGAAGCTGGAGATGGAGGAATTTCGTCATAAGGTGACGAGAAAACTTTCCTCCGGTCAGATGACGCGATTGACGCTGGCCAAGGCGCTGCTCACGGAACCAAAGATTCTCTTTCTCGACGAACCCACAGCCAGCCTCGATCCGGACATCGCCCACAAAATCCGTGCACTCTTGAAAGAAGAACGACGGTCGGCGGGCCTGAGTATCCTGTACACCTCGCACAACATGCGTGAAATGGAGGAAATGTCGGACCGCATCATCTTCCTTCAGCGAGGCAAGATCGTGGCCGAGGGAACGGCTCGAGAGATTATTTCACGGTTCGGCCAAGCCGATCTCGAAGAGGTGTTTCTCAAACTCGCGAGAGAACGGTAAGGGGGATGCGGATGCAAAGTGCCTTGATCGATTTTGCAGTCGGCGCGAGCATGGGGGGCTTGGCGTTGAGTGCCGCATGGGGGCTGCTGTGGCTCACCGTAAGCACTATCGGCCATTCGAGAGGGGACCTGCAGTTGGCGCGTCGTCGTGAACAGTCTAGCCGTCGCAGTCGTTCCTCTGTTGCTTGGATGGGCGCTAGTCTCGATCAGGGGCGAGCTCTTCTCTCCCCACATCGCGTTCGTCGTTGGCCTACTGGTCCTGCCGTTAGTCCTCGTGGGACTTGCCTTGCGTCCGGTTCCCGGAGGTCGAGCCGGCGCCTCGATGCTCCAAGGCATGCGCCATCTGATCGACGAGTTGCTCGGAAGGCACCATGCATGCGGCGGGTGTGGTCATGATCATGGTGGGGATCTTTCCGGAGGCTCCGCATGAAGCTCCACCGAATCGGCGCATTGGTCGCAAGACATCTCTATCTGTATCGGCGTAGCCTGCCCCGGATCATGGAAATTTTCTATTGGCCTTTCCTGGATCTCGTCATCTGGGGCTTCATCACGATGTACCTGGCGAAATATCAGCCTCAAGTGCCGGGCTTCGTGACGTTCTTTCTCGGGGCGTTGATCCTGTGGGACATGCTGTTCCGCTCTCAGCAAGGCATCACGATCTCGTTTCTTGAAGAATTGTGGGCCCGCAATCTCATGAACCTGTTCGCCAGTCCTCTGTCGCCCGCTGAATTCCTAGCCGCGACGATCGCGATGAGCATCTTCAAGGTGACGTGCGTCTCGATCGTCATGGGGATCTGTGCATGGCTGTTTTATGGCTACAACGTTCTGATCATGGGTTTGTGGTTGCTTCCCTTCGTGGTCAACCTGGTGATTACGGGATGGGTCATCGGGGTGTTGACGACCTCTCTCATCATGCGGTTTGGACAGGAGGCGGAAATCCTCGCTTGGAGCCTGGTGTTCCTGTTCCAGCCAATCTCCTGTGTGTTTTATCCGCTCGAGGTGCTGCCTCGTTGGCTTCAGGTGGTGGCCTGGTCTAATCCTGCCGCCCACATCTTTGAAGGGATGCGTGGTGTCCTCAATGAAGGTCTGGTCCCGGTTTCCCACTTGGCTTGGGCAGGAGGGCTGAATGTCGCGTTATTGGTCGTGACCATCATCCTGTTTTACAAGACCTTTTCGTACTGCAAGGTGCAAGGTTCTTTGGTGCGGGTGGGCGAGTAGGCCGTGAGAATCCGAGAGCCTTTCTACCACATCCTAAGTTGTAATCCACCACCCTCTGTGCTAGGGTTTAGGCTACTTCGTCGTACGGGCCTCGCGATGAAGTTGGTTCAGCTGTAGGGCCCGCAACATCGATGTTGCCTTGTCCGGGAATCTCGTCGGAAGTCAGACCTAAGTCGCCGCATGTCTCGCGTCTTCGGCCCGCTCCTTCCCCGTTCCTCGAGTTCAAGACAATGTCACATTCAAAGGAGGAACCCCACATGGGTTCGAAGATTTACGTCGGTGGGTTGCCCTATTCGGCGACCGAGCAGCAATTGAGCGATCTGTTTGGCGCGCATGGGGCGGTGGCTTCTGCGCGGATCATAACGGACAAGTTCACGGGACAATCCCGGGGATTTGGATTCGTGGAGATGTCCTCGGATTCCGAGGCGCAAGCCGCGATTTCCGCGCTCAATGGCTCGGATATGGGGGGCCGGACGTTGACCGTCAATGAAGCACGTCCGCAAGAGCCCCGTGCTGGTGGTGGCGGCGGCGGCCGCGGTGGATTCGGCGGCGGTGGAGGCCGTGGTGCAGGCGGCAAGCGGGACCGCTGGTAAGTCGTACCGCTCGTAATGCATACAGGAAGGGGTGCCATGACCCATGGCACCCCTTTTCATTTTGTGGCAGGAAGGCAGTGGGTGGTTAATCAAACCACTCGTCGGCACCCTTCGCACCGGGTGATTGTTGCTTGATGAGCACTTCAGGAGTAGGCGGTGAAGCCTGCAATGTCTGCTTCACCAACGAGACCAAGGCGGCAGGGTCGAACGGTTTCGAGAGGAACGGAAGTGCGCCTTTTGGAATGCCATATCCGGCGAGTTCACTGTCCGGATTTCCCGACATGAGAATCACGTGCAGGTCCTTTCGCATCCTGAGCGCGCGGAGCGCGAGTTCGTGCCCATGGACGTGCGGGAATTCATTCTCGGATGATGCGAAAGAGAATTCCGGCGGAGGCAGCACCAGATCGGTAACCAGTAAATCGATCGTGCCTCCGTGCTGCTTGCAGATCTTTAAGGCCTCCGAGCTTCCTGACGCGGAAAGGGTCGAAAAACCGGCTTGCTTGGAGTATTTTCTTGCAGAAGGTGACTACTGTGGCATCATCGTCGACGACAAGGACGGTCGGACCGGCAGTCCCTGAAGGTGGCGAGGGCGACATACTGAACCTCCCTCTTACGTGGAACACTCGATTCATGCTGAGCCTAGCTCAATAAGACATGATCGGCCAGCGAAAGATGAAATCTTACGAGGGAAACCTCTCCTGGCGGGCTTTAAGGGCTTCCAACCGCTTGCCATCCAAACGCACATGGATGGTTTTTTCTTGAGTGATGATGACTGCTCCGAGGGCTCGACCCTTGGCTGGCTTGACCCATTTGCGTCTTGTGTAAACGACCTCGCCTTTCCCGCTCTTCTTCAAGTCGCTGTAGAGTAACGCCAGCGTCGCCGCATCCCGCAGTGTTTCCGGCGGCGGGTCCGACCCTTTGCTCAACCGCACTAGCACATGGGATCCTGGGGCGTCTCGGGCATGGAGCCACAAGTCCTCATTCTTGGCCAGTCCGAATGTGAGTTGGTCATTCTCCTGTGCATTGCGTCCCACAAAAATCGGGAGACCATCGCTGGATGTGAAGCGCCGGAAGGGGCCTCGTGCTCGTGCGGCCGGATTCCGCTTCGTCGCTGGGGTGAATCGGGTTGGCCGGCCTTCGCCGGAAGGCATCCAGGTCCCTTGCTCGATGGACGCCATGTCCCGCCGCAGTGCATCCAGGTCATGCTCCGCTTGCGCGATGCGGGGAACTAATTCACGTTCAGCCGTCACATATTTGCGGTGTTTCTTGAAATAGTCATCCATGTTGCCGATGGCGGATTTTGCCCGATCAAGGGGGATCGTGACCTCCGGGAGCGATTCGTCATAATAGTCCACAAGCGAGACGTGATCCTTGGCGGGAGTGATGGAACTCAAATTTGCCTTCATGAGCTCCCCGTAGCGGGCATACTCCCGGTATCTGGTCGCCTTTGCCAGGTCCTCGCGCCACGCGTCGATCCGTCGCTGCGTTTTCGTGAGCGCTTTTCGAAGCGCTCTGAGCTGCTCTTGTTTGACTCGATCTTCGGCGGCGTGGGCTTCCTTGTCTTGGTAATACGCTTCAGTGGCCGCAGAAACCGGGAAACGATGGTCCTCTGTCTTGACGGTGTTGCGAGCGACTTCCCGCCGATCAGGCGCGGATGGTTTGCTCGGAGGCGGCTGATAAGGTTCACCGACAAGATTTCGCTGGCGGTTCAGATCGCGCAGGACATGCCGATGTTCATCCAGCATCAGCATATTGGCCGCGCGCCCCGTGAGTTCACAGACGACGCTCCGGGGTCCTGCCTTGGTGGTGAACTCCATGGTGACAACTCTGTCGTCGTTCAGCTGCCGCATGCCTGCAGCCGTGCCCCGTCCAGATGCGCGCGCAGGAACTGGCAAAACGGCGGCGGACTCGTCGGGTTCCTCAAGCGGTGTCGGGCAAGATGGAGCCGGGTGGTTTCTGGTTCGCATGACACGAGCAGCCGGTACGTCGCTCCCCTGGCACGGAACTCCAACACGAGCACACGAGCCGCGGGTTGATAGATTTTCTGAATCCAACCTTCGATGAGGGCGGGAGCGACCTCATCTATCACGAGCTTGAGATCGGTTGCGCTGAATGCCATGCGCCCCCTCCCGAATCTCCCTGCACCGCTCTCGCCTGGGTGGCGATACGCAGGTGGCTGCGAGCCGCAAGCGCCGGTCCTTCTCTGAGGCAGAGGACCAAGTCATGAATCTAACGGCCGTGCCGTTGCCGTCACGATGAATGCCGGCGATTCTATCATAGCGGTCTATGGTGAGAGACGTTCGGAATGACGGTCATGAGCTCATCAGCATCCACTCGGGTGGCCGTTGCTCGATGCATGTCCGTGTACGTACAATTCATCGGGAGGTCTTTTCTGCGCGTAGAATTGCAAATCACGTGACGCGTTTCTCGAGGTGTGAGACTATCCCTTCGTTACGCATATGCCCAATGGCTGAACGATGACGGATGCGAGTGACTCGACCGCCGTTCGAGCCAGAATCTCCGTGTCAGGAAGAGTGCAAGGGGTCGGCTACCGAGCGTTCACCGTTCGCAACGCCATCGCAGCGCGGACTCGTAGGCGGTGTCAGAAATTGTGAAGACGGCCGGGTCGAATTGGAAGCCGAAGGTCCCAAAGACCGCATTCTGTCGCTGATCGAAGTTCTCAAGGCAGGGCCGCCCGCATCACGCGTGACCGGCGTCCAAGTGGAGTGGTTGCCGGCGTCAGGCCGGCAGGCGGACTTTGTCGTGTGGTGACTAGCGACCGTTTGACAATCTGAGGTCGAGATGGCGAGTGGACAGGACGAATTCTCGGACGAGAGCGAAGCGCGGAGGCATTACTCGAGCCACGACGAGGACGATGCTTCGGACAATGACGCTTCCTCGGACGACGGGAAGTTCACGGGGCCGCTCGGAAGGGCTGGATACCCTCAAGAGTTATCTCAGGGAGATCCGCCGGTCCACGCTGTTGACCTTTAAGCAGGAACAGCAGCTCGGCAAACGGGTCATGGCCGGCGACGAGCAGGCCCGCCAGCAGATGATCGAGTCGAATCTCCGTCTCGTGATCAGTATCGGCAAGCGCTACATTCACCGCGGGTTTCCGTTTTCGGACATCGTCGAAGAGGGCAATCTCGGTCTCATCAAAGCGGTGGAGAAATTCAATTACAAGCGGGGATTCCGTTTCAGCACCTACGCATCCTGGTGGATCAGGCAGTATATCGAGCGGGCCATCATCAATCAGGGAAAGCTCGTGCGGCTCCCGGTGCATGTCGTCGAGCGGCTCAATCGTTACCTGAACAAGGTGGAGGCCCTGGTCCAGGAGTTGGGACGGGAACCTCGCGCCGAGGAAATCGCCCGAAAGATGAAGACGACCGAAGAAGAGGTGCTCGACCTGAAACAAATCGTCAGGACGACCTGCTCGCTGGACAGTCCGATCAACGATCGGGCGGATACCTTCCTGCGGGATGTCATCGAGGATCCGATGTGTCCCTCGCCGGCCGACACGGCGGAAGGGGTGATGCGGCGGGCGGAAATGATGACGTGGGTGAAAGAGTTGCCTGAGAAAGAGCAAACTGTTATTGTGTCGCGGTTTGGGCTTGACGGA
The DNA here is from genome assembly GCA_963794505.1 of uncultured Nitrospiraceae bacterium. GTDB lineage: Bacteria > Nitrospirota > Nitrospiria > Nitrospirales > Nitrospiraceae > Nitrospira_C. Next base: position 63,772 of record CAWCEG010000032.1, read on the forward strand.
AGCGAAGCGACGGACGCTTGAGGAAATCGGACGAGACATGGGATTGACCCGTGAGCGCGTCCGTCAAATCGAGATGACCGCCTTGAGCCGCTTGCGTCATACCATCGAGCGAAAAACGCTGACACAATCGGACCTGCTCTGAGCCAATGACCGTTGCCGAGTATCGAGCGCTCATCCGAGAAGTCCCCGACTTCCCCAAGCCCGGCATTCTTTTCTACGACATTACGACGCTGTTAAAGGACGCCCAGGCCTTTTCGGCCATTGCCGATGACCTGGTGGCCTACTATAGCGGGCAGCGAGTGGCCAAAGTGGTAGGGATTGAATCCCGTGGATTCATTTATGGTGCGATTCTGGCCCAACGGCTCAAGGCCGGTTTCGTCCCCGTCCGGAAACCCGGAAAGTTGCCGGCCGATTGTTTTGAGGTCAAATACAGCCTCGAGTACGGATCAAATTCACTCGCCATTCATCGGGATGCCATTGGGATGGGCGAACGGGTGTTGATAGTGGATGATCTTCTCGCCACCGGAGGGACGGCAGCCGCGACGGTCTCGCTCGTCAGGCAGTTAGGCGGTGAAATCGTCGGCCTCGACTTCTTGGTCGAGCTCAAAGGATTACAGGGCCGGCAGAAGCTCGCTGGTTACCCCGTGCGTTCTGCGATCATCTATCCCTAGGGGGCTCGGGCCCCCTTCCTACAACCCCTTGTCAAACTCCGAGCAGGCGTGTTATAGATGCCGAAATTTTTTGCCGTCCAGAGTCCACCTCAAGGAGAGGACAACGCGATGGCGATGAAAACACCGCCGAGGAAGAAATCGATGTCCAAACCCAAACCAGTCAGTAAGCCGGTGGCGAAAGTCAGACCAGCTGCGGCGGCCGTGATCGAGAAGCCGGTGATGATGGCCGTATCCCCGCTGGCCGCCAAGCCGAAAGAGACCGTGAAGGAGCGAGAAGCGCGTGAACGTCGCCGTGAAGCCTTGCAGCAGATGTTGATGGGCAAGCGCCAGGAAATTCTGAAGGAGATTGAAGGGAGTCTCGGCCAATCCTTGACGGAAGATCAGCAGCGCCGGTTCGAGTCGGCGCGCGACGTCGGCGATCAGGCCCTGATGGATTTGGACCGCGAGCTCGGGATTTCGCTCATGGAAATGCGCAACCGGCGGCGGCAAGCCATCGACGAAGCCCTCACCCGACTGAACGAAGGCACCTACGGGATCTGTGCCGAGTGCGGTGTGGAGATCAGCGAGCGGCGGTTGGAGGCCGTGCCTTTTGCGAAGCTCTGTGTCGAGTGTCAGGCGAGAGAAGAACTTCTCGAGAAGATTGAGAAGGAAGAAGAGCGCGACTAGTTCCGCATTCGCCCCGCCCTGGTTCTCCTTGCACGCCGTCGTTTTTCTGCTGCGCCCCGGCATAGTCCCTCGGCTCGACGGTAACTGCGAGCTCACATCATGGCCGGCTCCTCAACCCTGACACGCGCGGTGGTGCTCGCCAGCGGCGGGCTTGATTCTACCGTCACGGCGGCATTCGCCCGCCAGGCCGGCCATGAGTTGCTCTGGCTGACCATTGATTACGGACAGCGTCATGCGATTGAGATCGAGCGCGCTCGCCGGCTTGCGGCAGCCATGAGTGTCACCAGCCATACCGTGGTCGCAGTGGATCTCCGCGCGATCGGAGGGTCGGCACTGACGAGCGAGGTGGCGGTTCCAAAAGACCGGCCGGGTGCAGACCGCAGCCGGGGCATCCCGATCACCTACGTGCCGGGCCGAAACCTGATCTTCCTTTCTCTTGCCGCAGCACATGCCGAAGTCGTGGGTGCACCCGTGATCTATTTCGGCGCCAACGTCCTGGACTATTCAGGGTATCCTGACTGCCGCCCCGAGTTTATTGCGGCCTTTGAGGAGGCCGTGCGTGCCGCTACCAAGGCGGGCGCCGAAGGCCACCGCGTTCGTGTCTGCGCCCCGCTGCTTACCATGACCAAGGTCGAGATCATTCAAACCGGTGTCCGTTTGCACGCGCCGTTACACCTGACCCACAGTTGTTACGATCCCGTTGGCGACCTCGCGTGCGGGCGCTGCGATAGTTGTCTGATTCGCCGCGACGGCTTCTCGAAGGCAGGGGTTGTGGATCCGACGGCCTATGCTGTACCTTGAGCGTGCTGCCCGCTCGATCCACCGGGCTGATTGGAACATTCTTGAAAGAATATGGCAGTCTCCCCTGAAGAATTTTTTATGTATCTGACGATCGGGTTGATCGTCATCGCCCCGATCGGTGCTCGCCTCTACCGCCGCCTAACGCTGCGTCGAACGCAGCGGATGCTGCGCGAGCAGTTCAATGAGCCGTCACGCGGGCAAGGAGAACGGCGGTGAGAACCGGGTCTGCTGCGCTGCATGTGTCCATGCTGGTCCTCACGGGAGTGCTCGCGATCGCCGCATGCGACTCATCGCAGCCCAAATCAGCCGTCGGGGGCGCAACGGTTCCGGCCGAATTGCAGCCTGGAGAAGCCAAGTTTCACGCTCATTGCTCGGCCTGCCATGGCCCGCAAGGCACCGGTACACAGCAAGGCCCTCCGCTCGTCCATAAGATCTATGAGCCCAACCATCACGGGGACGCGGCTTTTCAGCGCGCAGCCACCTTCGGAGTCAAAGCCCACCATTGGGAGTTCGGCAACATGCCGAAGATCGACGGTGTCATTCCGGCCGACGTCGAGCAGATCACCGGCTATATCCGCTGGCTGCAGCGTCAAGCCGGCATCTTCTAACGTTCTAGCATCCTCTTCCTCCTCGTTTGCGCTCGAGCCGGTTTGACTTTGTTCGTGAGCGCTTCGTAAGGTAAACCTACGAGTTGAAAACACAGTGGCGGGCCATTCCGCCAGGTCGTCCTTCACTTACCCTACAAGATTTGCACAGGAGGGCACATGAGAAGAGCAGCAGGTAGTCCTGTCAAGATTGTGCTCAGCATCATGTTGGCATATGGAAGCATTGGATGCGCGGCGATCGATGCAGGACATGAAGGTGTACTGGTGGAACAGCCGTTCTTCTTCGGTCACGGCGGCGTCGATCCGGTTCCGTCGAAGACGGGACGGGTCTGGCTGGCGCCGACCACGCATGTCCTGGACGTCGACGTCCGGCCGGTCCAGTACTCGGAACATTTCGACATCATCTCCGCAGAGAATGCCCCTGTCTCCTTCGATGCATTCATGATCGCAAACGTCGTGGAAGGCCGCTCACCAGAGTTAATATCGCGGTACGGTCCGAACTGGTACCACAATAACGTGAAGGAAGCTTTCCGGACGTTCGTGCGCGAAGAGGTCCAGAAGTATCCGCTCTTCCAATTGACCACCGATCCGACCACGCGCACCAAATTGCAGGAGGCCATCGCCAGAGAAGTGCAAGTGAAGCTGATCGAAAAACAAAATATTCCCGTTCGCCTGAACCGCGTCGTCGTCGGCAGCATCCTTCCCCCGAAGGGTGTGGTGGAGCAAACTACCCAGACAATCGTCCAGGAGCAGCGAAAAATTACCATGGTGGAATTCCAGAAGGCTGAGGAGGCGCGGGAAAAGGCGGAGAAGCAACGGGGCATCGCCGACCGGGCCTATCGGGAATCGCTCGGCTTGACTGCGCCCGAGTTCGTGGATCTCAGGCGTATCGAAGTGCAGAAGGAAATCGTCCAGCACTCACCGTCGGCGCTGACGGTGATCATGGGCCTTGAACGGTTCGGCATCAATCTGCCGCCGATCGGTGCTGACAAATAGGGGATGACACGGGGTGGAGCCGTGATGTCACGGTTCCACCCCGTGTGGGGACTCGGCCTTATTGGGCTTTTGAAATCGAGGTGACCTGTCCGCTGGAATCCACTTGCGCTTCCACGACATCACCCACCTGAACCTGTCGGCTCATTTCGGGTGACAACGTAGATGGGCATTTCCCGGTTTTCCCGGTCCCGTAAGACGTAGGACTCGCCGCCATCGGCTCTCGTCACGTCCTTCTTTTGGGACAACTCGCCCTTGAACGAGCGCGGCGTCGAGGCGGCGGCAGCAGTACTCGTTGGGGATGACGTCGAACGAGCCACTTCGTTGCTTTGTCCCAGTGCGATCGACTGCCTCAGGGCCGCAATGCCTGCAGCCAGATCGGGATTATTGTTAGCGCGCCGTGCTTCCTTCGCGTGGTCCAATGACAACTCGGCATCTTCGATCATATCCGGCATGTTGCCTTCGTTTGCGGCGATCTCCGCCGCTCTCGCGTGCTTTGCTGCCTTATCGGCATAGCGGTCATAAAAGGCATTCTCCTTTGTCTGAAAGCGGTACCGTTCCGCACAGGCGGCATCAGCATAGGTCACTTTGCCTTTCGCATCGAGTGTCGAAGGACAGCGTGGGTCCACTCCCGCGTAATCAGCCTTAGTTCCCGTCTGGCGGCTATCACTGGCATTCCCTGATACTTCCTTGTCATGCCTGTTCGTCAATATAGCGGCAGCGATCGCGGCCTTTCCCCCCTTCAGCTTCTCCTGACACATCGGTGAAAAGTTGTTGATCTTGTCGTCAAAACACTGTTGGATACGCCCGCTGCCAGGCTGAACCTCTCCGCATTGTCTCTCAAGCTCATCGATACACTGAGGATCCACGCCCTGTGCCGAGGAAGGAGAAACCTGCGTTCCCGTCTTCGTGCCCGCACCAGGCGCCGTGTCCCATACCTTGATGCCGGCGGCCCGCGAAAGTCTGACACGGGCTTCACGGATAGATGACATCGCAGCCGCCTGCCTGCGATAGCGATCCGGACAAGCCGGATCATCGTAAATGACCTTGCCGTTGGCATCGGATTTGGAAGAGCAGGCTGCCGCCAGTCCTGCAGCACCGCCTGCTGCGGTGGTTCCCGCCTGGCTGCGATAGCGATCCGGACAAGCCGGATCATCGTAAATGACCTTGCCACTGGCATCGGATTTGGAAGAACAGGCTGCCGCCAGTCCTGCAGCACCGCCTGCTGCGGTGGTTCCCGCCTGGCGACGATAGCGATCCGGACAGGTGGGATCATCGAATACGACCTTACCGTCAGCGTCGACTTTCGACGGGCAGGCTGCCGCGATTTCCGGCGAACGATCCGAGAGCCCTGCTCGGTTGGTCGAATCATGCGTTTTGCCTGGGGTGGTGCCACGATCGCTGACCACGTCGCTTCGCGGCAGATCGCTGGGCGGGGAAAGAGCAGCCCTGCCCCCTCGCGCCGTGTCCTCTGACGGCGGACCGGTCGTGGTCTTCGACTTGGATCCGGAGGAACAGGCCGACAACACAAGAACAAGTGAAAGACCGCCCATCACGGTCTTCATACAGTGCGCGTGGATCATGAAACCTCCCTTTGATGAATGAATGCAGGTTTTGCCTTCGTCGGGCATGACGGGCTGCCCCGGGGATCCCTGCCGACAGGCACCAGATTCAACCTTTCTCTTAAGGCTAGTGCTCAAGCCAAGATCAGGCCACTAGGCACATCCCTGAGTTTCGATACGATGGGGATGGTTGTTCATGTAAGCGTTTCAACCTGGTGATCTTTGAGGATATTCATGGTCAAGGCTCGTTAGGACCAGGGGATATTTCAGTGGCTATCCAGGGGCATTCGGGTACGCTAGGGGCCAGGAAGGCATCAATGAAGCGACGACCATCGCAGGACGTCTGGGAAGCGTTTCATAGCGTCACAGACGCCGCAGAAAATTTCGTGAATCGCTCGCCGCGCTCCAAACGATTGGAAACGGAGCGTCAAGCCTTGCTCGATGCCATCCGTCGAGCACAGCTCGTGTTGTCCGTGAACCGGCTGCCTGGGCCGTCATCGGCTTCGCGATCCTTCCGTTCCATCTCTGGCAGAGTACCGGGCGCGGCGCGAGGGGGTGAAGGAGTCGTCGCGGAAGCGTCGGCAAGGACGGAGGTAGTACTCACAGCAACGCGGTTCTGAAGTCGCCGTGCGCGCCCACGGAGTAGCGTGTCGACCAGAAGAGTCGTCTCTCTTTGTACAAACTTCCTTCGTGTTGAAAGCCCACTTTCTCGATCACATGACGCGAAGGCCGCGTTGGATCCGTACACCGTGACATACGCTTGGCGAGCGCCTGCCAAATCGCGGGCGTCATGCAACAATCTGCAGAGCGCCTGGAAGTACAGCCCGCGACCCCTCGCTGCCGGATGGGTATAGTGATCGAAGAGGACTGATGTGTCGGGCGGAGGAAAATATACCTGCTCCACCCAGTCGTCTTCTCCGCGTGTTTGGCGCTCGATGAGCCATCCATAGTGCAGCAACCGCCCCTGTTGCACGAACGTGTACAGATGAAATCCTTGCGCCCTCCGTTCGAGGGCCATTTTGCGATAGACATCGGGCGACGGTTGATACTTGGATGAGCGTTCGTAGTATTGGAGATCGTCAAAGCGATTCCTTTCAAAGATGGCGGGACGCGGAAAATGCGGGCTATCCTCAAGCAGGTAGCGGTAGACCCGCAGTTCACGTCGATACCACACGCGTCTCTTAATGGCGCCGGCTAGGAAGGCAAACAGATCATAGGGAGACGACACAGGAGAGGTGCTTGAAGCGGTGGCCGGCCACTGAGTATTCATGGACTGCTTACGCGGCGCGACCGGCCTGGCTGGACCGGGCGGTGCTCTTGTCACTCTGCGAGTCGGAGGCCTTCTGCGGGTTGGTCACTTGTGCATCTGGAGCGGGAACAATCCGTTCGCCGAGCCTGTTGGCATACACTTGGGTAAACTCTGCGCCGTATAACAGGATCTGCGCGGAATAGTAGACCCAAACAAGGACGATGACGAGGGAGCCCGCTGCGCCGTAGGCCGATGCCACGTTGCTCTTCCCTAAGTACAGACCAATCGCAAATTTCCCGATGGTAAACAGAGCCGCCGTGAGGGCGGCGCCTACCCAGACATCGCGCCAGGCGACCCGGGCGTCTGGCAGAACCTTGAAAATCAACGCGAACAGGCCTGTGATGACCACGAAGGACAAAAAGAAATTGAGAGCCTGAAGGACCCCTCCGGCAAAGGCAGCACACCGCTAAACCACTTTCCGAGGGCGGCCAAGGCGCTGCTGAGAACCAGTGAGACGAGAAGCAAGAATCCCGTCCCCACTACAGCCACGAACGACAGAAAACGGTCCTTGATGAAGCCCCAGACCCCGCGTCCCTCTTTTGGCTCAACGCCCCACACGGTATTGAGCGCATCCTGAAGTTGTCCGAAGACGCCGGACGCGCCGAGCAGCAAGGTGGCCACTGCGACGACGGTCGCAACTATTCCGGTGCTGGGCTGCTCGGCCCGTTGGATCATGTCCTTAATGGCCGCGGCACTCTGCTCTCCCACGAGATTCGAGATTTGTCCGATGATCGCTGATTGGGCTGCGTCCTCGCCGAAGAACAAGCCGATAAGGGCAATGATCACGATGAGAAGGGGAACGATAGAAAAGACCGTGTAATAGGCCAAAGCGGCCCCGAGGCGGGGAGCCCGGTCATGGCTCCAATCAGAAGCAGCCTCCTTGAGCAGGTGCCAGAGCGCTCGAGGTTTAAATGCGTGCCAGCTGTGGGCCATAAGCACCTCCGTAAGTCTAGAAAATGCAAAACACGCGCCGAACTCATCACAGGGGTGAACCATCAACCTGTAGGTTCGGGCGCTGAAACCAAGCACGGTTCCCAGTTTTTCTGCCGTCCATCTTGTCCCGGGAAAAAGTGATCCGGACAAATTGTCCAGCAAGGGCTCTTTCGACCGCCTGCCTCCGGGGTTCTTCTGAAGTTGCCACTCAGCGAAGAGCGTGCGGCTGTGGCGGTGCACGTACGAACGTTCTAGAGATGCATTCTTGATTTTTCGGCTCAAGCGCGGCGACAATAAAAAAATTTCTACCCCGAAATGGATACGATGCCTGGTCCAACTTCCAACGCGACAGAGGCAGCCGCTTACCTAGCCGCCGTCGTCGATTCCTCGCACGATGCGATCATTACGAAGAATCTGTCTGGAATCATCCAGACCTGGAACAAAGCTGCCGAGCAGATCTTCGGGTATACGGCGCAAGAAGCGGTCGGCCAGACGATGCTCCTGATCATTCCGCCGGAGTTGCATGCCGAGGAGGCCTCGATTCTTGAGCGTCTTCGCAAGGGCGATCGCATTGAGAATTTCGAAACGGTGCGGCGGCGAAAAGATGGCCGTCTCATCGATATCAATTTGACCGTGTCCCCTGTGCGCGACGGCAACGGGGCCATCATCGGAGCCTCGAAAATTGCCCGCGACATCACGGAGCGGAAGCAGGCGAAACACGCCATCACTGAAGCGCAAGTGCGCCTGGCAACGACGCTGGAAAGCATCGGAGATGCCGTATTGGCCACCGACACCGAATCCCGAATCTCCTATCTCAATCCTGTGGCGGAGCGGCTGCTGGGCTGCTCCATCGAGGAAGCCAGAGGACAGCCGCTTGATAAGTTTTTCACGATCGTGAATGCAGAGACGCGACAGGCCGTTCCCTCCCCGGTCGACCGGGTCCTGCGCGAGGGCATCGTGGCCGGGTTGGCAAATCACACGGTCCTATTGCGTCGGGATGGAACGGAAGTACTCATTGACGACATCGCGGCCCCAATTAAGGATCCAGAGGGCCGGCTTCTCGGAGTGGTGCTCGTGTTTCGAGACGTATCCGACCGGTATAGGGCTGCGCGTCAGGCGACACTGCTGTCCTCGATCGTGGCTTCATCAGACGACGCGATCGTGAGTAAGGACCTCACAGGCACGATCACGAGTTGGAACCGGGGCGCCGAGCGCATCTTCGGCTATACAGCCGAAGAAATGATCGGATCCTCAATTCTACGGATTATTCCGACGGACCGTCACTCCGAAGAAGCCGCGATCCTGTCAAAGCTTCGACGCGGCGAGCGCGTGGATCATTACGAAACGATCAGACGCAAAAAAGATGGGCGGCTTTTCGACATTTCGATTACGGTCTCACCCTTGACGGATGAGGACGGCAACGTCATCGGCGCCTCAAAAATTGCCCGCGATATCTCGGAGCAGAAGCGCATCCAACGGGCGCTTCATGAAAGCGAAGAGCGTTGGCGGGTGACACTCGAGAGCATCGGCGATGCTGTCGTCGCCACGGATGCGTCGGCGGTCGTCACATTTATCAATGCAGTCGCCGCCGAACTGTTAGGCAGGCCTGCCGCGGAGATCATGGGACGCCCGTTGGCAGAGGTGTTTACGATTGTGAATGAAGAGACCCGGCGGGCGGTAGACAGCCCCATTGATCGGGTCCTGCGGGAAGGCCTCGTCGTGAGATTGGCGAACCACACCGTGATCGTGCGCCCAGACGGCACAGAAGTGCCCATCGACGACAGCGCAGCTCCCATACGGGATCCTGACGGACGGCTAATCGGTGCCTTGCTCATATTCAGGGATATCTCGGAGCGCAAGCGTTCGGAACTGCAGTTGCAGCGTTGGAGCGCGGAGCTTGAATCCCGGGTGCGGGAGCGGACCGGAGAGCTCGTCAATTCCCAAGAGCGACTCCGCGCGCTGGCTTCCCAATTGAATCTGACGGAGCAACGGGAACGCCGCCGATTGGCGGGAGATCTGCATGATTATCTGGCGCAACTCTTGGCCCTGATTCGTATTAAATTGGGCCAGGCTCTCCAACGCCTCCACGACAAGACGCCGGAGGTCCGGTCTGCGCTCACCGAGATGGATGCACTCTTGCAGCAGTGCCTGCAATATGCGCGCACGCTGATGGCCCAGCTAAGCCCGTCCGTCTTGCAGGATTTGGGACTCATCCCGGCCATTCATTGGTTGGCCGAACAGATGGCGCAGCAAGGACTCACGGTGGACGTCCGCGTTCTCACCGACGAGCAGCCGTGTTTCAGCGAACATCAGTCCGATCTCCTGTTCCAAGCCTTGCGGGAATTGCTCACGAACGTCGTGAAGCACGCGGGAGTCTCCTCGGCCGCCGTCACGGTGAACAAGCAAGACCGGGATACCTGGTTGATTGCCGTGCAGGATACAGGCGCGGGCTTCGACCTCAGTGCGGTGCAGTACCTGCCATCGGGCGAACATTTCGGTCTTTTCAGCATACAGGAACGCATGGAGGCGATGTCCGGATGGTGTCGTATTCACTCGGTGCTCGGCGAGGGGACCACGGTTGAGCTGGGGCTGGCGGCCATGCCGGCGGATGCCAGGCCGAAGCCGCATTTTTCCAGAACCGCGTCGGAAGTTGCCGAATCTCCCAGAGCCACCGTGCCGTCGCGTTGGCGCGTGTTGCTGGTGGATGATCATGCCATGGTCCGGCAGGGTCTACGAAGCATTCTGGAGACATACCCCGACTTGGAAATCATCGCGGAGGCAGCCGACGGTCTTGAGGCGGTGGAATCTGCAATGAGCACACAGCCGGATGTTGTCCTCATAGACATCAACCTACCGAAACTCAATGGCATCGATGCGACGAAGCGGATCAAAAATCATGCGCCGAACGCTGTGGTGATTGGATTGTCTGTCCAACATTCAGCCCAAACACTCAGTGCCGTGCTGGAGGCGGGCGCTGCGGCTTTGCTAAGCAAAGAGCAGGCGACCGACGACCTGTATCGAACCATCACGCGTTTCCTCCATGCTCGATAGGAATGCAGCGTCACCGCTCCCAGTTGTCTCTGAGGATCTTTGGTGCTGGTCCATTACAAAGAGCTATCTGTGTTGATCCGCCCCTCGGTGTGCTGTCAAAGCGCGTCCCGCACGGATGGCTCGTAGCTGTCACTGTAGAATGACGGCGCTTTTTCCGGCTTGGCCCTTCGTGACCTCGGGTGTCTTCCCGCCACATCCTCGTCCTGCTTCTTGCAGCCGGTGACGCTTAACGGTAGGGTCGCGCGTTTTCTCAAGAAGAGTTAGGTCATGTCGCTTCTCGATACGGCCGCGCTGGGTCGCGTCCAATACGAATTTCGGCGGTCCATGCGCAGGCTGCTCAGAGATCTGTGCCGCGATCTCGAGCGGCACTACGCCGGGTTGGCTCGCGGCCTCGGTCTTCCGATCGAATATTTTCTGTTTTTGACGCGAGCGTTCGAGGGAGCCGTGTATTCAAATTGGAAAGTGGTGGGGTGGATCGAAGCGCTCAACGATCTGATCTATTTTCTAGACGTGCTCACGCAGATTCGAAAGGAACGGAACCAACGACTCTTTGCCGAGCAGCTGTTTCACGAATGTGAACAGAAGTTCTTTGAGAATAGTTACACCGACGAACTGTTCCCTCAAGGGGAAGCTCGGGCCCATGGGCTGAAGGGACGATTGCATCGGCTATGTTTGAGACAGGCACGAGAGGTTACCCAGGAGTCCCTGTTTTTCGATCCACGGTGGCCGATGGCATGGTTGGCGCATCAGGGTCGGCACAAATGGGAAGTGCCGGCCGGTCTCGACCACTGGTTCGAGCGGGGGGAACGAGCCGGTACTCTTGCCATCGGAACAAAGGGCGCGGCGCTGGTGGCGCCTCGGTTCGTCGCACGGGACCTCCACGGACGGCGGCGTCGAGCGACTTGGATGGTGACTCCAAACGACGTTACGCTGAGACTCGGCCGGCCGTTGCTCCTCTGCAGGCGTCGAGGAATCGGGATCGAGTGGCACTGGAGGCTGACAGATGCCGTTGCAGCGGCCACGACGCCGTATGGACCGCTCACCGTCGGACCCACGCTGCATTACGGGAACGATCGGCAGCCGACCACGATGTCCGCGACGAAGCCGCGTCATGTTGCGCGCATTGCACGGGCATGGACAACCATCCGTCGGGCCTGGCCGGAAGTCCATCGCGTCCTGGAATTATTGACTTCGCGCATCGTTCCGCTCAAGGCTCGCGGGGTGGTGAGCTTCAGTTACCGCCATCGACCGGGTCTGTCGTTCGTGAATTGTTTTCATCGGGACAATCTGGATTTAATTGATGATCTGATCCACGAAAACAGTCATCATCACTTGAATTTATTGTTACGAAAGCACGTGCTGTATCGTGGCGACCACAATCAGCAGATCTTCTATTCGCCGTGGCGCAGGAGCCTGCGGCCAATTCGCGGGATTCTGCACGCAACGTTTACATTCACCATGGGCGCGCAGTTGTTCGAACGCCTGTCGTCATGGGCTGAAACGAAGCCAGGCCTGATCCAATGGCGAGAGGCGGGATTGACCAGCCGAGACCTGCTTCGGGCGCGGTTTCGCTGTCTGGAAGAAATCGAATCCGTCCGCTATTCCCTCCAAGACCTCGAGTATGCACGCGGTCATCTCAAGTGGCTGACCGGCCCGGGGGCACGGCTGGTGAATCACCTTGAGCAGGCAATTACGAAGACTGAACGTAACATCTCCCGGCATCGGAAGACCGTGCTCGCCTCAGCCTTCGGTCCGCCTCTGGATAAGCACATGAGAGAGCTGCGCCAAGCCCGCCACACTTATGGACCCAGTCACGGCTAAGCACTGTTGAAGCCGGAATCGCGCCTGGACCGGCTGGGAAGGGTGTGCTTGGCCGAGTGTGTCCAGCGACTGCTTCTTTCCCTAGCTCCGCCTGGTTCGATGAGCTTGCTAGACTGGAGGACATGCCGAAGCGCTGGGCGCAGTTCACTCTCGGATTGGGTCTGTTGGTTGTCGTGGTCGTCGTGGCCTCCGCATTTGTCGATGAGCCGCTGCGCGCCTATGTCGAGCAGAAGATGAACCGCAGCCTCAAGGGCTACACGTGTTCGTATCGGCGCCCTGGATTTTCATCCGATTGGAGTCTCTGTGGATCTCGAGGATGTTGAACTGGTTCGTGCGGATCAACCCCATCCTCCGGTGGCAACGATTACACGCTGGACCGCGAGGCTCCATTGGAAAGCGCTGCTTTCCGGACGTTTGGTGAACGACCAGTACATCGAGCGGCCGAAATTTCACATCACCAGGACGCTCGCAAGACAGGAACTCGGGGACGACAGGCCGGTCAGAGACCGAGGGTGGCAGGATGCGGTGGAGAGCGTCTATCCGTTCAAGATCAATCAGGTGAGGATTGCAAATGCCGAGCTCACCTACGTCGATGAGGCGAAGCCCGAGCGGCCGCTTCGAGCACGAGACATGAATCTCTATGCGTCAAACATCCGCAACGTCCAGTCTGCCGATCAGGACTATCCCTCCGAGTTCTCCTTGGATGGCACGCTGTTCGAATCCGGAAAAATCCGCCTCGATGGGCGCGCTGATTTTCTCGCTGAGCCGCATGTGGCCGTCAACGCCAAACTTTTGATAGACGGCGTGTCGTTACGGTCATTGGTTCCGGTGGCAGGTCGATACAACCTTCAGTTCAACGGCGGCACCGTGTCGGCCGAAGGCTCGATCGAATATGCTCCCACAGTGAAGGTGGTGAATCTGACACGCCTCGCCATCGACGGCGTGCGCGTCGACTATGTGCATGCCGCGCATACCCAACGGGAGGAAGCCGAGAGAGCCAAGGCAACGGTCGACACTGCGCAATCGATCAATGCGAACGAAGATGTCCTCGTGCGTGTCGACAAGATCAGCATTGACGGAGGCGAACTGGGGTTCGTCAACCAAGCCACGAAGCCTGAGTATCGCCTTTACCTGTCCGATGCCGACCTGACTCTGGAGCACTACAGTAGCCAGCTGAAAGAGGGACCGGCGTCGTTGGTCATCCGTGGCAAATTTATGGGGACTGGGGAAACGCAGATCTACGGCATCATGCGTCCGCCGCAGGATTCGCCGGATCTCGAGCTCAAAGTCAAGATCGCCGGCACGCAAATCCGGTCGATGAACAATCTCTTGCGGGCCTACGGCAAGTTTGATGTCGTGGGAGGAGTGTTCTCGTGCTACTCGGAGATCAGACTCGACGACGGTTCCGTTCGTGGCTATGTGAAGCCGTTGATCAGGAAGCTCGACGTCTACGATTCGGCCCAGGATCGCGAGAAAAACCCGCTCGACAAGGTGCGGGAGGGAGCGATCGAGGATCTTTCGATGGTCCTTGAGAATATTCCCCGTGACGAAATCGCCACCAAGGCGGATGTTTCAGGACAGGTCAGCCGGCCCCGTACCGAGACGGTGCAGATCGTCATTGGTCTCATCCAAAATGCGTTCTTCAAGGCTATCTTGCCGGGTTTCGAGGGTGAATTCGGCTCCAAAAGTACCAGAAACCGACGGAGTTGAGAATCGCCCGTCATCATTCCCCATTGCCTCTCCGACTCCAGTGGTGGTCCGGCCGCCGCTAGGGCTCCACAGTCACATCGACAAATGCCGGCATGCTGTCCGCTCCTTTCTTATCTGTGACCCGCAGGCGGAAGCGAAACACCTTCGGTTCTGAAACAGCCGGCGCCAGAAACGAGGCTTTCGGCATATTGAGATCCAGGAGCGGCACTTTGGCGCCGCGAACCTGACTCCAGGTATAAAACAACGCTTCGCCTTCCGGATCCCGACTGCCCAACCCATTCAACTCGACCTTTGTGCCGCCCTTTACTGCGCGATCGGCGCCTGCGATGGCGACCGGCGGCTCGTTCGGTTCATCGCCGACCGCCACATGCACGTCCAACGACGCTTCTTTCCCTCGGTTCTTTACGGTGAGCACGGTCTTCCCGTTCCCGACGATCTTGAGCATGCCGTCCGGCAGAACCTGGATGACCTTCTCGTTGGACGAGTGGTAACTCGTGCCGCTCGAGGGAGCCGTCAGTGGTCTGGCCACGCCGTCCGCAAACTCGCCCACAACCGGCAGTTCGAAGATCTTGCCCAGCACTTCGACCTGCCCATAGGTGGCCGATTGACCTTCCCGTCCAAGCAGCAAGGGCTTGTCGGTTTCAAAATCAATGGCTTGAAGCCCTGCCTTCGGCTCGGTATTGACCACGATCTCATCGAAGACCGTTCTGGTCCCAAGACGGCCTCGCGAGATGTCGGCCACTGCGAGCAACCGCATGGGACCAATGGCCTCCGAGGGAACCTTGAGGGGGCCACCGAATGCAGGATCCCTGTCTCCGGTTGAGACGAGGACGGGGATCGAGACGACGGACCCTCCCACCACGCTGTCCTTTTGAAGATACTTATCCACGGAGATTTTGGCCTCCGAGTTTGTTCGCCCTGAATCACCTTCTTCCTGCTGGACCAGCGTTTCGTCCTGCTCCCGATACCAATAGTAGCGGACCTTGATGATGCCGATATCGTTTCCCAGATCGACGTGAGCAGTGACGGTTTGTCCCGCTGCCAATGTGGTCCCTGCCGCCGGTTCAGTGATGTTGAACGCATTGGCTTGGTCCGCGAGCACACCGGCCACCAGCGCGAACGTAAAAAACTGGGGCAGTATGGTCAGCCTCCGCATCCAAGCCGGAATGACAGCCCGTTGGGGTGAGCGGAACCTGTGACTCGTTCCTGGTGATTCGTGATGGGGTGTCATGGTCACCTCGTCAGGTGGAAGGGGACATCCGTTAAGACGACGCGATCCTTGAACAGCAGGGCACCTTTGAGTAGGAGGGCGCGTTGATTGTGCAAAATGTTCTGCCACCAGCGGGCCGGCAGGATTTCGGGCAGCACCACGGTAATCCAACAGTCGGGATCTTTGTCCAGATTTTCTTCGACATAGTCGAGCAGTGCTCTCAGGATCGACCGGTACGGTGAAGGCAACACAATCAGCGGCACCCCACAGCCCCACTGAGCCCATTTAATTTCCACAAGCGCCGTTTCCTCCTTGTCGACGTCGATCAGCACCGCGCGCACTTCGCCACCGCGGCTACGGGCGTAGTCTACAGCCCGAACCACCGCCTTGTTGACGGCGCCGATGGGAATGAGGACGAGATTGCGACGTGGGCGAGGCGGACGCGCGTCCCGAGTCAGGGCCACCTGCTCGGCGACGGCCTTGTAATGTGAGCGGATCGATCGGAACATCATGATCAGCGCCGCCACGAGGAGAAAGACGATCCAAGCGCCTTGCATGAATTTGGTCGCGGCGATGATCACCGTGGCGATGCCCGTCGTGACAGCCCCTACGCCATTGACGATGAGTTTCTTCCGCCAGTGGAGACCCTTCTTGATCAACCACCGCCGCACCATCCCGGCTTGGGACAGCGAAAACGAGACGAAAACGCCGATGGCGTACAAGGGAATCAGTGCGTGAGTGTCCCCCTGAAACACGACGAGGAGGAGGCACGCGAAGAATCCGAGAATGATGATGCCGTTGGAAAATACCAGGCGATCCCCGAACGTGGCCATCTGGTGCGGCATAAACCCGTCCCGCGCCAGAATCGAAGCCAAATGAGGAAAGCCGGCGAACGCGCTATTGGCTGCCAGCACCAGCAGCATCATGGTGCCCACTTGGATCGCGTAGTAGGTTATGCCCGTCCCAAAAATGAGACGAGCCAGTTGCGAGACGACTGTCTCATCTTCTTTGGCCATAATGCCGTAGTGGTAGGCCATCCAACTGATGCCCATAAAGAGCGATCCGAGGATGACCGACATCCAGACCATCGTGGTCGCGGCATTTTCCGATTCGGGATGGCGAAAGGCCTTGACGCCGTTGGAGATCACTTCCATACCGGTCACCGCTGCACATCCGGCGGCAAAGGAGCGCAGGATGAGAAAGAGCGTTAAATTCTCCATATCGACGTTCGGACCGATTGGACTGACAGGAGGAAGCGCCACGCTGGCATTCCCGAAGGATCGAAACGTTCCGACGACCACCATGAGGCCTAATGCTCCGATGGCCAAATAGGTGGGCACGGCGAAAAATTTCCCTGATTCTCGGGCCCCACGAAGATTCACGACGACGATGAACAGTATCGAGATAAGCCCCAGGGCCTGCCGATGCGCAAACAGTTCCGGAATGGCCGAGGTGATCGCCGCGACTCCGGCGGCCACGCTCACGGCCACCGTGAGGACGTAATCAATCATGAGGGCCGCGGCAGCGATCAGCGCCGGCATCTCACCAAGATTCGACCGGGCGACAATATAGGCTCCGCCGCCTTCAGGATATTCGTAAATGATTTGGCGATACGAAATGGTCAGGACGATGACGAGAAACAAGATGGCAAGGCTGACCGGGATGGACCAGGCCAGCGCCGCCGTCCCGGCCAGGATCAAGACCAGGAGGATTTCTTCCGTCGCATAGGCGACTGAAGAAATGGAATTCGATGAAAATATTGCGAGAGCGAGACGTTTGGAAAGCCGTTCGTGTGCTGCTTGGGCCGTCTTGATGGGATCGCCGACGAGCCAGCGCTTGAGGAGCATAGGAAAAGATTATCGCATAAACGCCGTGAGAACGAGAGGATAAGAAGCCCTTTAGACATGGGGCGAAAGACTTACCCCCCCTCCGTCGTCATCGACTATTTTTCAGACGAGCTCAGAAAGCTCGTTGCTGAAGAACCCTAGTGTCATCAAGGGGATTGACAGCCCCTGCGAACTTGAGTATCTTTCGAATCCCTCGCGAAGGAATGAGGATCTGTTCGCCTGGAAGGTTGGTCATCATTCGTGGGTCATTATTGGCAATCCATCAGTGTTCGGGCTCTAATCCACTTACCACCATTTTTAAGGAGGCCGGTCCATGTTTTCTCATAAGACAGGGGTCTCTCGACCCACATACACGTTCGGCGCGATGGCAGTCGCGGCCCTGCTGTGGGCCCCGCTCGCGTCTGCGGAGAACGCATCGTCCCACGCGACGATGAATCATCAGCTTCCCGCTTGGGCTGAGCAGCTCAAGGGGCAAACAATCGTCGAGGACACGATGTCCGGCAAGGGCGAGCGTGCCGCGATGGTCGAGCAGCAACATCAGCGCATCATGGAGCACATGACCCATGATCCGCAGGTTCAAGGCGTCAACACCGGCATGTACAACACGTCAGCCATGATGCATCAATACGGTGCAGGTGGCCAGGATATGCTACTCGTGTCCGATCCGCGCGTCGAGCCGGTAGCCATGACGAGCGGCGGCAAGTGCCCGGCGACCGCGCCTGTAAAGCAGTACAACGTGTCCGCGATCAATGTCGAGATCACGCTCAACCAGTGGCTCGATTTTTATCCCGGCTACATGTACGTGCTCGACGAAAATCTCGATAAGGTTCGTGCGGAAGAAAACATCAACAAGGAAGCCCGCGACAAGGAAGGTCATGATCCCGGTGCCGTCATCCCTGGTGTGCAGGCCCAGTGGATTCAGCCGCTCGTGATTCGCGGAAACCAAGGCGACTGTGTCAGGATCAAGCTCAGCAACAAGTTGGAAGGCGGCGAAGAGGTCAGCCTTCATATTCATGGCTCCTCCACGATCGTCAGTGCGACCGGTGCGGCTGCCACCACGACCAATGCCGATACGATCGTCGCGAAAGACAAGAGCGGCGATTATGAATGGTACATCCATCCGAGCACCCAAGAGGGAGTCCGGCAATTCCATACCTACAGCAACGACCGTGAATTGACGGTCATGGGACTCTTTGGCGCATTCGTCGTCGAGCCGCGTGGATCCAGCTACCTCGAGCCGCTGGGTGCCGGCGACCCTACGCCGGCCACGAGTGGCTGGCAAACGATCATCAAGAACGGCACCGGGCCGGACTTCCGTGAGTTCGTGCTGATCTATCATGAGGTCGGCGATGAAGCGTTTCGTCCTCTGAACAAGAAGGGCGACTTCCTGCCTCAGCGCGATCCGCTGACGGATGTCTATCGTCCCGGTGGCCGCTCGATCAACTATCGCAGCGAGCCATTCGGTATTAACAACATGCACGTGCAGCACGAGTACTTCGGGTTTGAAGACGAATCGATGGGCTATAGCTCCTATACGTTTGGTGATCCGTCCCCGACGATTCCGCGTTCCTATATGGGCGATCCGGCGAAGTTCCGGCTGGTCCATGGCGGATCGGAGGTGTTTCACAGCCATCATCCGCACGGCGGCACGATTCGGTGGCCGCGCAGCCCGCGGGCGATCGACGACATGAACCTGTGGGCCACGAGCACGAACGGTCCCGTGAAGTATCCGGTGATTCGGGCCAAAACGGACCGCGTCGATGTGGAAGTCATCGGACCGTCAGAAGCCCTCGATCTCGAGACCGAGTGCGGTTCCGGTCTTTGCCAGCAGCTGGCTGGAGACTTTCTCTTCCACTGCCACGTCGCGCACCATTATGTCGCGGGGATGTGGGGCTATTGGCGGGTGTACAACACGATTCAGCAGGGCGATTTGCGCAACGATGTGATGCCTGATCTGCGTGAGCTGCCGGACCGCAAGGGCCGGATCAAGAGTCCCGATCTCATCCGACAAGCTGATCGGCCAATCCGTCGATTGGTTCGGCACGCAGTTCAAGATCATCGACAAGGGCAAGAGCAATTGGAAGGGCACTCCGGCTACGATCACCATCAAGGATTGGGTCGAGATGCAGCTTCCAACAGCGGGTAAACCTGGCCACAAGGACGACGAAAAAGGCCAGATCGTCTCGTATGACGCCACGGTTTTGGATTGGACATGGAACGGCAATGTGGCGATGAGCGAAAAGGAAAGCACGATCGACAATCCCAAGTACAAATCCACGCATCCAGGCAAGCGGCATCCGATCATGTTCGAACCGCTGACCGGCAAAGTCGCCTGGCCGCATTTGACGCCTCACTTCGGGAAACGGGTCATGTTTTCTCCGAATCACGTGGGCGCGCCCTGGTTGGAAATGATCAGGCGTGATGCCAACGGCGAAGAAAGCGTCGATAATGCGCAGCCGGGTGAGCAGGGGAACTGGAGTCTGTGTCCGGTGAACGCCGGCCGCAAGAGCTTCAATGTGCACTTCATCAAGCTGCCGATCAAGATCGCGAAGGCACAGGGCAAAGAGCCGCCGGTGGTCGACCCGAACGGCCTGATCTACGTGCTGCATGAGGAAGAAGCCGCGATCCGGGCCAATGACGATCTGAAGTATCCGTTGGTCGTCCGCGGCAACATCTACGATTGCGTGGATTGGACGCTGACCAGCGAATGGGACGACGACGACTACACGAACTTCCAGTCGTCGAAGATCAATACCCACTGGCATTTCCTGCAGTTCGACAACCAGGCATCCGACGGAGTGATCACCGGCTTCTCGTATGAGCAGTCGGTCCGGCCCTTCACGATGCTGGAGAAGAAAAACAAAAAGGGCCTTCCGGCGCCCATGAACACCGTACTGACGTCGGCCGCGAAGAAAGGCTCGAACAGTCTCTCGGTCAAGAATGCGAAGCAATACCATGCCGGCACTTTGATTCTCGTCGGCGCCGACAACGTCAAGGGCAATGAAATCTCCCGGATCAAGGCGATCAACGGTAACACGATTACCTTGGCGAAGGGATTGAAGAATGATCACCCGGCAAACGACATCGTGACGGTGGAATTCGTACGACAGCGGTTCTGGGTGGACGCGGACGTAGGCACGGTCTTCTGGCATGATCATGCGTTCGGGGCGACGACATGGCCGCACGGTGGGTTCGGCACGTTCATCGCCGAGCCGGTCGGGTCGACCTATCATGATCCGAAAACCGGCAAGCTCGTCCGGAGTGGGCCTATCGCGGACATCCATACCAACGAGCCTGTAGGCCATGGCGTGAACAACAGCTTCCGCGAATTGATGGTGCAGGTGCACGACACCGTGCCGCACACCGTCAACATCGTGACCGCGGGCAATCCTCCCGGGCAGCCGGTGGAGGTGGCGCTGGAGGCCGGCAAGACCGTCTCCTTCATGATGCCGGAAAAAATCTACATGACGCCGATGCCGTTCCTGAATGGCGGGACGCATACCACAGGCAGCGGTCTGAACTTCCGGGCCGGTCCAATCGCTCAGCGATTGGCGACCAATCCGGATGTCTCGCAGGCGTTCAATAGCCAGATCCATGGAGACCCGTATACGCCGCTTCTGCGTGCGTACACCGGCGATACGATGGTCTTCCGGCTGTTGCATACGCTCATGAACGAAACGATGACCTGGACATTGGCCGGGCATACGTTCTGGACCGAGCGCTATGCCCCCGATGCCAACCGGAAGAATTCGATCCACATCGGTATTGCCGAGCGGTACGATCTGGTGGTGCCGCAGGCAGGTGGTCCGCGGCATCTCGCCGGGGATTACATCCACTTCAACGGGCGGTCCTCGAAATTCTCGGAGGGCGCTTGGGGCCTTCTCCGGGTCTACGATAAAGAACAGCCCGATCTGAAGAAGCTGCCGGCCGGATTCTCGGCGAAGGGCGAGATTCCGAAGGCGCTGCCGGTCTGTCCGGCGGATGCACCGGTGAAGAACTTCAATGTCGTGGCAATGGATTATCCTGCCATGACGTTTAATCCGAAGGCGCCGGAAGCCATTGAAGTGGACTTCGAGCGGAAAATCCAGATCAGCAATCCTGACGCCAAGATCTACGCCTTGGAAGAAGATGCCGCGAAGGTCTCGGGCGGATCCCATCCGATGCCTCTCACGCTCCGGGTGAACGTCGGCGATTGCGTGAAAGTGAAGCTGAAAAATAAGATGAAAGAGAGCAAGGCGTCGTTCTCGGCCATCGGGTTAGTGTTCGATCCGAAGGAGTCGATGGGCGCCAACGTCGGCAACAACCCCGGCGATCAGACGATCGCGCCGGGCGGGGAACGGACCTACACTTACTATGCTGATCCGTTCAACGGCGAGACGACCTCGCTGGTCTGGGACTGGGGCAACGTCATGATGAACCCGCGCAACGGTTTGTTCGGAGCCGTCGTGGTCGGGTCCAAAGGGCTCGAAGTATCGTGACCCGAAGACGGGTGCCGATCTCACGAACAAGAATGCCTGGGCGGCGGATGTGATCATCGATCGCACTATTCCGGGCAATGAAATCGAGGGCGAACTATCGTGACGTGGCCTTGTTCTTCCAGGACGAGGACAACATCATCGGGACAAGTTTCATGCCCTATGTGCAAAACGTCGCGGGATCTGACCGGCGTCAACTACCGGTCAGAACCGTACAAGTATCGTGAAGAGCAGGGGTGCTCGCTTGGGCAAGGTGTTCCAGCCTTGTAAGGCGGAGAAACCAGAAGATCCTGCCACGCCGATCATCGAATCGCATGCGGGCGATCCGGTGCGCATTCATGTGATCGGTGCGAACAACGAGCAGAACGGCATGTTCAGTGTCGAAAAGCATGAGTGGCCGATCGAGCCATTCATGCGGGGCGCCGACCAGATCAGCGTGGTCGAGTTCTCCGGCTCGGAAGTGCTGGACGCGTTCGTGCCATCGGCTGGCGGACCGTATCGGTTGCCGGGTGACTACGTGTACAGCAATCAGCGGTTACCGTACTCGCAGTCCGGACAGTGGGGCTATCTCCGCGTGTTGCCGTCAGGCGATCAGCGGTTGCTGCCTCTGGCAGGCGCGGGTGCAGGGATGAAGAGCGCGTCGCTTGAAGATGCGGCACACGTGATGCCGGTCACGGCGAAGTAAGCGCTCGTACCGCTCCCGTAAGGGAGGGTAGATGAAAGCGGAAAGGGGGAGGCCGAAAGGCTTCCCCCTTTTTCTTTGCGGGGTCCATTTGGTACGATGACCAAATTGACAATCGCTGCTAATCTTACGGAGTGATGCTGGAGGAATGATGAAGGGGCTGCTGATTCTGTTCGTCGGTTGGCTGCGTGCTCGCCGGCGCCACCGTATGGGCCTACGACGAAATTCAGGTGACCGATGGGGGAACCGTCACCGGAAAGGTCACGATCACAGCCGGCAAGCCGATCCCCAAAGGCTTCAACCTGGTTACGTTTCCCGATCCGGTCTACTGCGGGAGAATTTCCACCGGGACCGGGTGGCGCATCTTGAAGGAATTCGAAGTAGCCGCTGACGGCGGACTCAAGGACACGGTCGTCTGGCTGGCGGATGCGTCGAAAGGCAAGCCGTTCAAATTCGAAACGCCGACGATCGAAGCACGGGATTGCCGATTCCTTCCCTTTGTCACGATTGTGCGAGACCGGGCTGACGTGATCATCAAGAACATGGACCCCGTCATGCACGACATTCAAGCCTATGAAACGTCTCAGCTTGGTCCCCGGGTCCTGTTTAATACGCCGTTGCCGATGAATCCCCACCACAAGACGGAACGTGGGAGCGGACACTCATGAGCATCTGGCCGGTCAACCGGTCACAGAACAGATCCACATGACGAAGGGTCGCAAGTTTTTTGTCATGCAATGCGGGTTCCATGCCTATATGGAAAGTTGGGGTCTTGCCGTGGATCATCCCTATTATCAGTTGACGGGGGATGACGGCCGCTTTTCACTGGCGGACGTGCCGCCCGGTGACTATACGCTCATGGCCTGGCATCCCGGAGTTGGGACTCTCGTTGAAAAGAAGGATTACGGTTCCCGCCAAGGGAACGGCCCATGCCGATTTCGTGTTTGAGTCTCCTAAGGGACGCCGCAGCGCCCATGAAATCGAAGAGAACCCGCATTTTGGACCGGATTCACTCGGCAGGACCTTGGATATTCGTCCGACGCTGGAATTGCAGAAGCCGTAACGCAGGTGCCCGATTATCTACTTCCGATACTCCTCATTCATCTTCATAAGGAGAACACCGTGCACCGAGGCCTGATCAAGCACATCTTACGAATAAGTGTCCTCATGGCAATGACCGTCAGTGCGAGTGCGGCGCTCGGATATGACGTCATCGAGGTGGAACATGGAGGAACGATCGAAGGCACGGTCTCTCTCGAGGGCGCCGTTCCCGACCCAAAAGGCTTCAATCTCATCACCTTTCCGGATCCTCAATATTGCGGGCGGATTTCGAACGGCCGGGGATGGCGGCTGCTGCACGATTTCGTGGTCGGCCCGAACGGCGGGTTGAAAGACGCCATCGTTCTGCTCGAAGGGGTGGAAGCCGGCAAGCCATTTGAAGTGTCGGTTCCCTTGATCGAAGCGCGAGATTGTATGTTCCAGCCCTTCATGACGATCGTGCGCAATGGGCATGCCGTCGAAGTCGTCAACATGGACCCGGTCATGCATGATATCCAGGGATACGAAACCTCAATCGAAGCGGGCGCACGGGTGCTGTTCAATACACCGCTGGTCATGAACCATCAGCATAACCGTGGCGACCTCCATGCGATTCACAACCATGCACCGGGCAAATCACTCGTCGGCCCGATCTATTTGAATAAGGGGAGGCGAACTTTTTATATGCAGTGCGGGTTTCATGCATACATGGAAAGCTGGGCGATGGCCGTGAACAATCCGTACTATGCGCTGACGGACGAGAACGGAAAATTTTCGCTCGAGCAGGTCCCTCCTGGAACCTATCAACTGGTCGTCTGGCATCCGCAGACCGGCCCTGGCATGACCAAGACAGTCACGGTGAAGGCCGACGGGAAATTGAGCGAGCAGATGGCCTTGCCTGCCCCGAAGGGCAACCGTTCTGCGTATAAGGTGGTGGACAATCCCCGCTTCGGCCCAGAGTCGCTCGGTCGCTCAATAGAGATTGACCCGTTCGTCGAACATCAGCATTGACGGATGTGCATGGTCAGGTCCGCCGGCTTCCCGGCGGGCGGTATTCCGCCGTGGGTCTTACCGAACAGTCACCGTCCTATGTGGACATGGCCGTACGTGGAAGGTTCAAGCGCTCTGGCTGGTCTTCGTTGTTGATGCGCTCATTGGACCACCCTTGTTCCCGCATGGGCCGGAACCGAAGACCTCCTCCCTCCCGTCACGAGTTTTCAGGAAGCATCACCAAACAGGTGAACGGAAAGAAGTATCAGGCGCAGGTGTTTGCGAAGGGCGACCGACTTAGATTGGAATACAAATATGCGATCCGGACGGACTATGGTTACGCGGCAATCGAAATTGTCCGGCTCGATCGTCGCGGAAGCCTGGTATCTGCTGGCGCAACAGAAAGAATTACTGGTCACGCCGCTTGATCCGGACGATGTGTTGCCGATGCAGCCCGCCCTTCCGGGAGAACACAGTCGCACACTGGTTGGTGACGCCACTGCCGTCGGGCGTGCCGCACAATTGTATGAAGTCCAAACCGATCGGCATGGTCGGGTCGGAACAGTGGTACGAATGGGTTGATCGGGAAACCGGCATGGTGCTCAAGCTGGTCAGCCGCGATCGCGACTGGTCGTTCTCGTATGAACGGATCAGATGGTCTCCCCAGCCTAGTGAATATTTCCACGAACCGCCCGGGTACAGAAAGCGGCATGCCGCCGACTGTTCCAGGAGGACAGGGATAGGCGATGAGTCGCGCGTCCATCATGCAAGTGGAGCACGCTTGCTTCGTTTCCTTCGCGGTGGGAGCCGGGTCGCCTTCGGTGCCTCCGGATCTCCAAGCGTTGTATGACCAGAAGCAGTACCAAAGGTCGTCGACGGCCTCTCCAAGCTGAATCAGGATGTGCAGGCTTCACGGGACGTTCGCCGCTTGAAAACGCGGACACTGGTGAAACTTGGAAATCCTCAAGAGGCGCTGGCTGAGTACGACAAGCTTGAGGCCGGACTGGGACAGGACGATGTTCCGGTGCTGCGCGAGGTGGCGCTTGGCTTCATTCTGGTGCTCGTCAAGGATATGCGGGAGCAAATGCGCGGAGCCGCCTACACGGCGCTGAAGGAAATCGACTCCGACGACGTCGTGCCGTATTTCGAGGACGGACTGAGTGACGGCTCCGGTCCGGTCAGGGTATTGGCCGTCGAAGGATTGGCACGCTCGGAGGCAGGCCGAAAATCGAAGAAGCTGCGAAACGCGTTGGAGGATCAGGCGGGAATTGTCAAAGCGCGGGCAGTGAAAGCGCTCGGTAAGAGCGGCGACCGGTCGGTGCTTCCGCTTATTGAGCATGCCACGAAGGATGAGTTGGCGACCGTTCGCATTGCCGCCTGGGGAGCCTTGATCAGGCTCGGGCGCAAGGAGGCATGGGAAGACTTGCGCAAGGCGTCCGAGGCGGCCAATCCCGAGGAGCGAGCGGAAGCCCTTCGCACGATGGCAGATTTAACGATCATGCGGGCCGTGCCCTTGATGCACAGTCTCCTGAACTACAATCAGCCGTCCGTTCGTGCGGCTGCTGCAAGAGGACTTGGGCATCTTCAGAAAAAAGACGCGCGCGAAGACATTGAAAAACTGCTGGAGGACCCGGTTGCGCCGGTCCGGGAATCCGCCGCTGCCGCGCTTGCCGATCTCGGAGAGAAAGAATCAGTCGCAGCGTTGACGCGCAAACTCTGGGGATGGCGTTTTCAGTGTGCGAGCTGCAGCAGGCGCGGCGTTGCTGCAGTTGGGCCAGCCGTTTGATTCGGTCGGGCCCACGATGGTGGCGCTTGCCCAACACAACGACCCGGCGGCACGATCCTCAGCGGCCTTTGCCCTCGGGAAGGCGACGAAGAACAATCGCCCAGGGGGCAGTCGCCGTCTTATCGGGTCTTGCGACGGATCCGCTCCCTGGTCCCAGGATCGTGGCGCTTCGTTCTTTGGGGCACATCGGTGATCGAGCCATTGTGCCGGACCTCAAGGCCGGCCTGCACGATCAAAACGAGGCGGCCAAAGCCACCGCAGCCGGCGCCCTGTTGCATGTACTCTCGCCGATGAAATAGGTGCCAACAGGCGCCCATAGCGAAGTTGCAACCGGTTGACATCGCACGGTAACATTCAGTATATGTACTCGGTCTATGATCAGCCTCGCCAGCCAAGTCGTCAATCGAGTACCCAGAGAGGGAAGCATCCTCATGTTCCTCTCGTAACCGGAATGAAGACGGGGGACAGCGAGCTAGGAATCATTAATGTCGGGGTTTTGCTAATCACAAGGAGGCAGTAACATGAAGAGTGCGTTATCCATCCTATTTGGCGTGGCAGCCGTCGCCTTCGTCGCGGCACCTGTCACCTCCTTTGCAGGCGGCACGATCGCCGGCAAAGTCACCTACGCCGGGAAGCCCGAGAAGAAGGAGTTTTCTTTTCGCGAAGTTCCCGAACCCGAAGTTCTGTCCGAAGAATCCCAACAAGGCGCTGATCGATGGGGACAAGCGGTTGATGCCGACCATTGAAGTGGGCAAAGATGGCGGCTTGAAGAACGCCGTTGTCGCGGTGATCGATGTCGAAGATAAGGCGTTCGTGGACGGCTATAAGGGCACAGAAGTCGTCGCTGAATTCTGCGAGTTCTTGCCGTATTCCGGCGTGGTAGTCAACAACAAGTCATTCAAGGTCGAAAACCATGATGCGGATCCTGACGATCCCAAGTCGACCCAGGGCGTGCTGCACAATCCTCACAGCTTTACGGTGAAGGGTTCGACTTCAGCGACCGGTTTCAACATCGGTCTCGCGAAGAAGGGCGATAAGCTGGACAAGCCGGTGGTGTTCCGTGGCGGCGCGGAGAAGGACGGGTTCTATCGTCTGCAGTGCGACCAGCATGAGTTCATGCAGTCGTTCTTCCTCCCGGTCTCGAGCCCCCACTTCGCCGTGGTGAAGGACGACGGGACGTTCGAGATCAAGGATGTGCCGCCGGGCAAGCACAAGGTAGTGGCCTGGCATCCGTTTGTCGCCAAGGGCAAGAAGACCGAATTTGAAGTCGAAGTGGCGGACGGTGGAACGGCCAATCTGAAGGCCGAACTCAAGTAAGCCACGCCGAATTTTTGCGAGAGCACTCGCAAGTGAAGGGCAGCGGATCTTTCCGCTGCCCTTTGTTTTTTCTCACCAAGCACAGCGCCTCGTCCGCCTTGCGTTTCCGTTTTCAATCTAGGTAAGATGCCGTCTTTCAAAGCATTTTGCTGGAGGGATGGCGTGTGCCACGGGAACTAAGTCTCGCGGAAATCTTCCAGCTTGGTTACTACTGGGAGACCAAGATTCTGCTCACAGCTGTCCGGCTAGACCTCTTCTCTGCACTGGATGGCAAGCCGAAAGCGGCGCAAGACGTGGCCGCCCGAATCGGCGCGCACGAGACGACGCTCACCCTTCTCTTGAACGCTCTCGTGGCCATGTCCCTAGTGACGAAGGCAGAGGACGGGTACCGCAATACCTCGGTGTCAGGAAAGCACCTGGTGCGGCACTCGCCTCACTACATCGGACACCTTCTGCTGCTGCATGATGCGGAATGGAACAATTGGGGAAAGTTGGAAGAGACGATCCGTTCGGGACAGCGATCGGTCGACCGGCATGTTTTCGAAACGGATCCGGAATTAGGCAGCAACGTTTTGGCGGTGCTTGACCGGATCGGTCGCCAAAGCGGTCCTGAATTTGCGAAACGGTTGCACCTCAATGGGCCCGCTTCATGTGCTCGATCTGGGAGGCGGAGCAGGTACCAATGCCATCGCCTTTTGTCAGGTCTATCCCGGAATTGACCGCCACCGTGTTCGATCTTCCCGCGACGCTGCGGCTCACTGAGAAGACCATCAAAGAAGCCGGCCTTGAATCTCGAATTACGTTACGAGCAGGGGATTTCAATCGTGATGGACTCGGAGGGCCTTACGATGTCGTGCTCATGTCCGACATCCTGCATTACCAAACGTTTGATACGAACCGGGCCTTGGTCAAAAAAGTCCATGACCATCTGTTGCCCGGCTGGTCGACTGATCATCAAAGACCGGTTTCTGGACGAAACGGGAACGGGTCCCGCATGGACCACGGCATTCGCGGTGCACATTCTCGTGAATACGCAACAAGGGGCCTGTTACAAAACAGCGGAGGCGATGCAGTGGATGACGGACGCGGGATTCGTTTCGGTCAGTGAATTGGAACGAACGGCGGTCGTCCAGGGAATAAGAGCCAGCGAGGTAACCGCTCAATGGATTGGTTAAAGCATCCGGGATTTTTTGGGACGCACGCCACAATCGGGGCCGATGTCAGCCAGCTCATGGCGACTTTCTTTACCGCTCTCTTTGTGATCGGCTGGATTCAGGCACGGAAGCGCCAATCGGATGCCCACCACTGGCTGATGCTGGGAGGCATGGTGGCGATGCTGGGTTTCTTCGTGAGTTATTATCTCTTCAGGCAATTAGGGGTGTTGGCTTTTGAAGGGAAAGAAGGATTCGGCGGATCCGAAGCCCTCTACCGCAATGTGTTCATCCCCCTCCTTACCTTTCATATCATTCTTGTGATTATTGGATTGGTCATGGCGGTCTACATGATCGTGCTGGGGTTCCGTGCCCAGGCGATCGAGCAAGGGAGAAGGATTCTCAGCGGCCGCATTCTTCAAACGACCTGGGGGAAAGTCGGGACGATCTTCGGGATGCTCTGTGCCCTGGTCGCAGTGTACTTGGTCTACCTGGTGGCAGCAGATCGTTTTCGAATGGGACGACTCGTCGTGTGGGTGGGGCTTCTGGCCCTGATTGCGATTGTGTTTGCGGTGGAAATGGCGATCCAGCGTATTTGGCCGGACGGCGGACAACGCCATCGAACACTCGGACGCTTCACGATGATCATCTATTGCGTCCTTTTTGTCACGGGAACGACCACGTACACGATGTTGTATATCCTGTACCCGGGAAAGATTGGATGAGCGCATGTTGACTTGCGGATGCGGTCGCTGGATGCACACGGAAGGGATCGAAGAGCGGGCCTATGACGATGGCGCGTTGCAATGGTTCATCCGTTCTGAATGCCGGGGCTGCGGCTTCAGAGTGGGAATCGATGTGCCTGCCGGCCAGCACACGTTCAGCGATCGGCTGATGTGGACCGACGAGGCACTGCATCGGTTGGAGCGGATGCCACCCTACCTGGCGCCGGTTGTTCCGAGAGGACGTTGAGCAGGATGTCCGGGCACGCGGCGAACGGGTCGTGACGTACGACACAGTGCTGCGCGTTCGGACCGGCGAGCGAATCGAGTGGGAACCGGAGGCGGAGCGTCGGTTGGACAACGTGCCTGCTCCCGTGAGGGCCATGGCCAGGATCGAGTTGGAACGGACCGCAGCAGATCGCGGGATCGCTCGGATCACCGTCGCGCTGATGGAAGAAGTGAAGGCGAAATATTTCGGCATGGGGAGCGTGAAGCGTGAAGCGTGAAGCGTTCAAGGCACGCCGGGCATTTCACGGGAAGTTGAATCCGTGGGCGAGGCGCTTCACGAGCGACGCTTCACGAACGACGGGGGGCTGATGTTGCATCGAATGGCATTGCGGGTGTTGCCGAGCCTCACTCTGACGGTGACGGACCCGGCCGTACGCAAGCAGAAGCGCTTGGTCATGTTGGTGCCAGGTCTGGTCGCATTCGCGGTGTATCGGGTGGCCAAACACCTGGTGCCATTGACGGAGCCGCTGGTCCTGTTGCTCATCAGCGGAATGGTGGGCCTGGTGGCCGCGTTGCTCGCCTATCGCGTGGGACGGGCGACGGCCTGGCCTCAGGTCTTCCGCGAAGACGGCCGACGCCTCCTGATATGGATGGCCGGTTGGATCGGGTTCGTCTACGCTGTCCAGCTGTCGCTTCTCGTGCTCGCTCTGCTTTGGCTGGTGGGCTATGACTACCTGCAGCATCCCGACGGCCCCGCGATGATGGCGATCATTATTTCCTGTACGGCCGTCGCGCGGGATGCCTTCGAAATCGGCCACGTACGTTACGTGACGTTGATGGGACGGCCTTGTCCCACGTTTCCGAACGGTGTGGCATTGCGCAGTCTGCTCCTGTCCCATGCGTTGGTCGTCGGTCCGTGGGTGGGCGTCGGACTGCTGGTCGGTGCTGTGGGAGCCTCGTTCGGTGCACTGATCGAGAATCATCAGGCAGCGGCCATCATGCAGGTGTCGGCAATTACGATCTTGGGGGGTGCCGTCACGCTGTGCGCCTATTTCGGCGGGCTGAGACCGTCCGGTACATGGATGGAGGGATTGTTGGAGGCCAAGGCGGCTGAATTGCTCAAGTACTGGTGGTGGCCCGGATTGGCGTTTGCCTCGACGTACTATCTGGTCGTTGCGGGTGTGGTGATTTTTCTCCTGAAGCAGCCGGGCGTGCCCACCTCCTATGCCGTGTGCGGTGGCAGCCTTGTGGCCGGCGTAATGGCTCTCTATGGGTACTATCTTGGCTATCGCCGGCAGGTGGAAGAGCAACAAGGGTTCACCCTCAATCCGTCTTTGCTTCGCTGTCCCTTCGTAATGGGCATTCTCACCAAGTCATCGGGGTCCCCTGTTGCCGGTGCTTCAAAGGGCTAAAACATATGGTGTCGATCCTCAGACTATTCCATGCGGTTGTGCTTACTGCGGCGCTCGCCTGTGGCCTCGGAGTCTTCGGGGTATTCGAGCTTCCTGCCCTGGCGGAAGAGAGCTCTGATCTCTACTACAAGATACCGGGTACGCCCTCAGGACCTGCCGCTCCATCGCCGACCGAAACGGTCTATTCGCGCGTCGGCTCCTTCGATAGCCGTTTGGTGGTGTGGTTCGTGACGCAGCAGCACACCTACTTCGGCGGCTTCGTGCTCGCGCTCCCGCTGTTTTGTGCGCTGCTCGAATTTTTGGGACTGCTGACAAAGAAACCCGCGCTGTCGCTTCGCTACGACGGCTTGGCGAGGGATCTCGCGAAAGTCGCGTTGCTCGCGCTCTCGGTGACGGCAGTCGTGGGCAGCCTCATGCTCGGCATGTTCCTCTATCTCTATCCGAGTTTCATGCGCTACATGGGCGGGACGTTCAAGGCTTTCATGCCGGCGTATGCCGTTGTCTTTCTCGGCGAGTCCCTACTGCTGATTCTCTATTATTACAGCTGGAACCGCATGGCGGAACCCGGCTTGAAGTGGATCCATGCGGCGATGGGCATCCTGACCAACATTTTTGGTACTGCGTTGCTCCTGTTGGCGAATTCCTGGGCGGCCTTCATGATGTCGCCTGCCGGCGTGGATGCACAGGGACGGTTTCTAGGCAACGGCTGGCATTTGCTGCATTCCGCTCTTTGGAATCCGTTGAACGTCCATCGGTTCCTCGCCGACATCATGTCGGGCGGCGCGGTCGTGCTGGCCTATGCCTGCTATCGTTTTTTTACGAGCAAGACCGACGGGGAGCGCGCCTATTTTGACTGGGTGGGCTACGTCTTTCTCTTTGTGACCGTCTGTGCGCTGCTGCCGATGCCAATCGCGGGCTATTGGTTGATGCGCTCGGTGTATGCGTTCCGCCAAAGCATGGGCGTGACGATGATGGGCGGTCTGTTGACATGGCTCTTCGTCGTCCAGGCCCTGCTGATCGGCGCGCTGCTTCTGGGCGTCAATTATTACATCTGGCAGAGCATGGCACGGATCAAGGGAGGCGAACGGTATCAAACGCATTACCAGTTCCTGGTGGGGGCGTTGACGTTAGCGCTGTTTATCTGGTTGACGCCGCATACGGTGCTGATGTCCGCGGGAGAAGTGAAAGCAATGGGCGGCGCGCAACATCCGGTGGTGGGGAACTATGGGGTGATGTCGGCAAAGAACGGCGCGGTCAACGTCATGATTCTCATCACGGCGCTCAGTTATCTGTACTATCGGCGGGCAAATCGAACGATGACCGATCTCCTGGGTCACGACAGGGAATATTGTGATCGGGACGCTCTTTGCAGTCGGTCTTTTGAATGTGACCTGGCTCTCGGTCTACGGGTTTTATTTGCCTGCGAAAGTGCGCGTCGGCCTTTCGACGCCGCAGGCCGTCACAACGCTGACCGTCATTGTCGTCAGCTTGCTCATCAACCGTGCCATGCTCAAAGGATCGATCGTCCATGGTCCGGTGCAATGGGGAAAGATCCCGATTCGCGGCATGGTGGTGCTGTTCGCCTTAGCCGCGGCCTTTACGTGGGTGATGGGTCTGATGGGGTACATTCGCTCCTCGGGCCGGTTGTCCTGGCACGTGAATGAGTTGATGGCCGATGTCTCACCGTGGGCCTTTACGCCCGAACTCGGCTTTGCCGCGAAGATGGTCACACTCAACATGGTCGTGTTTTGGAGTGCCGTCCTCGCATTGTTCTGGATGTGTCAGCGGGGACAACAGCAGGAGTTGAAAGAAGAATGGTTCGAGGAGTCGTCGCAAACATTGGCCTCGGTTCCTCCAGCGGAAACCTGAGGCGTCAGAAAGGGACGTGGCGGGCATGAAGAGAACCAGCAACATCAGTGCAATGTTAATGGCGATTGCCCTGTTCGTTCCGGCATCAGGATCGGGATCGGCTCAAGGCCAGCGCCTCGTCTTGGAAGATTTCCAAACCAAGGAGGCGGACGGGTTTCCGGCCAGCTGGGATCATGAAAGCCAGCGCAGTCATTCCAAGGGTCGGGAAGCGTATAAGATCCAAGCCGAGGACGGCTCCAATTACCTGTCGGCGAAAGATGCAGGACAACGGATCAAGAAAAAAAGATCGATTGGGATCCCAAGGCCTATCCGGTCCTCACCTGGCGCTGGCGGCTGAATAAGGCGGCCGAGGGAACCGAACCACTCGCAGCCATCTATGCGTCGCTGGATACGGACTTGCTGTTCATCCCGGTGTTCACCAAATATATTTGGAGCGCGACGAAACCGGAGGGGACCTTGATTGAAGGCGGGATGTTCAGCGGCTCCGAAATTGTAGTCCAGAGCGGGACGACGCCGGTGGGGCAATGGGTTGAAGAAAAAGTAAACGTGTACGAAGATTTCAAGAGGATCCATCAGCATGAGCCTGCCGCAAAAGCCTGGGGCATCTCAATTGTGGCCGGTTCAGGCGTCGAAATTGATTTTGGGCCTATGGTCGCAACATCAGACAAGTAAGTCATGGATGCTCCCGTTGCCATGAGCCCTGTTCACCGGTGGTTGGATATTGCCTTCGGCCTGGCCGTGATGGGCACCGTGGGAGCCTTGATCGGCATCATCATGGGAGGCGGACTCATGCCAGTCGCGATTGCTCGTGGGACTCGCCATGGGCGGTGTGATCGGGTTTCTGGGCGGGCGGCGGTTTCTTGTCAGTATTCTGATCGGCAGCGTATTGGGCGGTGCGTTGGCGTGGCTGGTGGCAGGAACAGAACGGATCTCAGTCGGTGCAGGGACCGGAGCGGCAATGGGCGGATTTCTGGGCGTGCAGATCTCGATGCTTTTGGATGTGCGTGCCGCGAGAAAGGCCTCGTCCCAGCCGGTTGATCAGCCCTGACCAAGGGAGCAGAGCAGATGGACAATAAAGGCGTATTAATAGGATCGATCATCTTCGTGTTCGGCTCCTTCATCCTCATGATCGGGATGATGCTGTGGGAATCGAACAAAGCCTATAAGATGAAAGAACTCGCGCGGACGGTGCAGACTGAGAGCCGTCCGGCTGCGAGCAACGGTTCCCGCACAGGATTATTCGATGTACAAGACGCAAGATGGGGGATGAAGGCCGCGAAATGGTTCAAATCCCTGAAGGGCCCTTCACGATGGGCAGCCAAGACGGCGATCCCGATGAGACGCCGGAGCATCAGGTGTTTCTGAAAGGATTTTTCCTCGATCGGAAGGAAGTGACGCAGGAAGAATACATGCGGTTTGCCAAGATGACGAAGCGCGGGACCCCCAAAATCGAAGTCTTTGAAGACGACCAGTCCAAGCTGCTGAAACCGGAATTTGCCGCGATGAGCGTCTCCTGGGATGATGCGCTGGCCTATTG
The DNA here is from genome assembly GCA_963794505.1 of uncultured Nitrospiraceae bacterium. GTDB lineage: Bacteria > Nitrospirota > Nitrospiria > Nitrospirales > Nitrospiraceae > Nitrospira_C. Next base: position 98,158 of record CAWCEG010000032.1, read on the forward strand.
CCGTTGGGCAGGAAAGCGTCTTCCGACTGAAGCCGAGTGGGAAAAGGCGGGACGCGGTGAAGGGAAAAGAAGGTATCCCTGGGGGGACAAGTTCATTACAAACGGTGCCAACGTGGACGGCAGCGAAGACGGATTTAAGTATCTGGCTCCACCTGGCTCCTTCGATGCCGGGCGGAGTCCCTATGGGTTGTATGACATGACGGGCAACGTCGCCGAATGGGTGAACGACACTTACGATGAAAACTATTACAAGAAATCACCGTACCGCGATCCGAAAGGCCCGGAAGGCATGGGAGATCTGCGGGTGGTACGCGGCGGGTCGTGGCGTGAGACGGAGGCTAATGCGCGGTTGTCCAAGCGATTTGCTGCGAAACACTGGCGCACGGATATTACCATCGGGATTCGTTGCGCGAGTGATCTTGACCAGGGAGGCACTGCTCCCACTTCATAAGCAGACGGCATGCTGGAAACCAAATTCAAGGTTGCTCTTCTACTGATTGTCCTCGCCTTCGCAGCGCTCCCCGTGATGGGCATTCTTCGCGGAACGACAACAACGCCTTATGAGGACGCCGCTCGCCCCGGACGAATCGAGAGCTGTCGGAGCACGAGTCGACATCATCCCAGGAAGTACCGGTCGATGACGACATGGTGACCATTCCGGCAGGACCGTTTCTTCGTGGGACGACGAGCGGCGGATTTGACGAACAGCCACAGCGAAGCATCTTCCTCGATACGTTCTCCATTGACCGGTATGAAGTCACGAACCACCACTACCAGCAGTTTGCCGCTTGCCACTGGCCATCGCAAAGCGGGGCCGCCGTCTCGCTATGCGAAGAGCATCGGTCGGATGCGCGGGGCGAACCAGCCGATCATCTATGTGTCGTGGGATGACGCTGCTGAGTATTGCCGATGGAAAGGCAAGCGGCTTCCGACGGAAGCGGAATGGGAAAAGGCGATGAGAGGCCCGGATGGCCGGCTGTGGCCCTGGGGAGACCAGGACAAGCCGAACGGAGCGAACTGGGCTAGGGTGCAGGACGGGTATGAAGTGACGGCGCGGGTCGGCACGTTTCAAGCGGATAGGAGCCCGTATCGGTGTAATGGATGGCGCCGGGAACGTCATGGAATGGGTGGCCGATTGGTACCAGGAAGCCTATTACAAGGAATCACCGGACAAGAACCCTCCAGGTCCTGAATATGGGACGTACAGGGTCATGAGAGGGGGAGCCTACACCACGTCCGGGGTCGATCTTCGTATCACGAGCCGCAGCAAAATGGTTCCGGATTTTCGGGATGAAACTATAGGGTTTCGCTGCGCAACTTCAGGGGTTTTTCCGAGGAATCCGGGCGCTCGTGAAAAGAGCTAAGCCTACAGAAAATCAAAGTAATACAAGATCAGAAACACGGCCAGAATGATATTGACAACCATACCAGCCAAAACTATAATGTCGAACACTTTTGAGTTTTTATTCATGCTTTTCCAACGTTTCCACGCCCAACGACAAATTTTGAATAACACACACATGGATGGGTGTCAAGAAAGAGCCTGATGTAATTTCACGTATTTTTTCCTTATCTTCAAGAGAGAAGGAGACACGATGGCAACG
>CAWCEG010000033.1:0-5915 GCA_963794505.1 uncultured Nitrospiraceae bacterium
TCTATCTCGCCGCCGTGATCGACTGGTTCAGCCGGCGCGTCCTGGCCTGGCGCTTGTCGATCACGATGGAGGCCGGGTTCTGCATCGAAGCCGTCGAGGAGGCCCTGGCCCGTCATGGCAAGCCGGAGATCTTCAACACCGATCAGGGTAGCCAGTTCACCAGCACGGCGTTCACCGGACTGCTGACCGACAACGCCATCGCCATCAGCATGGACGGCAGAGGCGCATGGCGCGACAATGTGTTCGTGGAGCGGCTCTGGCGCTCCGTCAAGTACGAGGAGATATACCTCAAGGCCTACGATACCGTGGCCGAGGCACGCAATTCGCTCGCCGGTTATTTCGGCTTTTACAATTCCCGCAGACCCCATCCGAGCCTTGACCGGCAAACACCCGATCAAGCCTACTTCACCCCGCTGCCGCAGATCGCGGCGGCTTGAACCCGGCAGGCGCTCCACTTATCCGCCGAAAAATCTGTTCAGACAAACGGAACCACCTCATTCGGCCAGGCGTGCGATGCATCAAATCTGGAAAATTCAGTGCGTCAAGACCAACATTACCTCGCTGCGCGAGTATGGTTTTCATGACTGTTTCGATCATTTCCTTTGTAGCGCCGATAGCCAAGGCTGGGTCGTGCGGTAGCGCATCCTGAATGCGCAGCCTGTACGGTTCCATCCGAACCCCCCCCGGACGCCTCTGTCAACTCGTCGACTGCAACTGCCAGAAGCTTTCGACTAAATGGATCCTTCTCTCCTCGCCAAGAGTTGAGAATGTCCGGTTCATTGCCTTGGAACCACTTCTGGACGCCAGAACTTTGGAACAGATCCACTATGAGTGAGGGACGAGAGTAGTACAGCTCATCCACCAGATCGAGGACGTGCCCTTCATGGTCTTCATCATCCCATGCAAGGCTTCGAAGAAAACGCGGATGATCTAGGATGCGATCCTGAAGGAGAGCATAAAAATCTGTGGGGTGACGTGGCCGGCGCTGCGGAAGGCAGGTAGGCTGGAGCTTGTCAGCCATTGAGCCTTCGGAAAGCCCATGCGAGTTCAGATCCAGCTCCGGATCGTCAGCGATGATGACACCGTGCTCAGCGAGGACGTGATTGCCTGCTTTGACAAGGGCGATGACCAACTCGAGGAGATCGGCTTGTCGCTTGATCAGGCGAAGACCGTGCTGGCCGGTGCGCAGACGAGCCTGGTTGCGGCCCAGGCGGCGAGTTTCCTGGCGCGGCATCGGTGCTGCGAGCGGTGTGGTCGGCACCTCCAGAGCAAAGGACGCTGCCGCCTTCTGTTCCGCACCGCGTTCGGCACCATTCCCCTGGTCAGCCCACGCCTTCACCGCTGCGCCTGCCAGCCGGCAGGCAGCAAGACCTTCAGCCCGCTGACGGCGCTGTTTACCGAGCATACCGCCCCGGAGCTGCTCTACCTGGAGACACGCTGGGCATCGCTGGTGTCCTACGGCTTGACAGCCGGCCTGCTGAAGGACGTGCTGCCGGTCGATACCAGGACCAATGCCGCGACCATCCGCAACCACCTGCACAAGGTCGCGCTTCGACAGGAGGCCGAACTCGGCGATGGACAACCCCGCCTCGCTGAAGTTGAAGGCGACCCTGCCGACGGAAAGGAGCTGCCCGTGCCGGAGGGGCCGATCGTCGTCGGCATCGACGGCGCCTACCTGCGCAACTGGCACGACAAAGGGAAGAAGTTCGAGGTCATCGTCGGCAAGTCGGTGCCCGAGGTTCGGGACCACCGCTACTTCGGCCTGGTTCAAACCCATGATGACAAGCCAGAACGCCGGCTGTTCGAGGTGCTGCGCGGCCAGGATCTGCGGATGAACCAGGGCCTCACCTTCCTGACCGACGGCGGCGACAGCGTCCGCAGCTTCCTGGATGGGATCTCGCCCTGTGCCGAGAATTATCTCGACTGGTTCCACATCACCATGCGACTGACCGTGCTGAGCCAGTACACCAAGGGCCTGGCGCATCACAATCCCGTCGAAGCCCTGGCGCTGCACAGCCGGCTGGACCGGATCAAGTGGCGGCTCTGGCATGGCGACACCGACGTGGCCCTGAGCCGCGCCCGGGAACTTGCCGCGGATGTCGCCGCCCTGACCAGCGACTACCCCGGCCTGCAGCGGTTCGCCAAAGCGGCGGCAGGCCTGGTCACCTACATCGACAACAACGCCGCCGCGATCCCGGACTACGGCGAGCGCCGGCGCTACGCGGAGCCGATCTCGACCGCCTTCGTCGAGTCCACCGTCAACCTCGTGGTCGGCAAGCGCTTCGCCAAGAAGCAGCAGATGCAATGGTCCAAGGCCGGCGCCCACTTGCTCCTGCAGACCCGCACCCAGACCCTCGACGGCACTCTGCGGGAGACGTTCAGAAAATGGTACCCGGCCATGGCCGCAAATGACGCCCAGATGCCAGTTCTTTTGTGTGCACATCTCAGAGACGAAGATCTTTGTTCATACTATGCGGCGGCGAGCACCCTGTGGCGCAGAAGGTCGAATCCGGCGCGGCCGTACATGGTTCGTTTGATGACCTTCAGCCGGTTGATCTGCCCCTCGACTGGACCGGTGCTCCAGGGCAGCGTCAAGGCGGCATGCACGGCATCGCGATCCTGACGAAGGCTGCCAGCGAAGCCCTTGAAGCCCCCGGTCTCAGCGGCCGCGATCCAGCCGTCGAGCTGGTCGGCCAAGCTCTGCTTGATCATGGTCGAGAACGCCCTGGCCAGGTCGACCGCCCGGGCGATCGGCGGCGACAGCTCAAGCAGCGTGGTCACGAACCGGCGGTCGTCCTCACTCAGCTTGTCCGGCTCGCTCATCAGCAGGCGCGCCGCCTTGCGCGGGGTCGGCGGTTGGGCCTTGGGCGGCTTGGCCGGTGGCGCCCGATCCGCGGCCGGGTCCTGACGGCGCTGGCGGGTGGCCCATTGGCGGACGATGCCTGATTGCCCGGTGAAGCCGCGCTCGCGGATCTCCCGCCACAGCCCGGTCCCGTTGCGACAGCCCGCGGCCCAGCGCATTTCCAGGTAATCGCGGAAGGGATCGAGGATGCTGGGCGGTCGGCATGCCGCCAGGTCGGAGCATGACCGGCGCGCAGCCAGCGTCGAACCGTTTTGCGGCCGACGCCCAGGGCCCGAGCGATGCCGCGGATGGTCATCCCCTGCTCGCGCAGGCGCACCGCTTCCTCAAAGCGGGCGTCTCGGCGCTGCTGGGCGTCCAGCGACCGCTGTTCGGCCTTGGTGACCGGCAACCCGGTATCCTGAGCGCTGGCTGCATCAAGGGTATTGGCTGCGTCAAGGGTATTGTCGTTGGCGGCCGGTTCGGCGGTGACGGCGGCAGCGATCTGAGCCGCCTCATCGAGGTGACGATGATGGTGATCGAGCACACCGCGGAGCGCATCACTGCCGTTGCGCAGCAGATGTCGGGTAGCCGGGCTCCGTTACCGAAGCCCAGACCGGGTCACCGGGAGCGGTCGCCCGCCCCCGGTTCCCACAGAACGTGGCGTGCGGTTTTTGCTTCGCTGCACCTTCGGTGTCCCGCACCACGCTCTTCGACAGGTGGTTCACAGCACTTTCGCTGCTATTCGTTCCAGGTCCGTTTCCATGGTCAGTCTGATCCTCTCTTTGCATAGAGGGCTGTCTCTCCCGTTGCATGGAGCCCATGTCGCCCAAGAACGAGTCACCTGTCGCCGGCCGCTTCCCCCTGTGAACGGCTCTCCCGTCCTCCGAGTACTATCAGCCGGTCTGACTTCCGCCCGGTCATCGGACCGTCCTTGCCTTGGCGGCTTGTCGGGTCCTACAGGCTTGCGCCTGAACCGGACGGATCTCCCTTGTTCACGTCAAGTCCTTCGGTTACATGCCAGCGGTACGAACCCCGGAAGCGTCCCGGCCCACTCGCCGTATCGCGGTACCGGGATGCAGCCTTCCCCGTAGAGGGATCGGGTCGGCCACTTCGATCACGTTCGATTTTGCTGCGCTGCCCTGCGGGTCGGGGCTATCATCCGTTCACTTGCGTTCCGGCCTGCAACCTTTCTGTCTACGCTTCGCAGTGGCTGTTACCAGACACCACGCAAGACTCGATACGCAGCTGCCCGGCTCAGGCTTTGCCGCGGTCGCCATCCCAGGCGACTGAACTCAACGCGCTTGCAAGGCGCAACCCCCTCAGAACCGGACATGACGGTTGCCCGTCATCCGGCTCAAGCCTCTGCCGCCCGGTACCCGATCCGCATGTGGTGTCCATGATGGCACCACCGGTGTACCAGTTGCAGGTTGTCGATCTCGTCTGATCCGCCGAGATGGCGCGGTGTGTCATGGTGTGCGTCGATGAGAGGAAGGTCCTCGTCAGGATCGAAGCGGACATGGCACAGGGCGCACCGGTAGTCCTGTCGCTTCAGCAGTGTCAGGCGCATCGGAGAGTTCACGACCTCCGTCACGCGTCGCTGCTGCCGGATCTCCCAGTAGTCCCGGTCGTCGGGATTGAGCGGACTGCGCTTTCCCTGGACCTTGCTGTGCCGGGTGACAGGGATGTCGTCGTGCCGTGCGAGCCGGGCTTTGCCATCCGTGAAGTTCCAGTTGGCGTCGAAGTATCGCGCTCGGATCCACGCCGCCGACTTCGTCGGATGTCGGCGTTTGGCCCAGCGCCATAGTTTCGCTTGAACATGGTGGTCCACGGAATGGAACGTCTTCTTCGACGCACCATGCCGGTAATAGTTCGCCCAACCCCGGATGAGCGGGTTGAGTTCGCTGATGACCTGGCTGGCGGTGGCCTGCCGATGTCCGCTCAGATAGTCATGGATGGTGCGCAGATGCCGCACCACCTTGCTCTTCTGTGGCGTCGTCAGGATCACACCCCGATAGCGGCGCACGGTGAAGCCGAGGAAGTCGAAGCCGTCGTCGATGTGGACGATACGGGTCTTCGTCTCGCTCAGCTTCAGTCCACGCTCTTCAAGAAACGTCGTCAGCGTGGGAACGACATACCTCTCCAGGACCTCGCGGCTCGGTGCCGTCACCACCAGATCGTCGGCATAGCGTACCAGACCGATGCCGTGGTTGGGACCACGGCGCAGGCTTGGTCGAACGGGTCTGCCCCGGTCGTCCTCGGCTCCGAAGAGCCGTTCCATGCCGTCGAGGGCGACATTGGCCAACACGGGCGAAGCGATTCCGCCTTGCGGCGTGCCTGCCGTTGTTGGTGACCATGTGCCCAGTTCCACCGTGCCGGCCTTGAGCCAGCGACGGATGGTGGTGGTGAACGTCGGCAGCTTGGCAAGCAACGGGTCATGCCCGATGTTGTCGAAGCAGCCGGAAATGTCCGCATCGAGCACCCATTCACTCGCACCGGCGGGAGCCAGCAGCGCGTGAAGGGCAACGATCGCGTCCATCGTGCACCGTCCGGGCCGGAACCCATAGCTGTTCGCCTCGAAGCATGATTCCCATTCGGGTTCCAGTGCCATCTTGACGAGCATCTGCAGGGCCCGGTCACGGATCGTTGGAATCCCCAAGGGCCGCCTCCGGCCATCCGTTTTCGGGATATACACCCGGCGGACTGGCTGGGGATGGTAGTCCTTGAGGCTCAGATCGTTGGCCAACCTCATCCGGCTTTCCGGCGTCCTGCACACCACGCCGTCAATGCCGGGCGTATTGCGGCCTGCGTTCTGCTGGGCAACCCTGCGGACCGCAAGCCGTTTCGCGGATGTCGAGCGGACCAGGAGCTTCTGCAGGTTCTTCACCTGCCGTCCGTTCCCGGCCGCCGCGGCACGGTAGATCCGTCCCTGAAGTCGCTTCACGACGGCTTCCGTCGCGGTCCAGTCGATCTCGGACCACGTCGCTGTCTGCCGCTGTTCACCGGTCAGTTCGGTTTGCACCATCCAACATCTCCGGCAATTCCAAGCGTTCCAAGGTTTCTCGACCGTTGAGAC
>CAWCEG010000034.1:0-196535 GCA_963794505.1 uncultured Nitrospiraceae bacterium
CACTCAAGCAAAGCGGATTACTTCAGCCCGTGCTTGTCCGGCGAAAAGGCGATGGCATGTATGAATTGATTTCGGGCGAGCGGCGTTGGAGGGCGGCCAGAGAGGCCGGGCTTGAGACCATTCAAGCAATGATACGAAACTTGTAGTGATGAAGAATCCATCCTTCTTGGCGCTGGTCGAAAATCTGCAACGAGAAGACCTCAATCCGATCGAAATGGCTCGAGCGTATCAACGGATGATGAACGAATTTGGACTCACGCAGGACATTGTTGCGCAGCGCGTCGGCTGCGAGCGCTCATCGGTCGCGAATGCTGTTCGTCTTCTCCAACTCCCGGTCGAAGTCCAACACCTGATTGAGACCGATCAATTGTCTGCCGGTCATGCGAAAGTCATCTTGGGGCTCGCGAGCCCTGCGGAACAACTCCGCGTGGCGCATCTCGCCGTCAGCCGTCATCTCTCAGTCCGTGAGACAGAACACATTCTTTCATCCGGCCTCATCGCCAGGAAACGCCATGCAAAAGAGCTACGCCGCTCACCGTTCTCTGATGTTGAAGAACGTTTGCAAAAACGGCTTGGAACAAAAGTTTCCGTTCTTAATGGAAGACGCGGAGGAAAAGTGATCATTCACTATTTCTCTTCAGCCGAACTCGACGGTCTTCTGGAGCAGCTGCTTCAGTAACTCCCTCTACGTACCTCGTCACGACCCTTCGGACGTAATCTGCATATTTGTTGCTTAATCGCCTGACCAGTGGCAGTGTTTGTTCGTGCGATCGATGCTGCTCGCTCACAGCGGTCCACAACGAGAAAGGTCGGCGAGACATTCTGGGGAGGACGAGTCATGTGGGGCCAGGATAAACAAGAAGGCAAGCGTGCCGTCGAAGGTGAGAACGAAGAGGGCACCGAGCCGGTCAGCCGAGCAAGTGAGGGGACGGAGGATATCATTGCCTTTGTCGGCAAAGGCGTCGAGTTCAAGGGCGTCATCTCCTACAGTGGTACCGTCAGGATCGATGGCTTCCTCGATGGCGAAATCCATACGGACGGCGTGTTGCTGGTGGGAGATGAGGCGGTGATTCAAGCCAAGGTTACAGCGGGGACGATCGTCTGCAAGGGAAAGATCACAGGAGATATCGCTGCAAAAGAACGGGTCAAGCTGCGAGCTCCTGCCGTGTTCAATGGGAGCATGAAAACGCCGATGTTGTCGATCGAAGACGGCGTCCTGTTCAACGGCGGCCTCGAGATGAGCCAAGGGATGCGTGACGGAACCGCATTACACCAGATCGGCACTCCGCCTGCCGCAGTGAAGCGCGTGAGTTGATCGGAAAATTACCTAAGATAATATACCAATAATAAGCGGAGGAATCATGTGGGCAAGAAAAGATCAAGTCGAACACATAGAGCCCGATTTTGAAAACTTTACGCTACTGGCGAAAGATGTCGACTTCAAAGGCGTGGTCAATTTTGACGGAACGGTCCGGGTCGATGGCCGAGTGGAAGGAGAAATTCATACCACCGGCACGCTGATCGTGGGCGAGCATGCCATGATCAAGGGCATCGTGTCCGCCGGCGTCCTCATGAACAGCGGAAAGATCAACGGCACGATTACAGCCGTCGAAAAAATTCAGATTCTGAAACCCGGCGTCCTGGTCGGCGATATTCGAACGCCGTTGATCGCGATTGAGGAAGGGTCGCATTTCCACGGCATGTGCGACATGGGTGTGCACTCGTGGTCTGAGCCCGCCGCGGTCTCGATCGCCTCCTAAGTCCGGCGCGCATCGCCTGTCCGTTTGCCAGCTACTGGCCCTTTCTCCTTTCTGCCAGTACAATACCGTCACAATGAAGAAGCCCACGGTTCTGCTCGGAATGAGCGGCGGCGTCGACAGTTCTGTGGCGGCAGCTCTCCTGGTACGTGACGGCTATGACGTGCATGGCGTCACCCTTCAAGTCTGGGAACACGAAGACGAGTCCGTCGCCGCGTCCAAGAAATGGCAGGAGCGCGGTTGTTGCAAGATCGGCATTGCCAAATATGTCGCACAGCGCCTCAAGATTTCGTATGAGGTCGTCGATCAGCGGCAGAACTTTCGCGAGAGTGTCATCAAGGATTTTCTTGACGGCTATGCCGGAGGGACCACGCCGAATCCTTGCGTCCGCTGCAACGAACGAGTGAAGCTCCGAGGACTCATCGACCTGGCTGACCAGCGCGGAATCGAATACGTCGCAACGGGACATTACGTGCAGGTTCAGGAATGCGGCGGTCAGTATGCTCTCCACCGCGCTCTGGACGAGAAAAAGGATCAGAGCTATTTCCTCTATCGTCTCAATCCCGCTTGGCTTCCCCGTCTGCGATTTCCCGTTGGCGGCATGCAGAAGTCCGAGGTATGGGCGGAGGCGGAGGCCCTTGGGCTTCCGGTCGATGAATTGAAGGAAAGCCAGGAGATCTGCTTTGTGAGTCATGGTGATTATCGCACCTTCATCGAATCGGAAATGCCGGCACAAGGCGTCCCGGCGATTTCGTCGATGGCAACGGGCGCTATCTGGGACGTCACGACGGGATTGCCTTTTACACGCCGGGACAGCGACGCGGGCTCGGCATTGCGGCCGGTCAGCGGCTCTACGTGCAGCAGGTCATGCCGGTGACTAATACTGTCGTCCTCGGTCCAGAAGAGACCTTGCTCAGTTCCGCCTGTCATGTACAGGGCCTCAATCTGTTTGATCGCAGCCTGCTGCACCGGCAAGACGGATGTCGCCGTGAAGGTGCGGTATGCCACGCCGGCCACCGCAGCGACGGTTGAACCGATCGACCAGGACAGGTTGCACCTCGCCTTTCATGTGCCACAGCGAGCCCTGAGTCCCGGGCAATCCGCCGTGCTGTACCACGGTGACCGGGTGCTCGGCGGCGGGATGATTCAAGCCATCTGACCGCCTTCGTCTCGGCCCGTCTGTATTGACACTTCCCATCCGCCAATGCTAGGTTTGCGCGCCAATTTTCGTGCCTCCCGCACGGAAGCATCCCGTTTGCCTTAAATACCAAAGAGCGGATCAGGACAGTGATTAAGACAGCAGTTGCGCGACGTTACGCCCAGGCCCTCTTCGAGCTTCTCGATCAATCGAACATCGAAGCGATGCGGCGTACCCTCAATGGTCTAGGCCAGGCCATGAAGGAGTCGTCTTCTCTCCGGCATGTCATCGCTTCTCCTGCATTCGGCGTCGAAGAGAAGATCGTCGTCCTCACAGAGCTTGGCGAGCGTCTCGGTTGTCCGCCGGCCGGCAAGGCGTTCTTTGGACAACTGGTCAAGAAGAACCGAGTCGGGTTCCTCCCCGATATTGCCGAGGCGTTTGCCAAACTGGTCGATCAGTCGAAAGGAACGCAGCAAGTCACCGTGTCTTCAGCGGCGGCATTGCCGCCAGCCGAACAGGACCGCATCAAGGCGCGCCTGCGCGAGACGCTGAAGCGGGAGGTCGAGGTCACGTTTCACACTGATGCGACGCACCTTGCGGGCCTGCGAATTCATATTGGCAGCACCGTCGTCGACAGCACCGTTCGAGGACGCTTGAACGCCATGCAGTCGTTGCTGACGCGAGACTGAAAAGGACGACACGCCTCCATCGAAAGACAGGCAAACCTGCCGCTTTCGCGCGACGAGCGTCCGGAGCTGAAGACGAGGAAATCTGTGACCGTTGCGACGAGCAAGGAGTAGCCATGCAGATCAAGGCAGACGAAATCAGTGCGATCATCAAGGAGAAGATCAAAGGGTTCGACAAGCAGGTCGACGTCAAGGAAACCGGCTCCGTGATACAGGTCGGCGACGGCATTGCGAAGGTCTACGGACTCGATGGCGCCATGGCAGGCGAAATGCTTGAATTTCCCGGCGGCCTATATGGCATTGCCTTGAACCTGGAGGAAGACAACGTGGGCGCCGTGTTGATGGGCGACGATGTCGGAATCAAAGAAGGCGATCCGGTCAAGCGCACCGGCCGCATTGCGGAAATCCCCGTCGGCGAAGCCTTGATCGGCCGAGTGGTCAATGCGATCGGTCAGCCGATCGACGGCAAAGGGCCCGATCAAGTCACAGCATTCGTCGCGCATCGAGGTCGTGGCTCCGGGCGTAAACACCAGGCAATCGGTTCGCGAACCATTGCAGACCGGCATCAAGGCGATCGATGCCATGATTCCAATCGGCCGCGGCCAGCGCGAGTTGATCATCGGGGATCGTCAGACGGGCAAGACGGCGATCGCCGTCGATACGATCATCAACCAGAGAGGCCTCGGTGTATTTTGCATTTACGTGGCCGTCGGCCAGAAACGCTCGACGGTGGCGCGGGTGGTGAAAACCCTCGAAGAGCATCATGCGATGGACTACAGCATGGTCGTGGCGGCAACTGCCAGCGATGCAGCTCCCATGCAATTCCTCGCGCCCTTCGCCGGGGCTGCAATCGGTGAGTACTTCCGGGACAACGGCAAGCATGCCTTGATCGTCTACGATGATCTCTCCAAGCACGCGGTTGCCTACCGGCAGCTTTCGCTGCTCTTGCGAAGGCCGCCCGGGCGTGAAGCTTATCCAGGTGACGTCTTTTATCTGCACTCACGTCTGCTCGAACGGGCTGCGAAACTGAGCGATAAATTGGGCGGGGGAAGTCTGACGGCGCTCCCCATCATTGAAACGCAGGCCGGTGACGTCTCGGCCTATATCCCGACCAATGTCATCTCCATCACGGACGGCCAGATCTATCTGGGCAGCGATCTCTTTTATTCCGGTATTCGCCCAGCGATCAACGTCGGCCTCTCAGTGTCGCGTGTCGGTGGCTCCGCTCAAATCAAGACGATGAAGCAAGTCGCCGGTACGCTCCGATTGGACCTGGCGCAATATCGTGAAATGGCCGCCTTTGCCCAATTCGGCAGCGAGCTGGACAAGGCGACACAAATGCAGCTTGCTCGTGGCGTCCGCATGGTCGAGTTGTTGAAGCAGGGCCAGTACAAGCCGATGCCGGTCGCCGATCAGGTGATCTCAATCTATGCGGGCGTGAACGGATTCTTGGATGACGTGCCGGTCGACAAGGTGCAGCAGTTTGAGGCAGACCTGCTCCACTCCGTGCAGCAACACCATCCGGATCTGAAAAAGGAAGTCGCCAGCGTCAGTAAAATCGACGAGAAACTGGCTGCGAAACTCAAAGAGATCATCACGACGTTCAAACAGAAAATGGGGTACGGCGCAAAGTAGTAGGTACGATTAAGAAGTCACGCGTCTATGACGGAAAGCGCATGAGCGACTACGATGCTGAGAGAGGACTGCCAGGTCCTCAGCATGTGAGCAAAGGGGGACATCGTGAGTACAGGCAAAGTCATTCAAGTGATCGGGCCGGTCGTGGACGTCGAATTCCCGGCTGGCCAACTGCCAAACATCTACAATGCGCTCAAGGTCAATCAGGAAGAGAACAAGGCGGCCGGGAAGCCAGCCGTCCGATTGACCCTTGAAGTGGCCCAGCACCTGGGTGAAAACCGCGTTCGGGGCGTCGCCATGTCCACGACGGACGGCTTGACCCGAGGGATGGATGTGCAGGACACCGGTGCGGCCATATCCGTTCCGGTCGGTCGTGAAACGCTCGGCCGTCTGATGAACGTGCTCGGTGAGCCCGTCGACGAGAAGGGGCCCGTCAAGACAAAGAAAACCTATCCCATTCACCGGCCGGCGCCGAAGCTCGAAGATCAGGAAACGAAGACTGAAGTCCTCGAAACGGGAATCAAGGTTGTCGATTTGCTCGAGCCGTACAGTAAGGGTGGAAAGATCGGTCTCTTTGGTGGGGCCGGCGTCGGCAAGACCGTCATTATCATGGAACTCATCAACAACATCGCGCTGCATCACGGCGGATTCTCGGTGTTTGCCGGCGTAGGCGAACGGACTCGTGAAGGCAATGACCTTTGGCACGAGATGCAGGAGTCGAAGGTCATCGATCCTGACGATTTCACCAAGTCCAAGGCGGCGCTCGTCTACGGCCAGATGAACGAGCCGCCGGGCGCCCGTTTGCGTGTCGGCCTGACCGGCCTCACTGTCGCAGAGTATTTTCGTGATGAAGAGAATCAGGACGTCTTGCTCTTCATCGATAACATCTTCCGGTTTACACAAGCCGGTTCTGAAGTCTCGGCGCTTCTCGGACGCATGCCTTCGGCCGTCGGTTATCAGCCGACTCTTTCGACGGAGATGGGCGCCTTGCAGGAACGGATCACATCGACGAAGCGCGGGTCGATTACCTCGGTCCAGGCCATTTATGTCCCGGCCGACGACCTCACCGATCCCGCGCCGGCGACCGCCTTCGCCCACCTGGATGCCACCACCGTCTTGTCGCGGCAATTGGCCGAATTGGGTATTTATCCGGCGGTGGACCCGCTCGATTCCACTTCGCGCATCCTCGATCCGCAGGTCATCGGCGAAGAGCATTACAAGGTCGCCCGAGGTGTCCAATCTGTGTTGCAGCGCTACAAGGATCTGCAGGACATTATCGCGATCCTCGGTATGGACGAGTTGTCCGAAGACGACAAGATGGTCGTGGCGCGTGCACGAAAGATTCAACGCTTCCTCTCGCAGCCTTTCCATGTCGCCGAAGCGTTCACCGGGGCGCCGGGGAAGTACGTGAAGTTGAAGGATACCGTTCGCAGCTTCAGGGAAATCCTCGACGGCAAGTATGACCATTTGCCCGAACAGGCTTTTTACATGGTAGGCCCGATCGAAGAAGTGCTCGCCAAAGCCGAAAAAATGGGTATCAAGGTTTAGACCGGCGAGAGAGGCAATGGCCGGCAAGATTTTATTGGAAGTGGTCACGCCCGAGAAGCAGCTGCTGAGCCAGCAGGTGGATGAAGTGATCGCTCCCGGCTCAGAAGGCGAATTCGGCGTGTTGCCCGGTCATTGCCATTTCCTCTCGACCTTGCGCATCGGCGAACTTCGTTACCGGGTCGGCGATCAGATGCATCATATGGCCATCCTCTGGGGCTATGCCGAGGTGACGCCGAATAAAGTCACGGTGATGGCCGAAATCGCTGAAAAGGCCGAAGATATTGACGTCGGACGTGCCCAGGCCGCCGTGGAACAAGGCCGAGCGGCGTCTCAAGGCCGGCGGCTTGCCCTCCGAGGTCAAAGAAGCCGAGATCAGCCTCGAGAAAGCCCGCCTCCGCCGCAAAATCGCCGAACGCGCCGGCAAACGCTGATCCCGTCCACGCCACGCGCTTTTCTCACCGCATCCTGTCGTTTGACCGTCAATCGGTGTACCCGTATTCTCCATCTCCACCTCTTTCCGGCAGGTCGTCCTGTGGGATTCTCATGTCTCGTTCTGGCTGCCCTTGTCGCGACGAGCAGCCCCGTACCCAATCTTCAGCCGGTCGGCGAACAGGTTCTGGTGAGGGCTTTGAGCGGCGAGGAGCTGCTTCGCATCGGTGAAATTCACGATGTGCAAAACCATTTTCCGGAAGCTCTTACCTATTACGAACAGGCGCTTCAATCGTTTCGCGCACGCAAGCAGCGGAAAGGCGAAGCAACCGTTCTGACGAAGATCGGTTCGGTGTTCGAGCGGCAGGGCCGAAGACAGGAGGCTGCGGTACAGCTTCGGCAGGCATTGAATCTCTTTTCAAAATTTCCCGATTCGGCATCACACGCAGATGCCCTGTTCCTCCTTGCAAAAGTTTCTTTTTGGGTGGGATCGTCAGAAGAGGCCAGCCTCTTCTTGGACCAAGCAAAGGAGCAATATGGCCGGCTTCAGCATGCTGAGGCTCTTGGGTCGGTCAAGATCTTCTCCGGCCTTCTTAAAGTCCGTGATGCATTCCCGGACAACGGGCTACGGGATATCGAGCAAGCGCTCGAGAATGCGCGGAGCCGTCGGGACCATGAGCAGACTGTGGCCGCGCTGCTTGCACTTGGCGATGCCAACTTCATCCTTGAGCGATTGGAGCCGGCGAAGAGCTATTACGACCAATCGCTCGCGTTGCTGGAGCAACGACCACACGCCCAAATGGAGGCCGGCCTACGCCTTCGACTGGCCGAGGTCCATGACCTCGCAGGCCGGCCGGAACAAGGGGTTGATTTCGCCAGACGTGCCGTGACGCTGTTTCAATCGCTCCGAGATCTTCCCGGCGAAGCAGCAGCCTGGACGTTATTGGCCGCCCTCCATCAGGCGCTGCAGCATCCTCAGGAGGCCGGGGAAGCTAGAGAGCAGGCACTTTCAATCTATCGCCGGCAACAGATGAGGGTGCATGCCATGCGCCAGTCTTCGCCGTCTACCTCTATCGTTCCAAAGGAATCTCGATGATCAATCCGCCCATGACATCGTGCATCACGAAGTCTTTCTTGGGACTCTTGCGGTGTCCATTATGGCAGGCGATGCAGGTTTTGCTGACCGCACGATCTGCATACATGGCTTGGAAATAGGTCGTATCTCCCCTCTTGACGGTTCCCGTCACGGACCGTTCCGGATGCTCCCGTAAGGCCTCGAGGCCTTGCTTTTCCAATGGGCCGTCGGCGGCATTCTTTGGATTGATGGGCCAAAGGCTGATGAGCCGATACCGGACTTTCGAACCGGTCTTGGCTGCGAGCTCGCTCGCCTCAATCAAGAATTGGGCGGGAAGTGGAAGCACGTTCTTCTTTGCACGCCAGTCCTCTGCCGCTTTTGTCCCGCCTCCTTTCCCAAGGCGTTCGACGACGTGAATGGAATAAAAGGTTCGGTCAGCTTCGATGACCGAATGCAGATAGTCGGCAACCGTTTCGGGAGCAATGCCCGGCTGATCGGCCGCCCTGGAAGCGGTCAGGAAACAGCCGACAGTCAGCATCATCGTGCCTAAGGCCAGGACCGGTCTCATCGTTCACCTCTCGTTTCAAGTTCAAGATGGCTTCTCCCTAGCATAGTCCGGCGGCCGGCGTGAGGCAAATAGGCGTGATTGCAATTCAGGATGGCACTTTAGTAGCGTGTGCCCCACATGATTACCGAGTTTGTAGTGACAGCCGGAGAACAGCCGAAGCGGCTCGACGTCTTTCTGGTCAATCGTGAGCGAGACATGTCTCGGTCTGCCTTGCAACGTCTCATCGAGCTCGGACGAATACGCATCAATGATCAGATCGTGAGACCCAGCCAAAAGATCAAGCCCGGCGATAAGATCACGATGGACGTCCCGAAACCCGAACCGCTCCAATTGCAGGGTGAACCCATTCCGCTCGAAGTCCTCTTCGAGGACGAACATGTCCTGGTCCTCAACAAACCCGCTGGAATCGTCGTGCATCCGGCGCCAGGGAACTGGACGGGCACGCTTGTGAACGCCCTGCTTCACTATTTCCAGACTTCAGGCGGCTCAATGTCGGCGGTCGGCGGAAAGGAACGGCCCGGTCTCGTTCATCGACTGGACAAGGACACTTCTGGCGTGATGGTCATTGCTAAAACCGATCAGGCGCACCGGCATCTGTGTAGCCAATTCAAGCAACATACCATCACTCGCGTCTACGAAGCGCTGGTCTGGGCGATTCCCAAGAAGGGACATGGTCTGATTGAATTGGCGATCGGACGTGATTCCAAAGAGCGCAAGAAGTTTTCCTCTCGCACGGCGCGGCCTAAAGACGCGGTCACCGGCTACACGGTGAGCCGGCGCTTCGGCAAGGCCGCTGCCCATCTGCTGTTGTATCCTCAAACGGGACGCACGCATCAATTGCGTGTACATCTGGCCTCACTCGGCCATCCTATTCTCGGCGATCCGACCTACGGAGGCCGGAAAGTTTGCTGCGTGAACTGGATTGGAGGTGCCTCGCGTGATGCTTCATGCCAGAACATTGGGGTTTCGTCATCCGTCGACCGGCGAACTTCAGCAGTATCGAACGACCCTCCCCACCCGACATGGACCTCCTCATGCGGCAACTGGAAGAATGTCTCGAGGTCGGGCCAGCGCGAATCTTGACAGAAGTGAAGAGAGTCGATTAGGACGATGTTATGGAAATAGGGGATGTCCTCGATGCGATCGGCGGGCTCACGTCCCAGCTGAAGACCTACGCGGCCAAATTGCCCGCCATCGTGCATTTGACGGTCGTTCCAACGGGCATCAAGCCCAAGCCCGAAGCGGTCGATGAATATGAGGCCATCGTCTCCCGATTCCGCAATCAAAGCGCCGGAACGGCGTACAAAGGGCTGAACGACCCATTCGTCGAATCATTGGAAGCCTTCGAAGTCGGAAAGCTTCTGGGCTCCGTCCAGCCCTTACTGGCGGTCCTCGATCACCTGGCACGGATGCAGAGGGACAGGGAGATCATGGTCGAGCAGAGTGACGAAAAGCGCATCACAGACTATCGCGCCGGACTCCACAAGATCTTACCGGGGAACAAGCCTGAATTGGACGGTGCGGGACGGGGCCTGTAAACCGCCGCGTCGGAAGTGTGTCTTGAGCGTTCCTAGTGAGAGGGGCGTACGGACGTGCGATCAATGCCCCATTTTCGGGCCAGTGGCGTTCGCGCCTTCCGACACTAATTTGAATCGAACGGTCGATCCACAGTGCGGGCATTTCGCGCGAACGGTTTCCTGGTCAAGCAGTTCGTACTGAGTTGTGCGTGAGCCACATGAGTTGGAAGCACTTGGGGCAGCTACGGACTTGCGTTGCCATCGCATTCCTCGTACACTAAGGCCCATTATCCCTGAGTTGCGAGGATACTCTAGTACAAGATGCCCGCCGCCCTCAAGACCGCCGTTACATTCTCCGAAAAGAAAGAACTTGAAGCGTCACAGCTGTTGCGGCTTTTTCATCAGGCCCCATGGGCGAAGGATCGCACGCTGGAGGATGCCAAGGATATGCTGCGCCATACCGACATCGCCTTGTGCGCCTGGGATGGTGACCAACTCGTGGGATTCGGCCGCGTGCTGACGGATTTTGTGTATCGAGCCACGATCTGGGACGTCATCGTCGACAAGGCATATCAAAAGCAAGGCATCGGCTCAGACATCGTCCAACGCATCCTCAACCATCCTCGGCTCAAACGCGTCGAGCTGTTTTGGCTGTGCACGCGTCGTCCGGCGTTTTACGGAAAACTCGGTTTTAGTTCCAAGGAGCAGACGGGAATGGTCTGGAGCCGATCGAAGCAAGCCAGGCAGGAATAACCTCTCTCGTTCTCTCTCCTCATAGATCTGCGCAGAGCTGCGTCAGGCCGACTCTGCGCAGACTCAGTGATCCAATCAGAAGAACATTTTCACGCCGAACAAGAATCCAAACGAAGACGCATTCCAATCATCGATGCGGCCGCCACCGACAGGGCCGGGACCGGTTATCGTTGCGTGTCCGTCATTGCGCTTGTAGGCCATTTCTCCGTTCAATGCAAATTGTTTCGTGATCATCCAGTCGGCTCCCCATCCGAGGCGCCAGGCAAAATTATTACTCGGTGAAATGCGGTTTCCCGCGATGGCACTGTCCTCTCCGAAGCTGTTCACGTTCACGCCAAAACTCATGTTGACGTAGGGACTGATGGGGCCGAACCGAACTGGGCGCAATTCGACGGTGGGCAATACCGATACGGTATCTTGATGGCCGAGATCAAAGTCGGGCCGCTCGACGCTCACGCTGTGACGTTCCCATTCCACCATCATGCCGACCAAAGCCAGTTGTTGAGGCTGTACATGGCCTGGAAATTCACCAGAGAACCGACATCCGTCGATGTATTAGCGGTAATGGATTGAGTGACCGGCGCAAATCCTGCTCTCATACCGAGGACGACCTTCCCTGGCTCAATGCCGCCATCTTGCATTTTCCACTCGACGGCATCGACAGAAGTCACCCATAGACCCGCGAGCAGCAGGCCCATCCATAGGACGACTCATTGCAGACGCTTTCCATTCACCCGACGCTGTGTCACCGACCTCATAACACCTCCTGTCATAAAGAATGACGAATGTACCCACTTATCCCTTTCAGCTACGTAAAATCAATACTCGTTGAACCCTAGTCCGAAGGCAAGCAAATTCTGCCAGCACTGTTTACACGCTGCCAATGGAATGCCGTAGTCGTTTCGGCGAGAGGAGTACCGACAGGAAGAACAGGAATGTGGAAAGGAGCACGATGGCGGGCCCAGACGGGATGTCCCATACCGCCGAGAGCAACACGCCTCCTACCGCACAGGTGATCCCAATGATCATGCGAATACCACGTCAGTGTCGAGAGGCTATGTGTCAACTGGTAGGCGGTCGACGCCGGGATCAGTACCATGGCAAACACTAAAATAGCACCAACGGTTTTGAGGGACACGACCACGGTCAGGGCAACCAGAGTCAGCAGCAAGAAAAACATCATCCTGGCCGGCACGCCGGACGCCTCGGCCATTTCTTGATCGAACGCGATGAAATACAGTTCCTTCGAGAACAACAGAATGATGCCCAACACGACAATGCTCAATACAGAGATCGTTCGCAGTTCCTCAACGGTCACAGACGAGCACGTTCCCGAAGAGGTAGCCATACACCTCGGCATTGTACGTTTTCATCAAGCCGATGAAGAGGATCGCGAGCGCCATTGTCGTGGTGTACAGAATCCCGATCGACACATCGAGCTTCATCGTCCCTTTCTCTTCGACCCAGCCTGTGATCCAGACGGTCACGAGTCCGAACAGAATGGCGAGCAGCAACGGCGGCCAGCCAATCAAATAGGCCAACGCCACGCCCGCGAATGCCGCATGCGCCGTGCCTGCCCCGACGAAGGCGAGCCCGCGCAAGACGACAAAGACACCGATCACCGAGCAGAGTCCTCCGACCATCGCTGCGGCAAGCAGCGAGCGCTGCATGAAGTCGTAGGTGAGGAGCTCCAGCACGGGCTTCCTACTGATTCTCTAATGGTGATGGTGATGGTAGTCTTCGACAATGATCAGGTCCTTGTCGGTGATCACGAGGTCTTTGCCGTACACTTCACGGAGGATGTCGGCTTTGAGCACGTCGGCCGGCGGACCGGCGGCATAGAGGCGGGTCTTCAGCAGGATCAAGCGATCCACTCGTGAGCGAATCATGTTGATGTCGTGGGTGATCAGCAGGACCGTGAGGCGCAATTCCTGGTGAAGGTGCTCGATCAATTCGATGACATTGTGTTGAGTCGTCATGTCGAGGCCTGTCGTCGGCTCGTCGAGCAGCAACACCTGTGGCCGCTGCGCCAGGGCGCGGGCAATAAAGACCCGTTGTTGCTGGCCTCCGGACAAATGGCCCAACGCCGTATCTTTGTGCCGCTCCATCCCGACATGGGCAAGCGCCTCCATGGCGATCAGTCGATCGGTCGTTCCGGGCCGTTTGAGTAACCCCATGGCCCCATAACGTCCCATCATGACCGTCTCGAGCACCGTCACCGGGAAAATTCCGATCCACGACGCCCTTCTGCGGCAGATATCCAATCTTGGCACGATGGTGACAACGCAGTTCATCACAGGCACAATCGAAGATGCGAAGATGCCCCTCAACGCGGCGCCATCAGGCCGAGAACGGCTTTGCAGAGCGTGGTCTTGCCGGAACCATTCGGTCCGATCACGCCGATGAACTCCCCCGCTTCGAATTGCCAGAGTAAGATCCTTCAAGGCGATGACGCCAGGAAATCCGAACGTGGCGTGGTCAAACCGAATGATAGGGTCTGAGGATGCTGACACGAGAGGTGTGTCCCTCCGGCGCTCCGGGAAACGATTGCACCGGGCGGCCCAGATCAAGCGGCCTCGAGCGCGTTGGCCAATTGGAGCACATTATAGCGAAGCATGTCGAGATACGTCTCCGTTTGGGGAAGACCGCCGGGAAGCGTGGTGAGCACAACGATCCGGACGCCCGTTTCCTTTGCCAAGAGCTCGGGAAGCTTCTGGCTCAGTTGGATTTCCGATACCACCGCCCTGATCCGCTGTTTCTTGATCGTCCCAATAAGCTGTTGAATGTGAATGGCCGAAGGTTCGCTGCCCGATTGCGCTTGAATGGTTCCCGCAATCTCAAATCCGAAACGTCTGGCAAAGTACGGCCAGGCGGGATGATGCGCGACGAAACGCCTGTCCGGCAGTTGTTGGACGCGCTCGCTCAGTTCAGCGCGGATGCGATCCAGTCGCTTGAGGTACGCTGCCTGGTTCTGACGAAACTCCTGTGCATGGTCCGGATCCACTTCAATCAGTGCATCGGTGATATGCCGCATCATCGTCGCGGCGTTCTCGGGGTCCATCCATACATGAGGATTGCCCCGTTCATGTGCCCAGCCGCTGTGGTGTGCATGCGACAGGCTCCTGGTCGTCCCGTATGACGCCGATCCCTTTCGAGGTTGTGATAGTCATCAGTGAGGCGCTGCCGGCATTTTTCACGAGATTGGCCACCCACACTTCGAGCCCCAGACCGACTTCAAACAACAGCCTGGCTTTTCGTACGGCGATGAGATCGCTCGGCTTCGGCGAATAGGTGTGTTCGTTCTCATAGCCTTTCAGCAGTGAGGTGACGCGGATATAGGGCCCTCCCACTTGCTCGGCCAGATCTTTCAAGACCGGAATCGTGACGACCACGTTCACCGGCTCGGACGATGCCGCGACCGCGACGGAAGCGGCGCACGGCAGCCAGGAACTCGAGCAGGATTGCGCAGGACCACGTCAAGAAAGGACCGAAGAGCATGGGCCGGGACCGTAGCATCGAGGTTTCTTGGATGTCAACGCGTCCGCGATGGCCCTGACGTGTCTGTAGTGCCGCTTGACCAGACGCCGGAGTTCCATTAGCGTAGCGGTCCCACGGTGCTACCAGATCTTACAGAGGAAGCCGAATGAAGATTGTTGGCCTGATGTCAGGGACGTCCGGTGATGGCGTCGATGCGGCGCTTGTGGAAGTTTCCGGTCGAGGGCCAACGCTCCGCGCCCGGGCACTTGCTGCGCAGACCCTTTCCTACCCTCGATCGCTTCAACAACGGATTCTCGCTGCATCCGTCTCAGGAACCGTTGCAGACATCTGTCACCTAAATGCCTTGCTCGGTGAATGGTTTGCCGATGCGGCATTAAACGTCATTCGCCAAGCGAAACTGAGTCCAGCGGACATCGCGGTGATCGGCTCGCACGGCCAGACCGTGCATCATCTTCCTCAAGGAATTCATGCGGCCGGCGTCGGAGCGATCCGCTCGACGCTGCAGATAGCGGAACCGGCCGTCATTGCCGAACGGACGGGAATCACCACCGTGGCGAACTTTCGTCCGCGTGATATGGCGGCGGGAGGGCAAGGCGCGCCACTTACGCCCGCAGTGCATGCCTTGTTGTTGAAACATCCTCGGCGCTCCCGATTGATCGTGAATCTGGGCGGGATCAGCAACGTCACCTATGTTCCTCGTGGAGGGGAATGGAGCGGCGTGCTGGCGTTCGATACGGGCCCGGCCAATATGGTGTTGGATGGCCTCGTCAACCGAGCGACCAACGGACGTGATAGCCATGGACCGGGACGGTAAGCTGGCCCTGAAAGGGCGAGTGGACCCGCGACTGCTGGGCAAACTTCTTGCGCATCCCTTTCTTTCCCGCCGTCCGCCAAAATCAACAGGCCGAGAAGCCTTCGGCCCTTCACTCATCGATGAGCTCGTATCAGTCCAAAAGCAACAAGGTCTGTCGACTGAGGATCTCCTGGCGACCTGCAGTATGTGGACTGCGAAAGCAGTTGGCACGGCCCGGCGATGGATCAAAGGAACCATCGATGAAGTGGTGGTCGGCGGCGGCGGTGTACGCAATCGGGCGGTCATGGACCATCTGACCGCCGTGTTTGCGCCAGTTCCGGTCACCACCTTTGACTCATTGGGATGGGACAGCAAAGCGTTCGAAGCCGTGGCCTTTGCCGTTCTTGCGTATCAAACGGTGACGAGCCAGTCCGGCAACATTCCCTCGGTGACCGGGGCGAAGCACCCTGTGCTGTTAGGTGCTATCGTCCCGGCTGCGCCGGGATGGATGAAGCATTTTCGCTCATGAGGCAAGCTGCGATCGATACACCCTTCGTTGCACTCATCGTTGCCGTGCTGGTGTTCCTGTTGTGGCGGATTTTTTCCGGGTGGTCAGGCAAGGGACATCGCGCCGGACCATTTAGTCTTCCGCTGGGGGTTGTGTCTGCGGCCGCAGCCGCTGCTGGCCGAGAAGGAGTTACTGCTCTACAATCTAATTCGACTCGCCGTGGAAGACCGCTACCTCGTGTTCGCCCAGGTACCGCTCTGGAAATTTCTTACGGTAGAAGCGGAAGGCGAGGCGCGGATTAAGGTGCTGCGACATCTGGCCCTCAAACGTGCGGATTTTGTCCTCGTTCATCCGGGCTCGCGCGTGGTTGAACAGGTCGTGCAGTTGGACGAGGAGTCTCCAACCGATCCGGAGAGCTCCACGAACGGTCGGGAAGTTCAGCGGATCCTTCACTCGGCTGGCATCCGAGTGACGACTTTGAAAGCGCAACCCTCCTACACGGTTCAGGAACTCGAGCAGATTTTGGGTGTGAGTGATCTCGAGTGACGTGAATGGACAGGCACTCATTCACTGGGAGGCAATGGGAGGCTCGAGTTTTGAGCTGCCTCCACCTCGATGGCTTTTCTGGCTACCTCGGCTTCGGGACTGTCCGGATACTGGTCGACAACCCGCTCAAACATCATCCGGGCCTTTTCGTGATCCTTGAGTCTTGTGTACGTTTGCCCGATCTTCAATGTCGAGGCTGCCAGTTTTTGACTGAGCGGATAATAGGACACGACGTTGTAGAACGCCTTCAAAGCCTCCTTGTACCGTCCCATACGGAATTGGCACTCACCGACCCAATACTGAGCATTCGCGGCCAAGGAGGTTTGGCCGTGCAGTTCGAGGAACAGACGAAAACCGGCCAGTGCGGCTTCATAGTCCCGGTGTTTGAACTCTTCCATCACGCGGTCGTAGAGATGACGAGAAGTGTCCTGAACTTGTGCTGGAGCGGCCAGGGTCCTCGTGGGGTTTCCCGTGATCGTGATCATGACATGCGAGCAATTCCCAGTGGAACAAGTGCCAGAGTTTTCATCGGTCCGCCTCCATTGTCCGCTGGCCTCTATCAAGGCACGACACCGAGTTCGCAATCCACATGCCACGGCAGGGGTACGCGGCTCAGAGAAAAACCGGCGGAAAAACGGGTGTTTGGTCGTGCGTTCGGACGGCTCATTGATCGATAAGGTCTTACACGACCAGTTTTGTACGCCCAGGTGGCTTGACAAGCTCAAACGGCTTGTTCCACATGATCGGCTGAAAACGCTGGTTCATAGTCGATTGTAGACGTGAGGAACGATGAGCTTCGAATCCCAGCCGGCGACGTCAAGATCCGCCGCCGAATCCGCTCGGCGGGAAAACATTGATCGTAGATTGGCAGGATCCTAGCTCTCTATCCTCGACCGAGCGCGGCGTTGAAGGACGCCGGTGATCAGGACCAGGTGTTTGTCAGAGCCGGCATTTATGAGGACAAAATGTTTATTTCTGGCCGCGCCCGTTTTGCTGACGGGGGCGGGGCGAGATGCGGTCCAGATCTATTCACGCCTCGGGGGGCCGCTCTATCTGCAGCGAGTCCCTAGCGGCCGCATTTCCGGTCTGACTTTCCGCTATGTCGGAAGCGATCAACATTCGGCCATCAATATTCTGGATTCTTCCTGCACGATCACGTCGTGCCGGGCCACAGAGGGCATTTTGTCTGGCGTCGTGATTTACGGGCCTGAATGTCGGCCGGCCTTCATCGACAATGAAGTCAGTGGCAACCGGGAATCGGGCATCTTTGTCTTTGCAGGTGCGCAGCCCCGCCTCGCAGACAACGTCTGCCGCGGCAATCATCATTTTGGTATTGCCGTCCGCGATCCGGGAAGCCATCCCGAGCTTGTACGCAATCGCTGCTCTGATAACTGGTTGAGCGGCATGCTGTTCTTTCATCACGCTGAAGCGCTGCTTGTTGACAACGTATGTACCGACAATCGTGCATTGGGGCGTCGTGGCGACTCCGGACAGTGGTCTTTCGCCCTCTCCGGATACTCTCTCCGGGTCGAACGTTTTGGTGCCGAACCCTCGCGGGGCTCTGCATATCACTGATGAGCCGCTTTCGGAAATCGGACGCTGACAGGACTCAATGGGGCCAACGAAGTGTCATTGGAATGTGGAGGTCAGGATGCCGAGTAGGTGGCGGCGTGGTTGTAACCCGAGGCCTCATGGAACGCAAAGCCGCTGCCACCTTGCTGCTTCGCTCGATACATGGCGGAGTCGGCATGCTTCAGGAGCTCGTCGATGCTATGGTCGTCGTGCGGATATACCGTAATGCCAATACTGATTCCGACGGAGACCGTTTGCCCCTTGAGTGGAAAGACCGAGGTGATGGACTCGGTAATCCGCTTGGCGACGACTACGATACTTTGCTCGGACGCGACACCTTCTAAAATAATGGTAAACTCATCCCCGCCCATGCGTGCGACGGTATCAACCTCGCGTACGCATGCTTTCAATCGTTCTCCGACCGCTTTGAGAAGCTCATCGCCGACGTCATGGCCGAGCGTATCGTTCACGGCCTTGAACCGGTCTAAGTCCAACAACATCAGGCCCAGCGGTTGCTGAAGGCGTTTACTCCTTGCCATGGCTTGGATTAAGCGATCGCGAAATAGCGTGCGGTTGACGAGCCCCGTCAGCTGATCGTATTGAGCGAGATACGTTAACCGCTCTTCCGAGCGCTTCCGCTCGATTGCATAGCGCACCGATCGGGCCAGCAGCTCCGGATGACCTTGACCTTTGACGAGATAATCCTGAGCGCCTTGCTGCACGGCCTGAAGGGCGAGCGTCTGATCACTTACACCGCTCAGCACGACGACAGGAATGGAGGGGTTGGTGGCATGCACTTGTCGCACGGTCGGCAGGCCAAAAGCATCCGGAAGCGAAAGATCTAGCAGAATTGCGTCGAAGCGGCCCTTATCGATATGCGCCAGCCCGTCGGAAAGCGTCTTTGCATGGGTGACCTTGAATTCTTCGACGCTCCATTCCGCCAGCAAGTCCTGGGTCAGGCGGGCATCGACGTCATTGTCTTCAATCAAAAGGACGCTAATCATCGTGCAAAAATCTGGCAGTAAAAAGCCTCGACCTTTCAAGCCGTGCTTCGACAGCCTAGAAGGCCATGGACCGTTACCGAGTTGATTATAACTAACGACTGCTGGGCGAGAAGCAAAATGTGGGAATCAGCCATGCCGGCGGGGCAAGGCACACCAATCTCCGTCACTCAGGTCAGAAAAAACCGTGGGTGAATTGAGCGACGGTCGAGCACGGCCTGACCCCGAGGGTCCCGTCAGCTTGCGTGCAACGCTTCGGCGCGCCGACGAACTTCTTCGGCCTTCTTGGCCTGCCCAAGATTGTCGTAGAGCGACGCAATGTTGGCATGCAGATGCGTCAGCAACTGTCCGAGCTGTGCCTCTTGTGCGATGACGTTGGCTTCGAGGGCGATCTTTTTCTCTTCACTCCGGCGGAAACGCTCTTCCAAACGCTGCACGAGGTGAATCCACCCCTTCACCTTCCCTGAATCCAGGTCAGGCGTGGTGGGCAGCGCCTCGCCTCGTTCGAGCGACTTCTCGGTTTGATTCATCCAATTGATGAATACGAGGAAGTCTCCGAGGGTGATCTTCAATGCTGAGGAGGCGCCTTCTTCTTCAATGACGAGATCTTCCATGATGACTCCTTTGAGACAATGAGGTCGATGAATGTAGGCCAGTCGATCCAATCTGTGACGGGCGATTACAGACGACAACCCATTGATGCCTGGCTCCACGCAGGCCGGCTCCTTTCAGGTGAGCAGGGAGGTATCTGACGGATGCACGAGCAGGTGTTTCATCAGGCGTGAGCTATCGTTGAGCAGTAATACTGCGATCGCGGTTCGCTTGTCAACAACTTCAACTCGGGAATGAGTTCAATTTTTACACGTCGTCATGGAGGCGAGGAAAGGCGCGAAGCGAGTTTCTATCCTTGAGGCACCCGGGGAGGCACATTGAAATAGATGCCGTTGGGGTGTCCTTCCGGTCCGAGCGGCCGCTTCGCAAGCATAGCCGGGCTCGAAAGGCCAGAGTAAGGACCGGCCGAACGCCGTGCCACGCACATGCACATAACGAAAGGTCATGCCCAGTCTGGTTGGCTTCTTCGCGCATCGTCGAAAGACAGCCTTCATAGGAATAGGAGCGGCGGCCGAGGAGAATCTGTTCGCCCGTTTGGGTGTGAAACACGGTAAACGGCTCCGCGCAGCCGGCGAGCAGCAATGCAAGACAACAGCATGAGAAGACGACCGGTCATAACGAGAGTCTCCAACGGACCAAAAAGGAAGTGTAGCATTCACGGGTGGTGTAGTCGAGCAGTCGACCGGAGAGCACGCTGTTGCCTCACAAGTCGTCCAAGCCGGACCTGATCGCCGCCGGGCATCCGGATAAATTCCACCCCAAAGCGACGTCCCTTGCACCATCGGATTTTGCCAGACCTACGCTAAGTGATGGTCCGTTGTCAGGCATCATGAGTTTCATCTCGAGATAGGTGCCCGGTTCCACCGGTTTGTTGCTGATAATCTCGCATCCAGGCACTGAGACATTATTGACGACGCCCTCGCCGACAAAGGCATCACCGGCAAAAATGACAGGGAAATCGGTGAGGACTCGTTCGCTGTAGCGGATTTTCATGCTCGCTCTCCGATGCTCAGACGACCCGATGCGGACTTTGTAAGACGGCAAATTGCGCTCGTCAGGACAATATAGGGAATCAGCCCACCGTGCCATCCCTACAAAAGTTGGGAGGGGGTAAATGCTATAAGTCGTTGAGTATATAAAGTGAATAACCAACTTCTGAAGTCTTCTGCAAGGGCACGAAAACTGCGGTTAGGTGACTAGGCGGACAGTTGTAAGGGAGTGGCTGCTAGCAGTCTGCCTGTGGGAGGACGATATGAACAACAATGAAAAACAGCCGGGAAAAAAGAAGTCGATCCGTCTGTGGTTGATCATCGCCGGCACATTGAGCTTAGGTATCTCAACCCCCTCCACGCTGGCCGAAAGCCGATTCCATCGCGGACGTGTCGATTTTGCACGAGGGAATGGAAGACACCGACATCTCAGCCCGCCTGTCAAAGCGGCTGGCAAATCGCATGGCTTCACGTACTGAATTAGAACATGCCGTGATCATGGCGGCCCGGCAGCATCGCCTACATCCAGCCTTACTATTTGCAGTCATGAAGGCTGAGTCTTCGTTTAACCCGCTTGTCGTCTCCAAAGCTGGGGCGGTCGGGCTCATGCAATTGGTGCCAGAGACGGCCATGAGGCATGGCGTGCGGAATCTGTATGATACCAATGAGAATGTGGCAGGAGGCGCCAGACATCTTCGCTATCTTCTCGACCGGTTCCACGGTAACACGCGGCTGGCCTTGGCTGCCTATAACGCAGGGGAACGAAAAGTGGATCGGTACAAACAAATTCCGCCGTATAAGGAGACTCGGCACTATGTCCAGAGGGTGTTAAGCTACTATCGAGACTATCGGAAAGAAGCTCCTGTTGCCGCACTTGCGGAAGGTCATTACGAAGGGTATACGATACGGACCTTATGACGGCAGTTGAAGCGAAATGAGACAGGTTGTTCTGGGCCGGCAACTATGCGACAGGCTTTTCCGCGACATACTCCAAATATTTCCATAATTCCTTGGCATCGTTTTCTGCAAAGACAAGTGGCGTATTGTTCGCCGACCCGGCGAAATACACTTTGACGCTCATCTCATCCTGCCAGATCTGGACTTCGGCATAGGTGACCCGGTCCAGATTGAGGCCTTTCTTCCCAATGCGGACATAGTTCATAACATACCCCTTTAGGTATGTACGCATAGCGAACTATAGCACCGGTTGTCGAGTCCGTCAATGAGTTAGCCGTTTCCTGCACCGCCAACAAACGGAAGGAACTTGAAAACGGTTGTCCTTTTGAGGTCCGAGCGGCCACGAAAAACCAGGGTTTCCCCTAGGCCCTGGCAAGTCCGACTCCCACCTATACTTGCCCCGCTTTTCCATCCACTGGTTCGTCGGTATGAACCAACTCTCAGTGCTGATTGTGGAGGATGAGGCGATCCTTGGCGGCTCATCTCGCCAGCAAGGTCAAGTTGCTCGGCTATCGCGTCATCGGTCCGGTTTCCTCGGGAGAGGAAGCCATTGACCTCGCTCAGAATTGAAGGTCCCGACCTTGCCCTCCTCGACATCCGGCTAGACGGCCAGTTGGACGGGATTCAGACCGCCAACCGCTTGAAGCGGTGGCGGGAAATTCCTGTCATTTTCCTCACTGCGCATTCGGACCAGGAAACCATTAAAAGGGCCAGCTCGATCGGCCCATTTGGCTATATCCTCAAGCCCTTCGAAGAGCGAGACCTGGCCACTCAGCTCGAGATCACGCTCTACAAACATCAGGCCGAAGCGTCGTTGCGGAAAAGTGAAGAACGCTATCGAGCCTTCATCCAGAACAGCTCGGAAGGCATCTGGCGCATGGAGTTCGACCCGCCGCTGGATACCGCTCTTCCGGTGGAAGAGCAAGTCAAGCGCATCTACGATTCTGCCCGTCTTGTCGAATGCAACGATGCGATGGGACGCATGTATGGCTTTTCCAATGCAGAGGGGCTCATCGGGAAGACACTGGATTTCATGCTGCCTGCCTCCGACCCCTCGGCGCGCGAGTTTCTCGCTTCCATCGTCAGGGCCGGGTATCGGGCCACCAATATGGAATCGATGGAGCGCAATGTGTTCGGTGAAACGGTCTATTTCCTCAATAGCATGGTCGGCATTGTCCAAGAAGGCTTTCTCGTTCGGATGTGGGGGACGCAGCAAAATATCACCGATCGCAAGTGTGCGGAAGAGGCCATTCGTGAGAGCGAGGCGCGTACTCGGATCGCGCAGCAGGCGGCCCGCTGGGGAGTATTCGAATACAACTACAAGACCGGAAAGAACTACTGGTCTGTCGAACTCGAAGCGCTGTATGGGCTGCAACCTGGGTCATTTGAGGGCACCTATGATGCCTGGCTACGGCGTGTCCATCCCGATGACCGTTCCGACGCTGAACGAGCCATGGAACCGTGCGCTCTCAACCAGTGAATATACCCATGATTTTCGGGTCATCTGGGACGACGGCAGCGTCCATTGGTTGTTTGCCCGAGCAAAAATCTTTCGCGACGCGACCGGCGTTCCAGAGAGAATGCTGGGGGTCAATGTCGACATCACTGAGCGCAAACAGGCCGAGGAGGCCTTACGCCATAGCGAGGAGCAACTGGAGCTGATCAGTAATACCGTCCCGGCGCTGATCTCATACGTGGATCACGAGCGACGATACGTCACGTGCAATGACGCTTACACGAAATGGTTTGGTCTGTCCCGAAACGACATCATCGGCAAGACGATGCAGGAAGTCGTGGGGGCAGAAGCCTGGGGCGCAATGGCGCCGTATGTGGAGGCGGCTTTACAGGGCCAGACGGTCGATTATGAGACCGAGGCCCGTTATCGATACGGCGGCACACGGTGGATTCACGCGGTGTATACGCCGCATCGTGACGCCGGGGGGCACATCGCCGGCTTCATCGTTTTGGTGACCGACATCAGCGCCAGAAAACGTGCGGAAGCCGCTTTGCGTGAAAGCGAGATAAGATTCCGGACAATCGCCGACAGCGCGCCCGTTTTGATTTGGATGAATGGCTTGAATGGCTGCGAGTTCGTCAATCATGCCTATCTGGAATTCATCGGCAGCCGGCAACAGCAGGACGTAGCCGATTACGACTGGGCGCAATACATCCACGACGACGATCGAGACGGCTACTTGAAACAGTATTTTGATGCCATGCGGGAGCGACGCCCTTTTGATGCCCAGTGCCGCATTCGACGCTTTGATGGCCAATATCGATGGATGCGGTCGGTCGGAAGACCGCGCCTCGCGCCGAACGACAAACTGCTCGGGATATGTGGGTGCCAGTGTCGATATCACCGACATTCAGGAGGCCCAGGATCGTCTCCGACTATGGAGCGACGAGCTCACGAAGGCCGTGAGCCTCAAGACGCATGAGTTGCTGGAGTCTCAAAATCGACTGCGGTCGCTGGCCGCAGAAGTGGGTCGTGCCGAACAACGGGAACGAAAGCGCATTGCCACGGAATTGCATGACCATCTCCAACAGATGTTGGTGTTTTGCAAGCTTAGGCTAGGACAGGGCAAGCAGCAGGCGGCCGCAATCCCTGCATGCGCTGAGGTGATTAAACAGGTTGATGACGTCCTCAGTGAAGCCTTGACCTATTCGCGAACGTTGGTGGCCGAGCTGTGCCCCCCGGTTCTGCAGGAGTTCGGTCTTGCGGCCGCACTCAAATGGTTGGGCGAGCAGATGAGCCAACGCGAGTTGCACGTCTCCGTACACGTGGAGAAGGCTCATATGCCGGTTCCTGAAGAGCAGGCCGTGCTCCTATTCCAATCGGTCCGTGAGCTGTTGATGAATGTTGTCAAACATGCCGACACCACTCATGCGAGCGTGGAGATGATGCGGGATAAGAAAGGTCTTCGCATCGAGGTGCGCGACAGCGGCAGAGGGTTCGACCCCGCCGCTGTTCAACTATATGCCAGCGCTCAGCCACCAAAGTTCGGACTCTTTTCGATTCGCGAGCGGATGAAAGCGTTCGGCGGGATGTTGGAGGTGGAGACGGGTCTCGGAAAAGGAACATCCGCTGTACTATTGCTTCCACTCGAGGATACCCCGAAGCAGACGGCAGGATCGCCCATCGATGAACAGCCGGCGCCGGTTGGCTTGTTGAAACCGGATGCAGCGGACAAGCCGCGATCGGGTGAGAAACAGAGGCTGACGGTGCTTCTGGTCGACGACCACGCGATGATGCGACAGGGCTTGCGATCGGTATTAGAGGCGCATTCAGACATTCATATCGTCGGTGAAGCATCTGACGGCCAAGAAGCCATTGCTTTGGTGGATGAGCTCCGGCCCTCCGTCGTCGTGATGGATATCAATATGCCGCGACTCAACGGCATCGAGGCTACTGCACGAATCAAGGCGCGATACGCTGAGATCAAGGTGATCGGTTTATCGGTGAACGCGGGGCCAAATAACAAGGAGGCCATGCTGGGAGCCGGGGCCGATATGCTCTTAACCAAGGAGGCCGCAGTGGAGGAGCTTTATCGCGGCATTCAAGAAGTAATGCCTCGCTTGTAGAAATAGGTCTCCAATGCGCAGGCTACATAACCACCTTTCGGGTGCCCTTAGGACATCCCGCCCCTGCACAAAGGAACACAAACCTAGCTCCTCTTCACTTTGTCTTCTGACAGTCTGATTGCGGAAGAGCATGCCGAGCTTCTAGGCCCGACAGAAGGTTGTAATGCTGAACCATCGGCAGGAGAAGCATTCAAACTCCTGAACGTTTTGACAGCGGTCTGAACAACGAGAACCAGAAATTGTTGCTCGTTCTCAGCATAGGGAACTTCCAGAGACACAGTCATGGGGGACGGCATTCAATCAACCTCCTGTTGTCTTCATGTCAAGCGTGGAGAGGCAGAGCTTAGAATGTCTGCCTCGTAGGTTTATGGACGCTTCCGGGCTAAAAGGGTGTAAGCCTACCAGCGAGAAGGAACTGATCGCGGCCGTACGTCATCGATAGCTCTTCGGAATTGGGTGAGAGTGAACGGGCTATTGTGGAGTAGTCCATCTGGACAATTTCCTTACTTACCGTCCTGCTGAGAGGTGTTTCGGTAAGCGCGGTTCGATCTTAGCGAGAATTTCCTTACAATAGAATGCTATGACGTGTAGTTCATCATAGAGAGCGACTTATTCGTTGCTATGGATGACACGAACCGTTCGCAGGCGCCAGAGAAACTGTGGAATGCTTTGATATGCTGCATGGCGCCTCCACCCATTATTTGGTAGTACCTCTTCAGGTCTTCGGCTGAGATTGGGAATACCGTGGCGCCAGACAACCCCTGAGCTGGACAGGATGTGACCTACCTCATGCAGGATTAAGTCGGATCCGCAGTTGTGCCTGAACGTGTCTCGGTGAACACTTATCGTGTGGGTCGCAATGTATGTTTTATCTAACACTACGTCGCCTAGGATGTCCCCTAGGTGAGAAGAAGGGAGCATCGTCGACGATTGCATTCACTGACTTCGAGACAATGGATTGACGCGAGGTCGGGTGCTGCCGATCATATCAGCGAGCATGGCCCGGGTGCCTTTCCATTTTAATCGCACAAGCTGTCGGGATCCGCCCATCGGGGGGATGGCCCCCAGCCCTTCCGCTGTCGGCCTTTTGCCAAAAAGGAACCCCTCCGAAAAAGACCAAGCGGACTTGCTAGGTTAGGCAGGGCCAATACTCACCTGCAGTTCGACTCTTGGCGGATTATACCTCATGCTTTTAATAATCCTCTGCTAGGCTTGTTGCCATGAGCGTGAAGCCTATCCTATTTCACGATATCGACGGTGTGTTGTTTGGCGATTACGAAGGCGCATTCCAGTTGCGCCCTGGAATGAATACTTGGCTGGAATGGGCATTTGAGCAGTTTGAAGTGATTTGGTTGACTTCATGGGATCAAGAGAAGGTTAAAGCATTCCTGACGGTAACCTATAACGCCAATCTGATAAGCCAATTTCGTTACGCAGAGTGGACCAACTACGCCAATAAGACCGTTTGGATCGCGGAAGCCGTGAAACTCCTGGTTGAACAAGAAGTGTTTTGGATTGACGACGAAGCGGTGCCGGTGGAAAGGGTTCAAGCTATCCGTGTCAATCCAAAGGGCGAACACGAACTGATTGCAGTTCAAGCGCAGCTTGATCAACTCCTGGCGCTCTATCACGAAAACAGAGAAAAATGCGAGCATTAGTCAGGCTGATGAGAAAGACGACGGACATCAAAAACGCAACGCACTCTGGCCAATCGGAGTCCTCTTGCACTCGCGTGATATTGACGGTGGAAAGGACGCGCGGGTTCGGTACGACCGCCTTTCTTTCACTGTGTGTCGGCGGTCGGGCCTTCCAGGAGGCCGTCGGCAGGTTGTGTGGATAGGAATGAGGTAGCCTAGGTTCTCTAGGAGGATGGTGTCAAGTTGCGTTAGTCGCGGAACGAATGGTCAGGCTTTCTTGGCCGTTCGCGGTCTTAGTCACCGCTCTTTGTATCGCGTCATGTAATTCAACCACAGCGTTCTTCTTGTCCACGACTTCGGAAGCCCCCGCTTTTTTCATGGAATACAACGTGTAATCCTTCAGGTCGCGCGTGAGTCCTACGATGGCAATCTGCGGATACTGTGTCTTGATTAGTCGGGTCGCTGCGATCCCGTCCATCTTCGGCATGATAATGTCAATCACAACGACTGTTGGCTGAACCTTTTCTATACACGCAAGAGCCTCTTCACCATCACTCGCTTCACCAACCACTTCGATACTGGGATAGACTTCCAAGGCACAGCGCAACCCTTGCCGTACCATGGCATGGTCATCTACCAATAACACACGAATCGATCTGGCTTGAGGATGAGAGTCCAGCATTGACGATTGCCTTCCCCGCTTTTGTCGGGTGTGGGAGCGTCGGCAGATGTGTGTGGGCCTAAACCAGCCTAAGCACTAATAGTAACGCAGTCGGTTGAGGGCCTTACTAGGAACCATCCGTGTTCCTTTTCCAATTCACCCCTGTAAGTCAAGAGCCTGCTGGGGAAGATCGATCACTCTGCGCCCGACCGTCGAGGGCTACCTGGAGCTGAGATGGTCGACGCTATGATGGGCTGTTCAAGGCTGGCCGTGAGTTGAAATGCCGATGGTTGCGGGGAGAGGATTTGAACCTCTGACCTTTGGGTTATGAGCCCAACGAGCTACCAGGCTGCTCCACCCCGCGCGCGGATACTAACAAAGCGATTCTTGGCAAGTCAAACCATGCAGTCCCGTTGCTTTCGTGGCTCACGAATGCTAAAGCGGTTCCATGCGCATTGTGTTCATCGGGACACCGGAATTCGCCGTCCCATCGCTTGAGGCCCTGCTCAAAACGAACGATCAGGTGGTTGGCATCGTGACGCAACCCGATCGTCCGAAAGGCCGCGGCCAAGTATTAACGCCACCTCCAGTGAAACTCATCGCGCAACGCGAGGGCATACCGCTACTACAACCGACCAAAATGAAGGATGTAGACTTCTTCGCGACTCTATCCAGCTGGAAGCCCGACTGTATCGCCGTCGCGGCGTTCGGCCGTATACTGCCTCCAGCCATCCTCTCGCTTCCCCCGTTGGGCTGCATCAATGTACACGGATCACTCTTGCCGAAGTACCGGGGAGCAGGACCGATCCAATGGGCCATCATCAATGGGGAGACTGAAACCGGCATTACCACCATGTTGATGGATGAGGGCATGGACACCGGAGCCCTGTTGCTCCAAGAAAAAATGCCTATCAGTCCGGATGATACTGCCGGCAGCTTGTCGGTTCGTCTCGCCGAGCTGGGCGGACGAATGCTTGTGAAGACTTTGGCACAGTTAACGGCCGGCAGCCTAATTCCTCGTGCTCAAGATCATAGCCAAGCGACTCTGGCTCCGCTTTTGAAGAAAGAAGATGGAGTAATCGATTGGACAATGCCTGCGACAGTAATTGCCAATCGTATCCGTGGGCTCGCTCCATGGCCTGGTGCCCATACTGATGCCAAAACGGAACGTTGGACGATTTACCGAGCTTTGGCCTTAGACGAGCCGGCGAGAGGGGGGCCCGGTGAGGTGACGGCAGTTCAGAAGGATGTTATCCATGTAGCGACAGGTAGAGGGGTTCTTGCGATCTACGAGGTTCAACCTGCCAATGGCCGTCGAATGCCAGTGGCACAGTATCTTACGGGCCATCCGATCGGCGTCGGCATGCGACTGGGCGCTCAAATACAGTAAAGGCCAGGGCATGGCAATCATAACACCTGCTCAGGCGAGCCGGTTGATCGCTGGTGCTCTGTAACGTTCCTGCGTTGACTCTTCCCAATAGGTATGCCTATCCCTTCGGCCAGGTCGGTTGCGTTTTCGGTGCTCGTTGAGTCGGAACACGCTGAGGAAGGCCTCGATACACTTCTCGAGCGTGCGCTGCTCCGAACACCGCTCGATGGCCGGGACCGTGCGTTAGCCCTTGAGATCACGTACGGCGTCTGCCGTCGCTTGCGCACGATCGATTGGCGGTTGGAACCGGTGCTTGATAAGCCGCTGGCCCGTCTGCCGATTGGGGTGCAGATGTTGTTGAGGATCGGTGCGTATCAGGTGCTCTTTCTTGATCGGATTCCGGCTTCCGCTGCGGTCAATGAATCCGTGAACCTGGCCAAGGCCCAGGTCAGGAAGTTGAAGCGCGATTGGGGCGGGGTCATCAATGCCGTCTTGCGCGCACTGATTCGTGAGCCGAGCGCCCCGTGGCCGTCCCTCCAGGATGATGCGGCGCACGCACTTGCCGTGCGGTATTCTGTTCCGGAATGGTTGAGTCGTCGGTGGCTCGATCGACTTGGCCTCTCCACCGCTCAGATCGCCTGCGAACAGGCGAGCCTGATTCCGCCCATGACGATTCGTGCGAATCTACTGCAGATCACTCGGGACGAGTTGCTCCGGCGATTGGAGAAGGCCGGCATCAAGGGAAAGCTAACACGCATCAGCCCCGCAGGCATCATACTTGTCGACGGGGGGAGCATTGCATCGCTGCCCGGTTTTGCAGAAGGTCAGTTCTATGTCGAGGACGAGGCTGCCCAGCTGATCCCCTTCCTGTTGGACGCACGTCCCGGCGACCTTGTCTTGGATGCATGCGCCGCCCCAGGGGGAAAGGCGACGCATTTGGCCGAACTCATGCAAGACCAGGGACGCATTTACGCGGTTGACCGCAATGCTGCCCGACTCCGTGTCTTGCAAACAAATTGCAGCCGCTTACAATTGAAGAGCATTGCGCCGCTCGTCGGCGACCTGAGAGACTTTTCATGGAAAGACGCAATAGCCAAAGCGGACAGGTCGTCAGATCGCCTATGGTTCGATCGAATTCTTGTTGACGCCCCATGCAGCGGTCTAGGGGTGCTGCGCCGGCATCCTGAAGCGAAGTGGCGGAAGGACCAGAATGCCTTCGCACGGCATCAGGCCATGCAATCGCAGATACTTGAATCGGCGGCTCGCTGCTTGCGGCACGGCGGGGTGCTGGTCTATAGTACCTGTTCAACAGAGCCGGAAGAAAACGAAGCCGTAATCAATGGATTCCTGAGGTCGCATGCGGAGTTCCGTCGCGAATCCGTGGCGCCCTGGCTGCCTGAACCCGGCCGGCAGTTCCTCACTGCACAAGGCGATTTCTCGACCATGGGAAACGCGGATTCGATGGACGGCTTCTATGCAGCACGTCTGACACGAATGGACTCATGACCGCCAGAACCGCTTTGATCGCTCCTTCAATTCTCTCCGCCGACTTTGCCCGCCTGGCCGACGAAGTGGCCGCAGTCGAGCGAGGCGGAGCGGATCTGCTGCACGTTGATGTCATGGATGGCCATTTCGTACCGAACCTGACGGTGGGTCCACCGATCGTTGAATCCTTGAAGAAAGTGACCAAGCTTCCCCTCGACGTTCACCTGATGATCACGAATGCCGACGCCTTTCTTGCGGACTTTGCATCGGCTGGCGCGGATTACCTGACCGTCCACGTCGAAGCTTGCCCACATCTTCACCGGACGGTGCAAGCCATCAAGGAACGCGGCGTCAAGGCCGGTGTTACACTAAATCCCGCTACTTCATTGCACACCATAGAAGAGATTCTTCCGGATATCGATCTCCTCCTCATCATGTCAGTGAACCCCGGATTCGGCGGACAAACGTTCATAGAGTCCTGCCTTCAGAAGGTGAGCACAGCGCGGCGCATGCTCGACCGGATCGGGAGCCGTGCGTTGCTCGAGGTCGATGGCGGCGTGAAGGTCGACAACGCAGCTCGCATCCTCGCCGCGGGCGCAGACATTTTGGTCGCCGGTTCGGCAATCTTCTGCGGTGCTGATTATGGGGCGACGATCGCCGCTCTTCGGGCGGCTCGGCAGCCTGCTTCTGCCCATCGATAGGTCATCGGGTGGACCTTCCCTCCCTCATCGACAGCCTGCATCCACTGGAAATCAAGGTGCTCACTGCCTTTGGCGCCAATCCATCAGGGTTGGTGCTCGAGACCGAGCAACTCGCCGAAGCCACAAGTCTTGAAGCCTCCCAACTCAGCATGGCCATCGAATGGCTGCTCGCCAAATCCTTGTTATTGGTCGACAAGGAAACCGTTACCCCCATCGTCTCGTTGACACCTTTCGGCGAGCGTTTTCATGGAAAGCAAGCCCCGATTGAGGAAGTGTTGGCGGCGGCGAAGAGCGCAGCAGCGACAGGCCGCCGATTGACGATCCAGGATCTGCAATCGCAAGAAGGCCTCGATCCATCCGATGTCAGCAAGGCCGTCGGCCGTCTCAAAAAGGAAGGCGCGCTGCTCATTGTCCAGGGGGGCTGCATCGAGTCGACAGGACGCCCGAGCCCAACAGCCGAGCGACTAAGAAGTTTGCTGGAGCAGGTGCATGAAGGTCCTCGCGAATTGGAAACTTTTGCAGAACACGATCGGCAGATCGTCCAGGAGTACGCCGTCAAGCGGGGTAACGCCAAAGAACCGTTTCGCGTCGACGACCGTGTAGCTCGATCTCTCAGAGTGGCGTCAGCCGGCGTCACCGCGCTGGAGCATCTTGTCCACCAGGGAGGGGCGGAGGAAGTCTCCCAGCTCAGCCCGGAAATGCTCAAAGATGGGAGTTGGCGTACAGAGCGGTTCAGGAAATACACGATCAGCCTTCGCGCGCCACGGATCAGCGCAGGTAAGAGGCATCCGTATCGCGAGTTTCTGGACACCGTCAAAGATAAACTCGTGAGCATGGGGTTCCAGGAAATGCGGGGATCGCTGGTCGAGACGGAATTCTGGAACATGGATGCGCTGTTTATGCCCCAGTTCCATCCGGCCCGCGACATCCACGATGTGTACTTCGTCAAGCATCCCACCCGCGCCACGCACCTTGCCGAACCGTTCCTCTCTCGCGTCGCTCAGGCCCATCGCAACGGCGGAAACACCGGGTCAATGGGATGGCGGTACGCCTTTGATGTGGAGCGGGCGAAGCGGTTGGTGTTGCGGAGTCAAGGCACAGCGGTTTCTGCAAGAACATTGGCGTCTGGGCCGGCAACGCCGGCCAAATACTTTTCCATCGCGCGGTGCTTTCGTTACGACCAGGTCGATGCGACCCATGCTACGGATTTTTTTCAGGTCGAAGGGATTGTCCTCGGCGACGACATCAACTTCCGCACACTGCTCGGGCTGCTGAATCTGTTCGCTCGAGAAGTGGCGCAAGCCAAAGAAGTAAAGTTCTTGCCGGCGTATTTCCCCTTCACGGAACCCTCGGTTGAAATGCACGTACGTCATCCGCGTCTCGGTTGGATGGAACTTGGCGGTGCCGGGCTGTTGAGGTCGGAAGTCACCCTGCCCCTCGGGGTCAAGGTGCCGGTCATCGCCTGGGGGCTTGGTCTGGATCGTATGGCGATGGTGGCGTTGGGTGTACACGATATCCGTGAACTCTTCACAGATAATCTCGATATGATCCGAACGACACGAGGTCTGTTCTAGCGATGCCGACGATTTCAATCTATAAAGACGATTTGGAATCACTGCTGGCAAAGGATGGACGCGCGAAACGGCCCGTGTCTATCCCGCAGCTCGAAGAGTGGCTCATGCTCGTGAAGGGTGAGTTGAAAGAGCACGTCGCAGAGACGGGAGAGTTACGGATTGAGCTGCAGGACAGCAACCGGCCCGATCTCTGGTGTTGCGAAGGGATCGCACGACAAATCCGCATCAAACAACAACGAAAGCTCCGGCCCTATCCGTTCTTCTCGGCCAGGCCCAAAAAGTCATTAAAGCGGCTTATTGTCGCCCCGGGGCTCGAGCGGGTGCGTCCATACGTTGCAGCCTGCACGGCCACGGGCTATCGCGTGACGGCGGAAGGATTGGCCCAGCTGATTCAAACGCAGGAAAAGCTGTCCGACATCTTCGGGCACAAGCGGAAAACCGTTTCCATCGGTCTCTACCGGTTAGCGCACATTCAATTTCCTGTAACCTATGAACTCATAAAGCCTGACGCTGCGAGGTTCACTCCTCTCGGCATGGAGACGACGATGACGTTGGGCGAAATTCTCATGGTCCATCCCAAAGGGCTCGAGTATGGACACATTGTCGCCGGACACGACCGGTTGCCGATTCTTCGAGACGCCACCAAGCAACCGTTATCATTTCCGCCTGTTATCAACAGTCGCGAAATCGGCGAAGTGCAGGTCGGTGACGAGGCCTTGTTCGTGGAGGTGACGGGGACCGACCTCCCAATGGTGGTGCTGACGCTCAATATTTTCGCCGCAAATCTGGCCGATCGAGGGGCCGTCATTGAGCCGATCGATGTGCGCTATCCGGCCAAGACGCCCTTCGGAAAACAGGTAGTGACGCCTCGGGATCTGGATATCACGCGGACGATTCCCATAGAGACCATTGAACAGGCGCTCGGCCAAAAGCTTGGCGCCCAGGCGGTCAAGCAGGCTCTTGAAGTGTATGGATATGCCGTCTCACCGGCAAAGGGCACGGTCAGGGCGAAGTTGCCGCCCTACCGTCACGATCTCATGCATCCCATGGATGTCGTGGAGGACGTCGCCATAAGCCGTGGTTATGCAGACTTCTCTCCTGTCATGCCGGCGCAGTTTACCGTCGGCACGCTCTCGAAAATTGAGCAAACATCCGACCGGGCGCGGGAATTGATGGTCGGCATGGGATTTCAGGAGATCATCTCGAACATTTTGGGCTCACCGGACCAGTATCGGGATGCCATGCGATTGAGCGACACGTCCTGGGGTGAAGTGGTCGAGGTCGAGAACGTGATGTCGTTGAGTTTTTCCTGCCTCCGTCAGTGGATGCTGCCTTCCCTGTTGCGTGTCGAAGCCGCTTCAAGCCGGGCCTTTTACCCGCATCGTCTCTTTGAAGCAGGAGAGGTGGCGATTCCTGATCGCACTCACGAATTGGGTTCACGTACGGAGACGGTTGTAGGGGCGGTAATCGCCCATGCGGCGGCGCACTTTTCAGAGATTCATTCCTGTCTGGATGTGCTGTTCTATCATTTGGGAAAGGATTACACTCTCGAACCGGTTCAACATCCATCTTTCCTGGAAGGCCGGGCGGGGCAGATTGTGGTGTCGGGAAAGCCGTTGGGCGTCATTGGAGAAGTTCACCCCGAAGTGCTTGAACGGTGGCAGATCGCCGTACCAGTCTCTGCCTTCGACGTCAACCTCTCTCGACTGATTGAGATTCATTGAGCGGAGGGGACGCTCGTCGCCCTCCGCTGGTGGGCTTGTCTAAGGTGAAGCTAAGCGGTCGCCGGTGTCAGATGTTGTTTGGCCAGCCCGATGAGCTGCTCGAATCCCGCGACATCCTTGATTGCCATGTCCGACAGCACCTTTCGGTCCAACAACACATGGGCTTTTTTTAGGGCATTGATGAAGCGGCCGTACGTGAGCCCGTGTGCCCTTGTGGCCGCACTGATGCGCGCGATCCACAACTGGCGGAAGTCCCGCTTCCGGTTCTTGCGCCCGGTATAGGCGTATTGCTGTCCCTTATCAACCGATTCTGTCGCTGAGCGAAACAGCCGGCTTTTGGCGCCGTATTGCCCTTTCGCCAGCTTGAGGCGTTTCTTGCGTCTTGCTCGTGTTTTTGGCCCACCTTTTGCGCGTGGCATGACTGGATACTCCTTGTTGGACTCGGGTTAAAATCGCTATGCATAGGGCAGCAGGCGCTTGAGGGCCGCAGCCTTGGTTTTGTCCACGACCACTGATCCGCTCAGCCGGCGTTTCCGCTCCCGATTCTTGCTGGTCAGAATGTGGCGCTTGCCGGCGCTCTTGCGCATGAACTTGCCTGTGCCCGTTCTGTGAAACCGCTTGCTTGCTCCGCTATGTGACTTGACTTTCATCGTTCGCATCCTTTGGTTAAGCGTTCGGCCTCTCTAATTCTTGGGAGCGACGATCATGATCAAGCTACGCCCTTCCATCCGCGGCGCATATTCGATCGTGCCGGTCTCCGTCAGTTCTGCAATCACCGAGTTCATGACGACTCGTCCCATCTCCTGATTGGCCATTTCCCGCCCACGATAGGTCAGGACGACTTTCGTCTTGTTCCCCTCCTCCAGGAAGCCTTTGATCTGTCGGATCTTGATCTCCAGGTCATGCTTATCGGTGCGAGGTCGCAACTTGATTTCCTTGACTTGGGTCGATTTTTGATGGCGACGGCTCTGGTGGTCTTTCTTGCTCAGCTCATACTTATACTTGCCGTAATCCATGATGCGGCAGACAGGTGGCACCGATGTCGGGGCCACTTCCACCAGGTCATATCCACCCTCTTGTGCCTGCTTGAAGGCTTCGGGAGTCGGAAGAATGCCGAGTTGCTCCCCTTCCGGCCCGATCACTCTGACTTCACGGACTCGAATTTCACGGTTCACCCGCAGTTTGGGGACGATAAGCCACCTCTCATGGTGTAGGGGAAAGTTGCTGCCCGGCCCGCTCGACCTCAGCCTTGAGCAGATCCAACGCACCTTGGACGGTCATAGTGCCGAGGTTGGCGCCGCTACGTCCTCTAACGGACAGCGTGACACTCTGCACCTCGCGGTCGCCGACGACGAACATAAACGGCGTCTTCGCCTTTTCAGCTTCGCGGATTTTGAGCCCGATTTTTTCGTTGCGGACGTCGGCTTCGACGCGAAAACCTGAGGCTTTCATCTGTGCGACCACCTGGGTGACAAATTCGCGCTGGTTGTCGGTGATCGCCATGACCACCGCTTGCACGGGCGCCAACCATGTCGGAAAAGCGCCGGCGTAATGTTCGATGAGAATGCCGAAAAACCGCTCGATCGATCCCATTAGCGCACGGTGAATCATAATAGGTTGATGACCCTTTCCGTCCTCGCCGATGTAACTGAGCTCGAACCGTTCCGGATTGTTGAAATCAATCTGGATGGTCGAGCATTGCCAGGATCGGCCCAGCGCATCCTTGATCTTAATGTCGATTTTCGGGCCGTAGAATGCGCCTCCACCGGGGTCGAGGTGAAAGGAGATGTTGCGGCTCTTCAACGCCGCTTCAAGCGCGCTGGTCGCGAGCGTCCAGTGCTCCTCCGCGCCGACTGATTCCCTCGGGCGAGTGGAAAGGAACACCTCGAATTCTGTGAATCCAAATGTGCGCAGAATGAAGAACGTGAAGTCCAGAACGCGGCTCACTTCGGGTTCTATTTGATCAGGCCGGCAAAACAAATGCGCGTCATCCTGCGTGAACCCCCGCACGCGAAGCAGGCCATGAAGCACGCCGGTCCGTTCGTAGCGATACACCGTTCCCAATTCGCCATAGCGGATCGGCAGGTCCCGATAGCTCCGCAAATGCGATTTGTAGATCATGATGTGATAGGGACAGTTCATCGGCTTCAGTTGATACTCACTGCCCTCGAGCTTCATCGGCGGGAACATGTTGTCGCGATAGTAGTCGACATGCCCGCTGGTCTTCCACAGATCCAACCGGGCCACGTGAGGCGAATACACCAGCTCATAGCCGTCTTTGAGGTGTTGCTCGCGCCAAAAATTCTCAATCAGTAGGCGAATGACGGCGCCCTTCGGATGCCACAACACGAGACCGGGTCCGATCTCATCCTGAACGGAAATCAGATCTAATTCCTTTCCGACTTTGCGATGATCGCGACGTTTGATTTCTTCCAGCTTGGCTAGGTGAGCGTCCAACTCGGCCTTCGTGGGAAAGGAGGTGCCG
The DNA here is from genome assembly GCA_963794505.1 of uncultured Nitrospiraceae bacterium. GTDB lineage: Bacteria > Nitrospirota > Nitrospiria > Nitrospirales > Nitrospiraceae > Nitrospira_C. Next base: position 36,801 of record CAWCEG010000034.1, read on the forward strand.
TAAATTCTCTGGAGCATCGGGTTGCGCTCATCGCCTCGCCAGTATGCGCCAGCCGTCGTCAACAGTTTAAAGGCTCCCACGTGACCGGTCGATGGCACATGCGGCCCACGGCAAAGGTCAACGAACTCGCCCTGTCTATAAACGGAAATCGGCTCTCGGTCCGGAAAACTTTCGATCAACTCGACCTTATAGTGCTCCCCACGAGCTTTAAAGACCTCCAACGCTTCTTGTTTCGTCAACTCTTGGCGGGTGACAGCAAGCTTGCGCTTCGCGATTTCGCGCGCGCGTTGCTCGATTTTCTCGAGATCTTCAGGCGTAAACGGCCGATCGTAGGCAAAGTCATAGTAAAAGCTGTCTTCCAAAGCCGGCCCGATCGTCAATTGAGCAGCGGGAAACAGTTCTTTCACGGCTTGCGCCATGATGTGGGTGCTGCTATGCCGATAGATTTCCCGGCCTTCGGCACTGTCGAATCGAAGTGGATCGACGGTCGCATCAGCGGTCAAAGGAGCTGATAAGTCGGTCGACTTTCCGTTGACGGAGGCAGCCAGCACGTCAGGGCCGACAGTAATTCCACCCGCGGCCAGCGCTTGGGCAATGGTATAGCCTGGAGGGACGTCAAAGCTCTTCCCGTTTTTCAGGGTGACTTTCGGCACAATCGTCTTTCTGCTGCTTGTAGGCGCAGGCTACCTTCCCTTGAGAATTCGGTTGAGCGCCGAAACCTCACGAGGCGGGAAACATCCTGTTTCTCAGCAGGATACAAAAATACAAAAGGCACCCCAACCGCAGCAGACGGTCAGATGCCCTCGGCGAGATGGTAGGCGCGGACGGTCTTGAACCGTCGACCTCTACCGTGTCAAGGTAGCGCTCTCCCCCTGAGCTACGCGCCTATCGTCCGAACGCGCATGCTAATATAGCCCCGCCCAAGGTGTCAAGAAATGCAAAGAGAAGGGAGCGTGCTCCATATGTGAGCACGCCGCCTTCTCTTTTTCGCGAAACAGCGACTCGATTTGGTGGCAATCCGGAGATTACCGGACGGCCGATTTCAGGACTTTTCCTGCCGAGAACTTCGGCACTTTTGCAGCCGGAATTCGGAGGCTCTCGCCCGTCCGCGGATTCCTTCCCATCCTGGCCTTGCGCTTGGAAATCGTGAAGGTCCCGAAATTGACGAGCGACACCCGCTGCCCCTTTTTCAGGGAAGAGGTGACGGCTCCCGTGAAAGCATGGAGCGCATTTCCAGCGGCCACCTTGGTAATGCCGGCAGACGCGGCCATCTTTGCAATAAGTTCTTCTTTCGTCATCATCGCCCTCCTAATGGTATGGGTTAAGAAACCAACCTCTACACTTGCTGCCATGCAGATCTCAGTTTTCTGCTGAATCCGAGATACGAAACGACTATGCCTCCCGTATGCGCGCTGACCGCCCTCGCTTGACGGGAATATGCAGATCCTGAATCTTTTTCCTGAGTGTGTTGCGGTTCAAGCCGAGTAGCTCGGCCGCCTGAATTTGGTTGCCTTTGGTTTCCTGCAAGGCCTTTGTAATGAGGGGCCGTTCAATGGCGGAAATCAGCATCGGATGAAGATCTCGTCCGGAGCCGTTTCGCATGCCCTTCACAAAGTCTCCCATCTTCCATTCCACATAATCTTCAAGGCTCAGAGGCGCGGGGGCTCCGTCGGGGAGCGTTCCCTTCGCGCGGGCGATCGTCTGCATGAACTTGGAGGCCCGTTTCAGCACCGGCTTGGATCCGGTAATGACAAGCGTCCGGGACAGGTCAACGTGATGAGGCAGTCCGGTCGATCCGTTGTGCATGCCGGGCTTGGCTTCGATGATGACGGCGTCGAAGGTCCGCTTCGCCGCATCTCTCGGCAATGCCGTCGCATCTTTGGCGGTAATCATCGCCGCGTCTTTGAACGTTTGCTTGAACTGGCTTTGGATTTCAGAGTCGCCGCTGAGCAACAGGATATTGAACACGGAAGAAGAGAGCGTCATGAAGCCATCACCAGAAGAAGAGGGCCGGATTATTGCCCAGAGCCGATTTGATGTCAATCAAGAAATGTGAGCACATGATAATTTTTTTGCACCGGTGCTTCGAACGAATTCTTGACAGGATTCGGGACCGGCTCTCTCTGTTTGTCACCTTTGTCTATCAGCCATCTCTTGAGGCACGATCATGATGTTCGCGTGTAGGCATTGCGATATCCCCGCAGCGTCTCCCATTGGATGCATGGGACATGTGAAAGAGTGATGAGGACTCCATGTGGAATGTGCCGCCAGGGGATACCGTAGATATTCGGTGGTCGGGCAGAGCATCCCTGGCCTTGACAGCGAATGTCGAAGGCGGGTATAAGAATAGCTTGATCAATTCCGACCGGGATAGTGTGGTATGAAGGTATCCCTTCGATCTACCTATGGAATTATGGCGGCAGTCGACATGGCCATGCAGTCCGGGTCCGGTCCGATTCAGGCCAAATCCATCGCCAGGAGACAGGGCCTACCGGCAAGATTCCTTGAGCAAGTGCTCCACGCAATGAAAAAGGCCGGCCTGGTGTTGAGTCTTCGAGGGGCCCAAGGGGGATACGTGCTGTCGAGAAAACCATCAGATTTGTCCGTGGCCGAAATTTTGGAGGCGCTTGAAGGACCGCTGTTTCATAGCGGCGTGAATGGACGACCGAGTCCGACGAGAAAATCGGATGCCCTCCTGTCCAAGATCTGGACTCGCGTGAGCGAAGCCGAACGCAACGTCCTTGAAGGAATCACAGTCGAAGAACTAGCAGGACAACTGCGCGAAATTGAAGAGCAACGCACTCTCATGTATCACATTTGAGGTCAGCCATGAGCCATCTCTCCACCACACCAGTAGCCGTCCACACGCAACCTATTCCTCCGGCCATCCAGGAGGAGATCGAGACCTTCGAGCAAGAAGCGCAACGCATGCTGTCCGGCCAGATCGCCAATGATCTCTTCAAGCCGTTCAGGCTTCAGTACGGCATCTACGGTCAACGGCAGCCCGGTGTACAAATGGTGCGCATCAAGATTCCTTTCGGGGGCATCACCGCCAACCAACTAAGACGGATAGCCGAGCTGTCTGAGCGCTACACGACCGGCGTCGGCCATGTGACGACCCGCCAAGACATCCAGCTGCATTTTGCAGAGCTGAAGGACGTCACCGCCATCATGCGAGGACTGGCTGAAGTGGGCCTGACCACAAGAGAAGCCTGCGCTAACACCGTCCGAAATGTTACGGGTTGCCATTTGGCGGGCGTCTGCCAGGGCGAAGTGTTTGATATTACACCCTATGCCAAGACCGTGGCCTATCATCTCTTGAGGAACCCCCTCAATCAGAGCCTGCCGCGCAAGTTCAAGATTGCTTTCTCCGGCTGCAAACACGACTGCGCTCTGACTCCCATTCACGATATCGGGTTGCTTGCCGTGAAAGCGGAAGACGGCACGATCGGTTTCCGTATGGTTGTCGGCGGCGGACTCGGTTCAGCGCCCCGCATCGCGCAGGTGCTGCGTGAATTTACACCCATGGACGAACTGATCCCAACGATCGAAGCCGTCATCAAGGTATTCGACACGCTGGGCAACAGAAAGAATCGCAACAAGGCCCGGATGAAGTTCGTCGTCGAAAAACTGGGCTTTGCGGAATTTAGACGGCGTTGGGAAGAGGCGTATATCTCGATGGGCCATGGGAGGCCGGCGCAGCAGCCGATCAGGCTGTTACCGCATCAGGATGAGCCTGTGTCCCTGATCATGCCCACGTCCAACGGGGTGAAGTTCGGGGCGGCGCAGACCAGCGGTCATCCGAACGGCGCCCGTCAGGAGACGCAGGAGACGCCCTTCGACATGTGGAAGCGGACGAACGTCGTCCGCCAGAAGCAAGCCGGTTATGTGGCGGCCGCCATTAAACTGTTCATGGGAGACCTGACCGCAAGTCATATGATGCATGTAGCAGACCTCGCCGATCGCTATTCAAACGGCAATCTCCGGACCACAATCAATCAGAACCTGATTATCCGGTGGATTCCCGAATCCCGTCTTGCCGATCTGTATAACGACCTCGCCTCACAGGGGCTGTCCGACCCCGGCGCCGAACTTGTCGAAGACATCATCGCCTGTCCCGGCACCGATACCTGCGGGCTTGGTATTACCTCGTCCAAGGGGCTGGCAAGGGCCCTGGCGGAAGTGTTTCCTGCCGGACGCGTCCCCGACGACCTCAAGGACGTGAGCGTCAAGATCAGCGGCTGCCACAACTCCTGCGCGCAACACCATATCGCAACGATCGGCCTGCATGGTGTCGGTAAGCGGATCGGCGAACATACGGCGCCGTTTTACGAGCTCCACCTAGGCGGCAAGGTCAATGGCACTGCCAAAATCGGCCAGATGACGGTCAAGCTGCCGGCGAAAGCCGTATCGGCAGCCATCACGCACCTGATCGACGTCTATCGGCGGGATCGTCAAACCGGCGAGGGGCTTCCGGCCTTCATTGAGCGAGTAGGGAAAAATGCGTTGAAAGATGAGCTGATTCCTTACACGCTCGTGCCGCCGTTTGCCGAGGATCCGACGTTCTACTATGACTGGGAAGCGGAAGAAGAGTTCGTCCTTGAAGATCTCGGGCCCGGTGAATGTGCGGGCGGTGCCCTGGAGATGATCGAGAACGGAATCTTGGAAGCCGATCAAGAACTGTATCAGGCGAAGCTCTTGATGGACAACCATCAATACCCCGTCTCGGTGAACAAGTCGTATCGCGCGGTTCTTGCAGCAGCGAAAGCGCTATTAGTGACGGAAGGTCTCGAGCCCTCGACCGACGCCGAGACGTTCCGTGAGTTCGACGGCCGGATCGCACAAAACGGCGTCGTCCCGGCCGTGTATCGTGACCTCGTCAAGAAGGTCGGTGATCTCGGGCCCAAGGATACGACGGCCGAATCGGCTCGAGAGAAAATGGCCTTTGCCAAAGGCTTTGTTGTTGCGTGCCGGACCGCGACAGAGCAAATGGGCAAAGATCTCAAGCTCACAACCGACAAAGCGACGGTGGCCTCTACGGTTATCGGGGCGGAGGCGGCCACAAAGGTTCCCACCGGCGCTCCGGTCTATGATCTCCGCGGTGTCGCATGCCCGCTCAATTACGTCAAAACGAAGTTGAAGCTGGAGATGATGGATGCGGGTGAAAAACTGGAAGTGTGGTTGGACGCCGGCGAGCCAATCAAGAATGTGCCGATGAGTTTGAAGAATGACGGACATCTCGTGCATTTACAGGAGGCGCTGGAACCAGAAGCGGCGCACTACCGAATTCTGGTCGAAAAAGTGGAATGACACGCGCCAGCGCGGGATCTCGGTGCCGCGTGGACTAGGGTGCGAAGAAAAGACCAATGCACATGAAGCAATCAACCAGCGACATACTGGCCTGGGGCGAGTCGCTCGAGGGAAACCAACCACAAGAGGTGCTGGCCGCCGCCATCAAGCGCTTCGCCCCGCGGATCGTGCTCGCTTGCAGCTTCGGTGCCGAGGACGTGGTGCTTGGTAGACATGATCCATCGGATCGATCCGTCAGTCGCGCTCTTCTATCTCGATACGGATTTCCTCTTTCCCGAGACGTACGCGACGCGCGACCGCATTATCGAGCGATACCAGCTCAAACCGACCCAAGTCCATCAGGTGAAGTCTCTGCTGACGCCGGAACGGCAGGCGGAACAGCATGGCCCGGCCCTGTGGACGAGCGACCCGGACCAGTGCTGCAGGTTGAGAAAAGTCGAACCCCTGAGACGCGTGCTGAAGGGATTCGATGCGTGGATTACCGGCATCCGACGGGAACAAGCGCCGACGAGAACCCATGCCAAGTCAATCGAGTGGGATCAGACCTTTCAGCTTGTCAAGGTGAATCCGCTCGTCCGGTGGACGTGGGCCGATGTCTGGACCTACATCAAAGTGTACGAAGTGCCGTATAACGAATTGCATGACCGCAATTATCCAAGCATCGGCTGTATTCAATGCACGAAGCCGGTCATGCCAGGTGAAGATCCGCGGTCCGGCCGATGGCAGGGTCGCGATAAGACCGAATGCGGCCTGCATAAGGCATCATGACGCGGCATGCAGGAATTCATTGCCAAAATCGCCAAGGGTCCCAAGGCTTCCAAGGATCTCACCTGGGACGAGGCCAAGCGGGCCATCAGTGCCTTGATCGAAGGCGACGCCACGCCGGCGCAGACCGGTGCCTTCCTCATCGCGATGCGATTCAAGATGGAGTCTGTGACGGAGTTGGCCGCCTTCACTGCCGCGACCCGCTCGTATGTAGCGCCGCTTTCAATCCCGCAGGAACTAGGCGTCGTGGATTTGCCGTCCTATGCCGGCAAGCAGGATACGTTTCATGCATTGGCCGGCGCCGCGATCGTGGCAGCTGCCGCTGGTGCTGCGATTCTCATGCATGGGTACGATGGCGTGCCAGGCCGTCCGGGAAATGCCGCACTGTTGAAGGCCTTGGGGATTCCCATTGATCTTGAGGCCAAGGCCGTGGCAGGCCTGGTTTCCAAACTGGGGTTCGGATACCTCGACATTGCTCTCTACCATCCTCCGCTCTATCGGTTCCTGGAAATGAGGCAGGAACTGGGAGTACGGAACGTGTTCCATCCTATCGCTAGGCTCTTGAACCCGGCCCGGGCAGCCTCGCAGGTCATCGGGCTCACTCATCCGCCTCATTTCGAGAAGACGGCTGAAGCCGTTCGGATGTTGGGCATGCCGAGAGCTCTTGTGGTCCGGGGCGTCGAAGGCGATCCCGAGCTATCGATCGCTATGGCGACAAAGGTGTTGGAATTGCGTGACGAACGGATCACCCCGTTGACCCTGGCGCCCAAAGATGCGGGACTGACATTGAGTGCGTCCAGAGAGATGGCGGGCTTTCCCGGCGAACATCGAGAGAAGGAAGCGGATCTGCTCAGACGGATTCTTCATAACCGGATTTCCGGAGGCCAGCGGGATTGGGTGTTGCTCAATGCCGGTCTGTTGCTGTATGCGGCAGGCAAAGGGGCATCGTTAACCGAAGGAGTGTCGTTGGCCCGCCAGGCACTTGAGGATGGGACTGCAGCAAGAAAGTTGGAAAGCCTGAGTCACGCTCCGATGGTTGCTGCTCAACACCATTAGCCGAACCATTAGTCGATTCAAGAGGTCCATCCGTGAAACATCTGCGCCAATTGGAAGACCAAAGCGTCTACATTCTGAGGGAAGCGTACAAACATTTCGACAATCTGGCCATGCTTTGGTCGATGGGGAAAGATTCGACAGTGCTGCTCTGGCTGGCACGAAAGGCGTTTTTCGGGCATGTGCCGTTCCCGTTGCTGCATGTAGACACCAGTTTCAAGATTCCCGCCATGATCGAATATCGCGACAGGCTTGCAAGGGAATGGCATTTGAATCTGGTCGTCGGCCAAAACAAAGAAGCGCTGGCGGCCGGTATGAACCATACATTGGGCCGCGTGACCTGTTGCACGGCGCTGAAAACCAACGGGCTCAAACAATTGCTCGAGCAGAAGGGCTATACCGGAGTCATCTTGGGTGTGCGGGCGGATGAGGAAGGCACGAGGGCGAAAGAGCGCTACTTCTCGCCGCGCGATAAGCACGGCGACTGGGATTTTCGTGACCAACCCCCGGAACTCTGGGATCAATTCAAGACGACGTTTCCTCCCGGGACACATATCAGGATCCATCCGTTACTGGATTGGACGGAAATCAATATCTGGGAATACATCAAGCTCGAGAATATTCCCTTCATCGATCTCTACCTGAACAAGGGAGACGGGACTCGTTATCGCAGTCTGGGCTGTGCTCCCTGCACCACGCCCATCAAATCTACGGCGAAGACCGTCGACGAGATTATCGAGGAGCTGCGTCATACGACCGTCGCCGAGCGCTCAGGGCGTGCGCAGGATGAAGGTCGGGGGATGGAGTTGTTACGAAAAGATGGGTACATGTAGCACCAAGTATTCTGCCAGGGATCTGGCTGCGGATTGCCGCGTGTGGGCCGGCTGGCTGATCACGCCTCGAGGAGCATGATGAGTACGGCAGCATCGTCCGAGAATCTCAACATCGTCATCGTTGGGCACGTTGACCACGGCAAGTCGACGCTGCTCGGACGGCTCTACGCCGATACCGGCTCACTGCCGGATGGCAAGTTGGAAAAAGTTCAAGCCATCTGTCGGCAGCAGGGAAAAGAATTCGAATACGCCTTTTTATTCGATGCCTTTCTGGAAGAGCAGGAGCAAGGGATCACCATTGACACCGCAAGGACCTTCTTCATGTGGAAGGGCCGGCAATACATCATCATCGATGCACCCGGTCACAAGGAATTTCTCAAGAACATGATCTCCGGTGCGGCAAGGGCTGAAGCAGCGCTGCTGCTGATCGACGCGTTGGAGGGAGTAAGAGAGCAATCAAAAAAGCACGGCTATCTACTGTCTCTCCTGGGCGTCCGGCAGTTTGCGGTGGTGGTCAACAAGATGGATCTTGTTGGATACCGTCAGGATGTCTTCGAGGGCATCGAGAAAGAGTATCGCGAATTTCTGGGTCAGTTCGGCGCGGTGCCGGAGCGTATTATTCCGGTGAGTGCAAAACTGGGTGATAATATCGCCAACCGGAGCCAGGCCATGCCCTGGTATCAAGGGCCAACGGTATTAGACACGCTCAGCCTGTTCAAGAAGGAGACGGCGCGAACGGAGCAGCCGCTGCGGTTTCCCGTGCAGGATGTCTATAAATTCGATGCCAGGCGGATCATCGCCGGCCGCATTACAGCCGGACGGCTCAAAATCGGCGATCATCTGGTTTTTTCCCCCTCAAATAAACGGGCCAACATCCGCTCGATCGAAGCGTTCAATGTCGAACCGGTTCTCACAGGAGCCGAGGCGGGACAGTCTCTCGGCATCACCCTTGACGAACAGATCTTTGTCGAGCGCGGAGAAGTCGCCACGCATCAGGAGCAGCTGCCGCTGGTTTCAACGGCATTCAAGGCCAATCTCTTTTGGCTGGGGAAGCAGCCGCTGGAACAAGGCCGGAGGTATCTCCTGCGTGTGGCCACGAGAGAAGTAGAGTGCGAAGTGGTGGCCATTCACCGGATCATCGACACGATGGACTTGAGCCAGCAGCAAGGCAGCAGCAGGGTCGCTCGTAACCAAGTCGCAGAATTGGCCTTGCGAACCAAGGCGCCGGTCGCGTTCGATTTGTCCGCCTCGTTCGAAGCCACAGGCCGTTTCGTCCTGGTTGACGACTACGATATTGCTGGCGGCGGGATTGTGACGGAGATGATCAAAGACGATCAGGAATTTCTCCGTGAAGAGGCGCGCCGGCGTGACTTCGCCTGGGTCAAGGGTGAAGTCGGAATCGAGGAACGGGCTCAGCAATATGGCCATCGGGCGGCGATCGTGTTGATCGCCGGCGGGAGACATACGGGGAAGTCCTTTTTGGCCAAGAAACTCGAAGCGAGGCTGGTCGCCGACGGACGTCATGCGTACCTCCTCGATGGGGAGAATCTGCGCAGGGGTCTGGATGCCGATCTTGCCGACGGCGAACGGGGCCAGACCATGGAGATGGCCCGCCGCTATGGGGAGGTCGCGCGGCTGCTCGCTGATACGGGGTTGATCGTAGTCTCGACGACCAATCCGTTTGGCATGGCCTATGTCGAGGCAGCGCAAGCCATCAGAACATTGGTACATCCTACGCCGGTCATATCCATCCAAATGAACAAGCTTCCCGACGAGGCTTCGACGAATGCCGATCTCGTTTTCTCGGGTCCGGCGGATTTTGACGCCGCCACCAAATGTATTCTGGAAGAACTCAAACGCCGGGGTGTGTTGGCTCAAGCGATCGGGGCCAAACCAACCTTCCAATATTCCATCTAGCGGAATGCAGAACCGGCGACCAACACGCAGTGTCAGGGACGGACGACGAGTAGTCACGGTCGGTTTGACTGCCTTAAAACCGCTGTGTTACCGTACCATCCTTATTGTTTTGGCTTTTCCATGAAGGCATCGAATGGCCCCTGAAAAAGACCTGAAATCCATCCTCGGCAAGCTCCAGTATTCAGACGATGCCAAAGTCGTCGCGCAAATTACCGATCAGATGAAGCAGGTGCAGGCCCGCATGGCCGGCATCAAGCATAAGCTAGTCGTCATGAGCGGAAAAGGCGGGGTCGGCAAGAGCATGACGACCGTGAACCTTGCTCTCGCCCTGGCCCGGCAACATGCGCGCGTCGGCCTTTTGGACGTCGACCTCAATGGTCCTTGTGTTCCGCGCATGTTAGGCCTCCATGGTCGTTCGTTGGTGATGACGCCGGACGGGGCCGTGCCTCCCGTCGGACCGCTCGGCGTGAAGGTGGCTTCCATGGATTTCTTCCTGGGCGCTTCGTCTCCGGTTCGCTGGAAAGGTCCCATGGACGTGAGTCCGGTCTGGCTGGGCTTGATGGAGATGAACGTGATTCGGGAGTTTTTGGCGGACGTGGTGTGGGGCGAATTGGATTATTTGCTCGCCGACTTGCCTCCGGGGGCCGCGGCCGATAAACCGCCCGTGATCGCCGGCTTCATCCCGGATTTGGCCGGTGCGATCGTTGTGACGACCCCTTCTGAAGTGGCGTCCGACGTCGTCCAGAAATCCGTGACGTACGCTCGTGACATGGGCATCAAGGTGTTGGGGATCGTCGAAAACATGAGCGAATACCGGTGCCCCTCGTGTGGTGAACTGAACGAGTTGTTCGAGGGCAACACAGAAGCCATGTGCGAGGCGCTCGATCTTCCCTTATTGGGTCGGATCCCCTTTGATCGCAAGCTCGCCCGCACGTTTGATAAGGGTGAACCCCTGCTCGACGAGACCTATCCAACCATCCAGCGCTATCAGGACATTGCGGGCCGGATCAGGACGCTACTGGATTACAAGAAAGTCTTGGCGGAAAAATTGTGAGTTGAGAGGAGCTGTCATGAAATTTGTGTGTCTCACCTGCGAAACCTATATGAACTTCGAGAAGGTCGAGAAGCCGGGAGAAGGATCGCTCGGGGTGTTCTTCGGCTGCCCCTCGTGCGGCGCGAAGTTCTCGATGGTGACCAATCCCGGTGAAACGCAGATGGTCAGCTCGCTGGGAGTCCAGTTGGGTGGACGGACTGCAGAGGCTCAGCCGTTTGAAATGACCCGAGGAACGCTGAAGGAAGAAGCGCAAGCCGGTTCCGGTCAGATGGCGGCCTATTTGAACGAAAAAATCCAAGGCGGGCAGCCGGTGGCGGCGCCCGGCAATCCCTCGAAATCGGGCGAGAAAAGCAGCGGGGGGTGCCCCTTCTCGGCTATGGTCGCGGAAATGGGCTTGACGTCAGCGGGTAAACCGGCTAATGGAGGTTCGTCCAAGCCCGATTTCAGCTGGACGCCGGATGCCAAAGAGAAACTGGATCGGCTTCCTGCTTTCGTCAAACCGATGGTGCAGAGCAGTGTCGAAGCCTTCGCTCGCAAACACGGCTACCAGACCATTACTCTTCAAGTCATGGACGACTCGAAGAATGATTCGCCCAATGGCATGTCATGGACACCGGAAGCGCAGCAGCGCCTCGACAATATTCCTGATTTCATCCGTCCTATGGCGCGTAAGGAAATCGAACGGCTGGCCAAAGAACGTGGTGTTGCGACAATCACCGCAGAAGTGATGGACGATGCGAAGGACAAATTCATGAAATTCATGTAGCACAGTCGTGACCCCGGTCTTGAAACATGAAGGCCCATCCGGGGAACCGGATGGGCCTTTCGATCGAGAAGCCTCTGACATACCTGCATGAAAGTAAACCGTATCCCGTATATCGCAACACGCTGCGCGCTGACGAGTGGCTTCTTGATCCTGCTTTTCCTGGCACCTGCCGTTGCCCAACAGTCATCCTCTTTTTCCGTCGATTCGCCGCACGCTGGGCACCATCAGGCTCAGTACGGGGGCCCCATGCCTGAGGCGTGGGAAGGTTCGGCGAAAGGCATCGCCTATTCGGAGCGCAATCATCACGTTGCCGGCCTGTTGGTGATTTTGATGGGCTTCGCGGAACTCACCCATGCGATGCGTTTCGCCGCCTTGAGCTGGGCCCGGCTTCTGTTGCCGTCCGCCCTGTTGTCTACTGGTGCGTTCCTCCTGATCTGGAGCGATCATGAAGCCTGGCCCATCGGCTCGCTTACTTTTAGCGAATCCTTTCTTGGGTACGACCACGAGATTACCCAACACAAAATCTACGGGATCCTGGCGTTGGCGGTCGGCAGCGTCGAGTTCTTTCGACGATTGGGCCGTGCCGGTCATAAAGTCTGGGCCTCGCCGCTTCCGCTCATGGCCATTGTGGGAGGCCTGATGTTGTTCGGGCACTCACACGGGTTCCATCCCTCCGCACCGAAGATTGCGACGCACCATGCGATCATGGGGACAATGGCCCTCACGGCGGGGTCGTCAAAGCTGTTCTCCACATGGCTCAATCCGAAGCAGGGAGAAGTCTCGGTCAGGTGGGATTGGATTTGGGCATTTTTGATCCTGCTGATTGGGGCGCAGCTGCTTCTCTATTCTGAATGAGTCTCCTCCTTCGTTTGCCCGCACCGTAATTGACACCCTTCCAAACCCTGTGTTAGGTCTACAACTTCACGGTAGGCAATTGGACTCCCGGCGCGCCTCACGCCGGCCGAATGGAGCGTACCATGGGCGGTCACAGCCACTGGGCGACGATCAAACGACATAAAGGAGCCCAAGACGCCAAACGGGGCAAGGTCTTTACGAGGATCATCCGCGAAGTCACCATTGCGGCTCGTACGGGCGGAGATCCGGACGGCAATCCCAGGTTACGGCTGGCTATCGCCAAGGCCAAGGAAGCCAACATGCCCGGTGACACCTTAAAGAAAGCGATTCAGCGTGGGACGGGTGAGTTGCCTGGTGTGACGTATGAGGAGTTTTCGCTCGAAGGCTATGGCCCCGGTGGAACGGCGTTGCTGATCGAGATTACGAGTGACAACCGGAACCGGACTGTGGCGGAGATCCGCAGTGTCCTAACGAAAAATCACGGCAATATGGCAGAGGCCGGCGCCGTCTCCTGGCAATTTCATAAAAAGGGACTGCTGACGATCGACAAATCTAAGAGTGACGAAGACACCCTTCTCTCGCTTGCCCTCGAGGCGGGAGCAGAGGATGTGAAAGTCGGCGAAAAAATATTTGAAGTCATCACCAATCCTCAAGACTTCGATGCCGTGAAGAAATCCCTGGTCGATGCGAAGATTGAGTCGTCCATGGCCGAGATCACGTATATTCCCCAAAACACGATCAGGCTGGAAGAGAAGGGCGCCGAGCAGATGTTGAAACTCATGGAGATCCTGGACGAGCATGACGACGTCCAAAAGGTGCATGCGAATTTCGACATTCCCGACGACGTGATGGAAAAAGTCGCGGCTGCGACAGCCGGCTAAAGTCACCGCCACGCATGATCGCCCACCTGACAGGCCGACTGGCCTTCAAGGCGCCCACGTATCTGGCCCTCGATGTCCACGGGGTTGGATACGAGGTGTTCATTCCCCTGAGCACGTACTACAACCTTCCGAACCCCGACGAGAGTCTGACTCTCAGCATACATACTCACGTCAGGGAAGATGCCATCCAATTGTTCGGATTCAGTACCCACCAGGAAAAAGATGCCTTTGTTCTGCTCCTGAGCGTTTCAGGGATCGGGCCGAAGTCGGCCCTGGGTATTTTGTCCGCCTTGCCCGTCGGCGATCTGGCCTCTGCAATCCAGTCGGGCGATATTGAGAAATTGGAAACCGTTCCTGGGATCGGAAAGAAATCAGCCGGTCGACTGGTACTGGAACTCAAAGATAAATTGTCGAAACTCCACCCAGGATTGATGCCGGCCGTTGACCAGATATCCCCCGGTGGGGATGACGTCTTTGACGACGCCCTTTCGGCCCTCACCAATCTCGGGTATCGAGCAGCGGACGCAAGAGACGCACTCAAAACGCTTCGGAAGTCACGCGCTCAGCCATTGAGTCTCCAGGAGCTCATTCGCGAGACCTTAAAACACCTGGCCAAGGTATGACGATGCTCATGACTGCATGCAGGAGGAGCTTTTGGACCGCCTCGTCGATCACACTGCTACTGATCGGGTTCCTTCAGCTTGTGCCGATCCCCGTGACGTGGGCGGACGAAGGCTCTGCAGAGCCGAAAAGCATCCGCAAGACCTGTGGAAAATGTCCCGATGGATATGCCACAACCGGCGTGACCGAGGCGCCCGAACTGTGCAAAGGCGGCGACCCCACGTTGGCGCAGTGCGTTCCCTTGGGTGTGAACATGCTGCCGGTCTGCGGGTCCTGTCCTGACGGGTATCGAGAGGTAGGAAGTTCATCCGTGCCGGCGCGTTGTGGAAGCCAAGACGGAGGACGGCTGTCGCAGTGCCAATTGGAAAAAATGGAGCAACATCTCCCTGACCCGACGCAGGGAGGGAAAATCTGTCCGCCGGATTGCGGCAGCACGCCGCCTCCCGGGCATGGCACTCTACCGCGCCCGCCAACATATACGCCGGCGCCGGACAAACCGCATAAGGAGTGACTTGGAGATCTGCGGAGCATGACTCGTGTCGTAAATGCCCAGTTGACGGATGAAGAACGGAGCATTGAGCAGACCCTCCGTCCGCAGACGCTCAGCGAGTACATCGGCCAGGCGCGGATGAAAGAATCGTTGCGGATCTGCATCGAGGCGGCAAAGCAGCGACGCGAGCCTCTAGACCATGCGATTTTTTACGGTCCGCCGGGACTGGGAAAGACCACCATCGCTCACATCATTGCGCGTGAAATGGGTGGAACCTTTTGCGCAACCTCCGGGCTGGTCTTGGCGCACGCCGGTGATCTGGCGGCTATTTTGACGAACTTACAGGAACACGATGTCCTCTTCATTGATGAGATCCACCGCTTACCCGCTTCGGTCGAGGAAGCGCTCTATCCTGCGATGGAGGATTTCCAGCTCGATCTGGTCGTTGGGCAAGGGCCAGCGGCGCGGACCGTCAAGCTGGACCTCCCTCGTTTCACTCTTGTAGGAGCGACGACGAAGGCAGGATCTCTGACTTCGCCGCTCCGAGATCGCTTCGGGCTTGTTCATCGGTTGGAATTCTATTCACCGGCCGAACTGGAAATCATCGTCATGCGCTCGGCCCGCTTGCTCGGCATCCCCATCGACCCGGAAGGGGCTTCGGAGATCGCATGCCGCGCACGGGGGACACCTCGCATCGTCAACCGGCTCGTCAAGCGGGTGCGTGACTATGCCCAAGTAAAGGCGGAGGGACAGATCACCCGTGCGGTCGCCCAGGAGGCCCTGGCCTGGCTGGGCGTCGATGCAGCCGGCTTCGATGAGATGGACCGACATATTCTCCTGACGATCATCGACAAATTCGGTGGCGGACCGGTGGGGGTTGAGTCGCTCGCCGCCGCCGTCCAGGAGGACAGAAGTACCCTCGAGGACGTCCATGAGCCGTATCTCATTCAGGCCGGCTATTTGGACCGGACCGGTCGAGGCCGACAGGTCACGAAGGCCGCCCTTGAACACTTCAAGCGGCCGTCCTCCGTCCTGTATTGACCCGTCCTTTCATCTCAGCCTCCGACAGTTAGGATCACACAAGTTCCTGAAAGTCTTAGGCTCTCCTTGCTTTCCTGAGAGTGGTTCCTGTATCATTCCTTGCTTACTCACGCCCGTCCTGCCTCTGGACGCTCGTCCAACTCATGGGCCACGGGTGGAGGGGGTCCCATTCATGCCCGGTGACCTTTCCGATTACCGGAAAGAGATCGATCGCATCGATGACGAGATCTTACGTCTCCTCAACGAGCGTTCTAAAAGCGTGGTTCAAATCGGCAGACTGAAAAAACTGCAGGATGCCGGGGCGAACCTGCATACGCCCGCGCGCGAAGCGGCCATTATCGAGCGGCTCGTCGCCCAAAATACCGGTCCTTTCCCTTCCGATGCCATTCGCCCCGTATACCGTGAAATCATGTCGGCGTCTCTCTCTCTGGAAGGTCCGCAAAAGGTGGCCTACCTTGGCCCGCGAGCGACGTTCACCCACATGGCCTGCACACAGAAGTTCGGAGCGTCCGCGCAGTATGTGCCGGTTAATAGCATCAAGGAAGTCTTCAGTGAAGTCGAACGGGGCCGTGCCAATTTTGGAGTCGTGCCGATCGAGAACACGACGGAGGGCGTCGTCAACCATACCCTCGATATGTTTATCGATTCCAACCTATTGATCTATGGCGAGGTTCTCCAGGAAGTCTCCCATCATCTCATGTCGAAGTCCGGCACCGCCGAGGACATCAACAAGATATGCTCCCATCCCCACGCCATCGCCCAATGCCGCAACTGGCTGGAGACTAACATGCCGCATGTTCCGGTCTCTGAGGTCGCGAGCACGGCCCGGGCAGCCGAAATGTGTCTAGACGATTCCTCGATTGCGGCCATTGCCTCCGAATTGGCTTCGCAGCTCTATGGATTAAAGGTCATCAAGTCCCGTATCGAAGACAATCTCAACAACTTTACGCGGTTCCTTGTGTTGTCGCAAAAACCACCTCAACGCACGGGCAAAGACAAGACATCGCTCATGCTGTCGATCAAAGACAAGGTGGGCGCGCTCTATGACTTACTGCGCCCGTTCGCCTCTCATGGGCTGAGCATGACCAAGATCGAGTCGCGTCCCTCGCGCCGCAAGGCCTGGGAATACATTTTTTTCGTCGACATTGAAGGCCATATCGAGGAAGAGCGGGTCAAGAAGGCGGTCGAGGAAATCACCGGACGCTGTCTCTTCATGAAAGTGCTCGGCTCCTATCCAGCCCATAGTTAACCCCATGACTCTTTACGTCCATCCCGATATTGCCGCATTAAATCCTTACGTGCCGGGTAAACCCATTGAAGAACTGCAACGTGAGTTGGGTCTCAGCCGTGTGATTAAGCTGGCCTCAAATGAAAATCCGTTGGGGCCGTCGCCGAAAGCGTTGGCGGTGATCAACGATGGTGCGGCGACATTGCACCGCTATCCCGACGGAGGGGCGTTCAAATTGCGTCAGGCGCTGGCCCATCGATGGAAAGTGACCGATGAGCAGATCATTCTCGGCAACGGCTCAGACGAAATTCTCGGGCTCTTGGCCAGAACGTTTCTGTCTCCCGGTGACGAAGCCGTCATGGCCGACCACACGTTCGTCATTTACAACATGGAAGTCATGGCTGCGCATGGGAAATCGGTAACCGTCCCATTGAAAGACTGGCGCCATGATCTCGCGGCGATGGCCGATGCGATCACCGACCGGACGCGCCTCCTGTTCCTGTGCAATCCCAACAATCCCACGGGGACCATGGTCTCGGCAGAAGAGGTTGCACGGCTGCTCGCGCGCGTTCCTGAACAGGTCGTCGTCGTCTTCGATGAAGCCTACTTCGAGTATGTGCGCAGTTCCGAGTTCCCCGATTCCATCGCCTATGTGAAGCAAGGGCGCAATGCCATTGTGCTGCGGACTTTCTCCAAGATCTACGGCCTCGCCGGATTGCGCATCGGCTACGGGGTTACCACGGGCGAAATCGCGAATCACTTGAACCGCGTGAGGCCGCCCTTCAATGCCAATAGCATCGCTCAGCGGGCAGCGCTCGCCGCGCTGGATGACGACGAGCATGTCGCCAGGAGCCGGGCAGTAAATCAGGCAGGGATGGAGCAGATGGTGAACGGCTTGCAGGCGCTCGGGTTGGCGCCGATCCGCAGCGAAGCCAATTTCATCTATTTCGACGTCGGCCGTGACGGCCGCTACGCCTTCGATGCGTTGTTGCGCCACGGCGTGATCGTCCGTCATATCGAAGGGCGCATGATACGGGTGACGATCGGACAGGCAGAAGAAAATCGGATTTTCCTGGTTGCGCTTGCACAGGTATTACAGCAGGTTGAACAAGGATGAGGTTATAAGGGTGAGGTTATTATGATCATCGTGTTGAAGCCGGAGGCATCGGAACGCGAAGTGGATCATATCGTCGATCGGCTTCGTGAGCTGGGGTTAAAATCTCAACTCTCGACCGGACAGGAACGGACTATCATCGGAGTGATCGGCGACGACCGCATCCTTCAGAACCAGCCGCTCACGGCCTTGCCCGGCGTGGAAAGCGTGCTGCCGATCCTGGCTCCCTGGAAACTGGTCAGCCGAGAATTCAAGAAAGAAGGCACGATCATTGATGTCGGAGGGGTCAAGATCGGCGGCAACAAGCTCGCCATCATGGCCGGCCCGTGCGCCGTGGAGCGCCTCGAACTGACGGTGGGCATTGCGCATGAGGTTAAGGCGGCGGGAGCCAGCGTGCTACGCGGCGGCGCGTACAAGCCGCGCACCTCTCCTTACTCGTTTCAAGGACTGGGCCGCGAAGGCTTGGACTACCTGGCGGAGGCCAGAAAACAGACCGGCTTGCCGGTCGTAAGCGAAATTCTCGACACGCGCGACATCGAATTGTTTCTGGAAAAGGCGGACATCATTCAGATTGGCGCGCGGAACATGCAGAATTTCGAATTGCTGAAGGAAGTGGGCGCCTATGACAAGCCTGTACTCCTAAAGCGCGGGCTGTCGGCTACGATCAAGGAGTTTCTTCTGTCGGCCGAATACATCATGTCCCGTGGGAACCGGAACGTGATGCTCTGTGAGCGGGGCATACGAACCTTCGAGACGCAGTACCGCAACACGCTCGATCTCGCCGCTATTCCAACGTTGAAGGAGTTGTCACACCTGCCGGTCATCGTCGATCCGAGCCATGCCACTGGCAAATGGAATCTGGTGGCCCCGATGTCCAAGGCCGCCGTAGCCGCCGGCGCCGACGGCATCCTCATCGAAGTCCATTCGAATCCCGAATGCGCATTGTGCGACGGCGAAGAGTCGATCAAGCCGACGAAGTTTAAAGAATTGATGCATGATATGCGGAAGATCGCCGTCGCGGTCGGAAGAGAAGTGTAATGGCGCTGCATTTCCGTCAGGCGGCCATTATCGGGGTCGGACTGATCGGTGGTTCCCTCGGCATGATCCTTCGCCGGAAAGCATTGGCGTCCAGCGTCGTGGGCATCGGGCGGCGCATCGAGAATCTCAAGACGGCGGTCAAATTGGGGGCGATCGACCACTACGTCGTGGATGCCAAGGAGGGCGTGAAAAATGCCGATATCGTCGTCTTGGCGACGCCGGTTGATACCTATGGACGCCACTTGGAGGAATGGGCCTCCTGTTTGAAGCCTGGCGCGATCGTGTCGGACGTGGGGAGTGTGAAGGGCGAGTTAGTCGAGCAGTGCGAGCGGCTCATGCCGGCCGGCGTCCATTTTGTCGGCGCGCATCCCATCGCCGGCAAGGAGAAAACCGGCGTTGCCGCGGGGTCGGAGGACCTTTTCACGGGAATGCGATGCATTGTGACGCCCACGAAGCAGACAAACCCTCAGGCACTTGAACGCGTGCGG
Source organism: uncultured Nitrospiraceae bacterium (assembly GCA_963794505.1). Classification (GTDB taxonomy): domain Bacteria; phylum Nitrospirota; class Nitrospiria; order Nitrospirales; family Nitrospiraceae; genus Nitrospira_C. The sequence goes on from CAWCEG010000034.1 coordinate 56,255, forward strand.
ACGTTGTGGCAGGAAGCGGGGTCGACCGTGCTCACGATGGATCCGCATCTCCACGACAAGATTCTGGGAGCTGTCAGCCATCTGCCGCACGTGGCGGCCTTCGCCTTGATGGGGGCCTTGATCGACATCCGTACCGAGGTTCCGTCGCTCGATCTGGCCGGCCATTCCGGCGGAGGGTTGCGGGATACAACGCGGATTGCGGCCAGCTCTCCCGAGATGTGGCGCGACATCTTTCTGTGGAACCGAGACAATGTGGTTGCCTTTATCGAAGCCTATGAACGCTCGTTGGGCGACTTGAAACAATTGATCCGCGCGGGCGACGCGGCGGGGATCGAAAAGGCGTTGGAACGGGCGAAGCAGGAACGCGAGAAATTTCCGGTCCAGCATCCGGTAAGTCGGCTGGAGGAGAAGAAGTAAACTTGAGGACGTTGACGATCACACCCGGCAGACCGCTACGGGGGACAATCGCCGTTCCCGGCGACAAATCCATCACGCATCGAGCCATCATTCTCACCGCCCTGGCCGAAGGGATGGGACGGATCAAGCGCTATTGCCGTGGCGAAGACTGTCTCAATACCATGCGTGCGTTGCAGGCGTTGGGAGTGCGGATCGATGAGACCGACGATGAACTCTATGTGCATGGAAAGGGTCTGTGGGGGCTTAGCGAACCGGCAGTGGTTCTGGATTGCGGGAACTCAGGCACGGGAATCCGTCTCCTCACCGGGCTCCTCGCCGGTCAAGATTTTTTCAGTGTCCTCACCGGAGATGCGTCTATTCGCCGCCGTCCGATGGGGCGAATCGTCAAACCCCTGCGCGAAATGGGCGCCACGATCGCCGGACGGAAAGGTGGAGAACTCGCGCCGTTAGCCGTTACAGGGACAACGCTTCGGGCCATCACCTATACGTCCCCTGTCGCCAGTGCGCAGATCAAATCCTCGCTCTTGTTCGCGGCACTCTTCGCCAACGGCTCCACCCGTTTTTCGGAGCCCAGGCTCTCTCGTGATCATACTGAGCGGCTGTTCCATTTCTATGGGTTGCCGCTCACTCGGGACGGCCTGACGTTGACAATGGAAGGTCGACCTTCTGTCGGCTGGACTGCTGCCTCCGACCTGACCGTGCCAGGGGATTTCTCGGCCGCGGCGTTTTTCATTGTGGGCGCGACCATTGTGCCGGACTCCGACGTCACGATTACGGGCGTTGGGGTCAATCCAACGAGGACCGGACTCCTCGAGATACTCCATCGCATGGGCGGGGACATTCAGCTGCGAAACCGCCGGGACGAAGCCGGCGAACCGGTCGCGGACATCCATGTGCGGTCCGCCCCGCTACATGGGGTGACGATCGGTCCCGATTTGATTCCTCAGACCATTGATGAATTTCCGATTCTCTGCGTAGCGGCTGCCGTTGCGTCGGGTCAAACGGTAGTGACCGGAGCCGAGGAATTACGCATAAAGGAAAGCGACCGGATTGCGACCATGGGCGGAGAGCTCCGCGCGATGGGCGCACAAGTAAACGAGAAGCCTGACGGAATGGTGATTCAGGGCCTAGGCCATGCTCGCGACAACGGACGCCTGACGGGCACGGACGGGAAGAGCCATGGGGATCATCGGGTGGCCATGTCGATTGCCGTGGCAGGGTTGACGGCGCTGGACGAAACGCGCGTGCATGACACGGATTGTATTGAGACGTCGTTTCCAGATTTTGATCGCGTGCTTCTGCAATTGACGTCGCAAGCTCCCAAAGCCTCTGACGGATAGAAGAAGGCGTTTGAGTCTCATGATTGTCGCGATTGACGGCCCAGCTGGTGTCGGGAAAAGCACGGTAGCGAAGTTGCTGGCCTCGAGGCTGGGGTTTTTGTATCTCGACACCGGTGCGCTGTACCGCGCCGTAGCCTTGGCAGTTTTACATCATGGCGTTCAGCCTGGCAACGAGAAGGCAGTAGGGAGGCTTCTGTCGAAACTGGCTCTGCAGATGCAGATCACGAACAACACCGTGCACGTGTCATTAAATGGGAAAGACGTCACCGGAGAATTACGGACGCCGGCGGTCTCTGCAGCGGCCTCGATCGTATCAGCCATTCCTGCAGTGAGGGCGTGGCTCTTACCGGTTCAGCGACAGATCGGACAAAAAGGTTCCGTCGTGGCGGAAGGGCGTGACATCGGCACGAAAGTGTTCCCGGCCGCTCCGGTGAAATTTTTCCTCGAGGCAGATCCGACCGTTCGCGCCGAACGCCGGCATCGTGAACTCGTGGCCGCCGGTCACGGCAGGGCGATCGAGCAGACAAGTGCCGAGTTGGCTGGGCGGGACGACCGAGACCGGTCGCGGTCAGCAGCGCCGCTTGTGGCGGCTGACGATGCCCATCACATTGATACATCGCGTTTGTCGGCCGAAGAAGTCGTCAACCGGATGTTGGCGGTGGTGACGGCCAAATTGTGAGTTCGGTTGCGTATGGGATCCTGTGGCTCTTCGTGCGGGCGATCGCGTGGCTGTGTTTTCGGTTTCGTGTCGAGGGCGCGGTGCCGAGGCAAGGTGGCCTGCTCATTGCCGCCAACCATGCCAGCTATTTCGACATTCCGTTGCTGGGCTGTGGAATGTTCAGGCGCGCGTGGTACCTGGGTCGAAGTGATTTGTTTATTCCGGGCTTGAAGGGGATCTTGCGATGGTTGGGCTGGATCCCGCTCAAGCTGGGCCGGCTGGATCGTAAGGCAATTGATCAAGCGATTGCCCTGATCAAGGCGGGGAAGGTTGTCGTGATTTTTCCAGAGGGAGGCCGGAGTCTCGACGGCCGTCTGCGACAGGCGAAGGCCGGTTTGGGCATGATCGTCGCTCAGACCGGGTGTCCCGTGGTGCCGGCATATCTCAAGGGCACCTTTGATGTGTTGCCTGCCGGTGCCAAACGGCCACGGTTTCACCCGGTGTCGGTGTCATTCGGTCCACCGCTCTCATTTCCGACCACAGGGAACAGAGATGCGAAGCAGTTTTATCAGAACGTGAGTCGAGTCGTGATGGAGCGGATTGCCGCACTCGGCGGGGTGGCCCCGCCGCAGCATCATGCAAGTGCCGGCGCTCGCAACGCTGAGTGAGTACCGGTGTCATTATTATCAGCACCCGACAGTCGTCGGAAGAGTAGGATAGTCCCCATGAGTACGGTTTCGAAAACGAACGAGCCACAGTTGGACCGTGAAGCACTGGCCGCTCTCTACGAGGAAACATTCAAAAACCTCGAAGAAGGCACCATCACGGAAGGTCGGGTTGTCGCCTTAACCAAGGACAAGGTTGTGGTTGATATCGGGTACAAGTCGGAAGGGATGATCCCGAGCGATCAGTTTTCCCACGACGACCTGCAACACTTGAAGATCGGGGACCGGATTCAAGTCTATATCGAGGAATGCGAGGACGCCGACGGCAACCTCATTCTTTCCAAAGAAAAAGCCGACAAGATGAAGATTTGGGAAGAATTGGAAAAGCTATATAAGGAGGAGAAGAGCATCGACGGCAAAGTGGTTTCTCGGATTAAGGGCGGCATGATGGTGGATATCGGGGTGAAGGCCTTCTTGCCGGGTTCGCAAATCGACCTGCATCCGGTGCGCGATCTGGACGGGTTGGTCGGCCGAACGTTCCCGATGAAGATCATCAAGATCAATCACCGCCGCGGTAACGTGGTCGTGTCTCGCCGTGTGCTGCTCGAAGAAACCAGAGATAAGAAACGCCAGACGACTCTCGCTACGTTGAAGGAAGGCCAGCTTATTCAAGGGATGGTCAAGAACATCACCGACTACGGGGCCTTCATCGACCTGGGTGGAATCGACGGCTTGCTCCATATCACGGACATGTCCTGGGGCCGTGTCGGACATCCATCGGAGATGTTCAACGTGGGCGATCGAGTCGAAGTGAGCGTGCTGAAGTACGATCGCGAAACCGGCAGGATCTCGCTGGGTCTCAAACAAAAATCCGCCGACCCGTGGACGAATGTGGCCGGGAAGTATCCGATCGGCACGCGCGTCAAAGGTCGTGTCGTCAGCCTAACCGATTATGGGGCGTTCGTGGAGCTTGAGCCGGGAGTAGAAGGGCTGGTGCATGTCTCGGAGATGTCGTGGACACACGAAGTGCGCCATCCGTCCCGTGTGGTGGCCATCGGTGATCAGGTTGAAGCCGCCGTGCTCAATGTGGATCCCGCAAGCCGGAAGATTTCGCTCGGCATGAAGCAGACGGCGCCGAACCCATGGGATATGGTCGAAGGAAAGTATCCCCTCGGCACCCGCATCGAAGGGAAGGTGAAGAGCCTGACGGATTTCGGCGCCTTCATCGGGCTCGACGAAGGCATCGACGGCTTGATCCACATTTCCGACATGTCTTGGACTAAACATATCAAGCATCCGTCGGAGATTTTCAAGAAAGGCCAGAAAGTAGAGGCTGTCGTACTGCGGATCGACAAGGAAAAGGAACGGCTATCGCTCGGCTACAAGCAGCTCTCGCGTGATCCGTGGGACGACGAGATCCCCAACCGCTATCGTGTGGGAGATTCCGCGGTCGGTAAAGTGAGCAAAGTGGCGGATTTCGGCATTTTCGTGGAAATGGATGGCGGAGTGGAAGGATTGATCCATATCAGCGAGGCGGGATTGGATCAAAGTGCGAAGCTCGAAGAGAAGTTCAAGTTACAGGATGAAGTGACGGCGAAGATCATCAAGGTGGACCGTGAAGAGCGAAAGATTGCGCTGAGTCTTCGCGATCATCAGATGGACTCGGACCGCCGGCATGTGGACGAGTACCATGCGACGCAGGGTGCTCCTGACCAGAGTTTGGGACGGGCGGCAAAGCAAAACCGCAAACGCGGCCAGACTGACGACGAGAAATAGATTGTGACTCTCGGCGCGGGAGCAGCAAGTTCCCGCGCCGGTTGATGCGTGGAACGCTATGGACCAGGAGACTTCAGGACAAACGCCAAAGCGATCGCTGTTTCGTCGGATCATCCTCGTTGCAGGCATTGGTATCGCTCTGCTGCTTCTCCTCAATGTAGTATTTCCCGATCTTGATCTCTCGACGGAGGACCGGGTCGCTTTGATTCGTGTGGAAGGCGTAATCCTCGATGCTCAATCCACCGTCACGGAATTGAAACGCTTCGGGGAAAATCCTTCCATTAAAGCTATTGTCTTGAGGATCGACAGCCCTGGCGGCGGAGTGGTTCCGTCTCAGGAGATTTATGACGCCGTGCAACGGGTACGCAACAAGAACAACAAGGCGGTCATCGCCTCGATGGGCACCGTTGCAGCTTCGGGCGGCTACTACATCGCCGCGGCAACGGATCGTATCATCGCGAATCCCGGCACATTGACGGGGAGCATCGGCGTCATCATGGAAACGGCGAATGTCGAAGGGCTGCTCAAGAAGATTGGGGTCGAGGGCATCGTCGTGAAGAGCGGGAAATTCAAGGACGTGGGTTCGCCGCTGAGGAAAATGACCGAGGAAGAGCAGAAACTGCTCCAATCGGTCATGGACGATGTCCACCAGCAATTCATCGATGCAGTGGCGGAAGGACGGGCGCTGGAGCCGGCGACCGTCCGGGCATTGGCCGATGGCCGAATCTTTACCGGCCGGCAAGCCAAGGAAGCAAAGCTTGTGGACGAGTTGGGAAATCTGGATGACGCGATTCAACTGGCGGCCGATTTGGCTGGGATTGAAGGCGAGCCCAAGGTCATCGAGCCACGCCGGCGTTTCTCAATCCGTGAATTTCTCGAGTCGCGGTTCTCGGCGCTGTTTCCAAAGTTGGACTTCTATTCGGGCGTCAGCCTTAAATATCTCATGGCGTTTTAATTCGGTGTGAATGGCGGGCCGCTGCTCGTCGGAGCGAAAGGGGAACGGATATGACGAAGGCGCAGATTATTGAGCGAGTCTCTGAACAGGTCACGACGCTGACAAAACGTCAAGCGGAGATCGTCGTGAACACGATCTTCGATTGCGTCAGAGACTCGCTGAAGAACGGCGACAAAACTGAAATCCGCGGGTTTGGTAGCTTTCGCCTCCGCTCACGGCGGATGAAGGAAGGGCGCAACCCAAAAACCGGCGCCACGGTCGCAGTGCCTGCGAAGAAAGTCCCGTTCTTTAAGGCGGGCAAAGAGCTCAAGGAACTGCTCAACCAGTAGGACATGAAGGACCATCCAATGGCTGCACCAGATTCATACGACACGGACGCCGCAGAAGTCCGATGGACGGAAGGGGCCTTGAAACGCATGGAGCGTGCTCCGATCTTTTTGCGCGGGATGGTCCGCCGCCTGGCAGAAAAAAAGGCACGGGAACTCGGCTACGCAGAGATCACCGAGGCCACTCTGGAGCAGTTCAAGAGCCAGATGATGGGCGGGATGGGCGGTGCCGCCGGCATGGCCGAGGCTGCCGAGGAAATGGCTCAGGGTCGGCTTCCATGGACGGCGGCGGCCAAAGAGCGGCTAAACACGGTGCCGGAGTTCATGCGGGCAATGATCAGGCAAATCGCCGAAGAGATCGCCAAGGAAGGCGGCCACATGGAAGTGAACGTCGATCTGTTTGAACGCGTCGAGGCGATGGGGGATGTGCGCGAGGCCTCCGCCCCGCAGCTCCCCTGGACCGAAGAGGCATTCGCGCGTCTTCAGGACAAGCTGAAACAGTCTCCGCCCATGGCGGTGGAATTCGTCACCGACATGCTCAAACGCGATACGGAAGATCTTGCCCGTGAGAAGGGCTTCACCCAGATCGATGAGCAGGTGCTTGGCCAATTATGGGACACGCCGCAAGAACGAGTTGCCTGGACGGACGAAGCCTGGAAGAGGCTGCAGACCTCTCCTGATTTTGTGCGAAGCGGGATTCGCAAGGCCGCGGAACGACGGGCGCGGAAGCTCGGTTTGAAGGAAATTGACTCGGAACACCTCACGATCTTTCGAAATCAGGCGATGATGAAAGCCGTTAAACGGATTCGTTCGTTCGGATTCAACGAGTTGACCTTCAATGCCTTTGATACTGCGCTCGAGAAGACCAAGCGGTTACAAGGCAACGAGCAGGCGGAAAAACGGCTTCAGGAAATTCGAAGCCATTTCGCAGATCCCGAAACGAAGAAACCCGAGGGAGGTACGTTGGGAGCTGAACTGATGGACCGCTTCCGGCGCTATCTCAAGGGAGAAGACACTCTCTAGCATTGTCTCGAGCGGTACGCTTCGCGAGAGGTTGTCTCGCACTTTTCGACTCAATTTCTCAACCGCGTAGGTCTATCCTTCATTCCTCGGTCTGCCAGCGCCATGAGACGAATCGGAGCTCAGGCCGCCGAGGCGGCCTGAGCCGAATCATGGGAGTTGAGAGAGGTGGCAGGTACGACTTAGTGCGCAGCGATCTCTTGAGGCCAAAACTTGTGCCGAATTTGAGGGAGCGGCTCGTTGTCAAGGTTGGGAATGTCGTAGAGGCAACGGTCGATCAATGCCACTTCCTCTTCCGTCAGATTCAAGGTGACCTTTTTCTTCCAGAACTGATCGAGCGTGAAATAATCACCGGACTGTGGCTTTTCCGCCAACATCGCTTTCATGTTCTCAAAACCGGCCGTATCCACGCCAGGGATCCGGCCCTTGTTCCGGTCGTGACACCAATGCAGGACTTCCGCGATCCCATACATCGTCGTATCGATCTTCACGGTCTTGCCCATGGATTCCTCCTTGCAAAGTGAAGCGTAGTCTAACCCAGATTCAAACGGAGTTTCAAAGGCCTCTTATCGGCGCGGACATGCTGGCCTCCAGCCTTGTTCGTTGCCAGAGAGAAAGTCGCCGCCGGTATACTAGCGAGCCTTCGAACCGCGGATGATGCCTGCAATCAGTTGGACGGACGGGGAGGCGGTTGTGTGGAAAACGTGTGGGTTCACAAGGGGATGGAGCTGCATGCTTCTCGTCTCCGGTCTGCTCACCTTGATGGCTGGTGCCTGCTCAAAGCAGGATCCGTATGTTCCTCCCGATCTCTTCTACTACTTCGCCAGCTATAAAGTCGGCAAAAATCCCACCACGATCACCCCTTTCGACATCAACCAGGACGGCGTGACTGATCTCGTGACGACCAATGTGAGCAGCAACACGCTGTCACTTCTGATCGGGAACGGAGACGGAACGTTTCGCGATCAAGTGCAGCTTCACGTGTGCCAGGAACCGAGATCGTTAGCCACCGGGGCATTCAATGCCGATCCTTTTCCGGACATCGTATTGGCATGTGCCGGTGGGGACCAGATCGCGGTCTTGTTTGGGCGCGCAGACGGGAAATTCCAGGAAGGGCCGCAATATCCAGTCCATCGGACGCCCGTGGCCATCGCGAGCGACGATGTGAATGGCGACGGCATGGCCGATCTTGTGGTCGCCTTGCGCAACGACAAGATCAAGGTGTTTTTGGGACAGGGCAACGGTGAGTTTCGACATGGAGCGCAGTATGAGTACGGCGATACGCCCACGTCGGTTGCGCTGTCCGATCTCAACGGCGACGGGAAGACGGACTTGGTGGTGACCAACGGAGGACCGATGTCCAATGCGGTTTCAATCTGGATTGGGAATGGAGACGGCAGTTTTCAATCGCCGACGGATTATCGCTCCGGTAGACGTCCATTGGGCGTGAGTTTTGCCGATTTCAACAACGACCGCATCCGAGATCTTCTCGTGATCAATGGAGAACGCGATAGTTTTTCAACATTTCTGGGAAATGGCAATGCGACCTTCCAGTCGGCACATGACTCCGGGGCAAATGCCGGCCCCAATTTTGGGTTAGCCCGCGATTTCAACGGGGATCACCGCACCGATGTCGCAATCGTGAATTTGCAGTCGAGCGATCTCTCAATTCTTTTCGGTCGTGGAGATGGCACCTTCGAATATCCGCCTAGGAATTATCGGACAAAGGCAGGGCCGTTCGCTATCGCGCTCTACCGAGTCACGAACAATGAAGTCGAACAGCCGGGGCTCGTGACCGCCGATAATGGCGACGGCACGGTATCGATCTTTCTTCATCGCGGGCTTGAAAGGCGGGTCCACGCCTAAGACCGCCGCCTCGTCATCCGACTCGACTCGATAGGCTCGTCACTGCGGAGTGGCGAAACAGCGCAGTCAGCTTGACAGTCCTGGACCCCTCGGCTAGAGTGGCCGACAGGCGCCGCTTTTGACGTAGTTGGCTGCCTCGTACGAGGACAGCGGTGAGATCCTTTTCATGGTGGTTCGGCATGGGCGCACTCCTGACCCTGTCCGTTCTGATGGTTCAGGGAGGCGTGCGCGACCTGTTTGACGGTTCGCATCCCAGCGGCGGTGCGAGCCCCTACCTGTCTTTCGCCACGACGATTTTTGGAGGTGGACTCTTGGCCGGTTGTTTGGCATTGGTGATGAAGCGCATTAGATAGACCGGATACGAGCGGGAAGCCATGGATTGTCTTAAGTGCAAAGGGTTCATGATGGTTGAGCGGCACTACACGCTGATGAATCGGCGCCTCTATGCCCGTTGTCTCAATTGCGGGTTTTGGATCGACCTCGCCGATCTCCTTCGTTTTTTCCATAAAGTCATCGACAGCGGATTCCGGGGCAGCAAGGTCCGCGAATCCTTCACTCTTTGAGGAAGACTGTGCAGGCCACGGTGTTTTCTTGCCACCCATCGAATGTGCACTTTCTTCCTTGCGGCTCTGTGCCTCGTGTTGCTGGTGCCGTCGACAGTTCTCGCCAAACGTGGGAACGGAAAAGCCAGGCATGTCACGGCCATCAGCGAGGACAACCGCCAATTGCCATGGCGCCGGGTACCGGCTCACAGCATTCTCCTGAAGGAATTGAACAGCGGCCGCGTGCTCTATGAGCACGAGTCGGCGAAGCGTCTGTCTCCGGCCAGTCTGACGAAGATCATGTCCGCTCTGGTTATTTTGGAGCATGGAAGGCTTGACGATCTGGTCACCGTGAGCCCAGCGGCCGCTCGAGCGCACAAGACGCACCTCCGGCTCAAGGCAGGCCAGGTCTTCAAACTTGACGACCTGCTGAAGGCGATGTTGATCGTGTCCGCCAACGATGCCTGCCTGGCTGCGGTGGAGCATGTCGGGGGGGACGAAACGCAGTTTGTCGGCCTGATGAACGAGAAGGCTGCGGCCCTTGGATTACACAACACGCACTTCAGCAACGGGTGCGGGTTTGACGGTCCAGAGCACTATTCAACCGCTGAAGATCTCGCTACGTTGAGCATTATCGCGCTTCAGCAGCCGATTTTCCGAGACCTGGTCAAGGAAGAACGAGCCACGATCATGCCGGTTAACGGCAACCGTCCCTACATTCTGCACACCACAAACCGGCTCTTGGGGAGAATTCCCGGTGTGGAAGGGATTAAGACCGGATTTACATCCAAGGCAGGGCGTTGTCTCATTGCCAAAGTGTCACAAAATGGCAGCGACCTCCTGTTGGTCATTCTAAATTCCAGCCGGCGCTGGAATACGGCCACGAGCCTGATTAGCTACGGACTCCGTGCGTCAGGACCTTCCCTCTAACGCGATTCTGTCTTTCGTCTGAGTGTGAACGGTGAGATAAACCTGATTTCAGGCAGGGACCCGTAAGCGGGTTTGCTGTCGCAGCATGTGTCCGGTCAGTGAACGGGCGAGAATTCGATATTCACGTCCTTCCCGAGATAATTGATCACAAATCCCTGCTTGTCGTAGGCCAACACGGCGCCCATCACGTTTTCGTCACCGTAATCTTCGTGGCCCAACAGTTTGCGAATATCTTCAGGGCTTTCGCTGTTCAGCACGTTACGGAAGAGGCCGCGTGTCTTATAGGCAAAACGATTGTTGATGAAAATCAAATCCACTTTGCCGTCTTGAACACGCACGCCCGCCATAGGACCGGTCGGCTTTCGCTGGTCGACCAGGAAGATGAATAACGCTTCTTGTTCAACCTTAATACCGGGGATTTTCTCATTGACTAGCACATCCATCGCTTTGGATTCTGTATCACCGATTTTGACGCCGAAGAGGGAAATATCCGGACTTTTGATCGCCTTTGGATCCATCACATCATTTTTGCTCAGCTCGTACGGTTCCGCGAGCGCCGATGCTACGACCAGACCGAGCATGCCGAGCACCAGGCATGTTCGGACACCTACTCGTACCATCGCCTTCATCAGCTCCTCCTTATGTCCTGATCCTGACCGCCGTGTGGACATTCGATGTGAAAACTGGGGGTAAATGCCTCATTTTATTCTATCGGAGGGAATAGCAAGTTGCAACAAATGCCTCAAGCGATCACTGCAGCGCAACTCACTAAGGGCATGGACGCTAGGAGCTGCCCGGTGTTATCAGGAGCAATGTGCCGAGCTCACGAAGACGTTGGAAGTACTCGCGGCCATCTTGATCGAGCTCCGGTTCCATTGCTTCGAGATCGGCAAGACAGTCGCCGACGATGTTTCGACGTTGTTCGTCCAGACCCTCCTCGCTGTCCAGGAAATAGACGACGCAGCCGCTGATGACCGTATCCAAGGTCATCAACGGTCCCTCGATTGCGCTGGCCACCCGGGGCCAATCTTCCTGTTTGTGCGCTTCCCACAATCTTCCGACGGTGTCTCGGTCCACTGAACTGCTCCTCTATACCGCTAATTGATCCACTGACATGCGGTCTCACGGATAAAGGCCGCGATGCAGATGTGCCTTGGCAACCTTGTCGATCCCGATCATCAGCGCAGCCATCCGCATGGATGTGCGCTTCGTCGAGGCGAAGTGCAGGGTGCGCTGGAAGGCGGAGGTCATGAGATCGTTGAGTCGCTCTTGGATGTCAATCTCTTTCCAAAAAAAACGCTGGGCATCCTGTACCCATTCAAAATAGGAAACGATGACTCCACCTGAGTTAGCGAGGATATCAGGAATGACAAAAATTCCTTTGTCTTGCAAAATGCGATCGGCTCCCAATGTCGTAGGGCCATTGGCTCCTTCTGCCAGCACACGACAGTTCAGCTTGGCCGCATTGCGCTCGGTGATCTGCTCGGAGAGAGCAGCCGGCACCAGAACAGTAGCATTGAGTTGAAGAAGTTCGTCGTTCGTCAGGCGGTCCCCTAACTTGGTATCGGCTAGCCGCTGTCCGGTGCCTTTGTATTTCGAGAGCAGTGACGGAATATCGATCCCGCGGGGATTGTAGATCCCTCCCTCGACGTCGCTCACCGCGACCACTTTGGCGCCGGATTCGTACATGATACGGGCGGTGTGCGATCCGACGTTTCCGAACCCCTGAATGGCCACGGTGGTCTGATGAATGTCCATCTGGAGATGCTTCAGTGCTTCCAGCGTGACGCATACCACCCCGCGGCCCGTGGCTTCTTCTCTGCCAAGACTTCCTCCTATCGAAAGGGGTTTTCCCGTGACCACGCCCGGTACTGCATAACCGACTTGTTGACTGTATGTGTCCATGATCCAGGCCATCACCTGGGCATCGGTTCCCACGTCCGGCGCGGGGACATCCTTCTCCGGTCCGATCAATGGGAAAAGTTCCGCGGCATACCGGCGGGTCAGGCGTTGGAGTTCGCCTCGGGAAAGCCGTTTCGGCGCGACGGCTACGCCGCCCTTGGCGCCGCCGTACGGCAACTCGGCCAGGGCACATTTCCAGGTCATCCACATGGCCAGTGCAGCCACTTCACCCAGGTTGACTTCAGGATGATAGCGAATACCGCCTTTTGACGGGCCGCGAGACGAATCGTGTTGGACGCGGTATCCGGTATAGACCTCAACACGATTGTCATCCATTCGTATCGGCACGCTCACGACGAGCGATCGTTGCGGAAATTTCAGTCGTTCACGCAGGTTCGAATCCAAGCCCATCAATTCTGCGGCTTCATCGAACTGAGCGACTGCCAGTCTGAATGTCGGGGTGTCGAGCTCGTGCAGGGAAGACATCAGCGCGAGTCCTCTTCCGGTGCTGTAATCGCCGGCTGCTCTTCAGCCCAGGAAGGCATCATAGTCCCGGGATATGGACTCCTCCACTCGAGCTGAAACACCGATGAGAAGCTTTCCGCCATGTGCCGGCCGATCAATTCAAGCGACACAGGCGCTCGCTTGATCTCCGCCATCGAGGTCATCCGGCATCCGTCCAAACCACAGGGCACGATGCGGGAAAACGGAGAGAGATCGAGATCTACATTCAGCGCGAACCCGTGCAGCGTGACTCCAAGGTCAACACGCGCGCCGACAGAGGCGATTTTGGCCTCGCCGCATGACGTCCGTGTCCATACACCGGGCGCCTTGCTGACACGATAACCGTCCACGTTCGAACGAGCGAGCGTGCTCAGGAGGACTTCTTCGAGCATGTGCACATAGGTCTTTGGTCCGGCTGCGTAACGAGAGAGTGTCAGGATCGGATAGGCGACCAACTGTCCTGGCCCATGATAGGTGACGGACCCTCCACGAGTGACGGATTCTATCGGCACGTCATGACCGGAGGAAAGGTCCTGTCCCACATGCCCCGGTCTCGTGCGGCGGCCAACAGTGTAGACCGGCAGATGCTGCAGGAGCACGAGCGTGTCCACTCGTCTTCCAGACAGACGTTCCGAATGGAGTCGTTGCTGTAAGTCCCAGGCAATCGCATAACGAATGGGGTTGCCAATTGTAATCAGCTCTCCTTGGCGGCGAGATGTTACGAAAGGGCGATCGGAGACCGTTGCCTGTGCAGGAAAACCAGTGGCCGTCACTGTGCCGCCTTCAGCGCAGCCGGTTTTGGGAGCTGAAGCGTGGCCGGACCGCTTCTGCCGTGCAAGGTCAACTGGACGGTAGGTTGATCCCCGGAGTGAAGCAGCGCATGCCAAAAGTCCCCCATGTTGAACACCTGATGCTGATCGACCGCCGTAATGATGTCGCCGTTTTGCAGACCACCGACTCCCGCAGGTTTTGCTGCATCGACCTGCAAGGCAAGTACGCCGCGATCCCCGTCGAGGCCAAAGCTGGCCATGATGCTGGGGGTAATGGTGACGGGAGTGAACCCTAAGTCCGGGCGATAGATAGACCCGCGAACCATCATCGATTGGATATGAGGGTAAATCGCTTCCATCGACAGCGCGTAACTGATGGCCTGGGCCGATGGCGCGATGATCACATTGATGCCTACCACTCGGCCGGACAAATCCACGAGCGGGCCGCCGCTATTGCCTGGGTTAATAGCCGCATCGGTTTGGATCAGGTCGTAGAGCGTTTCACCTTCGGGAGTCAAGACCGATCGGTCCAATGCACTGACGACGCCCACGGTCACGGTGGAGCCGCCTTTCAGCGCTAAAGGATTGCCTATGGCGACCACGGATTCCCCGATCTCCAGATCGGGTCTCGAATTCAACACCGCCGGAACGAGATCCTGCGCATTGATTTTGACAAGAGCGAGATCGAGCAGAAAGTCTCGAGCGACGACGCGGCCTGGCGTCAGACGGCCGGTGGAAAGTCCTACCACCATGCTTTTGACCCCGGTTACAAGATGATTATTGGTCAGAATGTAACCCCCTTCGTCGATAATGACACCCGATCCAGAACCAGATCCGGACTGAACCTGTGATTGGCTCGCCGGGACTCCACGCGTCAGGATCGTGACGACGGAGGATCGGACCTTGGCCACGACCGCGGGAACAGAGAGACTCTTGTCGGCCGAGACGACGGCGCTTGAACCGGGGTTGGCCGAGGCGCCGGAATAGCCGAAAAGAAGACTCACCAGGAAAATCAAGAATAAAGGAAGGGTGGCCATAGACGCTCACATTCGAACTGCGCTCATTGTCTCACAACTCTCCGTCCCGGAAAAGGCGCAACAAAAAAGGGGTGAGGAGCTACCTCCTCACCCCTTCGTGGTCCAGAGAGTGACGCCAATCATTGAATGGCGGCAAACATTTCCTTGATAGCCGGTGTCTTGAGCTTCTTGAGCGCTTTGGCCTCAATTTGTCTGATCCGTTCCCTCGTCACGGACAGGTTCTGCCCCACTTGTTCGAGCGTGCTCGGTTGATCATAGCCGATGCCAAAGCGGAGTCGGATCACCGTCTGCTCCCGCGGCGTCAAATTCTCCAAAATCCGGTCGAGCTGATGGGTCATTTCCGTGCGATGCACATGCGCGTCAGGAGAAATTGCCTGAAGGTCCGGCAGCAATTCTCCGAATTCCGTGCCGCCGTCACCCACGGGGTGTTCCAACGCAACGGGTTCCTGGAAAGCCTGCACCGTTTCATGCAACCGTTCTGGTCGCATTCGCAGCACGCTGGCGATCTCCTCCAATTTGGCCGGCCGACCAAGTTGCTGTCCCAGCCGCCTGGTCACACGGAGAATCCGGTGAGATGCTTCCGTCTGGTGAACGGGAATACGAATCGTACGGCTTTGGTCGGCCAAGGCCCGTGTGATTCCCTGCCGAATCCACCAGGTGGCATACGTGCTGAACTTGAACCCCTTCCGGTACTGATAGCGTTCAGCCGCTTTCATCAGGCCGATGTTCCCTTCCTGGACCAGATCCAGCAGCGTGAGGCCGCGGCGCGTATAGTGCTTCGCGACATCCACGACCAAACGAAGGTTGCACCGGACCAACTCATCCTTGGCTTTTTCCAGTACTTGTCGGGCTTGCCTAACCCTTGCGAGATCGCTTTTCAGCGCTTTAACAACAGTCGCCGTCAGTTTCAAACCGTCTTCTCCCTTTATCAGATCCAGCAAACTCCGTTCGACCTTGTCCAAGGCCGTCGCCGATAAGCCGCTCAGCCGCCTGATGGTCTGCAGCGTTTGCTGAACTTCTGTAATCGTCTGTGTTCGTTTCACGCTCGACAAGAGACGATGCACATGACGGAGGGTCGCGCGGATCATGGTCGAGCCTTGATCGATCCGTTTCGCCAATGCCGTTTCTTCTTCCCTCGTCAACAGCGCGCGTTCGCCAAACGATTGGAAATAGAGCGATTCCAGCAGAAACGGGCTGCTCGATTCGATTTGACGCTTTATTGGTTTTGTCGCTTCCTTTGCCGATTCCACTTCTGTGGAATTCCGACCGATCATATCCAGCAAATCGCTGTCCTCGGAGTGATCCGTATCGGCATCTTTTAGCTCCGGCGATTTCAGCTCTGGACCATCGGCAGAGAACAGGTCGTTTTTCATGTGATCTTCCTCCTCCTACTGCTCCTCGGACAGGTCGTCCGCTTCGATGATGACTTACAAATAAGTCTCCTTAATTGAGAGGCAATCCCAGCACAAAAGATTCACACGTGCTTCCTGCAATGTTCTACGCAGCAAGTCCTATGCTGGATGGATGATGAGAATTACTTAGCGCCATCACTGTGAAAATATATAACTATTAGAAGGGCCTAATGAGGACTAACTGTGGAGGCTGAGGCAATCCTGCTGCGGATGTGTAGGGTTTGAGATAGCTTTCGGGCCGATTTGTCACATGCAGACTCTCAGGGATAACCCTGGCACTGCGGGGTTGGGTCATTGTTGAAAAGCCAGTGTCGCGCTTCTAGAATGGCGCGGCATGTCATCCTCGACTCTGCAAAACGGCGATCGGATACATCTCGTCGACAGGAAAGGACGCCAGTATGCGTTGACCCTGAAGGCCGGCGATATCTATCAGATAAGCGGCCACAAAATTGCACACGACGATCTGATCAATAAACCAGACGGCTCAATCGTACATCTTTCCGGCGGGAAGACGATGCTGGCTATGCGTCCTACTTTTGGAGAGTACGTCCTTAAGATGCCACGGGGCGCCCAGGTCCTGTACCCCAAGGATCTCGCTCTCATTGCGATGTGGGCCGATGTGTATCCTGGCGCCCGGGTCTTCGAAGCAGGCACCGGGTCGGGCGCCTTGACGATGGCGCTCTTACGGGCAACAGGTCCCAGAGGTTTGGTTGTCACGTATGAGACACGCGAAGATTTCGCGAGGACCGCGAGGGGCAACATTGAGCGGTATATGGGTACAGTGCCGAACCTCATCACTCTTCGCAAGAATGCCTATGAAGGGATCGAGCTTCCGGATGATGGTTTGCCATTTGATCGCCTGGTGCTGGATCTTCCTGAGCCGTGGCAAGTGATTCCGCATGCCGCGCGGGTCTTAAGATCAGGGGGGATCTATCTGAGCTTTGTCCCGACCGTGCCCCAGGTACAGCAGACCGTCACGGCACTCCAACGCGCGGCCGTCTTCGGCATGGTCGAAACTTTTGAAACGCTGTTGCGGACGTGGTCGGTTGAAGGTCGTAGCGTACGGCCGGATCATCGTATGGTAGCGCACTCGGGATTTCTCACCGTAGCCAGGAAGGTGGAGCCGGGATTCTGTATGCCCGCTCAAGGTGCACATCTGATGACTGACGACGACATGCAAGGAGAAGCCGGTGGAAAGGTCCAGGGACATGAATCGTCTGGAGGGTAAGGTGGCGATTGTGACCGGCGGTAACGCCGGCATCGGAGAAGCGGTGGCAAAGCGTTTCGCCGATGAAGGGGCTGCGGTCGTCGTCACCGGCAGAAGGCAAGTGGAGTTGGAGCGCGTCATCAGTGGAATCAGGCACAACAAGGGCAAGGCGTTGGCGGTGACTGGCTCAGTGACCGATGAAGCGCATGCGCAGGACGTGGTGCAGCAGAGCGCTCGACAGTTTTGGGCGCATTGATATCCTCGTCAACAACGCGGGCATTGGCGATTTCGGCAAGCGACTTCATGAGACAGACGACTCTGTCTGGGCAACGGTGGTTGATGTGAATCTGACGGGTGTCTTTCGTATGACACGGGCCGTTATCCCTCACATGCTCAAACAGGGACGAGGGGCAATTGTCAACATTTCGTCCGTTGCGAGCCTGGTTGGGATTCCAGGAGCGCCGGCTTACGCGGCATCGAAAGGGGGCGTTGATGCACTCACCCGCGCCTTGGCGATTGATTATGCCCAGGATGGGATCCGTTGCAACGTGGTCAATCCCGGTCTCATTGATACACCGATGGCCGCACCATTGATGGCGAATCCTGACATGCTTCGGCCGATTTTGGCTCACTACGCCATTCGAAGGCCGGGGACGTCGGAGGAGGTCGCGAACATGGTCTTGTACTTATCTTCCGATGAAGCGGGTTGGGTCACGGGAGGAACGTTCACGATTGACGGGGGTATGACAGTCTCCAAGGGATGAAAAGTCTGAGGCTGACGTGTCGTTTCAGCCTAAACAATGGTCATGGACATCAACACCACCACACAATTTTGCGGAGTCATCGGGAATCCCATCGAGCATTCTCTCTCCCCCGCCATTCACAATGCGGCATTTCAAAAGTTGGCCCTCAATTTCGTCTATCTGAGCCTGGAAGGTAGACAAGATTGGTGATGCAGTTACCGGTCTGCGCGCCTTGGGCAATTTTCGCGGCGCCAGCGTAACCATCCCTCACAAGGTCGCCGTTCTGCCCTTTCTCGATGAAGTTGAAGCGACGGCGCTTCACATTGGCGCCATCAACACCATTGTCGCGCAGGAAGGAAAACTGCTCGGCATGAACACCGATGCGACGGGGGCGCTCCGTGCATTGAAGGAAGGCAACGCTCCATTGAACGGCGCATCTGTCGTGATTATCGGTTCGGGAGGCGCAGCACGCGCAATTGCATTTGCCCTTGCGGGGGAAGGCCGAAGTGCGTCGCCTGCATCTGTTGGGGATTGAAGCGGACGAGCGCAGGAATCTTGCGACGGATTTAAGGAATAAAACAGGAATGAGCGTCGCAGAGGCGGACCTCGACGAGGATCGCCTCAAGGACGTCTTGTCAGAGGCCGGTGTGCTTATTCACTGTACGCCGGTCGGCATGGCGCCCAAGATCGGTAGGAGCTGTGTCCCGGTCAAGTTCCTCCATCGAGAACTGACGGTCATGGACGTCGTGTATAACCCCCGTGAAACGCAGCTCCTTACCGAGGCGAAAGCGTCCGGCTGCCGAACGATCTCGGGACTCGAAATGTTTCTCTATCAAGCGGTCGCACAGTTCGAACGGTGGACGGGTCGATTGGCTCCGACCCAAGTCATGCGCGCTGTCTTAGAATCACGATTCCCATGACTTTCGTGCTGTTAGGCGCCACCGCCTACCATTATCCTCATCCGCCCTTATAGGGACCCCGCTGCGGCATGCAATGAACATCGTCTTGATCGGGTATCGAGGGGCGGGGAAAAGCGCAGTTGGGAAAATCGTCGCTGCGCAACTGGGGCGACGGCTCGTGTCGACCGATGAGGAGATCACGCGCCGCGCTGGAAGATCGATTCCCGACATTGTTGCAGCACACGGTTGGGAGTACTTCCGCGATCTCGAAACCGCGGTATGCCAGGATCTTGCCGGACGGGACAACTTGGTCATCGACACGGGAGGAGGGGTCATCTTGCGTCAGGAAAATGTCAAGGTGTTGAAAGGCAACGGCCGGCTGTTCTGGCTGACGGCCTCCGTGGAGACCATTGCTGCTCGGATCGGCGACGATACGCAACGGCCCTCGCTGACGGGGACTAAATCCCATGTGGCCGAGATCCGTGACGTGCTGAATGAACGAACACCCAAGTATCAGGCTGCAGCGGACCATTCCATCCCGACGGACGGGCGTTCAGTCGAGGAACTAGCAAAAACCATTCTGAAGCATTTCTCCTAATTGTCCCTCCGGCGTATCCTTGACAATCTCTTAGGCAAAGTGCTTGAAATAGCTCTATGCGCCCGTAGCTCAGTTGGATAGAGCGTCGGGCTTCGAACCCGCAGGTCGCAGGTTCAATTCCTGCCGGGCGCACCAAAGAGAATCAGGCACTTGCGTGTCCCCACCTGATTCCCTCATCCCTACTGGTTGCGCCCAGGTTGCAGATTCACCCTTAAATGTCAGCTTATCCACGGGTCCATCGAGCCGATCAACGGCAGCTTTATTCCCGCCTGGAATGAGATGCCCGTAGATATCGACGGTGACTTGGATGGAGGAATGGCCCATCTGCATTTTCACATACACCGGGCTCTCGCCTTGCTGGAGTAACAGGCTCGCATAGGTCTGCCGAAGGTCGTGGAAGCGGATCTTTCTGAGCTTGCCCTTATCCAACAGGTCATAGAAGACCCGTTTCCGTAGATTATCGGGGTCGAGCAGGTCGCCAGCCGCGTTACAGAAGATCCACTTGGGCGTGGTGTCCCACTTGTTCGCCGCCTCCTCAAGCTGCCGTTCTGTATACAAGTCACGTAGGCGGTTTGTAACTCTACCGACATATCGACGCGCCGGCTCTCGCCATTCTTCGGCGTGCTCACCCGGCCATGGGTGTAATTGCGTTCCACGGTGATGAGTCGCCCATGCAGGTCGAGGATCGCCCCACTGAAGCGCTAACAGCTCGCCTAAACGCATCCCAGTCCGCACGGCACAGAAAAACAAGGGGTAGAAGCGCGAATGCCGCTGTTTCACCGTCTCAAGCAGCGTGGCCACTTCCTGGCGGGTGAACGGGTTGATGCCGCCGTTTGCTGACTTTGGGCAGAAACTTTGCCGGCTTCAGGGCGACGTTGACCTGGACTAATCCATCCTCAACCGCCTGGCTCAGCAGGCTGCTCAAGCAGCGGATATTATTCTGCCGGTTTTGGGGGATAGCTCATGGCTCAGCGGTTCCGTCACCAGGGGGCAGTTGTCCGAAAAACGCATTGAGTTTGCCCACAAAGTCCTTGGCGAGCATGCCGTGGCGCTGAAATTCGAATAGGAATGGCCCGGCGTGAGGCTGGGACCCCGCTTCTCTATACGGTGCCAACACGAGATCCTTGAACAACCAGCGTCAAAAAAGCGGGGGTTAGCTTGGCCGGCTTTCATCCCATACGGAGGATGACTCGAAAAGGTTGGGATGGTCAGTTCCTCCCAGACCTTAAAACACATCTCGAAGTCCTCTGGGATCTGATTGAGATAGTTTCGGAGCTGGTTGGCGGTCGGTGGCCGGTAGAATGTTGAATCGTTGCCGACAGTAGGAAGAGCGGTTCTCCGTTGTAGAGATACTGGCAGTACTCGCCTAAGCATTCCCGTGCAAAGGTCGTCTTCTTATAGGGTCTGTTATAGACCTGACCTTGCCAGCCTTCATAAGTCCAGGTTGACGTGCCAAAGCGAATGAGGGAATCGAGCGCCATAAGCCGGAGAGTCTACCCTAAGAGTGGATTTAGCACCATTCCAGACCTCAAGCCGTTGCGGCTTTCTACCTATCACCTCTACAATTTCCTTAGTCCTCATTCGGGTAGTACATCACCACGGAGCGATGAAATGAGATGGGCGAAGGTTATCGGAACAGGAATCATAAATCTTCTCATCTTCCTGACGTTGGTAGTTCTAATAGAGGGCTCGGTAAGGTGGTTACATCCCGAGATACCTCCCCAACATTCGGATACCAAGTTATTCGATCCTCACAAATATGGCCAAACATATGGGTATAAGGCTTTGGCGACTGGAGAGGAATTGGGCGCCCTCGTCATTACTGATGAACATGGATTTCGAACAAGCTCTCGTTCACGTCAACTTGATACCTCAGAGCAAGTTTTAGTATTGGGTGACTCTGTGAGCGTCGGAAACGGCGTCGAAGCCGAGCAGACGTACCCATTCTTATTAGAAGAAAAGCTTGGCAAGAAGGTTCTGAATGCATCAGTCACCGGCTATGGGATTGTGGATTATGTCGAAGTCTTACGGCACATCGCAGACAACTTCAATCCACAACTGGTTATTATAGGGATCTGTCTCAATGATGTCAGTCCTACGAGCCAGGTCAATCTAGTTAATATCGCTCGAAACAGAAAAGCAGATGGGGAAGTTACGCCGGATGAGAGACGGTATCCCAATATGTTTGTGCGGACGTTGCGGTACATCAACGACCATTACTTCAACTTCCACACTTTCCTGGGATCGCATTCAAGAACATATGTGCTTCTTAAAAGCCTTGCCACTGATAGTGCCAGGGACCATTTCTTGGCCGACGCGTCCTATTACCACGACTCGAAAACGATTGAACTTCTCAGCTCGCAGTTCAGCAAGCTCAAACGATTAATAAAAGACGAAAAACCTCTCGTGCTTTTTATATTGCCATATGAGTATCAGCTACGAGCAGGTTCTGTGGAAACCCTTGAGCCGCAGAAAATAATAAAGGAAGCTGGATATAGGGCAGGAGTAACGATCTATGACCTTTACGATGAGCTTATGGAGTATTTAAAGGCAAAGCGACTTCCTTCGACAGACATCTATTTATTCAATGACCCCATGCACTTTAATTCCGTGGGTCATCACGCAATAGCTGAATTGATATATCGCCATATCAACCGAACATGAATAGCAGGTTGGGAGTCCGGATGGCCTGCACCGTCAGCGACACGGTGATCGCAGAATCAATAGCGGCTCCTAGAAGTCATCCGCGACAAAAAAGATGAGTTGGTTCGGTGGACAGAAAGGGAGAGGGGACTGAACTAGGAAAGCTCGCGGCAGTACAACTTGAACAGTAGCACCGTTACCTTTCGAAGCCCGATGGCTAATTTGTTCTTACAGAATCGCCGTATTGGTCTGCCATTACTATTACTCGGCATCTGCATCAACCGTTGGACGCTGCAGGCGCTTGCTGCAGATGGGAATGTGAGTTCTTGGAGCGGGATACTTCTATTATGTTTGTGGCAACTGCCTGCAACCTTCGCAGGCACAATACTACTAGCTGGCTCCAGACAAGGTCGAAAATGGTCGCGTTGGACGAATGCGGCGCTTGTGCTTGTGAGTACCATGTTTTCCTTCGCGCTGGCCGAAGTCGTGCTGCATTCACTGGTAGACCCAGGGCTGTACAGACCACCGCCGCGCGCGTTCGTTGGCGAATTCGAAAACCGCGGTAGCAAAAATTTTGCCGTGGATGCGCAGACGGGCTGGCACATGCAACCGAACAAGGGGTTTCGCTGGTACATCGAAGATCACTGGAATACGTATCGGGCCAACAAGCAAGGATTTCGTAGCGATAAGAATTTCGATGATCTGAAGGCACCTCAGTCGATTGTCTTAATCGGCGATTCCTTTACTTTCGGCACGGGTGTAAACGGCGAACAGACTTTTGGGGCATTACTGAACATCGTTCTTGGCAGGGGAACTGCGGTGTACAATATGGCGATGCCGGGTTTCGGATTGGATCAAATGTGGATGAGCGTTAAGCATCAAGCGCTGCCGTTAAAGCCCAGACTCGTTATCGTGGCGTTTATCGACGAGGATTTAGACCGAAGTCTCACCGCTTTTCGTGACCGGGAGGGCTTCAACAAGCCTACTTTTGAGTTGGAGGACGGAATCCTCCGCCCCCAGAACGCCCAGGACAAACCTCCGGCATTGATACGGTATCTTGAAACGCATTCTGAGATCGGGTATCTCGGCCAAAAGCTCCTCACCTCGAGGGCGTACAGCATTCCGTTCGGAGATTGGTGGCGAAGGAACGAGGCGATCTTCAAAGCAATCATTGCCGAGTGCCGGAATTCTGGGACAACTATTTTGTTTGTTCGACTGCCCGAGCAAAACCCCAGCAAATTTCTCAACCTTGCAAGATTAATGGCAGATCAGCGAGTCAGTTTTTTGGATTTAGGATCTTCAAAGATTCGACCGGGGCATGAAATTCACTTCCCTAAAGACGGTCATATTAATGAGGCGGGCCACAAGTTTGTGGCTGAAATGCTGACCGCTTGGATCACTCTAACTTTTCCCACTCTGCAGGAAAATCCAATGGAGGAGATCAGATCGGTGCCCTGACACATTTCACGGCCATTGGCAGAGAATCAAGATGTGATGAGAGCATCCTACCATCTGCCTTGACCTCGAATAACCAGTTCGGATCGTCAAAAGACTTCGCTTGTCTGCCAAGGGCTATGGGAGTAAGGACATTCATAAAGTTACCCCTTCCTCTCACGCCCTCGTTTCACCTGGGCCTTCCCCAAGAGTGAAGCGACGAACATTGCTATCGCTGAGCAGTACACACGCAAATTCATGGGAAAAAGATAACCGCCAGAAATTAGACCGGCGTTAAGCGCGTCTTAACACGTTTTAATTCGAACGGGGGCAGCGTGCTGAGATGATATTGCGCCTGGGCGTTACCTGAAGACCCTGAGTGATTGCCTTGGGGTGCCGGCTGCAACACTCGCCAGAGTAGATTGGGTGGGAAGTGGCTGGACGGGCGAATTTGTCCCTACCGTTCGCTGGCAAAACCTAAACACGGGAACTCAAGCCAAGCCAATTTTCGACCGAAGTCTGAACCTTTGGGAAACAGACCTGCACACCTTGAGGCGGTGAGCAAAGAGCAAACCGTGGATGACAGGGCTGCTACTTTTCAGCTGGCTCATCCAAAGCTAACGCCGTTGGGTGTTCACGCAGATATAGTAAGAGAGAGACCGCAAATGTTGGCCAGCTCAATCCATTCACGTTAGAGGATTTCTAAGCGGAGGCTTGAGGCGATCGTTCTGAAATTGGCCTGCTGAAGAAGAGCATTTATCTGCGCCTGATCCTTGCTGGTAGTCCAAGCATCATTCAGCACTTTGAATAGTTCCGCCAACTCCACCTCGGGTTCTTGATCTTGGAGCTGCAGGCAGGCGAACCACGCCCGCCCGATATCTCGGGGGGTTTTTAACTCGCGATCGGCATTTGTCTTCTCAAGAAAAGCTCGCAGGCGATTGGCTTCTACCGATTCATCGGCGGAAAGCTCTATTCCAACCGTGTCAAGAATGTCATTTGCGAGTTGGCGGTTATTTCGCTCGAACTGCTCATCAGACCAAACTTCAACCACTTCAACTTGAGAATCGGTCCGCTCAAGTTCTCTATTGAGCCACAACGCTCGTCCTTTTGCCTGCTGTAAAGCACGCTGCGCTCGATACCAATAGACACAGAATATACCGACGCCAGTAATTGCAATTCCTGCGATAACCAAGACTATGGTAAGCAGATTCATAGTAGGCGGCCAACAAAATTCTTGAACGATTTTACTCTTCTGTGCCTTGAAAGTTCACTAGGTATTTGAAGCAATTGCCCGGTCGATCGCTTGTTCTCATAGCGACCCAATACTCTGATATAACAATGGATTGCAACCGTAGGGGAATGGTCCTTTCTATAGGAGGTTAGCGAGATGAATCAATGTCATCCAGTTATCGCTAAAAATAAGCCCCGGTTCTCCATCACCTAAGCGGAAGCTTTCTTCATGGACGATAAAACTCTAACATCCGTTACGACCAGTCTTGCACTCATGCAGATACAAGCGAAGGCACTGTTGCTTCTAATGGAGCGTCACACCCCTGGTATACCGATCAAGGAGGACTTTCAGCGCTTAATTGATGAAGGGGTCCAAACAGTCGGGCTAGAAACAATGCAGAGCATTAAAAATCGTATTCGAGAAGGGATCATTCAAGCGGAGATTGAAGGGCTTGGCTTAGACGACAAGAGCTAAACAAGGAGAGCATGGTTGCCGGATGGACGAGGCATGGGCGGCGTAAAAGAACCGACTTGTGATAGGGAACAAGCGGAAACGGAGGCCACGCGGCTATGCTGTGCCCTCTGCGTTAACTTCTATAACTGTGAGTGATTTATTTTTCGGGTTCCGCTGAATTTTCCAGCGACTGTGGACGGTGACCAGCGAGCCGTCACGACGCCTATGGATTAGCTGCCCTTCCCACGACAATGTTTTTCGTGTTTCTCTTTCAATCGTGGTCAGTGTCGTAGGAAATCTCGTCTCGAAGAGGCAGTGCGTACGCGCCCCAAGCGCTTCTTGCGGCGTCCACCCGTAGATGAGCTGAGCTTCTCTGCTCCAATACCGGATTGTCCCGTCCTCGTCACGTACGATCATCGCTTCCAGAGGCGTATCATGCGGCGCTGTGTCGAAGGCGCGATCCTGGCCAAACCTGAACGAAGGCTGGTTGTGCAGAAACGTCCGGATCAGCCGACGCACAATCTGTGATGCGCTGACCCGACTGCCGGTTCGCTGCGTCTCTCTCTCGGCCAGGCGCTCCAACACCTTCTGGTCCGCGTCGTCGAGGTGCAGCGATGTTCGCTTCATGGTCATTATACTTATTGTATTACAAACGTAATAACAAGTAAACTACGTTCAGTCGCCTATTGGGTGCGGTGCTGTTGGAATGAATGAAGGCCTTTCACTCTCCGTTACGTGTCGCCGGTGCGGCCGCCGCTCTTGTAGGCGCTCAACTCGCCAAAAGCTCGGGGACGGTTTCCTTATGTTGCTGGGATGGCCGTGGCGCTGTACTGCGTGCGGAGCACGCTTCTATCTCTCCAAAATATTTAGTGTTGCGGTCTGAACAAAGGTGCTTTGGGCGAAGATTAAGCCAATTTGCCAAGCTAGGGTTGTACCTAGGTGTACCTTAACCTGATCTAAATTAGTATTTGTTTATTACCGGTTAAATGTACTTAGAGTTATTGTCCTAGGGACAAATTAAGAGATGAGACGAGGCACCCATCATGTCGAGTCTTTCAGGGCGATCCATGTTAGCCTGGTGCTCGTTGTCATCTCATATTTGTTTGGAGCATTTAGCTATTCACGCAATCTTTGGCCGATTGAATTAGTGCGACAAATTAAGGATTCTTCCATTGTTCACGCTACGAGCCACACTATCGCGCTCAATCAATATGATTCATTGGGTCGATTAGCCTTTCACCCATCTAAGCAACAGGTCGAGTGTCCCGTTCAGTCCAAGAGGACTGGGGTCCTGCTTATTATGGGTCAATCAAATGCGTCAAATAATGGGCAAAAGAGATTTACGACTCAATATCCTGACCGTGTCGTCAACTACTTCGACGGTCGGTGTTATGTCGCGTCTTCTCCACTTCTCGGCGGGACAGAGCAAGCCGGCGAATACCTTACTCCGCTCGCGGATCAATTGGTTGCAAACGGCATCTATGAAAAGATAGTCATCATCGTTGTTGCAGTAGGCGGATCGCCCATATCGCGATGGCAACGTGATGGTGACATCAATGAAGTCCTCACTGATATTATCACATCAGTCAAAACCAATATCGAATTACTGGTGTGATCTGGCATCAGGGCGGAACGGATGTCAGCCATAAGACCACGTCAAAGGTGTATGTTGCGTCCTTCCGCTCACTTATCAGCACTCTGACTGAACTACACGTGACAGCCCCAATTTTCGTCGCTATTGAGTCCCGGGGGTGTCAGGAAGTCGGGTGGACTGAGGACAATCCTGTTGCAATTGCACAGAGGCAGTTAGTCGATAAGAAGAACATATTTTTTGGCGCAAATACCGATAGGCTCGTAGAGTTGAAGGATCGGTATGACACTTGTCACTTTAATGAAACGGGACAGCTAAGAACTGCAGAAGCCTTTGCTAATTCCATGAGCGCTGTTAAAGATCGTGTCGCCTCTAAAAACACGGTGACAAGCTAGATCCAAAACACGAATGAACGACTGTGATTGGCTCGTCGCGGGTGCTGGCGAGGCACTGTCCCCTGCTACGCTTAACCGATGGTCGTCCGTTTTAGGAGAATGGAATCCTCTGCCGAGCCATCTTCAGTAAGACGTCTAGACGTTTAACCGCCCCTAGCCTAATCTGAGTTTCAAGGTAAATGGCCTGTTTCGTTTGTATCGCCAGGCTCCTCTCTAAGGCATTAATTGTCCGCTCGTAGGCTTTCAAGGTGCTTATCCTGCTATAAAACTTTTCCTCCAAGGTCCTTGTCGTCTTGTTGACGAAGATCAATGGCAATTCCTTTGCCCGTTGAATAGCCTGCTTGTCGAGTAAAAACTCCAACCTCTGCTGCCGCAGTGCGATCGTCATTCGTAGTTCATGGAATTTGTAAGCCGTTTGAACGGCAGACACCGCTTCAGGAGGGACCAAAGGAGTCACAATGATGTCGGAAGCGCCTGCGTGTAGGGCCTGTCCAGCAATAGCGTGGTCTTTCGGATGAGCGGTCACAAGATATGGCATCAACGGATGCAATGTAAATGATGTCGCAACAAGAAAAAGTTTGCGGGCTCAGCCATTCGTACATTGGCAACCACGATATCGTAATGGGTATGCTCTAGCTTCTCCACAGCCACCTCACTGGACCAGCAAAGATCCATCTCTATCTCGGGCATTTTCAAATTCAGGGCAGCAGGCAGCAGCTCGAGCATCGCGGGATTATTCTCAGCAATGAAAAGCTTGGGGGCGGGAGGAATAGTAGTAGTTGTGGGCTCAGGCAAGTTTGAACGCCTTTCTCACAAAATGTCGGCGGTCGTGGCCATTCACCGAGTAGGCCGCAGGCAAGTTTGTGTGTACAAAACTTTCTACACATATGTAGGCATTCGTGGCACGCGTAAGTGCACTAGGCAGTGACGTGCGAGGAAGGCGGCAGTCAACCGTATAAAAAAGCTGGAGTTCGAACGAAGACCTTGACCTAGCCATTCGAAAGGCTTTGCCGTTGTTGGTCCATAATAAGAACGACAATAGGAACGACGAAGCTCTGAGGAGAGTCCTCCTTTGAGTCTTTCGATATGTTTCATCGTCTCAACGCGACGACAACAGCGCTTCTCAGCTTTATCTGGAGAAGTATTCGACAAAGCGTATATCGCTCACCTTCTAAAGAATCATCGACAAAGAGGGCTTCGTTTGCGAAGGGGGCCGCTAGCCACTATGCGCAAAAGGCGAATTATGCAGACGGATTAAGCGGCCTTATTTTTCGATCAGCGGATCTGACTGCTGTCGGTAGTTTGTGTGTTCGGCAGTTGTGTGTGTGGGACGCGTAACATGAGCGCAGTAGCCGAAGATGTCAACTAGGGCCAATGCCCAATAGCGAGCTCTATCCTCGTCCAGCCTGCAAGCAGTTTCGTTAAATTTTCGAGGGGGTTCCTTCGAGAAACAGCGGAAATTTAGGGAGCAGCCCAGTGCTCACTACGCCTGCGGGTCGATATAACTGCCATAGGAAGGAAACTTGTGAATCACTGATCCATTCTAACTATTTTAGTGGAGGAATCTATGAACCATGTGTCTCAGGATTTGTTTCGGTTTGGTTTAAGCACAATCCTCACGACTGCTGGCTTGGTGGCCGTCCCATGCTCATTGATGGCCCAAGGCCCACTGATGGCCCAAGGGCCGACGACGTTGGAAGAACAGCGAGCGAGGGAGGCCGAAAAAGCTGACGCGCAGCGGGCTGAGCGGCAACGAGAAGCAGCGCGGGCGGACAAGCGAAATGAGCGGGACCAGCCAGGAGAATTTTACGTCGCGGGCTTCGGTGGATACACCATTGGTCATGGTTTTAACGATGTGGAGGGGACCGGTGCGCTATCCGGCACCAATCTCGGCGACATTGACCAGAATGATTCCGGGGTATACGGAGCCAAGGTTGGCTATTTCATGCCGCGCCGTTTGAATTGGCTTGGAGTTGAAATGGAAGCCTTCAACACAACGCCGCATCTGAAAGAGACCGCTCTTACAACAGGTGCACACCTCCGTGTGACGACCTTGGCCTTTAACGTTATCGCACGCGCCAAGATGATGTGTGAGCGGCATGACGATCACGATCGCACGGGACGGTCCGCCGACGATCGCCATGATTTCTGTCGCCTGCAACCTTACGTCGGGGTCGGGTTAGGTGTATTTTTTGCCCGCGCAAAGGACTCGACTGGAAGCGCCTCCGATAACGGTGTCCCAGGCCTTAATGCGTTGGCCGGTGTCCGGTACTATTTTACGGAACGTGTCGCACTGTTCGGCGAATACAAGTACAACCGCGCTACATTCAATTTCGATGACATTGGTAGTACCGGTGCCGGAGTGAAAGGCGACTATTCTGCAAGTCATATAGTTGGAGGTCTGTCACTTCATTTCTAGGAATTGTTCCCGGCCCTGTTGATGTTTGTAACAAATATCAAGCCAGGATGAATCGCTTTTTAACTGCTGTCTGGATGCTCTGGATCCTAGGTTCGAAGGGCTCTTTTCTCCACTAAAGTGAAGATGAGCAAATGCTCAATGACGGCGACCGAGTCTCTAAAACCTTCTCGCTCTTAATCGGAAACTGGTCATGAAGAGCTTAAGAACTGGGCACGGCGGCCGATTCCGTTAAACACCACGTTTTATGCATTGCTCGCGGCGAAGCAGGCAGCTACTGGCCCATCACAAGGCCGGGTGTTTACAACGCCACGGGGGAATGACTTAAAGGCGCGGTTCTTGGTCCGGGAATTCTGTGAGGCTCGCGATCGGTCAGGCATTCCAGGCTTTCGGTTCCAAGATTTGCGCCGTACATTCGCTAGGCGGCTTGTGCAACGCGGGATCGACCTGTATAAAGTCCAAAAGCTGCTAAGGCATGAGACGCCAACCACATGACTCAATGGTATGCGCGTCACTCTCCTGAGAGTCTTAGAGAGGGCGTGAGAATGCTCGAAAACTCGTCACGTTTTGGTACAAATGTGACACATCCGACGCAAGCGGGATAGACGGCAAGTCCGATCGACGTGAACACGAGAGACTTCAGGCTCATGACCGTTTCAGGTTCAATCCTCCCAACATACACCGCGTAAACTCCAACAATTAGAAACACCAAGCCAAGGCTGAGCATTAACAGGGCGACAACGCTTGCAGAAGCAGTCGACTATTTTTAGTGCAAGAATGCTTAAACAGAGGGAAACTAGAGGGAGTCCAAAAGTTGCAAATCCATATAATTTGTCAAGGTGCAGTTCAAAGGTTCCCTCACTGGGCAACGAAATCAAATAGAGATAATACCGCCCTTGCAAAAACATATTCCTGCTAGTAGACCCCAGATCACGATTGACTTCTTTGAAAGTCTCGGATTGTCTGGTACCTGCACGTGAAGATCCGCCATGTATTCCTACATCGACTAATGACCCTGCGAACTTCTCTGCAGGGTGCCACGCTAGAAGCGCTCGTCAAATGAAAGGCTATTCTTGTTTGATCACGCGGAAGAGTAGATAGACTTAGAGGGTCTTAATCATTTGTTTTTGAAGCACCTAAAGTCTCTAGAAACTCCCTCGATGAATCAAATGGCTGCTGGTTGTAGTTTAAAGAGGGATTTTGAGCAACGCTCCCAGGTAGTAATCCAATGGGCGGATTAGCCTCCCGCAGGTCATCGGACGAGCAATGGACGAGAAATCTGCAGGTCGCTAGTGTGCTTAGTTTGTACTCGAACAGACTCAAGATTACTCAACTCAACAGAATTGACTGTGGTCCATGGAAACGCCTAAGCTATTGAAATTCGTTAAAAAGCGGAAAACAAAAAGCCAGACAGGGAGTTCGTAAATTCGGCTCAAACAGCCTTCGAACCCGCAGGTCGCAGGTTCAATTCCTGCCGGGCGTACCAGTGTTATCAATGGGCTCCAGAGGTCTCCGTTCCTCACTCGACCAGGGTGTTACGATTGTGCAGTTTCTATACTTTTCGTGCCCATTGAACAATGAAACCACCGATCGGTTTGCTTTCAGGCATGCGCCAGTCGTAATTCGATCTGTACATCCTGCGTCCTGTAGCCGTCCAGATCACGAGTCCTATTATTCTAGCGGGATTGATGTTTCCGACAGTTCAAAATTCACCAATGGCGTTATGCAATCAGATACGAGTCCGATGGTGGATCGTTGGTGGCGCAATGATGATGCTGATAGGGAGCATCAGTCCTTCAACCGCGGAAGAGACCTCAACCTCAGGAGGAGTGGCTTCCGTCGACTGTAGGTATGCGTTCAACTCGGCGGTGCGCGCAGAAGATGGAGTCTCTCGTCCTGTTGAAGCGTTCCCCGATAACGATGTGTTTCGACCACCCTTGGCGGATCTGAAGCAACCCCGGTTCTTCGCCACCTATCAGGCCGTCCGCGTCCGCAATCCAGCTCCGGAACAGAATCTCGGATCATCGGTCCGTGTCGGATCGGTGGGCTTCGGAGAGGACTTTGGTTTGGTTGGACAGCGGAATGGGTGTGACGGCTGGCAGGTCGGCATCCTTGCAGGAGTCTTTGCCCAGTTCAATTTAGACAGTTCATCTGAGGATCTGATCAATGCGGATTATGTGATCGGGATCCCCTGGTCCTGGCGGAGCGGACTGGTCTCCACGCGCGTGCGACTTTACCATCAGAGTAGTCACCTCGGTGACGAATTTCTGCTGGGCAACCCCGGGATCAGTCCGGTGGAATTCAGCTTTGAGGAAGTGGAAGCCCTTCTATCGTTAGATACCCCCGGCGGGTGGGGTCGCCTGTATGCGGGTGGAGGCTACTTGGTCCATACCAAGCCGAAGCTCGATCCCCTCAAAGTCCAATGGGGGCTCGAGCTCCGCGGGCCGACCTATCATACGTCAGTGTATGGTGCCTTCTTGCCGGACCTCCGTATCGTCCCGATCCTGGGCGCGGATTTCAAAACGTTTCAAGAACTAAACTGGGCCCTGAACACGAATATGGTTGCTGGTCTGGAGCTCTATCGCGGCAGCGGTTCCCGACGCTTTCGTGTGCTGGTGAATTATTATTACGGTTACAACCCGTATGGTCAGTTTTTCAGACAAAAAGTTGAGACGGTCGGCATTGGAGGCTATTTGGAGTTTTGAACCTAGCTGCCTGCAATGACCCGCCGCGATATCGTCGGACCTGTCACGGCGATGGGGGAGGTGCCTCCTTTCGCACCAAGCGCCAATCCACCTAATTGCAACTTCTAACCCGCAGTCGCAGGTCAATTTATGTCGGGCGCATCATATGCGGAACGTCCTGCCGCCAGTACCAAGGTCGGCGATTTGGCCTCTTCGCAACGTCTAAGTGCTCATTGCTAGGAGAGTCAAGGCTCCGTTGGCGATACCCAAGTAAACCAGTTCATTTCTAGCCGACCTTATAGTCAATTTGTCGGTCGTCCCTCGCCATGGCAAGAATCCTCAGTCTCAGAGGCCGCTTCGGGACAAAATATCTCGTACTCGCGGACAAGTTATCCCACTAGACAAGCAAACCTAGGAAATCTCTTGCATCTACTCGTGGTTTTTGGTCAGCAGTGAGGGCACGAGCTTTGCCTTTGCTCCCGTGCGGGAGCAGCAGTTTTGAAATATCGGTCTCCAAGAAGGCAGGTCTGGCATGGGCCCATCATCGACCGATCCCGTGTTGGGGCATTCTCTATGGTTGCAGAGGCGTCGCTCGGCCCCGCTAAGAGCATGTCGGGTCCGATGGCGCAGCGATTGGGGTCCACTCGGCATGCTTCTCCTGTTGATAGGTATCCTTATACTCTTCTCGGTTTTCATGTCCTCTAACGATGCCATCGAAAGGGCGAAGGAAGCCGTAGGCAGTGCAATGGTTGGTCAACAGCAGCAGCCACCTATGGTCGGGGCCCTGGCAGAACCATAGCCCCTGGAAGGATTATCATGTGGAATACGACTGAGGAAGAGACGGAACGTCGTCGCGTCTTACTGAGGTTGGCTGCGAAAGGGAACGCCCAGGCACGTAAAGAATTGGAACAGGAATACCATGCATTTGTGTTTACACCGGCTGAAGCGGCCAAGTATGTTCCCAAGGATCCGCTGACCTGCCTGCCTGGTTCCATACAACGGAAATTGGACGCTTTGCTCTATGCCAACCACGAGTATGATGGGGCATAATCGGGGAGTGCAGTGGCGCGGTCGTCGAGTGTCCATCGAGTGACGAGAAGCCCAGACTTTAGGCCAAGTCCCCATCAGGGACACCCTCCTTCTCTCATGAACGGCATTTCTTACCATGCGAATGGACTTTCATTCCACTTCAAGCACTTAGCCACCTTAGTCGCGGCCTGACGTCTGCCGTCGCTCCCCACTAAAGCTGCATGGATTTTTGCTCTAGCCCGTTGTAGGCTAAAACCAGGTTGGTAAAGACCAGAGGGGTTTGAAAGTGCTATTCTATGGACAACATGTGATGAGACATCCCGATGGGTCGCCTGACGGATGCAGCGACCGTGGCAGAAGGCAAGTATGGACGAGGCACTGCCCCTGTTGTGGCCGCTGGTTGACCAAGGTTGATCCTATGGCCAGCTGGCTCTGTAGTTGTGGCTGGCAAAGTGGATAGGAATCGAATCAACAAGGGAGGGGAATTTCGATGAACCATGTCATCCTCCATGATGTAAGGGCCGCATTCTTCTTGATGATGGGATTGCTCATGCTCGCCATGATCTGCGCTGTCGCAGCCTTGGGTACGGTCATGCGTCCCGTCCGCTGGGCTGATCGACGTTCGGCGCAGTTCTAGCCGATTGTGGAAAACACCGGTTCTGGCCTTCCGCCCGATCGCATCTCCTCCCTTTAGTGGAAAAATCTCATATATCTCAGCGCCTTGGCGAGCGAACTCTCGTAACATTGATCCTGTAAAACCGGTGCTATAGTTGTTTCAGCGAGTAAACGTCACAACAGGGATGGGGGAACACCATGAAGGCCAGTCTAAGCAAAAGCGTTCTGGTAGCGGCTTTGGGTCTGACCGTACTGGCTACGGCTGGGTGCGGGATGAGATGGTTGCAGTCAGACGGTGATGAAACGGCCGGTTCAACCAATGGGGCTGGCTCACGATGGCAGGGCCAAGGCGTCAATCCCAATTTCCCGGGTATGGGTCAAGGCGGACTTCGCAACGAGTTGAGCGGATTCTCACAGAATCCATCGGATGAATACCTCTCTCACGGCGGCGGCATCGCCTCCGTCGCGCCGGCCACAAGCGGCATGCGCCATCGTGCGGAATTGTCGAAAGAGGAACAAGCTGCTGTGGAGGCCGGCCTGAAAGATGTCTTCTTTGGTTTTGATCAGTGGACGTTGTCGGATTCCGGGATGGAGGCACTCAATCACAACGCCAAGTGGTTAAAAGAGCACCCCGGGGCCGTCTTGAAGGTTGAGGGCCACTGCGACGAACGGGGAACGACTGATTACAACATCGTGCTGGGAGACAAGCGCTCGAAGAGCGCCCGCAATTATCTCGCTGAAATGGGACTCAGTCCCAAGCAGATCGGCATCGTCTCCTATGGGAAGGAACGGCCATTTTGTCTCGAACATGATGAATCCTGCTATCAACTCAATCGTCGCGGGCACGTTCTGTTGAAAAGGAAATAGTCACGTCTCAGAACCATTGAGGCACCCCGGCGCATTCTCATCATGAGAGCCGTCGGGGTTCGTCATTTCCGGGGGGACCACATCGATGCCGTTACGATCCCAGGCACTCAAGAAGGCTCGTGTGATAGAAAAAAGGGCGCACCCGAGGCTCACCGCGCAGTTTCGCAGCACGTTTTCTGGTGGGCAACGTGAGGGGCAGGGGAAAACACTGGATCTATCTGATGGAGGTTGCCGCATTGAAACAGATTGTCCGGTGGTGCCCAATGGTTCATTTGAATGCCGGATCTACGCACCCGGTCTTAGCTGGCCATTACGGATTGATGAGGCGCACGTGCGATGGGTCAAGGGCAGGACGTTCGGCTTTCAATTCGTGGCGATGCAGCCGGATGAACGGGCCAAGTTGAAGCGAGTCATCGCGGATCTGAAAGCCGATTAAACAGCGTTAGCCTGCTCTCCATTCTCAATTCTCGCCCCATGCTGCTGCTCGCGAGCGTTTCGTTTCGTATGATATAAGGGGAGGCGTCTCGCACGACGTGTCGTGTACGACCAACGAATTGGCACAGCGCGGAGTCATGAAAGAAGAGATTGCAACACTTGCGGGGGGCTGCTTCTGGTGTCTGGAAGCGGTGTACGACCAAATGCGGGGCGTCCACTCCGTGGAGTCCGGGTACACGGGGGGCCAACAAGAACGCCCTACGTACGAGGCGGTGTGCAGCGGACATACCGGCCATGCGGAGGCCGTCCGCATCGCTTTTGATCCGGCCGTTGTCAGTTATCGGGAGTTACTGGAAGTGTTCTTCGTGATTCATGATCCGACGACGCTGAACCGTCAAGGGAACGACGTCGGCACGCAGTACCGGTCCGCCGTCTTTTACCACAGCCCGGAGCAGAAGCGAATTGCGGAGGACGTGGTCGCGTCACTCACGAACGAGCAGGTCTATCCCAACCCCATCGTGACAGAAGTCGTCGCCGCCCCCACGTGGTATGAAGCCGAGCCGTACCACCAGGAATATTTCGCAAGGAATCCCTTTCAAGGGTACTGTACCGCCGTCGTCGGGCCGAAGGTGATGAAGTTTCGCACACGTTTTTCGAACAAGATGAAGACTTAGCCGCTATCCTCATCCAACCAAGCATCTTCATCGCCGGTCGCAGAGTCGGCGCGCCGCAACGACCGAAAATCGAACAGCCGTTGATCCAACAGCAGCGACGGAGCGATGTTGGACAGCGCCGCGAACATGCTATCCGTGCAGCCCGGTGCCAGACGTTCCCATTCCAGTAAATGTGCTTTTGCCTGTTTGCGTTTAAGGTTCTCTTGTGATCCGCACAGATCGCAAGGAATGATGGGGAACGCGCGCAGCTCGGCGTAACGGATGAGATCGGCTTCACGGACGGCGGCGAGCGGGCGAATCACCAGATGCCGACCGTCTTTGGAACGTAGCTTCGGCGGCATGGTTTTGAGCTTCCCGGTGAATAAGAGATTCAACAGCAGGGTTTCGAGAATGTCATCGCGATGATGCCCCAGCGCGATTTTGGTGGCCCCTAGTTGTGTAGCGATGCGGTAAAGATGACCTCGGCGAAGCCGGGAACACAACGAGCAGGTGGTCTGTCCCTCAGGAATCAGCCGTTTGACGATGGAATAGGTATCCCGCTCTTCAATGTGGAACGGAACGCCTGCGGACGTCAGATACTCGGGCAGGACATGGGCGGGAAACCCGGGTTGTTTCTGGTCCAAGTTGACCGCTATCAAGTCGAAGTAAATAGGCGCCCGACGCTGGAGAGTCAGCAGCAGGTCTAATAGCCCATAACTGTCCTTCCCGCCGGAGACACACACCATCACCCTATCGCCTGCTTCGATCATGCCATACTCGTTGATCGTCTGACCGACCTGACGCAGGAGACGTGTTTGCAGTTGATCGGTGGCATTGTCCAACCGGGGCAGCGGCGGAAACGGCGGACGAGACGATATCTGTCGCATCGGATGCATTGTACGCGGTCCCAGGATCGGGTGTCGATTATGGGAAAGGGCCGAAGGCGCTCACAATCACGGGCCCCAACTAAATCCGAAGAAAAGGGAAACGCTCGTGCTGTCATCCTCAGGTAGCGAGGGGGCGAGGTTAATATCGTGGAGATTCACGATAGGGATACCAGCTCGTATCGTTACGATCGATGCGGGCGCCGCCCGTTCCCTTGTCCAGGTCGGCATGAGTCAAAAGGAACCAGATTCACGCCGTTGTTCAGTCGGATGTATAGCGGCCGCCCCTGCAAGGGAGATTTGAAAAAGATCACGGGTCGGACCGAGGAGCATCATCGGATCGACGGAAAAGTCTCGGTCAAGGTAGTAGTCCAGATTGAAGCCCATGGTGAAGACCGTTTCGTTGACCGTCCCGGTCGTGAATCCCAGCGCGCTGCCAAAGCCCCAACGGTTTTTCTCGCAACGGACTTCGACAGGCAGATT
This sequence comes from uncultured Nitrospiraceae bacterium, assembly GCA_963794505.1. Classification (GTDB taxonomy): domain Bacteria; phylum Nitrospirota; class Nitrospiria; order Nitrospirales; family Nitrospiraceae; genus Nitrospira_C. The sequence continues at coordinate 93,635 of CAWCEG010000034.1, forward strand.
CAGGATCAAGGCGGTCAACATCATTGCGGCGAGCGAGAAGGCAGTGCGGGGCCAGCTGAGCTCGATCAGGCCGCGGATGCTACACAGGCGAGGGCGACAGGCGAGCGTGAATCGGCTTTTACAAATAGCGGTGGCTGGTCACGGTTCCGTTCGAGGCCAATTCGTAGAGCAGTGGCGCTCCCGTTGGAATGTTCAACTCCAGGACCTGGTCCCTCGACAGCTGCTCCAAGTCCATGACCAGGGCGCGCAGGCTGTTGCCATGTGCGGCGATGAGGATGGTCTGGCCGGCCAGGACATGCGGCTTGATGGCCTTCTCGTAGTAGGGCAAGACACGCTCGGCGGTGTCCTTGAGACTTTCACCTCCGGGTGGCCGGACGTCATAGCTGCGGCGCCAAATCTTGACTTGATCCTCGCCGTATTTCTTAGCAGTTTCCATCTTGTTCAACCCTTGCAGGTCGCCGTACATCCGCTCGTTCAAGGCCTCGTCCTTTTCGGTCGGGATCGCCGTTTGGCCGATCACCTCAAGTGCCAGGCGAAGCGTCTCGTTAGCTCGCTGCAATACGGACGTGAACGCTCGGTCGAAGCGGAAGGGACGAAGCTTTTCACCGGCGTTCTTGGCTTCCTGTATGCCTCGTGATGAGAGGGGGACGTCGACCCACCCCGTAAATCGGTTCTCGAGATTCCACTGCGATTCGCCGTGGCGCAGTAGGATTAGACGGCCCATGCCATTCCCTCCGGGCAAGTGAGTGAGTGTGTGAGCAGACCAAGAATACTGGAACAGGACTCCAAGTCAAGCGTTGCTTTCGAGCTATTGCGGCAGTACCATGCCGCACGATTTCACCGGAATGCCCTTCAATGAGTACGATTCCGTTGTCCAACGGCCCCTGGCGCGCGGTTGAAGCCTGGTGGGTACGCATGGGCGACAGGCTACAGGTAGCCGACCGGGCTCACTCGTTTTTCAAGGCTGCGGGAGCCGGCGGTCTTCTTGATCGTATTTCGCAAGTCGGAGGCCAAGCCGATTACATACTGTTTGTCCTCATGCGGTATTGGGTGCCGACGGTGTTGCCGCCGTCCGGCCGCGAGCGCCTGACCAAAAGCGATAGCGACTACTGGCTCGAATCCGAGCACATTCTCAAAGCCGCTGCCGCCCGTCTGCGGGAACTGAAGCCGTTGATCGAGTTGCTCACCACTCCCAGCCCGCTTTCGGAGGGATCACCCGGTCAGACCATCAGTGTTTCCCCCGTGGAGTTGGAATTATCGAACATCATTGAAGGCATAGCGGAAGCGGCGGGCAGTTATGGTGGACCGGACTACACGTCGATCGTGAAGGCATTCGATCCTGTCCCCTTGCGTCAGACTCAGCCGTTCAAGCACAACAAGAAACACAGCGCAGAACTATGGGTTGTGTTCTTGTTACGGGAACATTTTCGTAGTCTTGGTCTCGGAAAGGATCGCTACTGGCCGCTCGTGGCGCCACTCTGTACTGCAGCCGGTATTCTGAGTCAGGGCGGGCAGGCCTATGGGCCCGATGAACTCAAGAGCTGGTGGCAGAAAAACTGGCCCCGCACATACACCCAACTGGAACAGAAGCAAGAGTCGGCCGATTCGGGCGGCGCGGCATACGAGCAAGACTGGAATTGGTTTCAGGCCTGGATTACGTGGCAGCGACGCCGCTGACTGGGTAGCGGATCCCGATCTCAGGAGCGGTCGTGGCTAGGCGCCTGTCATGGTAGCCGGCTTGGCCGGTTTGGTTGGAACCTTGTCTGAGTCCAGCCCTCCTTCTTGAATCATTTTAAACATGGTGAGGAAGAAGAGCGCATAGAACACGACGCCCACCCACACCACATACGGTTGCACCCCACCCGCTTCTTTCATGGCAAAATGCTGCTTGGTGTGGTCAGCCCAGTTTTTTTGTTTGATCGCCGCGATATGCTCACGACAGTGCCAATAATACACATAATTCGCGGTCGCTCCCGCGACGACACTCCAGACCATGCCGCTCGTCATTTCCCCGGTCAGGTAGGTCGAAACCATGGGTCCTATCGCATACACGGCTGCATAGAGATACATCTTCCGGTAGAGAAACCACAGAAACGAGACGAATAGAAAGGCCGGCCAGTTCCAGGTCAACGCAAACCGGGGGGATTGCGCCGTGCCGAATTTCTTGAACTGTTCGAGGTAGCGGTCCGCATTCGGACCGATAAAGTCACGCCAGAGATCACTATCGGGGCGGACCCATGCCGTTGATGCAGCCGTTGAGGAAACGGAAGACCCTGCGTTCTCGGAAACCAGGTCATTGCCGCATTGATAGCAAAAATTTGCGTCGTCTTGGTTCTGTTGTTGGCACTGCGCGCAGAATTTCATCGCTCAGAGAGTACCATATCGCCCTGCGAGCACGGGCCGTAAAGGCGCCGGGCGTGTCGTTTCACTGTTCATTTGCTTTCATCATCGATGCTGTGCTAGGTTCCCTTACTTTACAAGGGGATACGTCTGTCATGCCGACCGAAGAGCTTAAGGAAAGCGCAGAACAGTATCTGATGGGGACGTACACCCGTCAACCGATCTCAATTGTCCGAGGACGGGGAACGAAGGTGTACGACATGGAGGGCCGCGAATACGTCGATTTTGTGGGAGGAATCGCCGTCAATATTCTCGGATATGGACATCCCGATCTGGTCCTGGCCATTCAAAAACAGGCGGCACAACTTCTCCATACCTCAAATCTGTACTACACAGTCCCGCAAGTGAAGCTTGCGCAAATGCTGGTGGACCACTCGTTCGCCGATAAGGTGTTTTTCTGCAATAGCGGTGCAGAGGCCAATGAAGCCGCGATCAAGCTGGCCCGTCGGTATTCCCACGACAGGTATGGCGCCGGCCGCTTTGAAATCATTACGATGAAGCAGTCGTTCCACGGCCGTACGATGGCAACATTGACGGCGACCGGTCAGGAAAAGGTGCAGAAGGGCTATGAGCCGCTTCTCCCGGGCTTCTCCTACGTGTCCTTCAATCATTTGGCCGAGTTGGAACAGGCTGTGACGGAGAAAACTGCAGCCATCATGCTGGAGCCGATTCAAGGAGAAGGAGGTGTCCACGTCGCTGGCCGGGAATATCTCAAAGCGGTCCGTGACCTGTGCACGCAAAAAGATATTCTCCTGATCTTCGACGAAGTGCAGACCGGCATGGGGCGAACGGGCACGCTGTTCGCGTACGAGCAATTAGGGGTCCAGCCGGATGTGATGACGCTGGCCAAAGCCCTGGGCGGTGGTGTCCCGATCGGGGCCTGCCTGGCTACGGCGTCTGTTGCTGCTGCGTTCGGCCCGGGCTCGCATGCGTCAACTTTCGGCGGCAATCCACTGGCCTGTGCCGCAGCGCTCGCAGTCTTCCGCGTGCTTCTCGATGGTCGTGTCCTCGATCAAGCCCGCCGCATGGGCGAATATCTCGGGAAAGGTTTGTCGGAATGCAAGGACTGCCACCACCTGGTGCGCGATGTGCGGGGCCTTGGCCTCCTGCAGGGTATGGAAATCCACATCGACGCCAAAGCGGTCGTCAGCGACTGTCTCAAGCGGGGCATCCTGATCAACGCGACCGGAGATCACGTGCTTCGTTTCGTCCCGCCGCTCATCATCAGTCAACCGGAGGTCGATCGTCTGCTCGAAGTGCTCTCGCAGATCTTTGATCGACATGCGGCTCAGGCCGCGGTGCACTAAGGCCGCGCAGCGCATGCCACAACCGTCGCAGCGAAGACCGAAGCCGGTCAAGGACTTGTTGGACGTTGCCGCCCTGTCCAGGGCCGAGATCGAAGAGCTGTTGACATTGGCCGCTCTGCTCAAGGCCAAACAACAGCGGGGGACTCCCACCGCCTGCTCCAGGGCAAAACGCTCGGCCTGCTGTTTCAAAAGCCTTCGACGAGGACGCGAGTCTCGTTCGAAGCAGGAATGAACCAATTGGGCGGCCATGCGTTGGTGCTGCCGATGGCCGACATTCAGCTATCGCGCGGCGAAAGCGTCGCGGACACAGCGCGCGTGTTGTCCCGCTATCTTGATGGGATCGTCATCCGGACCTACGACCATGCCACGGTCGAGGAGTGGGCCCGCGAGGCCACCATGCCGGTCATCAACGGGCTCACCGATTTGAGCCACCCCTGCCAGGCCTTGTCGGATTTGCTGACGGTCAAAGAGAAGAAAGGAAAGCTGAGGGGCATCAAAATCGCGTATGTCGGAGACGGCAACAATGTGGCGAATTCTCTCATCGAAGCCGCGGCCAAGATGGGTATGACCATTGCGCTGGGCTGTCCATCAGGCTATCAGCCTGACCAACACGTCGGTCGATGTGGCTCGAGTCGAAGCCGTCAAAACCGGTGCAATCATTGATGTCGGCCAAGATCCTTACGTGGCGGTGAAAGAAGCGGATGTCGTCTATGCCGATGTCTGGATCAGCATGGGCCGAGAGCGGGAACAAGCCAGACGATTGAAGGTGCTCGCACCCTATCAGGTGAACAGCCGGCTGGTCGCCAAGGCCAAGCCGGATGCGATCGTGATGCACTGCCTACCGGCCCACCGCGGTGAAGAAATCACAGCCGAAGTGTTGGACGGTCAGCAGTCCGTCGTGATCGATCAGGCCGAAAATCGCCTGCATATGCAGAAAGCCATCCTGACGAAGCTGCTGGGAAAAAGGAGACCAGGACAACGATGAACCGAGGAATTAAGAAAGTCGTGCTGGCCTATTCCGGCGGGCTGGATACCTCCGTCATTTTGAAATGGTTACAGGAAACCTATGAGGCGGAGGTCATCGCGTTTTGCGCCGACCTTGGCCAAGGCGAAGATCTGCAGGCCGTGAAGGCCAAGGCCCAGAAACTCGGCGTCAAGAAAATCTACATTGAAGACCTGCGAGAAGTCTTTGTCAGGGAGTACGTGTTTCCAATGCTCCGCGGGAACGCGATGTATGAAGGCTCCTATCTGCTCGGCACGTCGATTGCCCGTCCGCTGATCGCCCGCCGCCAGGCGGAGATCGCGATAAAAGAGGGGGCAGAGGCGGTCTCCCACGGCGCGACGGGAAAAGGCAACGACCAGGTCCGGTTTGAATTGACGTATATGGCGCTGGCGCCTCGCCTGAAAATCATTGCTCCTTGGCGCGAGTGGACGATGCGTTCCCGCCGCGAGCTGATCGAGTATGCCGAGCGCCACGGCATTCCGGTGACGGCGACGAAGGCCAAGCCCTACAGCATGGATCTCAATCTGTTCCACGTGAGCTATGAGGGCGGCATCCTCGAGGATCCCTGGGAGTCGCCGCCGGAGGAGATTTTTCAGATGACCGTCTCGCCGGAAAAGGCGCCGAACAAGCCGCGTGGAAGTGGAGATCGACTATGAGGCCGGCAATCCCGTGGCGGTGGACGGCAAAAAGATGAGTCCGGCGACGCTCCTGGCGCATCTCAACAAGGTGGGCGGTGCGCACGGCATCGGACGTGTCGATTTAGTCGAAAACCGCTACGTCGGCATGAAATCACGAGGCGTCTACGAGACGCCGGGCGGCACGATTCTGCATGTGGCGCATCGCGGGTTGGAATCGTTGACGATGGACCGAGAGGTCCTGCATTTCCGGGACAGCCTGATCCCGCGCTATGCGGATTTGATTTACAACGGCTATTGGTTCAGCCCCGAGCGCGAGATGGTGCAGAAGGCGATCGACGAAGCGCAGCAGGACGTAACCGGCACGGCTCGCGTGAAACTGTATAAAGGCAGCTGCACGTTGACGGGACGGAAGTCGAAGCAGTCACTGTATCGTCTGGACATCGCGACCTTCGAAGAGGACGAGGTCTACAACCAGAAAGATGCGGAAGGGTTTATCCGCCTCAATGCCTTGCGGCTGAAGATCCGAGCGCAACGCAAGAAGGCGTCGTCCTGATGGCCAAAGACCGGCGAGGTAGCGGATCTGGCCAACGGCAAGGCCTGGAGTGGGCGATTTCGCGAACCGACTCACCGTTTGGTCGAAGCGTTCACCAGCTCGGTCATGGTCGATCGCCGGCTGTACGCGCAGGATATTCAAGGCAGCATCGCCCATTGCAAGACGCTGGAGAAGGCCCGAGTGTTGACTCAGACGCGAGAGCCGCACGATCGTGCGTGCCCTCGAGGCGGTCAGGACTCGAGTTGGATCGGGGAAAATTCAAGTTTGCGCCTCAGGACGAAGATATTCACATGGCGGTTGAGACGGCGGCTCACAGAACTGATCGGACCATTGGGAGGCAAACTGCATACGGGGCGCAGCCGCAACGATCAGGTCGCGCTGGACGTCCGACTCTATTTCCGTCGATGAGCTTGAGCATTTTGCAGAACGGATTGCAGAGTGTCAGCGCGTTCTTGTGGCCAAGGCGAAGGCGAACCGGACGGTGGCCATGCCGGGGTACACGCATCTTCAACGGGCCCAGCCGGTGCTGTTCGCCCATCATCTGCTGGCGTACGTCGACATGCTCGAACGCGACAAGGGACGGATCCAGGATGCGCAAAAACGGTTGAACGTGATGCCGCTCGGGTCCGGCGCGTTGGCGGGCACCAATTATCCGGTCGACCGCCAGTACACGGCCGGGCTCCTAGGGTTTCCACGCGTGACCACCAACAGCCTGGATGCGGTATCCGATCGCGACTTCATGATCGAAATTGCCGCTGCGCTGTCGATTACGATGATGCATCTGTCGCGGCTTGAGCGAGGAGCTGATCGTCTGGTCGTCACAGGAATTTCGGTTCGTCGATCTGCCGGACGGCTTTTGTACCGGCAGCAGCATGATGCCGCAGAAAAAGAACCCGGACGTGCCTGAGCTGGTCAGGGGCAAGACCGGCCGGGTCTATGGCCAATTGATTAATCTGCTGACGACCATGAAAGCGCTCCCCTTGAGTTATAATCGAGACCTGCAGGAAGACAAGCCGGCGCTGTTCGATGCGTTGGATACAGTCACGGCGTCGCTGGAAGTCTTGACGGAATTGATGCGTCGGCTCAAAGTGAACCGGGAGGCGCTCAAGCAGGCGCTCCAAGGCGGTGGCCTCCTGGCAACCGAACTGGCGGATTACCTAGTAACCAAGGGCATCCCGTTCCGCGAAGCTCACGCTATTACCGGCCGGGTGGTGCGGACGGCACTGGATCGGGGCCTGGAGCTCTCGTCCTTGTCCTTGCAGGACTTGCGACAGTTTTCCGAGCGCTTCGACAACGGTGTTTTCGCCCGATTGACCGTAGAGGCAGCGATCGATCGCAAAGCGCAAATCGGGGGTACGGCCAGAGGCCAGGTAGAACAGCGGATAAAAGAACTCGAGCGGATGTTATCGTGATGAAGGTCGTGTCTGTTCTGTGCGCTGGTCTTCTGTCGGTGAGTTGTGGAACGATCGGGTCGCCGATCCCTCCCGAAGACGTGGGCCTGGCGCCGTTGATCGAGCGGCAGACGAAACAGGACGCATTGGACGCGAGCAAGCGGGAAGCCGAGGAGTCGCAAATTCTCATTCAACCTCAGGGTCAAGATGTGGACCTTCCGCCGTTGCGGCCGGTGGGGACGCGCTAAGTTAACGCAACAAACATTTGTGTACCTATTACGGGAGTGGAGGAACGACCGATGGCACTGATCCAACCGTTACGACAAGGCCAATTGCTGCAGCCCACGCGAGGCAAGCGGCTTCTGTTGGTCGATCCTTATCCTCGCAACAGCCGATACCATCTGACGGCGTCTGAGCGGCGAGCCGTCTGGTTTCCGAAACTGAGTCTTCCGACCATTGCAGCCTACACGCCGGACTCGTGGGACGTGGATCTGGTCGATGAAGCCGTTCAAGACATCGATTTCGACGATCCATGCGACATGGTCGGCCTCTCCATCATGACCTGCTATGCGCCTCGAGCCTACGAGATCGCAAAAGAGTTCAGGAAACGGGGAAAAACCGTGGTGATGGGCGGGGTCCATCCCACCTATTGTCCTGACGAAGCCTTACAACATGCGGATGCGATTGTCTGCGGTGAGGCCGAGGACTTGTGGCCTCGCCTCGTTGCCGATTATGAAGCGGGGATGATGCAGCGCGTGTACAAGATGACGACCTTCCCTTCTCTCGAGCACTACAAGAGCCCCGCGTGTCGAACTGTTGAGTCCGGATTCTTACATGACCAGACAGTGCAGCTTTACTACGAGAGGCTGCCACTTCGACTGCGAGTTTTGCAGTGTGTCGCCGTTCAACGGCAAGACGACGAGGCGCCGGCCGGTCCAGGAAGTGGTCACAGAACTACAGAACGTGCAGCGGTGGATCCGCAGCGAATTAGTCGAACGGATTCGCGACGAACCGCTCTGGAATGCTTTTCTTGCGACCCTGAAAATCCGGGTAGGACTCGACGATGGAAGTATCGTTGCGTTCGTCGACGACCTGCACAACAGTAACCGGGCGTATTGCCGGGAACTCTGGACAGCCCTGAAGCCGCTCAAGATCAAGTGGGGCTGCCAATCGACCCTGTTCTTGGGAGACGACGAGGAGATGGTGAAGCTGGCTGCGGAAAGCGGCTGCGTCTCCGTGTTCGTGGGAATGGAATCGCTCGACGAAGACTGTCTGGACGAAACGAACAAGCCGTTCAATCGAGTGCAGAAGTTTGCTCAGGAGATCAAGATGTTCCATAACTACGGCATCATGGTGAATCCCGGCATCGTGTTTGGGTTCGACAATGACGACGAGGCGGTGTTCGAACGGGCCGTCGATTTCCTGACGAAAAACCAGGTGGAACTCGCCTACTTTAATGTGCTGACTCCGTTGCCCGGCACGGCGCTGTTCGACCGGTACAACAACGCCGGCCGGATTTTCGACCGGGATTGGTCCAAGTACGACGGCAAACACGTGGTGTTCCAGCCCAGCCGCATGACTCCCGAGCAACTTCAAGAGGGTTTCTACTGGGCCAACCACCAATTCTATTCATTGCCGAATATCTGGTACCGGCTCTCCGGCACGAAACAGCGGCTGATCGCGCGTTGGGAAATGAACCGGCAATTCCGTAAGCTGGTGAAGCGCAGCTGTCCCAAGGGGAGGTTGTCCCCGCTCGCTTCCGTGCTCAAAAATTTGCAGGCCAAGCTGCCCGTGCTGGATACCGATCATCTCATTCCCAGCGCTTTGCATGCGCTCAAGCAGCGGTTCGACCCCAAGGCGCCCTCGACGCAACAATTGACGCTCAACATCAAAGTGAAACGGCACGACAAGTTTGCCGCTTTGTTCATGGATCTCGAGGGCGCACTCGACCGGCTCAACGTCCATGAACTCATCAATACAATCAGAGAAGCGGCCGAAAAGGCGAAGATGGACATCATCGTCAATTTCGAGCATTTGAAGCTTGCCGCTCCCGATGCGCTCAAGGCGCTCGTCGATTCCGAGGCCATCAAGGCCGCCGTGCCGCACGTGAAGGTTCGATATCGCAAGTTCAAAGATGCCTTCGAAACCTCGATGCAGGAGCCTGTCACTGTCGGGCGTCGAAATGCTGACCGAGGATATGCAGGATGCATAATTTCGAATACCGCCAGGGCGAGCTTGTATTGCGAGCAGGTGCCGGTCAGCCAGATCGCCAAAGAAGTCGGCACGCCCTGTTACATTTACAGCCACGCGACGTTCATCCGGCATATCCGGGCCTATGACAGCGCGTTCAAGAGCATTCCTCATCTCATCGCCTTCGCCATGAAGGCCAATTCCAATCTCGCCATTCTGCGCCTGATGGCGAAGGAAGGCAGCGGCGTCGATATTGTGTCGGGCGGCGAATTGTTCCGCGCCCTGAAAGCCGGCGTGCCCCCGTCAAAAATCGTGTTTGCCGGAGTCGGGAAGAACGCCGAGGAGATCCGCGATGCGCTCGAAGGCCGATATATCTGATGTTCAACATCGAATCCTCGGCGGAAATGCACGCCATCAATGACGTGGCCGCGTCGATCGGCAAAAAGGCCCGCGTGGCCTTGCGGATCAATCCCGACATCGATCCGAAGACGCATCCCTACATTTCCACCGGCCTCAAGAAGAGCAAGTTCGGCATCGCCGCCGACCGTGCCTTGGAGGAATTCAGGATGGCCTCCTCCCTTCGGCACATTGACGTCGTCGGCGTCCATGCGCATATCGGATCGCAGCTGACCGAAGTGACGCCCTTCGTGGAATCCTTGAAGAAAGTGATTGCACTCGTCGAAGCGCTCAAAGGGCAGGGGATCAACATCCGGTACCTCAATATCGGCGGCGGACTGGGCATTACCTATTCCGACGAAAAGCCCCCGTTGCCGCAGGAATTGGCCGAGGCCGTGTCGCCGCTCGTCACGGGACTTGGATCTGACGCTGGTCATGGAGCCCGGCCGCGTGATCGTCGGCAATGCGGGCATTCTGGTCACGAAGGTCCTGTATGAAAAAATCGGCGAGACCAAGCGCTTCATCATCGTCGATGCGGCCATGAACGACCTGATTCGTCCGAGCCTGTACGGCGCCTATCATGACATCCGTCCGGTGTCCGAAGCGTTACTGCACCGGCCGAAGCATGCGGTCGATGTCGTGGGGCCGGTGTGCGAATCGGGTGATTTTCTGGCCAAGGACCGCACATTGCCGGAAGTCAAACCGGGTGATCTGCTGGCCGTCATGAGCGCGGGCGCCTACGGATTCGTCATGGCCTCCAACTACAATTCGCGGCCCCGGGTCCCGGAAGTATTGGTCAAGGACGGAGAGGTGCATGTGATCCGTGCCCGCGAGAGTTATGATGATCTTGTTCGAAGGGGAGAGCGATCCCAGCCGTTCTTGAGTTGACCGGCGCATGCCGGATGTGTATCAAGGCATTCAGCCTTTCAGTTTTCATCGAGGAGATGCATGTTTACCGGTTCAATAGTCGCAATTGTGACGCCGTTCCGGAAGGGCAAGGTCGACGAGCGGGCGTTCGGCGATCTCATTGAGTGGCAGATCGCGAACGGCACGAACGGCATCGTGCCTTGCGGCACGACCGGAGAGTCGGCCACGTTGACGCATGACGAACATCACCGCGTCATCAGGCTGACCGTCGAAGCCGTCAGGCGCCGGGTGCCGGTGATCGCCGGCACGCGGTTCCAACAGCACCGATGAAGCGATCTCGCTGACCCGACACGCCAAAGAGGCCGGGGCAGATGGAGCGCTGCTCATTACTCCCTATTACAACAAGCCGACGCAGGAAGGACTGTATCGCCATTATAAGGCGGTGGCCGAGGCCGTCGATCTCCCCCTGGTGCTCTACAACATTCCCGGCCGGACCGGTGTCAATATGCTGCCTGCCACCGTCGCGCGCCTGGCGGCCATGAAGAATATCGTCGGAGTGAAAGAAGGGAGCGGGTCGGTGCAGCAAGCCTCCGAGATTGCCCAGACCTGCGGTGAGCGCATCACCGTTCTCGCAGGGGACGATGCGTTGACGTCTGCCCATGATGGCCGTCGGAGGCAAAGGCGTGATTACGGTGACCGCCAATGTCATGCCGAAGGAAATGGCCCACCTCGTGACGGCGTTCCTATCGGGCCATCTTGATGAGGCTCGAGAGATCCATTTCCGCTTATCGCCTCTTTTTGCCGCGTTATTCTACGAGACCAACCCCATTCCCGTGAAGGAAGCGCTGGGAATGATGGGCAGGATTGATCCTGAACTGCGGTTGCCTCTATGCCCCATGGGAAGCGACAACCGCACTCAGTTGGCCCGCGTCATGAAAGAAATGCGGCTGATCTAGTCATCGTCAGCTGAACAATTCACGTCTCATGATTAAAGTCATTGTTGCCGGAGCCGCCGGCCGAATGGGAAGCCGTTTAGTCGCCTTGATCAAGGATTCGACTGCCTTGGCGCTGGCCGGCGCGATCGAACACAAGGGACATCATGCCATTGGCGAAGATGCCGGAGAAGCGGCCGGTTCAGGAAAAATCGGCATGCCCATCACCGACGACCTGGCCGGTCTACTGGAAAAGGGAGAAGTCGTCATCGACTTTTCCGTCCCTGAGGCGACCCTCAGTCATCTGCGAGCCGTGGCTCAGCATCGCCGCGCGATGGTCATTGGCACCACCGGTTTCAGTGCCGCCGAATTGGAAGAGTTGAAAGCCTTGGCGCGGCAGGTGCCCTGTGTCTTCTCGTCCAATATGAGCGTGGGAGTGAATCTTATCTACAAGGTGATTGGGGAAATGGCAAAAACCCTGGGAGATGATTACGACATCGAGGTCATTGAGGCGCACCATCGGCTCAAAAAGGACGCTCCGAGCGGAACTGCCCTGAAGATTGCCGAAGTGCTGGCTCGGGCGGTCAATCGAGACCTCAATCAGGTGGGCGTCTACGCACGCAAAGGGCTGGTGGGAGAACGGAAGAGGCAGGAGATCGGGATTCAAACAATTCGCGCCGGCGACATCGTCGGAGACCATACGGTACTTTTCGGCGGAATGGGCGAGCGGATTGAAGTCACGCACCGGGCGAGCAGCCGAGATACCTTCGCACGCGGCGCATTGCGCGCTGCCCATTGGGTGGTGAAACAACCCCCCGGCCTGTATGACATGATGGACGTTCTGAACCTCAAATAACGAGCTCCGCCGGCAGGCTCGCTGGGTGAAGCCCGGTATCCTATTTGAGGAGCGTAGGGGGGGAAGATGGGGGATAGGGGAAACAGTCGAAGCCGCAGAATGACCTTGGCGGCTTCAGGCTCGTCAGACGCGAAAATTGTTCATCGTGTCAATGTCTGGCCGTAAGCGGACGAGGTTCTTGATCCGCTGCCTTCCGACGACCACAGTTCAAACACGCAAACACCATGATCGCGAGCCCGGCATCCAAATCCACTGCGCGTTCCGGCAACATTGTCCCGCGGCACTTGTCACATGTCTTCATACCGGGTCACTCTAACACTGTGACCGAAGGGTGCCTATCCATCAGAAGTACTGGGGATGTGGGGGAATTTAGACCTGGGTCGAAGGGCTAAGCTAGGCCGTTCGATCTATATGGCTCTGAGCCAACCTCGGTGTGTGGCGCACATGGGCCGTTGACACGACCTCGACGCTCCCCTAGGATTGTGGCAGTCGAGTCTTCCCTCTACCATGTATAGAATCATCTTCATTCTTATCCTGCTGATTATCCTGTACTTCCTGCTCCGAAGCGCCTTCCGTGAGTTTGGAACCCGAACACCGGTGCGTCTACCGAAACCGAAAGATCAGATGGTGCAGGATCCGGTGTGCCGTGTATTTGTTCCCAGGGGGTCCGCCGTGACCGAAGTCATCGGCGGGCAAACCTATTGTTTTTGCAGCCAGGGCTGCGCGACGACCTTTCAAAGGCAGATGACCGGATAGCCGGCCCTGTGGGGAAGCAGTCAGCAGCCGGAATAGTTGTAGTCGGACAGCTTCTCTTCCTTGTCGAACTTCAACGTGATCTCGCACTGATTAGGCGAGAAATTGAAAAGAGGCGGACCGGACTTTCCACCGGCGATGCGAAAATAGGTCCATGTTTCGCCGCCGAAAAAGCGAGGCGCCTTGCCGCTCGGCTCGCCCCAATTTTTGACGAACCAGGACTTGTCTTTCCCCTGCAGCTCGGCTGGTTTCAAGGATTGTTCAAGGTAGGGATTGTTTCCACCGCAGGCCGACAGGAACAGGCATCCGATCAGCGCCCACAGCCATCGTCGCGTCATGGAGATATCTCCTCTGCAGTGAGACGGTTCGTTGCTTTTTTCGACAAGACGCGCGAGGGATTCTAACCGCGGGTCCAAAGGGTGTCAAACAGGAATGGCCTTGGAGCGAAGCGCGGCGTCTCGGCGCCGCGGGGTGGGCGGGTGAGACCTGGGCGTTTGCATCACAAGAACATTCTTTTTTACAATGTAGGATCACAATGCATGAGTGGGCAGACTATGAAAGGACACGGCTATGAAATTCTATCTTGACACGGCCAGTGTGAAAGAAATTCAAGAAGCGGCGAGCCTGGGATTGCTGGACGGCGTCACAACCAATCCGTCTCTCGTGGCGAAGGAAGGACGGGTGTTTCGCGAAGTGCTTCTCGAGATCTGTAATATCGTCGACGGCCCGATCAGTGCGGAAGTCGTCAGCATCGAGGCCGACGCCATGGTGAAGGAAGGGCGCGAATTGGCCAAAATCCACAAGAATATCGTGGTGAAAGTGCCACTGATTGCTGAAGGGCTCAAGGCGACGAAACGCCTGGCAGCCGAGGGGATCAGGGTCAACGTGACCCTGTGCTTCTCACCGACGCAAGCTCTGCTGGCAGCCAAGGCCGGCGCCTGGTGCGTGTCGCCGTTCATCGGCCGGCTCGACGACATCAGCTCAAACGGCATGGAGCTGATCCGCCAGATCCTCACGATCTATAAAAATTATGATTACAAGACCTATGTTCTGGTCGCGAGCGTACGGCATCCCCAGCATGTCGTCGAAGCCGCCTTAGCCGGCGGGCATATTTGCACAATGCCGTTTTCAATCTTCCAGCAGATGGTGAAGCATCCGCTGACCGATATCGGCTTGAAAAAGTTTCTCGCGGATTGGGACGCTCAGACCAAGAAGTAAAGGGATGTTCAGCCCTGGTCGATTCTCACCCGCCCGACCCGGCGCACGCCGAGACGTGCGCTTTACCCACGTTCGATGGCGCTTCTGGCCAGCGTGAATACCGCATGGAACATCGGCTTCGTGAGTTTCCCGGTGAAGGTATTCTGTTGACTGGGATGATAGGAGCCGATCAGCGTCACGTGCCACGGAAGGCGGTAGACCGTTCCATGACCGAACGTTGGAAGGGGTGAAGGAAGCAGGCGTCCCTCTTCGCGGCAGGCTTTCAGATAGTGATCAAAGGCGATCTTTCCCAGAACCACGACCACCCGCATTTTTTGCAGGAGTCGCAACTCCTCCCTCACATACGGACGGCACCGTTCGAACTCGTCCGGCATAGGCTTATTGTCTGGCGGGGCGCAACGGACGGTTGCGCCGATGTAACAATCCGACAAGGCAAGGCCGTCGTCTTTATGCTGCGAGGTCGCCTGGTTCGCAAATCCGAAGTGATGGAGCGCCTCGTAAAGCCAGTCTCCGCTCCGATCACCGGTGAAGATTCGGCCTGTTCGGTTGCCGCCATGCGCTGCCGGTGCCAGCCCCAAAATATAGAGGCGCGCCGCCGGATCGCCGAATCCGGGAACTGGTCGTCCCCAGTAGGTCCATTCTCGATACTGCCGTCGCTTTTCTTAGCAACGGTTTGCCGATAGGTCACCAGACGAGGGCAGGCGGCGCAGGTAATGATGTGCTGATTGAGGACGGTGAGCGAGTGCATGGCGCCGAAGTGTAGCACGTTAGTGAAAGTCGATCCTGCTTGCCGCGTGTCGTCGCTTGCTGCTAGCATGCGGACGGGAGGAGAAATCAGGTCGAAATCCGGAGGACAGGTGCTTATGGTCGACCGGTGGCTGCGCCGATTACTGATGGTTACAGTGCTCCTGGCGTTTATCATTTCGATTTCCGCAGGGGCCCAGTCCCAGTCGGATCTCTCGAGAGACGTTGCGCCTCAATCCGGCGCAAACGGCGAATTGGAACGTGACCTGGGACCTCCCGATTCGCTCGACAGCGCCAACGAGCCGGAAGACCGACTCGTGATTCTTCCGGAGATCAAGCGTGAAGGCGAACGATTCTATCTCAGTTCCTTCAAGCTGCCCGACAAACTGACCTTCGCAGGACAGCCCGTCCCCCTCGACAACTGGCAGGTCCGTGAACGGATTGAATACGAATTTTACCAATTCCTCGAGGATCAGGGCGAAAGCATTATTCTCGCCAAACGCACAGGCCGCTGCTTTCCCCCCGCAGAACGGCAATTGGCTGAGGCCGGCTTGCCGGACGATCTCAAGTACATGCTGCTGGTTGAAAGCAAGTGCATCTCGGCCGCCTATTCCAGAGCGAAGGCTTCGGGTCCATGGCAGTTCATCCCCTCGACCGGTCGGCGGTATCGGCTCAAGAGCGATGCCGTGCGCGACGAGCGCCGGAATTTGGAAATGTCGACGGAAGCCGCCGTGAAGTACCTCAAGTACCTGAAAGATTTTCAGCAAAATGACTGGTTCATGGCGATGGCGTCGTACAATGCGGGCGAAGAGCGCATTCGAAAGTTGCTTAAGGATCAGAAGCTCACGGACTATTGGAAAATGCATGGACCGCGCGAGACGATGCGCTACGTCCCGCGCATCATCGCCGCTAAAGAAATTTATTCTCAGCCGGAAAAATACCTCGGGTTGAGTAAAAAGGACTTATATATTCCGCTCGAGACCGAAACCATCACGGTCAACGTCAAAGAGACCCAGCGGGCGTTGACGTCGATCGCGGAAGAATTCGGCACTTACTACCTGGAACTCAAATTACTCAATCCGGAATTCAAGAAAGACTTTCTCCCGCATGGGACCTATCAAATCAAGGTACCTCGTCAAACCTGCCCGATCCGCTGTTTCAAGCAGGAGAAGACTCCGTAACGTGCTGTTGAACACTGTCCTCAGTTTGATTGCATCGCTGCGCGCTCCGCTGCTGACTCCTACTCTCGTCTGATCCTCCATTCAATGCGGCTTCCTGCTTCCCCCGTACGTCAGCTCCTGATCCGGATGCTGAGGGACGCGCTGGACGTGGTCCACGGCGGCAAAGCCTTGCAGCGGGCCATTCGCAAAAACGGCGACGTGCTGACGATCGGATCGCGCCGCTATGACCTGCGCAAGTATCGCCGCGTTATGGTTGTAGGGGGAGGAAAAGCTGCGGCCTCGATGGCGCGCGCCATCGAGCCGATTCTTGGCCGCCGATTGGATGGTGGATTCGTCATCACGAAATATGGCCACACCGTGCGCACCAAACGCATACGGGTGGCAGAGGCCGGCCATCCGGTTCCGGATCGAGTCGGTCTCGCGGCAGCCCGAGGTGTGCTGTCGCTGGCTTCCTCGCTTACGAACGAAGATCTACTTGTGGTGTTGCTGTCGGGTGGGGCCTCGAGTTTGATGCCGGCGCCGGTCTCGACGGTGACGCTTGCCGATAAACAACACATGACGAAGCTGCTGCTCCGCTGCGGAGCCGGCATCGGTGACATCAACACCGTCCGCAAGCACCTGTCGAATCTCAAAGGCGGCCGACTGGCGTCATCGACCAAAGCCACCATCCTCACGCTCATCCTATCGGACGTGATCGGTGATGATGTCAGCACGATCGCTTCAGGACCGACCGCTCCCGATCCGAGCACCTACCAAGGCGCCATCGACTGTCTCAGACATCACCGTCTTTGGTCCTCCGTTTCGCGGCCGATTCGGGCACATTTGATGCGTGGGGTTGAGGGATGGCTGACCGAAACGCCCAAACCAGGGGCCCGGCTGTTTCAGAGGGTGCACCATGAGATCATCGGCAACAATCAGGCGGCCCTCGCTGCCATGAGATCGAGCGCGCGATCAGCGGGAATACGAACCGTCCTTCTTCCTCCGCTCACCGAAGAAGCCCGTGTGTCTGGAGCGTTTATGGGTTCACTCGCACACAGCATTCTGAGAAAGCAAAAACCGGTTTCGAGACCTTGCTGCCTAGTGGCAGGAGGCGAGACAACGGTGAAAGTCACGGGAGGCGGCAGAGGCGGACGCGCCCAGGAATTTGCGGTGGCAGCCGCCAAGGTGGTGGCCGGCCTTCCCAATGTGTATGTGGCCGCCGTCGGCACCGACGGCACCGATGGTCCGACGGATGTGGCCGGAGCCCTTGTCGACGGGGATACCTGGCAGCGCGCTACACGGATGGGGCTCGATCTCAACGCGGCATTAAAACACAACAACACTTACCGGGCGTTGGAGCGGCTCGGGTCCCACATCATCACTGGTCCGACGGGGACCAACGTCAACGACCTTTACCTGCTGTTTGTCTTGTAGGTACTATCTCGCTGATGGGTTCTCCGCTGGTGCTTCCACTCCCCCGATGCCGTGATGCCTCGCTCGTCGGCGGCAAGGCTGCCGGTCTGGCGCGTCTGCTGGCGGCCGGGCTGAATGTGCCGTCCGGGTGCTGTCTGACAACATCAGCCTATCGTGGCGCATTGGAAGCGGTCGGATTTTCTCCAGTTGAACGCTGGCGGCGGGCGCTTCAACGACGGGGGGACGACCGGGAACGAGAGCTCCAAAACTGCCGGGAGATTATTCTGCGGGCAGACACTGCCCAACTCATCCACCACGTGCGTGACGCCCTTCATGGGGAGACAGCCAGGCTTGACCAGCGGTGGGCAGTGCGTTCGTCGGCAACCAACGAAGACATGGTCCGAATGAGTTATGCGGGCTTGTATCGAACGAAGCTCGGCCTGCCGTGGGATGAAATCGGGGTCGGCATTACAGCGGTCTGGGCCTCAGTCTGGGACGCGCGCGTGATCGATTACATGATGAAGGGTGGCACCGGGGAGACGCCGCCGGCCATGGCCGTCGTTATCCAACCGATGCTGGATGCAGTGGTCGCGGGGATCGCCTATTCGGTCGATCCGGTCACCGGGCGGAACGCTTATGTGACGATCAACGCGATTCGTGGACTGGGCCCGCCCCTCGCCGACGGAACGGTAATGCCGGATCAGTACACGGTCGAGACAGGTGCCGATCAGCCGGCTCGATTGATCCGATACACCCCTGGACATCAGCATGAGCGGCTCATGCTCGCCACCCGTGGTGTCTCGACCGAGTCCGTCCCTGCCGAGAACCGCAACACATCCTCGCTCTCGGAGCAGCAACTGGCCGAAGTGGTTGCGCTGGTCAACCGAGTTGAACAGGCGTTCGGCGGACCGGTCGACGTGGAATGGGCGTTCGACCACGAAAGACTGTGGGTCCTACAAGCGCGACCGGTCACGGCAATCCGATCGGTCTCTGAGCTCACCAATGATGAGAGCGAGTGGTCGAGGGCGAACTTCAAGGAAACGCTGCCGGAGGTGCCGAGCCCGATGGGTCTTTCGTTTCTTGAATACTTCATGGATGCCTACATCCTCTCCCACTATCGCCGGCTGGGTTGCCGTATCCCATCCGATGTTTCGTCGGTTCGCACGCTGTCCGGCCGGCCCTATCTGAACGTGTCTCTGTTCTATACCTTGATCGGTCAACTGGGCGGCAATCCCACCCTTCTTGTGGAACAGATGGGAGGGGAACCGCTGCAATCGCCCGTGATGGTGAAACCACTCGACTGGCCTGCATTGCTTAAGGCTGGCTTTAGGATGTGGCGGGAGATGGGACGCGTCCTGCGGTTTGGTCCCACCTGGTTCGCAGAGATGAAGGTGCTCGCTGACCGGTATAGTCGTGACCGCGTTCGCGGTTTGTCTCTGGAGGAGGCCGAAGCCAGCCTTGATGAGGTAGGTCAGTGGTTGGCTTCGCGAGAAGTGACGTTTGGAATCGCGGCTGGAGTGGGACAATGTCTCCAAGCCTTCAGCCGACTCTTGCCCGGTTGGTTGGGCGGGGATTGGCGGGGCCTGTTGAACGCCGCCTTGCAGGGTCTAGGCACCGTCATCAGCGCTCAACAGATTCTACGAGTGGCCGAGTTGGTTGAACTGGCCAGGGCCGATACGGCTGTGTCGGACCCGGCTTTGCCGTGGAGGAGGGGAGCGAGGCTGCTATCGCCAAAGCTTCTTAGGGAACTCAATTTCTTGCCGAGTTCGACCGCTACCTTGCAGACTATGGGCATCGAGGTATGGGGGAATCGGACATCATGTCTCCGCGGATGGCCGATCAGCCCGAGGCTCTGCTCGGGGTGATCAGGATTCAGATCAACGGCCCGCCAACCACTCCAGCAGCCATTGCTGGACGCCAGCAGGCAACGAGAGAAGAGGCTTTGGCGATCGATCAAGGCTCGCTGCGGCCTTCGGTTCGATCGCTGGCTCATTTTTCTCTGGTGGTATCGGCGGCTATGTCAGTTTTTTGCCTTACGCGAAGCCAATCGCCACCATCTGATGTGGTATTCCGCTGCGGCGCGAAACCTCTTGCTTCATGTCGGAGAACTGCTGACCGAACGAGGCCTGTTCTGCGTTCGAGAGGACATCTTTTTTCTAACGCTGCAAGAACATGAGGCCATGTCATCCGGAGCCGAGAAAAGACTGGAGAGCACTGGTCACGGCCCGCCGAGCTCAGCGGGAACACTGGCTGACCCTGGAGGTGCCGGACGTCATTCGTAGCGTGAAGTTCCCAGAACCGAACGATACCCATGCACTGGAGGCCAATGGCTCACTCTCGGGCATTCCTGTCAGCTCCGGACGGGTGTCCGGCCCAGTGACGTTCGTGCGATCCGAAGCGGATTGGACCAACGTGCGACAAGGCGACATCATCGTCGCACCGGTCATCGATCCCGGCATGGCGCCGCTGTTCGGCGTGGCGGCAGGATTGATCGTCGAAATGGGCGGCACGCTCTCACACGGTGCGATCATTGCCCGCGAGTACGGATTGCCGACGATCACCAACGTGCGTTTTGCTATGGCTCGATTGTCCAAGGGCGAAATTGTCACCGTCGACGCCGGGCAAGGAATCGTGAGACGGGAAACAGCCGCGTCGGGAACCTAACTGCCTGTTGAGATCAAAAAATGCCTGCTATCGTTGGACCAGCGGCCGTTGTCTCGCCCTTCCGGGCGACACGTTTATCAACAACCCTAAGCAAATTGTCTTGATGTTCACTCCTCGAATGTAGGGCCGAACGGCTCTGACTATTTCCCGCCCTTGACGTTTTTCGTGATATTACGTAACCTCCCGCAGCTAATCGATCAATTGCCTGTCCAAACATCCATACCGGGACCAGAGTTTCTCGCCGTCCATGGACGGAGTGCGACCCATGCTTGAGAATCCTGCGTTCGGCCTCGGCCTCCTTGGGGGTATTGCGCTTGGCGGACTGGCCGTAAGCGTGTGGCTCTCCGCTCGCCTCCGCACCAGATTCGATGGCGAACTAAGCCGCGCGCTTGCACGTGCCCAATTCGCTGAGACGCTGGCTGAAGAATTGCGACGTGGTGAGCAGGCCGACCATGCGGAACTCGGCCGTGTTCGTAGCGAACTCGCCGACGCAGTACGCGCCCGTGCCATCGCCGAAACGCAGGCAGAGGAAACCTTCAAACGCGCGGAGGAGCAAATGACGCTCCTGGCTAAGGCGCGTCACGAGCTGGCCGAATCGTTTCAAGCTCTGTCCGGAGAGGCGCTCAAGCAGAATAACGAGGCATTTCTCACTCTGGCCAAGAGCACGTTTCAGACCTTGCATGCCGAAGCGAAGGGCGACCTCGCCCAACGACAGCAAGCCATTGACGAGTTGGTTAAGCCCCTCTCTGAGTCCTTGCACCGGTACGACGAACAACTTCGTCATCTCGAGCAATCGCGCCAGGCCGCCTACGGTGGACTCGACCAGCATCTCAAGTTGCTCGCAGAAACGCAGCAGCGGCTACAGCAGGAAACGGGCAACCTGGTGAATGCGTTGAAGGCGCCGGCCGTCCGAGGCCGTTGGGGTGAGATCACGCTCAAGCGCGTGGCCGAATTGGCCGGCATGGTCGCGCACTGTGACTTTTTCGAACAGGAATCGGTGGTATCTTCCGATGGGCGGCTTCGGCCGGATATGGTCGTGCAGCTCCCCGGCGGGCGTCAAATCATCGTGGATGCGAAAACGGTATTGGCCGGCTACCTCGAGGCGCATGAAGCCGCGGACGAAGAGCGACGCCTGGAAGGGCTACGGCGCCATGCCGCGCAAGTGCGGGTGCGCATCAACGATTTGAGCCTCAAAGCCTACTGGAGCCAATTTGATCAGGCGCCGGAATTCGTTGTCCTCTTTCTGCCGGGCGAGCAGTTCCTCGGAGCAGCATTAGAGCAGGATCCGCGGCTGATCGAAGACGGATTCGCGCAGGGCGTTGTGCTGGCAACGCCGACGACCCTCATGGCGCTCCTTAGGGCCGTAGCCTACGGCTGGCGACAGGAGCGGTTGACCGCTCACGTCGAGGAAGCCGGTCGATTGGGGAAGGATCTCTATGAACGAATGGCGCTTCTAGCCGAATATGTAAATGACGTCGGACAGTCGCTCGGCAAGAGCGTGTTGGCCTACAACAAGGCCGTCGGGTCCTTGGAAAGCAGAATCCTTCCCGCGGCCCGCCGGTTCAAAGAACTGGGCGTGTCGTCCGAGAAAGACATTTCGTCCTTGAGCCCGATAGAAGTCGTCCCGCGAAAGGCCTTGTCGTATGAGCAGGAATGAACCATCACCCCAGTCAGCCCAGTCGATGGTTGAAGAGTTCCATCGGCTGTTCGACATCGTAGCCCGCCAGACGCCGGACGTGATCGATGAGCAGACTCGCATCTTGCGTGAGCATCTCATCCATGAGGAATTTGAGGAACTGAGGGAGGCGATGGCCAAGAACGACTTGTCCGCTGTTGCGAAGGAACTCGCGGACCTCTTGTACGTGGTCTACGGGACCGCGGTATCGTACGGCATCGACATGGAGCCGGTCTTCCGCGAGGTGCACCGGTCCAATATGAGCAAAGTGGGCGGCTATAAGCGCGAGGACGGCAAATGGGTCAAGCCGGCAACATACTCGCCCGCTGCAATCGAACCGATATTGGCGGAACAACACGCGCGACCGAGGATGGTACAAACTTCTTAACAGGTGGCGGAGGTGGAGTCGAGAGCATGAAGACCCTCCATTGTCCGAATTGCGGAACCCCCTTCGTCCGCGTTGCGCCTCAAGCCGGAATGATGGAACGGGTGCTGCAGCAATTGAATGTGTTTCCATTTCGCTGCCAACTCTGCATGAATAGGTTTCACGCGTTCAACCGCGAGGCGACAGGGAGCGTTCAAGCCTCCGATCGCCGCCAGTACAAGCGGCTTCCCACGTCTATCCAGGCGCAGTTCCTCGCAGACAATCGGATACGGTCGACGAATCGGATCACGGACATTTCGATGGACGGCTGCACACTACAAACGACCGGCCTGCCGCGGGGAACGTTCCTTGGTCTCGTGCTCAAGCCTGACCAGGAGGACGAGGCGATTCGAATTGAAACGGCGATGGTCTGCTCCGTGCGTCCAACATCGGTAGGGCTGCGCTTTCTCGAGATTCCGTTACCCGATCAACGACGCCTCAGCCAAGTGGTCCTTGGCCTGCTCGTGAGCCAAGGCCATCATCCGGTTTCCAACGCTTAGCCTGACAAGCCGCGTCCATTCTCGCTCTATTCAAAGAGTCAATGTTTCGAAGCACCCGAGCGCCTCTGGTATGGGTCGCTGCCGACACTCCTGACCCACCTTTGTAGGCAGCGAGGCCAACTTGCCGAGCTTTGGTCAACTGTTCTTTCGCCTCGCATGCACGTTGTCGATGAGGCGTACGGCCCCGAGGCGGATCGCACCGAGGATGACAGCTTGGTGCTCGATCTGGGTGAGCGGCTCCAGCGTTGCCGGATCGCAAACAGCCAAATACTCGATCCGGATGGCGGGCTCTCCTCCGATCACCTTCCGCATCAGTGCCTCCACTGACTGGGCGTCTCTGAGGCCGGTCTCAATCGCTTGGCGACCCGCTCGCAAGGCGTGGGAAAAGATCGGCGCGATACGCCGCTCTTCCGTTGAAAGAAAGACGTTGCGGGAACTCATGGCCAGGCCGTCTCGTTCCCTTACCGTGGGGCAGACGACAATGTGGGTAGGGATATTCAAATCTTTTACCAATTGCCGCACGACTGCACATTGCTGATAATCTTTTTGACCGAAGAGCGCGACGCCGGGCCGGACGACGTTGAAGAGCTTGGTGACGACGGTCGCCACCCCGGCAAAATGATGGGGACGGGATTCCCCTTCCCAACGACGCGCGATGGACGGCACCGTCACGACGGTCTGAAACCCCTTGGGATACATGGCGACTGCCGCCGGCTTGAAACAGACATCGACGCCTTCGCGCCGGCATAACTCTCGATCCTTCTCAATGGGTCTGGGATAGGTCGTCAAATCTTCGGTTGGAGCAAACTGTGTGGGGTTCACAAAGATGCTAACGACCAGCGCGTCACACTGCCGTCTTGCGGAGCGGATCAATGCCTCGTGCCCGCCGTGGAGCGCGCCCATCGTTGGTACCAGGCCGATGACGACCCCTTCTCGACGCAGCTGATTGCTCCATGCCCTCATCGCCAAAGGCGATCGGATCGTCTTCATGAATCCATGCGGGGACTGCATGTTGGCCGCGAACCGTATCGGGTCGACGGTTGCGGAAATAAGAGACGGACTTCTGATGGATCGGTGGTCTCCGTGAGCATCTGGTTCACCGAACGAAGACGAGCGGGATGTACGAGGAGCGGCGCCAGCTCGCTCAAGGGCATCAGGACAAAGCGTCGCATGTGCAGGCGGGGATGGGGAACCGTCAAGCCGGGCTGGTCAATCACTCGTTGCCCGTAAAAGAGCAGATCGAGGTCGATCGTCCGTGGTCCTGAGCGGTTGTCATCGTCCCGGCCGAGGGAGCGCTCGATCTCCCTCAACATGCTCAGAAGACTCTCCGGCGTAATTGCTGTCTCTAACTGTACGACCCCGTTGAGAAACCACCCGGCGCCGGGATTGGCACCGTCTTTCACCGGCTCAGTCTCGTATAGCAGCGAGACGCCGGTGACCTGCGAGTGAGGTAACAGCGTCAAGAGGGTCACGGCGCGATCACAAAAATCAATCCGATTCCCGACGTTAGACCCAAAACCAACATAGGCCGTCTCGCGTTCCATGCCAGCGCTAAAACCCCGCTTTCTTTATCCGCTCGACCGCTTCACTCAGCCGCTCTTTCGAGGTACACACCGTCATTCGAATGTACCCTTCACCCGGCGCTCCGAATCCATTACCCGGAGTGGTCACGATTCCGGCCTTCTCCAGTAAATGCGCCGTAAACGACGCAGACGTATATCCCTTCGGCACTGCGACCCAGATATAGAACGCGGCGGGCGGCGCGTCGACATCAAGTCCCAGGGTCTTCAATCCGGGAACCAGCGTGTCTCTCCGTTCCTGGTAGATGCGCCTGATGTTGTCAGTGACCGCATCGTCAAGTCTCAACGCCGTGATGCCCGCCGCTTGCACGGCCTCGAATACGCCTGAGTCGAGGTTGCTTTTCACTTTGCCAAGTCCGGCCAGCACGTCCTTGTGACCTACGACGAATCCTAGTCGCCATCCGGTCATGTTGTACGTCTTTGAAAGAGAATGGAATTCCACTCCGACGTCCTTGGCACCGTCGGCTTCCATAAAACTTGCCGGCCGCTTGCCGTCATAGAAAATTTCGGAATACGCCGCATCGTGGCATACGATAATCTGGTGCTGATGCGCAAATTCAACGACGCGCTTGAAATACTCCTTGGTCATGACCACCGACGTGGGATTGTTCGGTGAATTGAGCCACATGAGCTTGGCCTTTTTTGCCACGTCCCTGGGGATCGCCTGCAGGTCCGGCAGGAATCCGTTGGCCTTCGTGAGCGGCATGATATGCGAGACGCCGCCGCTGAAACCGGTGCCGACTGGATAGACGGGATAGCCTGGACTGGGGACGAGCACCACGTCGCCCGGGTTCACAAAGGCCAAATGGATGTGTCCGATGCCTTCCTTCGAACCGATCAGTGTCAGCACCTCGTCAGC
Organism: uncultured Nitrospiraceae bacterium; assembly: GCA_963794505.1. Lineage (GTDB taxonomy): Bacteria > Nitrospirota > Nitrospiria > Nitrospirales > Nitrospiraceae > Nitrospira_C. Next base: position 119,158 of record CAWCEG010000034.1, read on the forward strand.
CGGATCCAACTTCACACAAACCGGCGCTGATACCACTCGGCCACCGCCTGGCGGAATGACAGCATGCCCTCATATGACGGGTACTGATGGTGCTTGGGATTCTTGGCGGCTTGTGCGAGGCTGTCGACAATCGGCTCGGGGGTCGGCAAGTCCGGGTCACCGATGCCCAGGTTGATGATATCGACTCCACGGGCAATCGCCGCCTGCTTCATTTTGTCAATGGCAGCGAACAAATAGGGGGGCAACGTCTTAATGCGCGTCGCGACTTCGATGGGAAAACCGGCCATGATCGAGAGATCTCCTTTCCGTCAAGCAAGCGTGCTTCGAACCGAGCCCTCTAGGCTACTTCAGGAATAAGCCGGTAATCAATGTAAGAGAGATGGATCCGTGGGAGGCAAACTGCGGTTCCTGAAAGAGCGTCTGTACGAGCCTTGTATCACGGTTAACCAGTGTGAACGAACCCTCTTGGACCTGAGCCAACAAGAGTCCTCCGAATTGACACCCATCCGCGGCCAATTATGCTGCGCCCAGTGTCCATGCTTCTTAATGCACGATCTGAAAGGTGAGCCCTGCGGCCTCGAATTGTGCTGACGCCGAGCTGGTGTGCCATCTGCATTATAAGCGCTGCTCTTACCGGCTGCGTCGCAGAAAGCAAAGACGCGGCGAAGCGCGATGTGCCGGCCCTATCAGAGTTGGGATGAAGTCATCAAGCGTTGGGTGGGGGGGCAGGTTTCCGACCTCTACGTCGAACTCGGTCCGCCTAATCTACATCCGCATCAAAGAGAAGACGGTACCATCGAGATGATCTGGGATTTTGCGATCGATCGCATGCCGGGTCAAGCCGACGCATTCGATTTGCTTCCCCTTTACGGCGGCAATGTCAACTGCCAGATCCATTTTTTCACCGATCTTACGGGCAAGATTCTCAAGGGCGAACGGGTGGGCTGTCAGTAACAGGCCCGCTCCCTCCACGGCGTTCTCTTAATCCACTGGTGGGTGCCACGACCGCGATCGTTCTAGCCTCCAGCGCCATCCTGCGTTACAATCGTGATCATGCAGATGCCGATCAAGGACGTCGAGGATCTCCGTTGGTTGTTGGGCCACACGGGTGGCTTCCGCGGCGGATATGTCACGGACGTGCAGATGGCCAAGCGTCGGCTCTTCGATGAAGGGTCCGGCCGCGAGGTCCTAGCTGATACCGTCGTGACGGTCGTCGTACGGTACCATCTTCGTCAAATGGAGCGCGTGGCAAAACTGACGATGAGAGGGGTGACGGATTTCTCGGTTTTTGAACAAGAAGGCGCCGAATGTTCCAGTTTAGGTGTGATCCATGCCGACTCTACGGCCGGCAAGCTGCGATTCTGGTTCGATCCACAGGGCGAGCTCTATGTCGTCTGCGACGAGGCGCAGTTGGAAGAAGTGACGATGCCGTCGTCCGACGACCGCTCGCGTCAGCCGGTTGCCCGCTGGACATTTCAAAGCCCGACCGCCGAATGGCCAACTGTGGAGTGGCTGCTCGAAGAGTTGGACGGCGCGGGTTTGCCATGCACATGGAAGAAAGCCAAAACGGCGAATGAAGGTAGGTCGGTCATTCAATGGGAAGGCACGTTGCTCCCGGCTCAAGGAGCGGACACGATCGATGAAGCCGCCGTACATGTCATGCTCTATGGACCGATCGATGGGTCCGGCTTCGGAATCCTGTTGCACGTGGACGGCTCGCATGCATCAGCCGCAAACCGGGTCCTGTCCTGCCTCTCCGATCTCATCGTGAGACGATTTTCGGGTCAGTGCCTCATCGGCAACACCATCATCCCGGGTGGAGAATGGCTGAATTGGAAGTCGCTGGAGCAGTTGCGGTGGAGGAGAGCTGGCCAGCTCGAAGAATAATTAGAATGTCGTTGCCGGCGCAGCCGGCGGATTGGAACCAAGAGAGGGTTCTCTCAGACTAAGCAAGGGCTTCTTCGTTCGTGGCTCCGGCAGTGAGGGTGGTGGGAGTCGGAGTGTAGACGGTCGTGCCGTTCGCGTAGCTGGCGGCTTTCTTGTGCGCGACGCCGTGGCTGTCTTTACAGTTCACGCATTCGACCAGAGCCCAAAATCGTAACGGATTCACGTTCTGCTTTCGGGCCACCTGCAACTCGGTTCCTTCCAGCACGTTGTCCAACGACAGGTCCGTTCGCCAGCCCAAATGCTTGGTCAGTGGTGACAGTACCTTTTCCACCGCTGCGACCATCTTATTCTCGTTGCTGAAATGGTTGAGCATGATAATGCGGCCGCCAGGTCGGCAGACCCGGATCATCTCGCTGACCACCTTGCGGTAGTCGGGCACCGCTGTCACCACGTACGCCGCGACGACCGTATCAAATGTGCTGTCTTCGAATTCCATCGCGCCGGCGTCCATGCGGTGCAGTGTGACATGGTCCATCTGATGCTCTGCCGTACGCTTTTTCGCGATCTCCAACATCCCTTCAGAAAAATCGATTGCGACGATCTCGCAATGACGCGGATACATGGGGAGGGCGATGCCCGTGCCGACGCCGACTTCGAGGATGCGTTCATGGGGTTGGACGTTCAGGTTCCGGATGGCCGACTCACGCCCTTCATGAAAGACTTTGCCAAAAATTTTGTCGTAGACACCGGCGTAGGACGTGTAGACGCGCTCGACCTTATGCAAATCCATGTGACCTCCACCGCACGTGAGACTCCTGCTTCTGCCCAACAGCAGGGATGAACCGAAGATCAATTCCAATGGGGAGAATCCGTACCGGCGGAGCGCCTGAATGGAGCGAGGAACCCGCCTAACCTGGCACAGTCGCTACAATAACCAAGTCCCGATATCGAGTCAATACAATTGATTTGGACCTAGGCAAATGCTAGGGGGGCGGCGCACGCGATGCACGAGGGTATCCAGCTTGATTCGGGGCTTCCGCTAGGCATAGGGTACGATCATGTGGCTGGCTGGACTCTTCGCCTGCGTGCTTATCATCGGATTGATTCTCGGAGATTGGTTCTACTTCGTCCGCCTGACACCGGATGCCGGACGGTATGGCTGCGGTATTGCACGCAGTTCCGACCGATTCTCCGTGAACAGTCTCGCGCGTCTTCAGGCGCAAGTCGATGTCAATGGCGCGCTGACGCTGCCCCATGGCATTGCCCGGTACTTTCCGGATCTTCAACAGATCGCACTGCGCCCGCAATATCACTTGTTCTCGATGGGTTTTCGGACCGCTTGGCCCCTCAAGGGTCTGATTCACTTGCAGTCGGACGACGAGGCAGTCCATGCCGTTTGCATCAAGCGAATTCCCTGGTCTTCCGCCATCATGACCCTGGTCTGGTTTCTGTTGGTCGCCGCGGGGACGACCGGTTTCATCATCGCCTACCGGCACAAGGCGGTTTCGATTCACTGAGCGGTGTACTGATGGGCCTCGGCATTCTCGGTATCGGCTTGCTCGTACTGGCCTTTGGTCTGGTCACCGTCATGTTTTCCTACCGGCTGGAAAACAGCCGGCTGGCGAAAGTGTACGAGGAACTGAAAGCGGTCGTGAATGCAACGACAGCCACGCGCTGAGGGGCTGGCGCCGGCGGATGACCGCAAAAGGACCGGTATCAGGACTTAAAGAGATTCAGGAAGTGATCGTACTCCGGCAGTAGAGGCACCAGAGTCCGGTTTTTGGCCAGGCCGGTAATGATCCCGCGATGTTTTTTGCTGAGCCCCGACGTTTCGAACGCGTGGCGGAATTGGTCCCATTTCAAGGCAGCATCTGCGGCAATGCGGGCCTGCTGCGCTTTCGGCAGGCCATGCAGAGCTGTCGTCAGCACGCGGATCGCTTTCTCGACGCTTTCGTAGGGCGGAGCCAATTTGAGTTGCGCGTAAAACGTCTCCAAATGAGACCGGAATTCCTCACGGAGCGTCTGAGTGATATCAGGCTGGGATGAAGCTGAGTAACTCATCGCACGATCGATGATACGGGAAGACGATTCCCCATGACAATGGGCGTACGGTAGTGGATGTGTGTAGCCAGGAGGGGATGACCAGATCACATCGCAGGCACTCTTCGCGGTGTGGCGGCTCGGAGAGGAACGGCTGTCCATCTTGCCCCGGCGTCCACCGACCGGTACAGGCCGCTTCCATTCGTCCCGGCATAGAGGGTAAGGACGTTGTTCGGTTCCATCGCCAGCGCTCTGATATTTAACGACGCGAGTCCCTCGTTGATGGCCTGCCACGTATGACCGCTGTCGGCGCTCTTCCAGACGCCTGCCGGTCCTCCGACATACAGGATCGCAGAATCGGAAGGGTGGATCACGATACTGCTCACGAATGATTCTGTAATCGATTGCCCGATTCGCTGCCACTCTTCTCCCCTGTTCGCCGTCCGGAAGAGGCCCTTGGTTGTGCCGGCATACACCACATCAGGATTCGTCCGGTCAATTTCAATGGCGTTGACGCCCAAAGCCATGGAGGCCATCAGTTCACTATCGGGAATGAGACCGTTGTTGATTTTCCTCCAGGTCATCGCCCCGTCCTCTGAGCGGTATATTCCTCCAGTCGTGCCACCGTACAGTACCGAGGGATTTTTCGGATCAATGGCGACTGACGTGACGATGTGGACTTCCTTCATGCCATTCATCCGCTCTTCCCATTCACGGCCGGCATCTTTGGTGTAGAAGGCCCCTACGGTGGTCGCGGCATAAATCCGTTCGCTCAGCGCCGGATGAAAGACGAATTGATTGACAAAGGACACGTGCTCCTTGAGCCCTACATTATGCGGCAGCCAATGCTGTCCTCCGTCAGGGCTTTTGTAGACCGCATCTCCCATCGTGCCTGCGTACACCGTGGCAGGCAGCTGCGGATCGATTGCTACCGTCGTCACGCGTCTGGCGGTGAAGCTGGGAAATTTCTCCCAGCTCTGGGCTCCGTCGCGCGATTTGTATACCGCGTCGTTGGTCGCGACATAGAGGATATTGGCATTGGTCGGATGCAGAGCGATTGAGACGATCGCTTCGCTGTCTTTTTGACAGCCGACGATGAGAAGGGCAAGGACGAGGAAGGCAAATTGAGCGAACTGGATCATGTGTGGTTCCGCCTCGCGTTGGCGACCTAATCATAGGGATGGAGTGGAGTCAAGGAGGGAGGCGGATGAAATGGCTGCTGGTTGCGAAGGCCGCAAGGAGGGCGGCACGGTCTCCTCACAACTTCTTAGTGAATGTGCCGCATAACCGGTCAATTCCATGTAGCCGCGGCCCGCGATCGGCTTTCCTCCCAACGTGCCTGACGCATCAATGGCGCCCTCCCAGTACGTGACCTGTGTGCTGCGATTGGTAGTGAGTTCTTGCTCCGTCATGCGAGGAACAAGTTCAAGCGAAAGACCCTTCGATGGAACGGACAGCCGCCAGGTCAAGGGATAGCGGGCCTTGCTGGCAGGACTGGTCCAGGTGGTGATCGGCTCCAGCGTGAACTCCCCAATTGAAAGATGCTGAGCCCGGCCATCGCGTTCGATAAATGTCCCGCTCGAAACGGGATCGGGTGATCCGTCGGTCCGGCGCATGCGATAGAGCATCAATTCAGTCCGATCGGCAAGCTGGATGCCGAACCAGTCCCATCCGACGAGGTCTTTGCCGAGATCGGCAGATCCGAACTCGTGATCCATCCAACTGGTTCCCGTCACGTCGAACGATTCATTGGCCAGCGTGATTCTTCCTGAGGTCGCCAGCCTCGTGAACGAGTAATAATGAGACGCTTGTCCTGATTCTGCGCCCTTTCGACTGATGCCCCCTTTGCCGTGAATGACAGGCGGCTTTTCGGGGACGACCGTCAACTCCATCTCAAGATCTCCGTCTGACGCCTGTAGGGTCTGTGACGCCACGTCAGCATGGGGCGATTGGGCGCTCCATCGGTCGATCCACACGTGCAGACGTTCCGCCTCCGCCCCAGCTTTGCCAACGCCGGCACGACTGAGCTTTTCAAAGACATGAAACCGTCTGTTCTTCAAGTCGCTGACGGCAAAGTGAGCGAGGTAGAGTTGGGTGATGGACCATTTTGAGGGCAAGGTTTTGACCTGTTCCTGCGGGATGCTGCGACGGAAAAAGGTCAGTTGATAGCCGAATGGGCGGCCGTCGTTGGTCACGAGGTTGCCGGTGTAGTACCACCATTCGGTGCGGAAGTGATCGTGTGAACCGTGGTCGCGTGGGAATGTGTATCGATAACCTTCCCGTGCTGGCATGAACGAGGTGGTGTCGGCAGCGATCGAAGGAAGGACGAGTGCGAGCCAACAGAGCAGGAACATCAGTCGCGGTGTTGAAGTCATGACGGTCGTGGTCACGATGCTCGCGCTTATAACATGCGGCCGCCTGAAGTCACAAATCGCCTGTAGGGACAAGGGATTTCGTCGCTTCTCCGGCTCGTGCATCTTGCGATCTCGCCGTTGACAATTTTGTCAGCCATCGGCTATCGTGACCGCATGCAAACCGATCGCGAGCATGATCATCACGAACCCGAGCCGTCCGAAAAGAGCTCGCCATTTCCCATTCCCACAGCAGATTCCGGTCTTTGCGCTTCCGAACGTTGTGTTGTTCCCGAAAACGTATCTGCCCCTGCATATCTTCGAGCCGCGGTACCGCCAGATGGTGGATGACGCCGTGATGGGTGGGCAATGTATCGGGGTCGCGTTGCTCAAAGAAGGCTGGGAGTCCGAATACTACGGCAATCCGCCGGTGTTCTCGACCGGATGTGTCGGGCGGCTGGTCAGTGTGCAGCCGCTGGCGGACGGCCGGTCCAACATCCTGCTCCAGGGACTTGAGCGGTTTGAGATCACCGAAGAGTCGTATGAGAAGCCCTACCGTCAAGCCTCGATTACGCTGAAGCCGAGAGGGGCGGAGGCTTCACTGGATCCTGCCGTACGGCAGCGACTTGTCACGGCGCTGGAGGAATATCTGCGGTCCCGTCAGGATGCGCCGACCTGGCAGGGATGGTTCCGGGAAGATGTCAGTGACGACATTCTTGTGAATACCTTATCCACGTACCTCGATTGCACGCCGCTGGAGAAGCAATTCCTGTTGGAAGCCCTCACTCTCCATCAACAGGCTCGCCGCCTCAGCGATTTGATCCAATTCCTGATGCACGATCATCATGGGGCGAAGGGCTGGGGGTGATGGACCGGGCGATCGCGATCGACGTCTCTCATCTTTCCAAGTCCTACGACGGTCACCAAGCCGTCACGGACATTTCTTTCCAGGTCCATGTCGGCGAAATCTTCGGCCTGCTGGGTCCCAACGGCGCGGGCAAAAGCACGATCCTGCGTACGCTGATCACATTGCTCACGCCTTCTTCCGGACGTGCGACGATTTTTGGCTTCGACTGCGTACGTGACGCGGATCATGTCCGGCGACTGATCGGTTACGTGCCGCAAGAGCGGGCCATCGACCGGTTTCTGACCGGCAGAGAACATCTCGAGTTGCTGGCCGCCTTGTACCATCTGCCCAAGGATGAAGCGCACAAGCGGATCGCCGAATTGCTCAAGCTGGTGGAACTGGGAGCGCATGCCGACCGTCCGGCCAAGACCTACTCCGGAGGAATGAAACGCAAGCTCGACATTGCCTGCGGGCTGCTGCCCGATCCAAAAGTCCTGTTCTTGGACGAACCGACGTTGGGGTTGGATGTTCAGAGCCGGCTGCGGATTTGGGACTACGTCCGCATGTTGAAAGCCCGAGGGTTGACCGTGGTCATGACGACCAATTATCTCGACGAAGCCGACCAGCTCTGTGATCGATTGGCGATTATAGACGGCGGGGCCATCAAGGTCATCGGCTCACCGGTTGAATTGAAGGTCGGGCTCGGTGGCGACATCGTTTCCTTGACGCTGAAGGAGGCGGACAGGATCTTGCCCCTCGAATCGGCCTTGAGAGGCCAGCCCGCTATCAAGGCAGTGAGGGCAACGTCGAAGGGACTGGACATCCGGGTTGAGTCGCCCGAGAAGGCGCTCCCTACCATTCTGGAAGTGGCCAACCGGTTGGGCTGCACTGTCGAGTTTGTCCAATATAACCGGCCCAGACTGGATGATGTGTTTATTGCTCACACCGGACGACGCATTGAAGATGCGGCGGTCAATGATGTCGAATGAACAACTCTGGGAACCGCGTCATGCGTGAATACTGGCAAGAGATCAGTGCGTTGACCATGCGTTGGGTGCGCCGGCTCAGCCGTGAAAAATTCAGTATGCTCTTCACCCTCGTTCAGCCAATGCTGTTCTGGCTGATCTTCTTCGGGAACCTGTTCCAGCGTGCCGCCGATTCCCAGGTCACACAGGCGCCCAACTATATTAGCTTTTTGGCGGCCGGGGTGGTCGTCATGACCGTGCTGAACAATGGCCTTGCGGGCGGAGTGGATCTGCTGTTCGACAAAGAAAACGGATTTCTGGAACGGCTCATGTCCACGCCGATCCACCGGTCGTCGGTCATTCTGAGCCGCTTCATTTTTGTCATGACGATCACGTCGCTGCAAGTGCTGGTCATTCTTGCGGTCGCGTTTCTCTTCGGCGTGCAGCCGGCGACCGGGTTGCTGGGCATCGCCACCATCCTCTTGATCGGCATGATGTTCGGCGTGGGCCTCACGGCGATTTCCATGGCGATGGCGTTTTCCGTGAAGAGCCATGGCGATTTCTTCTCCGTGCTGGGCTTTCTTTCCTTGCCGATGATATTCTTGAGTTCAGCGTTGGTTCCATTAACAGCGATGCCGGCCTGGATGAGCTTCTTGGCAAAGTTCAATCCGATGACTTGGGCCATCGACGCCGTTCGGCCGTTGATCCTGTCCAACTGGAGCGAGGCGCTCCCGCATGTAGGGATGGTCGTAGTCGTGATAATTCTGTTCGATGCGCTGTGCCTGTATGGCGGTGCCAAAGCGTTTCGCCGGGCCATGGGATGAGGGCGTGGGGCGCAGTCGGTAGGCATGTTGACCGTCAAACGGAAGGGCTGGTAAGAAGGGTGGGAATGATGGTCATTCCAGAAAGTCAGATCCGCGCCCTTATCCGGCTCCTCGCCGATGAGGACGAGAAAATCGTCCAAACGATCAGCGGCCGGTTAATCGACATCGGTCCTTCAGCCGTTCCCCTCCTGCAGGAAGCAGAAATCGAACAGCCTGAAATGGCGGAGCGGATTGCGTCCGTGCTCGAAGAAATCCGGGGAGGGAAGCTCGAAGACGAACTGCTCACGCAAGCGGCGCTGCCCGACGACCGGATGGATTTGGAACATGGGTCATTTTTGATCGCACGATATGCTTACCCAGGGTTGGATGTGACGGCTTATGGCCGACAGCTCGATGAGATGGCGCAGGAGGTTCGTGACCGCATCGGGCCGCGCGCGTCAGGCGAGGAAACGGTCAAGACCCTGAACCGGTACTTGTTCACGGAACAAGGCTTCAAAGGCAACACCAAAAACTACTATGAGGTCGAAAACACGTATCTTAACCGCGTGATCGACCGTCGCACCGGAATTCCGATCAGTCTGTCCATCGTCTACCTGCTTATCGGCAGGCGCTTGCGGCTGCCGGTTCACGGCATCGGCATGCCTGGTCACTTCTTGGTCAAGTACGAATCCGACCGGTACAAGATCTTCGTCGACTGCTTCAATGGTGGAGCCCTGTTGACAGAAAAGAATTGTCAACGTTTTCTGACGGAGGCCGGCTACGGGTTCGATGAACGCTACCTTCAACACAGCCCTGTGCGCGCGATTCTCTCACGCATGATCAAAAATCTATTGGCAATCTACGCCAAGCTGGATGATCCGATCAGACAGACCCGTCTGACCAAGTTCATGGAAATCCTCGGCTGTGAGATCAAGGAAGGCGGCCTGTAGCAGAAGGTTGAAAATCCCCTCTGGCGTTGTTCTCGCGCTGAAAGACTCACCGTACTGAACGACCTGCGGCGACTCGTCTTCTCGCTCGCTGTGGCCTCGCCAGCGACGATGTTGCCCCATCCTGCGACGAGGGTGTTCCCTTTAACGATCAGAGCTTGAGAGTCAGAAGGTCACGTCCCATCGTAATCGGTCCTTCGAACGCCTCTCCCGCCTGCGCCGTCACGTCGTAACGCTCGGCCATTGGATAAAAGTGCGAGAGCACCAGCTTGCCGGCGCCGGCCTCATGGGCTACCTGTCCGCATTGGCCGGCGTGCAAATGGACCGGATTCGGCCGATTCGCCGGAAACGAACAATCCAGCACAGCGAGGTCCACGTCGCCGCAGAGCCGTACGAGCGATGCGCAATATTGCGAATCTCCCGAGTAGGCAAGCGCATGGCCCCGGTATTCGATCCGGTAGCCAAGACAATGTAGATCGGGGGTATGCAGCACAGTGTAAGGGATGATCTTTGTGGACCCCAATCGCACCGCCCGATCGCCCAGGTCGCGATACCTGAGCGGGAACGGTGCTTGATCAAACCCCGGCAACATTCCGAACATGGTCTGGAAGAGACGGGTGGTTCCGCGTGGGCCCATGACGGTCAAGGGCGGCCTGCTGCCGCCTTCAAATTTGGCGTAGATGATCTCGTCGAATAGGTACGTAATGAAATCCGAGAAGTGATCGGCATGGTAATGCGAAAAGAAAATGTGAGTGATCTGATGACGGTCGACACCGGTCTTAATAAGATTCATCAGCGTGCGAGGGCCGAAATCCAGCAAGAGAGTCTGATCAGTCTGAACCAGGTACCCGGCTGCTGCCCTGGTGCGATGGACATTTGTGCCTGAACCCAGAATGGTGAGACGCATGCTCAACCCTATCCACCCTTTTGGAAACTGTCACGTATCCTGAGCAGCAACCTGCTGGCCGTCTCGACCTCTTGCTGGGACAGCGCCCGCTCGAAGAACGGTCGGATAAACGCAACATGGGCGGCAAAGACTTTTCGAAACAGTGCGCCGCCTTTTTCCGTCAGCTTGATCTTGGTGCGCCGCTTGTCGCTTGTCACGGACTCCCGTCTAATCAACCCTTTCTTTGCCAGCCGGTCCAACACGCCAGTCAAGGTGCCCTTCGTCACGAGCGTCTGGGAAGATAGTTGAGAACAGGTCAAGCCCGTCGTGTCGCCAAGCGTGACGATCACGTCGAATTGCGAGGGTGTCAGGCGAAGCGATCGGATATGCCGGCTATCTATGCGAGAGAAAGCCAGGTACGCTTCCACCAACGGGCGGAGCACTTTGAGATAGGGGTCGTCTTTGAGGTGGGGCAGATCCATCCCGCCATGGCAGAGTAGTCCGAATTAGAACTACCGGTCAAGGAGGCCCGCGGTTTGACGCAAAAGGGGAGCGCTCCCTATGATGCCGCTGCGTATGCTGAGACGTCCTACGGGCCAGGCGAATCTGACCGCGATCGCGATCCTTCTTGGAACCGTCATCACGGCGGTATGGGTGTGGAAGCGGCTGTCTCTTGAGACCCAGGACTATATTATCGATCAAGCGGTTCCGATCGCCTTGCTTGCGGTAGTGGGCCTGCTCTTGGTGTGGGTGATTGTACGGGCCGTCAACCGGCGTAAGCATCGGCTGCGGCGCCGGTCTGCCCTCCTGGCGCGGTTCGCCCGGGAAACGGTTCAGGACAAAAAGCTGGAAACCGCCTTCGTCCTGATCGAGGCCAACGAATATCACGTAGAGGGATTGGAATCGGTCGTTCCGGCCCTCAAAGAGTTGTTCGCCACAACGTTGCAACAGGCGGTGGGCGATAAACAGCATCGCATACGCGGAATGGCCGCCAGTCATATCGGCGTGTTGCAGGATCTAAGCGTCGTCCCCTTGCTGGTCAAGGCCTTGGAGGATGATCATGCCTATGTGCGTTCCTGTGCGGCTTTGGCGCTCGGACGCCTGCGCGCCACCGAGACGATTGAGCGCCTGACGGCGGTCATGAAGGACGATTGGGACCAGACAGTCAGGAGTCGCGCCAAGGAAGCATTGGCACGGATGGGCGCGTGAAAGTTAAGAGAGGGCAAGGGCTAGTGATCTCCTGTGCTCGCCGAACGCGCGCACCAGACCAATCGTATTTGTCAGAGTGGCGGTGCTCGTCCAGGCGCGCAGTAGGAGATCACCCAGCCCTTGCCCAAAAGAGGAAAACAAGCAAGCTTGGATGGACCATTGAAGTCGCAGGGGACGACTATCAACCCTCTCTTTTTTTCAGCGTGTGTCTGGTCTGATAAGAGGGCAACAGATTAGGCAGCCGCCACTTCCTGCTTCTCGACCCAATTGATGACGGCGATTTCCGGACGACAGTTCCAACGAAAGGGGAGGAAGGACCAGCCCAGTCCGCGATTGACATATAGTCGATGGCGAGCGCTCTCATGTCGTCCCGCGATGCGACCGCGACAGCCGGGCGGAAGCCAGAAGGTCGGCACGCCGGGAATCCGCCACTGACCTCCGTGACTGTGCCCGCACAAAATCAGGTCGACGGCATGGTCGTCGTCCATCATGTCGAGAATATTGGGGGCGTGGGCGAGCAGTAGAGTGAAGCGGCGGTTGGCCCCCGGGGGAATGCATCGCAAATCCGCACGATGAAGCGAGGGGTCATCGACTCCGACAACAGCCAGTTCGCCCGATCCCGTGGGGATGAACGTGCTCTGGTTGATCAGCAACGTGATTTTGTGGCGGTCGGCCAGCTCGGCATATTGAGACAGCGGTACGCCGCTGTAATGGTCATGATTGCCCAACGTGATAAAGACCGGAGCGATCTCCCGCAATTGAGAGAGAAAACGAAAGAGGGGCGGCAGACCTTCTGGTACGTTCAGGAGGTCTCCGGTGATGAAAATCCAATCCGGTCGAAGCTCCTGGACGGTCAGGGTCACCACGTCATGGCGCGGTTGGTGCCGATCCACGTGCAGGTCGCTCAGGTGCACGGCCCGGCGGCCGGCAAGCAGGGCGGCACACATGGGTGAGGTGCGTGATCTCGTGCCGGTCGAGGCCGATTTCCCAACGCGGGAAAGAGCCGAAAAAAGCGATAGAACGGTTCACTGAGGCTATGTCCAATAAAGGTACGGACTCGATCGGGCCAGGAGGCGATTCGTCTGATCATTTCATGACCCGGTCAAGCTCAGCCCGGTCATGCTGGGTGACTCGGTACCCCTGTTCATAGAGCGTGCTCATGCCCTTCATGACTTCGTCGAGATTTCTGGTCCGGTACCATTGGTCGAAGCGGGCGGTCAATGTGGCGCCGGCTGCGCCTGGCGGCGCGGCCGCATCATACGCGAGGGACAGGGAATGGAAGATGTCTTGAAGTTCTTCGGCATTGTACTGCTGATCATCGTTATGGTCGGCGACTAACGCGAATTCGTAAACCGTCAGGCTTACGGACAACAAGGCTTGCTTTCTTGCAAAATCCTCTCGTGCCGGCTCCATCCCGCCGGGATAATGACGGGGACAGTCGCGTTCGGGCTGCAACGCGACAGTGAGGCGCCAATTGATTCCCTGGGCGGCCGCCGGAGGCGGCTTTTTCTCTCCTTTATAGAACCATGAGAGACAGGTGCTCGCCTCGACAAAGGCTTGCTTGTCGATACTCACTTGTTGTGCGATATGGCGCGTGAACGTAGGGAAGACGCCGTTGTCGCCGACGAGCGCACCTCGCGCTTCGGACGAGAACGCACACCACACAAGAGGAAGAGCGGCGACGATGTTCCACTTAGCCAGCATTACCCCGAGTATACCATGGAAGCGGAGGAGGTCCGGTCACACATGCCGCAGCCGTATCTGACTGCTACAGTGCCGGGAATCGGCGGACGCCTCCGTACGGAGCCTGAGGACTTCCAGGTCGATGAACGTCCCCTCTATCTCCCATGTGGAGAGGGCGAACACCTCTATATCAAGGTGACCAAGCGGTTGCTCTCAACCCCGGATCTGGTTCGGCGAATCTCCTCAACTGTCGGCGTCAAGACCCAGGGAATCGGTACGGCCGGCCTCAAGGATGCGAGAGCTGTCACCACGCAGATGCTCTCACTCCACGCGGTCACACCCGATCGTCTGGCGTGTCTGAAACTCAGTGACCAAATCCTGGCCGTCGAGGTGCTCGGACGGCACCGGAATCGCTTGCGTCCAGGCCATCACGCCGGGAACCGATTTCGACTGATCATTCGGGACGTGGCCGCCCATGCGAACGAAGCCGTGCCTGCGGTCCTCGATGTCCTGTCGCGCCGCGGCGTTCCGAATTTCTTCGGGCCTCAGCGTCAAGGGAAGAGCGGAGAAAACTACCATGTCGGCGCCGCCCTACTCACCGATTCATCTAGGCGCGCTCAGATGAGCCGCTCCAAGCGGATGTGGTATCTCAATTCCTTCCAATCCCATCTCTTCAATCAGATCCTCGGTCGCCGGCTGGAGAGCCTCGATTGCGTGTGGGCCGGTGATTGGGCCATCAAAATGGATAACGGCGCCTGCTTTCTCGTGGAAGACGCTCAACAAGAACAGCCGCGAGCCGACCGGTTTGAGATCAGTCCCACCGGTGTGTTGTTCGGGTCTCGGGTGTCCTGGGCGACCGGCAAGGCGGGTGAGATCGAGCAGGCCGTCATGACCGAACAAGGATCAACCCCTCAGGTCCTCACCGAAGCAGCCAAAGTCTGTGGATTCCGCGGCGAACGACGGTCGTTGCGTGTGCCGTTGGGGGACCTACATTGGATGCTCGATGGGTCCATTCTCACCCTGTCCTTCGCCCTTCCTCCGGGCGCCTACGCCACAAGTGTACTTCGTGAACTCATGAAAACGCCCGAACTGGGTTAACTGGCCTGGTTTGTTTGCTCCCGGCAGTAGATCGGGCCGCCAGTCGCTGCATGGTAGAATCTATGTGAGGAGATCCTTCTAATGAGTGCGGCCACCCAAGAGACCGTGGTGCTGAGCGGGCATATCATCGACTCCCTCATTCTTGCCAAGGTGCTGGATACGATCCTGATGATGGGCGGCACTTTCGACCTTGAGCAGGTCTCGATCGGCAAAACCCGCAACGAATCCTCCCGTGCTCGCATCGTGGTTCATGCAGGTTCGGTAAAGCTGCTCACGGACATCCTGAGGGCCATCCAACCTCATGGGGCATCCGTGGAGGGGGAAGTCGATTGCAAACTTAAGACCGCCCCTGCTGACGGTGTGTTTCCGGAGGATTTCTATGCCACGACCCATTTGCCCACACAGGTTCGGCTCTCGGGTCAGTGGACCGACGTAGAAGCCATCGAAATGGATTTGGGCATCGTGGTGAATAAGGACAAGACAAGGCCCTGTGCCGTGCCAATGGCCGGCGTCAAAGTCGGTGATGAGGTAGTGACTGGTCGGACAGGGATCCGTGTGGTTCCGTTGCAACGGCCTCAAGAACGTGACGTATTCAGTTTCATGGAGTCACAGGTGTCCGCCGAACGGCCCCATGGGCATATTATCGCTGACGTTGCCAAACGGATGGAGGTCTTGCGTGACGGGCACCGGGCCGGGAAGTCCGGATTCAAGGTCCTGGTGGCCGGAGGGCCCGCGATCATCCATGCCGGAGGGCGCGATGCGCTCACCTGGCTCATTGATCAAGGATTTGTCCATGTCCTGTTCTGTGGAAATGCGCTCCCGGCGCACGACATGGAGGCCGATTTGTACGGCACGTCCTTAGGCTATGGACTTTCGGCCGGCAGGGTAGTGCCGCATGGACACGAGCACCATTTGCGCACCATCAACCGCATTCGCGGCATCGGCAGCATCGCCAAAGCCGTCGAGACCGGCGTGATCAAACAAGGCATCATGGCCTCTTGCGTGAGACAGCGAGTTCATACGGTGATAGCCGGTACGATTCGCGACGATGGGCCGCTTCCGGGTGTCATCACCGATTCGGTTGGGGCGCAGGCCGCGATGCGCGCAGCGATTCCCGGCGTGGGCCTCGCATTGCTGGTGGCCTCTACGCTCCACGCGGTCGCCACCGGCAATCTGTTACCGGCGACCATCCCGACGGTATGCGTCGACGTGAACCCGGCTGTGCCGACGAAGCTGGCCGATCGCGGCAGTTTTCAAGCGGTAGGCCTTGTCATGGATGCCGCGTCATTCTTGCGCGATCTTGCTCGTGAGTTGGGAGCAGATCTGTGATTGCAGGCTGTTCAAAAAGGATGTTCGTTTCCACCCGCCCAGTCCTCGAAGCGCCGAGACGCTTCGTGCCCCGTCTTCACCCGCCCACCCTCGAAGCGCCGGGACGCTTCGTGCCCCATCTTCACCCGTCCACCCTCGAAGCGCCGGGACGCTTCGTGCCCCGGGCGGCCGCAGGGTGGAAGGGATGAGCCGGTTATTGGTGTGTCCACCGGACTATTTCTGCATCGACTACGAGATCAATCCGTGGATGCGCCGCTCAAATCTCGTCGACCCTGAGCGAGCCATCCGCCAGTGGCATCGACTGATGGAAGTCCTCGAGCGGGACGTCGGCGCCGTGCTGGAACGGATGAAGCCGGTTTCCGGGCTCCCGGATCTGGTCTTTACGGCGAATGCCGGCGTAGTCGTGGGCCGCAAGGCCGTTCCCAGCCGTTTCCGGTATCCGGAGCGGCAGCGGGAAGAGGGCCATTACGAAAGCTGGTTCCGTCAACATGGGTACGACGTCATCACGCTGGACCCGGACAAGGTTTTCGAAGGGGCTGGCGACTTGCTGGGATTCCCTGATTGCTGGTTCGGCGGCTACAGGCAGCGTTCTGACATCCGCGCGTTCCCCGTTCTTAGCGAATTGTTCGCTAAGGAGATCCTCCCGCTGGAGCTGATCGACGGCCGGTTCTACCATCTCGACACCTGCTTTTGTCCTTTGAGCGGGGGAGATCTCCTCTATTACCCGACGGCGTTTGACCGGTATGCGCAGGCAGCAATTGCCGATCGCATCCCGACTGTGTCGCGGCTCGCTGTTCCTGAGCACGAAGCGCTCAAGTTTGCCTGCAATGCGGTCTGCGTGGGAAAGCATGTCGTGCTGCCGGACGGCTGTCTGGAGACGATGACCTGGCTGGAAAGCCGCGGGTATCTGCCGCACCCTGTTCCTCTGGATGAATTCATGAAATCCGGAGGGTCCGCGAAGTGTCTCACGTTGGCTCTGGACTGAGCGTCAGCCAGACCGGGAGACGTTCCCTCTTACTTCCCCCTGCGAAACAGAAACGCTCCATACAAGCCCGCGATGGCGATCGTCACCAGCTCGATCGTAATCACGAGCCGGCTAACGACGGCATCGGGTGTTGGCGGCGCCAGGATAAAATGCAGCCCCAAGAATTGGGGAGGCTGGGCGGGAGGCGTTTCCCAGGGCGGGAAGAGAAGAGCCAGGACCAGAAGGGTCACCATGCCATACAAGATGTGAAGATTGAGGCTCTCTGGAGCGACGGGTGCAATGCGGATGGGTCGAGGAGAACCATTCAGCTGGCTGCCGCAATGGGTGCAGTAGCGGTAGATCTCGGGCAGCTCACGCTGGCACGACGGGCAGACTTTCATTGGGGTCCGTGCAATCTACACGGAACCCATCCCTTTTCCAACCTAGCGCTGCGCAGATCGGTGATAGGGATCAAAAGTTGTAGCTTAGGCCGAACGCGACGTGGACCATATTGTATGTGGCGTTGAAGCCGAACAGGTTGAAACTGCTGCCTGGAGGAGTCTCCGGAAAATTGAATCGAACGTGGTTGTATTTTCCCTCCGCGAACACTGTGACATGCCTTGTGAGGTAATAGCGGAGGCCGAGCTGCGCATTGAGGCCGAGTTTCGTACTCGATTGGGAATTATCCGACGTGAGATTGGGATCTTTAATCTGAGCGACAAATATTCCAGGACCCACTGCAATGTATGGTTGGAGTCTGGTCTTGTGATAACGGAAGCTAAGATTCAGCGGTGCGATTGTGAGCACGCTCATGTGGACGCCGGGAAGATCGGCGGACCCGACCGGTCCATTCGGGCCGCGGAACTCGACAGTCTGTTGTTTAATGTGGGGAGTCGTGCGATAGATTTCTGCTTCGAGGCCGAACCATGGGACGGCTCTGAAATAGTGTCCGATCTTCCCTCCATACATAATCGAGGATTTGAGAGCCTGGTCAGACGTCGTCGATCCGGGAATGAAGCTGCCCGTCAGATCAACATCCGTAAGGCCTTTGCCGATGGATGGCAGGGTCACGCCGAACTGCGCCGCCACATAGGTTTCGGCCTGGGCCGTCGATAACGACAGAGCGGCCGGTGCGCTCGTGGCGAGCAGGCTTGCTCCGATGAGCGCAGTGATCGTTCGCATGGTATACATTGTCGAGTCCTCGCTTCTGGTATGGATCGCCTCTCCCATCCTATCGGTCGGACGGGCAGGCACGAAGAAGTTTGTGAAATCCAGCCGTAGCTGAGCAAACGATGTGCCACAAGAAAACTTGGAAAGACGGCATAAAACGCCGTTTCGTGGCGACCGTTGCTTTGTCCTGTCGTCGGAAGCAGTCAGCGCCGTACAATCCGTGGACAGCCCGTTCGTTGACAGGAGAAAGACGGCCTTCCTATAATCCGCGCGCCAGACACACGACCACTAACCCGGCATCAGCCCATCCACCTTGAGCGCTTCATCCAGGACCATGCAGCCGATCCAGCGTATCGCGGTCATCGGTGCCGGAGCGTGGGGAACCGCTCTGGCGAAACATCTTGCCGAGAAGGGTCTTCATACGATCCTGTGGGCATATGAACGGGACGTGCTCGAATCGATTGCGTCCAAGCACGAAAATCAGCTCTTCTTGCCGGGAGTGACGCTTCCCGCATCACTCCGGGTGACCAACACGCTGGCGGAAGCCTTGGAGCAGTGTGACGGCCTGCTCTTTGTGGTCCCGTCGCATGTCGCTCGCCAGGTTCTTCAACAACTGGCTCCGTTGCTCTCTCGCCCCCTCCCGATCATCAGCGCGACGAAAGGTGTCGAAGAAGATACCTTCAAACTCATGACGCAAGTCGTGACCGAGGTACTGCCCCCTGATCTGCACGACGGTGTGATGGTCCTGTCTGGGCCCAGCTTTGCCATGGAGGTCAGCCAGGGGCAGCCCACAGCCCTGTGTCTGGCGGGGACCAATGCGGCGCTCGTCGGATCGTTCCAGGCCGCGTTCATCACGCCCACGCTTCGTATCTATGCAGACAGCGACGTCATCGGTGTGCAGCTTGGAGGGGCGCTAAAAAATGTCATGGCGTTAGCGGCTGGGGTCGTCGATGGCTTGGGGCTGGGGCACAACACGAGGGCCGCCATGATCACCAGAGGATTGGCGGAAATGGTTCGTCTCGGCATGGCGATGGGAGCGGATCCGAGAACCTTCTATGGCTTGTCAGGCGTCGGCGATCTCGTGTTGACGTGTACCGGTACCTTGAGTCGAAACCATCATGTCGGCGTGTGCCTCGGCCGAGGCGATAAACTGGAGGCCGTTCTTGCGGGGATGCAGGCCGTGGCCGAAGGGGTGCGGACGAGCCGGGCGGCTGCCGGGTTGGCGCTGCGGCACGGTGTTGAGATGCCGATTGTTCGTGAAGTCAATGCCGTGCTCTTTGAAGGAAAATCATGTCGCAAAGCCGTCAGCGATCTCATGGAGCGGGTCGCCAAACCGGAAAAGGGACATCCATGAACCGCGAACGGCTTGAGCGCTTGCTCCGCGAGGTGCAAAGCGGAAAGGCCTCCATTACCGCTGCCCTTGAGCAGCTTCGATCGCTTCCCTTCGAAGACCTCGGCTTCGCTTCGTTGGATCATCATCGTTCGATCCGTCAGGGATTTCCTGAAGTGATCTTATGTGAAGGTAAGACGCCGGCGCAGATCCGGGGCATCGCGCGATCGCTGCTGAAACACCATCGGCCGTTTCTCGCGACGCGGGCGACTCCAGAAATAGCGGCCATCATCAAACGGATCGATCGGCGGGCGATCTACCACGAATCAGCCCGCATCGTCGCCGTGCGTGATGAGCAGCGACGGCTTCATGGCCGTGTCCTCGTCATCACGGCTGGAACGTCCGATGTTCCGGTCGCCGAGGAAGCCCGAATTACGGCGGAAGTCATGGGCAGCCGAGTCGAGACGCTTTACGATGTGGGCGTCGCCGGTATCCATCGCTTGTTGGGCCGACACCAGCAGCTCACCGACGCCCACGTCATCGTGGTGGTCGCCGGCATGGACGGTGTCTTGCCGAGCGTCGTCGGAGGCCTGGTGGACTGCCCTGTCGTGGCAGTGCCGACGAGCCGCGGGTACGGAGCAAGCTTCAACGGGTTGGCCGCGCTGTTGACCATGCTGAATTCTTGCGCGGCAGGGGTCGGGGTCATGAATATCGATAACGGGTTCGGGGCCGGCTGTCTCGCGCACCGCATCAATGCGTTACGGATGAAACAGGAAAGGTCAGGGCGCTGATGTTCCAGTCCCTCGCTACGAGTTACTTCACTTCCAGCGTGCCGCGTTTCGGCCAGGAGAGCATGAGCGTACGCGGGCCCTTTTCGCCGTTTGAAAGGAGCTTCGCCCGCAGTTCGAATTGATAGGTTCCTGCCTCCGCCGGCGCTTTCGTGTGATCCAGGCCATCCCAGGTGAGTACGATGGGAATCGTGCTTCGCTCGGTGCTGACAGGAGTGATCGCCGGCAATTCGAGCGGCTTGCGCAGGGAGAGAAAGCGGATGGATCGTTTGGAGGGAGAGCTGACCAGTGAGGACACTTCCAGAATGGTCGCCCCATCCAGTTCTCGGGGCAATTGGACGACCGTTGAAAATTCCAGGGGCCCGGCTGACACCGTATAGGGATTAGGGCTGATTTTCAATTCAAGGATCTTCAATTCTGGCTCCGGACGGGGAGCCTTTGTCGGCTTTGATTTCGCCGAAACGGCGACCGGATGCAGCAGGAAGACGCAGCAGGCCAGCGACCATAGGAGCGCACGGACGAGATGGAAGCAGGTTGGTGGCGTCTGAGTGGCCGATATGGTTCCCAGCATGGAGATCTTTAGGCCCAGGTTTCCAAGAGGCAGGAGAAATCGATTTGTCGCAGTGGGATAACACAGTGCTTATGAGCTGTCAATGCGTACAGTCGTCATTGCCGACCCAAGGCACCGTTGGGTAAGATGACGCAACTTCTCGTAGTAGTACATGAACAACGTCTCGGCGGTTGAACCTGGGAGCGGTCTGCGCATCCATCGACACCAGTATGAGCACGGGGGATATGTCCGCCTGAGGAGCGCGTCCAGCGCACCGGTGCCGAGAGGTGACATGAGCGGATTGTCCGAGAAAGGACGGCGTGGGCGCACATCTGCACTTTGACTGTTTTTCGGGCATCAGCGGGGACATGACATTGGGTGCGCTTGTGGATGCGGGCGCACCGTTCGGCGAGTTGGTCAAGGGACTCAAACGACTTGGCGTGGCCGGCTTTACACTCCGTAAAAGACGAGTTCAGCGTGGGGCCATTCCTGCGACGAAAGTGGACGTCGTCATCACTTCCGGTCTTCCCCGTCCATGGCCGCTGCAGCGTATCCTCAAGACGCTTTCCGCCAGCCGGCTCTCTTCCAAAATCCAGCAGCAAAGCCGCGCGGTATTCGAGCGGTTGGCCGACGCAGAGGCGAAGGCCCATCGCGTCGCAAGACACCACGTGCATTTTCATGAAGTCGGACTGGTCGATTCGTTCGTCGATATCGTGGGAGGCCTCATCTGTTGCGACCTGTTGGGCGTCGCTCGTGTCACGGCCTCTGCGGTCAATGTTGGAACAGGCACGCTGCAATCGGCACACGGCATCTTGCCCGCTCCAGGCCCTGCTGTGGCAATACTCGCGAAAGGTGTACCGATATACAGTGCCGGGCCGGCGCGGGAATTGACTACGCCGACAGGCCTCGCCTTGTTACGAACTCTCACGGAAGACTTCGGACCACTGCCGCCGATGAGACCGGTCGCCGTCGGTTACGGAGCAGGGGATGCCAACCCCGAAGGGTGGCCGAATGTGCTTCGGGTTTTCTTGTCACGAGATGCCGGTCCGGGCGGACGGGATCGCGACACCGTGGTTCAGATTGAAACGAACCTGGATGATGTCAACCCGCAAACCTATGAACACATCTTGGAGCGTCTCTTCCAGGCTGGCGCTCTGGATGTGGTGCTGACCCCCGTGATCATGAAGCGCGGGCGCCCTGCCATTGTGCTGACCTGTCTTGCTTCCTCCGCCGCGGTCGATTCCCTGCTGGACGTACTCTTCGAAGAGACGACGGCTTTGGGAGTGCGTGTGCAGGAAATCACCCGGCACATCCTTCCACGACGGTTTACGTCGGTCAAGATCCGCGGCGGCACCGTCCGCATCAAGATCGCGGCGGTCGATCGTGCGAGCAGCAAGGCCGCGCCCGAGTTCATCGATTGTAAACGGATTGCCGAACGCACGGGCCGTCCTGTGAAGGCAGTATTGGAAGAGGCGGCATTGGCCTATGCGAAGACCCGGAGCGGAGCAAAGGATCGTCTGTGACGCTGCTGGGGTATGTCCTGTTGTTCGGAGCATCCGTCGTCATTACGCTTGGCGCCTGTGCGCTGTTTACCAACGCCATTGAATGGCTCGGGAAGCGGTTGAATCTCTCAGAGGGCGCCGTCGGCAGTGTTCTGGCCGCGATCGGGACGACTCTGCCGGAAACCTCGATCCCAATCGTCGCGATTTTTTTCGGGGCCACCCGCGAAGAAGCAGAAGTCGGCGTGGGCGCAATTCTGGGCGCGCCTTTCATGCTCAGTACCTTGGTCGTCCCTCTGCTTGCGGTGCTCCTCCTGGTCTATGCGCAGTTGGGGAAACGGGGCCGTTCCTTCCGTCTCAACTACAAAGACATCACCGTCGATCTGTCCTGTTTTACCCTGGCCTATACGGTCGCGATGGCCTGCACCTTCGTGCCGTCCAGGCCGTTGCGGATCATCGCGGCCGTAGGGTTGCTGGGTTTGTACAGCTACTACGTGAAAATCAAATTTAGCGACGACGATGTCGGCGGTGAGCCGAGCGATGTGAGTCCGCTGTTGTTCGCCAGACACAGCGCCCGGCCGCCCTATGCCCTGATCGGAGTGCAAGCGGGAGCCGGCCTGGCGGGTCTGGCCGTGGGCGCGCATTTGTTCGTCATGGCGGCGGATTCAACGGCGCAGCTGCTCGCCATTTCTCCGCTCATTTTGGCGCTGCTCATTGCGCCGCTCGCAACGGAATTGCCGGAGATGTCCAACAGCTTTCTCTGGCTCTATCAAAAAAAGGATCGTCTGGCCGTCGGCAACGTCACGGGCGCAATGGTATTCCAAGGCACCGTTCCGGTCTCGGTCGGGTTGATTGGAACCGAATGGACGCTCGCGCCGTCGGCGCTCCTGACGATGGTCTTGGCCGTCCTGGCGACAGGGAGTTTGTTGCTTCAAGCCGTCTGGGCGGGTCAGTGGCGGCCGTGGTTGCTCACCATCGGGGCGATACTTTATATAGGATATGCCTTCTATCTGTATGGCTATTGATCCACCGACGGTGAAGAAGAGTCTCCCGGTGCGGGAAGTGCCCTCCAGGCAGCATCAATGGCTTCAGCAGTCCTTCACCCGGAAGCAATCGTGAAAAAAGCCCAATCGCCAACCGGCGTTCCCATGCTCGGGATTACGATGGGCGATCCCGCCGGGATAGGACCGGAGGTCATTGCCAAGGCTCTCGCGGGAACTGCGCTCCGCCGGAGCTGCATTCCCCTTGTCATCGGATCGCAGGAGGTGATGCAGCGTACCGTGAAGCAGTTGAAGCTGAAGCTCGAGGTGCGTGCCGTCGAAGGCCATGACCCCGTCCGCCTGAGTGCGGGACAAATCGCTCTATTGGATCCTTTGGAGCACCCGCTCGGCGCCTACAAGCTTGGCGTGGCGGCGGCTGAAACCGGAGCGGCCTCCGTCGCGTTCATCGAAAAGGCGGTGCATCTGGCTCAATCGGGATGTATTGACGGCATGGTTACTGCGCCCATCAACAAAGAAGCCATCCACATGGCGGGCTGCCATTTTCCCGGCCATACCGAGCTCCTGGCGGACCTGACACACACACCGGAATCCGGCATGATGATCATCGGCGGCCGGCTGAAGATCATGTTTGTGACGACCCATGTCGCTATTAAGGAGCTTCCCGCGGTCTTGACCCAAGCGAAGATCGAAAGGGGCATTCGGCTGGCGCAGCTTGCTTTGACGACCCTCTTCGGCGTCAAAAAACCCCGCATCGGGGTCGCAGCGCTCAACCCTCATGCGGGAGAGCACGGACTCTTCGGCGACGAAGAGATCCGCGTGATCGGGCCTGCCGCACGTGCCGCTCAACGTCAAGGTATTCTGGCCAGCGATCCCATGCCGGCTGATACCTTATTCGGCAAAACCGCCAAGGGTGATTACGACGCCGTCGTGGCGCTGTACCACGATCAGGGGTTGATTCCGCTTAAGATGGTGGCGTTTGGAACCTGCGTCAACCTGACGGTCGGGTTGCCGATCATCCGTACGTCGGTTGATCATGGCACCGCCTTCGACATTGTCGGGAAAGGCATCGCTGATCCGGGGAGTCTCATCGAAGCGGTCAAATTGGCTGCGTCGCTTGCGCGACGCCGAACGTCTCACGCTCGGGCCTAGGAGAACACGCGCACCATGCCATTGGATGCCAAGAATGCGCTGCTCGTCATACAGCAGCAACTCAAGGAACTCGATGCGATTTATCACGACACGCTGCAGATGTCGATCAACACCGTGGCCGGGACCGAGCGAGTCGCAAAATGGCGTGTTCGAACGGTGTCGCTGCTGGCCGAGTCGGTGGGGGAAAAGGCGGCGCAGGACTTTGCTCGGCTTCAGCCCGGCATGGTTTTTACGAATGATCTCGTCGAGGAATTCACCGATCTCGTCGATTGCTTCCGCGTACCTCTCAATGCGTTGGCCAAGCAGCTGTCTCAGACGACCCAGCGTCCGGCTGACGGAGGCTCCTAGGTGCCCGGCCCGGCTTTCCCGCGGGCCAACAAGCGACTCGGGCAGCATTTTCTCATCGACCCGAATATCGTCCGAAAGATCGTGGCTGCGGCGGAACTGACGCCGGGTGATACGGTGCTCGAAATCGGGCCGGGCCGGGGCATCCTCACGGAGGCCCTTTCTCCAGTCGTCCGGCGGATCGTGGCCGTCGAGATTGATCCGCAGCTGCACCGGCTGTTACAGGCGCGTCAGAGCGAATGGAAGAACGTCGAAGTGGTGTGTGCCGATGCGCTCGCGTATTCGCTTGAGACGGTGCCCGCCGGTGCCGTCGTCGTGGCGAACCTACCGTACTATATTTCCACCCCTCTGCTGTTCAAATTTCTCGAGCATCGCCACCGCTTCCCGCGACTGGTGCTGATGCTGCAAAATGAAGTTGCCGACCGGCTGGTCGCGAAGGCCGGCACACCTGCGTACGGCGTGTTGTCAGTGATGGTGCAGTATGCGGCTGACATTACAAAGGCATTCACGGTATCGGCCCATTGTTTTCGTCCCCGACCGGATGTGGGATCCGCAGTCGTCGTGTTGCGCACCAAGCAGGAAGCCCTCCTGTCGCCCGAAGAAGAACCGGCTTTTGCCGCTGTGGTGAAGGCGGCGTTTGCGCATAGACGAAAGACACTGGTGAACTCGCTCCGCGATGAGGGATACGAGTGCACAGGCGGTCATTGATGCGGTGAGCGGCGTCGGCCTTGTCTCGACCGTCCGGGCAGAGACATTGAGCCTCGACGCATTCATTCGACTTACCCGACGGCTTGATCGTCGCAAGGCGCCATAAACCTGTCACCGTGGCAGTGGTCGTTTGAATTGGGTGACCCCCTGTGTTAGCATCCGGCGCATGGGCGTAACCAGCTCGGCCAAGCGGGGCGAGGCCCGCCGCGCCCCTGCTCCCCCTTCCCATCTCAAGCGTGAAGTGATCGGCGTCATCCTGATTGCGCTGAGCCTTCTCACGCTGTTAAGCCTCCTGTCCTTTGTGCCGGGCGAGCCGAAGGTCGTCGCCACCCCAGCGGCGACGATGACACCACCGACCCACAATCTGATCGGTTCCGTGGGCGCGGTCTTTTCCTCCCTCTTGTTTTCTCTCATCGGCGGCGCCGCCTATCTTTTTCCCCATCCTGCTGGGACTGCTGGGGGCGCGATGTTTCACCCAGAGCGATCTTTCGATCAGGCTACGCAACGCCGGAGCCTCGCTGGCCGCTCTGTTGTTCTTGAGCGGTCTGCTTCACTTGGAAGTGACGGCGGTGCCGACCGTCTCGAGCGGAATGGTCTTTCGCGGCCAGGCAGGTGGGCTCTTCGGACAACTGCTGGCCGAAGGATTACGTGCCTATTTTGCGAACACCGGAGCCCATATTCTCATCATCTCCGGCTTTCTCGTGGCTCTGCTCTTCACCGCGCCGTTGTCGCTGGCGCAACTTGCCGTGCAAGCGCCACAATGGGGACGCAACGCGTTTGAACGACTGAGAGCCCTGATGCCGAGACGGGAGCGAGCCGTGACGGTACCGGACCCGCCGAAGCCGACGAAGCCGCGAAAGGCAAAGTCGATTCGTGCCGTCATAGAAGAAGTACTCCCGCAGGCCGAAGACAACGCCCCGCCCGAGGTTTCGGTGACGCCGCCAACAGTCGTGTTGCCAGAGCCGCGTGAGGTCGTTGAACCGGAACAGGATATCCCTGTCGTCGGAACAGTTGAAGACACCGGCGACTATCAGTTACCGGATGCGGATGAATTATTGACGGAACCGTCAGGGGTACTCACCCGCATCACCGACGAGGAATTGAAAGCGCAGTCGGACATTCTCTCGAAAGCATTGTTGAGTTTCGGCATTGAAGGCAGAGTGACCGAGGTACGCCCAGGCCCCGTCGTCACCATGTATGAGTTCGAACCGGCGCCCGGCACCAAGGTAGCCAGGATTGTGAATCTCGCGGACGATTTGGCGCTGGCAATGAAAGCGATCAGCTTGCGGATTGTCGCGCCGATCCCGGGGAAATCCGTCGTCGGCATCGAAGTGCCCAATTCGCAACGCGAAACGGTTTCCATGAAGGAAGTCGTCGCCAGCGACGCCTTCACGAGAGCCCGCTCAAAACTCACCCTCGCCCTTGGCAAGGATATTTTCGGGACTCCGGTCACGGCGGACCTCAAGACGATGCCGCATTTGCTCGTCGCTGGCGCGACCGGCGCCGGGAAGAGCGTCAGCTTAAATACGATGCTGATCAGCATCTTGCTGTCGGCAAAACCGAACGAAGTGAAGCTGCTCCTCATCGACCCCAAGATGCTGGAGTTCCAAACGTACGATGGCATCCCGCATCTCCTGAGACCCGTCATCACCGATCCCAAATCAGCGGCACGCGGGTTGAGCTGGGTCGTTCAGGAGATGGAACGCCGCTACAAGCTGCTGGCCGAGGCCGGTGTTCGCAACATCGACTCCTATAACCGAAAAGTCGCCGGTGCCCAGGGCCTGCTCGGTGATGGTGGAACGGAAGGAAAGCCGGACCAGCCCGAACTTCCGATCCGGTTTCTCTCGGAGGAGGAACGCCTCGCCGCCGGCGAGACGGCATTGCCGGACGGAAGTCCCGGATCCTTCACGCCCCCTCCGACTCCTCCCGAACCGTTGCCCTACATCGTGGTCATGATTGACGAGCTTGCGGATTTAATGATGGTTGCGCCGAAAGACGTCGAGGACAAAATTGCCCGCCTGGCGCAGATGGCGAGGGCGTCGGGTATTCACTTGGTCCTGGCCACACAGCGACCGTCGGTGGATGTGCTGACCGGCCTGATCAAGGCCAACTTTCCCGCCCGCATCGCGTTTCAAGTCTCGTCCAAAACGGACTCTCGCACGATCCTCGACGCCAACGGCGCTGAGGCTTTACTTGGTCGAGGCGATATGCTCTACCTCGCATCCGGGACTGGCCGTCTGATGCGTCTGCACGGCTCATTCGTCTCCGACGACGATGTGCGCCGCATCGTCGAATTCGTCAAAGCCCAAGCGTTGCCCAGTTACAATCAGGAGTTGCAATCCTTGAAGCAGGAAGCGGCGAAGGAAGAAGAAGCGCAGGACGAAGTCTATGAGCAGGCCAAAGAATTGGTGCTGTCCACCGGTCAGGCCTCTGCCTCACTGATCCAACGACGCTTGCGGGTCGGCTATCCCCGCGCCGCGCGAATGATCGAACAGATGGAAGCGGACGGCCTGGTAGGAGCAGCGGGACGCGACGGCCGTCGTGAAGTCATCGGGCGACGTGGTCCTGTCGGAGACGCCCACGAATGATCCGGTGGGGGTGTATGTGTAGCGCCGTCTTGGTGGCGGTCAGCGTCTCCGTGACGGCATTGGCTGGAGACGTGACGGATGACCAGTCCCGCAAAGAAGTGCGCGAAGTGGTGAAGCGCCTGCAATCGCGCTATGAGAAGACCAAAGACCTTCAGGCGGACTTTGTGCAAAAGACGACCATTGAGGGGTTCGAACGGCCGATGACCTCATCCGGCAAGGTCTACATCAAAAAACCCGGCCGCTTGCGTTGGAACTATCTGGAGCCCTCGAC
This sequence comes from uncultured Nitrospiraceae bacterium, assembly GCA_963794505.1. Classification (GTDB taxonomy): domain Bacteria; phylum Nitrospirota; class Nitrospiria; order Nitrospirales; family Nitrospiraceae; genus Nitrospira_C. Next base: position 147,566 of record CAWCEG010000034.1, read on the forward strand.
TGAAGACATCTATGTGGATCGGGATGACGTGAAAGTGTACGTTCCTGAGCACAAACAGGTCCTGGTGGGAAAGCTGACGCAAATGGCTGCCTCAAAGGCGCCGCTTGAGCTCCTACAAGGCGCCGCAAAACTGGACGCCTCCTTCGAGGCCGAGCCGACGCCTGGTCCTGGCCGGGGGATCGGCGGGGTCAGGCTGGTAACCTTGGTGCCGAAGGCGCACGAGGGTGAAGCGCATCGCACCGTGCAGAAAATCGTCGTCGAGGTGTTCCCGAAGACCTATTTTATCCGAAGCCTGTGGCTCTACGAGTCAAGCGGCAATGTATCGAATTTCGAATTTTCATCTCTACAATCGAACATCGGGCTCGGTGACGATCTGTTTGTGCCGAAGCTTCCGCCCGATGTCGAAGTCGTGAAGGCTCCGGTACTCGGTCAGCCCTGATAAGTGCAGTCGACACCGCGAGCTCGGAAGGGATTGTCTTCTATGGGTACAGCACTGTTGGTGACGGTGGCGGAAGCCACGGCACAAGCGGTCGGGAAGCTGGACATTGATCGATTGCACGGGGAATACTGGGACCAGAATGAATTTGTCGTCATTCCACAATTCCTTCCGCGGGGCTTCGTCGAGGCGACGTTGGTTCCTCAGGCGCAACGCGTCAGGGGACAACTGAACCGCAATTATATTCCGGGCCATAAGAAGGGCGGCAGCGTCAGCTATTATACGGTCCAGGAGCAGGCGCCGCTCTTTCTGGACTTGTACCGCTCGCCCGAGTTTCTCGCGTTCCTCAGCCGGCTCACGGAAGCCAGGCTCACGCTGTGTCCGGACAACGATCCACATTCGTGCGCGCTGTACTATTATACGGAAGCCGGTGATCACATCGGATTTCATTACGACACCAGCTATTACAAGGGGGCCCGCTACACGATTCTCATGGGGCTCGTCGACAAATCGACTCAGTGCAAACTGGTGTGCGAACTCTTCAAGGATGTTCCCAACAGGACGCCTCGCACGGTGGAGCTGGTCACGCAACCCGGCGACATGGTTATTTTTAACGGCGACAAGCTCTGGCACGCCGTCACTCCACTTGGAGCCGGAGAAGAACGGATTGCCTTGACGATGGAGTATGTGACCAATCCGGAGATGGGCCCGTTCAAGCGGCTCTATTCCAATCTTAAGGACTCGTTCGCCTATTTCGGCATCCGCGGGGTTTTCAAGGGAACGCTCTTTACTTCTGGCAAACCCCGCTAATCCAGCTGTTTGCTCGCCGCCTGCCGTCCACATCAAGCCGTCACACCGACTAAGTCAGGGTATCGGTCGTATCGAGGGAGCCTGATGTTGACAGGTATCCTGGGGTGAGTTGCCTATAGAGTGACCCGAAAGGTCCGGATGAACATTCATGGATTGGCCCAAGAGTCTGGGCCGGCCGGCCCGAAGCGGCTTCGCACGTTTGGGAAAGGGGCCTTGATGAATGGTCTCCAGCTCCGTCAATGAGGCGCGCACCGCCCGTGCGATGAGCCAGGCGAGGGTGAGTCCCGGCGTCCAGTACACCGCGTCGCGCATTTGCTCGACAAGGTGCGATGGCAAGTTGACGGTCAACCGAACCATGCGTGGCGCTTCCGGCTTGTCCTTCACCGGTCCAGTACTGGTGAGGGATCCTGCACGATGGAATGGGGTCTCGGCTGCACTTGGGGTCGTGACGGTTGTCGTCGGCATCGCGTTCCTCCTTCTCATGATGGATGGGGGCAGGCAAAACGGCTTCGTTGAAGATTCGCACTGCAAGGCCGCGTGCCGTTGGAGACGGGCACGCGACCTTGTTGGCCGAGAGGCGGGGCGACGGTATGCCTCCGGATGGGCACAATCCGGAGGAAACTCACTTGCTGACGGCAGGTGTCTGCTGGCCGTCACGGACCCATCTGCGCCGCGTCTCGCCGTCATTCCACGAAGGGCCGGTCCTGCATTCATGCGGCATCGCCTCAGCAACACCCATGCCAGTGTCCGGCAGCTCGATGATTCGATGAAGAATCCTAAGCAAATGGAGTTTGCCCGAGCCGCGAAGATGTCCGCGCTGAGGCCCAGTCGTACCTGGAAGGTATCCGAAGCAATACCGGCGTTATCTCAGGAGATACATCGAGAAAAAAGACGCGGTAGGAGGTCCGAAGCTACCGGGAAGCTATTGATGCAGGTGCTTCATCGCGGCCGCACAGAGGATGATGAAAAATCCCATCCACAAGGCTGCACGCTGAAAAGGAATGACTTCATAGGATTCGCCCTCTTCGGCGTCATCATCCGACTTGAAGATCACCGTATAGAGGAACAGCGTCAGGAGGCAGAGCACGAGAAAGAGCTTGATGAAAAACACCGTCAGGTATTTTGCGTGATGCTGGACACCTGAACCGGTCTGTGAGGTGAGGACCTGGTTGACATAATGGAGGTTGATCCCACCGGTAAACAAGAGAATCACGAGCAGGATCCCCGCCACTTTCTTGTAGTGCTGATAGAAGACGTCGGTAATAGGTTTGATCTGCTCCCTTGCGACGGCCTTCTGGAGGCCAGGGGTGACGGCCATGACCAAGAAAGCCAGGCCGCCGATCCAGATCACTGCGGACAACAGATGAAACCAGTGGTTGATGATTGGAATGAGCGTATTGAGATCTGTGGCGATGCTTTGGAAGGCGTCCATATGTGCGTTATGCGTGAAGCGTGAAGCGTGAAGCGCGCGAAGTGGTCTGCCTGTTGCCATGACCGACTTCTCGAGATACAGCTTCACGGAGTCAGGCACTAGAATTTGAAGACCGGTGCGTCGTTGCCGAAGCGTTTCTTTCGAAGTTCTTCCATGAGCTCGATGGTCACGGTCTCGATGCCGTTTTCCCGTGCATGCTTCTCAACGCCCTTCTTTACCATCGCGCGGAGAAAATAGGGGATGCGGCTCAATCGTAACGAGGCCGCATCGTCCCACTGCACGGTTGACGCTTCTTCGAGGTTGAACGCGACTTTGATCTTCTCGCCGCCTTTCGGCGTGTAGAGGCACCACTGGTCCTCATCCAGCCAATCGCCATGATCGACATAGGGGCGGGCCCGGCAGCCTCCGCAGATCTCGGAATACTCACAGTCGCCGCACTTGCCTTTGAGCTGAGGATAACGGAAAGAGTTGAAGATGTCGGACTTCTCCCAGAGATCGACGAAGCTGTTCTGGCGGACATTGCCTGCAGAGAGCGGCATGTAGGGACAGGGAGTCAATTCCCCGTTGGGCGTCACACGGGCGTAATTAGTCCCGGCCAGGCAGCCACCGCCCATGTACCCCGTAGCCTTTGTGAGGGGTGAATTCGGATCTTTTTCATAGGCCAGCCGTTTGAAGTGCGGGGCGCAACGGGCCCGAATCAACATCCCCTGATAGTCGTCCTGACACTTCACCAGATAGCCCAAGACTTCTTCGTATTGGGCGGGCGTAATGTCCGTCAGTTCTTCCCCGCGGCCGGTGCAGACCATGAAGAAGACGTTGAGGACCCGTGCTCCAAGGCCGTGAGCCCATTCCACCACAGCTGGCAGTTCTTGGTAATTCATCGGCTGCGCGCTGAAGTGCACCTGGAATTGCAGTCCATTGCGCTTGCTGGCTTCAATGCCCGCTACCGCGGCTTCCCACGCGCCGGGTACGCCACGGAAAGCGTTGTGCTTCTTCGGATCAAGTGAATCGATGCTGATGCCGACCCCCATGACACCGATCTCGACCAGCTCGTTCGCCATCCGGTCGTCGATCAGCATGCCGTTGGTGCCGAACACCACCATAAAGCCAAGTTTCACGGCATGACGCGCGATGTCAAGAATGTCGGGACGCACCAGCGGCTCACCGCCGGTTATCACCAGCAGACAGCCTTTGTTGACTTCGGCGATCTGATCGATTAGGCGGAAACACTCTTCAGTGGAAAGTTCATCGTCACCGCCGGCGGCCTTGGTGGTCGCATCGAGGTAGCAATGGTCGCATTTGAGATTGCACCGCTTGGTCAGATTCAGCGCGACGAGGTAGGGTTTGAAATCGTCGACGGTCCGGCCGTCATATGGGCCCTCGCCCTGTGGCTTTGGTGTGAAGAATTGCGTGAACTGTTGCTGAAAGGACCCCAACGTTCCTGAGAGGGATGGACCGTTGAAGATCGGGAGGGATTTACCCATGAGCGTGGTTAACGCGCGACGGCGAAATCGTTATACGAGTGAATCAAAAATTGGACAAGCACACGGCAATTCGTCATCGCTTATGGCCAATCGGGCTACGCTCTGCCTTTGCCGGTGAGATTGGCGATCATGTCTTTGAGGTTGCCGGTCTTCATGGCTTCTTCCATGTAGCCCTTGGCTTGCTCAATCCCTTCATTGGCCACTTCCAACGAGATGTGGGTCGTGCCGATCTTGTCGGCATGCTTGATGATCAGGGCTTTCGTGCAGTCTCGCATGAAGCCTTCCGGCGCCCGTTCGAGTCTCGCCTGTGCCTCGGGTGTCCAGCTGTAGTGAGGGGTGGCTGTAAGGTTCGTGCCCTCGGTCTGATCGGAGGCTCTCTCAGTTGCGTGACCGTTCACTGCGGCAAGCTTCGCTTCGGCCACGGCCGATGTGCCCGCGCCCTTGTTGGCAAAGATCGGCTGATAGTCTTCTGAGGCGGCTTCTTTGATCATCGGCGCGGCATATTCCAAGGTGATCGTCGTCATGCCGAGCTTCCGGGCGCTCTTTTCGATCTTCGCCTTGGCGCGGCGCCGCTGGAATCCTGCCGGCACGGCACGGATGGCTTCTTTGGCATCCTTCGTCCACTGCATCGGCACGTCGTCGTAGGCCAGATCGGTCTCGACGTCGCCCTCTGTCTTGGCGGCTGCCTCAAAAATGCTTTTATCGACCTGTTTGAAGCGATTCCCTTCGGCTCCGCACACCGGGCACTTGACCGGTGTCTCACCTTTGCCGATGTAGCCGCAGCCGTCGCACACAAAGTAGTTCTGGGTCATGCGGTCAAGATAGGCCTGCGTGGCTTCGGAGGTCTTAGGCTTCTCTTCGACGACGTGCGTCATCATGCCGCTCAGGGTCGAACCCATCAGGTCCTTTGCCACGGCGTCATCCGCCTGCATCTTGTCGCGATCGATGCCGGCCGCGTCCAGGTTGCCACCCAAGGCTCGCATGGCATCCATCGCGCCTTTCGGCAGAATGTGTCCCACGGCCGCATCCACGACCGTGTTGCTGATGATCGTATGCCCCTTTTCAATGGCGTACCGGTGAATCGCGGTCTTGGCGACCCCCCGAGCAAACACCGGAATCTTTTCCATCCGGCGAAGCGCTTCCTCGGTCCAGGCAATGGTGTATTCAGCCTGAGTATCGATGGGCGGCACGTATTTGCGATTGGAGACCAACACGTTACAGGGAGCGCTCCGCAATAGATTTTCCGTGTTGCTGCCGATGTCCATGTCTTCGTCGCTATGGACCCCAATACGACCCACAATCAACAGAGCCGGCACGTCTTTTCGGACATACTGAATGATCTTTTCGAAGGCCTTGCCGTCCAATAAGGTCGTCTTGACGTCCGTCTGCTCGGCCTGGGCGATTTCGCGGGAGATATCCAAGTGCGACTGGTAAATCTTGGCAAGCCCGCTATCGATAATCTCTTCGTGCAGTTTTTCCTGCTCCTTAAATCGGAAGACCTTGCCCGCTTCTTCGTTCAACACCCCGGATATGCTATGGAAGGCCGCGTAATGGAAATAGGGATCGAAGGCCGAGATCGCCTCCACCGGCATGTGTAACGCCTTGCCCAGCTGAAGACCCGTCATCAGGCCGCCGAACGAGTAGGGGCTGCCGTCTACTGCCACGACGATCTTTCCCCCCGTCATGGGCTGGACGTTCTTAATGATCAACATGTCGGAATTGCGGACACGGCGGACCACGCGTTCGGTGTTGCTGCCGATGACGCTGTCCTTGACCGCCCCCACGCCGAGGGCGCCCATGATCACCAGGTCGTAGGCGTTGGTATTGATGTCCTCCGCCAGCACCTTCCAGTTCCGTCCTTCGAGCGAGCGGCGTTCAATCGGAAGGTTCGCTTCATTGCACTTCTTGTCGACGTAATCGAGGTAGGAGTCCGTGATGATCTGAAGTCCGCGAGTAATCAGCGAATCGTGGATCTGTCGCTGCCGGTCGAGTTCTTTCTCGTCGTGGTATTCTTCGGGAAGGCCCGCTTCCATCTGCTTGAAGCGCTTGTCGTGCATCTTCGCCGCATACACGTGGCTTCCGACAATCTTCGAGCCGAACAGTTTCGCCAGGTGGACACCCACGTCCACCGCCTGGTTGGAATGGTCGGAATTATCGACCGGAACATAAATAGTCTTGTACATCGAGATGCCTCCTCCAGGCGCTCTCCGGACGAGGGGGAAACTGCTGTAAAAGTAAAAAAAACCAACCGGTTGTCGTCAAACCGGGTTTCAAAGAGGGCGAATGATAGCACTGGCCAGAAGTGGAATGCAACAAGTGACACGCAGCTAACTGGTCGAAGTGGCGTGGGATTCCGGTGCCTGAGTGGACGAGGGGTGGGGACGGCGGGAACGAAGAATTTCCTCCAGGGAAAGCAGCGCATCACGCCCGGAATTGCCTTCGATGCCGCGGCTTAAGCTTTGGTCAGCGTACGAATCCTGAGTCTGCGGCCTTTGTGAGAGAGACCCGGTCCATCGCCGGGGGTCTCTGCTCCCTTGCTTGCGTTCCCAGGCCCGCAGACAGGCCTTAGCAATGAACTTGTTCAGCGGAGCGGGATTATAGAGCAGCTTTCGAATGCTGGTGGGCGTCAGCATTAGCGGATTGTAGCCTGCTGACAGGTAGCCTTCTTCCAGAAGCCGTTGCTCGAGGTCGGTATTAGGTTGGATGCCGAGAAAGAACATCAGGGGGAAGACTCGCTCTTCGCCAAGGATCGAGGCCACCACTTTGTAGGATTCGACGCTTTGCAACAGGGTTTCCTCAGTTTCCTTTGGACTGTTGAGCGAATAGTTCAAAATCACCTTCCCCCGGAAGCCTGCCTCGGCAAGATAGCGGCAGCCGTCATAGAGCCGCTCGAGCTTGAATCCCATGTGAAGGGTATTGAGCACCTCTTGTGAGCCGGAGGTGATGGCAACCTCCAAATCGCCCACACCGGATCGAACCATCAGCTTCGCCAGCTCCGGAGTGATCAACGACGTCCGGATGTAGCCCGACCATTCGATCTCCATCTTTTCGCTGATGATCCGTTCCAGAATTTCAGTGCACTGGGGATAGGCTTCCTTGCCGGTAATGAACTGAGCGTCGGTAAACCAGAACCTCCGAGCGCCCCACTGATGATAATGCTGGGAGATGTCTCGGACGACCATCTCAGCGGGCCGATAGCGGACCCGTTTTCCTTCAATGTACGGGTACAGGCAAAACGCGCAGTCATAGGGGCAGCCGCGTTTCGACTGAACGCCGATGGACTCGCCGATGTATTCGCGGTATTGAGGAAAGATGGAAGTCAGATAGGGCAGATCCACCGTCAGGGCATCGAGCAAGGCGGGCGAGCCCTGCCGGCCCTTCTTAATCAGATTTCCTTCCTTGATGATGTAGCGCTCGTCTTCGATGGACCGGCCTTCGATCAGTTTGAGAATCGCGTCTTCACCTTCGCCGAGCAGGCCGATCGTCCCTTCGGGCAACTTTTCGATCAACTGGTCCGCAAAGGCGGTGAAAGCCCCGCCTCCGATCATGATGTGGCTCTTGGGGAACTCCTTCCGGATGAGCCACGGATAAGACAGGATCGTATAGATATGGCTGTAATATCGATACAGCTGCTTGAGCCCCGCGAATGAGGCCACCACGCGCTTGATGGGGTTGCTCGCAAAATAAAAATTGAATGCGTGCTCCAGTGAAGAATCACCTTCGTGCGGTGAAAAAATCTGAATGTCGCGCCAAGAAAAGCAGACGAGGTCCGGCTGACACTCGGTCATCACGTCTCGAATCGCCCTGCTGCGGTGGGAAACCGGATAGAGGGACAGATCAAGAATGCGCTGGCGGACTTCCGGCTTCCGCCGGTGAATGAAGTCGGCCAGATAGGTGATGCCGATCGGGTAGACCTTCTTGCACGGAAGGAAGATGTAGAGAATAGAGTTCATACAGTATTTGGGAAAGTGGAATAACCCATGTAGCCTTCATGCGCACTCATGAATCGCCATTCCCTATTTTGTAGCAATGTGGATCGCAACGATCCCGCCCGATAGGTTCTTATAGGATACGTGACGGAAGCCGGCGTCGCGCAACACCTGGCAGAGTCGTTCCTGGTCGGGGAACGTCCGGATCGAAGCGGGCAAATATTCATACACCCCGGTGGTGTCACGGGCAACTTTGGTCCCCACCCACGGCAACAGCTTGAAGGAATACCAGTCATACATGGCGCGCAGCCAGCCGAAGACTGGACGGGAAAACTCCAGACACGCAAATGTCGCGCCCGGTTTCATCACCCGGCGAATTTCAGCGACGGCGCAGGAGAGGTTGCCCACATTGCGCATGCAGAACCCCGTCGTCACGGCATCGAACGAATCGTCATCGAACCCCAGGTGCTCGGCGTTGGCCTGCAGGCACGTGATCTTCCCCGTGAGACCTTTGCCGTTCACCTTCCTCAGTCCCTCGATGAGCATGGCGTGGTTGAGGTCCGACGCAATGACCCGTCCCCCGACGCCCATGCGAGGTTCGAGTAACAAGGCGAGGTCGGCGGTGCCCGCCCCGACATCAAGGGCGGTGCCTTTTTCGACGGCAGGAATGTACGACGCCGTGATGGTTTTCCAACGAGAATGGAGTCCGAAGCTCAGCAGTGTATTGTTGAGATCGTACACGCCGGCAATGGCCGTGAACATGCGTTGAACCGCTTGCTCACGTGCGGAGCCCGACCAGGTGGAAATTGCGCGCGCCGGAACGTCCGGCGCTTGCTGCTCGGTCACGGACTCCTCCATTGACTGCATGGGGATGGGTGGTAGCACCCGGTTTCCGACTTTGTCAAGGCAAGGAGCAGGAGGCCGAACGCCTCTCTTCTCACGTCACCACCCCGGGACCAATTCGAATGTTATAATCTTGCGCCTATGGGTAACTCGATCGTCATCAAGGGCGCACGCGAGCACAATCTCAAGAACATCGACGTCGAGATCCCACGCGACAAGCTGGTCGTCATTACGGGTTTGAGCGGCTCCGGCAAGTCTTCGCTCGCCTTCGACACCATCTATGCGGAGGGACAGCGGCGTTACGTGGAATCGCTGTCCGCCTACGCGCGCCAGTTCTTGGAGCAAATGGGCAAACCTGACGTCGACTCGATCGAAGGCCTCTCGCCGGCCATCTCGATCGAGCAGAAAAGCACGAGTCACAATCCCCGGTCGACCGTCGGGACCGTCACGGAAATCTACGATTATCTGCGCTTATTGTTTGCCCGAGTGGGGCGTCCTCATTGCTTCCAATGCGGCGAGGAGATAACCGCTCAAACGGTCCAGCAGATGGTCGATGCCATCGGGGCCCTGCCTGAGGGGAGTAAGTTTCAAGTTTTGGCCCCCATTGTCCGCGGCCGGAAAGGCGAATATCGAAAAGAGCTATTCGAAATGCGGCGCGCCGGCTATGTCCGGGCGCGCATCGACGGCAAGCCGGTGGATCTCGGCGACGACCTGACGCTCGATAAACAGAAGAAGCACACCATCGAGATCGTCGTCGACCGCTTGGTGATGAAGCCTGGTGATGCGTTGGCCCGCCGGCTGGCCGACTCCGTGGAAACGTCGCTCAAGCTCACCGGCGGGCTCGTCGGCGTGCTGACGGAAGAGGGGAAGACCCTCTTGTACAGTGAAAAGCTCGCCTGCATCAAGTGCGGCGTCAGTTATCCGGAAATCACGCCGCGCGTCTTCTCCTTCAATAGTCCGCACGGGGCCTGTCCCGCTTGCGATGGGATCGGATATGCGATGCCGCCGGAAGCAACCGACGATCAGGACCTCACACTGCTGGAAGCCTGCGAGGCGTGTCATGGTGCCAGGCTGAGACCCGAAAGTCTCTCCGTCAAGATTGCCAGGCAGTCGATCGCGGACGTCACCGGCAGGTCGGTCAGGGCAGCGGCCGAATTCTTCTCTTCGCTCACATTCACCGAGCGTGAGATGGTGATTGCCCATAGGATCTTAAAGGAGATCAGAGAGCGGCTCGGCTTCCTGGTCAATGTAGGATTGGACTATCTGACGCTCGACCGCGCGGCGGCAACGCTGTCCGGTGGAGAAGGACAGCGCATCAGATTGGCGACGCAGATTGGCTCGGGTCTGGTGGGTGTCCTCTACATTCTCGATGAACCGTCCATCGGACTTCACCAACGGGACAACCGGCGGTTGCTGCAGACGCTCTTGCGATTGCGCGACCTCGGAAACACGGTCGTCGTCGTCGAACACGACGCCGAGACCATGATGGCCGCTGATCACCTTCTGGATATGGGCCCGGGGGCAGGGGCGCATGGCGGCCACATCATCGCACAGGGCACGCCCCAACAAATCATGAGCGATGCTCGCTCTCTGACGGGGCACTACTTGCGGGGCGTACAGTCAGTCTCGGTTCCACAGCGCCATCGGAAACCGAAGGGGTTTCTCTCCGTGGTCGGCGCGCATAAGCACAATCTAAAAAACGTCACGGTAAAAATTCCCTTGGGACTCTTGACCTGCGTCACTGGCGTATCGGGATCGGGCAAGAGCACCCTGGTGCTCGAGGTGCTGTTTCATTCGCTATCGCAGCTCCTCTATCACAAGAAGCCGAAGATCGATGGATGCATCAACCTTCACGGCGTGCTTGCGCTGGACAAGGTGATCGACATCGATCAGTCGCCAATTGGGCGGACCCCGCGTTCGAACCCGGCCACCTATACTGGTTTGTTCGGCTACGTTCGCGATCTCTATTCCAATTTACCGGAATCGCGCGTGCGGGGGTATACGCCGGGCCGGTACAGTTTCAACGTCAAAGGCGGCCGGTGCGAAGCCTGCCAGGGCGACGGACTGATCAAGATTGAAATGCATTTTCTGCCCGATGTGTACGTGACTTGTGAGGTGTGCAAAGGCCAACGCTACAACCGCGAGACGCTGGAGATCTTATACAAGGACAAAAGCATAGCCGATGTGCTGAACATGACGGTGGAAGAGGCCCTCGCATTTTTCGAGAACATCCCGCTGATCAAGGCAAAATTGCAGACATTGCATGACGTCGGTCTGCATTATGTGAAGCTCGGGCAATCGGCGACCACCCTCTCGGGCGGAGAGGCCCAGAGGGTAAAATTGTCTCGCGAGTTGTCCAAGCGCGCTACCGGCCGGACCCTGTACATCCTCGACGAACCGACCACCGGTCTGCATTTCGCCGACGTGCAGCGCCTGCTCGATGTGTTGGATCGGCTCGTTGAAGCGGGCAACACGGTCCTAGTCATTGAGCATAATCTGGACGTGATCAAGAACGCCGACTGGATTCTCGATCTCGGCCCGGAAGGAGGAGACCGCGGCGGTGAAATCGTGGCCGAGGGGTCGCCCGCAGACATTGCCAAGGCGAAGCGGTCTTACACGGGCCAAGTCCTGAAAGAGGCCGGTGTGAGATGAGAGGCCTGGACGGGCTCTTTCGACTTGAGCATGATAGCGGCCGCTATCTTCTGTGATTTCAATCGCACTCACGCCCCCCAGTCCGTTCCGGCGTGCTGTAAACTCACCTTCCATCCTGTCCCGAAAAAGGGACAAGTTGTCCCGGCTGCTGCCACGAAGGGCGTTCACTTGGTGATCTTCGCTAAGGACATGCCATAGTTTGCAGGGGACATGCAGCGCCCCCCGCCTGCTTTCACGTTCGGCCCGTCCCTTGCTTACTCATTAACCTGGGAGTTTCGTAGCAATTACGCTTAGGGCGAATTGAGCGGTCCTGCAGAGGTCCGCTTGTCTACCGACCGTTATCCGAAAGGAGGAGCGATGTTACCTGATGTGGCACGTCGTGTTTTGACCACTTGTGGAGTCATCGTGATCGGATTGAGCCTTGCCGCGTGCAACACGACCAAGGCAACCATCGACACGACAGTCAACTTCTTCTCGAGCACTACGCCGAACGAACTGTTTACGGTGGATGGCTTGGTGAAGCAGGAGCAGAAGATCAACCTGTTCGCCGGAGTGGCGTATGAAAATCTGCGCCAGGAAGCCGCAGCAGGAAGCGGGCAATATGTGACGTCGCTGGCTACTCTGTACGGCGTGCCTGAGGCAAAACATGGAGCCTTCGGGAAGGTCTTGCAGCAGCGACATGCGGAGTTGTTCACCACTGACTTGCTCCAAGACAACCGCGCCCATCTGCGCATGGTCAGCGTGTTGAACCGGGTCATGACTCAAGAGCCCTCGTTAATGCAGTAAAAGGCTCTAGTAGGAAGCCAAACGGAGGATCCCATGGGAGCAATGGGGAAAGGCGTCATTTTGTGGCTGCTCGGAGTGCCAGTGAGCCTGCTGGTCGTGCTGTGGTTTCTCGGCATCTTCCGATAACCACGCACCGAGTGAGACTGCTCACAATTACAAAGGAGTGCATTATGTTATCTTTGAGATTCGGAGTGCCGATGATCGCCGCAATTGCGTTGAGCGCCGTCCCGGCGTTCGCCGCAGATCTTGAAACACAGGTAATCGATAAGAATTGCTACATTGAAGTCTTCGATGATGACGATTTCGACATGGACGACGCCCATTATAAGATCCAAGGTCCGAAGGAATTTGCGTCACTGAAAGACCTGGGCGGAAAGAATTGGAACAACGACATTGAAAGCGTGATCGTGGGTTCCAACGCGAAGGTCAAAGCTTACTCGGACAAGGATTTCAAAGGGACAGAACTCGCGTTTGCACCGGGCCAGAGGGTTCCGAATCTCGGTAAAATGAATATGAAGGACGACATCGAATCGATGAAGGTTACGTGCGGTAGCTGATCTCCAAAAGCCGGGAGGCGGCCGGATGGCTGCCTCCCGACATTCCACTCTCACTTTCGCTGCCCATCCCGAACATTGCATCGCGGGCCTGTGCGCTCGGCCTTGAAGCGGCTGACCGTCCGACCTACAATGCCACTCCATCCATTCCTGTCCTGAGGATCGATGCCACGGAAGAAGCCTTCACCGGCGAAAGCCGCCCAAGGTTTAGGGAACAGCGAGGACTTTGAGCGGCTGGGCGTCTTCTATCTTGGTCGGCCGTACGATGCGGCCGGCAAGCAAAGAAAAGCCGGATGGATTCTGTACGATTCCAAAGACCTGGTGACCCATGCGGTTTGCGTGGGCATGACGGGGAGCGGCAAAACGGGGCTGTGTTTGTCGCTCATCGAAGAGGCGGCGATTGACAACGTTCCCGCGATTATCATCGATCCGAAGGGCGACCTCGCCAATTTACTTCTCACATTTCCTGGCCTGACGGCTGAGGAATTTCGGCCGTGGATCAATGAAGACGAGGCACGCAAGAAGGGTCTGTCACCGGCTGAGTACGCGGCGCAGCAGGCGGATCTCTGGACACAGGGGCTGGCGTCCTGGCAGGAGGATGGCGCGCGCATCAAGCGCTTTCAAGATTCCGCCGACGCGGTGATCTATACGCCCGGTAGCAATGCAGGCTTACCCGTCTCGATCCTTAAATCGTTTGCGGCGCCTCCCGACGATGTTCGCAACGACGACGAATTGCTCCGGGAGCGAATCAGTACGACTGTGACCGGCCTGCTGGGGTTGATCGGCGTCGAAGCCGATCCGATTCAAAGCCGCGAGCATATCCTGATTTCGACAATTCTGAATGAAAAATGGAGGCGACTTGAAGATCTTGACCTTGCCGCCCTCATCCACGTCATTCAATCGCCTCCAGTGGGAAAGATCGGCGTCTTGGACGTCGATGCGTTCTTTCCCTCCAAGGAACGATTTGCGCTCGCGATGAAGTTGAACAACCTGTTGGCTGCGCCCGGTTTCCAGACCTGGCTGAGCGGAGCTGCGTTGGACGTGCAGCAACTGCTCTACACGCCGACAGGCAAACCCCGCTTGGCGATTTTCTCGATCGCACATCTGAACGACGCCGAGCGGATGTTTTTTGTCACCCTGTTGCTGAGCCAGGTGGTCGGGTGGATGCGATCCCAGCCGGGAACCACCAGCTTACGCGCGCTGTTATATATGGATGAGATCTTCGGCTACTTTCCGCCGGTCGCAAACCCGCCGTCGAAGCTGCCGCTGATGACGTTACTCAAGCAGGCCAGGGCATTCGGGCTGGGAGTGGTATTGGCAACACAGAATCCCGTGGATCTCGATTACAAAGGCTTGGCCAATGCCGGCACCTGGTTCATCGGCCGGCTCCAGACGGAGCGTGACAAAGCGCGTGTGCTCGAAGGTTTAGAAGGCGCTTCTGTGAGCGCGGGGCAACCATTCGACAAGAGTCGTATGGAACAAACGCTGGCCGGCCTCGGAACTCGCATCTTCTTGATGAACAACGTCCACGAAGACGAGCCAGTCGTGTTCGAAACGCGCTGGTCTCTCTGCTACCTACGAGGGCCGCTCACACGCTCGCAGATCAAGGCATTGATGGATCCGCGCAGGGCCGAGTCCCAAGGGCCGAAGGCGGCGTCCTCCCCAGCAGCAGGCAGTGCTCGGCAAGGTACACTCGGGTCGCGACCGATATTGGAGCCCGATGTTCCGCAGCATGTTGTGCCGCTGCGCGGGACGAAGCCGGCGGACAGCCAACTGGTTTATCTGCCGATGGTACTTGGCGCCAGCCATGTGCGCTTTGCCGACAGCAAGCACGGCATCGAGACGACGCGGGAGGTCCATGTCCTAGCTCCCGTGACAGATGGCGCTGTCGCCCTCGATTGGGATCGGGCCACACCCGCCGCAGTATCCTTGGCAGATCTCGAGCAGAGTCCGGCCGAAGAAGCGCAATTTCTCCCGGTCCCGCCTAGCGCGGGCAAAGCCAAGAGCTATGACACCTGGAAGAAGGAGTTCGCCGGCTGGCTCTTCCGGACTCAAAAACTTGAGCTGTTCCACAGCCCGGCTTCGAACGAAGTGTCGAGACCGGGAGAATCGGAACGCGACTTTCGTGTTCGTTTGCAACAGGCCGGTCGTGAGCGGCGGGACCAGCCAGATTGAGTCGCTCCGGCGAAAATATGCGCCCAAGATTACCGCTCTTCAAGAACGGGTCCGGCGTGCTGACCAACAGAGAGAAAAACAACGAGGCCGAATCGAGGTCCAGCCAAGTCCAAGCCGCGATTTCGGTGGGTGCGTCAATCCTGGGGGCGTTCTTGGGCCGGAAAACCATCAGTGCGACGAACATTGGCCGGGCGACTACGGCGGTCCGGGGGGCCGGTCGTGTGCTGAAGGAATCCCGCGACGTGAATCTGGCCGAGGAGAACGTGGCGGCGTTGCAGCAGCAGCTCGCAGACCTCGAAGCGCAATTCGGATCGGAACGTGAGGCACTCACCGGGGCCACCGATCCGCTTCAGGAAAAGCTGGAATCCGTTTCTCTCAAGCCTACCAAAGCGAACCTCACGATAAAGCTCGTAGCATTGGCGTGGACGCCGCACTGGCGGTCGGCCACCGGCACGATGACGCCTGCCTGGGAATAGATCGAATAGATCGAACGAGGGATCAGCCGGCTCGGCCGGAGCGGAACGACTCGAAGAGCAATTCGGCTTGTCCCGTCCCCTTCGCCATGGGCTGACTGAATACTTTCTCGGCGATGTGAAAGCCGAGCGCCCTGTAGGACTCGAACTGCGATTCGTCAAAAAACTGATCAGCGGTCGGTTCGTGGGGGAATTCGTCATGACAGCTGGCATATTGGGTCACGTCGGCCGGCTCATTCCCCGTCAACGACGGCTTCAAATAGATCAACAGCCCGGGAGAGGCCTCCTGATCGACTTGGTCATAGCGGATGATGCCTAGTGCGTAGTGGGCTTGGCTCAGCCCGATTTCCGGCCGTACTTGGAGCAGGTCCGTGTGAATCTCGATGTCTATTCCCAAATCGATGCGGATCTTCCGAAGGGCGTTGCCGAGATCAACAAATGATCGGGCGGTGTCGCAACTCGCGTCGCTGATCACGATGTAGTGGCACCGGCGAAGAACCATTTCGTAGAGTCCCAGATTCTCGAAATGGCCGCCGTCGGACAGGTAGACGTAGGGATTGGCCGCATCCGTCAAGCCGAACGTTTCGGCGAACAAGGGACGCACCGCAATGCGCGGGCAGGACTGGTCAAAGGTGTAGCGGCCGGCCGGTCCGGGATTGCCGAGCCACCAGCCCAACCGGACGTTAAAGAAGGCGAGCAAGAACGTCACTGCAGGGGCCGAGTGGTAGCCCATGTTGGGGCTTGCCGCCGCTCCGGAGATGGCCATCGCGGTGCCCAGGGTCATGGCTCTGTGGAGCCGCCCATTCGCTCCGTATTGCTTGGCATGTCGGTAACCGAGGTTCCAACTCCCGCAATAGAGCGGTGAAGCCGTGAACGATTGCGCTTTCCGTTGTTGCCAGGCCAAATTGCCTCCTCGGACGAGGTTAATGGCCATGTTGAGGATATGAAACGGCTTCTTGATCCGTCCAGTGGGGTCTGCGAGTTCATGCAACTGCACGTTGTCGCTCACGTCGAATCCGGTGAACAGGTTGGGACGGCGTTCTGCACCGTATTCCGGAAGGCGTGTGGCACCGAGATAGGCCCGGATCAGGCGGTTGCGGTAGATCGAGTGGAGCGAAAACTTGTTGATGTTGATGACGACCGACATGGCCCCTGCAAAGGCGACAAGGGCCAACGCGAGTTCAAACAGCAGCCACAGAGGGCTGTTGTGAAGAATGACCGCATGGCCCCAAGCATCGGCCGGCACGCGTAAGCCTATGGCCTGAGTGTCCAGGATGTCGGGGTAATACAGGCCAGCAATGAAGTGGAGAAGCCCACTCGTGCTCAGCGTTACCAACACAAGCAGACAGGCAATGAAGAGAGGAGCGGCCACCAGAACGGCGCGGTCGAGTACCAAATCCAACAGGTCGGGCTTCGCCTTGCCTGTCGCCTCGGTCCTGGAGCTGAACCCGAGTACCAGAGCGATCACACCAGAAACTCCTCCTACGCTGGCCATGAGCGCTGGCGTGTAGGACAGCAGTCCGGGCCCGAAGACGACCAGCGTCCCCGCGGCGCTCCACGTCAACATGACAATGAGCGTCCAAGCCCCGGCTCGTCCCCACCATTCCCGGTCATGATCGTCTGTGTAGCGGCTGGCGACGCCCACGAACAGGGTCGCGGTGAACAGGAACATCGACAGAAAAGCCGGCACAGCAAACGTGGCATACCATTCTGCAAAATCGGCCACCGGAATGTCGGAAGGGGTTTCCGCGAGCACTGACCACATGAAGAGACCTCCTACGGCGCCAGACCACAGGATCACCAGAAGCTCGGTCAGAAGCCGCCCACTGATGCCCCGCCACCGGCGCAACAGCAGAGCGGAGACCAGCCACCCGGCGGCATGAATGAGGGCGCCGCCGAGCACGAATGTGCCGCGGCTCGACAGACCGCCGAATGACAGATGATCGAGGTGGCCCCCAGCGTTTCGATACCAGGCCCAGGCGTTGGTGAGGAGAAAGGCGGCAACCATGAGCGGCGTCAGACCGGCAATCAGAAACCATTGTTGGCGCTCCAACTGTTTCCATATACCGTGAGCGCGAAGGGCCCCGAGACTGGGACGATAGACATGGAGATACGTCAGGGCGGCCAATCCACACAGCAGGCCGAGATTGAGGCTCCAGCCCGGTGCTGACCGCCCAAGACCAAGTTCAGTGCTAGTCCCACGGACCAACGACGTCAGAATACGGGGAGCTATCAACGCGGCGGCGACCAGAGGCACGAGGATCAACCAATTGAGCGTCAGATTGCGCAGATAACTGCCGAAAAGAGTCCACGAATCGGCGGACAACAACCCGAGGCGTGGGCTCAGATAGTTGCTGTACTGGCGGAGCCACTTGACAGGCTTTGGTTCACGGTCCTGATTATCCGGTGATCCGGTCCGCAAGTCCTGCATCACGCCGCTTGCGCCGTTTGGATGCCGATGAATCCATGCGGTCAGCCAACTTCCGATGTAGCCGCCGCCCGAAACGGTGGAGAGGTAGTCGAACCGGGTGAGGAGTGAGAGGCGAGCGAGCGCTTGGACGACTCCTAATGCGAAGGTGGCGCTTCGAATGCCTCCTCCCGAGAGACACAGGGCGGTCCGTTTCTGCGGAAGTTGATGAATGCGAGCGTAGAGCGCTGCGAGCCGATTGTGAGGATTGAGTGCGGCGTGTGCTGGAGGCAAGGCCCCATGGAGCGCTTCGTATTCTTCTTCGAGGACGCGGAGAAGAGGAAAGGGATCGTTGGCTGGCTCAGTGGCCATCGGTGTCCGTCTATTGGTGTGCTTCGATGAAATTGACAATACGGTGCCGCGACTGCTCCACCACTTTGCGTGCCGCTTTCAACAGCAGCGCCCCGTGGCAAGGCGTCTTGATCTTGAACAAGGTCGGGATCTGGCTGACGGCTTCCTTGATTGCGGCCGGTGAAACGTCGGCGGAAAATTCGCTCCGGCAAGTTTCCGGCAAATCGTCGTATCCCGTCCACTCGGCATCGACGTGTTTCAAGACCACGATCCTGAGATGGGCGAAATCCGGGAGGACGACGCCCTCGGTCCTGAGGCTGTGCCAGAGGAGCGTCTGGTAGGTATTGGCCCGTTCTTCCATGATGCCTACGATACGCGAGGGATCGTCCCGAAAGACCTCGAATCCCTTCTCGCTCTTGTCGAGGCCCGGCCCTCCCGCGTCGAAGGGAAAAGAGGTATCGATCACGATGATCAGTCCGCTTTTCGAGGAGCCTTGAGGAATTTTCTTCAAAAACAGGGTCGTGAGGGATTCGGTCCCCAGGTTGTCGAAGAGTCCGCCGTCGCCGATATGCAGATACGCCGGTCTGCCGGCCACTTGATAGGTGACCGGACCGACGACTGGAGGGAAGGAGGCGGAGGTGGCCACGGCGAGGGACAATGGAAGCTCGCGATAATCAGCACCGATCCGCTCGAACGTGAGGGGCAGGAATTGCCGGCTCGCCCTTTCCAAGCCCTTCTGAATGATGGCCATGCCTTCAGGTGTGACCGGCACGGGGCGATCGGGCTTCTTCAACTCCTTCGTCAAGAGTTCGATAAAGTCGTAATCGAAGTCGGAAGCCGGCAAGGTGGTGAAGGCAAAGCGCCGGCCGGAGTTGTACACCGTGCCGTTCAAGATCACGCGGGGAATATCGCCGCGTTGCTCCCGCTCGTACAGTTGAGCGAAGGTCATGTGACCGAGAAACTCCTCATCCCAGACTTCGGACAGGGAATAGGCGAGCTTCGTCGGGTTCAGCGCGCGGAAGAATGCGAGTTGGCGGAACAGAGCGCTCCGCTGGAAATTCGACTGCATCGCCGTCTTATAGACGGAGAAGAAGTCTCGATAACGCGGAGAGAGCCCTGCTTCGCCGAGCACCGGTTCCGACCTGGGAGGCTTCTTGGTCACATAATAGGCCGTGGCCAGGCTGCCGCCGGACACGCTCGACATGTAGCTGACGGTTTCGAGCACGCTGCGTTTCTGCGTGCCGAAACGGACGGGGAGCTCCGCCAGGGCCTCCAAGGCTCCGGCGGCGAATGTCGCTGCCCGGCTGCCGCCGCCGGAGACGGCAAGCCCTACCATGAAGTCCTGGTCAGGCAGAGGGGCGAACAACGATTCGGCATGTTCCGGTTGTGCGGGGAGTTCGTGAATCTTGGCAAAGCATCCGGTCAGGAGAAGACTGGCAGTCAGCACGGACGTCATACGTGTCTCATCACGCTTTGATGCCTCCCTTCCGTCGTTCGTTCTCTCGTATGGTCTGAAAATAGCAAAAGCCTGCGTGTTCGACGAGCTTTTTCGCGATCACGCCTGCGGCCGTTTCCAATCAGGCGGCGAATGTCCCTTTCTGCGTGCTGAACGGGCTGCCACCGTCGACGGTTTGCCACTTCCGAAGTGACAGCCGCTTCACCTCTCGGCATTGTTTGAAGTCGAGAGTGTTGCGAAGATCGACGGCGGAAACCGCGCAGCCTGTAGCGAGCAGCGAAGAGAGGAATCGCGACCGGACGCCAGCCCATGAGGGTTACGGGCATCTCGTTCAAGAACGACGGCCAGGATCCTCGCGAGAGCTTAGGGCGAATGCTTTTTGTCTTTCTGCATGATCTTGTCGGTCCAAGCCAGCAGAATGGCCGAGCCCAAAAAGGTCATGTGGATGAAAATTTTCCACTTGATGTGCTCAGGATTCTCATTCGCGACGTCGACGAAGGCTTTGAGCAAGTGGATGCTTGAAATCCCGATCAGAGAGGCGGCCAATTTGACCTTGATGGTGCCCGGATCGACATGGCTCAGCCAATCCGGCCGGTCCGGATGGCCTTCCAGGCTCAATTTGCTCACGAACGTGGCGTAGCCCCCGATGACCACCATGGTCAACAGATTGGCCACCATCGTGACGTCGATCAGTCCCAAGCACGCCGAGCATGAATTTGGTTTCGTCAAGGCCATGAATGTGCACCACCATTTCCCAGAGCTCGACCAGAAATTTATACGCGTAGAGGAGTTCCGCCACGATCAAGCCGCCGTACAGCGGGGCTTGGATCCAGCGGCTGGCAAACACGACGGATTCGAAGCCGTGCTCGAGCGCGTTGGTACTGTCTGAGACGGATGAAACAATGCGTTGATCGGACATGATGCTCCCGGTGTCAGTGAATACGCGTCAACGGATGGAAGGACCTGATGGGGGCTGTATCCTAGAGGGCTGGACGGTCTCTGTCAAATATTTCGCCAGCAAGCCTATGTGGAGCGCTATCGGGGATAGGCGCGTCAAAAGAGTTCTGCAAAACTGTCTTTACGTCGAAGGAATGGTGAGCGTCACCGTCGTGCCTTTCTTGGGTGCGGATGTAATGGCGATGCGGCCATGTAGTTTCCGCGCCCTGGCGCGCATGTTGTGGAGACCCATGCCGTGGGTCCGTCGCTGCGCCGGTGAAAACCCCTGTCCGTTGTCGATGACTTCAAGCCGGATCCTGTTGCCTTGTCGCCGCAGCCTCACTATTCGCCGATCGGCCTTTGTATGCCGGATGCTGTTGCTGAGCGCTTCCTTGGCAATGGCCAGCAGATGTGTTCGCTGTTCCTGGGACAGGTGCATCGGGATCCCATCATCAATGCTGACGGCGATGTTCCCCGCCCCCGTTCCCGTGAAGGAGGCGGCCAATGCCCGGAGCGCATCGGCGACGGTCTGCTCGAAGACGAGGGGACCTTGCGCCTGTGAAATAAAGCTCCGCACCTCGCGTATGACATGGTTCAGCTGCCCGACCGACTGTTCGAGCTGTCTCGCATTCGTCGGGGAAATCCGCTGGATGCTCTGTTTGGTGAGCTCCAACCCCATGCCGACGGCATACAGAGACTGCAAGAGGTTATCGTGAAGATCCTGGCTGAGCCGCTCACGTGCTTCAAAGGCCTGCCGGACCGCCAGTTCGCTGCGGCGCAATGCTTCTTCTGCCCGTTTTTGCTCCGTAATATCGGTCCCGATGGTGACCAGACATTGCTTGCCGTTTAAGACGATCACTTCCGTCGAGGCCAGGAAGCGTCGGACATCTCCCCGTTTCGATTTGAGAGGAACTTCGACGTTTCTGACGTTGCCCTTTTTCTTGACGTGCTCGACAAATTGTTTCCGTGCCTTGGATTCGGGCCAAATACCCATGCCGAAGGATCGTCTGACCGATCACTTCTTCGCGCGAAAAGCCGAACACCGCCAACGCCGCATCGTTGATATCGAGGCAGGCGCCGGTTTCCAGGTCGGTGATGCCGATCGGGTAGGGACTTGAGCGAAACGCTTTGCTGAACCGCTCCTCGCTGGCGAGAAGCGCCTCTTCGGCCCGTTTGAGATTGGATTGGTCGACATACAAGCCAATGGCCGTCGACACATCCCCGATCTCCGAGTGAACGAAGACGGGCCAAAGCAAGAGATCCAGCACCTTGCCGTCTTTACGGCACCGCCGCAGTTCGATCGGCCCGTGGACCTCTCCTCGCAACCCGCGTTCCCAGAGCGACTCCGCTCTCGCCGCTTCTTCTTGGGGAACGTACGGCAGTTCACGGCCCAAGACCTCCTCTTCCGACCACCCGAACAAGCGCGTTGCGGCTTGATTCCAACTGGTGACGCGGGCCGCGGGATCCAGGCTGACGATGGGAAGAGGAGACTCACGGACGAGCGTCTGAAGCAGCTGAGTCGTTCGGGCCAGGCCGGCCTCCGCCTGCTTCCGATCGTCGATGTTTTGGACCACTGCAATAAAATACGCCGGCGCACTGGTGCCGTCGCGGACCAGTGAGACGGTCATCTCGACCCACAGCCAGACGTCGTCGCTGCGGTGGTAACGGGTCTCCATGGAGAACGAGGGACGTTTGCCGGCAACCAATCGTTGGATCTGATCGAGGATCATCTGGAGATCGTCAGGGTGAACAAAGTGCTGAAACGTGCGCCGCATCATCGTTTTTGATGAAAACCCCAGTGTCTCGCACAGGCGGGGATTGACCCTGAGAAACTGTCCATTCAAACCGAGTTGGGCGATTCCAACGCCGGCATGTTCGAAGAGCGCGCGCCAGCGTTCCTCGCTTTCCCGCATGTAGTCTTCGGTCAGGCGGCGTGCGGTAATGTCCTCACAGACGACCAGGACAAGGATCTGTCCTTGATGATCCATGACGGCCTGCGCCCGCTCTTTCACCCAGAGCGTGCTGCCGTCTTTCCGCACCTTCTGGATTTCCCACTGAAAGACTTTCAATGGGCTGGCCGCGCACACGTTGAGTTGTCCGAGGACGGCGTGATGCTGGTCGGGCTGAAACACTTTCAGCACCGACTCACTGATCAGCTCATCAGGTTGATATCCGAGCTCTGTGGCGCCGAATTGATTGACGGAGACGACCGTCCCATCCGGTGAGAGCGTGAAATACATGGAGGGATTGTTGTCGTACAGCAGCCGATAGCGGGCTTCGCTGTCTTGCAGCGTGGATTCGACTTCGAGACGGCGGCGGGTTTCCTCTTCGAGTGTGACGAGCCCATGACTACCAGGCTGAGGAGCGTGCCGGGCGACGCCGCTGGGGGCTGCGGCCTTGTCCGACGTGGTTGCGTCGGCGGGGTCCGGTTCAAGCTCAAGCTTGTCGGCTTGTGGTGACGCCACGGAACGGTCGTGCGAGCGGCGGGCCATCGGTCTCCTTCAAGAGAGGCGGCTCACTGATCGAGCGGGTTCCCAACTCAATGTGCAGGGCTAGCATAGGGCCGTTGGGTCTCGAATTTCCAGTAGTCCCTGAGGGTTCGCCAAAACTGCACCTGGGAGGTCATCACGCTAATTCCCGGCGGAGTTGCCGGACGACGCGTTCGCTTAACCCTGCTTCCCGGAGGTCCTCTTCACTGGCTTGAGCTACATTCGCCAGGCTTCCGAATCGCTTGAGCAGCTTGGTACGGGTGATCGAGCCGACGCCGATGATTTGATCGAGATGGGACGTGACGAGGGTTTTGTCACGCAGTTTGCGATGGTATGTGACCGCGAAGCGGTGCGCCTCGTCGCGAATCCGTTGCAGCAGATGAGTGGCCGGCGAGTTTGCACGCAGCACGATCGGATTTTTCCGCCCGGGGAGATACACCCGTTCGTCTTTCTCTCCCTTCGCTTTCGCCAATCCGATTATGGCAAGGTCGGACTGTCCCACTTCATTGAGAGCGGATCTAGCGTAAGCCAACTGGCCCAACCCTCCGTCGATCAAGATCAGATCCGGCCGGGCGAGATTCTCCATCCCGCCGTATCGTCGAGTGACCACCTCCTGCATGCTCGCAAAGTCGTTGGCGCCTTGAACGGTGGCGATCTTGAACCGGCGGTAGTCGGACTTTTTCATGCGCCCGTCTTCCCAGACGACCATAGACGCCACCGACTGGTTGCCCATCGTATTGGAAACATCAAAGCCTTCGATTCGCTTCGGCGCCGTCTCCAGCCGCAGCACACGCTGCAATTCATCTCCGGCCTGCCGGTCAAGCTCCTGATTGCGCAAGTGCTCGGCCAGCGCGGCTGCCGCATTCTCCTCCGCCAACAGAACGAGTTGATGCTTCGTGCCGCGCTCAGGGGCGAGCACCCGGACGGATTCACCGCGTTTCTCGGACAGCCAGCGAGCCACCAGGTCGGCATCCGGAATGTCCACTGGGATCAGCAATTCACGGGGAGGCTGCCCTTCCTTGTTGTAAAACTGTTCAATGGACGAGCGGACCAGCTCTATATCGGTGGCGTCGGCCGATTCGAGCCAGAAAAAGTCCTTGCGGCCGATCAATAAACCTCCCCGCACAAATAACAGTTGCAGATCCACGGAGGCCCCATGCCGCGCCAGCCCGACGACGTCCTGATCGATGGAAGCGGTTTGCGTGATCCGCTGCCGCTCGAGCGTGCGCTCGATCTTGAAAATCCGATCCCTCAGCCTGGCCGCTTCCTCAAACTCCTCGCGGGCTGCGGCAGCTTCCATCTGGGTACGGAGTTCGTCAACCAGTTCTCGGTCGTGCCCTTCCAAAAACTGCCGTACCTGCCGGACGATCCGGTGATAGTCTTCCTGCGTTTGCTGTCCTGTGCAGGGCGCCATGCAGCGTTTGATCTCAAATTCGATGCAGGCCCGTTCGGCGGTTCCGTCAATATCAATCGTGCAGGTGGCCAGCGGAAACACCTTCTTGATGACTTTGAGTGTCTCGCGCAGGGCGCCCGCCGGGGTATACGGCCCATAATAGAGGGCTCCATCCTTCTGCACCCGGCGGACAATGGACAGCCGGGGAAAATTGTCTTTAATGGGAAGGCGAAGATACGGGTACTGTTTGTCGTCCCTCAGCACGACGTTGAAGCGCGGCCGGTGACGTTTGACGAGATTGCTTTCGAGGATCAAAGCTTCCAGTTCGGATCGCGTGACCATCGTCTCCAGGTCGGCGATCTGACTGACCAGCAAGGCCGTCTTGGGTGTGTGGTCTGCTCCTTTGAGAAAATAGGACCGAACCCGGTCGGCGAGCCGGGCGGCCTTGCCGATGTATAAGACGGCGCCGGACTGGTCGTTGAAAAGATAGACGCCGGGCTGGTCGGGCAGGTTGGCCAGTTTGGTTTCAAGTGCGGGATTTGCTGAAGCCATGCTTCATTCTACGAGTCCTGCGGCGTACCGGGCAAGGCAGCGCTATTTCAGCGAGCGCACGAACGAGGGGCTCAAGGTCCCGCGCGCGACCTCCGCCACCGGCCCTTTCATCGTGAGGGTGAAATCCGGAGCGACATGGATCGTCAAGGTCCCCCCCGGCATCTTTACCGCCACCGGGCTCATGACCAAGCGGAGCCGGACTGCGGCGCTCGCGGCTGCACAGGAAGAGGAACCGGAAGCCTGCGTTTCACCGGCCCCGCGTTCCCAAATTAAGATGGTGAGTTCATTAGGGCCGGTTGGAACTGCCAATTGGACATTGGTTCGTTTCGGAAAGAGGGCATGATGCTCGAGCTTGGGACCCAGTGTCAGGAGATCCTGTCTGGACCAGGACTCTCCAGCCGGTTTGAAAATGACGCAATGCGGATTGCCCACGCTGACTCCAGTAAATGTTAATGAGTGTCCGGCTGCATCGATCGGCTGCTGAATCAGCTCTTCGACCGGCAGAGTACACGGCAACGCACTCGGCGAAAATGTGGCGCGGCCCATGGCTACGGTGACGCCACTGGCGTCACCGTGCCGGTCAACGTGCAAATCAATGGTAACGAGTCCGCCTTTCGTCTCGACCGTAAAATGTTTCCTCTTCGTCTTGCCGGTCGCATGGAGATAGCGGGCGAAGATACGAAGGCCGTTGCCGGATTTTTCCGCTTCGCTGCCGTCCGGGTTGAAAATGCGGAGTCCGAAGTCGGCCTTTGTCGAGGGAGCAGGGGCGAGGATCCCGTCGCTGCCCAATCCCCAGTTCCTGTCGCAGAGGGAGGCAATAGTGCTCGGCGTGAGCTTGAAGCTCAACTCCTTAGGGTCCATCACCAGATAGTCGTTCCCCAGGCCGTGTCCGCGGAAAAACCCATTTTTCATCTCCGTGCTCCCGCTGTGGTACTGATGGAGAGATATAGGGCGGAGAGTACTTGGTCAATTCTCCCCGGTCAATAGCCGGCATCTCTACCACCACAGGCTCACTGCGCCTGTCTCTCGATGTACAGGCCAATTCATGCAGCGGCTCCGTTTTCTCATCGTCCTTTCACCGGCTGGAAGGGCGGTGAACTGAGGCGTTCGACATGGCGTCTGCCATATCGAACACACGATTGAATCCACGCACGACGGCATTGCGACGTTTCGGCGCGGTCTTATAGGAGTGCGTGGGAAGAAGTATCGTGTCAAGTTGCAGTGGAAGTTCGTCGCATCATGGCGACGACGAAGGATCACGCCCTTCGTCAGCCGCTTCTACGCATTCTTCACACCGGTTGGCCGCTCGATCAATTCGACCTCATACCCGTCAGGTGCATCGATGAACACGAAGCGGCTGCCTGAAGATGTCTTGGTCGGACCATCCGTGATGGGGATGCCCTTTTGCTGCAGGGCTGTCATCGTACGGTCCAGATTGTCCACTTGAAAGGCGAGGTGCACGAGATCTGGTTGGACCTTCACGGCTCCGCTCGGAGGAAAACTGCAGAGCTCAATCAATTCTTCACTGTTCGGCACTTGAAGGAAGGCCAGGTGGGAGCCACGAGGCGACGTTTTCCGCTCCAGCACCTCGAGGCCCAGCACGTCGGTATAAAACGCGATCGTCTGATCCATGTCGCTCACGCGCATGCGCGTGTGAAGAAGTTTGGTGACCTTGAAATCCGTCATTGTCGACCATCGCTGCCTGTCACAGGTCACGGCGGCTAGTCCCGGTTCATCTTAGCAGCGACGCAAGATTGATGACTAGCGGCTCTGCTCTCTGGCCGGACCGGCGGTTTTTCGCAGAAGGATTTCCGCACTACCTGGAATCAAAAAATTCGGCATCGGACCGATCTCTTGATAGCCTTGCTTCCGGTAAAATTCGCGGGCACCCTTGTTGAAGTCGGATACGCAGGCGAAGAGATTTTTCGTTCGCGCGAACACTAAGGACTCGACGTGTCAGAGGAGCTGCTTGCCCGCTCCCTGGTTTCTCGCCCACCCGGCGACTCCCAGCAATTCCAAATAATCTCCGAGCAGGAACTTTTGACGCACGATTGCCATGCCGGCGATTCGGCCTTCCGCGTCCGCGACGAAGCATTCCCGGCCTTGAGGGGTTGGGGAAAAAATCCGCTTCCAGTCCTCCTGATTGTATCCGAGCGTCTTCCAGGGATCGGAATCGGCGAGCAGCCTGATGACGGTGGCGCAATCGTCCGGCCGCATGGGTCTAATCGACCGGACGCTCATCGGTTCACGGGTTTGCACGACAGCAGGTCGCTGACGGTCGTCGGTTTCAGCCCTTTGCGCGGCAG
Organism: uncultured Nitrospiraceae bacterium; assembly: GCA_963794505.1. Classification (GTDB taxonomy): domain Bacteria; phylum Nitrospirota; class Nitrospiria; order Nitrospirales; family Nitrospiraceae; genus Nitrospira_C. The sequence goes on from CAWCEG010000034.1 coordinate 175,030, forward strand.
GATCTCTGCCGTAAGCCGTTCAACGATCTGCCGGGTGTGCTTCCCTTTGCCGTTCGCATGGAGGACGACGATACTGCCCCCCTTGGCCCGCTTTTCAATGCGCGCTAGAATGTGTTCGGCTGAGAGCGATGGATCGGGATCTCCGGATTCGATGTTCCATTGGACCAACCGCAGCCCCAGCGCCTTCACGACGTCGACCGTGACCTCGTTATATTCACCGAACGGTGGACGAAAGAGCACCGCGTCATGAGCATAATGTTCGTTAAGCAGCTTGACCGGGCCCAAGATTTCGGCTCGCTGCTCTTCCGCGTTGTGCATGGGCAGATGGGCGTGAACCTCGCCGTGCGTCCCCACTTCAAAAAAGGCGATTTCGAGCAGTTGCTCCACTTCCGGATCGTGCTTGGCAATCCACTGGCCGGACATGAAAAACGTCGCGGGAATCTTGTGGTCGATCAAATATTCGACCAGCGCCTTGTCGTATCCCGCGCCCTTTCTCACCGGGCACAAATCGAACGTGAGCGCGATCGTCGGGCAGACAGGAGGTCCCGACTTGATGACCTGTGCCGGGGCGTCGGCCGCACCAGAGAGCATCAGCGCCGCCATCACCGTCACAAGCCCCAGGTCTATTCGCCGCATGCTCTTTAGTATACCCGAAGCGCAGCATGCCTAAATCTGTAAAATCTCATCGACTTGAGAAACGTTGACGGCCGGTTTTCAGCGCTGATACTGTGAACTCATGACTTTGCCGGCATGGCAAATCGGACGAGCATTGGGCATCCCTATCCGCGTGCATGCCTCATGGTTTCTCGTCTTTCTATTCGTCACCTGGACCCTGGCGACGGAATATCTCCCCGGCGCCTTACCCGGCCTTTCCGAATCGCGCTACTGGGGCATGGGTGTGGCAGCTGCCCTGCTGCTCTTTCTCTCGGTGCTCTTGCATGAGCTCGGCCATTCGTACGTCGCGCAGCGTTACCGTATTCCCATCGGCCAGATCACGCTGTTTCTCTTTGGCGGCGTGGCGCAGATGCGGGCAGAGCCGCCGAGCCCGAAGGCCGAATTTCTGATTGCGATCGCCGGACCGGTGGTCAGCTTCGCACTCGGCGCCTTCTGTTTGGGAACAGCCGTGGCGGCCGAGTGGTTCCCTCTCACGTCCGGCGGGCAGGGATTCGTCGTGCTGGGCGGGCTCTTGGGGGTCGTAAACGTCCAGCTGGGCCTCTTCAACCTGATTCCTGGTTTTCCCTTGGACGGCGGCCGCGCACTTCGAGCAGGTCTTTGGGCCTGGGGCCACGATTTTCATTGGGCAACCAGCCGGGCGGCCCTCTTGGGATTAGGATTCGGCATCCTGCTCGCGTGTCTCGGCGCTGCACTGATGGGCGGAGCCATTTCCGGCATGCTGCATCCCTCGACGGCAAGTAACGGAGGATGGCTCATGTTTATCGGCGCGTTCCTCTTCGGGGCGGCCTGGAGCACCAGGAGGCAAGCCGCGCTTCGCCTGGCGCTGACCGCCACGTCTGTCCGGGACGTGATGATTCGAGCGGTCGTGATGATCCCGTCGAAGGTGAGTCTGCAAACAGCTGTGGACGAGTTCTTCGTCGCATACGGGTATGGCAGTTTCCCGGTGGTTGAGGAGGATCGTGTCGTCGGCCTCATCGCCGTCGAAGACGTGCAGGCCCTCTCTCAGGGATTATGGACTTGGCGGACGGTGGCAGATGTCATGCGACCGGCGTCGTCGGAGCTGTTCATTCAGCCAGATTGGTCCATCATGCAGGCCATGGAACACATGATTCGAACGGGCTTCGACCGGCTGGTCGTGATGGAAGGCGAACGTCCGGCGGGACTGATCACGAGATCCGCCGTGGTGCGGTTTCTTCAACTGCACAAAGCGTGACGCCGGCGCTTCCTGCTTCACTCGGTGCGGGCGATCGAGATGTTCTGAGCGATGGCGATACGCACGAGATGAACCACGAGCAGAAATCCGTAGACGACGCAGAAGAATTTAAACGTCACGCGATAAAAGTCCATAAGGATGATAGGCAGGCACAGGGCAAACAAGAGACTGGCGATCAGCGTCATGAAGGTTAATCGCCGGCAAAATTCATAGGAGGCCTCTTTTCCCATGGGCTTCAGGGCGCGTGCATAGCGTTCAGCACGTTGCAACCTGGCCTCGTTCAGCCTGGAGGCAGTGTCGCCCCAATATCGCAGGTAGAAATATCCCGCCAGAATCCCTGCCCAGGGCAAACTCCAAAGCGGCCAATAGGTCCCTCCCCCGTAGGTCTCACTGCTGACCAGCGAGGCGAAAGACGGCGCGTAGAGCAATCCCAAGACCAACGGCAGCAGCTGTTCGTCCTGGGGGCGCTCGCCATCGGGACCACCATGGATCAATTCCCGCTCGAATAGCGGATAGCCGTACTTGAGGACGACGAGCGCGACCGCGGCACTCATGGTTTTGTCGGGCACGTAGCGGACCCAGTTCTGGAACCAGTTCACGACCCACCAGCCCACATGCTCGCCCCAGGTCAATCCGAAGACGGATTCAAGATACTGGTGGACCATGTGCTCCCACTGAAGCACCCGGGCATGCAGCGTTTCTGCGACGGCGGGATTCAAGGCGAACGTGGCATGTTCGTTTAAGGCACCTTGTACGAAGGTGCCGGGAATACTCATCACAATGGCGCCTCCGGCTCCGAAGATGGACAGAAACCAGGCATGGGAGAGGACGGTACTTTTGCCGGTGCGCAAGTATTTTTGGAACCCCGCCTGCCTGGCCATCCATCCCCAGTACAGGGCGCCCGTCATGCTGACCAGCGACCAGGGGAAAATCACCACATCCGCTCCGGATTCCGGGAACAGCAACCAATTGACGATGGAATTGGAGAGCAGGGCGACAATCGCTCCCCACCAGGGTCCAAGCAGAAACGCCACCAATGCGGTCCCCGTCATGTCGAGAAACAGAATGCTCTCCAAGTGCCGGCTCAGCGTCAAGCCCACATAGTTGAGCAGCAGGCCGGCGGCAACGATGACGCCTGTCTCGTACATCAGAAGATACGAAGTGCCGCGCAAGGGCTTGGTGGAAAAGAAATCGATGTTCGAGAGCGGTTCCTGCGTCTGGCGTTCAGGTGACACAGAACTCTTACGTTCCTTCTTGTTGGTCAGCCGGTGCTGGATGTCTATCAGCTTTTCCATCACCGTCAGCAGGGCGGCGATGAACCCGACCAGAGTCCCGCCCAGCATCAGCACCTCTTTCCCCATGTCTTCAGGCATTACAGGTCCCCCATTGTGAGGGTCCATTCTATCGATGAAGCGGGATCTGGGCCAGAAAAAGGCTAGAAGCCGACAGGCCGGATATCAGCCACCTGCTTGAGCTGAGGGGGACACCATGCTTGCCGGCGAGAAGGCTGCAGCAGCTTGGGACCGTTGTTGCAGCGCATGGGCGATGACGGCGCCCAGGAGAAACAAGAGAGCGGAATAGTAAATCCATAGGAGCAGGAGGATCACCTCGAGCAAAGAGCCATACATTTTCGTGTAGACGGTCGCGTACTCGTTGTACGTCACGAAAATGAGTTTGGCAGCCACCCAGAGAAGACTGAACGTCAATGAACCGATCATGGCTTCCCGCCATTGCGGTCGTCGCCGGGGAACGTAGCGGTACAGGGCGCCGACTGTGAAAAAGGCCATGGTAAAGGGAAGGGTGTAGGTCAGAAAGACATCGTGTGCCGCGAGCGCAATCAAGTCCAATCCCCAGAGATGGGGCGCATAGTCGGTCAAAAAATTAACGGTTTGCGTCGCCACATAAGAAAGCACGAGCAGGAAAGCTACAGCCCCCTGCGAGGCGACGGCGATCGCGGTGGAAATCAGCGGATGCCGTTTCCAGGTGCTGTCGAACACGACATTGAGGGCGTAATCCAGTTCATAGAACACCAGCGTCCCGAACCATGCGAAGGACAAGAACACGAGCCACCGGACGGTTTCTAACTCGCCGATCCGCTGCAACTCCACGGCCAGCCGTTCTCCGAGCGTCGGGAGAAACCCTTTCAGGAAACTCAAGAGAAACTGCCCGCCGATCACGTCATGACTGACGATAAAGCTGACGCCATAAAGCAGCATGAACACCAGCGGGAACAGTGAGAGCAGCGAAAAAAAGGCCAATGAGGCTGCCAGGCTGGCACACCCGTGCCGGAGAAAGGACCGGGTCAGATCTACGAGCAGACGCCAAAATGACATGAGCATCGGCATGATTCCCGACTGGCGTAGGCTGATGCCAAAGGGTACCGTTCTCACCTACCCAGCCCCGCGGCGCCGAGACGCCGCGTCTGACCAGGTATCACCCGCCCACCCCTCAGCTGCCGGAGCAGCTTGTCCCGGGGTTCGTACGCTGAGCCTCTGAACAAACACAGCTGGCGGGCTTTTCAACGCCTGCTAGCCTACCACGAGTTGAGCGGTCATGCACGACCAGAGCGGGTTCGAACGCTATCGAAGCATGAGGACGGACTGAAGGGCAAGACTGACGACGGGATTGGGATAGAGACCCAACAGGATGACGCCGGCGACGGCGCAGGCCAAGACGATCGACAGCGCCGGCGAAGTGACAAGGTGGGGTGAATCGACGACGGTGGTATCCGGTTCCCTCATGTACATGAGCATGACCACCCGCATGTAGTAATAGGCGGAGACCGCTGCAAAAATCAACGCGACAGCCGCGAGCCAGCTCAGCCCCGCTTCCACTGCGGCCATGAAGACGTAAAATTTTCCGAGGAAGCCTGCCGTCGGCGGGATGCCTGCCAGAGACACCATGAAGACCAGCATCATCAATGCGGCCACCGGCTGTCGTTTGGCCAAGCCGGCATAGTCGTCGATGTCTTCCCCCTCGAGCCCCCCTTTCCGAAACATGGCGATCACGGCAAAGGCCCCGAGCGTCATGAAGGCGTAAAAGGTCAAATAGAGCATCACGCTGGCAATTCCGGACGTGCCTCCTGATTCGCCGACGCTGCGACCGGCTGCAATCAGGCCAATCAAGGCATAGCCCGCATGCGCGATGCTCGAATAGGCCAACATACGCTTGATGTTGGTTTGGACGATGGCGACGACGTTGCCGAGCACGAGCGTGATGACGCAGAGGACCACAAACAGATTCGACCAATCACCTCTCAATCCTCCGAGCCCCTCGACGAACACGCGAAGAAACGCAGCAAAGCTTGCGGCTTTGGAGGCAACGGCCATAAAGGCCGTCACGGCCGTCGGCGCTCCCTGATACACATCCGGTGTCCACATGTGAAAGGGGACGACGGCGAGCTTGAACCCGAATCCGACGGTAAGGAGGATGGTGGCGATCAAGAGCAGAGGATCATCGAATCCTTTCGTGCCCAGGGCATCGGCAATAGAGCTCAACCGAGTGCTGCCAGTGAGGCCGTATAGGAGTGAAATGCCGTATAAGAGCAGCCCTGATGAAAAGGCCCCCAGGACAAAGTACTTTGCCGAGGCTTCCAGTGACCGCGGCGAGGCGCGTTTGAGTCCGGCCATGACATAGAGCGAGAGCGACATCAGTTCTGTGCCGAGATAGATCGTCAGCAGGTCGGCTCCGGACACCATGACCATCATTCCCGATAGAGCGAGTAGGATGAAGCCATAGTACTCGCCCAAATGAAGTCCTTCAGCCTTGAGATAAGGAAGCGACATCAGAATCGTGAGCCCGGTCACGCCGTACAGCAGAAGTTTCCAGAAGCGGGCGTAGCCGTCGACGACGACCAGATCGCTGAACGCCGGCAGACGGAGATTCAGAACGCTGATTTGCCCGCCAGTCAACCCGATGCAAAGGGCCAAGCTCCCGAGACTGAGCCAGGCCAGAAGTTCTTTTCGTGAATGCGGGGTCAGCGGATCCAAGACGAAGACCAGGCAGGCCGCAGCAACGACGATGAGTTCCGGAAGAATGACGAGCAGATCAGTCGCGTATGACGTCATGGCCGGTCTGCTCGTGAATGGACCGTTGTGGTCAAGACGACCGGTGGACGGTGAGTGGCGGAAGGATGAGACATCGGAGCGACTCTTGTTCGGGCCATCGTCTCCAGCGTTTTGGTCACGCTCCCGTGCATGCGGCTGACGAGCGGGTTAGGAAAGAGGCCGATCCAAAACACCAGCACGACAAGTGGAACGAGCGTCGCAAATTCGCGGCGATCGAGGTCCTGCAACCGTGGGAGTTCTCGCGGAGACGGGACACCGAAGGCGACCCGTTGCACCATATAGAGCAGATAGACCGCAGCGAGAATGATTCCAAGCGAGGCAATCGCGGTCGCGGTTTTGCTCCACAAGAATGTGCCGACGAGCACCAGAAATTCGCCGACAAAGCTATTGGTGCCCGGCAAGCCGAGGGAGGACAGGGCAAAGATGACCAAGAATGTCGCGTACCGTGGCATCGGTTTGGCTAGGCCGGCATTGTCCGAGATCAGCCTGCTATGCGTACGGTCGTAAATCATGCCGACGCAAAGGAAAAGCGCTCCCGTGGTGATCCCATGGTTGACCATTTGCACTACAGCGCCTTCGATGCCCTGTTGGTTCATCACAAACAAACCGAGGGTCACGAAGCCCATGTGACTCACGCTGGAATACGCAATTAACTTTTTGAGATCGACTTGGGCCAGCGCCATGTATGCGCCATAAATGATGGCGACGATCGACAGCACGGTCATCAGCGGCGTCATCACGCGGCTCGCGTCTGGCAGCATCGGCAGGCTGAATCTGACAAACCCGTACGCCCCCATCTTCAACAGCACGCTCGCGAGGATGACGCTGCCGGCGGTCGGCGCTTCGACGTGCGCATCGGGCAACCACGTGTGAAATGGAAACATCGGCACTTTCACCGCGAACGCCGCAAAAAACGCTAAAAACAGCCATATCTGCAACGAGGCCGGATACGTGACCTGACTGAGCGCCAAAATATCGAACGTATGACCGCCGTAAAAATACAGGACGAGCACCGCAACAAGCAGCAGCATGCTGCCGACCAGCGTATACAGAAAGAACTTGATGGCGGCGTAGAGGCGGTTCGGTCCTCCCCAAACGCCGATGAGCAAATACATCGGGATCAGCATGGCTTCCCAGAACACATAGAACAGGACAAAATCCAGGGCGGCGAAGACGCCCACCATGGCCGCTTCCATCACGAGCAGGACGGCCATGAACATTCGTACTCTGGTTGTGATGGACTCCCAGGAAATCAGCACACAGAGCGGCATGAGAGCGGCAGTCATCAGAACGAGAGGAAGACTGATGCCGTCGACACCTAGACTGTAATGAATCGGCGGCGATGTAATCCACTGCACGTGCTCGACGAATTGCATATGGCTCGAGGAGGAATCGAAAAGCCACCACAGCGGAAGCGCCAAGAGAAAGTCGGCGACCGTAACGGTCAGGGCCACGGCACGAGCATGCGTCTCTTTGACGAGATACAGCGCCGCGGCCCCCGCCAACGGCAGGAAGATCACTACGGTGAGCCAGGGAAATCCGCCGGTGTGCATGGCCTCAGATCACCATCAACAGCGTGAGAATAACGACCGCGCCTAGAGCCATGCCGAGCGCATAATGCTGTGTTTGTCCGCTCTGCACGAGGCGCAGCAGCCAGCCGCTCCAGGCGATGGCCCGTGCCACGCCGTTGACGGCTGCATCGATCGTAGCCACGTCCATGCGTTTCCACAATTCTACGGCCGCCTTGAACGTGGAGCGGACGAAAAGGCGGTCGTACACGTCGTCTACGTACCATTTATTGAGAGACAGCTGGTAGGCCGCCTGCCAGCGCCGAGCCCAGCGGTCGGGCAGTGAAGGATTCACCACGTACGCATAATAGGCGCCGGCGATCCCCAGCAATCCCATTGCGGTCGCCAGAATCATGATTCCGATCGCTCCGCTTCCTTCATGCAGCGATGCCCCGCCTTCCCTGGCGAAGACCGGCTCGAGAAAATCCGGGATGCCCACATACCCTGTGGCGATACTCAAGACCGCGAGGATGATGAGCGGAACGGTCATCGTGTATGAGGGTTCATGCACGTGATCAGCGTGGTGACGGTCACCTCGGAAAGGCCCCCAAAACGTGACGAAAACCAGCCGGAAGGTATAGAACGCGGTCATCAGAGCCGTCACAAGGCCGAAGACCGTCAACACCTGACCGAGTCTCCCCGCCGACCAGGCGGAGATGAGCAAATCATCCTTGCTGAAAAATCCGGCAGTCAGGGGAAATCCGGCGAGTGCCAATGAGCCGACGACGAAAGTCCAGTAGGTGATAGGCAGTTTGTCCTTGAGCCCGCCCATGCGGCGCATGTCCTGCTCATGGTGCAGAGCAATAATGACCGAGCCGCAGCCCAAGAACAGCAGCGCTTTGAACGCTCCATGGGTCAAGAGATGATAGATGCCTGCGGCATACGCGCCCAGTCCGCAGGCCATCATCATGTATCCGAGTTGGCTCATGGTGGAGTAGGCGACCACCCGCTTGATGTCCGTTTGTGTCAACGCGATGGTTGCCCCCATCACCATCGTCAAGGCGCCGATGACGGCCACCACGGCCCCCGCCGCGGGAGCGGCGTCGTAAAGCGGAGCCAATCTGGCGACCATGAAGACGCCGGCTGTGACCATTGTAGCGGCGTGAATAAGGGCAGAGATCGGCGTCGGCCCTTCCATCGCATCCGGCAGCCATACATGAAGGGGGACCTGAGCGGATTTGCCGATGGCGCCCATAAAAAGGAGCAGGCAAATCACCGTCAGGACCGACACCTCGAGCGTACCGCCGAACGGTTCAAGGAGGTTGATGAGTTTTCCAGATTGCGAAGGGATGTGTGCAAAGACGTCGGAATAGTCCAGGCTATTGAACGTGGTCAATACCAGCAGCATGCCAAGGAGAAATCCGAAATCTCCCACACGGTTGACAATGAATGCCTTGGTCGCCGCGGCGCAGGCTGATGGCCGGTCGTACCAGTGGCCGATCAACAAATAGGAACAGAGGCCGACGGCTTCCCAAAAGACGAATAACTGCAGGAAATTGTCAGCGAGGACCAACATGAGCATGGAGAAGGTAAACAACGCAATATAACTGAAGAACCGGACATATCCAGGGTCGCCATGCATGTAGCCGATTGTATAGATATGGACCAGCGCGCTCACCGTGGTCACCAATAGCAACATGACGGCGGTGAGGCGATCGATGCTGATGCCGATATGGACGTCGAGGATGCCGGAGGTGAGCCAGGTATAGAGGCGGACGGTGGACTGGTGTCCACCGGCCACGTCCACGAAGGCAAGGACCGACAAGAGACATGACACGAGCACGGCCGGAACCGCGATGAGATGGGCCTTGTCCTGGATCCAATGTCCCAAAAGCCCTAGAATGAGGAAAGAGGCGAGCGGCAGTAGGGGAATGAGCTCGTAGATCATAGTTGCGGGTCCTGTCGCCGACCAGCCCGTCCGTGCTCGCACCCCGCACGGGGTAGGCAGAGGCAGGGCGGCCCGCTAGCCTCTTGTGCTCGCGGAACGCGGCACACGGGAACAATCGTATTTTCACATTGCGGGAGGTGCTCGTTCACGCGCGCACGTTTGAGGCTGAACGGACCACCCCTGAAGAGGGAGGAGCAGGTCCGAAAACGCCGGCACATCGCTTCAGGCGCTTGATGAAAAGTCGCGTCTCGACGCGGTGGGGATGGGCGGGTGAGAAAGCCGCCCGGATCGGCGCCACCCGCTTGGAGGGGGTCAAGACTGAGACTATCGAGGCAAAGCACTACCATTTCAGAAGCTGAAACTCGTCGACATTGATCGTGGATTTCGCTCGATGCAGCGCAATGATGATGGCTAATCCGACGGCGACTTCAGCGGCCGCGACGGTCAGCGCAAAGAAGACGAAGACTTGTCCGGCGATGTTGTGAAATGCTTCCGAGAATGCAACAAAGTTGATGTTGGTGGCGTTCAACATCAGCTCAACCGACAGCAAGATGATGATGATGTTGCGCCTGATCAGAACGCCGAGGAGCCCGGTCAGAAAGACCACCCCGCTCAATGCGACGTAGTAAGAGAGAGGCACCGTCATCGATCACCCGCCGTCACGCCCAATGTACTCACGCTTGTCGTCCTTCAAGATCCTTCTTGGCCAGAATAATGGCACCGATCATCGCGACCAACAGGATCAACGACGCTACTTCGAATGGAAACAGATAGGTGGAGTAGAGGACGTCGCCCAACGCTTCGGTGTTGCCAAGTCCGGCGGCCTCGGCTTCCTGTCCTGTCCGGACGGCGTGCGCTGTCCCCCCTTTGAGGAGCGTCAGCACGACGGCCTCGATGAGTAAAACGGAGCCGATGGCCGCGGCAACCGGCCACTGCCGGTGATAGCGATCGTCCTGCTTGAGATTCAGCAACATGACGACGAACAGATAGAGCACGAGGATTGCCCCGGCATAGACGATGACCTGGACGGCGGCCAGAAATTCGGCATGAAGGGTCACATAGAGACCTGCCACATGGAAAAACATGATCAACAGCGAGAGGGCGCTATAGATGGGATTGCGGATCGCGACGACTAGCACCGATGAGGCCGCGATAACCAGCGCAAAATAAAAAAAGAAGACCTGTTCCATATCAAACCGACGTTCCCGTTAGAGCCGAAGAACGCACTTTCATCCCGTTCCGGCCGTCAGCGTCCCGTTCGGCCGGCCATGGCTGCAATTCAATTCGGTTTCTGTGGGACGTGGCCGAATGAGACGTTGAAAAACGCCACGTTGGGGTGCTGCAACTCCAGCCGCTTCTCGCGAACAGGAAACGCACGGTCACCGATCGCGAGCAGCTGCTCCTTGTTCAGGTGCAGTTGGCGCTTGTCGTAGACCGACCATTCGAATTCGCGGCTCATGCCAAGCGCATCCACGGGGCACGCATCGACGCACATGCCGCAAAATAAGCAGCGCGTCATATCCATGTAATATTCCTTGGCATAGCGCTTCGTGGGTTCGGCCGGCACTTCCGCGCTCACGACGCGAATGACGCGCGACGGACAGGCCGCCTCGCAGAGGTCGCAGCCCACGCAATTTTCTGTCCCGTCGTCGTAGCGCAACAGGCCGAGCATGCCGCGGTAGTTATCGGGGAGGGTGCGCTTCTCGTGAGGGTACTGCACCGTAATCGGCTTGTAGTGAAGCAGATGCGACATCGTCGCCTTCATGCCGACGAGTATCTCGTAGAAGACGATGGTCTTGAGCCAGGCAACAAGTTTCTTCATGTACGTCCGTTTGGGCTGCAAGTCACCGCTTATCCCCTGGGAAATAGATAGACGGCAATCGACGTGACGACGATGTTCCCTAATGCAATCGGCAACATCACTTTCCATCCGAACTTCATCAACTGGTCATAACGCAAACGCGGCAAGGTCGCGCGAAGCCAGAAGAACAGGAAGAGGAAGGCGTACGCCTTCACGGTGAACCATGCCAGATTTTCAATCCAAGCCACTTGTCCCAGGCCCAGGTGCGCAAGAATCGTCCCTGGATAGGGCGCGTTCCAGCCGCCCAAAAACATGGCGGCGGCGACACAGGAGACCAAGACCATATTGGCGTACTCAGCGATAAAGAAGAACGCGAAGCGCATGCCGCTGTATTCCGTAAAAAAGCCCGCGACCAACTCGCTTTCAGCTTCGGGCAAGTCGAACGGCACACGGTTCGTTTCTGCCACGGCGGAAATGACAAAGACGACGAATGCAAAGATCTGAGGCGCCGGCAGCGCGAACACGTACCAATGCCAAAAGCCGCCCGATTGCGCCTCGGTGATTTTCACCAGACTGAGCGAGCCCGCAAGAATGAGGACGCCCACGATGGCGAGACCTACATTGAGCTCGTAGCTTATGACCTGGGCGGCGGATCTGAGCCCTCCCAATAGTGAGTACTTGCTGTTCGAAGCCCAGCCCCCCAAAATGATGCCGTAGGCGCCGATGGATGTGAAGGCCAGGATGTAGAGAATACCAATGTTGATGTCGCTGATGACGAACGGCTCTACTGAGATGCCGAACAATTCGACTTTGTGACTCGGTCCGAACGGGATGACAGCGAACCCGATCAGGGCCGGCACCATCGCCAGAATCGGGGCGAGGCTGAACATGAACTTGTTCGCGCCGGCCGGCACGATGTCTTCCTTGAAGAACAACTTCAAGCCGTCGGCAATCGGCTGCAGGATCCCGTAGGGGCCGACTTCCATGGGGCCCATGCGGTCCTGCATCCAGCCGAGCACCTTTCGTTCGGCCAGGGTCAAGATCATCACCGTCAGCATGACGACGCCCATGACAGCGGCGATTTGGGCCACCGAGACTGCCAGTCTCAAGCTTAGTTCAGTCACGATCCGTGCTCCTTACTCAAATTCTTGCTGCGGCCTTGCACGGGCAAGGCGCGTCTCGGCGCGCCGGGGTGGGCGGGTGAGAATGTGCCTTTTGAACATCCTTCGTCACTTCTGCTGGTCACGCAACTTTGGTGATCGTGATCGCCGCCGTCCGAAAGGCCGGTACTTTCGTCACGGGGTCAATCGTACAGTCAAAAAGCTTTGTCGCCTCTTGAGCGAAATGATCGGGAAACCACACCGTTCCCTGAGGGACACGTTCCACAAGTTTGACGGATGTCGTCATCTCGCCTCGTGAATTCGACAACCGGACGCGATCGCCGTCGGCGAGACCCAAACGCGTTCCATCCGCCCGGTTCATGCGGATGGCGTCGCGGGATTCGATCTCAAGTAATCCCTTCGAGCGGGTAGAGAGTTTCCCCGAGTGAAACAGGCTCTGAGTCAGGCGCATGTACCAGTCAGATCCATTGGGACGCGGTCCATGCGGGGCCAGAGTATAACGAGTGGAGAGGTCGTCGCGATAGCCCCCCGACACGTAGCGATCGACAGTCCCCCGGTCCACTTTTTGCGGAGTGGGTGCCGGACCGAGGAGGCCATAGCCGGGAATCAGACTGCGGATCTCCTTCAGCAGATCCTTGCTGTCGTTGTACTCCATTGGCGTCCCCACCAGCAGAGAGAGCGCCGACAAAATCTCCCAATCGGGCCGACTTTCGCCTGCCGGGTCGACCGCGGGGCGTATGGCTTGGACATGGCCCTCCTCGTTTGTCCACGTGCCGGCTTTCTCCAAGGGGGCGGCGGCAGGGAAGACCACGTGGGCGAGGGCTGCAGTTTCCGTCATAAAGAGCTCCTGGCAGATCAGCAGCTCCAAGCTCTGGCAGGCCTCACGTGCACCCATGTGCGCAGGCAAGGTGCCGATGGGGTTTTCACCCACCACGATCATGGCTTTCAAGTGGCCGGCCCGAGCATGGTCGATCATCTCGGTCAAGGTCGCAGCCGGGCGCGGAGGGGATGTCCATGTTCCACGCGCGGCCGATCTTCGTTCGTACATCCGAACTGGCGAGGTCGAATGCGCCGGGCAATAGCTCCGCGACTGCTCCCAGCTCCACTGCGCCTTGATCGTTGTTTTCTTCCGCCAACGGAGCAAAGCCGCAGCCCGGTTCAGTCAATTTACCCGTGAGAAGCAGCAGGTCAAGAAGTTGAAGGCAGGCACCATAGCCGCCCGCACTTCGCAACAGATCCTGGCCAGCCAGGATGACGAGCCGGCGACTTTGGGCGATCGCGGCTGCCATCTGCACGAAGCTGTCAGAGCTGGTTCCCGTCGCGGCTTCGAGGTCCGTCCAACCGAGGCGTTCAAGCACTTTTGACAGCGCGGTCACATACTCGGGCGACTCCTTCTGCACGGCAGGAGCGACGTGGCCGCCCTCCACGACGGCTTTGAGAAGGCCGCTCAACGTGTTCCCGAACTGAGCCGTCGGCACGCCCACATGCTGATCCGCGAGATTCGTGATGTTGCTGATCGAATCGATCCCGGGCTGCATCGACTCGATGGTCAAGAGGCGAGCCATACGTTTCTTGACCGCTTCCTTCACTCTGAGACCCGTCACGGGATTGGTTTCTGTGATGCTGGTGCCGACGAGAAGAAGGACATCGGCCTCGACGATATCCTCGAAGGTCACCGTCCAGCGGTGGGTGCCTTGAACGCGCCGCATCGCTTGTACGCCGTTCAGGTGTCCATAGCGGGCGCTGCTGTCCAGGTTGTTCGTGCCGATCACCAGTCGCATGAACTTTTGGAACAAGTAGAGATCTTCGTTTGTACAGCGGCTGGACATCAATCCGCCGAAAGCCTGGGCTCCATGGATCCGCTTGAGCCGCACAATTTGCTCCGCCGTGTACTCGAGAGCCTCTTCCCACGTCGCTTCAACGAGGACGCCGTTGCGGCGGACGAGCGGCTTGGTCAGCCGATCCGGCCGGCTCGTGGCATGAAACCCGAAGAACCCGCGGGGGCAGAGGTCGCCATTGTTGCGGCCGGCGCCGTAGGACGAATTGACCTCGATGAGCTCGTTGTCCTTGGTCTGTACTGTGATCTGACAACCGTCACCGCAATACTGGCAAATAGTATCGGCGCGCTTCAGCATCCAGGGACGATATTCGTACATGGACAAGCGACTGGTGATCGCGCCGACCGGGCAGATCTGCACGCAGCCGCCACAGAACTCGCAGTCCAGAGGATGGGGGCCGAAGGATTTGATCTCGGTCATGGTGCCGCGGCCGGAAGGGGCCAGGGCCTTGACGTCCATCACTTCGTCGCAATAGCGGACACAACGCAGGCATTGGACGCATCGGTTCATCTGCGTCTCGATGAGCGGACTGAAGTACTCCTTCTGAAAAATGCGTTTGGTTTCGAGGAAACGGCTGCCGGTGGCCGTGTATTCGTGTGAAAAGTCTTGAAGGTCGCACTTGCCCCCCTGGTCGCACACGGGACAGTCGAGCGGATGGTTGGCCAGGATGAATTCGAGGACCGATTTATGCGCATCATTCACGACGCTGGTGGCCGTTCGCACCGACATGCCGTCCGTCGCAATCGTGCTGCAGGAGGTCTGCAGCTTCGGCATCTTCTCGATTTCGACCAGACACATGCGGCAGTTGGCGTCCGGCTTCAGTTTCGGGTGGTAACAGAAGTGGGGAATCATCACCCCCACACGCCGGGCTGCTTCGATCACGAGCGTGCCCTTCGGCACCGTGATTTCCATGCCGTCGATCGTCAACCGAACCGTCTCGGAAGAAGGTACAGACATGCCTGTTAACCCTTGGCCCCCACTGACTGGGGACGCAGCAGATTCGCCGCTTCCGCCTCATGGATGAGCGCGATGTATTCCGGCCGCCAATGTTTCAAGGTGCTCATGATCGGTGCGACTTCGGCGTCTCCGAAGGCGCACACTGTGCGACCGGCGATGTTCTTACAAAGGTCTGTCAATGTTTCGAGGTCCTGAGCCCGGCCTCGCTTGTCGACGATCCGGCGCATCGTCTGCACCAGCCAGGAGCTGCCCTCCCGGCATGGACTGCACTTGCCGCACGATTCGTGATAGAAAAATTCCATGAGGCGCAGCGCGGCCCACACCATGCTGGTGCCCTCCTCCATGATGGTCACCCCGCCGGAACCCAACATGGAACCGGCTGCTGCGACCGATTCGAAATCCATCTTGACGTCGAGGTGATCGGGTGTCAGGAAGGGCGCCGACGCACCGCCGGGAATGAACGCTTTCAACGGTTTGTCGGACCGCATGCCGCCCGCGTGCTCATAAATCAATTCCCGGAACGTGATGCCCATCGGCACTTCGTAATTGCCCGGTCGCTTCACGTGTCCGCTGACACAGAAGATGCGCGTCCCCGTGCTCTTGGGCGGTGACCCGATTGCGGCAAACCATTCAGGACCCGCGGTTGATGATATGAGGCAGGTTCGCGAGCGTTTCGACGTTGTTTACCACGGTCGGTTTGTTGTACAGGCCATGCGTGGCCGGAAACGGCGGCTTCACGCGAGGCAAGACCGCGTTTTCCCTCCAACGATTCCAGGAGGGCGGTTTCCTCTCCGCAAATGTAGGCCCCTGCACCGCGATGCACCCAGACATCGACCGTCACGCCGGTGCCCAGGATGTTCTTGCCGATGTATCCGGCCCGGCGGGCTTCGCCGATCGCGTCCTCAAGGATCCGTGCACCGAGCACGAACTCGCCTCGAATATAGATGTAGGCCGTTTCGGCTGCGATTGCGTAACAGGCCAGCACGATTCCTTCTAGAATTTGGTGAGGGTCTCGCTCGATCAACTGCCGGTCCTTGAAGGTACCAGGCTCGCTTTCGTCCGCATTACAGCAGAGATAGCGCAAGCCCTGGTAATCCTTTGGCAAAAACCCCCATTTGACTCCAGTCGGAAAGCCGGCCCCCCCGCGGCCGCGTAGCCCGGACTTGATGACCAGTTGCGTCACCTCGGCAGGGGAGACCTTCCCCATGACCTTTTTGAGCGCCTGGTAACCGCCGGTCTGTTCATAGTCAGACAGCGAGCCGGCATAGCCGGGCTGACTCATATTTTTGAGGAGGATAGGTTCGTGCTGCGCCATAAATTCAGCCTACCGACCTCTCGCTTTTCGCTGCAAGAGGTTCAGGCCACATAAAGGGGCCGCTCCTGAGGCCGGATGAGCCCGTTGCCTTGAGGTCCGCCAAGATCCGGTCGAGTTTGTCCTCGGTCAGGCGCTCGTAATAGTCATCGTTGATCTGCATCATCGGTCCAGTGCCGCAGGCGGCCAGACATTCGACGACGGTCAATGTGAAGGCGCCGTCGGGCGTCGTTTCGCCGGGACCGATTCCCAGCTTGTTTTTGATCCAGGCGATGACGGTATCAGAGCCGACGAGCGCACACATGAGCGATTTACAGACCTGGATATGAAACCTCCCCACGTGTTTCAAATTCAGCATCGTGTAGAAGGTGACCGTCTCATAGACTTGCGGGGGCGTCAACTTCAGCAGGGATGCAATTTCCGTCATCGCTGCTTCGGTGATATAGCCGTTCTCGCGCTGCGCCAGGTAGAGCAAGGGGATCAAGGCGGACCGCTTGACCGGGTATCGGCTCAAAATGTCGTCGATTTCCTTTTGGTACTTGTCTCGCAGCATTCTTCCTCCACTTCGCTTCTCTTGGGAGGTGAGGGTTGGGCGCCCTTCACTGCGCGCGTGAACGAGCACCGCCCTCAATCTAAAACTACGATGGATCCCGTGTGCGCCGTTCCGCGAGCACAAAGGGCATCCAACCCTCGCCTACCTGTCACACTCTCCCATCACGATGTCATATGTTCCGAAAATCGTAATGATGTCGGAGATCAGATAGCCTCGGGCCATATGATCAAAGGCACCCATGTGGACAAAGGACGGAGCGCGGATCTTCAATCGATAGGGTCTGGCACTGCCGTCACTCACGATGAAGAATCCCAGCTCGCCCTTCGGAGACTCCGACGCACAGTACGTCTCCGCTTTCGGCGGTTTGAAGCCTTGCGTGAAGATGATGAAATGATGAATCAGGCTTTCCATGTCCCGCATCACGCGCTGCTTGGGCGGCGGAACGTATTGCGGCGCGTCGGCGATGATCGGCCCCTGCGGCAGCTGGTCGAGACATTGTCTGATGATTCTCGCGCTCTGTCGCATCTCCTCCATGCGAACCCAATACCGGTCGTAGGTATCTCCGCTCTTGCCGGTCGGAACTTCCCAATCCACCTTGTCGTAGACGCCGTACGGTTCTTCCTTTCGAATATCGTAGGCCACGCCGGACCCGCGCAGCACTGGCCCGCTGCATCCGAAATTGATGGCATCTTCAGCGGAGATCACAGCCACGTGCTTCGTACGGCCGAGCCAGATCCGGTTCGAGGCAATCAGGGAATCGTACTCTTTGACTTTCTCGGGAAAGGCATCGAGGAAGGACTTCAGCCGCAGGACCAGATCGGGAGTGAAGTCGCTGTCGACGCCGCCGATGCGGTAATAGTTCAACGTCAGGCGGGCGCCGCAGAGGTTTTCAAACATGTCCAACAAGGCTTCGCGTTCTCGAAACGTCCAGAAAAACACCGTCATGGCGCCGATATCCAGCGCCTGTGTTCCAAGCCAAAATAGGTGGCCGACAATCCGCTGCATTTCCGCGACAATCGTCCTGATGTATTCCGCCCGCTCCGGTATCGACATGCCGAGCAGTTTCTCCACCGCGCGCACATACGCGTAGTTGTTTGCCATGGCACACACGTAGTCGAGGCGGTCGGTGTGGGGGATCACCTGCATATACGCGAGGCCTTCACAGAGCTTCTCGACACCACGATGCAGGTACCCGAGGTCCGGGGTGGCTTTGACGATTCGCTCGCCATCCAACTCGAGCACGACGCGAAGGACTCCATGCGTGCTGGGATGCTGAGGGCCCATGTTGAGCAACAGTTCTTCTCGTCGGCGGGAGCCCGTCGGCGGATCGATCCTGAATGCTTCCTTCTGACGTTCGGGAACTTCTCCCTCGGTCAGTTCCACCGGCGGTTCGTCCAATCGCGGGATGAACTCGAATTGGCTGCGCCAGCCCCGACCTTCGGCGGGAAAATCCTTCCTCAGCGGAAATCCCTCTGCGTAATCCTCCGGCAAGAGGATGCGCCGCAAATCGGGATGGCCCGAAAAGGTGATGCCCATCATGTCGTAGACTTCGCGTTCGAGAAACTCCGCGCCTTTCCAGATGCCGGTCACAGAGGCAATGGTCGGATGCTCCTCGGACAGGCGGGCCTTAAGGCGTATGCGACGGCGGTGGGTGAGTGAATGCAGGTGATAGACGACCTCGAAGCGTTGCTGGTCCTCTGGATAGTCCACGGAGCAGATATCCGTGAGATGGTCGAACGACGCTTCCGGCGCATCATGAAGAAACCGAGTCACATCGAGAATCCGCTCGGCGGCTACCTGAACGGTCACCTCCGACCGCGCTGTATCCGCTTCGACGCAGAGCACCGCCTGGGGAAATTTCGTCATCAACGTTTCGATCAGGGGCTGCATGACCTATTTGACGAAGACCTTCTCGCGCTGGATCTTTTCCTGCAGCTTCATGAGCCCGTCCATGAGGGCCTCCGGCCGCGGCGGGCAGCCGGGGACATAGACGTCGACGGGCACGATCTGGTCGACGCCCTGCACGACCGCATAACTGTTGTAGTGGTTGCCGGACGTTGCGCAGGACCCCATGGAAATCACATACCGAGGTTCCGGCATTTGATCGTAGATGCGTCGAATGACCGGCGCCATTTTCCGGGTGACAGTGCCCGCCACGATCATGAGATCCGATTGACGGGGCGAGGCGCGAAAGACGCCTGCGCCAAATCGGTCGATGTCATAGCGCGAGGACACGCTGGCGATCATCTCGATCGCGCAGCAGGCGAGGCCGAAGGTCATCGGCCACAGGGCCGACTTCCTGGCCCAGTTCACGACCGCGTCAAGATTGGTCGTGATGATATTCGCCTCAAATTGTCTTTCAAAGACGCTCATCTTCCTCTCACTTTTCTTCCCACCTCGTCCCCGAGAGTGCATGAGCAACCTCGTAGGCTCCAAGTGCGCGTCTATCTCACCCGCCCAGCCCAAGGTCGCGCCGAGACGTGGCCTTCCCAAGCGAGCACCGCCAAACAGAACTTGTTCGACCCGGAGCCATTCAGATTGCTCTTGGCGACGCGATAAAATTCATTCCTTCCGTGTGCCGCGTTCCGCGAGCAAGGGAGACTGCGAGGTCGCTCATCCTCAAACTGCACACACTCAATCCCATTCGAGCGCTCCTTTCTTCCATGCGTACCAGAGTCCCACGAGAAGAATCGCGATGAACACCAGCATCTCGACCAGTCCCAACAGGCCGAGCGATTGAAAGCGCACGGCCCAGGGAATGATGAAGATCACTTCGATGTCGAAAATGACGAAGAGCATCGCAATGATGTAATACCGCATGGGAAACTGTACCCGCGCATCGGAAAACAACGGGCTTCCGCTCTCGTAAGGATTGAGTTTGGCACGATACGGACGATGCGGGCGAACCAGGCGTCCGGCCAAGAGTTGGATGGCTGCGAAGGCAATCGTAATGCCGATGAAGAGGAGGATCGGCAGGTAGTTCAAGGGAACGGCTTCGTCCGCCATCGACACCTCGATTCTAGGCCGCAGCATGCCGGCTCAACGCCGAGCCGAAAAACGGTTGAAAGGTCAATCCATCGAGTGCCGGTCGAGTCCAGTGCCTTGTGTTGCACGAGAATCTTGAAGGTCCTTCCCATGCCCTCGGGCTTGAGCAGGTGGATTGCCGCCCGAAATTCCGCACTCTCAGGCGTCAACTGGGCGATCATTTCTTCTATGCCCAATCCCATGAGAAAACTCATTTGGTTTGTGAAGCCGGTGACGGACAAGCCGGCCTGCTCACCCACCGTGGCCAACGTTGTAAAGTCCACGTGAGCGGTCATGTCTTGCTCTCCCACCCGCACGTAGGGATCTTCGCATGCCATTTGTGAGTGATAGCAGAGTAATGTGCCTCGTGATCGGTCCGGCCCGTAGAGGTCTTCGGCCGAATGTCCATAATCGATCGTGATGACCACGCCCTGCTCCAGGCTGTTGGCCACCTGGCTCATCCAGCCTGGCGCCCGAAGATTCACTTCCGTCCGATACCCTTCAGGAAGCTCAACATGGATGCGTTGGAAGTATTCTTCGATAGCCGGGGTCGACAAGGCTTTCAGGCATTCCACAAAACCGCCGTCCCGGACGTCCACGAAGACTTCCCAAAGCGCGTGGTCCTTTTTCTGGACCCGGTGAACAGGAAACGCATCGGGTAATTCATTGCTGAACATCAGGCCGCGCACGCTTTCCGTGCGCGAGACTGGTCACGTCTTCCACCCAGCTCACGCAACCGGGTTGCTTGAGCCAGGGCTCGAGGTGTCGTTGCTGCATTGCACGCATCGCCGGACTGCATTCGATCAGGACGTATCGCAGACGGTGATGCCAACGACTTCGGAGCGAGCTGGAGTCCCGACAACACATGATTGGCCAAAAGGCCTTTGCCCGGTCCCATCTCCACGACCATAAAAGGGTCCGGATATCCCAGCAAGGCATCAATTTGGGCTGCTTGTCTGGCAATGGCTTGTCCGAGGATAGGGTGAACATCTGAGCTTGTATAAAAATCGCCGTTCCAACCGATCCGCTCTGCGCCGGCTTCCGGTGCGCGCATGTAGTAGCCGAATTGCGGATGGTAGAGGGCGAGCTCCATGAAGCGGACGAAAGGGATCGGGACCCTCACGCGCGATTTCGGATGCGATGGCGGCGACGAGTTGTGGATAGCCGGTGGTCACGAAGAACTCCGCAAAAAGCCAAAGTAATAGAGACACCCCTAGACCATGGGTTGACTGAACCCATATACTATGGAGGTCCAAAAGTGGCGTAGAGTAGCCTCTGGAAGTGCGCTAAGTCAAGGTGGGATAAGGCGGAATTGCAGCGCCTGTTCGCTTTCGGGCCGGCACGTCGACCGTTCTAGACCTCACCACAGCTTGGCATCGAAACTGGGTCCGTTCCACGCATCGAGGGACGGAACTTCAGACATCGGCGTCACCCACCTCTGGTAGGGCGCAATTGGTTCGTCGGAACGGTTCCCGAATTGTCGGCAAGT
>CAWCEG010000035.1:0-30055 GCA_963794505.1 uncultured Nitrospiraceae bacterium
TCACTGCAATGTTTGCCTACCCTTTCATATCTAGGCGCTTGGTAGCCATCTTGTTTCCTCCTTTTGTTGAACTAAGTTGGCTCTCTCACCAGGAGGAGGAGAGCCAATGAACATTTCGAAGGAGGAAAGACAGGTGAGGGCCCTAGCGGCGTGCCGAAAGGAAAAGCAGCGAGAGTGACAGGCTGCACTGGCGCGAGCGGTGCGCCCGAGCTGTAGCCGTTTGGCCCGCCAGGATCACAAAAAACCTTTCTGACCCGACGGCGACAACAGCCTTGTCAGGGCATCACCATACGAACGTAATCAATTCAGAATTACTGTGGTAGGACTTTCAGTTCATGGGCAAGGGTATCCTGTAAATGCGATGCTGAGAGCTGGAGCCGTCGCAGTGATAGCAAAGGAAAGAGCCATTGAGGACTTATATAATGCCATCCAGCAAGCCGTTGCCCTGCCTCTGAACTCACTCGTACGAACCGTTAGTGGCTTGAATGCCATGATAGGAAACCTTGCCTGACCAGGAGCCTCCCCCCCATCAAATCGATGCAGCCGTTGACAATGCTCCATGCCACTTTTTGACCAGACCTATGCCGTCGCGCCCTTTTACTAACTATGCAGGAAAAGCTAGGCTCCTGAGCCTAGGGAGCAGGTGCCTGGTCGTAACATTTGTGTCGCAGACCCCTGTCATCCGCTCATTCAAGAAAAGGAGGGGACTTGCCAGAGCCATTTATTGCAAAAGGAGTGTCAATGCCGCGTCCACGCGTTCTGCTCGCGGGCTTACCGAGTGTCGACCTGTTCTCATTGTGTCTGTTAGCTTAAAGTCGAGCACATGGCTCTGCTTCGGCTCATCGCATTTACGCGAGAAAACCGCACGGAAATGATCGCGAGGGTGCGGGATGCGTTCAGTGCTTCTGGTGGTTGGATCACCGACTTCCATGAGTTCTCCAATGTCAGCCTCTGCTTCAATTTCGAGATCCCGACCCAAAAAACCCCGGAACTATGCTCCGCGCTGCGTGCCACAGGGCTCGATCTCACCCTGAGCAAGACCAATTAGTGCTCTGGCGCGGCGCGAATGGGAATGGTGTACTGAAAATCCTGTATGTCGGGTCTCGATGGAAAGAGAAAATAACACTCGAGATCGCTGGTTAACGGCTGAGGAGGAGACGCGATTGCTCGATGGGCGCTGCCATGGTTTCGCGAGCTGGTCGTATTTGCCATCAACACCGGCATGCGGATGGGCGAAATTACTGCGCTGACGTGGGCAGGTGTGGATCTGTTTCGACGAACGGTCACTGTCTTTCGTTCAAAGAACGGTGAACGACGGACGATTCCTATAAACGACGACCGTGCTTTATCTCTTGAAGCATAAATATGCAGAAAGAGACAAGAACACGGACTTGGTGTTTCCAAGCAAAGCAGGAACCGCCCTTGATGGAGCAACATCCGGCGGGCTCTCGCAAGCGCACTAAAAAGAGCAAGATCCAGGATTTCCATTTCCATGATCTTCGCCATACATGCGCGACCCGAATGGTTCAAGCCGGAGTGGATCTGTATAAGGTCCAGCGGATCCTGGGACATAAGTCGCCAATCATGACCCAGCGCTATGCTCATCATTATCCGGAAAGTCTTGCGGGATGGGGTGGACGCGTTGGAGGCAGGACGGACGTTTAGCACAAATTTAGCACAATCGCCGGTCTTGCTCTGAGCGAGGCTTCTGTAAGTTGTTGAAAAAATGGAGCCGGCGACCCGGATTGAACGGGCGACCTGCGGTTTACGAAACCGCTGCTCTACCAACTGAGCTACGCCGGCTTTTCGGGAAGAAGAGGCCCTACCCTATCACGGGTTTTTCTCACGCCTCAAGAGGAATCTCGGCTAGAGGACACGATTCAGAACTGAGTAGGGGTATTTTTCGTCGTCATCTGAGGAGACACCTTATTTCAATTTGGCCACCGGCTGGAGTCTCACTGTTGCCCCTTGGCCTGGGCCGGGCACGCAGAGAGGTTCTTGCTCGTTGCCGAACTGTTCACGGGCCATTTTGAGGACTTGCCCTTTCGTATAAGTGCAGAGTTCTCCGGCGAGAATCGTCCCATCTCTGTCCACGTCCGCCGACCCACCAAGCCCGCGCAGCAACTGATAGGTGAAGAGGCCGTGTTGGCCCAGATCGAACTCATGGGCTTCCTGGATGGCGCGATTTCCGACCATCCACATAATTCGCTCCTTGCCCCGCTCTTCTTCCGGCCAGAGCGGCGCAGCCTTTGCCGCCCCGTTCTCGCTGGGCAGATGCTCCAGTGAGAGATCGAGGATGACGATTGCACGCTGGGACGGCAACTTGCTCAACGCCTCTTGCAACCGCCTGAGTGAAAACAGCCTGGCCGAAGAGGCGGCCGCCCCATCGAACGGGATCAGCAACACGGCTCCGGTGGCTGGATCCACAAGACCACGACCGGCGATGAACACGTAGACGACCGTCGTCGGGATCGACCTGTTTGGGCAGCCATTCTTCAAACGTTTCGGCGAGGTCGCTTTTGAGCGCCCGGCTGTCGAACAACCGGCGTATCCGCTCACCCGGAATTCCTCCGACGGCACTCCAATACTTCGCCACCATCTCCGCATCCTGATGCGCATATTTCACGCGCGAGAGGCCGCTTTCGCGGAATTGTCCGATGCCGATGGCGACGCCCACCGCTTTCGGCTGCTTGAGTTTGCCGGGGACCTTCGCCAGATCGTCGACATCGACCGGCACCATGACGGCGTCCGGGGCGTCGGCGGGCTTGACGCGCCACAAGGAATTTTTTCACTGATGGCAACTGCACCGTCGCAGACTTTGCGCGCAACGCAAATACGAGTTCGGCTTGGACCGCCTCGGGTACGTTGCCGACCTTTCCATTAACCGACAGCCGTTTGACATCGCCGGGCGGCGAGGTCGCCAACCGGCAGCACTGCCGGGATCATCTCAACCAGCGCAGGACTGCCGCTGACTAGAATCTCCACTCCGGCGGCGGTGCCGGGGCCTTCGTTCTTGACCTCGATTTCGACCGACACGCTTTCGCCCTGATGAAGGAGCTGATTGCGGTTTTCATCACGAATGATCGCACGAAATACCAGCGCCGACGGCTCATCCGTCACCGCCGCGGCCGCAGCTTCTTGCCGAGCTGGAGCCTGTACTGTCGCTGGAACAACAGGAACGGCCTGGACGATAGGCGACGGCGGGGGCGTCGCTCGGACCGACCGCTCCGGCATGCCCGGCGCTGGCAGCTTCGCGAATTTTCACCGACATCCCCAAATTTTCGGCCATGCCATCGGTGACTTTCGCGATGGCTTCTTGGACGATTTTCTCCAGACCTTTCACGTCGCAGGACGTTTCCTTCACATCGACATCGCCATGCCCCACGCTTTGGAGCTTCTTACTAAAGAGTACCTTGCCGTCCGCCGCCGTGTAGGCAAAATCCAGTCCGATCGCCAGCGTCGCCGGATAACTCTTGGTGGCTTTCCCCGGGATGTACAAGTCGAATGTGGTCATGCCGACCGAAACATCTTCGTATCCATCGACGGGAGACGAAGCAGCGGTGCCTTCCGTCACCACTTTTTGGAAGACCCGGCCGGACTTCCGGGCGATCGCCTCGGCGAGCGGCTTGCCGAATGGCAAGGTTTGAGTTTGACCGCACGCGTCCTGATAGGTGAATTGAGCGGCAGAGACGCTCGGTGCTTGCCTGCAGCTGAACCGTCAACGGCAGGTAATAGCCGATCTGAGCGCCGTCACGACTGCTGAAAAGCCCGCACCCAGCCAGCGAGAGCGTCAGGAGACCGATGCATCCCCGCAGTGCCCGGCGTCGACGGCCGGAAAGGAGTGAAAGAGATGGCCGCACAATCATCCTTATACCGAAATCACTCGGCGCGACACAACCGCGCACCTGCCATGGCTCGAATTGACAGTGCCTGCTCGGTCGGCTAGGTTCGCGCTCATGTCGGCATCGACCGCTGAAACTGTGCCTCAGCTTACCTGGTCCAATGTCAGCCGGCTCATTCGATTGCCCAATCAAACAGGCACGTGGCTGCTGCTGTTGCCGACGCTCTGGGCTCTCGTACTCTCACAGCGAGGGATGGCCTTCCTGGCAGTTGCTCGTCATCTTCATCCTCGGGTCGTTCCTCATGCGGAGTGCCGGCGTCGTCGTGAATGATTTGGCGGATCGCCCGTTCGACCGTCATGTCGCGAGAACGCGCGAGCGCCCGCTGGCCTCGGGCGAGCTCACACCGCGGCACGCGCTTGTCGTCCTGGCCATCCTGCTCACTCTCGCCGCGCTCTTGGTGCTGCAGCTCAATCCGCCTGACGATTCTGTTAAGTCCCATCGCCCTTCTGCTTGCAGCCCTCTATCCCTTTGCCAAACGTGTTGTTCACCTTCCGCAGGCCATGTTGGGCATCGCATTTGGCTGGGGAACGATCATGGCGTGGACTGCCTCACGGGGCACGATCGACAGTGCCGCCTGGCTGCTCTTTGCCGCCACGATCTGCTGGGCGGTCGGCTACGACACCATCTATGCGCTGCAAGATATCGAGGACGATCGCCGGATTGGCGTGAAGTCGTCGGCACTGTACTTTCGGACCCGGACTTGGCTGGCCGTGGGATGCGCATTCGCCATGATGCTGCGTCCTGCTCGGAATCGCCGGATCGATGGCGGGGATCGGTTGGAGCTTCTATGGCCTACTCGGTGCCGTCGGCCTCTGGTGCGGCAAGCAGGTCAACGAAATCAGAACGCCCCTCGTCCCTGCGCGCGCATTCGAACTGTTTCAGCAACACGCGTGGATCGGCTCAGCGATCCTCGTCGGGCTTGCTTCTTGGATTCTGTCCGTGAAGTGAATGCGCAGGTCGAACGAACGCGAATACAGCCACGCTCGAGGGTTACGGCTCAGCTCGCCGGCTTGCGGTCGGCGGCGGCGCCTCCTCGGCCTTCGGCGCCCTGAGCGTTGCCGAGGTACATCGTCACGGCCTTCGCGTCCGCATCGCTCAAGCCCAACGCCGGCATTCTGGTTTCGGGCTTCATGCACTGCGGGTTCTTCACCCACCGATAAATCCAGGTGCCGTTAAGCCGGAAGCCCGCTCGGTCCAGCGCCGGTCCGACCTTGCCGCCTTCTCCCGCAAGGCTGTGACACCCGTTGCAGCCGTACTTGTTCGCATACAGCCTCTTGCCGACCTCCGCCAAAGCGGCCGACTGCTCCGGTTTCATGGTCAGATCCGGCCTGGCCACGTTGACGACCCTTGCCCGGCCTCGTCGAAAAATACGTGAGCGCCGCCTGAGCGGCATCGAGTTCTTTCTTGGCCTGGGCCATGGCCGCCTGTTCCTTCGCATAGGCGGACTCGTCCACGTCCACATCTTTTTTCAGCGCGGCGCTCTTCTTTTCCGCTTCCTCGCTGGCTTGCTTCTCGGCCGCCTCATAGGCTTGCTTGGCTTGCTCGAACTTTTCCTGTGCCGTCTTGACGGCCTCGGCCAGTTGCTTCTTGCGTTCCTCGACGTTGAACTCCAGCTTCATGCCGTGCAGCGTGCGGACATAGCCGACGATCGCCCAGATTTCATCCTCCGAGAGGGTGTACTTGAACGTCGGCATCGTCGGCACGGCAAAATCGTCGTCGCCGATCTTGTCCCCGCCTGGACTCGTGTCCTTCATGTCCCGAGAAATCGTGTTGAAAATATCTTCGTCTTTGAACGTGCTCATCTCGGATTTGTTGGACAAGTCCTTCGGCTTGGGATCGGGCATGGAGGACCAGTTGAATCCTTCGTTCTGGCGGCCGTTCTCGCCGTGACAGTGCATGCAATAATGGGCGTACAGTTCCTTGCCCCGCTTTTCCTGCTCGCTGGCGCAGCCCCCGGCCACGAGGCCCCAGATCCCGGCGAGGCCCATCACCGCTCCCATTACCCGTAGCTTTGCGGCCTTCATGCTGACTGCCCTTTCTTCAGTTTGCGGATCAACACGAACTGAAACGCCAGCGCGAGCCCCATGGCCAGCGCGGCATAGATGTACCCGGAATAGTCCGGAGGCGCTTCAGCGCGGAAATACCACCAGGAGGACACCGCTTTCTGCGATCCTTTTTCCACCAAATCGCCCGCCCCATCTTTGCGGCCGTCCCACACGGCAAAGGCGATATTGATGAATTCGCCCGGCTTCAATTGCATGTCTTCGTCGGGATGTTCGGTGGTCAGCGGGCGGGAAAAGACGACCTTCCAGGTGCCGTTCGCATAGACGCCCTTGGCCGTCACGTCTTGATGGGTTTGCGGCTTGAGCGTGCCGAAGCCCTTGGCACTCATGTCGACGCCTTTGCCATCCTTGTTTCTCCAAAACCAGATGTTCACCGGCCCGCCTTCGACCTGGGCCATCGGCTGTCCATGGGCAAAATGCGCCTTCTTGTCGCCGACCATGAACTCGAGCGCGGCGGCATCGGCCGGATCTTCGGTCGGATCCGCATATTCCAAGCAGCACGGCCACCTGCTTGCCGTCATTCAAGGCGCGCACTTTCAAGTCCTTGACGGTGACTTCCTGAATGCGATTCTGCCAATGTACTTGCGGCGACATCGGGAACTGGGACTGAGGGGCGCTGCTCCACACGGCGGCATTCGGATCGTCAAGCGGCATCGGGTCCTTGGTCATGACGGCGCGCACGGCCACGCTTTCCTGGGCTGAAACAGGCTGCACAATGAAACGACCGCCGCAAGCACCATGACAGACGACCACGAGCATGAATGAACCTTGTTCAGTCCAGCTTCATACGTTTCATCCTCTCTCTCTACTCGCTTCCCAGAGGGTGGGCCTGCGTGCCTTCAATTGCGCGCGTCCACCGAGCACCGCCCTTACTTAATCATTCGATAAGTCTTGCGTGCCGCGGTGCGCGAGCACAGAAGGCACACAGGCCTACCCTCCTCATTCCCACGTGCGCGGGGATTGATGGGCCCCGTCGTACTCGCCCAGAATGATCTTCCAGATCCATTCATCCGGCAATTCCACTTCCCATCGTGGCATCGCGGATTTCCAGGGCATGCCTTCGATCGGGAGCCCGACTCCGCCCTTCTTGATGCGCCAGAAGAGATAGCTCTCCTGCAGCATGGCGATGGTCGTCGGATCCGAAAAGTTTGCAGGCGGCGGGTTGAAGCCGCGCGCGGCGGGACCCTTGCCGTCGAAATTGCCGCCGTGGCAGGGCGAGCAGAATGCTGCGTAAAAGCCCTTTGCCCTGCATGATGTTGTCAGGAGTTTTCGCGACCGGATTCGAGAGACCCGTGTATTCGCCCGGGGGCGCCGGATGGATCGTGCGATTCTCGGGAGGTGGAGCATCACTCACGGCGGTGCTGCCGTAGGTCTGCCACCCGACCAGGAGAGGAAACAGGATGAGTACGGCGTAGCGTGCGGTTTGCAGCGCGCCGATATTCTCGCCGGTGAGGAACCGTTGAATCGGCCCCCAGAACGCGTCCTTCGATTCGCCGCTCATCGTGTAGTAGATGACGATGCCTGCCACCGTCAGCATCAGGTACAGAAAAATCAGACTGGAGGGCAACGGGGCCGACCCGGGGATGTTCGGCACCACGAACTTCAGCAACAGATAGATGACGACGACGAGAATGATGGGTTTGGTCAACGAGCCCATGGGCGCCTCCTCAACGTGCGTGTGCGACCGCGACCGGCGCAGCGTCCTCGGCCTTGACCGGCGCCTTAGGCGCCTGTCCCGGCACTTCAAGTTCAGAGGGACTCACCGAGATCGGCTCGCCGCTCATCTGCTGAAGAAAGGCGATGACCGACAAGATTTCGTTCTTCGTGAGTCCGATCGGGTTCTTGTTGATGTAGGGCATGCGAGCAGGATATTCCTTGGGCGGCCCTTCATGGCGGTAATCCAGATAGACATAGGCCTGCGGTTGCGTCAAACTTTCGAAAATGAATTCACGGCTGAGCTTGGCGCCGATCCCCTTCAAATCCGGGCACCTGGCCGACTCGCTCGGGCCGATGGAATGGCAGAGCGCACATTGTCCCTTGCTGAAGAAGATTTTCTGGCCAATGGCTGCCATGTCCGTCGGCGTCTTGACGGTGGCAATGTCGAATTTTTCTTCTGCCGGCGGCAGCGAGGCCATCTGCGGCACAGACAGCGCCACGAGCGAGAAGAGGCCCAGGACGATCGCCACAAACCCGATCACCCGCGCAAACTGAGCCCGGACAAACAGGAGAATGAGAATCCCCGTCCCCACGACCGAAAGACCGATCAACTGCAGCGTTGCGACTTCACTCATAGAGACCCCGAGTTGGTGGTGTATGACTCATCACGCCTCATGACCGCTGGTCCATCTGATGCGGAGCCCCTCCGGCCATAGCCGGCATGCCGTGTGGCAATTCGCCTTTGGCCGCGCCCTGCCCCGCTTTGCCCTTGTCGCCCATCGTGGCGACCCAGAAGATGAAGGCCACCAGCATGCAAAACAGGAACGTATTGAGCGCCATGAACGCCGCCGCATAGCCGAGCGCCGGCGAAAAGGCATATTGCGAGGAGTCACGCATGACTCCGTAAATATGCCAGTGGACGCGCGACGATGAGCGGGCATAGCCCATCAGGGTCATCAGCAAGATCACCATCACCGCGTTCAGCACGAGCGCATAGCCGGCACGCGGAGGCATCCGGCCCCAGACCATTTCCGTGGTCGTTCTCGCGCTCTTGAGCAACAGCGCCGTGAGCGGCGTGATCGTCAACATCACGAACAGGACGATCAACACTTGCGAGGTCGAGAAGTAATTGATGCGGATGATGGCGGGCACGAAATAGCCCCACACGCCGAGGACGATCACCGCGATGCCCGCCAGGACGAGCACCGCCCCCATGACCGACCGCGCGATCTTGCCCAGGTCGCCGTCTCCTGCTTGCCGGCCCGCCAATACATGATGAAGCTCATGAACGTCACGAGGATCATCAGGTTGGCCACGGTCATCTTGGCGGACATGACGCCGAAGACGCCGAGCAGCGGATGGTGCGTGCCGCCCATCTTGCGGGCTTCCTCTAAGCTCGCCACCAG
The DNA here is from genome assembly GCA_963794505.1 of uncultured Nitrospiraceae bacterium. GTDB lineage: Bacteria > Nitrospirota > Nitrospiria > Nitrospirales > Nitrospiraceae > Nitrospira_C. Next base: position 9,028 of record CAWCEG010000035.1, read on the forward strand.
CGAGTGCGGCGTCATCCAGACACCGAGACACAGCAACAGGATGACCAGCATCGTCATAATCGGCTTTTTGTACTGTCCTTCGGAACCGGGAATCCGGTGGGTGATGCCCAGCCAGAAATAATAGTTCGAGCCAAGGAAGAGCACCCCGATCAGCATCGCCTGCAGAATGAACAGCCAGGAGAGGAATCCGCCCATGAGCGTGATGCCCATCTGCTGGTTGTACTGATAGATTTCCCGCATCAGCCAATAGCCGGCAAAGGGAAGCGGCAGGAGACCAAACACGCCGATGAAGTTTCCGACGTATCCCATCCAGTCGTAATGATCCCGTTCCTCGGCGTTTCGGGCGGCCAGATACCGAATGCCGGCGTAGGCGCCGCAGATATAGCCGCCGAGCACGACGTTGGCGATCAGCCGATGGATGTTGACCGGCCACCAGGTCGGATTCCAGGTCGCGGCCCAGGCCCGCTGAATGTCCGTGCCTTCCGCAATGACGACAGGACTCGCTTGGAATGTGGCCCAGGAGTTCGGCACGATCATGATGAAAAAGGCGAAGAGGTTCAGCAGGAACCCGAGAAAAATGTGAAACGTCTTTTTCCCTCCATCCTGCATGGCGTCCCAGCCATACCAATAGAGATAGAGCGTCGCCGTCTCGAGCAGGAAGAGGATGCAGTAGAAGACGAACGAGGGGAAAAAGATATCGGTCAGATAGTTCATGAGCTTTGGGATAGAACCCGATCAGGAGGAACAACAGGATTCCGCCGAAGAGTGCGGTCGTCGCATAGGAGGAGGTCAGCAGCTTCGTAAATTCTTTGGCCAGCTTGTCGTACCGCTTCTCGCCGCTTTTCCAGCCGACGATTTCGCAGAGCCAGGCGAAGATCGGCACGCCCAGGACGAAGCCCGCCAGCAGCAAATGGAGCTGGGCGATGACCCACACGATGTTCCGGCTGCCGATGCCCGGGATGTCGCGATACTCCACCGGACCGGCCGTCGTCCCCTCCGCCGCAAGGCCAAGCGAGGGCAAGGCCAGCAAGCCCGCTGCAACCACCCACGCCGGAAGCCATCCCCCCTGACGGCGAAGGGCCCGGAGCATTCGCTGTAGATATCCGCCCTGGTGTCGCATGGTACTCACCTCATCCTGTGAAGCACGATTACGGTTTCTTGGGCGCAGGAGGAGCGGCCTCTTTCCCGGCTTTCGGCTTTCCCTTGCCTTTGTCCTTCTCGGCTTCGGCCTTCTTCTTTTCCAACGCGCTCGACCTGGAGCTAGCTGTGCCATCATCTTTTCATCTTTGTTGAGGGCCTCTACCGGCTTGAACGGCGGCTGCGGCTTTGACGTCCGGTTTCTTGCAGCACTCGTGCGGATGCGGAGTGGTCACCGGGAGGGACGCCCAAAACAGGACCGAGAGCACCACGCCACCGAGGGTCAGCGCCGTCAGCGTCAAGCCCTGATCCGCCGGCACACGCATCAAATCCCAGCGTTTGACCATGCTCTGATAATTTTCGGATACCGGGCGGGCGGCTTCTGCGGTGCCGCGAATGATCCGGCCGACGAGCGACACGCCGATGAGCAGCAGCACGAGCAGGACCACTGTCGGACACGCTGCCCCAGAGGCGTCAGCTCGACACTGATTCGCTCGGCCACCGGAATGCCTTTGAAGATCTCCATCTCCAGAAGCGAATGGGCCATCGAAATCGCCGTCGAGGTCACCGTACTGACGATGAACCAAACGATGGGCAAGAAAATGGCGCCGACGACGGCGGACTTCCACCAGAGCGTCAGTCCAAGCCCATCCGGCGGCTCCTTGCGGAATTTCTCGAGGAAATAGGTGCGGCCCACGACTCCGAGCGCCCAGATATCGACGGGAATCGCCAGCAGAAACAGTATGGCGAATGCCCGCGCCTTCTCCGATGTGCGACTCCAACCCCATGTGAAATGATCGGCAGAGCGAAGACGGTGACGGGACTCGCCAACAGCATCAGGAAGGCCAGCCCCAGCCTGTTTTCAAAATGCATCAAGTCCATGGCCATGAACACGATGGCAAAGGCCAGCTTGATCGGCAGAGCCGTCCAAAAGGCAGACCAGAGCACACCAAGACCGATTTTCGTCGGGGAGAGAGAGTCGCGTTCGTCGCTCATAACATCTGTAAGGCCGGCTCGCGCCGCGCTTAATCCAGAAACTCGCGGTTGATGATCGCGGACACCGTAAACAGGAGAATCGCCGTCATCACGGCAATCCAGCCGATAAGAGCGATCGGACGCTTGAAAATGTTCCGTTCTGGATCTCGATCGATAAACGGCAACGCCGCCAGCAGAGCCATAAATGCGCCGGGTAACGCGATGGCGCCGAGGAACTGGCCGAACTCCCCGGCAAATACTTTGAGCCGCAGCAACTGGAACAAGAACAAGAAGTACCATTCGGGTTCCGGATGGTAATCGCCCGGATCGGGTGTCGCTTCTTCGAGCAGCACCACCGGCTCCCAAAAGGCCAAGGCGCAAATGCTGGCGAAGACGACAGCCATCCCGACGATGTCTTTCCAGACCTGCCGCGGGAAAAAGTAATCGGTCTTGGCGCGGATTTCTTCCGGCGTGCCCCGAAAGGGCCCGGCCGGACCGGCAGCTCGGAACAAGAACAGATGGAGGCCCGCAAGACCCATCAGCGCGGCCGGCAGGATCATGACGTGGATGACAAAGAATCGGCTGAGCGTCATCTGGCCCGGCGTCGGACCGCCCTTGAGGAATCGCGCCATGAAATCCCCGACGAGCGGGGTCTTGTCCATGATCTCGACGCCAACGGTCGTGGCCCAGTAGGCGCGCTGATCCCAGGGCAGCAGGTAGCCGGTGAAGCCGAAACCCATGACGATGCCGAACAGCGCCAGGCCGACCAGCCAGATCATTTCGCGAGGAGGTTTGTAGGCGCCCCAGAGAAAGACCTGCGACATGTGGGCAAAGACACAGACGACCATGGCGGTGGAGCCCCAGAAGTGGTAACTCAGGAGGAACCAGCCGTAATCCACGTCATGAATGATGTACTGCGTGCTGGCATACGCATGATCGGCGGTCGGCACGTAATAGAACATCAAGAGGATGCCCGTGACCGCCTGCATGATGAAAATGAACAACAGCACGGAGCCGAACACATAGGCCCAGCGGGACCCGCCGGGAACCGGCTCGTTGAGCATCTTGGCCTGCATCTGCTTGAGGCCGATGCGCTCGTCGACAAAGGCAACGACTTTTTCGATCACGGTGGGTTCGGTGCTAGGGAGCGACGACTGTGCCATTTAAACAATCCGAATTTGGGACTTCGTGCCCGGCCTTGAATTCCATGTCGATGATTTGGACGTCTCCGCTCGCGGAGACTTTGATCGGCAGCGCGTCGAGCGGTCGAGGCGCCGGGCCATCGAGCACCTTGCCGGACGCATCGTAAATGCTCAAGTGGCAGGGGCAGAGGAAGACCTGCCCAAGCACTTTATGCTTCCGCCACTTGTACCCGCAGCCCAGATGCGGGCACTTGCCCGAAAAGGCGACATAGGGGATGTCTTTCTTATTCGTCCAGACCGGTTTCCCGGTCGCGTCGCGGAATTCCATGTCCTTGCCCTGGTAGACCTTCTCGAGCACCGCGGGGGTGGCTTTCAAAATCCAGACGTTCTTTTCGACCTCGGCCTCCGGCAGGTATGCTTCCTTGACCTTTTTCTTGTATTTGAACTGCACGCCGATATCGTCCGACTTGATCTTGCCGACGTTGCCGATCTTCAACCATCCATTATCGAACGGGGCGTACATCGGCTTCATGAGATAGCGGAGGATCGGGAAACGCGATCGGCAGTCCGATCAGAAATCCGATCGCATGCGTGAAATTCATGAAGAACGTACGGCGCTTGACGTTCTTTTCCAATTCGGGGAACGGCACCAGGACTTCGCCCGGGGTGACATGAAGGTTGTCTTCCAGATGGGCGATTTCGACTTCGTGCGTACGTGACGTATTCGTCGCGCTTGAACGGCGGGAGAGCCACGATCTCCGAGGAGGTGTTGCGCAGCTGGACCATACTGTCCGTCACGGTCTGCACAAGCGCCATCGCGATCTGCCGCTCACCGCTGCCGTTCATGGAGACGACAATGTGGCTGATCTGATGCGACAGCGGATCGACGATGACCTTCGTCACCTCTCCGATTTCCCGGTCTGTGCAGCGGACCTTCGATTTCAGTTGCGGTTGCATGGGCCTCTGTTTACTTCTTCTTGATCGGCTTCGGCGTGTTGACCGAGGGGTTCTTGAAGGTGACCAGCCACGAGGCCAGGGCGACCACGTCTTGCTCTTCCATGAGATCCTTGTACTTGTCGGGCATCTTGCCCTTTTCGTATTCTTTCTCGAAGCCCTCCGCCATCCAGCTCTTGGGATCGAGGATCTTCTGCTTGATCTCGTCGACGGTCAGGAGGTTGCCGATATTGTCGAGCTCGGGACCGCGCTTCTTTCCGCCCTCACCGCGGAGCTTGTGGCAGTTGTAGCATTCCTGCAGCTGCCATTGGTCTTCACCGATTTTGAGGAGATCCCCACTCGCGGCGCCGGTTGTGGCTGGCGGGGCGCCGGCTCCGCCGGCAGCCTGCCCTCCAGGCGCCTGATCACCGCCCAAGGCCTTGATCCGCGCCGCCAGGGCCTTTGCCTGCTCATCGAGCGCCTTCGCCCGGGCGAGCAACTCTTCGGCCTTTCCCTGTTCGGTCGCCGCCCGTTTGGGCTTCAGGATTTTTTCGATCTTGCCTTTTTCATCTTCTGGATCGTATTGCGGCCAGAGAGAGGCGCCGGCGATGTAGACCACGCAGAGCACGACGTAGAACACGATGAGCGCGCCCAAAGCCTTCACCCCGCTAACCGGCTTGACCGACGGCGCATCCAACAGGATGAACACGGCAGTCCCGAGGAGGGCATAGGCGAAGAACATCAACTGAAACACCGTCGGGAATTCCAGCGCCCTCGTGATGCCGAAGAGCGCTCCGCCGACGATTAAACCGATGACCACCTTCTTGATCACGTTCCCCATAGAGATCCTCTTCCCTGCATGAAGGTTCGACCCGACTTATTTGGCGCCAGCAGGAGCCGGAGTCCCTTCTGGTGCATGGCCCTTCGCCTCTGTCGGCCTCAGCGTGACAAAGATGGCGAAGCTGACCACCACGTAAAAGGCCACGGTAATCGCGGTGATCCACCAGGCTGAATAGGACAAGGTCGGGGTGAAGGACTCGGGGGTAAAGTCCGGAAGCAGATTGTAAGTATGAAAATATTTTCGTAACAGTGACCGAACCGCCCCCATCAAGCCCATCGTCCAAATGGCACTGAACGCGAGAAACACGAGCACGAACTGCGATACAAAATCGATTTTCCCCCACACGATCGTGCCCTGGCTGATGGCCCTGTTATAAATGATGTAGTTCACGACTGTGACGAACACTAACGTGAAGGCCGCGGAATTCTTGGCCGGCATGAGGGCGAGGAAGTTCCAATCCGAAGGCAGCTCCAAATCCGCCACCAGTTTGGCTCCGGTGGGTACGAAGCCATGGGGCGTCAACCAGATGGCATCGCCGACCACGACCATCAAGAACCCGACCTTGATGACGGTCCGAGCGGACACCGTCCACGGGATGAAGCGGCCGAGGACGACGGGCAGCAGGGCCAGTGGGACCAGAATGGCGAGTGAGCGGGGATCGGGCACGGGGAACATCGTCCATGCCCAGGTCATGACAAAGGGCAGGGCCACCATGACCATCGGCGCAAAGATTGTCATCCTGACCCGTTCCACTCCCTCAATGCGCTTCATGCTCAGCCAGATGTAATAATTGCTCGCGAGAAAGATCAGCCCCACCATGGCTCCCTGCATCTCGAAGAACATCGACAACTGGTCCGCCATCATATACGGACAGATCGACGCATCGTAATCGCAGAGCTCATAGGCGAGCAGATAGCCCATGAACGGCAGAAACAACAGCGCACCGACACCGATCAAATTTCCCACAAACCCCATCCAGTCGTAATACGCCCGCTCTTCTTCCTTCTTTGCCGCCATGTACATATAGGCAGCCACAAGACCGGTGATGAACCCGCCGAACGTGACGTTGCCCACCAGGCGGTGCAGATTCATCGGCATCCAGCTGTAGTTATAGATCTTGTCCCAGAGGCTCGCGGTGGCGAGAAACTCCATGGGCGAGATGCCTTCCGCCTTGACCGGAGTATTCATGAATGACGTGGGGCCGTCGATCACGAACAAGGTAATCGTGCCGACCAAATTCAGAAGGACACCAAGGGCGATATGCCTGGCCTTCTTCTCTCCTTTCCAGGCATCCCACGAATAGAAATACATATAGAGAAGGATGGTCTCCCCGATGAAGAGGAGCGGATAAATGACCGCGAAGACCAGAAAGAAGTGATTGATCAGCCAGGTGGTGAACTGCGGGTAGGTCGCCAGCAGGACAAAGATGAATAAACCGCCGGTCAGGGCGGTCATGCTGTAGAGAATGACCGTGACCTTCATGACCTCCTTGGCCAGACGATCGTAGCGCGGATCATGCTTCCGATATCCGAGCCATTCGGAGATGACGACGAAGATCGGCGCACCGAGGATGAATGCGGCAAACAAGATGTGGAGTTGGGCAACGATCCAGACCGCAGTCCGGTTGCCGGTATACGGGAACTCAACCGGCGGCGCGCCAGGAGCCTGCGCAAAGGCCGCTCCTCCCAACAGCGCCAGAAGCGCACAGGAAGCCAACAAACCGCGCTGCCATGTTTTCATAAGTCTCGCCGCCCTCCTCCACGAATCCGATTAGGACAATGCAGTCGAGCCGTTACTTGGCCGCGCCAGCTTGGGCCACCGCCATGTTGCCTGCGTCCGCCCATTCCTTCTTTCCGTCGTCCCATTTTTTCCCGGCCAATCCGAAATTGCGCTCGAATAGGACCAGCTTCCAGCGGTCTTCGTCCGAGAGCTTGCTCTTCCAGGCTTTCATCTTGGTGTTGGGTACGCCTTCGGAAATCCGCCAGAACCACACGGAATCCGAATAGAGCTTCATGCGCTCCCCATTGCGGAAATCGCGGGCGCCGGCCTTGACCGGCTTGCCATCCTTGCCATGACAGCTGGCACAGTTGACGTCCGGATTGGTTTCGCCGATGAACAGCTTGCGGCCTTCTTCCACCTTGGCCGCGTCCGCCCACCAGTCGGCCGGCATGTGCTTATCGGCATATTCCGCGGGCGCCGGAGGAGGCGGAACCACCGGCCCTTCTCCGCTTTCTCCGCACCCGGTCACGATCAGCCCGAGCCCCATCAGCAATGCCGCATGCAGCGTTCTCCATTGCGTCATAACGGTTCTTCACTCCTTATATGATTTCAGACGAAAAAAAACGCTTTGACGGGAGTGCCTGCACTCCTGCAAAAGCGCCGACACCTCGAGATCCCGGAAGCTACGCGCACGGACCCTCGCCACATCCTTGACCGATCCGGCGAGGTGCCATCAGCCCCACGGACCGCCATCGGTGTTAATGCTTTCTCTTGCCCTGCGACTTGCCTCGTTTCTGCCCCTGTTTGCGCCGTGCCCTGGCGATCTTGTTGAATCCGACAGCCCCAATCGCGATGGCTGCCGTTCCTCCTAATCCCCACCACACCCACGTAGGTGGGCTGTTCACATCGCGGACACAGCCGGTTCCAAAATGAATTTGAACTTTGCGCTCGGACTCCAGGTCCTTGGGATCGAACTGGACTGTATGATTCTGCTGTTCACCCTTGGCCTCGACCAGGAGCGGATCACCGAGATTTTCGTTGTGCAGATGAAACGTCGCCTTGTAGTACCCGTCTCCGTCGGTCTTGACCACCTGGCCATAGGAGATCTTGGTGTCTTTGACAAGGACGTCGGTATCGGCTATCCCCTTCCCATCCGACCCGCAGACGAAGCCTTCGACGGTGAACCGATGATCGGCTTCGTGCGTTGCCGAGCCGACGGATGGAAAGGCGACGCCCAGACACACAACGACCGCTGCGACCCTCAGCCCTCTCCGTCCTGGCCCTGCATCCCTCAAACTGGAACGCGTTCGTGCCGCTCGGGCAATGGTTTCAAACAACAAAACGCCTCGCCACGCCAGGCTTCCCCAGTTTTGAGGCGGATGTTTCTAGCATAGGGCCCCCTGGTTGTCAACGAGAGCGCCCGGGGCAGGACACACGACCGCAGCCTTGAGACGCGAGGATTGGTGCGGAGAAAAGGAGGAGAGGAAGGAGGAATCGTGCTCAGCCGGGCCGGCACCTCGCTGCTACAAATGGCCGCGGGTGCGGGCGTCTGCTTCTACTCGAGCGGCTTCGGCCAGGCGCTCGGACTCTTTTTTGGAGACCCAGGTCTCCCACGATTTCCCATTGGCGGTGTCGTCGCCCGTAAATCCAATGGACAGAATATCGCGATAGGCGATCCGGCGGGAGCCTGGATTGGCAGCGGGGAAGACTTCGATCCATGGATCGGCAGCGGCATCGTCACGATTGAACAGATAGCCCATCAGCGTCTCTCCGGATTTGAGCTCAAGCGTCACATCGCCCCGGTAATCAAACGCCAGTTCCACGGCTTCGGCGGTCTCGGCAGAGGACGATGGCCGAAAGACCCGTCCCTCCAAGGAAACCGGGCCTGTCGACGTGTGATTTTTTGTATCGGTCATGACCTGCCATGTCCGTGAAGCGTGGCCGTGAAGCGTGCAGTGTTGCGAAGACGTAGAGACGCGTGACTGCTCAGGAGCGTCATCGGGAAGTGGGCAGGAGCGTCAACTTCGCCGTCCGTGCGAAGCCGGATAGACTTCCAAACGTATCCTCGACGGCCGACGCCTCATAGCCGCAATGCACCATGCAGTCGGCGCATTTCTCGTTCTTGCTCGTGCCGTAGTCCTGCCACCGCGTGGTCTCCATCAGTTCACGGAACGTCTTGGCGTAGCCCTCCTGCAGGAGATAGCACGGCTTCTGCCACCCAAAGACGTTATACGTCGGGTTCCCCCATGGCGTGCATTGATAGTCGCGCCGGCCCATCAGGAAATCCAGAAAGAGCGGCGATTGGTTGAACTGCCAGCCACGCTTGGGCTTACGCGAGAATCTTCGAGAAAAGCTCTTTCGTCCTGGCGCGCTTGAGGAAGTGTTGCTGGTCCGGCGCCTTTTGGTAGCTGTAGCCGGGGGAAATCATCATGCCTTCGACGCCCAACGCCATCATCTCGTCGAAGAACGCTCTCACACGCTCCGGATTCGCATCGTCGAACAGCGTGGTGTTGGTCGTTACCCGGTGCCCGCGCTTGAGTGCGGCTTTGATCGCCCTCACGGCGACGTCATAGACGCCGTCCCGGCAGACGGCCAAATCATGCTCGTCTTTCAAGCCGTCCATGTGGATACTGAACGTCAGATACTTGGAGGGCTGATACTCATCGAGCTTCCGCTCGAGCAGAATGGCATTGGTACAGAGATAGACATACCGTTTCTGTGCGACCAGGCCCTTGACGATCTCGGCCATCTCGGGATGGATCAACGGCTCGCCGCCGGGGATACTGACGATCGGTGCGCCGCATTCCTGGGCTGCCGCCCAACATTGTTCGGGCGTCAGACGTTTATCGAGGACGTGGTCGGGGTATTGGATCTTGCCGCATCCGGCGCAGGCCAAATTGCAACGAAAGAGCGGCTCCAGCATGAGGACCAAAGGATATCGCTTCACCCCTTTGAGCTTCTGGGTGAGGACATAGCTGGCAACCGTGTACATTTGCGAAAGCGGAACAGCCATTGCTGAACTCCAACTCCTCAGATTAGAACGGTCACGGCGGCGAGCCACCGGTGGGCTAGTTGATTGTAAACGTTGCGGATTCTAACACTCGAGATTTGCCCTCCGTCAATTTTCTCTGCAGGCTGAAGTCTGTCGCTCACGCACGAGTTAAACGCAGGCCTAGTGCAATATGTCGTGATGACGATGGAGCGGCGGCACTTGTGGTGGAGGCGCCGAGCGGGTTCGAACCGCTGCATCGCAGTTTTGCAGACTGCTCCCTTAGCCACTTGGGTACGGCGCCCCGGGGGAAAGGCATTATAGTCTGGGGATAGGGCGGGTGGCTAGAGCGAACAAGCGCGAGCGGAAAGCCCCGTGGGCGTCTCACCGGCCGCGCTATTGCGCCATGTAGAACCCGCCACATACGGAATTGCCACGGCGGCTAATCAGAAGATCGGTCAGCGCTTATTGGACAGGACAGGGATCTCTTTCCCGCCTGTTCGGTCAGACTGGCCGGGCAACGCTTCCCATCCTTCGGACGAGGGAGGGGACCGGCTCTCCGGAGCCTTCAGCCTCTTTTTCTTTGGCGAGCAGTTCCACCTCGTGGATGAGAGTGTCCATCAATTCTTCGATGGGCACTTTCCGGACGAGTTTGCCCTTCTTGAACAGAATGCCTTTGCCTTCGCCGCCCGCAATGCCGATATCGGCTTCTTTGCCTTCGCCGATGCCGTTCACGACGCAACCGAGCACGGAGACATTCAGCGGCGTCTTGATGTGAGCTCAGCTTCTTCTCCAATTCATTGGCCATTCGCACGACATCGATTTCGACACGGCCGCAGGTCGGACAGGCAATCACATTGATGCCGCGATGGCGCAGTTCGAGCGACTTGAGAATTTCAAACCCGACCTTCACTTCTTCCACCGGATCTGCCGCCAGCGATACACGCAGCGTGTCGCCGATTCCCTGCGAGAGCAGGTAGCCAAGGCCGATGGACGATTTCACCGCACCGGTCATCGCCGTCCCGGCCTCCGTGATGCCGATATGCAACGGATAATTCGATTGATGGGCGAACAGCCAGTAGGCATCGATCGCGTGATGCACGTCGGACGCCTTGAGCGACACTTTCATATTGGTAAAGCCCACGTCTTCCAACGCGTGCACCGCATTGAGCGCCGATTCGGCGAGCGCTTCGGGGGACGGCCAGCCATATTTGTCGAGCAGGGGGCGCTCAAGCGATCCGCCGTTCACACCGATCCGCAGCGGGATGCCGCGTGCATTCACCGCCTTGATGACCTCTTCGACCTTCCACCACGCGCCGATGTTGCCGGGGTTGATGCGGACGCAATCAACGATTTCTGCGGCTTTCAAGGCCAAGCGATGATCGAAGTGAATGTCGGCGATCAAGCGGAACGGTCATGGCCGCCTTGATCTTGGGAAGCGCGGCTGCCGCTTCCTCATCCGGGACGGCGACGCGAATCAGCTCGCAGCCCGCGCTCTCGAGCTGCCGGATCTGCTCGACCGTCGTCGCGACGTCCCGCGTATCGGTCGAGCACATCGACTGGACGGAGACTGGCAGCATCGCCGCCGATCTTCACCTTGCCGACTTGAATCTGTCTGGTTTTACGACGTGATGATGTGCATCGTACCCAGTCTTCTGGCGCTTAACTGCCCTGCTCGTCCCCATGCGGCAGGTGATCGATCGCCGCTGAAAAGTATTCCGCCTCGCGCGACACGATGGGGCTCTTGCTGACCAGATCCTTCACGCTGCGGTAGATTCCGTCCGTCGTCAATCCATAGCGTTCGCGCAAGAGGTCTTGCGGCCCTTGCTCGATGTACCAATCGGGAAGGCCCAGGATCTTTGTTCTGACGCCGGTCACACCGGCCTCGGACAGCGCTTCGAGCACCGCCGAGCCGAAGCCGCCCATCTTGCAGCCTTCTTCGACGGTCACGACGTAGCGGACGCGCTTGGCCACGCTCGACGATCAGGTCCTGATCCAAGGGCTTGGCAAAGCGGGCATTGACCACCGCCGTCGACAACCCCTCCTGACTGAGCTGTTCTGCCGCCTTCACCGCCGGCCATACGGACACGCCAATGGCGATAATGGCGACATCGGTGCCGTCGCGCAGCAGCTCAGCCTTGCCGATCGGGCAGCACTGAGAGTTCCCGATCCATCTCCACGCCCAGGCTCACTCCTCGCGGATACCGAACGGAGGCCGGACCGTCATAGTGGAGAGCGGTCTTGAGCATATGCTGGAGCTCATTTTCATCCTTAGGAGCCATGACGACCATGTTGGGCATGTGGCGCAGGTAGGCGTAGTCGAATGCGCCATGATGCGTCGTGCCGTCTTCCGCGACGAGCCCACCGCGATCAATGCAGAAGGTGACAGGAAGATTCTGGGTGGCAACGTCGTGCACGACCTGATCGTACGCGCGCTGAAGGAATGTCGCATACATCGCCACGACCGGCCGCATGCCCTGCGCGGCCAAGCCGGCGGCAAACGTCACGGCATGCTGCTCGGCGATGCCGACATCGTACAGGCGGTCAGGGAATTCCTTTTCGAAGGCGTTCAGGCCCGTTCCTTCGCACATCGCTGCCGTGATGGCCACGACCCGACGATCCTCTCGGGCCAGCCGGACGAGCGAGTCAATGGCGATCTGGGTATAGGAAGGTCGTGCGGCTTTCTTCGCCGGAGCCCCTGTTTCGCGGACAAAAGGCGGACAGGCATGGAACCACACCGGATTCTTTTCGGCCGGCTCATAGCCCAGACCCTTTTTCGTGATCACGTGAAGCAGGACTGGCCCTCGCATCTTGAGCACATTTTCCAGTGTCGGAAGCAGATGCTCGAAGTTATGCCCGTCAATCGGACCGGCATAGCGGAATCCCAATTCTTCGAACAGCAAGCCCAGGTAGAATGCGCTCCCTTGGCCAACTCTTCCGCGCGGCGGGCGAGCTTTTCGACGTCATAGCCGATATGAGGGATCTTCCGCAGCAGCTGGCCGGTTTCTTCCCGCATCTTGGTATAAAATTCTCCGGTGAATGTCCGGTTCAGGTAGGAAGAGATGGCACCGACGTTCTTGGAAATCGACATCTGATTGTCGTTCAAGATCACGAGAAAGTCTTTGCCAAGGCCTCCCGCATGGTGCAACCCTTCGAGGGTCATTCCGGCTGTCATGGCGCCGTCGCCGACCACGCAGACAACTTTGTGCTTCTGGCCTTGCTGATCCCTCGCCTCGACCATCCCGTAGGCGGCCGAGACGCCGGTGCCGGCATGACCGGCATTGAAGGTGTCGTAGACGCTCTCTTCACGCTTGCAGAACCCGCTCAGTCCTCCATATTGCCGAAGGGTATGGAACTGCTCCCGCCGGCCGGTTAGCAGCTTATGTGCATAGGCCTGATTGCTCGTGTCCCAGACGATCTTGTCTTGCGGCGTATCCAGCAGGTAATGAAGCGCAACGGTCAATTCGACGACTCCCAGATTGGAGGCCAGATGGCCGCCAACACTGGATACGGCTCCGATGATCTGCTCTCTAAGCTCTTGGCATAATTTAGGAAATTGCGCGGGCTTCAGCCGCTTGAGATCAGCCGGGCTGTGAATGGTCTTCAAAATCGACATGGCAAAACTCCTTTGCGAGTAGTCCTGCGCCCAGTATCAGCGGGCCGAATTCAGATAGGCTTGGCGAAGAGTCCAGCGGTTAGCATACTGGCTCGAGCAGTCTCACACAAGACCTCCATGATGTCAAGAGGTTAGGCCATTTCCTAGGCATCCTTTCCTCATCTGGATGACACCGATCATGGTCGGTATCGGTAGGTGAAGAGGACTGCCACGGTAAAATCCGCGGCTCCTCCCGTAATGAAATCGACATTTTCGACGGCATACATCTGCCAGAGCCAATGCTCGAGCCATAGCGGTAGCTGAAGCCGGCCACGAACTCCGTGACGCCCTTGTCAAAGACCTCGAGGCCTACATGCCGGAAGGGGGTGGTGTAATAGTCGAACTGGAGCGGTCAGGGACAGGTTGTCCGACCAGAGGTATTCAGTGGCGGCCATCCCGGATGATCGTCGGATACAGCGAGAATCCGGCGATACGCCCCGTCGGCAAGACACCGTTCAAGTTGCCGTACATCATCCATCGCCCTCCGAGCGCTTTCTCGACTGCGATCCCAAGCCCGAAATCCGGGCTTCCGCTTCCAAAAAATTCGCGTTCGTTCGCCTGTGGGAAGTTTGACCGCCGTCCGAAGCGACAGCGCCGGCATCGAGGAGGTTTCGTTCAGCAGCTGATATTTCGCCTGGACCGTGCTGTCGCCGAGCCCGAGCGCCCCTTTCGTTCCGTTGACGACCTGTTGCCCATTGCGCGAAATGCTATAGGCGTAGCTGACATTGCTGAGCGCCTGGCGCGCCGGCGATATGCCGGTCGTGGCTCGTTCGACAGCTTCAATCGCTCCGGACATGAAGCCCGTGTACCGGTACAAGACCGGCACTTCGAGAGCGACCTCCAGTTTTCGGGTCGCGCCATAGCGCAAAAAAAGTCCGTTCCGCAGCGTTTCAAATTTCACGCTGGCCGTGGCGCTGTGCGGGGGTTCGCTATACATGGCGGCGGTTTCAGCGAGTTCGAGGCGCACGTCGAGCGCACCGGGCTCAAGAACTGCGGCACGGTCACCCGGCATGTTGAGGACCAGCTGTTGGAGAGGGTTGAAGTTCCGTACGGGAAAGGGGCCGAACCCTTCGGCGGACGCCGAGGACGGGTGCAGACAGACCACGCCGATGAGGCCAGCCACAAGCGCCCGGCACGTTGAACCCCCTCGGCGATCGATCGGAGCAAAGCATGTCAGTAGGGGAAATCCAGGCCGGCGAAGATGGCGCCTCCCTCTTTGCTGTATCCATAGTCGATTCGACCGACCACATTGGGTCGGACGATTCCCCGGAATCCGATACCAGGCGTCATGCGGTAGTCCTTGAAACTGACATCCTTGAAATCGTTAAACACCTGCCCGGTGTCCAGGAAGGTCGCCATTTCAAAATCGGCCGCGACGCCGGCGATCTTCGCTCTGACGAGATGAATACGCTCTTCCACGCTGGCCGCGATCAAATGCTTGTCGATGAAGCGATCGACGCCGTAGCCGCGGAGATTGTTTTGTCCCTCCAAGCGAACTCTGTTCAAAAAATGGCACCTGTGAGCCGAGGGTCGCCTGCAGGTCGGCCCGGATGATCAGGATGGCGCGCTTGGATTCGCTGGGGAAGAGCTTCTTCACTTCCAACTCATAGCGTGAAAACACCGGGGAATCACTGTTGCTCAGGTTTTGATTGACTTCGGCATAGGCCGTCACGGCCATGCCGTCCGTCGGCGAAATGAGATTGTTCCTCGTATCGTAGTAGAAGGTTGCGCGGTGTCCGATGATGATCGTCTCTCCTTGCACGCCGTCCACCGTGGGGAATAGATCCCCCGTAAACGGAAGATCGGTGGCGCCTCTCTGCAGGCTCACCTGGCGCACCCGTTGGCCCACGGCGATTTGCGTCACCTCGTTGGCATAGACGCCGAACCGCCAGTTCGCCCGCGCTTCGCGCGCCGTGTAGTTGGTTTCATCCGCCTCGACGGTGGTTTGCCCGAGCCCGAAGAATCGAGAGGTCGCGTTCTTGAAGAACGAACCGCCGAAGTTCAAAAAGTACCGGCCGTCGCTGAAGGCCGGATCAATGTAGTTGAAGACCAGCTTTCGCTCGATCTTTTCGGTGAGCGACGCGATAAATTGCATCTGCCGGCCGCCCGTATCGTAACGAAACAGATTGAATGTCCCTCGCGTGCCCACGATCGAGTTCTTGATCAACATCGGAGCCATCAGATACTTCAACTCTCCGTCTGGATCGGTGATGAGGATCGGGACGATCAGCCCCGCGTCGCTGCCGTCGTTCTTGGACGTCGACACGGAGGGGATTGGGAAGATCTGGGTATCCGCCGCGGCGGGCCTCACCCACACAGCGGTCATCCCTACGACCAGGCATACAAGAAAGATTGCGATGCCGCGCAGGGTCGTCATGGAGCGATCGGCTCGAAGGTGTTACGGGGATTTGATTTTGTCGGATTTCTTGCGGAGTTGCTCGATCAATTCGGCATAGCTGCCGTTACGAAGGATTTTGCTGAATTGTCCGCGATAATTATTCACGAGACTGACGCCGTCCACGACCACGTCGTAGACACGCCAGGTCCGAGCCCTTGTTGAGGAGGCGATAATCCAGTGGAATCTCGGTCTTCCCCGTGAGGACTTTCGTCCGGACCTCGGCATACTCCTTTTCCGTGCGCTCGTTCACATATTGCACGCCCTCGCCGGAATAGGATTCGACTTTGTCGGCGTAGGTGTTGACGAGCAGGGTCTGGAAGAGTGAGACAAACTCCTGCTTTTCTTTGTCCGAGAGATTCGCCCAGGGCGCTCCCATCGACCGGCGGGACATTTCCTGGATAATCAAAGCGCTCTCCCACCACCTTTTCCAATAATTGCCGGCGCTCGTTCGCCTTGCCGGCTGCTTGAGGTCCTTATCGGCCAGGATTCTCAGCACTTCCTCGATTGTGCCCTTCATGGCCTCGGTCGCCTCGCCGGCGCGCGCGGTGTCGGAGCCATGCCTGCCAGGCACAGGGCTGCCGCAATCAGCGCGTGCACTCAGACACGTCCGACCGGAATTCCTCTGAACGCATGCGGACATTTTCATAACTCGACTCCCTCGTGCTCTTGTCTCGATCCGGCGCGACGGCGGCAGGTCATTTCACATTACCATGGACGTACTGACTGACCAACTCTTCTAGATCCAGGCCGGACTCGGTGTCCCGGATGGTATCGCCGGGTTTCAACGGATCCCCCCCTCCACCCGGTGAAAGGGCGAGAAACTTCTCCCCGATAATGCCACGCGTTTTGATTGACGCAATGGTGTCCGTATAGAGCTTGACGCTTGTTGTCCACTGCCAGAACCACGGCGGCCCGATCCTCGTTCAAGTCGTAATCGCCCGAACGCGGCCGACTTCCACGCCTGCGATTTCGATCGCCGAGCCGGCCTTCAGTCCCGAGGCGCTGTTGAACTGGGCGATGACTTCATAGACGTTGCCGCCGATCAGCTCGAGCTTCCCGAGCTTGATCGAGAGATAGCCGAGACAGACAATGCCGACGAGCACGAACACGCCAACGATGAATTCCAGCTTGGTTTTTTCCATTCGTGCACTCCTTCGTCGTCTCAGCCTGCGGCCACTCCGCTCAGACTTGACCGGACCGCTCACAGAAATAAACTCCTGGATCTCAGGATCGGTCGTCTTGACGAAGTCGGCGGCCGGCGCCATGAGGGCAATCTTGCCTTTGCGCAGCATCGCCACCCAATCGCTGATGCGCGAAAATTTCAGGGATCTCATGGCTCACCATGACGGCGGTAAATTTGAACCGCCGCTGCATGGTCACGATCAGGTCGTGAATCGATTTCGCCATCAAGGGATCCAGACCCGGTCGTGGGCTCATCAAAAAGATGATTTCAGGCTCCATGACCAGCGCGCGGGCCAGGCCTGCCCGTTTTTTCATCCCGCCGCTCAATTCGGCCGGAAATTTATGCCCCATGCCGGCCAACCCGACTTGCTCAAGCTTCTCGTCCACCCGTCTGCGACACTTCGGCGCCCTTCATGTCGCAGTTTCTCCCGCAAGGGAATGCCACATTTTCAAAGACAGTCAACGAATCGAACAGCGCCGCTCCTTGAAACAACATCGCAAACCGTTTACGCACCTCATTGAGGGCTTTCCCCCTCAATCGGCTGATTTCCATATCGCCGACCCAGACTTGGCCGCGGTCCGGCTGCAGGAGGCCGATCATGTGCTTCAAGAGCACGCTTTTCCCCTCACCGCTCTCTGCCGATGATCGTGGTCAGTTTGCCGGCTGGAATATCGAGATCAATGCCCTGCAGGACGCGCTGACCGCCCAGCGTTTTTTCCACCCCTACGAGTTTGATCATGGCGTTACAGCAACACGGACGTAAGGAAATAGTCCCACACGAGAATCAACACCGAAGACAGCACGACCGCTTCCGTGGTCGCGGTGCCGAGTCCTTCGGCGCTGTGCCTGGTGAAAAATCCCTTGTAACAGCAGATCCAACTCACGATCAGGCCGAAACTGATCGATTTGAGAATGCCGCCGTAGACGTCTTTCCACTCCACAGCAGACGCGATCGAGTTCCAATATGCGCCTCCGTTGCCGCCCAGGAGCTCGACGCCGACGAGATAGCCGCCGTAAATGCCTACGACATCGAAAATGGCGACGAGCAGCGGCACGCCGATCAACCCGGCCACCAGCTTCGGAGCGATCAGGTATTGCAGCGGGTTGATGGCCATCGTGTCCAGCGCGTCGATCTGCTCGGTGATCCGCATGATGCCGATTTCCGCCGTCATGGCGGACCCGGCCCTCGCCGTGACCATCAGTGCCGCCAAGACCGGTCCCAATTCCCGGATCATGCTCAAGGCGACCGCCGAGCCGAGCAACCCTTCCGATCCGAACTTGCGCAACGTGTAGTACCCTTGAAGCGCGAGGACCATCCCGGTAAACCCCGCCGTGAGCACAACGACGAAGGTCGATTTGTAGCCGATGAAGTGCAGCTGTTTGACGATCTGGACAAACCGCAAAGGCGGCCGCGTGAGCCAGGCAAAGGACGAGAGGACAAAGAGCAGCATGCGTCCCATTTCTTGAATCACCGAGATGCCCCATGCACCAAGACGTGCGACCATCATGCCCTTTCCGTGTGCGAGATCGGTGACAGCCCAAAACCGTTGGCGGCGCAGGCGGCGCAGAGGGCCGTGAGCCGCGCGGCTGCCAGACGGCTTTGTCGTCTGAGCCGATTGAGACCGCTGAGACTCGATGGGGTCATGACCATCGCGCCGATTCCCCGCATCCAACCCCACGGTTTGAGGAACGCATTGAAATCCAGGGGGAGATCTTCCCCGGCCACGTCCGAGACCGTGCGGACGACGGCAAAGGGGACGCCCCGAGACTGGGCCGCTTGTCCGATCGCGGCGCTCTCCATATCAAGCGCTATGGCGCCGGTGAGGCGGCTGAGGTATTGCTTTTCGACCGCCCGGCACACCACCGTCGGCAGCGAGACCACTGGACCGTTTCGCACTACCATTCCTATCTCTGTCGCAGCGGCTTGTACCGCGCGGCAGCACCGTCTCCGCGCAGACGATCGGTGTTCCGGCCTGACTCCAGACCTCATCGAATCTCCCCGATACGACGCTGGTCGCCACGATCACATCTCCGATCGCCGCCGCGGGCATGAGTGCGCCGGCAAATCCAGCGGAAATCGCCAAGGCCGCGCGATGCCGATTCAAGACCGCGCTCGCCGCGGCGTCCGCCGCCTCCGGTCCGAGGCCCGTGGGAACAAGCCAATAAGCTCGACCGGCATGCCGGCCGATGAAACAGCTGACACCGTCGATGTCGATCCGTCGTTCGACGGGCATGGCGCGCCGTATGGCGGCCAACTCCCATCGTGTCGCGGCGAACAGAACGACGGTACTGGAAGAGGAAATCACCGAAGGATTGGGCATCAATGAATGACGTCGGCCGGCGTTGGCTCAACGATCGAACCGGTAGCACCCAGTCGTCAGCATTTGATCCCGCACTTCGTCGGCTCGCATTCTGCTGCGCGTTCGCAGATTGCGATACATCGCGAGTGCCCATAGTGGGAAATACTGACAGTACCAGTGATAGCGAAGGTAGAACACTCGGGGGAACCCGGTACCGGTATGCCGCACCTCTTCCCACGAACCGTCCTTCATCTGATGGCGAAGCAAGTAGTGAATGCCCCTCGCCACGCTGAATGAGTCCGACATGCCGGCCGACATGAGTCCGAGCAGGGCCCAGGCCGTTTGCGACGGAGCGCTTTCGCCTTTGCCGGCGAAGGCCGGATCCCCATAGGACAGACACGACTCGCCCCACCCGCCGTCCGGATTTTGTCTGGATTCGAGCCAGGTGACCGCACGCCGGATATACGGCTGTGACAGGTCTTCACCGATTGCACGAAGACCGGCAAGCACGGACCAGGTGCCGTAAATATAGTTCACGCCCCAGCGCCCGTACCAGCTGCCGTCCAGCTCTTGTTCATGCTTGAGGAACGCGAGCGCCGGTGCCACGGCCGGATGCGACCGGTCATACCCAAGGGCGGCCAGCATTTCGAGACATCGTCCGGTCAAATCGGCGGTGCTAGGATCGAGCAACGCATGGTGATCGGCAAAGGGGATGTAGTTGAAGACGATCCGATTATTGTCCTTGTCGTAGGCGCCCCACCCGCCATCGGAGCCTTGCATCGCCACCACCCATGCGGCGCCCCGTCGAATCGAGTCCTGAAGTTCGGCCGGCTCGGGCATTTTCACCTTGGACAGCGCCATCAGCACCACCGCCGAATCATCGACATCGGGGTAGAGCTCATTTTCGTGCTGGAAGTACCATCCGCCTGGTTCGGCCCGCGGAGCGGAGACGATCCAATCGCCAACGGTCTTCGTCTGCCGCGACATCAAATACGCGGCTCCTCGCTGCAACGCCGGATGGTCCTGCGGCATGCCGGCCTCGACGAACGCGTTCATCAGGAGCGACGTATCCCAAATCGGCGAGTGGCACGGCTGCAGATGCAAGGCCTCGAGCCGTTGATCGCCGATGGACACCGTATCGTAGATTTCGAGATCTTCGATTTCCCTGAGCGCCTTGCGCACCAAAGGATCGTCGGCCTGATAGCCCAGGCACTGCAGCGCCATGATGGAATTCGCCATGGCCGGATAGATCGCCCCCAACCCGCCGCTGCCTTTGATATGTTCCAGCATCCATGTGGCGGCGCGATGCAGCGCCTTTTCCCGCAACCACATGAGCGGCATGTGGTCATAGAGTTTGAGCATTGCATCCAAGGCCACGAAGATATTGTGCGGCGTGAGCCATTTTTGGTCTTTGTTGAACGGTGGAAATTTCCAATAGCGAAGTTCGGTGCGGGGCACTGGATACAATTCCTCGATACCCTGCTCCTTCGGGATGCGGCAGACCGGGCGGTGTGCGAACACGATCAGCAATGGAATCAATACGGCCCGGGACCAATACGAGATCGCGTAGATGTTGAAGTAGAACCACTTGGGAAGGAACATCAGTTCGACCGGCATGTGCGGGATGCCTTCCCAATCGTATTGGTCGAACAGGGCCAGCGTGACTTTGGTGAACACATTCGCCTGGACGACGCCGCCTTTCTGACGGATGCAATTTCGTGCGCGCAGCATGAACGGTTCGTCCCCTGCGATGCCG
>CAWCEG010000036.1:0-31418 GCA_963794505.1 uncultured Nitrospiraceae bacterium
CGGTGATGAGTTCACGATTCGTGCACCCGCAAGGGAAGGAAGGCCGAATGACCGCGCTGGTCAACCGGACATTCGAGTTGGTGCGCCGCCAGTATGCACGCTTGCTCGATCGGCGCGCTGGACATGCGCTGGGGAATTGTCGCCGGCGGCAGTGCTGATCATGGTCGCCGCCTGGCCTCTCTACCTGTTCTCACGGCAGGAGCTCGCGCCGGTGGAGGATCAAAGCCACATCAGCCTGTTTTTCGAAGCATCGCCCGATTCCACGTGGCGGCCACCAATCGCCAGCACCTGCAAGATCGTGGATGCCGTCACGGCTTTTCCCGAAACACGAATTCACCTGGTCATTGACGACGGCATGGGGCGGATTCGGGGGGCTGGTCGCGAAGGACTGGCATGACACGGGCGCGCTCGACCGAGCAGATGTACGGTCAGGTCTTCGGCGCAGTGTCGCAGGTACCGGGCTTACGCGTGTTTCCCCGTCTGGATCCGCCGCTGCCCACGCCGGGCCAGTACGACGTGGAACTGGTGTTGCAGAGCGATGTGCCGGCTGAGCAGATGCTCGAGACGGTCGGTGCGGTGCTGGGCGCCGGGTGGCAGAGCGGGAAGTTCTTGTACGTGGACACGGATTTGAAAATCGATCTTCCGGAAGCGCGCGTGGTCCTGGACCGCGAGCGTCTGGCCGATTTGGGGCTCGATCTCGCCGGAGTCGGCCGGGAACTGGGCACACTCCTCGGCGGGGCCTACGTCAACCGCTTCAACTATTTCGACCGCAGCTACAAAGTTATTCCGCAGATCGGTGACAAAGATCGCGCGACGGTGGAACCGCTCCTCGATCTCAAGATCAAGACGCCCGCCGGCCAACTGGTGCCGGTCTCGACCTTCACGCACATCGAAACGAGCACCGCGCCGCGCACCCTGAACCGCTTCCAGCAGCGCAACGCCGTGCGCATCTTCGGCGGCGTGAAGCCGGGCGTGACAAAGGCGGAAGGTCTGCGCGTCCTCGAAGCCGCCGCTGCGACGGTGCCGGCGGACCGCGCGTCGTCCTGGACTACGCCGGCGAGTCGCGGCAGATCCGCCAGGAAGGAGCGGCGCTCACGGTCACGCTCGGGTTTGCGGTCGTGCTCATTTATCTGGTGCTGGCGGCGCAGTTTCAAAGCTTTCGTGATCCGTTGATCGTCCTGCTCGGCTCGGTCCCGCTCGCGATCTCCGGCGCGCTGGTCTTCAGTTTTCTCGATCTGACGACGATCAACATCTACTCCCAGGTCGGGCTGATCACGCTCGTCGGACTGATCGCGAAGAACGGGATTCTTGATCGTCGAGTTCGCCAATCAGCTTCAGGTCCGCGGGCTCGCACGCGTCGCGGCGGTGCGTGAGGCGGCCTTGACGCGCTTGCGGCCGGTGTTGATGACCTCGGCGGCCACGGTCTTCGGCCATCTTCCCCTCGTGCTGGCGTCGGGACCGGGCGCGGCGGCGCGCAACAGCATCGGCATGGTGCTGGTGACAGGCATGACGGTCGGGACGCTGTTCACGCTTTTCGTGGTTCCGGTGTTCTACTCGTTGATCGCCGCCGAGCATCAGCCGGATGCCTTGGGGAACGAACAGGTAGAAATGACGTGAGGATGACGAGGCTATTGCTCGCCGGAGCCAAGGCCTGAGTCTCAGGATGAACATGAATGGAGGAGAAGGATTCGTACCATGTTGAAGATCACCACCCACGTGTCTGACGAGTCAACCAGAATCACGCTCGAGGGACGCCTAGCAGGGCCCTGGATCGGGGAACTCGAACGTTGCTGGCGTGAGTCGGAGCAATCCGCTGCCGGTCGGCAACTGATCGTCGATTTGACCGGCGTGACGTTTGTCGAACAGGAAGGCAAGACGCTCTTAACTCGAATGTGCCAGGCGGGGGCCGAGTTTATCGCGACAGGATGTTGCATGAGATCCATCGTGGAGGATGCAAAAAACCAGATCCGGTAAGTGGAGATGATGAGGAAGTCGCCAGGAGCGCACTTGCTAAGAAAGTCTACGCTTCTCTAAGATGCCAAGATAACCACATGGTGATGCCGAGGAAATATCGTATGTTGCGAGCCATCGGCCTGACATCGGCGCAAGCGACCAATCGGACACGCCCGCTACAGGCATGGGCAATACTCGGCTGGCTTGCTGCAGCGAGCCTCGCCGGTTGCAAGCAAGACGCAGGCTCTGCTCCTGCCCCCCAAGTGCCTCAAGTTGAAGTGGTGACGGCGGCGACCACGACAGTTCCTGACGAGCCGGAATTCATCGGCCAGGCGGAAGCTTCCCGTCCGGTCGAGATCCGGTCGCAAGTGACGGGCTTGATCAAAGCAGTGTTATATCAGGAAGGCCGCGACGTCAAAAAGGGCGACCGACTGTATCAGATCGATCCTGTCCCGTTTCAAGCTGCGGCGGCCAGTGCGAAGGCCAGGATTGCCCAGGCGGAGGCGAAAGTCGTGCAGGCCAAGCAGGATCTGGCGCGGGTGAAACCGCTGCTCGCGAGCAAGCGGTGAGTCAGAAGGACGTGGACGACGCGGTTGCCGAAGACCTTTCGTCCAAGGCCGCCTTGCAGGGTGCCAAGGCGGATCTCATCAAAGCGCAGTTCGACTTGGACAATACCTTGATCACCGCTCCGATCGACGGGTTGATCGAACGCACCCGTTATTACGAAGGTCGGCTCGTATCGGCACAAACCGATTTGCTGACTATGGTGCACCGGGTCGATCCCATGTACATCGTGGTGAGCATCCCCGAGACCTTCATCTTACGGCGCCGGCGCGACATCGAAGAAAAGAAGATCAACCATCCCGGCGTGTACCAGCTTCGCGGCGAGGCCATGCTCTTGGATGGCACCACCTATCCGCATGAAGGCGTGCTGGATCTGATGGAGCCGGGTCTGCGCACGGAAACCGGCGCACGTGTCGTGCGAATCACGATTCCCAATCCAAAGCGGGAGCTGCTGCCCGGACAGTTCGTGAAAGTGAAATTTAAGGGAGATACCAAACCCAATGTCGTGTTGATCCCGCAACGCGCCGTGCTCCAAGGCCCGCAGGGCCCTTTTGTTTACATCGTGGGTCCAGACGAACATGTCGAGATGCGCCCAGTTCAGGCCTCGATTTGGCAGGGCGATCAATGGCTCATCGATCAGGGCATCAAAGCCGGCGAGCGCGTGGTCGTCAACGGATTGATGAAGATCGGTCCCGGTGCGCCGGTCAAGGCGGTTCCTCTCGGCGAAGCGCCTCCAGCCACAGCGTCTCCTTCCGGGCAGCCTAAGCAAGGGTGACGCGTGACCTCCCACGTCTTCATCGATCGGCCCATCATGGCCTCGGTCGTGTCCCTGGTGATCGTGGTCATGGGCCTGCTGTCCGTCCAGTTCCTGCCGGTTGCGCAGTTTCCTGAAATTACTCCTCCGGTCGTCCAAATCGATGCGGACTATCCTGGCGCCAGCGCCGAGGTGGTGGCCGAATCGGTGGCTCGCGCCATCGAAGTTCAGCTGCCCGGCATCGACAACCTCGTCTACTTCGATAGCACGAGCAGCAACGATGGGCATGTCACCATCAAACTGACCTTTGAAATCGGCACCGACCCTGACATTGCCCAGGTCCAAACTCAGAATCGCGAAAAACTCGCAGAGCCGCAACTGCCGCCGGAAGTCATCAGGCAAGGGGTGAGCGTGAAGAAAATGTCCCCCGACCTCGTGGGGGTCATTGCCCTGAAATCGACCGATCCTAACCATGACGCGGTATTTCTCTCGAACTATGCCATTCTGCGACTGGTGGATAATGTGCGCCGTGTCAAAGGCGTCGGAGACGCGATGGTCTTCGGCCAGCAGAACTACAGCATGCGGATCATCCTGAATCCGCTGATGATGGCCCGGTTGAGCCTGACGCCGACGGACATCGCCGCGATTATCCGCGAGCAGAACCGGGATTATCCGGCTGGCTTGATCGGCCGAGAACCGGCCATGAAAGGCACTGAGTTGACGATCCCCGTCATTACAAAGGGCCGGCTCACGGAGGTGAAGGATTTTGAGGAGCTGATCGTCCGTGCACTGCCGGACGGATCCCTTGTGCGTTTGAAGGACGTGGCTCGTATTGAACTGGGCGCCCAATCGTATGCGCTGGAAGGCCGGTGGAACAGCCGCCCTACGACGTTCATCGTGACCTTTCTCGCGCCGGGTGCGAATGCGTTAGATACCGTCCGCGCGACTCGTGCGGTCATGGACAAGCTCGCCAAAGACTTTCCCCCGGGCGTGTCCTACGACATTCCTTATGACACAACCCGGTTTATCGAAGTGTCCATCAAAGAAGTCGTCAAAACCCTTGTGGAGGCCATGGCCCTGGTCATCCTGGTCGTCTATCTCTTCCTTCAGAGTTGGCGGACGACGATTATTCCGACCGTTGCCGTGCCGGTGTCGTTGATCGGGACTTTCGCCGGTCTCTATGCGCTGGGCTTTTCGATCAACACCATCACCTTGTTTGGGATGGTATTGGCGATCGGCATCGTCGTGGACGATGCCATCGTGGTGGTGGAAAACGTCGAGCGGCACATGCGGGAGGATCGCGTCTCGGCGAAAGAGGCCGCCAAACGCGCCATGTCCGAAGTCACTGCGCCGGTTATCGCGATCGTGCTGGTGTTGGTCTCGGTCTTCGTCCCGGTGGGCTTCATGGGTGGGATTACCGGTGCTCTGTATAAACAATTCGCCGCGACGATCGCGATTTCGGTCACGGTGTCAGGTTTCGTGGCCCTCACCCTCAGCCCTGCGCTCTGTAGCATGTTTCTCGTGCACCGGGAAGGAGAGCGCGGCGGGTTTTGGAAATGGTTTGACCGCGTCTTCGGCGGGACCCAGCGAGGCTATACCAGCATCGTGGGCAAGCTCGTCGTAAGGCCCATTCGCGTCATGCTCGTGTTCGGTCTCGTCGTGCTGTTATCGGCTGGCATGTTCGTCAGCTTGCCGCGCAGTTTTCTGCCTGAGGAGGATCAAGGGTACTTTATTGTGGTGGCGCAGCTTCCGGATGGGGCGTCGAAGCAGCGCACAGACGCGGTGCTCGAACGGATCGAAAAGTTTTTCCAAGCCAATCCGGCCGTTCATTCCACCGATGCCATGTCCGGGCAGAATTTTGTCTTCGGCACGAGAGGTCCCAACGCCGCAACGATGTTTGTGCCTCTGCATCTATGGGATAAACGCAAGAGCCTCAGTATCACGTCCAATCGCTGATCGGGATGGCGTATGCAGAGTTCGCCAAGATACCTGAGGCGCTGCTCCTGGCCTTTAATGCCCCGTCCCTTCGTGGCGTGGGCACGGTCGGCGGATTTTCAGCTCAGTTGCAAGATCCCAGCGGAGGAGACTTCAAGAAATTTGCGGCCGTCGCCCAGCAATTTATCGAGCGAGCGAAAAAGGAACCGGCCATCGGCCAGGTGGGAACGAACTTTCGGGTGTCTGCGCCGCGTCTCTATGCCCATGTCAATCGCGAGCGAGCCAAAGCCCTCGGCATACCGATCTCCGATGCCTTTGATACCTTACAAGCGTACTTCGGCACCTTCTATATCAACGACTTCCTCAAATTCGGTCGCATCTATCACGTGCAGACTGAAGCCGATGCCGAGTACCGGTCGAAGCCCCAGGATATTTCCAAAATCTACATCCGCGCGCAGAATGGACAGGGCGCCAGCATGATTCCCCTGGACACGGTCGTCACGACGGAATATCAAAGCGGACCGGATCCGGTCAACCACTTCAACGGGTACAACACGGCGCTGGTCCTTGGATCGGCGGCACGAGGCTATAGTTCCGGGCAGGCGCTCGAAGCCTTGGAGCGGGCGGCCAATGAAGTGTTGCTCCCGCAAGGCTATGACATTGATTGGAGCAATATTTCCTTTCAAGAGCGTCGGGTGGGAAGCCAATCCAACGTTGTCTTTCTGATCGGTTTGTTGATGGTCTTCCTGGTTCTAGCCGCGCAATTCGAAAGCTGGGCGGTGCCCTTCGCGGTCATTCTCGCCGTCCCGTTCGCGATCTTTGGCGCCCTGTCCGCCGTATGGTTGCGCGGCTTCTCAAACGATATCTATTTTCAAATTGGCATGGTCACGCTCATCGGACTCTCGGCGAAAAACGCCATTCTGATCGTCGAATTTGCCAATACTCGGTATGAAGCGGGCATGCCGCTGATTGACGCGGCGATTGAAGCGGCCAGACTGCGTTTCCGTCCGATCATCATGACGTCGATGGCCTTCATCTTCGGCATGTTTCCGCTGGTGATTGCGACCGGCGCGGGCGCCGCGAGCCGGCAATCCATCGGCACCGGCGTGTTGGGCGGCATGCTGGCCGCCACGTTTCTTGGCGATCTTTTTCGTGCCGTTGTTTTACGTGTTGATCAGGAAGCTGACAGGCCGGATAGCGGTCCCGTCACACCACGTGCACAAGGCCTCGCTGCTTCCGGAAGGAGAAGGCTGATATGCGTCCCTATCTATTGTTGACGATCGCGCTCCTTACGGCGTCCTGTGCACTAGGACCCGACTATGAGCGGCCGGCTGCCGATAGCGAAGATCGCTTCCGGATGGCGGAAGCGGGTGTCGACGCGCCTTCAATGGCGAACCTGCCCTGGTGGGAGCTCTTGAAGGATGAGCAGCTTCAACACTTGGTCCGCACCGCGCTGACTGAAAATAAAGATCTGCAAAAAGCCGCGGCCACCGTCGAGGAGTTTCAGGCCAGGGCCTGGGTGGCCAAGTCTGATTTCCTTCCCAACATGATCGCGTCCGGCAACGCCCCGTCGTTCGGGCGAAAGACCGTCTTCCTGTTCCCCGGGTTCCCGAATCCCTTCAATTATTACCTCCAGGCGAATCTGTCTTGGGAGGTGGATGTGTGGGGACGGATCCGGCGTGCCAATGAAGCGGCGCGCGCGGACCTCTTCGCGAAAGAAGAAAGCCGGCGGGCGGTCGTGTTGGAACTGGTCAGCGCGGTGGCGGAAGCCTATTTCAACCTTCTCCAGTTCGACACCCAGCTGACGATCGCGAAGCGTACATTGCAATCCTGGGAGGAATCGGTCCGTATTGCCCAGGCACGTTTGCGGCAAGGTATGACGTCGAAACTGGATGCCGACCAGTTTGAGGCCGAGCGGGCGAATGCCGCGGCACGGATCGCCGAATTGGAGCGGCAAATGATCCAGGCGGAAAACCAGCTGAGCGTCCTGCTGGGCAGAAAACCCTTCGAGATTCCCCGCGGGAAGTCGCTCGTGGAACAGACACTGCCGCCCACGATTCCGCCGGGCCTGCCTTCCGAGCTGCTCCAGCGGCGCCCGGATATCCTGCAGGCCGATCGTGCGTTGAACGCCGCGACGGCCCGGATCGGCGCCGCCAAGGCCGACCGCTTTCCGAAGATTTCGCTCACGGGCCTGCTCGGTGCAGCCGATCCCAGAACCGGCAGCATCTTTTCAGATGTGTCGTCGTTCGGAGCTGCCGGCGCCGGCTTCACGCTGCCCTTATTCAACGCGCAAGCGCTGGGATTCCAGCAGGACGCCGTGGAGGCCCAGGCCAAGGAATCGCTGGCGGATTATCAACAGACGGTGCTCACGGCGTTTCGCGAAGTCGAGGATGCCTTGGTGGCCGCCCGGACTGCCCGACAGCAGAACGACGCGCAGCAGCAGCAGGTGAATGCGTTGCAATCCGCTCTCCGTTTGGCCGAACTTCGTTACAAAGGCGGACTCGCGAACTACCTGGATGTGCTTGGTGGCGCGACGAAATCTCTTCGAGGCCGAATTGGCCATGACCGGCTCACGCCGGCTGCATCTGGTTTCGGTCGTCCAGCTGTACAAGGCGCTCGGGGGCGGATGGTCACCTGAGATCGGAGCAGAAGCCTGGAAAAGAAAGATAGCTGATCGCATGGAAAAGCCGGCGCAGGCGAAGCACCGAATCGAAGACATCATCGCACGTCGCTGGAGTCCCCGTGCGTTCGAGGAACGGCCGGTGGAGCCGGAGAAATTGAAAAGTCTGTTCGAGGCGGCGCGCTGGGCGCCCTCTTCGAACAACGAACAGCCGTGGCGGTTTCTCGCTGCCACCAAGGAGAACCGACCCGATTACGACAGGCTGCTCGGTTGTCTCTCCGAAGGGAATTCGAAGTGGGCGTTTCGTGCGCCGGTGTTGATCCTCTCTGTCGCGAGCCTGTTTTTTGAAGACGACGGAAAATCCAACCGGCATGCCTTGCATGACACCGGTATGGCCGTCGAGAATCTCGTCCTTCAAGCAACCGCCCTGGGATTGCAGGCGCATCAGATGGCCGGATACGATGTGGAAAAGGCCCGCAGAGAATGTCAGATTCCGTCGGGATTCGAGCCCGTGGCGATGATTGCGGTGGGATATCCGGGCGATCCCGCCATTCTGCCGGAGTATCTGCGCGAGCGCGAACTGAAACCGCGTGAGCGTCAGCCGATCGAGGATTTCGTATTTTCAGGCAGCTGGGGCCGGCCGTCGCCTCTCGTGCGGTGAACCGGTGGTCCACTCCGTCTGCCGCCATCGCGCATCTTGCGAAGGTCGATCCTGTCATGCGGAAACTCCTTCGAGAGGTCGGGCCCTGTACGCTGGTGCCGCGGGTTGGTTGCTCCCCGTTTGAATCGCTAGTGCGCGCCATTGCCTATCAGCAACTCCATGACAAGGCCGCCGAGAGCATCCTTAAGCGCCTCATCGCGCTGTTTCCAGGTCGCCGGTTTCCTGGTCCAGCCGACATCCTCGCCACGCATTGGCGCATCATGAGAGGAACCGGCTTTTCACGCGCCAAGATTGCGGCGCTTGAAAGATCTTGCTGCGAAAGGCGCTCGACGGCACGGTGCCGACGAGTCGGGTGATCAAAAGGCTGGACGATGAAGCGATCATTCAACGGCTGATGGCGGTACGCGGGATCGGCCGCTGGACGGCGGAAATGTTGTTAATATTTCCACTGGGCCGTCCGGATGTGCTGCCGGTTGACGATTTCGGGGTCCGAAACGGATTCCGGATCGCCTATGGCCGACGCGCACTGCCCACTCCAAGAGCCATGTTACGCTATGGAGAGCGATGGAAGCCCTATCGGACGGTCGCCTCCTGGTATTTGTGGCGGGCGGCGGATGGGGCGAAGGAGAAGCGAACGACCCGGATCGAGGGATAATCAATGGCGGATCCAAAAAAACGTCTCGACACAAATGTCCGGGCAACTTCTTTGTCGATGCGACCTGCATCAACTGCGATACCTGCCGGCAGCTGGCGCCCGACAGCTTTAAGGAAGTCGGCGAGTTTTCCGCCGTGACGATCCAGCCTGAGGGCGACGACCGGCTCCATCAGGCTTATCAGGCGTTGCTCGCTTGTCCGGTAGGCTCAATCGGCACCGAGCGCAGCGATAAGACGCGGTTGAAGAGGCGATGTCCAGCTTTCCCTTGCTGCTTGAAGGAGGCGTGTTTTACTGCGGGTTTAATTCTGAAAAATCGTTCGGCGCGAACAGTTATTTCATCCGCCATCCCGACGGGAACTGGCTGATCGATTCGCCGCGCTATATGAAACACCTGGTCGACGCCTTCGAGCGCATGGGGGGCCTCAGGTATATTTTCCTTACCCATGAAGACGATGTTGCCGATGCCGCCCGATATGCCGCGCGGTTCGGCGCAACGCGCATCATCCATCGTGCAGACGCCGAAGCCATGCCGGATGCGGAATGGATCGTCGATGGGTCAGATAGCATTCCGTTGACCTCGCTCAGTTCGACCTCATCCCGGTGCCCGGACACACGCCGCGGCAGCAGTGCGTTGCTCTACGACCAACGGTTTCTGTTCACCGGCGACCACCTCTGGTGGGATCCCGAAACCCGATCGCTCGAAGCGCCCGGCGGCTGGTCTGGCGATCGCGTGCAATGGTACAGTCCATTGAAAAGCTGCTCAACTACCGGTTCGAATGGGTGCTCGCCGGACACGGAGACCGCATTCATCTCTCCCCTGCCGAGATGAGCTCAGGCCGTGCAGGATTTGGTCAGGCGCCGCGTCCACTCATGCCGTCCAGTCGGCAATCTGATTTCTGATGCTTCGTGAGAGAGGCAATGGCTGATTCTGAGATCGGTAGTGAGTCTGTTCGCAACGTGATGCCTGCCGGTCGACATGGCGCATCCCATTCTGCGCTGGGTCGATCGAAACATCCTCTCCATGGGCCGGGAGATGCGGCTCTCATATTTGCCGCCGCTCATGGTCTATGCGGCCTACGGGATTTCCGGTCTCACGAGCATCGTCGGTACTTTCTTCGTCAAGGACTATCTGGGCCTGTCCGCCTCGTTCCTGGCCGCCCTCGGGTTTTGGGCCGGAATTCCCTGGGCGCTCAAGATGCCCATCGGTCACACGGTGGATCTTCTGTGGCGATGGAAGAGCTGGCTGATCGGGATCGGCGCCCTGCTGCTCGCCGTCAGCCTGGGCATCATGGCGGCCTTGATCGGCTATCGTGAAGCCATGACGGCGATCATGCCAGCAGAAGTCTGGTTCGTGTTGAGCGTCATTCTTGCACCCGTCGGCTATGTCATCCAAGACGCCGTTGCCGACGCCATGACCGTCGAGGCGGTTCCCCGTGTCGATGACCAAGGCCAGCCGTTCGATGAGTCGACCCGTAAGCTCATGCACGCCACGATGCAGACGCTCGGACGAGTCGCCATCATCAGCCGGGGGCATTCTCGTGGCCCTGGTCAATGTGTATGTTTTCGCCGGCGTCGAAGGACGTTCACAGACGGAAGTCGTCCGTCTGTATCAGGACATCTATCTGATGGCCTTGATCGGTTCCCGTCGTGTCGGTGCTCGGGGTCGGACTCGCCTGGTGGATCCAAGCGCCGACATCTGTCCCGGCTCAAACGAGAAGGCTTTACGGCGGAAGAAGCCAGGCGATTGGTGCAGGTGCGAGACGACTCGGCCGAACCGACGCGTCCGAATTGGTGGATTCTGGGCGGGAGTCTGGCCTTCGTGCTCTTCACCCTGATCGTGGGACTCGGCGGATTTCCCTACAGCGAGGAGATCGTCTTTGCCGGCTCCATGGCGATCGTGCTGTTCCTCATGACAAGGCTCGTGCAGGAGCTGGAGCCGGATAAGCGGTTCACTTTGGTGGGTACGGCGGTGGTCGTGTTCATCTTCCGGGCGATTCCGGGAACCGGGCCAGGCACCACCTGGTGGATGATCGACGAACTGAAGTTCGACCAGCAGTTTCTGTCCGTCCTGTCGTTGATCGGCAGCACGCTGACCCTGGTCGGCATGTTTGTGTTCCGGCGATTCATGGCCGAACGGTCCATCGCCTATGTCGTGGGATTCCTCACGCTCGTGGGAACGATTCTCTCCCTGCCGGTCGTCAGCATGTACTACGGGCTTCACGAATGGACGGCGCGCCTGACCGGCGGAGTGGTCGACGCCCGCTTTATCGCCTTGATCGATACGGCCTTGGAATCTCCGCTCGGCCAGATCTCGATGATTCCGATGCTGGTGTGGATCGCCAACTCGGCGCCGGCACACCTCAAAGCCACGTTCTTTGCGGTGATGGCCTCGTTTACGAACCTTGCGCTTTCTTTGAGCCAGCTCGGCACGAAATATCTCAATGACGTGTATGTCGTCACCCGAGAGGTCAGGGATCCCACATCTGGCGCCATCCAAACCCCGGCCGACTACAGTCAGCTCGGCGATCTACTGATTGCTCAACTGCTGCTGGGACTGGCCTTGCCCTTTGCAGCGATTCTGTTCGCCCGGATGACCCGCTTCAAGAGCGCCTAGTGCGCTATCAAGAGGCAGGAGCCTTCACCAAGCAACGCCTGATCGAGACCAGATGAAGTAGGTACGCCATCGGAACCAGCACGGTAAGAACCCACACCACGGGGAACCGGGCGATGATGAATGTGGCAACCGAGAGGTGAAGTACCTGTGATGGGTAGGGAACCGAGAGCAATCCGTGGACGAGGACGACGGTGACTAGACTCAAGCCCATTAGGTTCCATGCCAGCACGACGAGCCGCAGAGATTCCTCGCCACGGCGCCTCAGCCAGGTTGCCAGCACGATGGCCGTGAGGCCTTCCAGCACGTCAAAGTTCCTTCCGTAGTACGTCATTTCCATCGCGAGCAATTTTCTGGTGCCGAGCGTGGCGAGAAGGAGTTCGACCGGAACCCGGAAACATTGCAGGCCAACAAGGACGACTTGAGGAATCTCCGCCAATAAGTCGCTCCAAGCTGAAAACCACCCAAGCCAGAACACGAAGGCCAGTTGCATGAGGACGAGCAGGGGAATCCAAGGGGGGAAACGAAGTGAACTCCGCCAACGTCCCGGAGTAGGCCATGAACCCGGTGAAGATCATCCAGCCGCACATGAGGGCGACGACCCACTGTAGTGATTTCGCATGTTTCGCGAGGACAACGCTGAAGGTCGCCAACACGACTAACGGAAGGAGGGTAAAGCCGATCGCGATGTCGATCGGTATGGGCGGCATGGCGCACAGCTTACCATAGACGGCGGCGCCCTCCCCTTACCGCGCTAACCCTAGCATCCCCTTGACCTGTGCTGTATCATGAACATCTAGAAAAGGCTGAAGGCCTGAGGCACGCCTGCTTCCCCGCAGGCCGTTCAGAACGGCTGTTCAGCAAGGCCGCAAGTAGACAACCGATCTTGCGGATGTTTAAAAAGGTCTTCTGGCAAGGCCGCAACGAGCGGAGGGGTGAGGCGTACTGTCGTATGTACGTCGAGCCTCGGAGCGAAGCGAGAACGTAGTCACAAGGCATTTTCAACATCCTGACGAAAGGGGGGCGACCGGTTTCGACGGGGATACTGATACCACCGTGGCATGTCGAGCTCTCGGGGACTCGTAAACTCCGGGAAAATGCAACTGCCAATCAAGAACTGGCACTCGCAGCTTAATAAGCTGTGACGTTCTTCCATCTGAGGCCCGCGGGGATGGAAGGGCGCGATGCAGCGGGCTGGTCCAAGGCCGGTGCTCAGCGGCCGAGGACGAGAACTTTCTGGGCTAGCGGCTGTTCTAAGCCTGCCGACGGGCGTGGATGGCTGCGAAATTAAATTGTCGGCTACACATGTAGATGCGGTGTGTTGACGATCTTCGGACAGGGGTTCAACTCCCCTCGCCTCCACCAATTTTTTCGACCGTTCTAGATCTTGAGTCTTCGATTTCAGGATGCCATTGATCACTCCCTAATCCTTTCACTTGAACCCGCGAACAAATCGCGGGTCAATGGCTTAGTCAGCAGGCAGCATTTCGCCCATCGAGATTCTTCATGAAGCGCTCAATCTCTGCTACAGCGCCCTCAAGGTGTTCCAGTCGCAGTCAATGAGTCAGCAGTAGCTTCTGCTTCCTTCCTCCTCAGCTCACGGGCAGGTCACACCAGTACTCTTGTTCTCGGTACTGAGATTATTGTTTTCACTGCTTTCATTCACTTGATTACGCAGGTCCACTCTCACTATCGGAGTATATTCACTGGGGTCATAGTAGACGGCAGCGTCTGTCGTTCTTATTGCCATGTTGAACTGCTTTGTTTCTCCCGGCGCGAGCCCTGGAACGATCCAAACGTGAGGCCACTTCGTTATGGATGTCAACGTTGGTGCGCCGTTATCTGGTCGAGAGGGGTCGTAGCGCGGTGATATCGAGACATCTCTGCCACGCTCAGTGGGCGGCAACATCACCCTGGTTCTTGATCGAAGCTTTGAAGTAGCAGGCCCCCCAAACGAATTGACAAGTCATGCAACCCACCAAATCCGGGCCTCTTGGTATAACAGCTCCAGCGGGGGCGGTCACAGGACCCTTTGGGAGAGCCCGTGCCTGTACCTGGTTGACCCACCCGTGAGCCGTAAGTGTCTGTCCGCTCGGCAGCAGCAAGATGAGATCATATTCATCCGGCTCTAAGGGCATCGGTATGGCGGTAGGAACCGGCACGTTATCATTGAGTGACACGGCTTCCGCGCTCAACAAAATGGGTTGAGCATCTCCCGCGGGTACAAGGCGAATCTGGGAGCCGGTTGACTGCTCGACTTTGTAGGCTCCTGGCTCTACCACGACATCCTTTCCGTCGGGTGCCGCAAAGCGCACGGATCGGTCGAGCTGAATCTGCTGCCGGTTTTGACCCGATTCCATTTCCTGCGCCTGCTGCGGCTTATCAACACTGGTGCAGGCTGGCAGAAGCATTATCGTAACGTGACAAAAAGCGGATGCGATCTGGTGATGAGCGAGTAGCACTCGTCGCATGGTATTCCTCCTAGTGACTGACAATCATGCTAGTAAGTTGAATGCTGTCCAGTAGCACTATGTCTCTTGGCCTGTTGAATAGTCGCCACTGACAAGCAAATGGTTCATCCCTGCTTTGATGGTTGCGACGGTACCTATTGTTCTCGAACCGTGCGGAAGTATACGAGCTATATCCCAATAGAGTCGAGATGCGGCTTATTAGATGTGGCTAGTATTTTGGCTCCGGCGCTTGAGAGCAATCTTCAAGAGTACCTGCTACCACGCTGCTACTGGGAGAGGACAAACCAGGCCCATCAGCACCCACTTCGAGATCAGCCCGGTTTGTTGTTTCTTGTGGGGTTAGGTTTGTCTGAGGTTGGATTCTCGGAATTTCCTAAACCGCCGGTCGAAGAGTCAGGCTGCTAAGGCAACTCCTTGAATTTCAAAGCGGAGCAATGGTGTCAACGATGGTTGGTTCCCCTCGCCTCCACCATTTTTGGCACATTGGATCTCTAGGCTTCACGTTCCGAAGCCTAGACTTACTGTGTCAAAATCCTTTCCTCTTTCCCCTTCACGCTTGTCGATTTCACAATCGGTTAGGCTTATCCTTGTGCCGATCCACAAACAAACGATTCTGGGTACGGCTTCACTCTTTGGTGCGGAAGACATGAGTGCTGAGGAACTAACGACCAAGCTCACACGTCTCCTGGAAGAGTTAAAAGACAATCGAGAGCATGCCGGGCACCAGTATCAGGTCGGTGGCCAAGGCAAACTCAGATTGGTTACTCTCGCGTGGGATGCAGTGAAAGACGACATCGACGACCTCGGCAAGGATCTCTCCCTGACGCTTCGCATGGCATATGGGGAAGTTTGGCGGTTCAATACGTTATTCGAAGGGAGCTCTCTAATGGCCGACCTCCTGCTTCGAGCGAAGATATCCTTGGCCCTTGCAGAGCAAAGGCTGGCCACCCATTTAGGGATGAATCCGGCTGAAGGATTCCGTGGTTGCCTTCTCGGGTTGGCAGTTGGTGATGCCGTCGGTACTACAGTAGAGTTCCGCCAGCGGGGCACCTTCGAACCGTTGACGGACATGGTGGGAGGCGGACCGTTCAGCCTTCGTCCCGGTCAGTGGACCGATGATACATCGATGGCTCTTTGCCTGGCGACTAGCCTTGTCGAGCAAGACGGCTTTGACCCAGCGGACCAGATGAGTCGTTACTGCCGGTGGGCCGACCATGGCTACCTCAGCAGCACGGGGACCTGTTTCGATATCGGGACCACCACAGTGCGCTCGCTCCGGCGTTACCAGCGTGACGGAAATCCGTATGCTGGCTCACCCGACCCAGCCCTTGCCGGCAACGGCTGTATCATGCGCCTAGCCCCTATTCCAATGTATTTTTGTCCACATCTCGAAGCGGTGGAGCGTTTCGCGGCAGACAGCTCGCGCACCACGCATGGCGCCGAAGAGTGCGTCGATGCATGTCGTTTGTTTGCCAGAATCGTTTGTCGCGCTCTTCTTGGCAGGTCTAAGGATGAGGTCTTGCTCGGAGATGCGAACTCGTTCTCCGCCGGAAAAAATGTGATCGCCATTGCCCGCGGATCCTACCGGAACAAGGAGGCGGCGGATATTCATGGATCGGGCTATGTCGTGCACAGCCTAGAGGCCGCGCTGTGGGTGTTCGGTCGCACACACAACTTTGCGGACGCGATCCTCATGGCAGCCAATCTGGGCGAAGATGCCGATACCACCGCCGCGGTGTGCGGGCAACTCGCTGGGGCTTACTATGGCGAATCGGCGATTCCTTCACACTGGTTGGAGCGTTTGGCGCTTCGATCGGAGATTGCTAAACTGTCTGACCAGCTTCGATGCCGCACCTTATGGACCCGCAAGCCGCAGAGTGATGAATATTAGAACTGCCGAGTCGGATCTTCGTGGACCACAATCAGTTCTTTTTGACCCATGAGATGGCTACGCACAACATTCTGAAATGTCTCGGATTCGCAAATTGCAAATCAGGAAGGTTTTTGGATGGAGTAGGAATGGTCCGCGAATCAGCAAATCGCGGGTCTGCGACCTCAGAATGCCTGTGCTCAGGGAAAACTCTAGGGCCAAAATCTGTACAAAAAATCCTGCAAATCCGGCTTGACATAGTCTCCTGATTGATCTCAGAGTGGAGGCCTCACCACACACACCTGCCGACGGCCTCCTGAAATGGCCGACCGCCGACACATGTGAGAAAGGCGGGACCCCATGGTCTATCTCTCTCTCGCGTTCAGCAATGAAGTTCAGGACTACCTCCATTCCTTCGAGAATCTCTTGGCAGCACTGAGTAGACCCGACACCACTTCCCGTTTCTCGATGGAAGAACGGGAAGTGCTTTGGCACTCCTTTGCTGAACTCCAACGGGTCCTTGTCGTCTGGGACAAAAAGTAAGCACCACATCATTTTTCTGAACCTCCGTTGCCGTCCATAGGAGGGTGTTTTATGTCTGAGCCCCGTCAATTTGTTCGGGAGTACGTATGTGCCACCGAAGTTCTTTTAAAAAAAGACGATCTCACTGACGCTGAGAGACAAGCCATACAGGGGATATTGAATCGTCTCTCCCAAAAACTGCTCGACCCTGGGTTCATGAGATAATCTTTTCCCCGTCCGAAACTGCATCTATGCGTGCTTTGTGTAGTAGCGTTTCCTCTTCTTGTCGGGTTCAGCGCATCATGTTGGTAGCCGTGTGGTAGCAGGACTTCCTAAGCTCGTGCATTTCCAAGGACTTTTGAGAGGCTGCGAATAACCAAATCGCGGGTCATAGACACATTAAGGGTCTTGACATAAAATCTCCGTCCCATCTATTAGGTGTTATATGCAGCTTTCAAACGAAGTGCATAATTTCGCTCGCTACTGTGAACGCCTCCTATCAACCGTGGCAGTGAGTCGACCACTCACAGAAGAGGAAATTTTGTTGGTCGAATATTACTGCCGAGAATTATTAACTAAAGTTGTAACGCTTCAGAGCAATCCACAGGAGATCTCCCATTCCAGGAACGCTCACCCTTCTCCTGACCATACTTCTGGCTGAATGTTCCCACCTCTGCGAGCACGCTGCTACCAGGACAGGACAAACCAGCCCATCTGCACCCACTTCGAGAGCACCTGATTTGTGGTTTGTTGTGGGGTTAGGTTGTCTGAGGTAGTAGAGGTAGTATTAGAGGAAATTCCTAAACCGCGGGTCGGAAACCTAGGCTGCCAGAGCAACCCCTTGAATTTTAAAGCTGAGCAAGGGTGTCAACGATGGTTGGGTTCCCTCGCCTCCACCATTTTTGGCCACATTGGATCTCTAGGCTTCACGTTCCGAAGCCTAGACTTACCTTATCAAGTCATTTCCTTTTTCTTGCGATAATTAACGGAAAACAGTTGCCTGACGAGAGAAGAATCAATGTTGTCGAGAAGTAGTTTCGTCTTTCCGCCAAGTCGATGACCTGTCGTTGCTGAGCGGAAGTCTGGTCGATTCCCCCCAAGGTCCTGAAGGCTGCTGTGCCGCCAGTCCTCACATGCCCGCCCGAGCGCGGTGCGTCGACCCATCGCCCGTCCCCCAAGACTCTGACGGGCTTTTTTGAGCTTGGTTAGACTGTGTTTCGTATAGCAGCGTTTCGGCTTCTTCTTCGATTCCGCGCCCGACATGCCGGTAGCTCTGTGGTAGCAGTTCCCCCCTAAGTTGCTGTCGTTTTAAGTGATTTCGATAGGCGACAACTTAACAAATTGCGGGTCAATGGCTCCATATCGACCTTTGTATCCCGCGGTCTTGTCATTTACCTACTGAGCAATTGTGGACAGAATGCAATCTGCCTTCTCGATATGCTAGCCCAGGTTGTCTGAGAATAAGAAAGGCAATCATGACCTGCCGAGTGGCTCGATCATTCCCAAACCAGACCGCCGACTCTTCTCAGAAAGGCGGTCGTCCGGTCTCGGACTTCTCCCTCCCGTCCGTCCAGTCAGCGATTACCGTTCTTCTCATCGATGCGCATAAAGGGGACCGCGAGTACTGGGCACAGCGCCTTCTCATTTCATCTCCTGATTATGTCGTCCTCGAAGCCGAGACTGGAGCAGCAGGACAAGCGATCTGTCGGTCGCAACGGGTCGATTGCGTGGTTTTGGAATTGACGCTGCCTGACATGTCTGGTTTCCAGGCATTCATACAGTTAGTTCCATGTGCCTACTATTCTAAACCGGCAGTCATCTTTCTGTCCCGCACAACACTCCAACCTATGGCCGAACTCGCGATGAAGGATGGAGCACAAGCTTATTTGATCAAGTCTCACATCACTGGCGATGACCTAGACAGGGCCATTCGGAAAGCTCTTGCTACTGTCGGTTCACCGCACAAGGAATCTCGCTTCTGAAACCGTTCTCTCCTCCTCGTCATCATCTGTTACCATGCTGCAGGACAAATCAGCCCCATCTGCACCCACTTTACTTCGGAGCGCCTGATTATGTTCGTGGTGGGGTTAGGTTTCTGAGGTTGAACTTCCTGGAATGCCTAAACCGCGGGACGGAAACCGGCCTGTTAGGGCAACCCCTTTTCAAAGCGGAGCATGGGCCAACGATGGTTGGGTCCCCTCGCCTCCACCCAATTCGACCCGCCGCAACAAAGCCTGGACATCGCTGCCAGGCTCATTGTTTAACAGGGCTTTGGGACTTTCAGGCCTTGAGGAAGAGATCTAGGTTTGCCGCATGCCTCATTGATCTGATCCTGATTGACGTATGCATTCTTGAAACTTGCGCCCTCAATCCGCGCTTTCTCTAGTGAAGCGCCCAATAGATTAGCTTCTTCAAAGTTGGTGTTGAGCAAGTTGGCTCCGCTCAGATTTGCGCCCAGCAACATCGCCCTTTTCAGATTTGCATACTCGAGATCAGCATCGCGTAGGTCGGCGCCTGCTAGCATCGCTGTATCGAAATTTGCACCCTTCAGCTTGGCCTTTTTAAGACGCACACCCGCAAGCATGGAGTTTGTAAGGTCCTCGTTCTCTAAAATGGCACCATCCATACGTTGACCCGGCTGTATTTTCTTGATTAATTCCCTCTTGGGAGACTCGGTAGAGTTGGGGTGTTCGGCGGCGGCAACTTGAGGTTCCGTTCGGCTCAGTAATACCAGCGAAAGGCAGAGCACCGTCAGAGCGATCGTGTGGATCCTTGTGCGACTCACGATGCACTCCTTCTGCAGGACTGACACAAAAAAACCTTTGAAGGTCTGAGGGACTATGCTGGTCCTCAGTTACAATCTTGAGCAATACCTCGTAAGGCGGGTGTCAGAGAGATGCCGATTTATTTCTCGCCAGGCTGTTGGATAAAAGTTGTTGACCTCCGCAGGCGTGCTGACTAGCGTCAGCAATGCTGGGACGGACGACCTCGCGCTGGCGACGGTACAAGTCCTTTCCACCCTGCCGCTAAGCCTAGGAACTGATACGTTTTCCTTCAAATGACACAGACCTGAACAAGTTTGGGCGAGACGTGGTCTGGATTTATGGTCGCTCTTTTGAGTACCCTGGGTGGGTCCTCGGGAACCTTACTTGCAGGATCTCCACGCGATGGCATGGCCGAAAACGATTCGCTTAGTCACACTGACCGTGCACGCTTTGGCCATCGTGGCGATGGCGTTGGGCGGTGAGCCACTCACACCTAAGCCTGAGGCTCAAAATCCTGTTGCTCCGGCTCCGAGTCCCGCTCCAGTTCCACCCAAACCACATATTCAAGAAAGTGAACCGAAACCCCCTGGCAAAGCGATCACAGAAGGGACTGGCAAGGAGCCTGCTCCCTCGTCTGCGCCAACGCCTGCAAAGCCACCGGCCAAATCCGCGTCTGCGTCCAATGGAGTCTCTCCCCAAAAAGCCCCTGTCGTCGCGCAGCCACCATCGGAAATTATCGGAAAGGATGGGGCGCCCATGGTGCTCATTCCTGTCGGTGAGTTCACCATGGGAAGTGACAAAGGGGACGACGATGAGGAGCCGGTCCACAGAGTGTTCCTCGACAGCTTTTATCTCGATAAGTTCGAAGTGACCAATGGGCGGTTCGCCAAGTTTGTCGAAGCCATACAAAGTGAGCCTCCCTGGGGCTTTGCCGACAAGGAGACTCCGGTGCTGCGTCAGGACCAGCCTGTGCGCTGGGTGAACTGGATGGAGGCCATGGGGTATTGCCTCTGGGCGGGCAAGCGCCTTCCGACTGAGGCCGAATGGGAGAAAGCGGCCCGTGGCTCGGACGCGAGACTCTATCCATGGGGAAATGATCCTCCTACCCTGGCCCACGCGGTCTTTGGCTTAAAGGAGGGATCCGATACGGTCTCGGCCATCGGCAATCGTGATAAAGGTAAGAGTCCTTATGGCGTGCACGATCTCGCAGGCAACCTGTATGAATGGACAACCGATTGGTACGACGAGCAATTTTATAGCAAAAACCCGGCTATTAATCCCCGAGGGCCGGCAGAAGGATCGGCCAAAGTCCAGCGAGGGGGGTCCTACATTAACGGTGCCTACCGTCTGCGCTCGTCCTTCCGGACCAAGGGTGATCCCACCGAACACGATCCAAACGTCGGCTTTCGCTGCGCACTGGACGTGCCGAAGCAGCCTTAACAGCTCAGGACTGACGCCACGCAATACATTCCACGTCCTGTAGAAAGACCATGAAGCAGTATCGTGTGAAGCCGGCCAGCCGATTGTCGTTGAAAGACCATGATCCGGATGACACCGGCGACTATGAGAAAAACGACGAAGGCAAAGCGGCCGCCAAGGCCGAAACGGAGAAGCATATCGCCCGGGTGAGCCGGCTCCAGGAACGACTCTATGCGAATAGCAGTCGGTGCACTCCTGATTGTCCTCCAAGGAATGGACACAAGTGGGAAGGACAGCATCATCAAGCATGTGATGTCCGGTGTTAATCCGCAGGGTTGTAAGGTGGTCGCGTTCAAAACTCCCTCGACGGAAGAATTGGCCCATGACTTCCTTTGGCGTGTCCATCGCGAAGTGCCTGCAAAAGGGTTCATTGGAATTTTCAACCGGTCTCATTATGAAGATGTGCTCATTACTCGCGTGCATGGCTGGGTGTCCAGTACCGTCGTGAAACGCCGCTACAATCAGATCAAAGAGTTCGAGGAAATGCTGACAGAGAATGCCACTGCGATATTGAAGTTTTTCCTCCATATTTCGAAAGAGGAGCAGAAAAAACGGTTGGAAGAGCGGATCCATGACCCCGAGAAGCGGTGGAAATGGAACTCTGGCGACCTCGAGGAACGCGAACTCTGGGATGACTACATCCATGCATTCGAGGATGTGATGTCTGCCACGAGCACGGAAGAGGCGCCCTGGTACATCGTACCCTCCAATCGTAAATGGTACCGAAACCTTGTCGTGGCCGATCGAATCGCCCACGCCTTGGAGGCCATGAAACTCAAGACTCCACCACCACCACCTGGTGTAGATTTCGCCAAGCTCAAGATCGTTTAAAACAATTACCAGGTGCTGTTCGAACCCGACAATACTGGCACACGTTATGCCGGTTACTGGCGTAGTGCTGGGCCCATTGACACGATGATCTAATGAGCGTAGGAGGGGAGTTGCGGCCCAGGAGTTCATCGAAGTAACGAGAGATCGGACAGACCGCGCGGCTGTCATCCAGGTCTCCCGATGACTTCACCAAGAAAGGAGGGTGGACATGGAAGACGCGACTCCACCTGGCCCGTCAGGCCCGCCGATGCGAGGGCGGGTTTCTCGTCGGTCGTGCTAGCCGGATCTCCGCTGGCTGTGCCGTAAAGGCACCACAGACCAACTGGATATCAGCCTGCTCCTTCGGAGCATCCGTCGCGGCACGAGGAACATAAACGCCCGGGATTGACGACGTCTCCCACGACTGGAAACTCGCATGACCTGCCATCGCGCGGGTCTTTCGGGCCGCAACAACTTAATTGCAGTTTCGGCGTCCTAAGCGCCAACCACGGGCGACCTCCCACCATAGTGCAAGGTCGCCCGTGCCATTTCCCGTCAATGAAAATGCCCAGCCCGCACGGTCTATTCCTGTGCGTTCTGTCTTCCCGCTCATCCACGACTCATCATCTTCCAAAATATGTAAAACGGGATGCCTGCCATCACCGTCACCACTCCATACAGAGCCTCGACGGGCCGCTGCAACAGGCTCGAGCAAACGATTAGTAACGACGAGATGACGAGCAATGCAGGCAGAATCGGATAGCCCGGCACGCGATACTCACCGGCAGGCTGGTTCCGTCTCGATCGGAGAGGGAAGATTGTGGAGAGCGTCAGGCTCATGAAGAATGC
Organism: uncultured Nitrospiraceae bacterium; assembly: GCA_963794505.1. Classification (GTDB taxonomy): domain Bacteria; phylum Nitrospirota; class Nitrospiria; order Nitrospirales; family Nitrospiraceae; genus Nitrospira_C. Next base: position 22,520 of record CAWCEG010000036.1, read on the forward strand.
CAGAACCAGGCCGCTATATACGATCAATTGTTCGAAGGTTCCGCTGAGGATAAGCACGGAAGCCCAGAGTGTCTGTAGCAAAATTGCACGCGCAGGCACGCCGCTCTCTGGGTGGCGCTGTGCCAGCCATGAACTGAGCACGCCGTCCTGCGCCATGGCCCAATAGACGCGCGGGCCGGCCCAGGTCATGGCGCTCACCGCTCCGGCGATGGAAAGACAGAGCAGGGCAGCGACCAAGTGTCCGCCGTTTGGTCCCCACAACGCCGTTGCAGATTTCTCCGCGACCGGCACGATCGGGTCCTGAGCCAGCGTGCCCACGGATAGGGCTGACAGATACACCACATTCAGAAGCACATAGATGAAGGTGACCAAGGCGGTACCGCCGACCATGACTCTCGGCAGCGTGCGCTGAGGATTCGATATCTCCGCGGCAATGAACCCCGCGACATTCCAACCCAGATAGCAATAAATGACAATGACGGATGCCAAGGCAATGGATCCAGCAGATTGATGTGCAACGGCGGCTGTCGGTGCAAACCAGTTCCATTGGGCGGCCCCTGCCGACAAGCCGCCCACGATGAATACGCCAATCGCCAGGAGCTTCGTGCTGGTAATGATCCGCTGCAACCGGCCGCCACCCGCCAATCCGCGGCAATGAACCAGCGTGACCAGCCAAAGCAGCGCGAGAGACAGCCCTTTGGCCCGCCACCCGCTGTCGTCCATGACGGGAATGATCCGGAATGCGTAGGCAGAAAAGCTAATCGCCGAAGCAGCGACTGCGGCGCCGAACCCGATGGTGAAGGACGTCCATCCACTGAGAAACGCGACCAATGGACCATACGCTTCACGCAAGTAGATGTAGTCGCCGCCTGCCTGCGGAAACCGTGAACCAAGCTCGCCGTAGACCATTGCGCCGCCCACAGCGAACAATCCGCCGACCGTCCACAGCAAAAGAATTAACATCGGATCGCCCAGTTCTCGCGCCATCAGTCCTGTTGTGGTGAAGATTCCGCCGCCGATGATATTGCTGACGAGTAGACAACTGGCGGTAAACCAGCCGATTGTTTCAATGCGCACGCCGGCGCGCGACATGGCTGAGGCCCTTTCTTTTGTCGACTGACTCTCCTACCATATCCATCCATGCCTGAGAAGCAGCCGAAGAGACCGCGCGTGGCCGGCACTCGACGCAGACGAAAGCCGGCCGGGCAGTCGACCGGCTTAACCGCAACGGAACTGCAAGCGGCGGCCCCGCTGGCCGAGGTGGCCGACCTGCATCGAGCCATCGAACAGGATGGCGGCAAGGTGCTTTCGGTTTATCGGGAGCCTTACGGAGGCCATTGGGTGGTGCTGGCGGCGTTGCCGATCGAGCTGGTTGAACCGACTCCGTATCAGCGCAACCTGTCCGATACCCATGTGAGAAAACTCGAAGCGGTAATCAGCAAAATCGCCCGGTTTCTCGATCCAATCATTTGCGTGCGCGCCCCTAAAGTGAATCAGACGGCGAAGTATTGGACGCCGAACGGCAATCATCGTCTCTCCGCCATGCGGACTTTGGGCGCGAAGAGCATCGTGGCGATCGTCGTGCCCGAAGCTGCAACCGCCTATCATATTCTTGCTCTCAATACCGAGAAAGCCCATAACCTCCGGGAAAAGGCCCTCGAGGTCATTCGCATGTACAAGGAACTCATGCAACTTCAGGCAACGGAAGAAGAGGCCTACGCGTTGGAGTTTGAAGAGCCGGCGCTCATCACGCTCGGTCTCTGTTATGAAGAACGGCCACGATTCAGTGGAGGGGCCTACCATCCTGTCCTGAAACGTGTGGATGAGTTTCTTAAAAAACCGATGCGGACGGCAATCGAGTCGCGGCATGAACGAGCGCGCAAGCTCCTCGAGCTTGACGATGCAATCGTAAAACAAGTCAACGCGCTTAAGGCGAAAGGGTTGACCAGTCCCTACCTGAAGAGCTTCGTGGTCGCCCGCGTAAATCCTCTCCGTTTCCGGCCTAAGGACGCTCCCCCAGTCCCGTTTGACGAAGCCATGGAACGCATGACTCAGGCGGCTGCCAAGTTCAATCCGGAGAAGGTCAAGGTAGACGATCTCGCGAAATCGGGCGGGATGCCGGACGAGAGCGAGTAGCCGCTCCCCGCCTTGTTTCTGTCTCAGGGCCCCCCGTACAATAACCATTCCGTTCCTAACGAGGGAGGCCACGATGGGTCTTGCTGATAACAAATGCATCCCTTGCCGCGGCGGTGTGCCGCCGCTTCCCGCTGACCGAATAGAGGCGTTGCTTAAGGAGCTAGGTCGGGGGTGGGCCTTGAATCCACAGGGCCACCTCGAGCGATTGTATACATTCAAGGACTTTGCGCAGGCCCTGGCCTTTGTTAACAAAGTCGGTGCTGTGGCCGAAGCCGAAGGTCACCATCCTGATCTGTATTTGTCATGGGGCAAGTGCAAGGTCGAAATCTGGACACACAAGATCAATGGCTTGACCGAAAGCGATTTTTATTTGGCGGCGAAGGCGGACAGGGAGTTTGAGCCGTTTCGAGCGATGGCTGGCGGGTGATCACAGCGTGAGTCACGCACCGGATTTCATGAGGCAGGCAACGGGCGAGGCCCAGGTGGCGCTCGTCAATATGCCGTTCAGCTTCTCGAAGTATCCCTCCATCCAGCTCGGGACACTCTCCGCGTTGTTGAAATCGCAGGGCCTTGCCGTCGATTGCCATCACTTGAACGTCCATTTTGCCCACAAGATCGGAGTGCCTCTTTACGAATTGATCTGTGAAAAGCGCGCACTTTTCGGTGAATGGCTGTTTTCCTATCTCCTCTTTCGTGAGAATCCCAAGCGCACCGAATACCCGCGCGTCTTCAAACCTGTCTTCGAACAAATCGCGCAGCAGAGCAGTCAGCCAATCGGCTATTTTGAGGAGATGGCCACGAGGATCGCCCCGCAGTTTCTGACGTGGGCTTTGACGGCCTTTGATTGGAGCCAATATAAGCTGATCGGCTTTACCTCTACATTCGATCAGAATGTGGCGAGCCTTACGATGGCCAAGCTGATCAAAGACCTCTACCCTGACGTCACCATCGTATTTGGCGGAGCGAACTACGATGGAGAAATGGGCCTGGAATATTTCCGGGCGTTTCCGTTCATCGACTATGTGGTCGTCGGCGAAGGAGAGGTGGCCTTTCCCGCTCTTGCCCGGCAGGTGTTGTCAAATCATTCCGACGATGTTCCGCCGGGAGTGGCCTTTCGGCAGGATGGGAAAATCTGCTTAACGCCGAACACCTCTCTCTTCACGGACTTCGCACGGACGGGGCCCCCGGATTATGACGATTATTATCGTTTGCTAGCTGAACTCGGCGCAGCGGCGCAGGGGCTGGACCGCATTCTCTTGTACGAAGGGTCACGCGGCTGTTGGTGGGGAGAGAAACACCATTGCACGTTTTGTGGACTCAATGCCCAAAGCATGAAGTTTCGTGCGAAGTCCCCGGACCAGGTCGCACGCGAAATGACCTATCTCTCTCACCGTTATGACACGGCCCGGTTCCGGCTGGTCGACAACATTATCGATATCAAGTACATCGACCAACTCTTTGGCAAGTTTGCCTCCGACCATTGCGATCTTGACGTCTTTATCGAGACGAAGAGTAACCTCCACAAACAGCAGATTCGAACGTTGGCGACTGGCGGTGTCAAATGCATGCAGCCGGGGCTCGAAAGCTTGAGTGTCACCCAGTTGAAGGCGATGGACAAGGGCGTCACCCCCATGCAGAACATCGTGTGCCTGAAGTGGAGTTTTTACTACCGCGTCACGGTATCCTGGAACATCCTGTTGGGCTTTCCCGGCGAAACCAATGAGGACTACCTCGGACAGATTGACTTAATCTCGTCATTGCTCCATCTGCAGCCGCCTGAAGCCACTGGGAAATTCTGGTTGGAGCGGTTCAGCCCATATTATGCACGGCCTCACGAATACGGCGTACGGATGACCGGTCCGGGGTCTGCCTATGAGTATGTGTATGATGCGCGGCAAATCGATCTGAACAAGATCGCCTACGACTTTGAATACGAGCTCGACAATTGGCGCGTTGACCCCCACGTCTATCAGGAGCTGGTTTCGACCGTCGAGCACTGGCAGCGTCTGCATGCCGCAAGTGACCGGCCGTTCCTGTATTATTCAAAAGCACTGGGGTATGTGACGGTCTACGACGGGCGCAATCCGAAAGCACCCACGCGGCAGCGGTACGATGGCATGGCCGCGCTCGTCATTGAAATGTGTAATGAAGCACCGAAGACCGTCGAGCAACTTCGGGCGGCGTTGGCTGCTCACCTAGACACAAGCCAAGCTGAGTTCGAACCGATCTTGGCCGATCTGACCTCGAGACGAGTCTTGTATCAAGAACGGGGGAAATACCTCACATTGGCAATTCCTGAACATCCCTATCTCTAAGGATGAGGCAGACAGCCCTAATGGTTCGTCACATTGACAGCTTCCCGGCCACGTTGCGCATTTGCACGCCGTGAACGAGCGACGCGCCACCCCGGATGGCGCAGGCCACGTGGACAGCTTCAGTCATTTCTTCTACGTTTGACCCCTTTTCCAGTGACGACTGCGTGTATGCATCGATGCAATAGGGGCATTGGACGGCGTGAGCGACGGCCAGTGCGATCAGCGCCTTTTCACGCTCGGTCAGCGCCCCCTCGGCAAACACTGCGCTGTAGTAGCTCATAAACTTCTCCCACAGTGGCTTGTTGCCCTTTTCCATGTCGCTAAACTTGCCGAGATCGTGCGGATGGTAATAGGTGTCCATGCGGCGCTCCCTAATGATAGATGTGATTGGGTTGGATTAATTGCGGGTCAGGCGTTGGTCGGAGGCTCAGGATCGGCCTGAGCCAACACCTTTGAGAAGCGGTTTCCGACGATGCCGGAAACCTTTCCCATCAGATCGGTGACTTCCTGCCACTCATGCGGCAGGAGATCTTGTTTGAGTTGAGGGTGTATCGCCCATTGGGCCTCGACTTGGGACCCGTTCCGGCTGACTAAGACGCGCAGTAGTTCGACGTCCCAGGAGGTCGATTCCGCTCCTGCCGATTGTGGATTGCCCTTCGATGATCCTGAAGGCGGAATAGTGCTAGCCATGCGTCCGCTTCCTTCCCTTATGAGGCACATCATAGCGCAGGGCAAATCGCGCTGTACATGCCAAATTATCTTCAAGCCTGGCCATCACGACCGGCTACGAAGAGAGGCTTTCGCTGATCACGGCCAGCATTTCATCGTGAATACGGCCGTTGCTCGCCACGAGCTCGGGTTGGTAGATCGAGTGCACATGACCTCGGAAGTCGGTGACGCGCCCGCCGGCTTCCCGAAGGATGACGATGCCGGCCGCCATGTCCCAGGGGCTCAGCTTGACTTCCCAGAAGCCATCAAACCGGCCTGCGGCCACATAGCATAGGTCCAGCGCGGCGCTTCCGGTTCGCCTCACACCCTGTGCCTTTAAGGCAAACCGTGCAAAGTGGTTCAAGTTGTTATCGGCTGTATCGCGTATGTCGTAAGCAAAACCTGTCACCATGAGGGCACGATCCAAAATGGTTGTGTTTGATACCGTAATTGGTTGGCCATTCAAGTGCGCGCCCTGTCCGGCTTGCGCGGTAAACAGTTCGTCTCGAGTGGGATCGTACACCACCCCCACGATTCCCTCGCCGTTACATTCTACCCCGATCGAAACTGCGTAGACGGGGAATCGATGGGCAAAGTTGGTGGTGCCATCCAATGGATCGATGATCCACTGGTAGCGCGAGGAGGGAGGTGCTCCGATGCCTCGCTCCTCAGCGAGAGTCCGGTGCGTCGGAAAATGCTGGCGAATATGGTCGATGATACATTGTTCCGCCGCGTGGTCGGCATCGGTCACAAGGTTAATTGGGTTTTTGTGTTCGATATGAAATCCCGACTGCGTGTAGTGCAGCAGTAGGCGACCCGCCGATTTGGACGCCTCGACGGCAACAGAGAGCAGCTCGGTGGTATTGACAGCCTCCTCTTGAGGTTGGGGCATTGCGGCCCATCATAACATGCGTTCTCATCCCAGCTTTTCTGTTGAGCCACCTATGCTGTTGGTTGTATACATACAAGCCTTTTCTTCTATTGCAGGCATTGACTTTATTTAGAAGCAAGCATATAAAGCAAGCATGCTTGCGCAGGGGGCGTTCCTTGGAAGAACTCACCGATATTTTGGTCGGCCTTGAACAGCGAATCAGCGCCTACAAGAACCGACTGCAAGACCTCGAAAAGAAACGTCGTCGCTTGGACGACGAGATCGCGACCATCAAAAAATACTTGGAACTGGCGGACACCCTGCATCGCGTTGAGGCAGACAAGGCCAAGTTGGCCAGCGTGTCGACACCGCTCATGGCCGACGGGAAGGGCAGCCGTATTCCCGTCGATGTGACGGACCAATCACGGGAAATCCTTTTAGGACGGAGTAAATATGCCGGGAAGAGCGTACCGGAAGCGGCCTATCAGGTGTTGCGTGAAGCAAACCGGGCCATGCATGCCAAGGAACTCGTTCAGCGGCTGCTTGAGGGCGGTTTGCAAATCAAGGGCAAAACGCCGCTCACGTCTGTGGCGACATCGCTGAAGCGCGACAAGCGCTTTCGCAAAGTCGGCCCCAACACGTTCGAGGCCGTTGAAGACCTGCTGGGTCATGCGGTCTGAAGAGGACAGCCTTGTCAAAGGCTCCTGAGTATTGAGAAGGGAGGTGAGAGTCTTGGCGACGAAGAAAGCAGCAAAGAAGAAAAAGAAGTAACCCCGCCTCGATTCTAGCGCCGGGGGCGAGGCCACTCGCTCCCGACGTTATCGATTCATCTGCCGGAATAAGCTCCGATAGAACTCACAAAGAATGCAGCAGTGAACAACGTGATTAGGAGGCTTGCAGAGAGACGGCTGAAGATCTTGGAGCGGATTTTGGGAGAGACAGACTCGCTTCGGCTTGAATGGCTGAATGGTCGGCATTCAAAAGCACCCAACATTCCGGGTGGTCAAGAATCTGCTTCACGAGACGGGTATGTAACGCATGTCCTGAGCGATCGGCAATCAAATGGCCAATAAAGGGTATCCCAAGAAGGGAGAAGTCGCCAATCAGATCTAACACCTTATGACGCACGAATTCGTCGGTGAAACGAAGACCGGATTCATTGAGAATCCCGTCCTGCGACAGGACCACCGTATTTTCGAGGGTCCCACCACGACCTAATCCGCGAGCCCACAGCGCTTCGACCTCTTGCAAAAATCCGAACGTCCTGGCTCCGGCGATATCAGCCGCGAATGCATGGGAGGAATGTTCATACGCGTAGGTTTGAGTTTGAATCAAGGGATGGTCGTAATGGATCGTGTAAGTGATTCGCGGCGTGGATGATGGTTCAATCCGAATGCGTCGCGATCCATCCACAATCTCGAGCGGTCTCGTAATCTTCAAAAAGGATCGGCGTCGGTTCTGAGCCATGACACCGGCCGATTCAATCAATCGGACGAAGGGGGCTGAACTCCCGTCCATGACAGGTGCTTCGCTTGCATCGATATCGACATAGGCATTATCGACGTTCAAGCCTGCGAGTGCCGCTAAGACGTGTTCAATGGTCTTGACTTGGAATCCGTTTCCACTGATAGCGGTACAGAGTTCGGTAGCCACCAAGTGGTCGACAGACGCTGCCAGCGAGGCTCCAGCATGTCCATTACGATTAACGAACACGACACCGGTATCAGCAGGGGCTGGTCGAATGGTCAGGGTGACGGGCTTACCGGTATGAAGCCCTACCCCTCTACAGCTCACTGGATTACCGACGGTCTGTTGCAGTCTCACTGAGCAAGCCTCCAGTATCAACTCGGTGATTCAGCAACTCTAGTGCCAAAGCATTTTCAGACCGCGAGTCATCATAAGTCATTAATTTTACATGCATTTTACCTGTAGCCTCTTCCCTATAGGGTTGTTGCGTAAATGTAACATGTGTGACTTTCATAAGCAGTTAATGGGAAAAGGGGTCTGGGAGTGGCGACTTACGCTCGTTCTCGGATCCGCGTGGCTTTAAGAGGGACGACAAGTGCGACCAACGCTAACGTCAAGCTTACCGTGATTAGGGCCATGGTTGCAATACGGAGCGACGCGTCGGCCTCTTTTTTGACCTCGCCGGCAATTTCTGCCACCACTTCCAGGAGCCGATCCAGTTCAACAGTGACATGGTTGAATTTGATGGTCGAGTCGTTTGCCCAGTAATGTTTTGCCGCATTCTGAAGTTGTTGGGCTTCGGCATGAGCATCGACACTCCATCGCTGTTCCATCATCTGGATGGCGTGATCGGACGACGCGAGGTAGGCATCCATGCGTTCCCGAACCGCTTTCACCTCCGCCAGCTCGCGTGCGTCCATTCTCTTCCCAGAAGAGGCCTCGTTCGTAGCGTCGATAAAGCGCTTCATGGCCCTGTTCAGGCGTTCTTGTTTTTGCTGAAGTGAGGCCTTGATCCGTTGAAATTCTCCTTTCGTACCCGCCTCAATCGCCCGAAGCACCGATGTCCGATAGCGGATGAGTTCTCCGTTCACATGGCCTAAGTCGGTCGCGGCTAAGGTATATTCCGCATAGATGACACGCAGATCTTGATCGACTCGGATCAACGTTTGGGATCCGAGTACCCCACTGGTCATGATTAACAAGCTGATCAGGATGGAGGTCCAATGAATAGGCATGAGATCGCTACCAACAACTCCCGGTCGACATGGAAAAGGGCGGAGTCCCCTCTGGAACTCCGCCCTTTCGTCTATCTTCAGAGACCGCCCTGCAGCCACGGAGTCAAGACTGCCAGATGGGTCGGGAGAAGCAGGGAGCCTTCCCCGACTTCATGTGACAGCCTTTA
>CAWCEG010000037.1:0-32887 GCA_963794505.1 uncultured Nitrospiraceae bacterium
CGCAGACCTAAGACTGTCGTTCGAGGATGGTGAAAAAGCGCGCCGCTCTCCCCCGCCCAACCCCGGCGCTCATGTACCACCCGCCCAGCCCACCGGTTGCTTTCGCAATCGTTTCCCCGGACGCGCCGTTCCACAGGCAAGGCCGCAGGTTTTGCAACATCCTCATCTTAGGCCAGCTTGAACTGCGCGACCGAAGCCGACAGACCGTCGGCGAGTTTGGCCATGTCTTCGACGGTCAAACGTGCCGCATCGGTGGCTTTCTGCGTCGCCACCGCACCGCCGGTGAAGTCCTTAATCGAGCGACCCACCTGATCCGTGGAAGCCGTTTGCGTGGCCGCGGAACTGGCGATGGTCTGGGCCAATTCGGCGGACCGTTGGGCGATGCCTGAAATTTCGTTGAACACTTCACCGGTACGCAGCGCTGAAGCCGATCCGGCTTCCACCGCCTGGGTTTCCTGTTCCATGGCGACGACCGCGTCCTGTGTTTCCGACTGAATCACTTTCACGAGATCCGCGATTTCGCGGGTCGCTTGCGTCGAGCTTTCGGCCAGTTTACGGACCTGGTCGGCGACGACCGCGAACCGTGCTCCGGCTTCTCCGGCGCCGGCCGCCTCGATGGCGGCGTTGAGCGCGAGCAGGTTGGTCTGATTCGCGATGTCTCGAATCGTCGACACGATCTGCGAAATTTCCAACGACCGGTCGCCGAGTCCCTTGACCTGCTTCGACATGCGTTGCACCGCTGAACGAATGCTCTGCATGTCCTGCACGGTTTCCTGCACCGCGACACGCCCGCGCTCCGTTGCTTGCAACACTTGTTTGGCGGATTCCGAAGAGGCTCCTGCCGTTTCGGCAACCTGGCGCATTTGCGCGGCAAGCTGTTCGACCGCGCTGAGCGTCTTGACCGACTCGTCCGCTTGGTGTTTGGCGGTTCCGGCCATCTGACCGGCGCTGTCCCGGAGCGTACCGGCCGACTTGTTGACGCGTTCGGCCGCCTCACGGACTTGTTTGAGCAGCTGTCCGAACCGGGCGATCATGAGGTTGAATCCGTCCGCCAGGTTGCCGAACATGTCGGCCGTCACTTCACCGCGCTTCGTGAGGTCTCCTTTACCGACGTCCGACACGAGGACAAGGAAGTTCATCAAACGCTTCTGCATCTCGTCGCGTTCGCCTTCCGACGTCACCAGGGCCGTAATACGGTCCAACATGGCGTTGAACGAGGTGGCCATCTGGCCCAATTCGTCCTTGGACGCAATCTTCGCACGGGCTTGGTAATTGCCGCTCGCCGCTTGTTGCGCGACGCTGGCGACTTGTCCGATACCCAGTGAAAGCTTGTGGGCCACCCAGTATCCGAGCGCCAAGCCCAAGAACACGGCGGCGATACCGCCGATGACCAGGATCATGGTGGCGTTGGCGGCCATGCCCTTGGCTTCATCCGAGAGGTCTTTCGCCACTTCGGACATGGTCTTGATCTGTTCGGCGTGGCGTTGCGTCACCTTTTCATAGGCAGGGCTCATACTCACCGTGATGGCCAGAGCGCCCAATTCCCGCATGGCCAGGGCCTGAGATGATGTGAACGCCTTGTTCTCGAAACTTTCCTTGATGGTCGTGACGGCGGCATCACCCTGATTGAAGAACTGGGTGACCGCGGCCTTCAGCTCGGCCAGGTCTTTTGCCTCATCCCGGCCGGTGCTGGACGTCCGCAACGTCGTTTTTTCATAGCTCGCGAGCAGCCGTTCGACTTCGGCCCGGAACGGCGCAATGTCCTTCAACTCGATTTCGAAGTCGGAGGCGCGCGGCGTTCTGGAGACGTCGACCAAGGCTTCGTGGTACCGGTTGACGTTGAACAGGAGCTGGTTGAACTCAGTCAACGGGACCGTATAGTCGACGTACACCGTTTCCGCTTGCGTCGCCAAGCGGCCGTTGGTCACGATACCGACGCCGGCCATTGCGGCGATGATGACACCGACCAAGCCGAACACCGTCAGCAGTTTGGCCTGTGTCTTTAAGTTTTCAAACCATTTCAAAAAGTTGAGCCTCAGCATGGGAACCTCCTCCTTCTCCTAGCGATCCGATCGCTCCATGAGCATCACACCCTGTCTTGATGATCTTCCGACTATCCTGTGCCTTCGAAATGAGAAAGTACGGCCGAAGTCTCCAATACGCCGCGCAACCGGTCTTCAAGCTTTACGACCGTCGACACGAAGGGATTCCCCCCGTCTCCTGTGCCGACCGGAGCCGGCAAAAACTGATCCTTCGACAAGGTGCGAATTTCGGGAACCGTATCCACCAAGACCCCTACCTGCCAGTTGCCGTGCTTGACGACAACGGCATACTTGAGACCGGTCTCAGCGGCAACGCCGATCATCTGCCTGAGATCGAGCAACGGGACGACCGATCCTCGCAAGTTAGTGACGCCGATCAATCCGGACGGCATGCCCGGAACCGGCGTCACCGATTCGACCACAAACACTTCCCGAACGTTTTGCAGGTCGATCGTAAACAGCTCGCCCCCTAAGGAGACAATGGCCGCCCGTATGGTCGATGTGCCGGATGTTTGGGCAGCACTCCCTTGCGAGGCAACGATGGCATCGGCGTGGGAGGTCGCGACCGAGGTGGCGCCCTGCGGACTACTCATGGCGGTTATCCCAACACCCGCTTCACGGCCGCCAGTAATTCGTCACCCTTGAAGGGCTTCACCACGTGCGCATTTGCACCCTGCTGCTGACCCCAGAATTTGTCGCTTTCGTTGCCTTTGGAGGTACAGAGGATGATGGGGATATTCTTCGTCCGATCATCGTTCTTGAGATCGCGGCAGGCCTGAAAGCCGTTACGGCCGGGCATGACGACGTCCAGGACAATCAGATCCGGCTTCTCACCAGCCACCTTGTCTTCCAGCTTCTCGGTATTAGGGAAGGACACGACCGTATGGTTCGCCCCTTTCAACACTCCCTCAATCACCTGCAACTCGGCGTACGAATCGTCAACGACAAGAATCTTACTCATCGGGTTCTCTCCTTGTTCTGGTTATGAATGACGTCCGGATTCCACCATGACCGGCTACTTCAGGGGCAGCACGACGCTGATCGCTCCGGCTAAATCCCCTTCTTTCCAGCCTTCTTTATGACCGCCCGTAATATCTTTGCCGCCCTTCGGGTGCCCCGTGGCATGCCAAACAGGAGGCCGCCGCGTACTCAGGATCCATCATACGCAGCACCGGCCGGCCATCCAGCATCGTATTGCGCACGTACGTTTGGCCCTTGGGATGGCGCGGATCACTGAACATCCGCAGCACCTCCGCTTCGAAATCATCCGGCCTGTTGTTGACGTTGCGATAATCAATACCCGTCAGTTTCAATTTCACCCCGGTCTTCTTGTAAAAGTTTTCTCCGGTCTTCCGGGCGAATACGGCGGGGATGAATCCTTTGAAGCCGATACCGGCGCGGTTGATCACCGGTTGCGCTTCATCGACGACATCCTTTTCCGCCTCGACCAGTGCGAGGTAGAGACCCGCTTGGGGAACGGCGTTGGGAATTCTGAGGTCGATCTTGGTCTTCTTTTTGAACCGCTCGATGACCTGAGCGGCCATGTAATCGCCGGTAAAGCCCTTGTTAGATTTGGCGGCATCGTTGATGTTCGCCATCTGTTCCGACATGACTCCACGGCCGATCTTGACCAGATCGATCAGGTGTTCCGCCACTTCTGCCTCGTTGGCGGCTAATACCGGGCTCGTATTGAGCATCAGCGCCACCGCCGCGATTCCGCCCACCATCCGCCAGTTGAACCATGTCGCGTTCATACCCATCCTCCTTGTGAAGTCACTCGACCGGATTCTTCGTTCCTTTTCTCATTCTTCTCGCGCAGCACCTAGGAATTCCTGTTTTTTTGCACGCCATGTCGCCGATGCACGCGCCCATGACGCCGCGGCGAACCGCTCGAAGCTTCGGCCAACTGTGCAAAGGTTGTGCTTATTCGCTTACGAACAGCGTCTGCGTGAGTACAAAACACAAAACGCCTGGTGTTTCAGAGATTTACGTACTCTACACAGGAGCAGCATTCATACTCGTCCGCCGCACGACTGTTCAGATTGCGACAAAATGATGCCGTTTGTGCAAAAATTGGCCACTCGCATCTTTCGATGATTGTGGCCGACGGACCGCCTGAGGGCCGGGCGGAGAAGTGAATGGGAAATTCGCTTAGGCCAACAAGAGTTGAGGAGGGATCGTCGACGGAATCTTTCTACCTTAGCGCGCCTTGTGCCAACGAGCAAAGCGACGGAGGCTTCTTTCAACGCAACGGGCGACGAGCCGTCCGATCATCGCTCCCATCTCGGTATGCGTCCCGCTGTATTGCAGCCTATGGGTTCCCTCAAGGCTGCTGGCAAGCACCACCGCATCGGTACCGGTCCCGGTCGCCAGGGCAGCCCGTTCATAGGCGCTCGGGACCCTGTTTTTGATCAGGGTTGCGGTTTTGCTCTCTGTCGCCACTTGCACCGCTCCCACCATTGCAGGAACCGCCAGGGTTGCGTTCGTGACAAGGATAATATTGATCGTTCCGGCGTGATCGCGAGTCTGCGTCGATTCGCACTTGGACGGCACCGGTTCGCCGGCGCGAACGGCGTTGGTGACGCCAACGGTACAAAAACATTCCAGCAGGAGCGGGCCTGATTCTTCACGATCGACGACAAGCTGTGTCATGGGCACAGCCGTCATGAGGCCGACAACCGGCATGGCGGCGTTTACTCTCCGCGCCAATCGTCCCAGATAGCGCGCGGGATCAGACCATGTCCCTGACCGACGGACCGCCGGGCTTTACAGGGTTGGCTGGGACTTGGTGGTTGAGTATCGAACGCGCCCGAACGATCCCCCCTCCGCACGGCGCCGAAGAGACGATCCGATACCTCTTGGGGAGATCAATGACCAACGTATCATGAAGGACTCGATACTTGACGCCTCCCATCTTGACTCTCAACCGGCCCATGCTATCGCTCGAGTGCCTGCGCCAGAACCGTGAGCAGGCTATCGTTTTCCACCTTCGTTCGCACAGCGATGCGTATGCATCGCGGGCTACAGCCTTCCACTGACGAACAGTCCCGGATCAGCAGGCCTCGCCGGCGAAGAGCTGCGGCAATCCGGCCGGCGCGACAGGACTGTGGCAGCTCGACGAAGAGAAAATTCGTGGAAGATGGAATCACCGCCAGACCTCCCAGGGCGGTCAGCTGTTTCGCCACGCGCGCTCGTTCAGTGTCGACATACGCGAGACAACGTCGCGCATGACGTCGGTCGGCGATCGCCGCTTCAGCGGCCCGTTGAGCCACCGTGTTGACGGACCACGGCGGCAGATGCGCCCTCAGCGTAGCAGCCACGGATCGCGAGGACATGCTGTAGCCGATTCTCAGTCCCGGCATGCCGTAAAATTTGGTAAAGCTTCTCAGGATGATCAGACGTGGATAGACCTGCAACCTCGGCACACAGGTCAACGCGTCACAATAGTCGATAAATGACTCATCCAACACCACCCATATCCCCGCGCGCTCAGCCGCCTGGAAGAGACCATTCAGCTCTTGAAGATCACCAGGCCGACCGGTCGGACTGTTGGGATGACAGATGAAGACGGCGTCGATCGTTCGGCCGCTCGATTGTGCCCGCAAACTATGCGTAACCCGCTCCAGTGGGGGCCGATATCCCTGCCTCGCACTGGCCAAGACCATCCTATATCGCCCCCCCGCACGATCAACGGCTCGCGCATATTCCCCATACGTTGGGCCGACAATCAGAGCTGAACGAATACCCAGGGCGCGCGGAATCACATCGATAAGTTCACTCGAGCCGTTTCCAATCACGAGGCGGTCAGGCGAGAGCTTCAAGCGACGCGCGATGAGCTGCTTGAGGCTGAAACAGTCAGGATCAGGGTAGTGCTGGACCAGCGGTGCCGCGACAACCAGCGCTCGAATGACTTGAGGTGAAGGTCCCAATGGATTAATGCTCGCACTGAAATCAAGGATCGATCCGATCGTTCGTCGCAGGTCACGAGCTGCGGCGTGGACATTGCCTCCATGGACGAGCACATTCTTTAGTGCCACAAGAACCCCAGAGACGCGGCAATCGCAAGTAGATAGGCAACGGTCATGATCTGCTGTGCTTGATCAATGTGTGCCGCTGACAAGGGCTCCTTTGCGTCCCCCAGCAGCGGCCGGTCATGTCGGAGTCCTGCATAAAAGTTTGTTCCTCCCAGCTGAATGCCGAGCGCGCCGGCCATGGCCGCCTCCGGTCTTCCACTGTTCGGGCTGGGGTGCTTGTGCCCGTCCCGCAACAAGAGCGCACCGCTTCGATGGACCGATCTTGCGTTCCAGCACACGGCTCCGGCCGCGAGGGCGATCAACCAGGCCGTGAGACGCGCCGGAATCCAATTGAGGAGATCATCGAGCTTGGCGGAGGCCCATCCAAAATCCCGATACGCTGCATCTCGATGACCGATCATCGAGTCCAGGGTCGACACGGCCTTGTAGGCCAAGGCCAAGGGCGGCCCGCCGACGACAAGGAACAATAAAGGCGCAACGATGCCGTCTGACGCGCTTTCGGCAATGGTCTCTACCGTCGCTCTCACAATTTCCGGTTCAGACAGGCGGTCGGTGTCACGTCCCACGATTAAGCCAACCGAGTGACGTGCCAGCACCAACATGCCGTCTTTCAGCGCCTGGGAGACGGCGCGGACATGATCGACGAGATCTCGCCAGGCCAGCACGGTGGATGCCAACCAGATCCCAATGCCGCGCCCGATCCAGTCATGAGCCGCTGTCCCGGCAGCGATGACGGCCCATCCGGCGCAAAATGCCAGGCCTGGCAAAGCCAGGGCCAGCGCAGCACCGGCGACGCGCAGCGAGCCTGGTCCGACACAGAATCGACGCACCAACTTTTCCGCCCAGGTGGTCAGCCAGCCCATCCCTCGAACCGGATGGGGCCATGCATGCGGGTCACCGATCACCGCATCGAGCATGCAGGCTGCCAGTAAATCGATGGGCGTCACGGCAGAGACATGAGGAAAGGCATGAACAGAAGGAAGCTGACTTCGATGACCTCATTGGTCGCCCCGAGGGTATCGCCGGTGATGCCGCCGAATGCATATCGGCAAAACAGCGTGGCGAGCCGGCTCACCATCCCGCCGATCAGCAGAACCGTCACTGCAGCGGCGAGGCCAAAGGACCATACGATCAGACCGGCGACAACGATCGTCGCGCCGAGGACGTGCCGAACCGCCAGGTGCGCCAAAAATGGGGCGGCCAAGCCTCCTTCAGGTCGCGCATATGGGGCTCCGTATGCGCCCACGACCATGGCCCAACGTCCGATGGCCGGCATAGAAAGAAGGAGCGGAAATCTCAACGCTTCAGGCAACGACATGAGCGCGCTGTACCGCAGGATTAATGAGACAAACAGACCGGTCGCACCGATGGCTCCGATACGTGGATCACGCATGACGGTCAGGCGATCGGTGGGCGTGCGTCCTCCTGCCAATCCATCCAGCGTGTCAGCCAGGCCGTCCTGATGCAGGCCCCGCGTCATCG
The DNA here is from genome assembly GCA_963794505.1 of uncultured Nitrospiraceae bacterium. Classification (GTDB taxonomy): domain Bacteria; phylum Nitrospirota; class Nitrospiria; order Nitrospirales; family Nitrospiraceae; genus Nitrospira_C. The sequence continues at coordinate 7,559 of CAWCEG010000037.1, forward strand.
CGACGAGCAAGAGGATGAGCAGCGCTGCAACTACCTCGTGCGACAGCCATCGGGCCAGGAGGACGTCCGCCATGGCAAGGAGCGCGCCAAGCAGGATTCCGACAAAGGGGTACCACAACATGGATCCGGCCAACTCGTCAGGAGCGGGATCATGAAGATCCCGGCTCAGTGGAACGGCGGTAAGAAAGTGCCAGGCAAAAATGAACGGTTTGAGACTCGTCGTCATTGGTTGCGCTCCGAGACACCGGCTTCGCCGAACGTGGCCATCTCCGTCAGCACCTTGATGGCGGCCTGAACGAGGCTCATCCCGAGACAGGCCCCGGTGCCTTCTCCGAGTCGAAGATCCAGGTCGAACAAGGGCTCTAATCCTAGTTTCTCGAGCAGCAGCCGATGCCCTCTCTCGACGGACCGGTGAGAGGCGATCATATACTGGACGCACCGCGGCTGGAGCCCGCATGCGATCAGGGCGGCGGCTCCGGCAATGAACCCGTCCAAGACGACCGGTATGCGTGCGGCGGCGGCTCCGAGAATCAGGCCCGTCAAGCCCGCAATTTCCAACCCGCCTATTTTTGCCACGACGTCGACGGCGTCCTCCGGATTCGGCCGATGACGGGCCAACGCCCGCTCGATGACGAAAATCTTTCGCGTCCGGCCCAGCTCATCAATCCCGGTTCCCATTCCGGTGACCTGCTCCACCGGCGCCCCAGTCATCACCGCCGTAATCGCCGCGCTCGACGTGGTGTTCCCGATACCCATCTCACCGGTGCCGATCAGCGTCACGCCTTCATTCACTGCCTCGGACGCGAGCTCAATCCCGATCTCGAGCGCCTCTTCGGCGGTTCTCCGGTCCATGGCCTCGGCATGCAGCATATTTCTGCTGCCCATCATCAATTTCCGGTTCATGAGGCCGGCGATGGGGCCGAAGTCATGAGCCACTCCGATGTCCACGACACGCACGTCGATTCCCGCATGCCGAGCCAGCACGTTGACGCCGGCGCCGCCTCGCAGAAAGTTCAACACCATTTGCGCCGTCACGTTCCGAGGATAGGCACTCACACCTTCGTCTACCACACCATGATCGGCAGCAAAGGTACACACCCTCCCACGCGGGACAGCCGGCTTGCGTTCCCCTGTGATCGCACAGTACTGGACGGCGAGTTGTTCGAGCCGGCCCAAACTGCCCTGAGGTTTCGTCAAGCGATCCAGCCGGCGCTGCGTTGCTGCTCCCGCTTCTGCATCCACGTCGCGGATCTGGCTCAGAATCTCTGTCAGTCTCATATGCTCCTTTATTTCAATCGAAGGGGAATTCCGCTCACAACAAAATAGGCCTCATCCGCCTCTTTGGCCACGAGACGATTCAAGGCTCCTGCCACTTCCCGGAAACGCCGGGGGTCTGCCTCACCAGGTACCAGGCCCATACCCAATTCATTCGAGACCATCACGGTACGCGCCTTGAGGCGGCGCAGCGCCGTGAGGAAAGTTCGTGCATCCTGGAGAATCTCCTGTTCCTTGCTTCCTTGACACCACCGGTTCGACAGCCACATGGTCAAACAATCAATCAGAATCGTGCGATAGGCTTGTCCGTGTTCTTTGAGCCATGCGGTCAGCTCAAGTGGTACTTCAGCCGTGATCCAGTCCGACGATCTGGCTTGCCTGTGGCGGGCAATTTTCATCGCCATCTCTTCATCCAACCCCTCGCCTGTCGCCACAAAGGCCCGTGGAGCTTTCTTGTCGATTCCCTTGGACGCCAATTGAAGGGCGACCTCGCTCTTCCCTGACGAGGCGCCTCCAAGGACGAACACCAGATGCGCTCGTGTTCTACGGGGTGTCACGGGAGACCCCTTCCTCCAGCAGCCGATCGATCATCGACATGGAGAGATGCTGTTCCACAAAATCTGCCAACCGGTCAAGGCGCGCATCGAGGGACAACACCTGTGTCTCCGGCAGCCCTGGCCATTCCTTGGATGTCCGCAATCGATTCAACCACCACCGTCGAAATGGATCCTGATCGAAAAGACCATGCAGGTACGTGCCAAAAAGCCTGCCGTCATGAGCGCATATCCCATCGTGCTCGTGTTCTCCCATGCGGCTCTCCTGAAATTCTACAAAGGGCCGGGCCTCGGATGGAACGACCGTTCGCCCCATTCTGACCTGGTAGCCGACCACTGTGCGGCCGCTTCCAATATGTCGCCCTGAGACCTGCTCGACGATTTTCGGACACGCAAACGTCGTGACGACCGGAAGCATCCCAAGGCCGTCGATGTGATCCTGATCTGATTCAAGATGCTGGGGATCGCGAATGGTGTGTCCGAGCAGTTGATAGCCACCGCAGATACCGCCGACCGTCCCTCCCTGAGCCAACACACGACGGGCAACACGATCGAAACCTCGTTGCCGGACGAAGGCCAGGGCCTGAACCGTCTGTTTCGTCCCTGGAAAAATCACGGCATCCAACGGACGGTCCGTCGACTCACTCAAGCGAACCAATTCAACATCCGATTCCCTGGCCAACGGGTCGAAGTCCGTGAAATTGGAAATGCCCGGCACATCCACAATTCCAATCACGACGCGGTCAGCCCGCTTTGACGTCCGGCCTTGCCAGCCATCCCATCCGAGTGAATCCTCCTCCGGAACATCCAAGTCTCCCCAATGAGGGACGACACCGGCGCACGGCATTCCCGTTTCATGAGAGACGCGCGCGAGCGCGGGATCAAGCAGATCGGAGTCCCCTCGCAATTTATTGATGGCGAACGCTCTCAAATGCCGACGATCGGCCTCATCCAACAGAGCCCACGTCCCGACGAGTGAAGCGAATACCCCGCCTCGGTCGATGTCTCCTACCAATAAAACGGGTGCGCCGGCAATGCGGGCCATCTGCATATTGACGATGTCGTAGTGTCTCAGATTGACTTCGGCCGGACTGCCGGCGCCTTCGAGCACCACCACGTCGAAGGTGCGCGACAGCCGCATAAAGGCCTCCTGCACCGTGGGCCAATACTGACGGCGCACCGCCCCGAAATCCCTCGCAGACAGCGATCCAGCCACCTCGCCTCCGACGACGAGCTGCGCCGCCGTATGGGATTCAGGCTTGATTAAGATTGGATTGAAGTCCGCCTGCGGAGCCAGACGGCACGCGGCCGCTTGGACCGCCTGCGCCCGGCCGATTTCCTTCCCGTCCGGTGTGACAAATGAATTATTCGACATGTTCTGCGCTTTGAATGGCGCCACGCGCAATCCACGTCGAAGCAATAGCCGGCACAGGGCGGCCGTGATGACGGACTTCCCGACATGCGAGGCGGTCCCCTGAATCATGAGCGTGCGCGCGGCCATCCCATCCCCTTTAGTCCTTTTCTTCCGTGTTGCGTTCCCACAAGAATTCCGGCTCGCCCTGTGTCTTGGCCACCCATCGAGCCAGCACGAAGAGCGCATCGCTCAGCCGATTCAAATATTTGATGATTTCGGCATCGAGCGGTTCCTCCTTGGCCAAACTGACGCAAATACGTTCCGCACGCCGGCAGATCGTGCGGGCCTGATGCAATGTTGCCGACACCTTTCCTCCACCCGGGAGGATGAATTCCTTGAGCGGGGCCAAGTCTTTTTGGCATCGGTCAATCATGCGCTCAAGTTTGACGGTATCCTGTGCGTTGATCGTCGGCATGTTCTTGAATGTCTGTCCCGGGGCCGTGGCAAGCAGGCTGCCGACGTCGAACAGCTTGTTCTGGACCCAACGCAGATCCTGCTCAAGCCGCTTGGCCGCAGCGATTGCTGGGCTCGCCTCGTCGTTCATCGCCCGCGCAAGGCCAATCGACGCGCTCAACTCATCCACCGTGCCGTATGCCTCGACACGAAGACAGTCTTTCGAGACCTGCTGGCCTCCGGCCAGCCGCGTGCTGCCGCCGTCACCGGTTCTCGTGTACACTTTCGTGATTCGCACGGTGGCCCCTTACTCCGGTTGGGCAAAAGATGCCGGTCCTAACTCGCCCTCGACGACCCGCTGAAGGCAGAGCGGACACAAACAATCATGAAAAGATTGCTCGATCCACGCCATCTGCCCCTCGCTCACTTCGACGTGGGCGCACCAACAGCCGTATTGGCCGCAGGTAAATCCTTGCTTACAGCATGCGCAGACTTTCGCGACAGGACCCCGCATCGCATTCTCCGATCACTTTTTGGACCCGGCGGTGTGGCGCAATCTCCGGCATGCATGATCGGCCTCCATCAAATAGGCATGTCAAAGTTGACTCGCACCCCTCCAAACACTGACCGCACCGGGGTTCCGAAGAACAGCACTTCTTCATACTTCCGGTTGAATATATTGTCCGCACGCCCATAGATCTGAACTGACTTACTGACATCATAGGAGGCTGACACGTTCCACACATAGAACGATGGCACCGACTCAAGATTGTTCACATCCATATAGCGCTGTCCCACATAGCGGCCTTCCAGATTGGCCCGAACGGAGTCAATCGGTTGGTAGCTGAGAATGGCGGACCATTGATTCAGCGGCCATTTGGGCAGACGCGCGTCGGCATTCGCTGTTAAATTGTCTGTGCTTGTATACGTGTATTGCATCTGCAAATCCAAGCTCTTGATCCAGGCCTGGTCGCGAATAAGCTTCAGCTTCGCACTCGCTTCGATGCCTTGGGCTCTTGCCTGCCCGATATTTTGAGCGCAGAAACCGAACAAGGTGAAGTTGCAGCCGGCAGGATCAAAGACGGCCAGGATGAGATTTTGATATCGGGTCCAGAAATAGCCCACGCTCAGGAGCACGCGATCATTGAGCAGCGACTGATCGAGGGCCACATCCAACCCTTTGCTCTTTTCCGGTTTCAAATTGGCATTGCCGAATTCCGGAAAAAACAACTCATTGATTGTTGGCGCTCGAAATCCAGTGCCGTAACTCCCCCGCAACTTGGTGCCAGTCTCTTTATGTAGATACCCGGCCGTCCCACGATACGTGGTCGCACTCCCGAATACATTGTATTCATCCTGCCTGATGCCGGCCGTTCCAAACAGACGATCCCAGAGATTTAATTTGGCTTCAGCGAAGCCTGCATTGCTGCTGACAATCTTGCTGGGAAGAGTGGGGGTACCAGCAAGGGTATCCAAATTTTCTCCCAGCTGCTCGCGGAATTGGTATCCGGCCGTTACCGCCAACGGTTTAGCAATTTGAAAATCGTGCTGCCATTCGAGCCGGTTGCTGGTCGTGTTGATCTCGGAGTTGAGCGGGAATGGAGGCGCAACCGCCCCGGTGACAAGGTTACGTTCAACCGTGCCGGAACTTGTAGTCAGACTTTCGGTCGCGCGCGCCAGGGTCAGCCTTTGCGACCACCAGTTTGTGATCGGCTGCATGTAGCTGCCTGTATAGACATACTGCTTGCTTTGCGTTTTGGCGCCGAGCAGATCGGCAGGGTCGAATGAGGATGTTGCGAAATTGAAGCTCGTACCATCCAAGTTGGTGATCCCGTCCATCCATCGCAAATTGAACTCAAGCCGTCCGTCCTTTGGAAGATCAACACCAAGCTTCATGGAACCTTGCCAATTGTGGAATCCATCCCGCTCTGTGGCTCCCCGGCGATAGTTAATGGCGGAGAAATTGGACGTATCCCATCGAGTGAGCGCCGCCGCCACATCAACCGGCCCCTTCTTTCCCGTCACGCTGGCGCCTTCACGAATCGTCGCGAAAGAACCGTATTCCGCAAAGGCGGAGATGTTCGGAGTCTCGCGTCCACGCTTGGTGATGATGTTGATCACCCCGCCCATGGCATCCGATCCCCACATCATCCCCTGGCTGCCCCGGAGGATTTCAATACGCTCGATATTGTCGCTCGTCAGATTGGCAAAATTGAAGGTCCCGAGCGTGGCGCTGTTGACAATCGCGCCATCAATCAAGACGAGCGTCTGTTGCGGCGTTCCTCCCCGCATTCGGACTTCAGCCAACGTGCCGGGCCCTCCATTTTGGAACACGGCAAGTCCCTGAGCCAGGCGCAGCGCCTCCACGACCGTTCTGATCTTCCGTTGCTGCATCTGTTCGCCGGTAATGGTTTCAACCGCGCTGGTGACTTGCTTGACGGGAACTTCCGTCTTGGTCGCGCTGATGAACACTTCCGGCGTTTCAACGACATCAGATCGATCGCCTGTTGCGACTTCCGCTGCGGAAGCGGCGTGGAGGAAACCACCCCCACAGAGACACACCAGCCAACTCAGCAGAATGCGTGCGGATAAAGACCACATGACAGCCTCCCTTTGACTCGAAGGGTGTGACGACTCTCCGTCAGTTGGGTCTCCTGACTCGCGGATCGCTGCGTTCTCCCGCCTTCCCGGCGGTGCGAGGAACGTCGCGCAACATGCACGACAGGGTCTCGCTCCGAACCAGTGGCCTCTCTGGAAGAATGCTCCCCGCTTACAGTGGCGGCACCGTGATGGCTTTGCACCATCTTCCCCGGCACTGACGGCTTTTGATGATCCCCTCTCTCTAAAATTTATGCATGCCCTCATCGTTCATGCGGGTAGGGCCGGGCACGAACCACACCCGCAACGCTAGAATTCGGCTCAGTGCAATTGCTCGCGCGGCAGCGTGATGCGAGGAAGTCCTGACTCCGGATGTGAGTCGACCAATACCTGGCAACCATACACCGCCCGCAATACCTCCGGGCGCATGACGTCCGCAGGACTGCCCATCGCGGACACTACACCGTCTTTCAGCATCACAATCCGGTCGCAGTGCTGACTGGCCAGATTCAAGTCGTGCGAGACCATGACAATGGTCAGAGCACGATCTTCTTTGAGTGCACGCAAGACCGAACAGATATCGAGTTGATGCTGCAGATCGAGGAAGGCGGTCGGCTCATCCAGGAGCAACACTCTGGGTGTTTGGGTCAGCGCGCGAGCAATGACTGCCCGCTGGCGTTCTCCGCCGGACAGGTCCATGACCGAACGATCGGCGAGATGCAGCACATCCATGGTCCTCATCGCCTCCTGGGCCACGGCACAATCCTCCTGGCTGTCCCAGCCAAACCCGTAGTCCCAATGCGAAGGACGCCTGTGGGGAAATCGCCCCATCAACACCGTTTCCGCTACGCTGAAAGAAAATGCCGGCTGGTTGTCTTGCGGAACAAAGGCGACCTGCCGTGCCACTTCATACGGGCTTGCCACATCCAGAGATTGGCCGAATATCCTGATCTCGCCTGTGTGCGGCCTCACGATCTTGGCCAGAAGCTTAAGCAGCGACGTCTTGCCGGATCCGTTCGGACCGACGATGCCCAGAATCTCCCCGGCCCTCACCTGCAGACTCACATCCTGAACCGCCCAGATACCTCCGCTCCGCGCACTACCGTAACGGAAAGAAACCGATCGGACTTCATAGGCAGCCTGTTGCGTCATCATGAATACTTTCGTCCTCTCTTCTCGCCCGCACTCATGCCAGCCGGTCTTTTCTCCACACGAGAAGATAGATAAAGAATGGACCGCCGGCCAATGCGGTCATGATCCCAACAGGAAGCTCTGAAGGAGCAAAAAAGCTTCTAGCGAACGTATCGGCCGTCATGAGAAACATACCTCCCACAAGGGCGGATGCCGGCAGCAGCAAGCGATGGTCGGCGCCGAGCACCAATCGTACGGCGTGCGGAACCACCATCCCGATGAAGCCGATCATGCCGCTGACCGAGACGACCGCCCCGGTGACGAGTGCCGCGGTCATCAAGATGCTCCGTTTCGCCCGTTCGGTGTCGACACCCAGCGAACGTGCCGGCTCTTCTCCCAACGTCATGATGTTCAGCACGTAGACCTGCTTGAACAACCACGCCATGCAAAGAGTCAAATAGATGGAGAGGGCCAGCAGCGTACGATCGGCTGTTGCAGTCAGCGATCCCATCAACCACGCCATCATGCTAAAGGAACGAGTAGGCTCCATGATCGACGTGATGAACATGATGACGGCTGAAAAAATTGCGTTCAGAATGACTCCCGCCAAGAGGACGCTGTGGACCGGCAGTCTGTCGTAGGTCGCTGACATGCGATAAAGCACCGTCAGAGCCAGCAGACCACCAAGGAACCCATAAATCGGCAGCGTCGGAATCAGCCAGGCCGTGCCGCCCAGACCGAAGAGAACGGCCAAAGAGACTCCGAGCGCAGAGCCGCTCGAGACGCCGAGAATGTACGGGTCGGCTAATGGGTTTCGGAGCAGCGCTTGTAAAATTACGCCGACGGATGCCAGGGAACTCCCCACGAGAAATCCGAGCAACACTCGCGGCATCCGCAGCTGCAAGACGATCGTGTCAGTCATAGACGATCCATCGGCGCCATTCTCGAGGACACCGATTGCTCGTCCGATAATCCGCACGATCTCTGCAAGACTCACATACCGGGTTCCTATCTGGAGACACAGCAGAGTGAGGGCGATTGCAGCGGTTGACAGAATGGCCATCACGCTGAGCCATCGGGGCATCGTGAGAATGGCCTTCCGAAAGGTGGCGGCATCGCAGATAGCCGTTGCGGGCCCAGACTTCGGCGATGAGGCTCGATCGGACATTGAGGATGCAGGCGGGCTCGGGGTAATGGTCATGGCTGAGCAGATGGGTTGACGGACGCGAACGCTTCCGGATGAATCGCGTGCGCAAGTTGCTCCAAGCCGTCGACAACGCGCGGGCCTGGCCGATTCAGCGCGTCCGAAGACACGACATGAAGCCGTTGACGTTGGACTGCCGACAAACCGGTCCACCGCTTCCATGTCTGTTGTTCACTCTCAGGAACACTCTCAGTTGATCCCACGGGGAACACGAGTACTTCGGGATCTTTTTCCAACACGGTTTCCATGTTCAGCCGAGGATAGGGTCCCGATGTTCCAGCCGCGACATTGATTCCTCCCGCCAGCTCGATCATCTGGTGAATGTAGCTGTTGGGACCGACCGTAATGAGCGGTTGGCTGCTCAATACATACAACACCCGTTTTCGTTCTCTGCTCTCGACTCGACGCGAGACTTCGGCAATACGTTCCCGCATGTGGCGTGTCAGCGCGTCGGCGGCAGACGACCGTTCAAAAATCCGTCCCAACGTGTGCATGTGCGCCAGGACATGCTCGAGGGATTTCGCCTCGAAGACGAACGTCGGCACCTTCAATTCTTCCAGCTTCGCCAGCACATCAGCGCGCAAAAGCTCACCGGGCGCCGCCACCATATCCGGTCTGAGGGCCAAGAGTGATTCAAGATTGGGATGCGTGTAGCCGACTTTTGGCTTGTTGGCGGCCGCAGGAGGATAATTGCAAAAATTCGTCACGCCGACGATCTGTTCATCCAGACCGATGGCAAACAGCATTTCCGTGAGGCTTGGCGCAAGCGAGAGGACCCGCCGGGGAGGCTGGGCGAAATACAACTTTCGGCCGGCATCGTCTACGAACGTCCGCGATGCAATGTTCGCCATGAACGGCATGCCGGTCAGAATGCCTTGTTGCCGTCGTTTCATAATTGCTTTCGTATCATCATCGGCGAGAGCAGCATGACAACCCAGCAATAGGATACAGAGAGTGAGGACGATCACCGCTTTGTTATGGCCAGCGCGTTCAAAACGGCTTTTCAGCAAGGCCGCAACGAGCATGCAGCCGAGACGTACGTTTGCTTGTACGTCGCAGGCTGTGTGCGATGTGAGAACGAAGCTGGAAGCCGTTTTCAACGCGCGCAAATAAAAAATCCCCAAGGCCTGAAAAGACCCTGAGGATTGCACCCCGCTTCTTCATCCTCGCCTGTTCCCCAGCCCTCGAGGGAACGATGGTCTAGGGAACCGATAAGAGGATCACATGCGAGCGACGAAGGATCCGCTGAAAGATTCCCGTTCCGGGCAGGTCTTCTGGCTCATGGTTCATCCTACTCCCCGTGCCTTCCCATCCGGCGAACCGGACAGTGGCGTAGGCGGGTTTCGTCCCCATTGACAGCGGCGGGACCGCGAGGGATTTGCACCCTCTTCCCTTACCCGAACATCACGATTGTGAGCGGCACTGTAGGAGAGAGTGGCATTTTTTGTCAAGTTCAATAATGTCCGTGTGACCGGGCTTGCTGCGATGACAGACACGGTCGTGAGACCAACCTACTGAAACGACACGGCTTTTTCTGACCCGGTGCGGCATAACGCTTGCCTCATATAGTTCTCGAGGAGAACCCTCTCAGGTCCTCCTCTTAATGCCGTGCCGGAATGCCGTGCCGATTGAGCATCCGGCGGGATGTGTGAATGCAGCAATGAAACACCTGGTGATTGCCATCGTCATGCTGTGGGCGGCCCTGCACTTCGGCGGGATGTTCTTTTCTTCGAGAGACCATGCCGCGGATGCCGGATTCGGCCGACTGCTCGACGCGCCGCAACGGTCTATCCAGGACCCGTACCGCAACGGGTACTTTTATCTCTTCGGGCTCACGGCAGCGTCTTCGTTAGACCCTGGAAAAACCGGCTATGAGATATGGGTGGAGGAAACTGAGGATGCGGGGCGAGGCGCAGCGGGCGAACGAAAAGCCAGCAGAGCCGACCTCGTGTTCGTTCTCTCACCTGACACGACCAGTTCCGCTTGGGAAGCCGACGATCCACTGTATGCGTTTGGAAACAAGGACGCACCCTTTCGAGGTGTATCCGGCCAGTATCACATTCTTTTGTCGCGTTATCAGCGCTGGCTCGGCATGCCGTTCGATGATTGGGGCTTCGGGCGCAGAGTCGTTCCGCTCGGTAAAGACATTCTGGCCGTTCACCGCCTGTATTTGGCCGACGGATTTTCCACCGGCACCATGCAGGGGCTCGAGCGGCTGGAAAAAGAACTGCAGTCGTGGCGCACGGTACTGCGCGAGGCAAAAACGATCGACACTAAGGTGTTGGCGCAGATTCTTATCGCCGACGATCTGCACTTGCTGTCGCGAATATTATCCAGACCCGTTGTCGACAAGGCCATCCTGGCCATGGGGTTGCAGCTTACGCTTCCCCTATCGGCCGCCGAATACTCGCTCCGCTGGCCCATCAGACACCAACTGGCATTGGCAGTGAAGAATGGTTCTGGGGGAACCGACATCCAGCAGACACGGCGAAGCGCCCAACTTGAATGGCTTGCAGAGGCGGCGCATCTTCCTGTCCATGCCTTCAACGGCATCGAGCACCCGCCGGCGCATTCCACGATGAACGCATTTCAATTCGGACAGGCCTCGAATGCGTATGCCGCCTATTACGAGGCCATCATCAAGGCTTCCGAGAGCAACTCAAATTACCTGCCACGGATGCAGGAAGTGGTCGGAACGCTGGATCGCGGCAGAATCGAGCGCATGCTCAATCCACATCCGATCGAGCCGAACTGGGAAATCTTTCACAGTGAACTTATCGAAACCGACACACGCCTTCGCCTGGCCTCTCTGCAGATCCAGCTTCGGCGACCGAGCTCGCAAACGGCGGTGCCCACACGGTTGGCGGAAGTCGGCTCGCAATATTTTGATCCGTTTACAGGATTGCCAATGTTATGGAGTCCGACTCAACAGAAACTGTATAGCGTGGGGAAAGACCGCCTCGATGACGGTGGAGATCCGACGTTCGACATCAGTGTTCCCGCAGCCGTGACACCCACAATAATGAAAACCGCTGCTAAGCCGACGACCACACGCTCCGCACGCCGATAAGTGTAAACCGGAACAGTTGAAAGCGAGGCTCTGAAGGGCTCGAGAGGGGCAGCCATACTTGTCAACGCTGGACACCGTATGCTAGAGTCACGCGCGATTGCACTTTCATTGTAAAGGAGTTTCCCGTGGCATTCGTATGTGATATCTGCTCAAAAAGGCACCAGTCCGGGCATAACGTCAGTCACGCCAATAATAAGACGAAACGGACGTTCAACCCCAACCTGCAGCGTGTCCGCGCCGTGGTCAACGGATCGACAAAGCGCATCCGGGTTTGCACCCGTTGCCTCCGCAGCGGGAAAGTCAAGAAGGCTCTCTAGCAGACTCTGACACTCCTCTGCTCCTCTAGAATTACTCACGCCAGCTTGGGTCGTCCAGTGAAACCAGCTGCCTCTCAGGGAACTGACCACAAGATGCGTCCCGACCGATCACTGAGCTTGACGGCAACCGGCCCGTCCGGAGACACGGCCAACGTTCTACTGCCATCCTGGCTCGTCAAAACGAGTCCCACTTCCCCGTTCGGGTCCAAGCCAAGACCTGCCCGCGCTCGTCCGTTCTGATCGACGAGTAGGAACTGTTCAGCGTTGACGCCGTTCGTCTTCTGAGCCTGCACGACTCCCGACCCAAAGAGCCGCTCGCCCAGCATCCCGCCTAGAAGGCTGCCGGCGAACGTCACGATCAGCAGCAGAAGTTAGCGGCAGTCTCTTCATGATGATTCCTTTCTTGCACCACTCGAGCGCATCGGGGCGCACTTCAGTTTGTCAACACTTCTCTCCTGAAATGTGTTCCTTGACTTGCCGTAGGAGGCATCGTAGGATTCCCTTCCTCTTGCTCGTGAGCGGGCGTAGCTCAGTGGTAGAGTCCTAGCTTCCCAAGCTAGTTGTCGTGGGTTCAAATCCCATCGCCCGCTCCAAACCCAGCTTGCTCGTGCCGGCGCCTCATCGGCATTAGCCCTCTTCTTTGGGGCGCCGGAAAAACCGTTCTAGCGTTCGTCTTCATTCAACTATGTGTACCGGCGGCTCATCAGGCGAAGCCTCTCCCCTTTGCGCCGCCGGAAAGACTCCATTCTGAGCTTCACGCGGGCAAACGGGTTGCGGTCAAAGATACCATCCCGCACCGTTTTATTCAGCACCTGATGGAGAGCCTTTAGATGGCGAATTGTGAGGAAAGGATTCTTGATGGCACGAGGTCACCATGGATCATGGTCGATCATGGTGTTTGGCCCGACTTGCCACCTCGCGCCTGCACTTTAGGGTTGAATGATCCCATTAATGGTCACGGTGCCGTCTGTGCCGAACTGTGAAGAGGCGTTAACCACGCTGCTGGCATTGTGACGAAGGACAGGAGTCGTGATGTCAATGGTACCGCCCTCTCCGCCAAATGCGCTGCTAAGAATCTGACTGTTCGACAGCGTGATGTTCTTCGCGCCCAGGGCAGTATGACCTGCAGTTGTAAATGGGTTAGCGCCCCCCGTGGAGGTGATGACCTGACTGTCTGTCAGCGAGATGCTACAGGCCTGAACCAGGATGGTGCCACCGAGTGTCGCTTCTGCCGAGATCATGCTCTGTTGAGCGGTGAACAGCTGTCCCCCATTGATAAGAATGATACCAGCTGGGACTAGACGAGCCTCATTTCCGCTGCCTGCGGCGAGGCTGGTATTGGTGAGATTCATGGCCTGTGTTGCCGTCAGGTTGATCGTCCCGCCAGGACCGCCGTCCAACCCACCCCCCGACACGTTGAGCGTACTACCGCTCATCGAGATGACGGGCGACGTCATGGTAATCGTCCCGCCATGAGCTGTGCGGGTGCTGGCGTTAACGTCCGTAGCCGCGAGGTCGATTCTGGTCCCTGCTCTTAGGTCAACCGTTCCGCCTGATCCGTCCCCTCTGGAGACTCCTGATGTTAAGATGAAGGAATCAGTGGCAGACAAGGTATCGACATCGAACATGACCTTCCCGCCATTATGTGTGGTCCCTGAGGAGGCCCTGATGACGCTCTGCTCCAATAAGGCATGATAGGCCGTCACCTCGATGGTACCGGGAGGAGGACCAAAGGCATCACTGTAGGCATCGGCCCGGATGGAGGAGGCATCCATGACGAATTCTCCTCCACGAATTACGACCTTGCCAGGCGCTTGCACACTACTGCTCCCCAAGAGTCCTGTGACGTCAACGGTGCTGCCTTGAAAGAGGCTGATGGTTCCTAAAGTGGCGAATCCAGTCGGTGTAAATGCCACCCCCTGCCCCGATCCAGCTGTGACAACTTCTCCTGCCACATTCGGGTTCGATACCTGGTTCACCGCGACCAGATTGATCTGCCCACTCGGAGCTGTGAGCGTGGCAGCTTGAACTGTGATATCGCCCCCGACCAGCGAGATCCCTGTTCCTTCTGCGACGGCTAACTGACTGCCTTGAACCGAGATGGCCCCTGGATTTGAGCCTAGAAAGCCGAATGCCGCTACAGGAGCGGCGGTGAGGATATCTGCTGAGCCCGCGTTCGCATTTGCATTGAAGCGTCCGCCGTCTGTAAATCTTATGTAGTCGGCGCTGGTAAAGGCGACCATGCCACCGACGTTCAGCGTCGCGTTGGGACCAAACAGAAATCCCGCAGGATTCATCAAAAAGAGATTCGCGTTCCCGAAGCCCGTGGTTTGAATGGTACCCAAAATGTTGGAGACGTTGCCTCCGGTGACCCGCCCAAGGATGTTGGATGTGGGAAGGCCGGAGCTATTCAGAAAGTTTGCGATGTTGTTGTTGGGCACATTGAAGTTGCCGAAGCTGTGAAAGAGATTCCCACCGCCACCGGGTCGCGTCCCACCGGTGATGTCGAATTGGGTTTGACCGCTGGGGAGAGAGATCGGGCCAGACACTGCGGTATTGAGGCCAGAAGACGTAATCGTTTGGGCCAGGGAAACCGGGTAAGGGACTAGAAATAAGAGAGAGAGGCTTAATGCAAGATGTTGAACTAACCTGGCAGGTTCCCGCTGCGATTCTACATTGTTGCGCATACTTGACCTCCGCGAAGGTTGCTGGGCACCCCCGGCTGGAATCATGCCAGCACTCAACGTAAGGATGCCGGCTGGAATGACTGCATAACTGCGTGCTTCTGACCCTGACGAAGAGACGATGGCAACTGCGGTGTGGGCAGGATGAGGAGGGGCTCTGTAGGTGAAAAGGCCATGCTGTTGCCGCCCTCGATCCTTTCTTGCCCTAGGTGACTCTACGCGCCTACCTCACAAGGCAAGGCTTATGCCCTTTCTTAATTCTTAAATGCTGAGAAGAAGCAGGGATTTGTCCTAGCCTAGGTTGGTTAGTGGGATACCTTGTCCGCAGGTGAGGGATGAACTGTCTCCGGCGACGTCTTTTTGATAATGATTTGTGGTGGGGCTCCTTGACGGGATAATCCGTTGCGACTAGCTGAAGCTTTGCCGGATGGGGCTAGTGGACCAATTAAGTTGTGGATGATGACATGGAAGAAGGAGAAGAGATCAAAAGAAGCGGACAGAGCTGTCGTCCACTCGGCTTAAACTTCCCACCTCAGCTTTGAAGGCATCAGCTCATGTCCACTTTGCGCCCCAGCGTTCGGGAATTTAGGGGGCAACCTGCTCGTTTATTCGTGCAATTCAATCAGGGCAAATTTTCTCCGACCGATCCTTATCTGGTAAGCCCGCCCGATGATCGGTCTCAAGACCGCGTGTGCATCGGTTTGCTTCTCCCCGTCAACTTCCAGTCCTCCCTGTATGACGAGTCGCCGTGCCTCACTCTTGCTGGGAACGAGCCTCGTCTTGGCAATGAGATCGGTAAGGGCGATGGCACCGTCGGTGTTCAGATCGGCCTTTGTCAATGTGAGTCGCACATCCGGTTCGCTCGGAAAGCCTCTGTC
Organism: uncultured Nitrospiraceae bacterium; assembly: GCA_963794505.1. Lineage (GTDB taxonomy): Bacteria > Nitrospirota > Nitrospiria > Nitrospirales > Nitrospiraceae > Nitrospira_C. The sequence goes on from CAWCEG010000037.1 coordinate 23,077, forward strand.
CTGAAACTTCTGCTGAAAGCCCTCGCTGGCCTGACGTGCCGCCTGCTCGCCGTGATAGCGCTCTACCACGAGCCGGGCCAATCGCTGCTTGGCTTCCATGGGATGTGTCCGTTTGATGTCGGCCAGATCTTCGGTGGTCAGCAGCTCGTAGTAACGGATCATGAGATCGTCGCTGATGGACATGATTTTGCCAAACATTTCACCTGGAACATCTTCGAGCGCCACGTAGTTCCCGAGGCTCTTGCTCATTTTCTTCACGCCGTCCGTCCCTTCAAGCAACGGCATGGTAATGACGACTTGTGGTTCCTGTCCATAATCCCTCTGCAGTTCCCGTCCGACCAACAGGTTGAACTTTTGGTCGGTTCCGCCTAATTCCACATCGGCCTTTAATGCAACGGAGTCATAGCCCTGCACCAGCGGATACAGGAACTCATGGACACTGATGGGCTTTTGCTCTTGATACCGCTTATGAAAATCGTCCCGCTCCATCATGCGTGCGACGCGATAACGGCCCGCAAGCTCAATGAGACCGTCGGCCTTCATTGGTCCCATCCATCGGCTGTTGAATTCAATGGTGGTCTTCTGCGAGTCCAGAATCTTGAAAATTTGCCGTTGATAGGTCTTGGCGTTCTCTTGCACCTGTGCCTTGGTTAGGACCTTCCTTGTTTCGGAGACCCCTGTCGGATCGCCAATCGTAGCTGTAAAGTCGCCGATCAGAAAAATGACGTCGTGGCCAAGATCTTGGAAATGTTTGAGTTTGTGGATCAGGACGGTATGGCCGAGATGCAGGTCGGGCGCCGTTGGATCAAACCCGGCTTTGATCCGTAAAGGTCGGTGTTCCTTGACCGAGCGCGTCACCTTGGATTCCAGCTCGGACTGCTGAATCACCTCGACCACTCCGCGGAGGATCAGATCAAGCTGACGGGACAGCTCGCTCATGCGGCCTTCCTGCTAGGTTGCAGGGTATGTGACGAGGTCACAGCAACCAAGGCACGAATGCGGTCGAATGTCTTTTTCCCGATTCCCTTCACACGACGCAGTTGCTCGACCTCCCGAAAGGCTCCCCGTGCCTCCCGATACTCGACAATCCGCAGCGCAAGGATCGGCCCGATGCCAGGCAGCCCTTCAAGATCGCGTTCAGACGCCAGATTCAAGTCGAGTGTTCGGGGCACCGATGGGCGTGACGACCGGGTTTGCGGCCTTTTCAATCACTGCCTCGGATGCCGTCTGGGATTGCGGCAGAGGGTCTGTGGAGCGGAACACATTCGTATCGGGCTGGTCCAATTTCGAGATCTTATCTGAATTGAGAAACTGCGAGGTGGGAAGGGTCCATCCGATCCAGAACACGACGCCGGCGGTGACGGCGACCATAGCCAGCCTGATGAGCATCGAGAACAGCATCACCATCCTTCTGGAGCAACTGACGAGCTCTGTTCACCATATGCGCAGCCAAAACTTTTCTCGTCGCAATGCGCCGCTCTCATCGCTGACTGAGGGTTGCACTCAGAATGACGATGTAGGATCGACTGCGCATAGCAAGATTGCGGGCGGAGGTGAAAGGTCAAGATGGACCTGCTCCCGGTTTCCGGGAGCGGCGATTTAACCTTGCTTCTGATTGGCGAGAAAGGCTTCGTATTGCGCCGCGGTCATCAGTGTAGTCGATTTCAGCGGCATTGGACAGATCAATCACCGCCATCCAGCCCTGGCCATAAGGGTCACTGTTGACCACCTCCGGGTGGTCCTTCAGTTCGGCATTGACCTGCACAATCGTGCCGCTGACCGGCGTATACAAGGTGGACGTGGTTTTCGTCGATTCGATTTCGCCGATTTGTTGGCCCGGCCTTCACCGTCGCCCCAGCCTTCGGCAAATCAATGAAGACGATGTCACCCAGGGCATCCTGCGCGAAATGACTGATACCCACAGTGGCTTGAGAACCCTTCACTCGTACCCATTCATGCTCTTGGTGATACCGGAGGTCCGTTGGAATCATGATTGTGATGTCCTCATCGCGCGGTCAGCCGATGATGTCCATGCCGGGAAAGAAAAACGTGATTTCAAACTTGGCGGTTTCCGGCGAGTCCGATCCATGTACCGCGTTGTACTCGATATTCGTCCCGTGCGCGGCACGAATGGTTCCCTTCTCCGCCTTGGCAGGATCCGTCGCACCCATCAGTTCACGATTCTTCTTGATGGCGTTCTCGCCTTGCAGGACGAGCACGACTGACGGCCCCGACGACATGAAGGTGCACAGGCTGTCGAAGAAGGGCCGTGCCTTGTGCACGGCATAAAATCCTTCCGCAACCGGTTTGGCCATCTGCATCAGTCTCATCGCCACCGGCTTCAAACCGGCCTTTTCGTACCGACTGACGATGTCACCGATCACATGTTTGTTGACCGCGTCCGGTTTGATGATCGCGAGCGTCCGTTCACTCATTGCTTGAACTCTTCCTCCAATCTCGAGACAAAAAGTGCAAAAAATATCGGGGCATTATAGGGGCTTGGAATGCGGAGTTTCAAGGGAGGAACCTGGAGCGCGTCGCGCTGAACCCCATGACTCGCGCCCTGGCGAGCGCGGCTTCCGGTGCCGACAGGCATCATGCAAAGCGCTGCGCGAGTTCCTGAGGTTTGAACACGCCGCGCTCCGTAATGATGCCGGAAATGAGCTCAGCGGGCGTCACATCGAACGCGGGATTGTATACACTGACTCCGGCCGGCGCGACAGGATGACTGCCGTGAATCGTTGTCACTTCCAGCGCATTGCGCTGTTCGATCGGGATGTCGGCGCCGGATTTCGTATTCAGATCGATCGTCGAATACGGCGCTGCGACATAGAACGGAATGCCATGCGCCTTGGCCAGGACCGCCACCGAGTAGGTACCGATCTTGTTCGCCACGTCCCCATTGGCGGCGATTCGGTCCGCCCCTACGACACAGAGATGAATCTTGCCCTGGCGCATCAAGGACCCTGCCATGTTGTCTGTGATGAGCGTGACGGGAATGTTGTCCTGCATGAGCTCCCACGCCGTCAGGCGCGCGCCCTGCAAGACCGGTCGGGTTTCGTCGGCAATGACCTCAATTTTTTTCCCCTGTTCCCAAGCCGCGCGGATGACGCCCAAGGCCGTGCCGTATCCCGCCGTGGCCAACGCGCCGGCATTGCAGTGAGTCAGGATGGTTTGGCCTCCTTGAATGAGGTCTGCGCCATGCCGACCCATTGCCTTACACAGCGCGATATCTTCGTCGAGTATGGTTTGCGACTCTTGCAGCAATGCCGCCTTGATGGACGAGACCGACTCGGAGCTCAAAGCGGAAAGTTTGCGTTTCATCCGGTCGATGGCCCAAAAGAGGTTCACGGCCGTCGGTCGTGTGGCGGCCAGTCGATCGCAGATCGGCTAGCAGTGCTTTGACGAAAGCATCGTAATCGGAGGCACGGATGGCTTGTGCTCCTAGCGCGACTCCCATGGCGGCCGTTACCCCAATTGCCGGCGCGCCGCGAACTTTCAAGTCCCGAATGGCCGAGGCCACGGCATCGACATCGCGGCAGTCCAGGAACGCAACAGTCTCCGGAAGGCGACTCTGGTCGAGCAGGCGTACGGCACCCTCATGCCATTCAACGGTCGGAACCATAGGCAACTCTTGTAACGGGATTCGTATAAGGAGCGCAAGAGGCCGGGCCCAGGAGGAACCCGGAGGATCAGGCAGGGTATTATCGGCTGTTGGCGCGTTTGACCGTTGGGACGAGCGTCAAGGAGTTCTGCTCAGGGGTCTGCTCGTCGATTTTTGCCAGTTCACGCTCGAGCATGGCACGAATGAACCCGCTGGTCGTATAGCCCTGCTGTTTGAGGCCGTCCAACCGGGTTTTCAAATCTAGCGGGAGCTGGATCACGATACGCACAAGCTTTGCCATGTTAGACCCCTTAATACAGAAGCTAATCCAGTCGAGTGCGATTGCACACGCTATGCCTTGCTAGCACGGAGGAGGCGCGTTGTAGAATTGAGGACTTAGCGATAAAAAGATGGCCGCGATCGAACCATTTGCCTATTTTCGTCTGCACTTGCCCTCAAATGTACAGGCCTCGCTCACGATAACTCCATCCACCGGTGAAGCACTCTTTCCCAATTTGCCTGTTCACAGGCCCACGAACAGTCACCAAGAGACAGTGGTTTGATTCTTTCTTCGTCCATACGATGGATCTGAAGTGCCGGCTGTGAACGCCTTCCCGTCACCCATACCCCGCCGTCCCGATCCGTGCGATAGACTGAAATCCCGCGGGCGCGATAGGCCTGCAAGTACGGCGTCGGCCGGATGGCCGTAGGAATTGTGACGTCCAACCGAGATGACGGCATAAGCAGGATTGATTCGATCCAGCCACTCCGGCTGTAACGAGCTTCCTGCGCCATGGTGCGGGACCTTCACCAGATCCACCCGTTCTGACTGCTCGTCTCTGGCTCATGCGCGACAAGGCTTCCTGTTCAACATCGGCGGCAAACATCATTTTGTGGGTGCCGCAGGTCAACTGCGTCACGACAGAGCGATTGTTGAGCACATGCCCCTCCAGACGGCGGGATGACGACCGGGCGCTGAAGGGCCGGAGAGGACGGATTCAAGACCTTCAACAAGCAATCGCCCAGCATCACCGTGTCCTGCTTGTCACGGACCGCGTGTTCGGTCAATCCTTGCTCCGCCAGCGCCTCGGAGAGCCGCTGATAAAACACCTCCTGGCGCGTATCTCCCGTGCCCCAAACGTGCCGCACAGTGAAATGCCTCAGCACATACGTCAGGCCGCCGACATGGTCCAATTGAGGGTGCGTCGCAATCACATAGTCGATCGTCCTGATTCCTCGATTCCATAGATACGGGGCCACCACACTGCGTCCCATGTCGAACCGCTCATAACTGGCTCCGCCATCGATCAGCACGACCTCGCCGCCTGGGAGTTCAAGCACCGCACTATCGCCCTGCGAAACATCCAAAAATGTGATGCGAAAGCGATCGCCATCGAGCATCAGTCTTGGTGACCACATCCACCAGACGAGGAGCATGAGGAGACCGTTCCGGCCATCCACCGGACGCTCTCTTCGATCGGACCAGATCGGGAGTGCGGCGAGGCATCCGTAAAAGAGCACGAGAGCCGGCAGGGATGGCGAGGCCCCGTGCCACTCGGCTGCCGGGCAGGACCGAGACCGAACGCAGGGCGGAGACCAGCGCGTCCATGGACCATTGGATCGCTCCTGCAAACGGCAGGCTCTCTCCTCCGAATACGCGTTGCCAGACCACGGCGGCAAGTCCCATCGGAACCAAGCACGCCGCCCATCACCGGCACCGCAGCCAGATTCGTCAGCAGCCCGAGCCATGGGAATTGATTAAAGTAGAGCGCCACCAGCGGGATCGTCACTACGGTCACGACCGCGCTCATGCAGGACCGCATCCGATATCCACTGTCCTATCAGCGCACGGCCTCGACGGAGGCTCCTCATCTTGGATCCCAGCGCCCTGCGGATTGCGCGAGCCACCAGGCAACGGCACCTAACTGAAAGAAACGACAACTGGAATGAGATGTCGTAAATGGCTTGAGGATCATGCAAGACGATGATCAAGGCCGCCGCTGACAAGCGCATGGAACATGCGCCGTTCATACCCCAGCCATTTCGCCATCAAGCGCGACGAGTACCATGAGAAGCGAGCGAACGGTCGCCACCTCCGCTCCGGCGAGACAGGCATAGGCCGTCACTGGCGCGACGGTCGCAACAGCAGCAACCCTCGTTGGCGTGATCCGACGTGACAAGGCCAGCAGCCATGAGGCCGGAAGCAGCAGCAGGCCACGCCTGACCGCCATGAACGTGATCATTGCGACCAAGCCAAGATGGCTCCCCGAAATGGACAAGAGATGTACGGTCCCCGTGACCATGAATTGGTCCCGGACTTCAGGGTCGAGATATCCTCGCTCGCCGATGATGATCCCGAGATAGAGACCGAGAGCAGGCTGAGACAGACTCTCCAACGCCGACCGACGAATCGAGGCCCGCCATCGGTCGAATTGATTCCACACAGCCCAGTGCGGGTTGTCCGCTCCCGACTCCAGAAACTCGACGCTTCCACCCCGCTGACTGTGGCGACGGCATCGATGCCTTGACGCTCGAGATAGGCCGCATAATCGAATCCCCCGGGTTGGACGAGCCGCTCGGCGCCCGTAATCGTGCTCGAAGCCGGATGCGATCACCCTCGAAGAGCGGCCGGTCCGGCGCACGCCAGGTCAAGCGAACCATGAGCGGCCGACCTTCGCCGCCAGGAGTCGGATCACACCTGATCACCATGCTCATTCGATCGGGAGTCAGTTGGACGGGCGAGATAATCCGTCCCGTATGGGTTTCGAACGTCTCCGGCGCATGCTCGAGGACGGCCGGGCTTGAGAGGCTTCGACGCCCGCGAACCAATAGAGAATGCCCGCATAAGCAGGCAGCCACAGTGAGCAGTCGATATGCCGGCTGTGGCGCGTCCATGCGCTTGGAGCACGGCCGAGCCGAGCACAGCCGCTATCAGGCCGAGGACGATCGACAACGGAAAATAGGGAACGAGAGAGCCCAGCGCAAGGCCGCAGATGAAGGCAAGCGTGAGGGACGGCAGCATCGCTTCCGTTCCAACAGATGATGAGTGATGTGACTGAACCGAGGAACCTAACTGAGGTGGGCCGTGACGATTCGTGCCAACCGATCGGCCTCTTCGCGGATGAGACTGTCGTGTTCGCCTTCAATCATGATACGCAGCAAGGGTTCGGTGCCGGAATAGCGGACGAGGACCCGACCGCTGCCGTTGAAACGGCGCTCGCTTTCGGCAATCGCTTGCTGCAGATCCGGGATGCTGTCCAGATTTGGCTTCTTCGAGACCTTGACGTTCAGCAATACTTGAGGCACTGCCGTCATGGCTTTCGCCAGCTCCGACAGCGGCTGTTCCGTCCGTTTCATCAGCGAGAGCACTTGCAGCGCTGAAATCAGCCCATCGCCGGTCGTATTGTGATCGAGAAAAATGAAATGACCGGACTGCTCGCCGCCGAAGTTGTACCCATCTCCTAACATCCGCTCCAATAAGATATCGGTCGCCGACGGCGGTGCGCACGAACGTGATGCCCGCCCGGTTCAGCGCCAGCTCCAAGCCAAAATTGCTCATGACCGTTCCGACCACCGTCTGTTTCGCCAGCTGGCCGCTGCGGTGAAGATCGAGTCCCAGCGCAGCCATGATGTGATCGCCGTCGATGACGTTGCCCTGCTCGCAGACGAAGATGGCGCGGTCGGCATCGCCGTCAAGCGCAATGCCCAGATGTGCGCCGTATTCCTTCACGGCCCGCTGCAGCAGCGTCGGATGCACCGCGCCGCATCCGGCATTGATGTTCATGCCGTCCGGCTTGTTGCCGATCACGTCGACCTTCGCGCCCAACTCGCGCAGCACGGTCGGCGCCACCTTATACGCAGCGCCATTGGCACAATCGACCACGAGCTTGATGCCCTGAAAATCCAGTTCTTTTGGGAGTGACCGTTTCACGAATTCGATGTATCTCCCCTCCGCGTCATCGATGCGGAACGCCTTCCCGATAGCATCGGCCGTCGGACGGAGATGCGCGATTTCATTCGAGATGATCAGCTCTTCGATTCTGGCTTCGATTTCATCCGGCAGCTTGAGACCGTCGTTCGAAAAGAACTTGATGCCGTTGTCTTGATACGGATTGTGTGAGGCGGAAATCATGACGCCGGCGTCGGCCCGCAGGCTTCTGGCCAAAAAGGCGATGGCCGGGGTCGGCATCGGCCCGACCAAGCAGCACGTCGACGCCCATCGAGCAGATGCCCGACATCAAGGCGGCTTCCAGCATGTAGCCGGAGACGCGCGTATCCTTCCCGATCACGATTTGATGGCGCCCGGCTCTTCGCATGAAAATGTGTGCGGCAGCGCGCCCGAGCTGCATGGCGGTTTCACTGGTCATCGGCTCGAGGTTCGCCGTCCCTCGCACGCCGTCTGTTCCGAAGAGTTTACGCATGTTGTTCCCGTAATGAAGCCGGCATTCGGCGTGAGATCGCCGCTGCCACGTTGACGACGTCCCGCATCGGCGCTACGTCGTGCACACGCAGAATGTTCGCGCCTTGTTCGACTGCCAGGGCGACGACGCCCGCGGTTCCCCAGGCCCGTGCCTCAACCGATTGCTTAGTCAACTGGCCGATGAACCCTTTTCTTGATGGACCGACCAACACCGGAAACCCCAAGGTGGTGAACACGCGCAGATGCGCGAGGAGGTCAAGATTATGCGTGAGGACTTTACCAAATCCGATGCCCGGATCAAGCACGATCCGTGATTTCGCGACTCCGCGCTCCATGGCGAAGCGGGCTCGTTCGGCCAAGAAATCAGCGACCTCCTCAACCACGTCGCCGTAGGTGGGCGCCTGCTGCATCGTTTGAGGAGTTCCCTGCATGTGCATCAGCACAAGGCCGACTCCTGTCTGCGCCACGACGTCCACCATGGCGGGGTCGCCACGCAATGCAGTGACGTCATTGACCATGACGGCGCCTGCGTTGATTGCGGCCCTGGCGACCGCCGCTTTGGAGGTATCGACGGAGATGGGAACGGACACGGCCTTGCGCGAGTGCCGTGACGACGGGACGAGTCGACGCAGTTCTTCCTGCTTCGTCGATTGGAACCGAACCAGGCCTGGTGGATTCGGCGCCGATGTCCAAGCAGATCAGCGCCTTCCTCGACCAACCGCCGTCCATGCTCCACCGCCAATTGAGGATCAAGCAAAACGCCCGCCGTCGAAGAACGAGTCCGGCGTCACATTGACAATGCCCATCACCAAGGGGCGATCGAGGGACAAGGCGCTGTTCTTTGAGGTGGAGCTCCATCGTGTGCAGTCATGAGTTCGATGCGGCAGCACTGTATCGCGCTGTTGGGATCACGATACAATCCTGTATCTTCGTATGACACGGGTCATCGTCACCTACCTCGTTGAAATATCGGGCAAGAGAGACGAGGCCGCCTCTTGGATGCATGACGTATGATCCTCTGCAACTCCAGTGCCCTGAAGCTGCAGTGAACTGGCAGCCATTAGGCAGGCACGGTCTGCGAGGAGTTCTGCATCAGGATCTGATCGATCTCCGGGGCATCGAGCACTTCTTTTTCCAGAAGGGCTTCCGCCGAGAGCCTTGAGGCTTCTCATGTGTTCGGTGAGGAGCCGTTTCGCCCGTTCGTAGTTTTCGGTGACCAGACGCTTGACCTCGAGATCGATTTCGAGCGCGACTTGGTCGCTGAAATCCCGTTTGGTGGTCAGCTCTCGGCCAAGGAATATTTCTTCTTCCTTACGGCCGAACGTCAAGGGGCCAAGCTTTTCACTCATGCCCCATTCGCAGACCATTTTTCTGGCGAGATCCGTCGCGCGCTCGATGTCGTTCCCCGCGCCGGTCGTGATGTGTTTCAACACGAGTTCCTCCGCCACACGCCCGCCCATGAGAATCGCAAGGTTATTGTAGAGAAATTCCTTCGAATAGTTGTGCCGATCGTCGGTCGGCAGCTGCATGGTCACACCCAACGCCCGTCCACGGGGAATAATCGTCACCTTGTGCACCGGATCCGTGCCGGGCAATAGCTTGGCCATGAGGGCATGACCGGCTTCATGGTATGCGGTCGTGCGCTTTTCTTCATCGCTCAAGATCATGCTCTTGCGTTCGGCGCCCATCAGGACCTTGTCCTTGGCCATCTCGAAGTCGATGACCTCCACTTCCTTCTTGTTCTGACGGGCTGCCCACAGCGCTTTCGTTCAGAGATTTTCCAGGTG
>CAWCEG010000038.1:0-7920 GCA_963794505.1 uncultured Nitrospiraceae bacterium
GTTTCGCGTCGATCTTGTCTTTCTTCTCCGGCGGCGGAGTCATTTCGTAGACGACCGGCCGACGGTGATCCGCCATTTGCAGCTCGGGATTGTAGACGCTGTTGAACTTCCACAACATCTTAACGAAGTTGGTCTGTCCTCGCATTAAATGCCCCGCTGCGATCTTGGCCGTGCCCTTGAGCGCAGCCCAGCCCAGATGCTTCTTGTTCAAGACCTGTTGTGTCTTGACCAATTCCGCATAAAACTCCGGGAGCGGCATCTTGGTCGGCATCACGGCGTGCTGAATATCGAAGAGACGGTAATCCCGCGTGTGGAACTTGCGGGATTCCGTGAGCCAGCTCTCGGTGCCGGGGTACGGAGTGTTGACGCTGATATTCACGATTTCCGGAATGTCCAAACACCACTGCCGAACGGTCTCGAACCGCTCCCGATCCCAATCCGGATCGGCGATGAGATTGATGGCGACAGTGATCCCAAGGGACCGCGCAAATTCGAGCGCCTCGAAGTTTCTTCCCAACGAGATGCGCTTGCGATGCATCTTGAGGCCTTCCGCGTCGATCGCCTCCACGCCCAAGAACATGTACTGGAGCCCGAGCGTCTTCCAGAATTGGAAGACTTCCTTGTTGCGCAACAAGACATCGCCACGTGTCTCCATGTAATACTGTTTCTTGATCCCACGCCGCGCCACCGCTTCGCCGATCTCCATGCCCTGCTTGGCTTGGATGAAGGCGACGTCGTCGACCAGAAAAATGCCCGGTTCTTGAACCCGCTCCAACTCCTCCACGGCTTTTTCCGTGCTGACCGTGCGATAGCTGCGGCCATAAAACGTCCAGGCGCTGCAGAAGGAGCAATCCCAGGGACAGCCCCGCGCGAACTCGACCGAGGCGCAGGGATCCAGCACACCGATGAAGTACTTGTGCCGGTTTCGGAGCAGATCGCGCGCCGGACGGACATCGTCCAGGTTTTCAATGAATTGCGCCGGAGGCCCTTCGCCGTCAAGCGTGACGACCCCCGGAACCTTCGTGATCGCCTTGCGATCATGCTCGACCGCCATCAACAATTTGGGAGCAGCGACCTCCCCTTCGCCCTTCAGCACGCAATCGATGGCGCCGTTGCCGTGTTCCAAAAAATCCTTGGCCACAAACGAGGCGCTATGCCCCCCGACAAAGACGAACGAGTTCGGCAGTTCCTGCTTGGTCAGTTTCGCCAAATCCACGATCTCGGGAACATTCGCCAGGTAATTACAGCCGAATGCGACCGCGTCGGGCTTCCAAGTCCTGATCAGTGCCTCGTAGTCTTTCCACGTATCGGCCTGCAAGTCGATCAAACGGACCTCATGTCCCGCTTGACGGCATGCCTGCGCCACCATCTCGAGACCAAGCGGTTCCAGACGCAAATAGATCTTGGTATACATGAGCGGACCGGGATGGACTGCGAGGAATTTCATTGCCCTAAACCTCCTGATCTATAGCACTCTGGGCCGGAATGATGATTGATCCGGATGGCGGAAGATGGACCCGGCCCACTTGGTTGATCGTGATGTGACAATCGATGCGGGGACGAATTCTGACAGAATAGAGGCGTCGGTGCAACCTTTACGTGCGCAAGACTTAAGACGCTTCGTGGAAGACACGCTCAGATCATCTGGCTTTTCTTTGACCCAGTCCGTACCATACGGCATGTTGCCTCCTGAACGCACGCTCCGTCAGCGGATCATCGATCTCCTGACCGACAGTCGGAGGACAACCGATCAACTGGCTCGGATGCTCGGCATTTCGGAACGGCAGGTGGAGGAGCACTTGGCTCATGTGGTAAAAACGGTGGCTCGGGACCGTTCACGACGGTTTATCCTTGAACCGTCCATCTGCTTGGAGTGTGGATTTATGTTCCGCGACCGCGCCAGATTGACCGACCAAGCCGCTGCCCACAATGTCGCAGCGAGGGGATTTCTGCCCCAGGCTATGGAATCGATTCGCTCGGATCAGGATCTACTCACGCGAACATGAAGGTGTCACGGCGAAGAGACACCTGGAAAGGATCACGATGATAATCGCGCGACTTGCACTCTGTGCTTTCTGCTTGATGCTGCTCGGTTGCTCCGATCAGAAGGCGAAGGAGCTGTTTGAAACGGCCGCCTTCGAAGAAAACCAAGGGAACGTCCCTCATGCCAAGCAGCTCTACCAAGAACTGGTGAATCTCTACCCATCCACCAAAGTGGCCGAAATCGCTCGGGCACGGCTTATCGATCTGGACAGCAGGAAATAGACGCTGTTGCAAAGCAGGATGTTGAAAAAGGCCTCCAGCTTCGTTCTCGCATCGCTCAGAGGCTCAACGTACGCAAGGCGAAGTCAAGGTACTTATCCGCTCGCATGTGATCGAAGCGAGCGGTTCAAGCGAAGCTTGGTATGTACCTCCTCGCCTCTTCGCTCGCTGCGGCCTTGCCCGGTGAACGGCGCGTCTTGGCGCGCTGGGGTGGGCGGGTGAGAACGAAGGCCTTTTTGAACATCCTGTGGGGCTATTTGGATTCGCCTGGCAAGACGGCACATGTCAAGAATTGACGGGCGCGTCCGGTCTTCGTTGAGGAAACCACGGGAAAAATGCATTGGTCGTCGCCTGATAGGCTTTATACTCCTCTCCCCGGCTTGAAAGGGCTTGCGCTTCTGTCCGTGGAATACCCGTCAGCTTGAGCAGCGCCACCCCCATCCCGATCGGCCCGATCCAGGTAAACACCCAGCCCGGCGCTCCCAACGTCATCACCACGTATGAGCACCAGTGCAACCATTCAAAAAAATAGTTGGGATGGCGTGAATAGGCCCACAGGCCCTCTCGGCAGACGCGGCCCTGATTCCTGGGGTCGGCGCGGAAGTGGGCCAGTTGCCGTCGGCCCTGGCTTCACCGGAGACGGCGACGCCCCAGATCAGCAAGCCAATGAGTTCAACCAACGCGGAGGGAGGACGGGGATTCCACAGCAGCACCAGAAAGGGGAGCGAGAAGGCCGCCACGGCCAGCGCTTGCAGTTGAAAGTACGCGAGCATTTTGGCTGACTCCGACTCTCCCCATTCCTCCCGCAGCCGGCGATACCGAGCATCTTCTTCTTTGCCGATCACGCGATTGAATAGAATGTGGAGACCCAGTCGTCCCGCATAGAGTGTCACCAGCATCACGGGCAGAAAGACTCGCGCGAAACCGCCGCTTGCCTGTGTGGCATACCACAGCACGACGAGAATCAGTCCAACGCACCATCCGACATCTCCAATCGCGGCATTCTTCGTTTTCCGCTGCACGGCCCACAATGCCCCCATGACCACCGTCATGAAAAGATATGCCGCCAGGACAAGCGGCAGCGGATCCGATGCATATATCCCGTTCTCTGGTTCCATTATCCTTTATGCCTCACAACAGACCGGGCTCATAGTCCCACAAATCGATGCCGCGATGCACCCGATCCTTCAACCAACTCTGAAAACCCGGTATGGGAAACGACAAGAGCGCCTGGATCTTCTCACAATTCAGCGAGAGATCGGCGGGCCGCGGCGCGCCGGTATGACAACGAGCCGATCCTTTCATGAGCCGGCCTTGTAGTTCCGGGTACCATGAGAGCAATGCCTCGCCGATTTCCCAACGTGACAATCGCTCTCGACCGCCGAGATGATAGAGGCCCGGCAAATTCTTGCGGCTTAACTCCCAGATCGCGCGGGCAATGCCTCCCGCCGGCAACGGACAACGAAATTCATCGCTGTAGAGCGTCATGCTCTTGCCGCTCTCAGCTGTCCGACACATATCTTCGACAAAACTTCGATCGCCATTCTGCGACGTACCGGCCGTCAGCACGATTCGAACCACGCTGTGGCGAGGATTCTGCAACACCAGCTGTTCCGCTTCCAGCTTGGTCTTGCCATAGACGTTGATCGGATTGGGTTCATCTGTTTCACGGTACCAACCAGCCTGTCCATCGAAGACTTCACCACTCGATAAGAAGATAAAGGGAATGTCTTTGGATAGTCGAGCCAGATGAGCTGTCGCTTCCACATTGATGCGACGGGCCAGCTGAGAATCTTGCTCACAATCCTTTGTTCGGCTCAAGGCGGCGCAGTGGATGACGACATCAGGCTTGATGGACTGCCAGGTTCGTTCGACGGCAACGTGGTCCGTAAGATCAAGGTCGGCGCGGCGGAGACCGTGTGCCTCCCAGCTGGGCGCCCATCGAGAGGCGGTTTTCACGAAGTACTGCCCGATCAATCCCGCTGCTCCGGTGACGATGGCGCGAGGCTTCATAGTGCTTCAATGGGGAAACTGTGCTTGCGATGAGACTGCATCAAGCAAACCATTTGGAGCAGGTCGTTGTTTATAGTCGCCTACGATGTGCCATCGATGCGCACAGATTCGAATCCCAGACAGATTTTACGACGTCAGACTGATGGTTGGAAGATGCTGCGGCAGAAATTCGCTTTCGCGAGTCCAGCAGAGCACTTGACTAGGCTGCTTTGGATTCTGGCTCCGTGGGGGCTTGGTCCTGCGGCAGCCACTGCTTCAAGATTTCGGCCAGGGACTTGCTCGTGACCGGCTTGCTGAGGAAGTCATCCATTCCGACTGCCTGGCACCGGTCGCGATCCTTCTGCATCGCGTTGGCAGTCATGGCGATGATAGGCAGATGAGGCGGCCTGCCACCAGCCTGTCGTAGGCTCTCCTCCTGCTTCCTGATCACCCTTGTCGCTTCAAAGCCATCCATCTCAGGCATCTGGCAATCCATGAACACCAGCGCGTAGGGAATCCGCGCGAGTGAATCGACGGCTTCTCGCCCGTTTGCCGCGACATTGACTCGATACCCGAGCTTCTCAATCATATTCGCCGCAACCTTCTGATTGACCGAGTTGTCCTCAACCACGAGGACAAGGGGTCTGGATCGTGTCTGCGCTTCTGACAGACTATGCCGGGTAATGATGGGGGTGGCAGTCTGATGGAGTGGCGTACCAGCATTGGGATCGCTCCCCAGAACAAGGCTGAGACACTCTAATAAGAGCGACTGTCGGATCGGTTTCGTCAGATAGGCGGCGATACCGGCGCTTTGAGCCACTTTAGCATCGCCGCGTTGGCCAACCGATGTCAGAAATATCAGGCGCGTCGCGCCGATCAGCGGATTCGACTTGATCCGGCGGGCCAATTCGAGACCGTCCATGCCCGGCATCTGCATATCCAAAATGGCCACATCGAAAAGAGTCTGCCGACCGGCCGCGCTGCGCAGGCACTCCAGCGCTTGGTACCCGTTCTCCGCGCTTTCATACATCACCCCTTATGCTCGTAGACTCTGCTCAAGCACGCGCCGGTTCGTGGCATGATCGTCCACGATCAAAATTCTACGACCCCGTAGCGCCGCCGGAATCGTCGTGGCCGGTTGAACCCCTTCCGGTTGAAGTGGAAACCGTACCGTGAACCAAAAGACGCTGCCTTCTCCGACCTTGCCGTCCACACCGATCCGCCCTCCCATCATCTCCACGAGCCGCTTGCAGATGGCAAGCCCCAGACCGGTGCCCCCATACTTCCTCGTGGTGGAGCTGTCGGCTTGAGTGAATGGCTGAAACAGTTTCGCTTGTTGCTCCGGCGTGATGCCGACCCCGGTATCCGACACCTCGAATCGTAGCGTCCGGTACGACGCATTCGAGCTTGTAGCCGTCGCCCCGTCGGGCTCGTCCTCCGTGTTCGCAGTGACCACGACCTCTCCCTGTTCCGTGAATTTGATGGCATTGCCGATCAAATTCACCAAGATTTGCCGCAGACGGCCGGGGTCCCCTCGCAGCGCCGTCGGCACGCCGGCATGCACGAGACACGCCAGCTCAAGGCCCTTGGCATACGCCCGCTCCCCGAGCAGACCGATGGTCTCGTCCATTGCCGTGTGCAAGTCGAAATTAAGTTCTTCCAGATCAAACTTGCCGGCCTCGATTTTAGAAAAATCTAGGATCTCATTGATGATGTCCAATAGATGCTCGCCGGAAAGCTGGACGGTCTCAGCGTACTCACGTTGCTCCGAGGTCAGTGGCGTATCAAGCAGCAGGCCGGTCATACCAATGACGCCGTTCATCGGCGTCCGAATCTCATGGCTCATCGTGGCCAGAAACTCCGCTTTAATCTTTGCGGCCTCAAGGGCCTTATCCCGAGCCTCCGCTAGTTCTCTGTTCTTCTGTTCAAGATCCTGTGCGGCCTGCGCTAGCGCACCCTCCGACAGCTTGCGGTCTGTAATATCTTCCATGATGCCGCGCAGCTTGGTCACCCGCCCATTCTCAACGAGCACGGATACGAGATCCCGAATCCAGACGGTGCGGCCGTCGGCGGCCAGCATGCGGTATTCGAAGGTGTGTGCGCGATGCTTGCGAACCTCCTCAAGACAGTACTGTGGCGCCCAGTTCCGATCCTCAGAATGTATGTGGTCCACCCAGAAGGTCGGCGAGGAAAGCCATTGTTCAACAGGATATCCGAGGATGGCTTCGGCTTGCCGACTCATGAAGGTAAACTGTGTCGTTGAAGCGTCGGCTTCCCACACCATGCCGTTGATCGAATCGATCAGGTCTTTGTACCGGTGCATGATTTGTTCGAGAGCCTCCTCTGCCCGCTTGCGTTCGGTGATGTCGTATAGACTGACAAGGTGGACATCTTGAAATGCCCCGGAAAGGGAAACGGCTCCGACCAACACGGTCCGCATGGTCCCGTCCTTGCTGCAAATGATCAATTCCATGGGCTCGAAAGGGGTCTGCTCTTTTTTTGCCTTGTCAAGACGCATATGCCAGACGTCAGCTACCCATTGGCGGTATACGGGATCCGGATAAGCGCGCGGCCACCAATCCGCGAGCGTGGGAATGTCCATCCGGTCGTAGCCAAACGTCTTGATGAACGCCTCATTCAGGTAGGTGATGTTCTGTGCCTCATCATTCGAGGCAAAAGACACCGGGGATTTGTCGATGATTGCCCGGAATCTCTCTCGCTTTTCCGAAGTGCCTCCTCCACTCGTTCGCGGGCACAGAACAGGCTGAGCTGGTCGGCCACGGCTTGGAAGGTGGTCAGGAGCGAGGAATCCGCCGGCCGGATCTCATGGTGGAAAAATTCCAGCACCGCATAGACACGATCAGCCAGTCTGACGGGAAAGGCTGCAGCCGTGTGAAAACCCGCCTGCTCGGCCAATGCGGCTCTCGGGAAATTCCCATCGCGAGTGACGTCTGAAATCCACACCGGCTTTACGCCCGCCCAAACTCGACCCGGGAGCCCCACACCGCGCAGAAACGTCAGCTCTCGGCTCACGGCACCGTAGTGCTCCGATGCTGTGCCCGATGCCGTCCAAATCGAATGGCAGCGCAGTCTTTGGGCCGACTCGTCGACTACCCAGAGTAACCCCTCATCCCATCCGAGTGTTTCACAGACCGGTTGTAGGATCGCTGAAATCGCGGCATCCAATCCGGATGCCCTGACCAACACGTTGGCCACCTCATGCTGGATAGTCAGCCGCTGTGCCAGCTGTTTGGACTCGGTAATGTCCGTATGAATACCAAGGACACGGAGAGGGTTGCCGCCCTTCGTCTGCGAAACGATCTTCCTTCGTTCGGACACCCATTTGTACGATCCGTCCTTGCATCGTATCCGGTGTTCGCTCGTCAATACCGGACTCCCGCCCTGAACGTATCGCTGAATGTTGGCCATGGTTGTTGAAAGATCCTCCGGATGGATGAGAGAGGACCATTCGTTGAAAGTGCCGCCGACTTCGTCCTGTGCATAGCCGAACAGGGCTTTCCATCCGTTTGAGAAAACGACTTGGTTGGTGGCGACATTCCAATCCCACAGACCAATGCCGCTGCCTTCGAAGGCGAACATCCAGCAGTCGTTGTCGATTGGCAGCACCCGTGTGGCAGCCTTAGCAGAACGCCTATTGATCATAGG
>CAWCEG010000039.1:0-9871 GCA_963794505.1 uncultured Nitrospiraceae bacterium
GTGGGGAGCCAGTTCCCGGATTCGGGCCTGCACCCACTCGCTCTGATGCACCGCCAACTTGCTGCCGCGCGTCCCGAGGACCAACGTCGATCGCTCTTGCATCACACCCGTCATGTCAGCGGTCCGCGCTGCGCTCGGGAGGGTAGAGAAACGGCGCCTGCGCTGTCCCGGGAAGCTTTTCTGCGCCGAATGCAGGGGGAGACGTGGAATGCTGCGAGGCGGGTGCAGGGTTCGTGGAAATGGATTCTGTAATCAGACTTCGATAGGACGACGAGACAAGAAAATAACTGAGCATTCCCAGCACGGAGAGCAAATACAAGAGAACATCCCCAACCGGAATCCGCCGTTCGCACGCTCACCGTAGCCGCAAAGACGGGCAATCGGGTAACGGATCACGCCCCAGATATGTTTTCCTGGACTTTGGGATGCACCAATAGCTTCGGACCTTCGCTGGCCAATGCCATGCGAGGTTCCTCGGGAACCATCACCCCGGTTTGTTCACGCTCGTCCAAGTCGCGCAAGCTCGTCGACCTCAATCTCGTCAGCCTGTCGGCCTGGCATCGCCCAGGTTGAAAAACCGCCGGGCCGCTTCTAGGAAGGCCGCGCCATCGGCGGTGGTCACTTCCGACTTCAGCCCCATCATTGTGTCATGGATTAACTTGTTCACAATGGATGACGCCATCGCCTCTACCAACGCCCGTTCCTGGGGAGCAAGATGCGTCAAACACCGAGCACCTTCTCCACTTCGGCCCGCTTGATGTCCTCGACCCGGCTCTTCAGCGCCACGATGGTCGGCGTGACCTCCAGCGATTGCAGCCATTGCCGGACCGCGCCGACTCCTCGATGACCATATGCTCGGCCTGCTCGGCCTCTTGCAGGCGGCCTCCGCATTTTGTTCGACTCGAAACTAGAGGTCGTCGATATCGAAGAGGAAGGCATTGTCGACGTGGCGGACCGCGGGATCAATGTTGCGCGGCACCGAGATGTCGATCAGGAACATGGGCCGATTCATGCGCTGCTTGACCGCTCGCTGCACGTCGTCGCTGCCCACGAGATAATGCGCAGCCCCCGTCGACACCAGCACGATGTCGGCCGCCGCCATTTCTTCCCGAAACTGATCAAAGGGAACGGCCGTCCCGCTGAACCGATCGGCCAACGCAACCGCATGCTGAGGCGTCCTCGTGGTGACGCGCACATGCCGCACGCCGGCTGGCGATGAAATGCCGCGCTGCCAGCTTGGCCATTTCGCCTGCCCCGACGAGCAACACGGTCTTGTCCCGGAGATCGGAAAAAATTTTTTTCGCCAACTCGACCGCAGCATAGCTGACCGAGACGGCCGTCTCGGCAATCCTCGTATCCGTTCGCACACGTTTCGCGACAGAGATCGCCTTCTTCACCACTTTGTTGAGAATCAGGCCAGAGGTTTTGTGGGTGAGCGCCATCTCGAACGCGTCTTTTACCTGACCCAAAATCTGGGACTCACCGACCACCATGGAGTCCAGACTGCATGCCACACGAAACAGATGCGTGATGGCCCGGTCGCCGGTTTGCCAGTACAAATGGGGCGTCAACTGCTCGGATGACACGGACAGGTGCGCATCAGCCAGGAATTCCTGGATGCGGCTGTACCCCGCTTCCAGGTCCTCGACGACCGCATAGACCTCGACCCGGTTGCAGGTCGACAAGAGGATGCCTTCCTTGATTCCTTGATAGGCGCACAATCGGGTCAGTGCTTCTCCAAGGCGGCTTTCGGGGACCGCCAGCTTTTCCCGGATTTCCACCGGTGCGGTTTTATGGCTGAGTCCGACAACGACGATATGCATCAGGACACCGACCCGAAACTTTTCAGAGCGACACCTACTAACGTAAGGACGACCCCGGCAAATCCAATGATCGTCAGATAGGCGGCCCGCTTGGCACGCCATCCGACGGTGAGCCGCCCGAGGAGCACGACGAAGTAGAAGAGCCAGGTCACCAACGCCCACGTCTGTTCCGGATTCCAATAGACGTAGGTGCCGCGAGCAAATTCGGCCGAGATCGCCCCGGTAATAATCCCAAGCGTGAGAAGCGGAAAACCCAACACGATCGACTGTTGGTTCAAATCGTCGAGAAAGTCCAAGGCCGGCAGCTTGGAGTAGAGCACGTTGAATCGTTTGGACTTGAGAAGGCCGTCCTGAATCAGATACATGACTCCGGCGACAAAGGCGACAGCAAAGCCGACCGTGCCGAGCATGCTGAGCGTGACATGGACCCACAGGGTACGAAACACCGGCTGAAGGGTGGGAACCGTTTCGGGAAGCGCGGCGGCCGACACCAGAGAGACGAGCGCCAGCGGCACGATGAACGATCCCAGAACATGAAGGCGGTGGCGAAATTCCACGGCGAGAAACACGAGGATCAGCATCCAGGAGAAAAACGACAGCGCTTCATGAATGCTGGGTGTCGAGGCCCCCGGCCCGGTCAGCATCCGAGCGACAAGCGCCACCGTGTGCGTGGCAAAGCCAACGGCAGTAATCGTCAGTGCGAAGGTCGCCAGGGCATCAGCCCGCCGCAGCAGCAGGGCAAGGAAGGACACCGTGGCGGCAAAATAGAGCGCCATTGTGACCATGAAAAACACGGCGGCCATGAAGTCTATCCCCTGAACTTTTCAGGACAATTGGCCTTGGTGAGCGCGTAGAATTATATCGATGGCGCATCAAAAGAGTCAACAAACCTCTCGCAAGCCGCCCGGTTCTCCCAACGGTCGCCGTCGCTCGGGCACAGTCTTTATCGTCGGAACGCCGATCGGATCGCCGGATGATCTGACGATCCGCGCACGTGCTGTCCTCGGACAGGTCTCCATCGTGGTGGCAGAAACCCCACTCGCCACACAAGCGCTCCTTTCATACCATGGAATCAGCGCAACCATTACCGGCTACGGGCGCGGCGAGGAAGAAAAAATTGCCGTCTTGCTGGACCGGCTCAAAGCGGGCCACGATATCGCGCTCGTCTCTGACTGCGGTATGCCGGCGATCTATGATCCAGGCCGAAGGTTCATCACCGCCGCTCAGCATGCCGGATATCGCGTCACGGTCGTTCCCGGGCCTTCGGCGTTGACCGCGGCTGCCGCCTTGTCTGGATATTCCGGCGACCGCCTGCTGTTCATTGGCCGCCTGCCCCGGACCAGTCCCCGTCTGGATAAATTGTGTTCGACCCTCAAACATGAAGCCGCCACCGCTATCATGTTCGTGCACCCTCCTGCTCTGCTGCGCATCCTCCACAGCATCAGGCGCGTCTTACCGACTCGAGCCGTTACACTGGCAGTCAACATGACGAAGAAGGATGAACGGCTGTGTCAGGGATCCGCGGCATCGCTGCTCGAGGCCGTCCGCTCTCTTCCTCAAGACGCAGACGTCACGCTGGTGCTCGCGGGCGTGGAGGAAAGATCGAGGACTGCTCAACTGCGCCGGATGAACACGCGATAGGACTGTTGGAGAGGTTCCTGAGACAGCACCTCGTGGCCTTCGTTGCTGACGCTCATCGGGACGTTTCTGATCGGATCCCCGGCATCGAGAATCACCGAAAGAATCTGTCCCGGCTCCATGGTTTCAAGTTTCAACTTCGTTTTGACAAAGTTGTACGGGCAAATCACGCCTCGCAAATCCAATTCGGCGTGAGGTTGAACCGCTTGCTCCTGGTCCTTCATGTAGTCTCCGATAGGCGTTCACAAAATCGTATCAAGGACATCACCCGGCTGCAATGGACTAGAAGAACCGGTCCCCGGTCTGAGACCAATAAAAAGGGGCAGCCTTGCGGCTGCCCCTTCGCACCATTCCGATGCGGACTAGGCTTATTGCAGACCCTTGACCAAGTTCGGCTTTGCGACGTCTGTTCCGTAGTCCGACTTGTTCTGGACCTTGGTTTCGGGCGCAACCGTCTGATAACCCCATCCCGGCTGCGGCTCACAGTTCCAGCAAGGCGCCGCACCAGTGAACTCGCCGATCGTGGTGCTGATCGATCCACCCTGCGCCGTCCCGGGGAGGACACCGCCGCTGATGCCACCGGTGATTCCACCGCTGTTCGTGATGATGCCGCGCTCGGTCATCGGGTTCGGGCGCTGGCCCAGACCGCCGAAGCCGGCGAGCTTCTCATTGCCGCGCAGCACGCTGATTTCACGAACGAGCTTGCGGCCTGTACCAAAGGGCTGTTGGGAACTCGTTTCCTCGAAGACTTGCAGAATAATATCGTCGCCTTCTGCCAGGGCTCGAACTTGGTCCATGTTCGTCTTATCATCAAAATACACCGTGCGGTAATTCATCGCGCCGCCGCCGGCACGACCTTCATCGTGAGAGCTGCCGCCGCTTTCCAGATGCAACTTCCTTCCGGGGAGATCCACGCCCAGCACCCGGCCATACACGGTTTCAGCCTGCGATAACCGCTCAAGAAAGCTTGTCCGGTCAAACACATTCACGCGAGTGCTATTCCCGGACACGTCACCGACACCTTCACCGACGCCCATACCGGATTGGTTGCTCTGCAACCGCTCCTGGGCGACCGCTACACTCACGGAGCCGACAAAGAGAACTGCCGCTCCTAGCGCCAACACCTTACGCATGTGCTGCCTCCTTGGTGAGTTAAAAAATAAAGTAAATGACGGACAACAGGACGGGACGATGGTTCACACATGAAATCGTTTTATTTTCATGACACTAGGGGTCGGACTATAGGCCAGTCTAAAAAACAAGTCAAGGGGTTGAACGCCAGGTTAAATGGAAGGCCCTCTCCCGTCCCGCTGGTTCTAATCAGCCACCCTAGTGGTGCCCCGAGGGAGGGTCGAACTCCCACTCTCTTGCGAGAACCGGATTTTGAGTCCGGCGCGTCTGCCAGTTCCGCCATCGGGGCAGGAAACTGAAGGGCGCCACTACTAACACGAAGTTCCAGAAGGGTCAATCGTGAGCTCCCCCTTTTATTTCGCGGAAAGCCGATGCTACAATTCGAGGGACACGGCTTCATTAGAGGAGGGCTGAAACGTTATGGCAGACGTGCAGTGCGTGACCTGCGGGCAGACCGGGGAACCGATTACCGACCCCTTGTTCATGGGAAAACTCGAAGCAGAGATTAAAGCCAAGGTGTGCAAACCTTGCTGGAAGAAATGGGAATCGATGCGCGTGATGGTGATCAACGAATATCAGGTCAACCTCGGCGATGAAAGCGGCCGAGACCTCGTCAGGAAACAGATGAAAGCTTTCCTCAAAATCGGCGAAGAGCAAGCGGACACCGCCAAGTTGGATCAAAATTATCGTCCTCAATCCTGACCCCGGTTGTTCCCGTCCTCTGCGTCGCAACGCCGGCGGTTTCTCCAGCGAAGTCGCCGGCTTCGTTGACAGGCCAAATTCAAAAATGATAGGGTGCACAATTCCTTTCGCGGTTTGGAGAATTTCTCCCCAACGCCCCCTGGAGCTTCGTTTTGCCGTGATCACACAGATGCATCTCAAGGGCTTGATGTTCGATCCCTACAACAATGCCTACATCGTCGTCCTGCGCGACGAGGAGGGCCACGAGATGCTTCCGATCTGGGTCGGGAAGGCGGAAGCCGGCGCCATCAGCATGGCATTGGAAAATGTCGCTCCTCCCCGTCCCATGACCCATGACTTTATGAAATCAATCCTGGATGCCTACGACGCCAAGGTCATCAGCGTGGTCATCACGGACCTCAACGAAAATACCTACTTCGCTAAGATCCACTTGATGTATGAAGATTCGGAATACACCGTGGACGCGAGGCCCAGCGACGCCATTGCGCTGGCGCTCCGATCGAATGCCCCGGTGTTCGCCAAGGAATCCGTGCTCAACAAACAGAGCTCAGAAGAGCTCGAACAGTGGCTGGAGAATCTGAAGCCGGAAGATTTCGGGAAATTGGACTCATAATGGCACAACCTCCTTCATCGCCCGAACAGGGACTCATCGCCTATAAAGTGGATCGTGTCCTGGATGAGACCAACACAGACACCAAAATCCTGGTGTTGAGCCGTCAGGACGGCCAGTCCGACAGCTTTCCGATTTGGATCGGTGCGGCTGAAGGGCATGCGATCAAGCTGGCGCTCGATACAACCTTGACTCCACGGCCGATGAGCCATGATTTGATCAAGAGCATCGCAGAGCATTTGAACGTCCGCGTCCGACGCATCGTTATCGGTGACGTGAAGAACAGCACGTATTATGCGACGGTGTATCTCGAAAACAACGGGGTGGAGCGGACAGTGGACGCTCGGCCAAGCGACGCCATCTCGCTGGCCCTGCGCACCCATGCGCCACTGTACATCACGGAAGACGTGCTGGCGCGCCGGAACACGGCCAATCTGGATTCGTGGTTGGCCAAGCAGGATAAGAACAGCATCAACCCGCAGGAAGTACGGGAATCTTGATCTTCCAAAATTTGATCCCTTGGCCGTGAAGGAGCGCGGTGAGACGATGTCGACCTATCTACAGAAACCAGCCGACGTGCAAGAGAAATGGTACTTGGTGAATGCCGAGGGCAAAACGTTGGGACGCCTAGCTGCCCGCGTGGCAAGCATGCTTCGGGGGAAGCATCGGCCAACCTTCACCCCTAACGTGGACATGGGCGATCATGTGGTCATCATCAACGCTGAGAAAATCCATTTGACCGGCGATAAGATGGAGACCAAACTTTATCGCAGCCATTCGGGCTATCCGGGCGGGTTGAAGACCGCAACGGCCAAGCATGTGTTCCGGAAAGATCCGACGAGACTGCTCGTCGAGGCGATCGAAGGCATGCTGCCGAAAACGCCGCTTGGCAACCACATGGCCAAGAAACTTCGGGTCTATGCGGGCGCCACACATCCGCATCAGGCCCAGAATCCGGAAGCGATTACACTAAATTGATTTGTTCACAGGATGGTCAAACCGTCGTTCAGCAAGGCCGCAGCAAGCGAAAGCCGGAAGCGTACATTTGTTCGTACGTTGAGGGCTTGAGCGCCGCGAGAACGTAGCTGAAGGGCGTTTTCAACATCCTGCTAAAGGAGGAGAGAGCATGGCAGTGGCAACCGAATACGCGACAGGACGGCGAAAATGCGCAATCGCCCGCGCTTGGGTGACGGGCACGTCGGGTGACATCACGGTGAACGAGCAACCGCTCGAAAAGGCATTTCCTCGGCTGACACTTCGCCAGATCATTCAACTCCCGCTCGAGATGGCCGGGGTCTCGGGCAAGTTTTCAATCAAGGCGACTGTGCACGGCGGCGGACCGACCGGACAAGCCGGTGCCTTGCGGCATGCGATCGCCCGAGCCCTGGTGGCCTTAAGCCAGCCGCTTCGCGCCCCTCTCAAGAAGGAAGGTCTGCTCACCCGCGACTCGCGCGTGAAAGAGCGGAAAAAGTACGGCCAAAAGGGAGCGAGAAAGCGGTTCCAATACTCGAAGCGCTAAGCGTCGGAGCCAGCATCTGGAAAAAGGGAAGGCTTCCGGCCTTCCCTTTTTTTATGTCCACAGCTATAAACAGCGTGAAGGTCCCTCTAAGGATGATAGGATCTTGGCGAACGAATACACCCCTTACCTGAGACTACCATGAGAAAAATAGCATCGCCATCGCAGGCGCCAGCGGCTATGCCGGAGCCGAACTCGTCCGCCTTGCCGCACTCCATCCCTATTTTGAAATCGTCACCGTGACCTCGGAGAAATCGGCAGGGGATACCGGTCGCCACCGTCTATCCCAGCCTGGCTGGAATTGTTCCATTGACCTTTCAATCGCTCGCACCGGAGGCGTTGGCCCAACAGGCCGATGCCGTGTTTCTCGCCCTTCCACATACTAAATCATTGGCTCCTGTCGCGGCCTGTGCGGAGACCGGAACGTTCGTCGTCGACTTGAGTGCGGATTATCGCTTGAAGGATCCGGCCGCTTACGAACACTGGTATCAGACAGCTCACACGCATGCCCATCTCCTGAAATCCGCGGTTTATGGACTACCGGAATTGCATCGCGAGGCCATTGCCAAAGCGAAACTGGTCGCATCGCCCGGATGCTACCCGACAGCGGCGATTTTACAATTGGCGCCGCTCTTCGCCCAGGACCTCGTGCAGGCGAACACGGTCGTCATCGACGCCAAGTCGGGCATCTCCGGCGCCGGAAGAAGCCCGGCGCTGCCCTATCATTTTCCCGAGGCTCATGAGTCGCTTGAGCCCTACAAGATCGGTCAGCATCGCCATATTCCGGAAATCGAGCAGGAACTCCAGGCGCTGCTGCAGCGTCACGCTGGCTCTGCCAAGGCCGACCCGGCCTGCAGTACCGTCACCTTTACGCCGCATCTCGTACCGATGAATCGCGGCATTCTCAGCACCGCCTATTGCCGCTTGAAGAAACCCCTGCCGCTTGCGGACGTGCGCGCGCTCTATCAAACGTTTTATAAGAACGATCGTTTCATCCGACTCTCCGATGACGTTATGCCCAATCCCCGCCACATCAAAGGGTCGAACTATTGTGACATCGGCGTGTACGCCGACCAACGCGCCGGCTGGCTCGTGACCGTCGCGGCCCTCGACAATTTGGTCAAAGGTGCGGCCGGGCAGGCGATCCAAGCGATGAACTTAATGCTGGGACTTCCTGAAGAGACCGGCCTCACCGCGCCCGCCGCATATCCCTAACCCTTCGGTCATCCTTCAATGCGCAGGTCTCCATGAGCCAGAACGACTCTCGTGGCATTACAGCGCCCCAGGGCTTTCGCGCCGCCGGCCTGCATTGCGGGATCAAGAAAGCAGGGTTGCTCGACCTCGCGCTCATCGTTTCGGACCGCAGCGGCCCGATCGCCGGCCTGTTCACGACCAATCAGGTCGTCGCCGCACCGGTCACGCTCGACCGCATGCATCTGCGCCGCGGCGTCGGGCGTGCCATTCTCATCAACAGCGGCAACGCGAACGCCTGCACAGGTCGTCCGGGTATGGCCGCCGCCCAACGCACCGCGGCGGTCGTCGCCCGAACGTTGGACATTCCCATTCATGAAGTCTTCATCAGCTCTACGGGAGTCATCGGACGCCCGCTTCCCGTCGACCGCATTCTCAAGGCGGTCCCTAATTTATTCGATCGTTTAAGCAGCCGCGGCGGACCGAACGCGGCTCGTGCGATCCTCACGACCGATCTCAAACCGAAAGCAATCGTCCGCCGCGCGCGCATCAACGGCCGAACGGTCATCATCGGCGGAATGGCGAAAGGCTCCGGGATGATCCATCCTGCCATGGCCACGATGCTGGGCTACCTCACGACCGATGCGGCGATCACCCGGACCGCCCTCCAACGCGCGTTGACTCAGGCGGTCAATGAATCGTTCAATTGCATCTCCGTTGACGGAGACACCAGCACCAACGACACGGTGCTGTGTCTTGCCAACGGCCTGGCCGGCAATCGCCGCATTAGAGAGGGAACCCCAGCCTTCCGCCAGTTTGTTCGCCTCTTGACCGATGCCTGTCAGCCGTTGGCCCTGGCGATTTGCCGCGATGGCGAAGGCGTCACGAAGGTCGTTAAAATCGAAGTCGAGGGGGCGGGCAATACCCTCCAGGCCCGGCAGGTCGCCAAGACGATCGGAACGTCGAACCTCGTCAAGACCGCCCTGTTCGGCGAAGATGCCAACTGGGGCCGCGTGATGGCGGCCATCGGCAGAGCCGGGGTCGCACTAGATCCCTCCAAGATCGAGGTGTCGTTTGGGGGCCAGCCGATGGTCCGGAAGGGAGTCGGCCTAGGAGCGGCGGCAGAACGCAAGATCGCCAAGGTCTTTCATCGCAAGGAGTTCACGATCCAGGTGAAATTGGGGCAGGGCCGTCACCGGTCCCATCTTTGGACGACAGACTTGTCCTACGACTACGTGCGGATCAATGCAAGCTATCGCT
>CAWCEG010000040.1:0-4419 GCA_963794505.1 uncultured Nitrospiraceae bacterium
GCTCAGTAACATGTTCGGTACCAAGCTTAACCCTCCCCCCTGCCCTCTATGGCCGCTGCGGTAACAGGCGATAGTCGAAACAGGAATAGGGTGCCGATCATGAATCCCCGTGCAGTTCAACGACTGCAAGCCGCTTACCCTTGTTCGTCAAAAATTTGAATTGGATTAACAAGCTTATTTGGGACAAGCGAGGCTCTTGCAAAACTTGCTTGACGAGCAGAATTTATTTCACGTGCAGAAGCGTGAGAAGAGGAGCATGTGTCGCTCATTGATCACAACAGCGCGGGGCCAAAAATCGAGTTTGACCCGGCGCGGAGCAGTGCTACAAGGAACGCAGCCAGGCTGGGCGTGCGAATGCGCGCCTCAAGGGTGAATTCGGTGGCAACCCGTAATGGGACAAAATGATGATTTGTCTGAACAGGCCGCAGAAACAGGACCGATCAACAGAAAATCGCACGGAGCCGGGAGCCGCACCAATCGCGACCGCTCGCTCATGGATTTTTTGCAAGAAGCTCATATGGGAGCTTAATTTAACCTCGGGTCGTCTAATCGTTGGGAGCTACTTTCAATAGCCTATGATTGTCCACATCTATTCGCTCTGCTGGAATGAGGAAAGAATGCTTCCCTATTACTTTCAGCATTACAACTCAATTGCTGATCGTTTTTTCATTTTTGACGACGCATCCACGGATACTTCGCTCGAAATACTGGCCAAACACCCAAAGGTAGAAATTGACCGTTTTCATAAGCAAACTGACTCGCTTGTGGGTAGCGCTGCTATGTTTAACGACAATATATGGAAGCGGAGCCGCAAAAAGGCGGACTGGGTGATCATCTGCAGTATGGACGAACACCTATACCACCCCGATCTACTGGGCTACCTCAAACAATGCCAGCGAGCGGGCATCACCGCCATTTCACCAGCCGATGGTTACCAGATGGTTTCAGATTCTTTCCCGGATTCTGACGAACGTTTATGTGATCTGATCACCCGCGGCATGCGTTTTAAGAAGATGGATAAATTTTGCATATTTAATCCTGATGCAATCGAAGAAACCAATTTCATTCCAGGTCGACATAAGGCCAATCCGAGTGGCCGGGTGGTGTTCCCCAAGAAAAGGGATCTCAAGCTGCTTCATTACAAATACCTTGGCCTTGATTATCTTGTTACCCGCTATGCCGAGCTTCGCACGGGTTTGTCTCGTGTGGATCTCGAAAAACGTTGGGGTCGTCAATACCTGTTAGATCAGGAAAAAATTGAAAAAGATTTCCTTGCCGTCCGTGCAGCTTCTTCTGAAATATCACTTTCGACAGTGACGCCCGAAGTTAGTCCCATGGGAAATTTCGAATACCAGTTCCGCAAAACCCTGAGAAACTCTAAAGAACGTTGGCGCGCCTTGACAAAATCGAAAATTGCGTAAAACAAAATGAATAAGCTATTGGTGATGTATAGTAACGGCCAGCCTTCTTTGGGGCATGTCGAGCGATTAAAAAAAGTGCAGCAAGATGTGTCAGTGATCGTCGCTGATTCGGAAGAAATTGCTATTCGCCACGCTGCTGATACGGATATCATCCTGGGACATCGATATCTGCGTCAAACGCTTCCTTATGTTCAACGCCTTAAGTGGGTGCAAAGTACCGCAGCCGGACCGCATCATCTGCTGTCCTCTGATTTGCGCAGAGTTAATCCGATTCTTACCCGTTGCACAGCCTTCTCAGATGTTATCGCATGGCATGCCTTTACATTGGCTCTGTCCGTCGTGCGGCGAATCCCCGAAGCAGTTAAGGCTCAGCAACAAGGCGTATGGGCTCATTCCCGTTTCAATATGCTACCCTTTCCTCAAACCGCCATGGTTTTCGGCGTGGGCCGTATTGGAAGTGAGTTGGCCATGATTCTCCGTAGAAACGGGTTGTCGGTTCTTGGTGTGACGAGGAAATACTCGCCAGAAGCAAGCGCTGTCTGCGATGAATTATTTTGTGACTACAATAGCTGGTTTGAACACTTGCATCGTGCCGACCTTTGTTTTATCACCCTCCCGCTGACTCAATATACCAGCCGTTTTTTTGACGAAACTATCTTGCGCGCACTTCCGCAACATGCTGTCCTTGTCAACGTGGGCCGAGGTGGGGTTGTTGACACTGATGCATTGGTCCGGCTCCTGCAGGAAGGTCATTTGGGGGGCGCTGCACTCGACGTTGTTGATCCTGTCCCATCTTCTTCGTCCGATCCCGTCTGGACAGCACCACGTTTACTTATTACACCTAAGGTTGCAGTATTTCATCCTGAGCATCAAAAGAAGCTTGAAGCATTCATTGAAAATCAGGTAGCAAGATATTTTAATGGCGAAACATTGCTGGATTTAATCACCATAAATGACTTGGCGGAAGGAAACTGAGGATGAGTTACGGAAGCGACTTTGTATTAACGCTTTTTACTAATGATGTCGAACTCGCCACACGTGCTGACGAGGCAGGGATTAACCGTATCGGTCTTGATCTTGAAATGCTGGGTAAAGCGGCACGACAGCAGCATTTGAACACCTGGATTTCTGATCATGAGGAAAATCAACTGCCAGCGTTGAGGCAGGTTCTCAAAAAGAGCAAGCTTTTCGTGCGAACCAATCCGCCACACCCCCGTTTAGATGAAGAAATTGATCGGTTCATTGAAGCTGGGGCAGAGGTACTTATGCTTCCTATGTTTAGAACTGCTGGAGATGTTGCAAATTTCATTGAATACATAGACGGTCGAGCAGAGGTCTCGCTACTGGTCGAAACAGCGGCGGCAGCGGTACGCATTGAGGAAATTGTGCAGCTTAAAGGAATCGACGAGATCCATATTGGTTTGAACGACTTGCATCTTGATATTGGATTGAAAAGTCACTTCGAATTGCTGCGCTGTCAATTTATGAATACCCTGTCAGATATCGTTCATAACGCGGGAATCCCTTTCGGCTTCGGTGGCATCGGCCGGGTAAAAGATGACCGCTTACCCATTCCGTCTGACCTCGTCTATGCGCAATATTCACGCCTGCGAGCCGACCGCGCGCTCGTATCCAGAGTCTTTACCTCGCCTGACTATAAGCAA
Source organism: uncultured Nitrospiraceae bacterium (assembly GCA_963794505.1). Classification (GTDB taxonomy): domain Bacteria; phylum Nitrospirota; class Nitrospiria; order Nitrospirales; family Nitrospiraceae; genus Nitrospira_C. The sequence goes on from CAWCEG010000040.1 coordinate 3,086, forward strand.
CTTGATCTCACCCGGGAAGTGGCGGCTTTTCGCGATCGTATGGATGAGTGGAATGAATGTACGGAACAGGATCTGATTGAGGCGCGGGACATGCTTTGGAGGGCTGCAGAAGCTCTTTAGTCTGGAACAAACTGTTGAGCAAAAGATTTTGTGCTGAGGGTAAGGCTGTAAGTCAAGTCGTAGCCTATAAGAAGCACTTGAAATAGCTTTATTCCTGCGTTTGGGTATTCTACCTGAGCCAAAGAACCTACAACTCGCTAATCAGAACATGCTATGAAAATAGGAATAGTCGTTGCCTATCACAATTTTGTGAATAAATTTATCTTGCCTTGTTTAAGTTCCATACTGGAAAATATCAAGTATGAAAAATTCGTATTTGTATTTGATAACGAATCCAGCCATAAAGACAATTATAAAGTTATAGATTTTTGCAGTATAAATAATGAGTTTAGTTATATCAGAATAGATGACCAGGTTAGGAATGGCGGATTGACGGGGGCTTGGAATAAAGGCGTTTATTTATGCATTCAAAATAAATGTGATATTATTTTTATTATCAATGATGATATTCGGATTAATGAAACCTGGGAGCATTTTGTTTCATCTGTCACAGATGATAATGTTATTTACGGTCCTATAACAAATCAGCCTGGTCACGCTTGGACTAACAAAAAAGACATTAAAATACAATATGCTTATGATAGTAATGGTAGAAATGAAAATCCACAAAAGGTTGGTTTTGTTAATGGCTTTTGTTTTGGATGCACATCGAAAACATTTGCAAATAACATGTGGAATGACGAGTTTTATTTCAATCCATATTTTCCTTTTGGAGGGAATGAAACAGAATTTCAATTGAGATTATTTAATCTAAAACCAACCACTATCACTAAGCAAAATAAGAAAATTTTAGATTCATTAGATGCGCATAACCAAGCAATAATAGTGCCTAGATGTTATGTTTATCATTACAAAAATAACGCATGGAGAATAAATGGCGGTGGTAAATATTCAAATGATGAATTCACTTGATTGTCAGTAAGCTCCAATCAATTTTTAGCAAACGCTATGGTAGTGGCGGAATTTAAATCGATGCATGACCAGCGGGAAAAGCCGGATCTGACGGGATCGATTCTGGCCGGGATGGCGCTTGCGCGGAGCGATGTCATCGTTGTGATGGATGCCGATTTGAGCTACCCGCCTGAGCGGTCGCCTGCTTTGGTAGCCCCGGTGCTGGACGGGAGCCACGACGTCGCTGCCGGTAGCCGCTACGTACCGGAGCCCAGCGCGGAGGGATGAAGCTATCGTTCCATCATCAATGACTTATCTACAAC
>CAWCEG010000041.1:0-11602 GCA_963794505.1 uncultured Nitrospiraceae bacterium
GATCTGGCCAGGGACGGGTCACCCCGGTACCCTGTCAAGGCGCAGACGCCCATCGGCGCAATACCGAAAGGTAGGGAGTAATCCTGCCCCATCAGGGCGACAACCGAGCGTCCGGCCTGCGACCCCCACCAACATGCGCGGGAGGACCTGTATCTCGTCCCAATACGCGGCGATTGTCGGCGAGCGACACGTTCGTTTCTGCGCCCCCCGCGACATAGCCGAAGATTGATTGCGGCAGCAGGTGTCGCGCTGCTGGTTCCAAATCCTCCAGCGCGAAGATCTTGCGCATGGGTCGTGACGTGAGGTGGCTCGGTTTGTTTGAACAGCGTTTTCGGCTCGGATAAGTGGAGCGTCTGCCGGGGTTACGCTGCCGCGAGTTGCGGCAGCGGGTTGAAGTAGGCCTGATCGGGTGTCCTCCGGTCAAGGCTCGAATGAGGCCTCCGGCCATTGTAAAAGGTCAGATATCGGCCAATCGAAGCGCGGGCCTCAGCGACACTGTCGTAGGCCCTCAGATACACCTCCTCGTATTTGATGCTCCGCCAGAGCCGCTCGACAAAGACATTGTCCCGCCAGGCGCCCTTGCCGTCCATGCTGATCGCGATGTCATTCTTGAGCAGCACGCTGGTGAAGTCGTGACTGGTGAACTGGCTGCCTTGATCGGTGTTGAAGATCTCAGGATTGCCGTAGCGGGCCAGGGCTTCTTCCAGCGCCTCGATGCAGAAGGCCGCCTCCATGGTAATCGACAGCCGCCAAGAGAGGACGCGCCGACTGAACCAGTCAACGACCGCAGCGAGATAGACAAAGCCCCTTGCCATAGGGATGTAGGTGATATCCATCGCCCACACCTGGTTGGGACGCGTCACCGGCAGCTTGCCCAGCAGGTAGGGATAGATCTTGTGCCCTGGCGCTGGCTTTGACGTGTTGGGCCTACGATACAGCGCCTCGATGCCCATGCGCTTCATCAGGGTGGCAACATGAAGGCGTCCAACCTTGAAGCCCTCGGCCGACCAGCAGGTCGCGCAGCATCCGGCTGCCTGCAAACGGATAGTCGAGATGCAGTTCATCCATGCGCCGCATCAGGGCCAGATCAGCCGCAGAGACCGGCCGAGGTGCATAATAGAGGCTGCTCCGGCTGACCCCGAGCGCCCCAGCCTGCCGGGCGAGCGGCAGGGCATGAGAGCGGTCGATCATCGCTTTGCGCTCGGTAACAGTCCGGCTTTGCCGAGCGCGCTTTCCAAAAAATCGTTGACCAGGGTCAACTCGCCGATCTTGGCATGCAGCGTCTTCACGTCCACTGGCGGGCTTGCCGATCCGGCCTTGGGCTCGGACCCGAACACCCCAGCCGCGCCATCCAGCAACTGTGCCTTCCACTGGGTGATCTGGTTCGGGTGGACATCGAACTGTTGCGCCAGCTCGGCGAGGGTCTTGTCGCCCTTGACGGCGGCCAGGGCCACTTTGGCCTTGAAAGCCGGAGAGTGGTTCCGGCGGGGTCTCTTGCTCATCATTTCTCCTGTCTGGCAGCCATTCTGGCCGCCCTCAGGCAGAAACTCCACTTATCCCACTGTGCAAATTTCCCGAGCCAGCTCTGTTCACCAGCTTTTCCCGCCTATCTATCCTGCTAAGAACCCTCCATCAGCCTCGTAACAGGCACCGGTGACGAACGATGCCCTGTCTGACAGAAGAAAGAGGATGACCTCAGCAATCTCATCCGCCTGCCCCAGTCGGCCAATCGGGTGCCGCGCAACGGCCTCCTGCTCTGGCCACCGGTGACAAATGCCTCAAAAGCGGGGTTTCGATGAACCCAAGGGCAACAGCGTTGATCCGGAGCTTTTGCCCAGCATAGTCGAGTGCCGCCGCCTTTGTCAGGCCGACCACTCCATGTTTTGCAGCCGTATAGGCGGGCTGTCCTGCGATGCCGCGGTGCCCCATGACAGAAGCGACATTCATGATCGCGCCTCCGCCCGACTGCAGTATGCTCGGGATTTCATAGCCCGCCATGGCGTACAAGACACTCGATCGGATAATCCCCTGCCCGGCAGCGTGGCAGATCGACGCCAGCATTGTTGACGGCAAAGTGCAGTTCTCCACCCAGAGAACGGCAGGCCTCGACAGCACGGGCCATGGAATCTGGATCACAGAAACATCTGCCGCGATAGGTAGCGCCTTGCCACCGTCAGCCGAAATCTCCGCTGCGGTGCGGGAGGCGGCCGCTAGATCTCGGTCGACAAGCAGTGTCGTCGCACCCGCAGCGCACAAACATCGCGCGATAGCCGCCCCGATGCCCGATGCGCCGCTGGTGACAAGGGCAACTTTCCCCGTGAACTCGCTCGATGAACAGACGTGGTCAGCTGAGACGGAGGACAGTGTCAGGTGCGTCATTCCTGCTCCTGACGCTCCGCTTCTGGTTCTAAAGCCCGATCGTCATGAGGCGAAGTCTGAAAAGAATCAGGCGCCAAGATAGGCTTCCTTCAAACCGGGATCGTTGAGAACATTTCGAGCGCCTCCCTCAGCCGAGCACCGGCCTGCGTCGAACACGTAGGCGTAGTCGGCGATCTCCAGTGCGACAGAGGCATTTTGCTCGACGACGATCAGGCTGATTCCAGCATTGGACAGGCTGATGATGATCTCGAAGATCTGATTGATGAGCTTTGGGGCTAGGCCAAGCGATGGCTCGTCGAGCATCAACAGTTCGGGAGAGGCCATCAAGGAACGGCCGATAGCCAGCATCTGCTGCTGTCCCCCACTCATGCGGCTTGCGAGGCTGTTGCGCCGTTCCTTGAGAACAGGAAACATCGCGAACACATCCGATCGGATCGCGTCGAACGACTGTCCCCGCTCCGGCAGGTAGCCGGCGATGAGGTTCTCCTCGACCGTCAGGCGCTGCAGAATCTGCCTGCCTTCCGGACAGTGGGCCAGACCAAGGCGCGTGACCTCCTCCGGTGCCATGCCCTTGATGGACTTGCCCTTGAACGTGAGTGTCCCGCCAAAAATGCGGGTCAGTCCTGAGATCGAACGCAGCGTAGTCGTTTTGCCAGCGCCGTTCGCACCAATGATGGTAATGATCTCGCCTGCCTGGACTTCCAGATCAATGCCGAACAACACCTGCGTGTGCCCGTATCCCGCCTGAAGCCCGCCGACCTTCAGTAAGCTTTCGGACGATGTCGAGTTCCGCAGCTGTTCCAAGATAAGCCTCCTGCACCTTTTCGTTGCGCCGAACCGCATCCGGTGATCCGGAATAGAGCAGTTCACCGTGGTTGAGCACATCGACCCGATCGGAAATTGACATGACAAGATCCATGTCATGCTCGACAAGAATGATGGCGCGATCGCTGCGCTTCAGGCTGGCAATGCGCCGAGCCATCTCCTTCGTTTCCGTATGATTCAGCCCAGCGGCAGGCTCATCAAGCAGGACGACCGGAGCATCGGTGACGAAGGCCCGCGCCAGCTCGAGAACTTTTTGGCGTCCGTACGGCAAATCACCCGCAAGGTTCTCCGCAACATCCGCGAGATTGAAGTCATGGAGACACGCATGGCACCGCTTGAGGCGTTCAACCTTCGTCATGCGATGACCGCCACGACGAAATAGTCCTGGCAGCGAGTCTGTGAAGAAGCACACTTCCAGGTTTTCCAGGACCGACATGCCGTCGAACAGGCGCAGGTTCTGATACGTCCGAGAAATCCCGAGCCTGGCAATCTGATGCTTTGCAAGGCTGCTCACCACATGCGAGTCAAGCCGGATCACTCCAGAGGTCACGGTATAGGACCCAGCGACCATGTTCACAACGGTCGACTTGCCGGCACCGTTCGGGCCGATGATCGAGTAGATCGCTCCGCGCTCAAATGTGAGAGACAGATCCTTGATCGCAACAAGTGATCCAAAGCGCTTGCTTACGTGTTCGAGGGTGAGAGCCATAGTGCTTGGATCTTCCGAATGACGTGGCCAAGGTTAAATGCAGGCGGAATGAGACCGTTGGGCCGCAGGATAATCACAGCAACGAGAACCAGCCCGTAGATCAGGAGACGGTACTGCGCGGCGAAGTGAAGGACCTCAGGCAGGATGATGAGGAGAATCGCGCCGGCCGCGATCCCGACAATGTTCCCGACGCCGCCGATGATAATGATAAGAACGACCAGCAGCGATTCCTGGAAGGTGAAGCTTTCGGGACTGACAAATCGCTGGAAGGCGGAGAAAATCACACCGGTGGCGCCACCGATGGCCGCGCTGATGGCAAAGGCCGCCAGTTTAAGGCCCGTCGTGTTGATCCCTAACCCGCGGGTGGCGTCCTGGTCCTCCCTTAGGGCTCTCCAGGCTTTTCCCAGGATTGAGCGCTCCATGAAATAAACAGCACCGCAGACAACGATCGTCAGGATTAACAGAAGGAAGTAGAAATTCGTTGGGCTGATCAGTGGAAGGCCGAAGATCCTTGCGCGATCGAGTGCCGCAATGCCCTGGGGGCCATTGGTCAGGTCATCGGCATTGTTGATGAGGATGCGGATGATCTCGCCGAAACTGAGTGTAACGATTGCGAGATAGTCCCCACGAAGTTTCAAGACCGGAAAGCCGAGTAAAATTCCTGCGAGAGCTCCAGTGCCAGCCCCGATAAAAAGGATGACCAGAAACGGCAGATGAATGTCGAACTGTCCGCTCGCAAGGAACGCATAGGTATAGGCGCCTACGGCATAGAAGGCGATAAATCCCAGATCCAGCAGGCCAGCGTAGCCGACCACAATGTTCAACCCTACGGCAAGGATGATGTAGATCAGAATGCTGTCCGCCACCCTGACATAGTATGGTGGCAGTGCCGGTACCTTCACCAGTAGAGCAACACAGACAAGGAGGGTCACGATCAGCCCGGTGCGTCTCAAGAAAACCGATTTTGCCATCAGTTCAGTAATCCTTTTTCGCAACGACGGTTTCTTCCGTCACAGTCTCTCCAAGGAGCCCGGCCGGCTTGAACAGAAGCACCAGAATAAGCACGGCGAACGCAAATACGTCGCGGTACTCTGTGCCGACCGCACCGCCAGACACAATCGGAAGAAACGCGGTTCCGAAGACCTCAATGGCCCCGAGCAAAAACCCGCCGAGCATGGCACCGGGAATCGACCCGATGCCGCCTAGAATGGCCGCAGTGAATGCCTTAAGGCCAACGGCAGATCCCATGGTGGGCTGCATAATCCCGTAGTAGGAGGCATACATGATCCCGGCCATCGCGCCGAGACCGGGGCCAATGAAAAAGATCAGGCTGACGGCCCGATTGACACGGATTCCGAGCAGACTGGACGTGGTCCAGCTCTCTGACGCTGCGCGGATCCATATGCCGATCCGGGTTCCGTTGACGAAGGCCGTGAGACCGGCCATGAGTACAACCGCTGCAGCGAGAATGCCGAGCTGTGTTGTCGTGACCATGCCACCCAGCATCTCAATGGGACTGTTCGGCACAATGGCAGGAAAGTGTACTGGCTGCGGACCGACAGTCACACGTACGGCATTCTGCAGGACGATCGACATGCCCAAGGCACTGAGCATCGGTGCCAACCGCCCGTAGGCACGAAGCGGGCGGTAGGCAAAGCGCTCGACCGCGATCCCGAGAACACCAATGGCGACAAAGCTGACAACAATTGCCGCAATTGTATCGACCAGGGGCGGCAGACCGCCAACGGCGAGAAGCGCAGCCGTGGTAAAGGTAAAAAGATACGGGCCAAGCATGAAGAACTCGCCATGCGCGAAGTTGATCAGGCGCATCACACCATAGACCATGGTGTAGCCGAGGGCGATCAAGCCGTAGATCGCGCCGATCGCGAGCGCGAAAATCACCTGCTGTAGCAAATAGTCGAGCAAGGAATACCCCCTTCAGTCGGGGGCCGATGTGACGCCATCGGCCCCGCTCGTTGTGTCGCTGCGATCGGGTTATTCCTTGACGAGTTCGAACTTTCCGTTCTTGACGACATAGAGATATACCGGCGCGGTGACGTTCTCGCCCTTCTCGTCAAACGCAACGGGACCGAGCAGGGTGTTAGCCTTCACGCCGTGCAGCTCGGCCAGTACTCCGTCCCGGTCAAAGGTCTTGGCCTTTTCAGCGGCGGCAGCGATGACCTGCGCGTTGACATAACCAAGGGCCGCATAGGGTCCGGGCGGACGGCCAAAGCGCGCCTGATGACGGTTGGTGAAGTCAACCAACTCGGGAGAGGAATCGTACGGAGGGAGCTGGAAGGTCAACAAGGCGCCTTCCGCGAAGGCGGGGCTTGCCTGCTTGATCAGATCCACCGTAAAGCCGATGTCCGGACCGATGAACTGAGCATTCACCTGTTGCTCGCGCATCTGTTTGAGGAACAACGCAAGCTGAGGCATGCCCGCGCCCATATAGATGACGTCGGGATTTTCGCGTTTGATGCCGGCGATCAGGGCCGAGAAATCAACATCATCGGGATTTACGCCAAAAGTTCCCGCGATCTTGCCTCCGCCTTTCTCAAAGTTTTCCTTGAACACGCCTGCGATACCCTGGCCAAAGACGGTCTTGTCGTGAACCAGGACAGCGTTCTTCAGTCCCAGCTTGCCTGAGACGTGTTTGGCTGGCAGTGCTCCCTGCTTAAAATCGTTCGCAACGGGACGGACCACCGTCTTGTAACCCATCTCCATCAGCTTGGGGTTGGTCGCGGGCACGACCTGTGGCATCTCGCACGCGGAGTAGATATCCAGGGCCGGCAGAGTGACGCCGCTGTTCATGTGGCCGATCACACCGATCACCTCGGGTGCGTCGCAGAACTGCTGCGCAACCAGTGTGCCTTGACGGGGATCGGCGCGGTCGTCGAGGGGCCTGAAAACGATCTTGTTGCCCTTAATCCCGCCCTTCTCGTTGAGCTGATCAAAAAACAGCTGCGCTCCGTCGATCTGGGACTGGCCAAACTCCGCCTGTGCCCCAGACATGGGTGCACTTCCCCCGAAGACGATGTCGGCTGCGGCGACAGGCGAAACCGCGCTCATCAAGGCGATGGCGAGGGTGGATAAGATGGTGCTTCGCTTCATGTTCTATCCTCTCTGGTTCCGATTTCAGTCGTTCCGGTCTGTGGCGCTCTCTTTCGGAGCTGAACGGGCTCACATCGAGGTGAACTTTCCATGTTCAAATTTCACACAGCTGATGGTATGCAGCAAGTCCCTGAAGCCGCGCTTCAGCCCTCCTTTTCTATCCCCTTTGGGTTCTTCCTAACGTGCGAGGTAGCCTCCATCGACAGCAAGGACATGTCCCGTTGTCATGGAGGCGGCTGAACTCGCGAGGAACACCATGGCGGACGCGACCTCTTCCGGCTCCGCCAGACGTCGCATGGGTGTCAGGTCGAAGATTTTCTCCATCTGAGCAGGATCTGCCATCAAATGATCGATCAGCGGGGTTCGCACCCATGTCGGCGCGACCGCATTGACGCGAATTCCCGCGCCGGCCCATTCTACGGCCATGGTCCGGGTCAGATTGACGACCGCAGCCTTGGTGGACTGATAGGAGATGTTGGGATGAAGACCGCCTCCTGAAAAGCTCATGATGGAGGCTGTATTCACGATTACGCCCGGTGTGGCTCGCGCGAGCCAGGAGCGCGCGGCGGTGCGGGAGCACAGGAACATGCCGGTGAGATTGACGGCCACGACCTTGTTCCAGTCGTCGACAGACAGATCGATAGTGGCCTCCCGGACTGAGATGCCAGCATTGTTGATCAGCACGTCAAAGCCGCCGAGATCGACTTCCGCCTGGGCGAAGACCCGTTCAACCTGGCTCTGATCTGTGACATCCAACGGGTACGCGCGAGCGACACCACCGTTTGCGGCCACCTGATCGGCAACGCCGGCGGCAGCCATGTTGTCGAGGTCGAGAACAGCCACACTTGCTCCGAACGCGGCAAACATCAGGGCCGCTGCCCGACCTATTCCTCCAGCGCCACCGGTGATGAAGGCCCGCTGGCCATCCAATCGAAACATCCTTTCCGGAGTCGGCTTCTGGATCATGAAGGGTGCTCCAACGGGTGGCTTGGCGGGCTGGCGCGGCCCACCAAGCGGATTGTCAGCCAACGATCTTGCCGAACGCCAACAGGAAATTAGCGACCGTCATCTCGGCCCCTACCACCTCCAGCACCTCGAAGTCGGAGAAGGGATCGCTGGAGCTACCCCCGATCTTGAGGTCCGCAGTACCGATGACATGCCTGATCGTCGATGCCTGCCCCAGTGTGTTCTCAATGATCTGGGTGGTCACGTCGCTTGACTCGGGGGATGGGATCACCCGAGTTTGAAAGCGGGGCTGAAGCAGCGGCTTTTCGAACGCAGCCCCGCCGGCCTTGAAGTCGATTTCGATGAGAGAGACATTGCGCCGCGACAGCTTGGCTTTGACTGATGTATCGTCAGCTGTCCATTCGACCTCGCCCATCTTCTTGGGATAGCCCCAGACTTCCCGCCCGACGGCCATGGAGTCATCATTGGTGACGATTTCATACAGGACATGCCCGCCAGGGCGGCCCTGGTACGACATCGGAACGACGATGCCGCCCTCGGCGTAGGAGCCGAGGGAGCCTCCCTCCGGAACGTCCATGATGAAAAATTCAATGACGTCTCCCCGGACGTCAAAGGACTTCGGCAGCGCTTTCCGAATGGCCGCCTCTTCAACGCGACAGAAGACGCTTACCTTGGTGAACGCCTTATAGTCGAAGGGCGGCGCCTGGTAGAGCGGCGAGCGCTGCGGAATAGTGTAACTGATTTGTTCCGACACCGGTTGGTCATCCCTTGTGGCAGCCTATGGGAACAGTCTCATCTTCGTGAAACTGTTTTGTCAATATTTCACGGAGAGTGAATTTCAGCGTCATCGATGCGTTTGTGAAACGAATTTGATGTTCTGATAGGTCTCGAGCGCCTCGGTGCCCCCCTCGGAACCATAGCCCGAGTCCTTGACGCCGTTGAACGGCACCTCGGGATAGGCCAAGCCGTATTCATTGATTGATATCATCCCGGTCTCGACTTCGGCCGCCAGCAGCGCAGCGGTCCGCTGCGAGCGGGTGAAGGCATAGGCTGCAAGACCGAATGACAGCCGGTTGGCCTCGGCGATCGCCTCATCGAGCCCGCGGAAACGATTGATGACGGCAACAGGGCCGAACGGCTCCTCATTCATGATCGCTGCGCTCGGCGGCACGTCGGTCAGAACTGTCGGCTCGAAAAAGTTGCCTTTGTTCCCAATCCGCCTACCGCCCGTGAGCAGCCTCCCGCCTTTGTCAACGGCATCCCCGATCAACCGCTCCATTGCATCGATGCGCCGTGCATTGGCAAGAGGGCCCATTTGTGTTTGTGGGAGGAGCCCATCTCCGACCTCAACCGATTTGGCTGCGGCGACGAAGCCTCCCACAAATCCGTCGAACACTGGCTCCTCGACCAGCAAACGTGTCGGCGCAATGCAGACCTGCCCGGCATTGTGGAACTTGTGCGCCGCGAGCATCGAGACAGACGATTCAGGGTCTGCGTCAGCACACACAATGGCTGGCGCATGGCCGCCAAGCTCCATCGTGACACGCTTCATGTGCTGACCTGCGAGAGCCGTCAGCTGTTTTCCAACTGGAGTTGAGCCTGTGAACGAGACCTTGCGGATTGTCGGATGCGGGATCAGATACTCGGAAATCTCCGCAGGGTTGCCGTAGACAAGGTTGATGGCCCCATCAGGGAAGCCCGCATCGGTAAAGGCCTTGACCATCGCCGCGCATGATGCAGGAGCTTCCTCGGCGGCCTTGAGGATGACCGTACAGCCCGCCGCGAGTGCCGCGGACATTTTTCGGATGGCCTGCGCCACTGGGTAGTTCCAGGGTGTGAACGCCGCGACAGGGCCGACCGGCTCCTTGACAACCATCTGGTAGGTATCGGGATTGCGTGGTGGGATCAGGCGCCCGTAGGCGCGGATGCCTTCCTCGGCAAACCACCGGATTACATCACTGGCGTTGGTCAGCTCCGATCGGGCCTCCGCAAGCGGCTTTCCCTGTTCCATTGTCAGGATTGGCGCAATTGCCTCAACGCGGGCTCTCAGATTGTCAGCTGCCGCATGAAGGAGCCTTGCGCGCTCGCGTGCCGTTGTCTTGCGCCAAACCGCAAATGCTGAGGCCACATGTTCCAGGGCCTGATCCAGGTCTTCCTTGGAGGCATGGGCAACCCGCCCGATTTCCAGCCCAGTCGCCGGGTTCATGACGGGAAGCGTCGCCCCATTCGCGGCATCGGTCCATTTGCCGCCGATCAGCAGGGAAGTGTTGGGATACACGGTCTACCTCATTTCAAATGGCTGTGGCTGGCTCAGTGGTCGAAACACACGAGAGTGCGTGCGAGTACGCCTTGCTCCAGCCAACGAAAGGCGTCGTTGATCTGTTCGAGCGCGATGCGTTTGCCGATCTGGCGATCGATGTCGAACTTCCCAGCACGATACAGACCCAGGATGCGATCGAAGTCCCGCTCGGGAACACCGCCGCCGTAGTTGCTGCCGGCGACGCGCTTCTGGGTATTGGGAAGCGTGGATGCAGGCAGAGCCACCATTTCCTCCCGTCCCGCGATGCCAACCGAAACAACAATTCCACCGGGACGAATGCAGTCATAGGCGGCCGAAATGGCGGTAGGGCGGCCGGTACATTCTATCACGCTGTCGGCACCCCGGCCGCGGTTGAGGGACTTGATAGCGTCGGTCACGTCGCACGCGTTCGGGTTGAGAAAATGGGTTGCACCAAACGAACGGGCAACTCCCTCCTTGTCACCGTTAATGTCGATGGCAACGATCATCTCTGCTCCGGACAGGGCGGCCGCCTGGATTGCATTGATGCCGACGCCGCCGACGCCAATCACGCCAACCGTATCGCCTGGTTCAACCCGAGCGTCGTTGACCACGGCACCGAATCCGGTTGTCACAGCGCATCCGACGAGTGCGGCGACCTCGAAGGGAATATCTGCGCCGATTGGTAGGCAACCCGTCTCCGGAACGACCGCATACTCGGCGAAACTGGATACGCAGGAGTAATGATGAATGCTGCCCGATTGTGCCTCAAGCCGGCTCGTCCCGTCCCAAAGGCCACCGCGCCCGGCCGCAAAGCCGTACACGTCGCAAAGAGTCGGGAACCTTTTTTGGCAGTAGAAACACTGACCGCAGTTTGGTGCCCATGAAAGAATCACGCGATCGCCCACCCGTACCTTGGACACCGCGGAGCCGACTGCGCTCCACGACACCCGAGGCCTCGTGGCCGAGGATGAGCGGCAGCTTTGCCCGCGACTTGCCCTTGGACGCACTCAGATCGCTATGACACACGCCGGTTGCCGCAATGCGAACCAGCACCTCACGGTCCTTCGGATCAGCAATCGCAACATCCTGAATGACCATGTCCTCATTGTAAGCGTGAAGCACCGCAGCTTTCATGCGCACAGACTCCTCTTGATATGCGGCCGTTGTATGCGGGGCCGCCTCCCCTGCTTTTCACGATGCACTCTCTGGCATGGCGCGCTTGTGGTAGCCGGCCATGCGGTCCCACGCTCCATCCAGCGTTGCTGGCAGTCGATGCTTCATGATCCGCTGACTCGGCGTGCGCTCAAAGTCATCGTCCGGTCGACGAGCAC
>CAWCEG010000042.1:0-27475 GCA_963794505.1 uncultured Nitrospiraceae bacterium
TAAAGGCGTCTCGATCCTCAGCCTTGTGAATGGCGTCCGCCGAAGCTCCGATTAAGGCCACTCGATACTTATCCAGCGTCCCGCGCTTCACCAACCCCATCGTCGTATTGAGCGCCGTTTGCCCTCCCATGGTCGGAAGCAGCGCATCCGGACGTTCACGTTCGATGACTTTTTCGACGACATCCAGCGTAATCGGTTCGACGTACGTCCGGTCCGCGAATTCCGGATCCGTCATGATGGTCGCGGGATTGCTGTTGATGAGCACCACCCGGTAGCCTTCTTCCTTGAGCGCTTTGCACGCCTGAGTCCCGGAATAGTCGAATTCGCAGGCCTGCCCGATGACGATGGGCCCTGATCCGATCAGCAGGATGCTTTTGATATCAGTGCGTTTCGGCATGAACTAACTGGCCTGAGGCAATGGCCCGATAGCCGGCTTGTAGGGGGCGGGAGCCGGTGCAGGCTCTCCTCCCGCTCCGTGATAATACCGCATCGCTTCCGGTAACCACGCCTCCAATTGGTTGATGCGGGTGACATCCGATGGGTGGGTCGAGAGAAATTCAGGGATCGCATGTTGCGACCGGAAACACAACTTGTCGATCATCTGCCGCGGGCAGCCGCTCATGCGTTCCCAGAAGGGGACCGCTTCACGAGGATCATACCCGGCTTGGGACATCAATCGCAGACCGATGTAGTCGGCTTCCGACTCCTGTTTTCGGTTGAACGGCAGCGAGACGTTCACACCATAGGCACCCAGCAATCCTTGAATGGCGCCTCCACCCGAATGACCTGCAGCCGCTGCACCAATCGCGCCCAATTGGGCGATCTGATCGATGATGCTTCGGCTCATTCGTTCTACCCCGTGCCGCTGCAAAGCATGAGCGATTTCATGCCCCATCACGGTCGCCAATCCAGCGTCGGTCTTCGTGTGTTTCAGAATGCCGGTGAAGACGGCGACTTTTCCCCCGGGCAGACAGAAGGCATTCACCATCTTGTCGTCCTCAATGACGGCAAACTCCCACTGATACTCCGGCTTGTTCGCGACGTCGGCAATTTTTCGGCCTACACGCTGAATCTGTTCGTTGATCTCCGCGCTTTCGCTCAAGCGTGCCTGCCGCAACACTTCCCGGTACGCGCTGAGGCCAAACTCCAGCTCCTTTTCTTCCGAAAAGAAAATTAGCTGATCGCGTGCCGTGCCCGGGGCGCGATAACACCCGGAGAGCGCGCTGACGACCGCAAACGCACTTCCTGTTCCCAGCGCCGTCCACAACCCGAGCACACCACGTGCGCCCCATGCCAGCATGGCTCGGCGTCCGACCGGCGCCGCCAGGACTCGTGACAGCGAGTCGGAATCCGACCGGTGTGTATCCTTTGCCACCAAGGCCATGTCACTCCTACGGCATCCACAGGTACATGAACTGTGGGCTTCCACCGCGAACGATCGACAAGAGATCCATGCTGGCCAAACCGCTTAGCCCGTTCCCGGTTCCAAACACTCGTGAATAGATATTGTTTTGGTATTCGCCGTGCCGGCGGTACGTGACGACACGGGCTTCTGTCACACCGGCATTTTTCTTGGCCAAGTCGATCGCTTCATCGAGATACCCGATGTCATCGACCAAACCTGCCGCTTTGGCCTGATCACCGGAATAGATGCGCCCATCCGCAAGCTTTTTGATCTGCTCGGCTGAGAGTTGAGGACGCCCCGCTTGCACGACTGTCAAGAACCGTTGGTAGAACGAATCGATGACCCCTTGGAAAATTTCTTTTTCGTCTGCCGTCATCGATCGGAAAGGAGACCCCATGTCCTTACGGGGCCCCGAGGTAATGGCATTGGCTTCGACGCCGACCTTTTCCAACAGGCCCTTGGCATTCACGGTCAGCATGATCACGCCAATGCTGCCGGTAACCGTTGAGGGATGCACCAGGATGGCGTCGGTCGCCATCGCCAGGTAGTAGCCGCCGGACGCCGCGACATCCATCATGGAGGCAACGACCGGAATTTTCCTATTTTCCTTAAACGTCTTGAGCTCATGATACAGAATATCGGACGCATTCACGGTGCCGCCGGGGCTGTTGATTCGCAGCACCACCGCCTTGATCTTCTCGTCTTTTGATGCCTTGGTCAGCTCTTCCTTGAACGTCGCCAGGAGATTCGGCTGCGGCAGCCATCCCTCCTTCTCTTGTGAACTGATGACCCCGGACAAATCCAGGAGCAACACTTTGCTGTCGCCGGACCCGCTAAGCTGCACCTCTTGCACTGGCCCGGGTGGCTCCAACAGATTGACCGTGACGCATCCTTGTTGCATCAAGACCGAGAGCAGGACGAAAAACCCAAAGGACCATGCGCTGTATCTTATCCATGCGACTTCTCCATTAGCTGGACGAATTCGGTAAACAGATAGGCCGAATCATGAGGCCCCGGAGACGCTTCGGGATGATATTGTACCGAAAAGACCGGCCGATCCAAGCAGGCCAGCCCTTCAATTGACCGGTCGTTCAAACTCATGTGTGTCACCGCCACCCGGCCAAAGTCGCTGTCGAGGAGTGGAGGACGCTCGGGAATGGCTTCCGGCAGCTCCGGAACCTGCACGGCAAAATTGTGGTTCTGCGAGGTGATCTCGACTTGTTTGGTTGTGAGATTGATCACAGGATGATTGGCTCCATGGTGGCCGAATTTCAATTTGTAGGTCTTGAACCCCAGCGCCAAGCCGAGGATCTGGTGTCCCAGGCAGATGCCGAAAATGGGCCGACGCCCGATCAACTGGCGCATCGCTTTAATAGCATAGCCCACGCCTTCAGGATCGCCAGGGCCGTTTGACAGAAAGACACCGTCCGGCGCGAGAGCCTCTACCTCTTCTGCCGTCGTTGAGGCCGGAACCACGTGCACGTCGCAGCCGACATCAACCAGCCGACGCAAGATGTTTTGCTTTACTCCGAAATCATAGGCGACGACCTTCCACCGGTGTTTGGAAGCCGCCAGGCTGCCATGGAACGCCGGGATCCATTCGCCGGATCCATCGGTCCAGCGATACCTCTTCTGACAGGTAACCTCGGCTGCCAAATCCCGTCCGATGATATCAGGCGCCTGCCGAGCTTTCTCTACCGCCCGCTCGGCGTTGCCTTCAATATGGGTAATCAGTCCCTGCTGCGAGCCATGCTCACGCAAATGCCGGGTCAGGGCTCGGGTGTCGAGACCTTCAATGCCCACAAGCTTTGCCGTTTGCAAGTAGTCCTGAAGCCCTTGCCGGCTGCGCCAGTTGCTCGCCCCTTTGCTCGCCTCTTTCACGATAAACCCTTCCGCCCAAATGCGTTTCGACTCGGCATCCTCCGGCGTCACCCCATAATTGCCGATGTGCGGACAGGTCATGGTGATGATCTGTCCTTTATAAGAGGGATCGGTGAGTACTTCCTGATACCCGGTCATGGCCGTGTTAAAGACCACTTCGCCGACCGTCTCGCCTTCAAATCCGAGTGCGCGGCCTTCGAACACCTTCCCGTCCGCCAGTGCTAACAGCGCCGGTTTCACGCCGCTATCCTTTCTTGCTCGATCGATCGTTTCGCTTTGAGCGCCAGCAACCAGATGCCCAACACCACATTCACGACATACAGCGACCGAATCGGCATATGAAACCGAAAGAACGCCTCGAACGCGGCCTTTCTTGCCTGTTCATCCTTGAGGGCAAACGCCTGTGCTTGCAATGCCGCCGCGTGAGGATGCAGCACGAGAATAATCAACCCCGCAATTGCGCCCATGATGCTCAAGAGCACCCATTCTCCACGGCCCACTGTCGCGACCGGCGCGCCTTGCCATCGCCGATACCCCATCGCGGAGACCAGGATGATGAACGCGACAACGACCAATCGGTTATATCCTTCAAACGCTCTTGTGAGAAAGAAGCCGCCCGAATCCTGCCCGCCGAAGGTATTGAAGACCGCGGGAATCACCGCGCCGACCAATACGATCAATCCGCCCACCCAGACGCCTAAGGCAAGATACTCAACACTGAGCGCACAGACCAAGCCCCATCCGCAGTGCACCCTCACGCCGACCCCGCTGCTTCAAACACGACGCGGCCCCCCACGATGGTCGTCATGACGAGTCCTTTAACTTTCCAACCGGCGAATGGAGTATTGCGGCTCTTCGAGCGGAATTTGCCCGGGTCAACTTCCCACTGCGCCTGCGGGTCGATGATGGCGATATCCGCATCCGCTCCCGCCTGCAACGTCCCTTTGGCAAGGCTGAACACCCTGGCCGGCGCAGTGCTCAATTTTTCGATTGCCGACTCGAGCGAGAGAATGCCTTCCTCGACGAGTGCCAGCGTAAGCGGCAGGGCTGTCTCCAATCCAACGATGCCGAAAGGGGCTTCGGTGAATCCCTGCTGCTTCTCCTGTGTCGCGTGCGGCGCATGATCGGTTGCAATCACGTCGATCGTGCCGTCGCGCAACCCATCCTTGATGGCCTGTACGTCCTGCCAGGTCCGGAGCGGCGGATTCATTTTTGCCAGCGTGTTGAATCCGCGAACGACCTCCTCGGTCAAGATGAAGTGGTGCGGGCAGGCCTCCGCCGTGACCCTAATTCCCCTGGATTTCGCCTCGCGGACCATACGCACGGATCCGGCGGTGCTGATATGCGCCAGATGCAAGCGAGCGCCGGTCAACTCGGCCAACGACACGTTGCGTGCCACCATCACGTCTTCAGCCGCTGCCGGAATGCCGGGGAGGCCCAGTTCGGTAGAGATCACCCCTTCATTCATGCACCCGCCTTCAGCAAGATGCAGATCTTCGCAATGATCGATCACCGGGATGTCGAATGCCAGGGCATACTCCATCGCTCTGCGCATCACGAGGCTATTCATCACCGGCTTCCCGTCGTCAGAGATGGCCACACAGCCGGCCCGGCGGAGATCGCCGATTTCGGCCAATTCCTTCCCCTCCGAACCTTTTGTGATTGCTCCGATCGGCAACACGTTCGCCAGGCGTGCAGCACGCGCGCGTTCCAGCATGAATTCGGTAATGGCTTGATTGTCGTTCACCGGGTTCGTATTAGGCATGCAACAGACTGTGGTGAATCCGCCCGCTACCGCCGATGCCGCGCCGCTCTGTATCGTCTCTTTGTACTCAAAGCCTGGCTCACGAAAATGGACGTGCAGGTCGACGAATCCTGGGACGACAAGGCGCCCTTTGGCAGAGAGTCTCGTCGCGCCAGGCGGAGCTTTCACCTCCCGCCCCACCCCCACGATTTTGCCCTCCTCGATGAGGAGGTCGCCGATGGCATTGTACCGTCCCGGGTCGATGATATGTCCGCCTTCAATCACAACCGCCATGTGGTGTAGATCCCTTGCACCCTGCATGTCACAAGTCCTTCATCTATCTAGTTGGCCCCTGACATCAGGTAGAGAATTCCCATCCGTACGGCCACGCCATTGGCCACCTGATCCAAAATCACGGAGGACAGGCTATCGGCAACCTCCGGAGCGATTTCCACACCGCGGTTAATCGGGCCAGGATGCATCACAATGGCCCCTGGTTCGGCCAATCTGACTCGTTCCGCCGTCAGCCCGTACAGACGCGCATATTCTCGAATCGTCGGGAACAGCGCACGTCCCTGCCGTTCCAGTTGCAGCCGCAACATCATGATCACCTGGACGCCGCGGAGGGCTTCATCAAGGTTGTAGAAGGCCTTAGCACCCAACTTGTCGATGCCCATCGGAATCATGGTCGGAGGACCGACGACACGGACTTCCGCGCCGAGTCTTGAGAGCGCATGGATGTTTGAGCGGGCGACCCGGCTATGCGACACGTCCCCGACGATGGCAACGCGAAGACCCTCGAACGACAGTCCCCGCTCGCGAATCGTGTAGAGATCCAGCAAGGCCTGCGTGGGATGTTCATGCCATCCGTCCCCGGCGTTGATCACCGAACTCTTGACGCCGCGGGCCAGTGCTTCGGCCGCGCCCGCCGAGGGATGCCGCAGCACGATGATATCCGCCTGCATGGCTTCGATATTGCGCGCCGTATCCAGCAGCGTTTCACCTTTCACGACGCTGCTCGACGACGGAGAAAAATTGATCACGTCGGCGCTCAAACGCTTCGCCGCGAGCTCGAAGGATGTCCTCGTTCGCGTACTGGGCTCGAAAAAAAGATTCACGACCGTTCGGCCCCGCAGGGCGGGCACTTTCTTGATTTCCCGTCCGGTCACTTCCTTGAAAGAGTCAGCCGTTTCGAGAATCAGCTTGATTTCCTCCGCCGATAGAGGCGCCAAGCTGAGGAGGTCCTTTCGCTTCAGGCTCATCGCTCCATCTCCTTCACGCCTTTGAGAATGACGACCCGGTCATCCTCGCCCGCTTCTTCCAGCATGACCTGAATGTTCTCATCCCGTGACGTCGGAATGTTCTTGCCGATGTAGGTCGCCTTGATCGGCAATTGCCGGTGTCCTCGATCCACCAGGACCGCCAGCTGAATTTCCGCCGGACGCCCGAGATCGATGAGTCCATCCATGGCAGCGCGAATCGTCCGTCCCGTAAACAACACGTCATCGACCAGCACGATGATTTTTCCCGATATGTCGAACGGCACAGACGTCTTTCGAAGAACCGGCTGCTCTTTCCGTAAGCGACAAGTCGTCACGGTAGAGCGTGATGTCCAACTCGCCGATGGGAACGGTGACGCCCTCGATATCCTGAATCCGCCGCACAAGCCGATGGGCCAAGTGCACGCCACCCGTCCGGATACCGACCAGTCCCAAGTCCTTCACGCCCTTGTTCCGTTCGAGGATTTCATGAGCAATCCTCGTCATGGCGCGCGCCATGTCGCCAGCCTCCATCACGAGCCGCTCCTGCTGCCGGTTGGGTAGCATCGAAGCCTTTATCGGGAATTCGGACATAAAAAAACCTCCTCATCAGCATCGATGAGAAGGTCGTTGGTTGTCGCCAGAGAGCGGCGGCCCATATGCGCTCCTTGCTCACCTCGCAGGATGAGCATTAAAGGTTTCCTGATCTTACTGGGGTGAAACAAAGACTGTCAACCCCGTAAGGAATATCGGCGCACGGCTTACATGGCCGTAACATGGAAGAGGGTGAGTCCGGCTTCGAGTCGCGACTGAGGCAAGATAGTTTTATGCATGCGAAACGTTGGGAGCTGCTCTACCGATTCCTGCCACCGGACCTGGAATCGGGCTGCCGGCCAGTGTTCCAGGAGATTCGCCGGGCCGGTCACAAACGCATGTGCTCCTGCACCAAGCTCCCGTCGCAGGTCTTCGATGGCACCGCTCAGCTGCATGCGATCCTGATGGATCCCACTGGAAATCCAGTAATAGGCCACGTCGAAAGCAGGGACCGAAGACTGACGCTGCCGCCGACTCGAGACCGGAACAAATTGAATCCGCTTGAGCCACTCCCAGCGCTGCAGGTGCGCACACGTGTTCCAGAGCTGTTGCGCCTGTTTTTGCGCAAAAGCCGGTGCTCGCACCCCGACCGTATAATTCCGAGGGCGATCGAATGAGATGCACGTGGCAATCACCGCATCTGCATTTTCGATCAGCACCTTGTCCGCATGCGCAAGCAGGCTGCTGATCTCTCGATCC
Source organism: uncultured Nitrospiraceae bacterium (assembly GCA_963794505.1). GTDB lineage: Bacteria > Nitrospirota > Nitrospiria > Nitrospirales > Nitrospiraceae > Nitrospira_C. The sequence continues at coordinate 7,583 of CAWCEG010000042.1, forward strand.
TGCTCGGCCAAATCTTGCAGGTAATCGGCGACAAAGGGCTGGGCGGCCAATTCCCCGATCGTCGTGTCGTCCTGCGGATAGAGCAATACGGCCCCATAGGCCTGATCGGGCGAGATCGCCGGGAGGCCCTCGACAAACACCGATCGCCAATCCACCGGACTGATCGGCAGTGATGAACCCGGCTCGTCGCCGGAGCCTGGCGGCAACGGCGTGGCAAGAATCGTATCCTGCTCGCGATCACTCAGCACGACCTGTCCGTTGATAATCCTCGCGGCTCGATCACAGATGGGAAACGCTCTGCCCTTCGGATTCATGTAAGGCAAGCCGGCGGAGTCCTGAGCCAGGGTCACCTTTTCAAGCCTATCGCTCTGTAGTGTGAGGCAGGAACCAACCGAGGGATCAAAGTATCGGCGAGGCGGGGTTGCTGACGGCAACCACTCGACCTGATGAGCCTTCGTCGGATCCATGAACAAGGATAGGGCATCCTTTCCGGGCGGCGCCTGAGGCACGAAACAACTCTTGAAGAGGCGAAAGGCCGCTTCAGATGGATAGGCAGGAATTCCACGATACCGAAGCGGCGGCGGAGAGGCCTTGCCGGCATTCTGATCGTCGTAGAGGCCGCGGATGAATTCAAACGCGGCGGAGCCGGTACCCGGCAATAAGGATTTGAACAGCTCGACCACCGGAAGAAAATCGATTGACTCCCAGCGCATCGCGCCCATGCAGGACATGAAGCGCGCGCGCGTCAAACTCTCCATCTTCGAGGACATACCAGGCGTCTTTGCGATGGCGGATCGTCGCGGTCCCGTTCGGACTGATCACGAGATCTTCGTCGCGGTAAAACCAGCGTATTTCCTCGATCGGGACCCGCAACGCTTGCGCGGCCATGGCTCTCAGATCGTCGGCTGTCAGCCGTTGCCATCCCGGCTTTGTCGCGAGATTCAAGGTGGTTTCGTTGACGAGACCGGATGGTTTGAGCCCGACCCACGCCCCCCAATCCAGCTTGATCCTTGCGCGAAGAAGCGCACACCCTTCCCTGGTGGTCCACCCCCCATGCGCTCTCATGCAGGGCATGACCGGAAGGATCGGTGGCCAGGATGCGCCGTCCATCCTGACGATAAAAGACCAGATGGCCCGTCGGTTGCCGGACCACTCGTCCGCCGGCTGATTCGAAATGTTCCTTGAAGGGCAGGTTCTCGGCAAACGTCAAGTGACCTGGCGTCGAAAGGGCCGTAAGAACCGGATCGGCGGGCATCTACAGAAGGGTTCGAGGAAGAGAGCAAAGGTTTGGCGAGCGGCGCGGCCCGAAGCGTAACCGATGGGAGCACAACCAATGGGCGTGGCCCGCATTCGTACTACTCACGGACCTGCCCGCTTCCCAACACGATGAACTTGGAACAGGTGAGCTCTTCCAATCCCATCGGTCCGCGCGCATGGATACGAGAAGTGCTGATCCCGATTTCTGCGCCCAAGCCGAACTGGTATCCATCATTGAGTCTGGTCGAAGCATTGACCAGCACGGCGCTCGCATCAACCTCACGCAGGAATCGCATGGCTTTCTTATAATCAGCCGTGACGATGGCTTCCGTGTGACGGGAACCGTAGCGACCGATGTGCTCCATGGCTTCGTCGATATTCTTCACGACTTTGATCGCGAGGGTCAAATCCAGAAACTCTTTGCCATAGTCACTTTCACTGGCAGGTTTGGCTGCGGACGATAAGGCGCAGGTCTTCTGACAGCCGCGCACTTCCACCTTGGCTGCGACCAGCTTGTCGATAAATCCGGCCAGCCAGGTTCTTGCCATACTTTGATGCACCAACAGCGTCTCCATGGCATTACACGTCGACGGCCGCTGGATCTTCGCATTGAAACACACCTGCTCGGCCATGGCCGGATCGGCGTCGTCGTCCACATAGATATGACACACGCCGGCATCGTGCTTGATCACAGGAATCGTCGCGTGCTCGGCGACAATCCGCATCAACGACTCCCCGCCGCGCGGAATAATAAGATCGATCGACCTGTCCTGTCTTCAGGAGCACCGGCACCAGTTCGCGGTCCGGTCTGTCCACAAACGTGATCGCACCGGCCGGAATCGCCGCATTTCTCCGCCGCCTCGGAGAGAACGCCGGCGATGGCGCTGTTCGACTTGAATCGCCTCACTTCCGCCTCGCAAGACGCACGCGTTGCCGGACTTGAGGCACAATGCCGCCGAATCCGCCGTCACATTGGGGCGGGACTCATAAATGATGCCGATGACGCCAATGGGCACGCGGACCCGTCCGACCTGCATGCCGTTGGGCCTCGTCCACATCTTCGGCATTTCGCCGAGCGGATCGGGCAGTTTGGCCACCTCTCGAATGCCGTCGGCCATTTCGGCGGATCCGTGCATCGGTCAGCCGCAAACGATCGGCCATGGCCTTTTTGTCACGCGTGGCAAATGCCTCGATATCTTGCTTGTTGGCTTCAAGCAACGTTCCGATTGCGCTTCCAACGCATCGGCCATTGCCAGCAAGGCTTGATTCTTGAGCGACGTGGACAACGTGGCCAACCGATTGGCCGCCTCTCGCGCGCGGGTGACGAGCCCTTCGACATAATCAGGGATTGATTGTGATATCTGCGGACGCTTCTTGGGGAAGTGTCTCTGTGAAGGACCGTCCTGGCTGGACTGTTCAGACATGAATCGATGCTCCTCTTGCTGGCCGCTGGGGCTCTACAGGATACAGTGGGGATTTCCGGAGGGGTCAAGGCGTCCCGACGGTCGCTCCCGCACCAGAAGGCCGGGGAATGATTACTGAGAGAGTACTTTTCGAAAATAGGCGATTGTGCGACTCAACGCATCCTCGAGCGGGACTTGCGGTTCCCATTTCAGCAGCGCGCGTGCTCGGCTGATATCCGGCCGCCGGACCTTAGGATCATCGGTGGGCAGCGGATGATAGCTGATGTCGCTGGAGGAACCAGTCAGTTTGCAGGACCAGCCGGGCGATCTCGATGACCGTCAACTCTCGAGGATTCCCAATGTTGACAGGATCATGCACACTGGCGACTTCGTTGGATCTTCGGCTCGGGCATACAGGAACTTCTTGTCCGTCCGTTCCTCGACCGTCTTGTCGGAATCGACCATCAAGAGACCGACGATCCCTCGGACGAGGTCGTCGACGTAACAGAAACTTCTGGTCTGCTGGCCTTCGCCGAACACGCTCAGCGGTTTCCCTTGCAGCGCCTGGACGATGAAGTTGGACACCACCCGTCCATCATTTGCCCGCATGCGCGGGCCCAAACGTATTGAAAATTCGCACGATCCTGCGTATCGAGGCCATGATAGCGGTGATAGGCCATGGTCATGGCCTCGGCGAATCGTTTCGCCTCGTCGTACACGCCCCGCGGGCTGATCGGGATTGACGTTGCCCCAATAGGCTTCCGGTTGCGGATTGACCAACGGATCGCCATAGACCTCTGAGGTGCTGGCCAGGAGAAACCGAGCGCCCTTCGCGCGGGCCAATCCGAGGACTTTGTGCGTGCCAAGCGCGCCGACTTTGAGTGTGGCGATCGGAAACTCGAGATAGTCTTGCGGGCTCGCCGGCGAGGCAAAATGCATAATGGCGTCCAGCGGGCCGTCCACATGCAGATAATCGCAGACATTGTACTTCAGAAAGGTAAACCGCTCATTGCCCAAGCAGATGGGAAATGTTTTCCATCCGCCCCGTCAACAGATTGTCCATGCAGATGACGGTATGTCCGGCTTGGACGAGCGACTCGCACAGATGGCTGCCGAGAAACCCTGCTCCGCCGGTAATGACGATGCGCATGGTCGACTTACCTCACTAAACGTTACGCACGACTGTACCAGGTCTGCTCACAAATCCCAACGTGTTCTTCACTGATTGAGGCTTAAGAAGGTGGGCAGTATCGGCTGCGGCTGGGACCGGCGGAGGATTAGACTGAGCATCCGGCGGGTTGCGCTGGGCAGGATGGGAAGGATCCGGCAATCGAGGGATTGGGATGCTGGAAGACCCAGTCATGGTAAGAGGCTCGTCCTTCGAGATGTCTCACCACTTGAGGAAAATCGTGATTTTTTCAGAGGCTTCGCGCGGCTGCTGCTTCGGACGCCCATAATGCCGCCGGTCGGACCACGCAAGTATTCCCAATCCCGATGCGCCATCGGATCGGTATAGGCCTTGCGCAGAAACGGCTTCGGCAGTCTTGTCAAGTCGGCCAAGGATTGAGGATACACTTCCGCCTGGCGTCACTCGGCCGGCTTTCATGGTGGCAGAGTAGAGCGCCAGCGCATTCTGGATTTCGATGCCCTTTGACATGAGATCGGCTTCCAATTCCCGTTGGACCATGGTCTTCCATTGCTTAGCTGCGGCGGTCATCGACAGGCCGATCAGCACGATGGCAAACATCAGCATCAGGTACGTGACGCCTTGTTGGTTATGCAGGCGGGGAAGCATGGTGTGGGGCATGGCGATTCAGGGGGATGGTGCTTGAGGCTCTTCGGATAGAAGCACGGTATATTCCAGGTGCGAATCTTTATCAAACAGCGTGACGCTCTCCTGAGTAATCGTCTTCACGACGACATGATCTTCGACGGTCTCGCCTTTTCTCACCACGTGCAAATCGTCGTTCTTCGTCAACACGGCCATGTCCTGCTTCTTCTCCCATTCCTCTCCCGTCCGAACAAACCCCAAGTAATGGAATTGCGCCAGCTCAGTGGCAATAGATTGCTGACGCAAGGCGCGATCAGCCGTCTCGGACGGTGCAGGCTGAGGGACACTCATAGCGGAGGGCAGGGCAAAAATGTTCCTGGGAGTGGCAAATACCATTTCGCGCTGGGTGCGAGCGGCTGCGAGCAGATCCAGGTGGACATGGAGGCCGTCAGCCCCTCGGTGAGAGTGCAGCATTCCACCTCCTGGACCCGAGATATTGGCCAGCGGCACACGTACCGGTTGCTCCCACGAGAGGAACTGCCACAGTACAAGGCCAGCCCAGAGACCGCCGAGCGCGAATAAGGCGACGATCTTTTTCCTTCGGGCGTCCATGTGTCTCGACTATTGCACGGTCGGCTTCGGTGGTTCGTTCCGTAAATAGGTCACAATCTTGATGTTGAATGTGAGCTGATCATGCTGGGTTGCTGACGGAACCAGATCCACATCCTCGATGTAGACCAGTTCGTCAGCTGTCTCGATGTCGTACAAAAACCGCCTGAGGTCTTCATAGCGGCCGCTCATCGTGCCCTGCAACAGCCCTTTGCTCGTATGGAGGACTGGGGTGGATTCCGTCTTGTAGGAGAGCGCAGGCAGCGTCACATGATTCCGCTTGGCCTCTTCAGTGATACCGAGCGCGAGCGGTGCAAAATCCCGTTCCTCGGGCAAGGCCGCCCACACTTGGGCCAAGTCCTGCTTCGCTTGCAGGGCCGCTTGATGGTGTTGATGCTCTTTACGGACACGCGCCCATTCGGCGGTCAAGCTGGAACGGCTCTGTTCTGCCGCCTCCACCCCTAGAGACTTCACCGCCCAGAGTACGAGCAGCAAGCATGAGGACTACGGCCGCCTGGGGAATCAGCGGACCGTAAGGCTGTCGCAATTGCTCGATCAGATACTTTTTCATGCCCGCTCCCGCTCCTGCGGTCGATATTTCAACATGAGATCGAATTCCACCAGGCCATCGCCTCCCAAATGATGCTGTCCGAGCACGGGATCATGAAACACCGGGTGCGACTGCAGTTTGAGCGTGAATCCCGTCACGTCTTCGACCGTAACCGCCGCTCCTGTCATATGGATCACCGCACTCGCCGGATCTAGACGAACGCTCTTGATTGAGACACGTGAAGGAATCGCCTCTTCGAGTCCCGAGAGAAATTGCGTCCAAGAAAAACTGCGCTTGGCCAGCAACTGGTTCGCCAAAGCCACCTCTCCTGGTAGCTGCCGTAATGCTGCCTCGGACAAATCGATCCCTGCCGCGCGCGCGTCGTCGATCAGTTGCTGGTCCTGCGCCCGAGCTTGATCCAGACGAGCTTCCGTTTCGTGCAAACCCTGAAACGCCATCAGCGCTTCAGCGGTACTCCAACAGACCCACACCATGAGCCCTAGCGCCGCGGCCTTCAACAGCACTCTGGCGGGAGCCACATAAGGGCGATGACGGGTGGCCAGCTCCAAGTGGAAATACCTGGTCCCACCGGTCTGCCATCGAAAGCTGCCGATCCTGTCGGCCATGCTCGCCATGATTGAGAGGTGTCGCCGCATGCGTTACATCAACCCCGCCACCACCGGTAATGCAGCCAACGAGGAACTGCCTCCCAGGGGAGTCCATCCTACGGTCTCGACATGATCCCACTGTAACTGATCGGTCGACACGCCGAGTTCCTGTCCCAAGGCGTCTTCCAAGCCGGGCATATCGCTGTCGGTCATTATCACCAACCGCGAGAGCTGCAGATCGGGAAAGTGTTCACGGCAGGCCAGGATCGAGTGCTCTGCTTCGCGGACGATCCTCTCGATCACCGCATGGCCATAGACCTCTTGTGGCTGTCCCATGTCGCTCGTCAGGAATTTTGTCCTGAAGAAAACAGGCCGGCCATTGTGGATGATCAGAACAGGTCAATCCGCCGTCCAACACCGTGATCCAGGCCAGATCTCGATTCAAGCATCTCGCGCCGCCGGCCGCTTTGAGCCAGAGATCAAATAGACGAAAACTCGCCACCGTCACTTCTCGCGGAAGAAGGCCGACCGCTTCGCACGCGGCCTCATACTCAGCGAGGATCCCCTCCTGGACGGCGATGACCAGTACCATATGGGCGCCGTCCTTTGCGTGCCGCGGCGGAAAGACCTGCCAGTGGAGTTTTGCTCCCGTCAGCGGTACGCGCTGCTCCTGGCCAAGTCGCCACCGAATGAGCGCTTCTTGCTCCTGTTTGCGAGCAGGGACCTGTTCGAGTTGGAGTACGGTCGCGCGCACGGCCAGATCCGGCAAGACAAGGGTGACAGGCCGCGGGAGCCCGGAGAGCAGCGTTCGACCAAGCAGGCGCATCCGCCTCGCGGGTCCTGCGAGAGCCCGTAGGCGTTCCTGCAGCGCGGCGCGATCGATCACATTGCCTTCAAGAGGCGAGAGCTTGATCACCCCGGGCGGCGAGCGGTGACAGCGCACAACGATAGCGATGCCGTCCTCGCCAGGTTCTTGAGGTCTCCCCCCACACGAGTGCCTGTCCGCCGATTTTGAGGCATTCTGTCGGCCGGCTGTCGCCCAATCCCCACATGCTAGCCTTCCTCACTAAACGTGACGCGATTGATTTCTCGCAAGGTCGTTCCGCCCTCTATCACTTTGCGCAAGGCTGACTGCCGCAGCGTGATCATGCCCCCGGTGACCGCCCGATAGCGGATCTCAGAGAGCGGCCGCTCGGACAAGATCATTTCCTTAATCTCATCCGTGAGATCGAGGAATTCGGTCACGCATTTTCGGCCTTTATAGCCGGTACCATGGCATTCATGGCATCCTTTGCCTTGATAAAAAGGCACGTCCTTATACTCTTCGTAATCCAGTCCGGATTCTTCCGCCAGCGTCTTCTCGAGCGCAACCGGGGCACTGCAGGACTGACACAACATCCGGATCAAGCGTTGGGCGAGCACGCAATTCAACGCGGCAAGAAAATTGTACGCATCGATGCCCATCGAGGCAAAACGCCCGATGACATCAAAGACATTGTTGGCGTGCACGGTCGTCAGCACCAGATGGCCGGTCAAGGCCGACTGGATGGCAATTTGGGCCGTGTCCGAATCGCGAATTTCTCCCACCATGATCTTGTCGGGATCATGGCGCAAAATCGAACGCAGGCCGCGGGCGAACGTCAGGCCCTTTTTTTCATTCACCGGAATTTGCACGACGCCAGGGAGCTGGTACTCGACCGGGTCTTCGATCGTAATGAGCTTGTCTTCCTTGATGTTCATTTCGGTGATCGCCGCATAGAGCGTCGTCGTTTTTCCGCTTCCTGTCGGACCTGTGACGAGCACCATTCCGTACGGCCTCGTAATCGCCCGTCGAAACCGTTTCAGATCTTCTTCATTGAAGCCCAGGCGGTCCAGCCGCAAGGTGGACACGCCGGCCGTAATGGCTTCCCGATCCAAAATACGGATGACCGCTGATTCTCCGAACACGCTCGGGAGAATCGAGACGCGAAAATCGACGGTCTTGCGTTCAAGCCGCATGCGGAAACTGCCGTCCTGGGGAACACGCCGCTCCGCAATATCGAGGTCAGACATCACTTTCAACCGGGAAACCAGCGGCGCATGCAGCCGGATATCCAGCGGCTCCATTGCCGGGACCAGAATGCCGTCCACGCGAAGCTTCACGCGCGTCGAACGATCGGCCGCTTCAATGTGAATATCGCTCGCGCGCCGCTGCATCGCGCTCAGCAAAATCGAATCCAGCAGTTTGACGGCTGGACTTTGATCCTCTCCGCTGTGGTCGAGCGTGAGAACCTCTTCGCCCCGTTCATCCTCCTTGACCAGCACGGACCGGTATTCAGCCTCCAGTTCCCGTAGCGCTTGGCTCGATCCTTCACTGCGTTCCAATGCAGCAAGAATCGCCGACTTCGGACTCACGACCAGCTCCAGGTCCCGGCCCAGCAGCAATTCCAGTTCATCAATGCCCAGCAGGTCCTGAGGGTCGGGAACCGCGACTTTCAGGCGGCCTTGACATTCTGCGATCGGGACGAACGGATGCCGCTGCATCAGCTTGACGGACATCCGCTCGTAGAAGGCTGCTCCACCCGGAAATCGATCAGCGGATCAAATGGAAGCCCGAATTGAATGGCCAGTGCTCGCGCCAGCTGATCCTCCGACAGCGCGCCTTCGCCTACCAATGTGGCTCCGAGATCAGCCGAGACGCCGCCCAGCCGGTTCAGAGTTTGGTCCACAGTGGATTGTGTGACCACCCTTGCCCCACCAGCACGTCGGCCAATGTCGGCCTCGTCACGCTTCGAGCTGCCACGGCGCCTCTCTTGGGACTCGAATGACGCCCGCCGGGATAGGTCATTGAATCGCTCACACGTTTCCCGCCATTTGAAAGACCGGAAGATACATCACGATGACAATTCCTCCCGACGAGAATTCCCATGACCAGCAGGAGCACCGGCTCAATCCACGTAGTCAATTGGGTCAACCGGAGATCGAGATCGGCTTCATAGAACTCGGCCACATCGTGCAGCATCGCTTCGAGCGAGCCGGTTTCCTCGCCGACGGACAACATTTCAATGGCGAGCTTCGGAAAGACCTTTGGCCGCTCCAGCGCCGAGGCAAGGGTGGTGCCCTCACGAATTTCACTCACCGCCTCGGTCAATCCCACTGCAATGTACCGGTTGGAGACCGCGCTTTTCGTGATGTGCAGCGCCTCGACGAGAGGCGTCCCTCCGGCAAGAATCGTCCCCAACGTTCGAGCCAATTGAATGGTGTGATGCTTGACGAAGACAGCACCCAACACGGGCGCACGCAACAACAACTGATCAACCCTGAAATGCCCATGAGGTGTCGAATAATAGGCTCGCCCGAGCAACAGGAGACCGGCGAGCAGCATGGCGACGGGTATGACATACAGCCTGGCGCCCGACACGACATCAATCAACATTTGTGTCGCGAAGGGCAAGGATTTGGCGGTTTCGGCATAGACGGAAATGAACGTCGGCATGACATAACTCAGCAAAAATCCGACGACGGCAACGCCGGTCAAAACCAAAAAGGCAGGATATGCGAGCGCTTTGGCGACTTTCTGGCGAAGGCCGATCATCAACTTCAAATAGCCGATGAATCGTTTCAACACCTCCACCAAATTTCCGGACTGCTCGCCCGCCCGTATCGTGGCGATATACAGCTCAGAAAAATATCCCGGGTGCCTGGTCAGGGCCTCGGAAGCCGATGCTCCCCCGCGGATGTCCTGACGCACCATTCGCAACGCTTGTTGAAAACCCTGATGCCGGGCGCGTTCGATCAGCAGATCCCACACGCGTAGAACGGGAAGGCCGGCTTTCACCAGCGCCAACAGTTCCTGATTGAAGATCGAGAAACTCGCTGATCGGAAGGCCTCGAAATGCGCTGAGGTCAATCGCGGGCCGACCCGAGGCAACGCCTCGACGCTTGAGTTGAAAGATGAGAAATCCCTGCCCCTCGAGCTTCGCCCGGACGAGCGGTTCCTCGTCGCCTTCGATCTGGCCTTCGAGCGTCGATCCGTCAGGACGCGCAACTCTGTACGCGAATACAGCCATAAGATTCACTCATGAGCGAGGAGGCTTGCCGATTGCAGCCCTGAGGCACGGTCAATTCTCCGTCACCCACAGGATCTGACCGACGATGATCTGGTCGTCGCTCACGTGATTGAGCGACCGCAGGCGGTTGAGATTCATCCGATATTTACGCGCAAGGCTATACAGCGTGTCACCAGGCTTCACGACGATCTCTGTGATAGGAGGTTGACGCCTCACTGCTACCGCAGTGGCCGTTCCCTTCGCCGATAGCCCGTTAATCGCGGGGGTCGCGGACCGTGACGGATTATTGAAGGACCACGGCAACGATGCACCAGTCGGGACCGCCGGCCCACCCGCTTCGGCACCGTCCAGACCGCCGGGTTTCACCCCTCTCCTTTGGAACTGCTTCATCTGCTGGTGAGCTGCTGCGAAACACGCGCTCCCGCTCTGCCTTTGCCGCAACCAGTTCTTCTCGCTGCAGTTCGATGACCTGACGAGCTTCCGTGACCCGACGCTCCGCTTCCCGCACCCGACCTTCAAGTTGGGCGCGAGCCACCTGGGCATCAGCCAATTCTTGACGGCGCGACTCCAGTTCGGCCCGCACTTCCGCCAGATTCCGCTGGGTCTCCCGCACTTGAGTTCTGAGCGTATCGAGCGTCAGTTGGAGATCGACGATCTCCGGTTCGACGATCGGCTCCAACTCCCCGCAGGCGCTGGCGGCGAGAGCCAGCACAGCGAGGACGCAGAGCGTGATCGCGCGCCCTGAAGAGCAGGCCGTTCGGCCATCATTCCCGCTCAGGCCACGGAGCGCTGTATCATGAAAAGACAGGTGCATACTTACCAGCGGTTATACGGGGTCCCGTTCGTACCGACCAATTCAGAGCCTGAAAACACATCAAAGATACCGCCTTCCACTGCATCAGTCATTTCCTGCCACGATGTGGTGGAGCCCGTGAAAGGGTCCTTGGGAACGGCCCGTAGATATCCGGCGCTGACAAGCGTTCCGCAGCGAAGGAGGATACTTTCCCTGATCCGCCCGATGCTGATCGAGCACATCCCGCAGAGTGAACAGGTCCTGTCGCAATGCCGCCTCCTTGGCCTTGACCACGGACGTCTGATAACTCGGTGCGGCCAACGTCGCCAAGATACCGATGATCGACACGACAATCAGCAGCTCGATCAACGTGAAACCTGGTGCCCCGGCGAGACGGAATTCACCAATCTCGGTATTTGGTTCCATCCAACGCCGTTTCCTGACTGACCGTCATGACGTCGTAGACGTCGTTCCCGCACCAACTCGACGCATTGGGCGCATCCTTATAACAGCGGAATTGCCAATTCGCCTGCCCGGTCATGGGATCAAGGGGCAGGCTTCGAAGATACCGCCTGATCGTCGTTCCTCGTACTGGTGGCTTCCTCGCTCGTCAACTTGATGCCCAAAAGCATCTCCAACGATTTCGGATAGCCATAGATGCTCGTGACATCTTTGCACGACAGCTTGTTTTTGACGCATAACGGGCCGATGAGGATGTCGCCGTCCCGATTCCACTCGGTCTTAAACGTGTCGATGGCTGCCCGCATGATCCGTAGATGCTGCCGTAATTCGATTTCATGCGATCGTTTGGCCGAGACCCGGCTCAATGGCATCGCAACCGAGGCCAGGATCATGACGATCGTCAAGGTGACGAGAAGTTCAAGGAGCGTGACTCCTTCCTCTCTCACCGTACCCTCACAATGCCCTTCCCCTCCGGTGGCGCATCAGCGGCGACGTCTCCGTTCGCATTCATGAGAGCGACACGAATGGGAGAGACTCCGGGCGCCTTGGCCATAAACCTTGCGGTGACTGTTCTGCCGCCGGTCGAGGCACGGGGAGCAGAGGCGCCCACTCGAAACGCGACAATGGCTTCGGCAGACGGCCGAGGGGGGAAGTTCCGCCGGATCAAGCTGAATCTGTTCCGCATCGATCAATGCCTTCAGGTCCAGCACGTTGGGATCATACTGCAGGTGGAAGAGGCCGCCCTTCTCGGGCCGCAATCGGTCGTCTTGAATGGCGATCTTGAATTCCTTTCCAACCTCTACGATGGAGTCATTGGGCTTAATCGAAGCGACCGGACCGACCGTCAACAGTTTGGTCAGGGAACCGGAGGGCGCCTTCGCGGCAAGTCCCCGTTGCGACATTGGTAAGGACGCAGCCACGGACGCAGCCGACGACATCTGGGTTCCCTTGATCTTTGTCGGCGAAGCCTTGTGAGGCTGCGTCGTGAACATGGTCGAATTCGAGTAGGTCGAGTCAGTCCCCGACCAGAACGCCTGCCGGCTCAAGCTTGGAGGGGTCATGGCCTGGACGATATGCGGGGTCAACGTCAAGATCACTTCGGTCGTGACCCGCTGGGTCTTGAACGAGCTGATCAGATTGCCAATCAAGGGGAGATCGCCGAGCCATGGGATCGTCACGCGCGTTCGGCGGTCTTCTTCCTGAAGCAATCCGCCGAGCACGATGGTTTCACCATCTTTGACATTCAACATTGTCTCGGCCGAGCGATTGCCGAACTTGAATTGGGTGATTGGCGGATTGGCCTGCAGCGTCACCTGCTCGCCGAGGCGAATCACCTCGATTTTCATCTTGAGCGACAGTTCATTTCCCAGGTGGATCGCCGGCTCAACCGTCAACTTGACGCCGGTGTCGCGAAATTCGATGGATGTGACGGTTGAGGTCGTCGGTACCGCTCCAGTTGCGGCTTGGCCAGGGAGCACATTGGTCGTCGACAGCAGAATGGGCTGCTTGTCCCCGATGTTGATTTCTGCCTTTTTATTGTTCACCACCCGGACTTTGGGCGCCGCCAACGTTTTCGCATCCGTGATCTGCTTGAAGAAATCCAGCTGCACATTGGTCGGCAGCTTGAAGAGATAATTCCCTTTGCCGAGATTCGTAAGCTGCTCAAGCGAAAACTGAGAAGCGATATCGCCCGCTATGGTACCAGCGAAGCCGGGAGGGACCATCGCCGCAGCTATTTGCTTGGGATAGGTAAGCCCGTACGTCTGATCGACCGTCCGATCGACTTCTAATACTTCGACGTCGAAGAGCACCTCGGAATCAAGGCGGTCATTCGCCAAGATGATTTTTTCGGCCATCTCGAGCTTTTCCGGCTGATCACGAATGACGATCGTATTCAACTGCTCATTGGCATGCATACGCTTTGAATCCAGCATCCCTTTGAGCAGCACCAGCATGTCTTTGGCCTTGGCATTGGACAGATAAAAAGTCCGAATCATCAAGTCCTGATACTGTTCTTGCTTCTGCTGGTATTCGGGACTGACGATCATGACACCCGATGAGACCACTCTCGAAAACAGATTATTGCTGTTCAAGATGAGATTGAGCGCATCATCGAATGGGGTGTCTTCTATCGTAATTGTTACCGGATCGTTTCGGACATCGCGATCGAAGATCAGATTCATGCCGCCCGCTTTCCCGATGCCTTCGAGCACTTCTTTCAGCCCGGCGTTGCGGAAGCGCAGCGTGATCGGTTGCTTTCGTTGATCCTCCCGATCACGAGCCTGTTGGTCCTCCGTCAATTTGGAAATCCCTTCGAGCGGTTGCGCAAATGACGGGTCAAGTTCGGCCGACCTCGCAAAGCCCTCCATGGCCTCATCAACACGCCCCAATTGCGCCAACCGGTCGGCTTCTCGATACTGCTCTCTCGCCTCTTTTAAACGGAGGGCTTCAGCCAGGCCAGCTTGATGTTCCGGATTGGAAGGTTCGATGGAGAGAGCCCGCTTGTACTGCTCTGCGGCCAGATCGATGTGGTGCTCCTTCAAGGCCGTGCGGCCACGTTCCTGATATTGCGCCGCTGCCCGCTCTCTGGCCAAGTTGTACTTGTCCTGCAAAGAGGTGTCGAAAGGAGCTTCTTTCAGAGCTTGCCGATAGGCCATGGTGGCTTCTTCCCACTTCCCCGCCGCCAGGTGCTGGTCTCCGCGTTTGACATCGTTTGAATCGAAATATGCGCATCCAGAAACAAGCGCGACTGTGACGAAAGACAACCGTGCGACTAACACCGCGCTTGAAAGGCACTCCACGACTCGCTTGACATGCATGGGCAATCCCACTCAATGGTGACAGCTAAGGCAGACAGCCGAACGTCCCAGACGTGAGTCTACACCAGAGGTCATCCATTGGATAAAAAAAAGCGAAATCCAACATAGTGGAATTCGCTCAAATATGCTGCTGTCTGATGAGTGCGTGAGATTGAGATGAAGAAGCGGGGTATCGGGAGGCAGAAACCGGTTGGCTTAGAGGCGCCAATACTCAAGCGTCTTTGGCATCTTGCGTGAATCCAAAACACTCTTGACGTCGATCACGACTCCCTGCTGTCCACTACGGAGAAGATCGATAATCTTCTGCTGACCCATCTCTATATAGGCGCGATGAGCGACGGCCAATACGATGCCATCTGCATCCTTCAGACTGTTCCAATCGCTCAAATGCAGGCCGTATTCGGCGACCGCTTCCTCGGTCTCGGCAAGTGGATCATGGACAAGAACCTGAACACCGTACTCCTGCAATTCCTTAATAATGTCAGGAACCTTGCTGTTGCGCAGATCCGGCACATTCTCTTTGAAGGTCAGGCCGAGGACGATGACCTTGAGCTGATTGACCGGCCGGCCGAGCTGACTTAACCGTTTCATCGTCTGCTCAGCGACGAATTTCCCCATGCCATTGTTGATTCGACGCCCCGCCAAGATGACTTGCGGATGATAGCCGACTGATTCGGCCTTATGGGTCAAGTAATAGGGATCCACCCCGATACAGTGGCCTCCGACCAACCCAGGGGAAAATTTCAAGAAGTTCCACTTGGTCCCGGCAGCTTCCAGAACTCCCTTGGTATCAATACCCAGACGATGAAAGATCAATGCGAGTTCGTTCATCAACGCGATGTTCAGATCGCGCTGGGTGTTCTCAATGACCTTGGCGGCCTCGGCCACTTTGATGCTCGAAGCCTTGTGAACGCCGGCTTTCACGACCTCTCCATAGGTGGCAGCGACGATGTCCAGCGATTCCTCGTCCTGCGCCGAGACAACCTTCACAATTTTTTCCAACGTATGTTCTTTGTCTCCCGGATTGATCCGCTCCGGTGAATAGCCGACTTTGAAGTCAGTACCGGCTTTCAGGCCGGATGTTTTCTCCAAGATCGGAAGGCAGACTTCCTCCGTCACTCCCGGATAGACGGTGGACTCGTAGACGACGATGGTGCCGGGTGACAGGTTTTTACCAATCATTTCGGAGGAGACTCTCAGGGCCTTCAAATCCGGCTGCAGAGCCTCATCAATTGGGGTCGGAACTGCGACAATGATGAAATCTGCACTTTTGAGATCGGCCGGCTCTGCCGTATATCGCACTTGGGACGTCTTCAAATCAGCTGCCGACACTTCGCCCGTCCGATCGAATCCTTTTCGCAATTCTTCAATTTTGGTCTTGTTGATATCGAAACCGATCGTCGGACGATGCTTGCCGAACGCAACCGCGATCGGAAGACCCACATACCCAAGTCCCACAATAGCTACCTTCCGCTCTTTCATTTGCGCTTTCTCCCTAGAATCGCCTTCCCGCCAAATTGCTCCACAGAATGGCAGAAGGTCCGGCTCTCGTCAATAAAGTCGTACGATCGGTAATTCCATTTACCTATCGATGCCATCACATGCTGGCACAGCATCAGGATGGACGTGACTATATCTGCGTTAGTTTGCGTCCTTTTAAAGGCAGTAGAAACGATAGTTAAAGCTATTCTTTATCTGTTCAGGAAGACGATACGCTGTCTCTCCTCGTAGTCGCCCGCCTACGTCATCAAATTTTGGCTGCCGCGTATCGAAGGGCTGTTTTCCTTTGATTGTGGGCGGTTCTTACCCACCTGGACGAGATAAAGGATGACGGCACTGGAATTGCTCATTTGCACCACGGCGTTTGAGTTCGTTCCTGCACGGAGGCGTTTACATGCGACACATGTCATCTCGATGCCGAATGCAATCACCTCAGCTTTTTCCTATGTTCACCATTTCACTCACTGCTTTTACGTTCTACCTCTCGATGTTTACGCTCGCCGGTTTCTCCATGGCTGATCAATTGGTGACGCTAGGTCACGAAAAGGCTCAGATTCAATCATTGAATCGAGGCACTGTCAAATCTCAATCGACCGTAAAGGAACAGGCACAGACCCGCAAGCCGCATCGGCTGATTAGGAAATCGCCACCGGTGGGTTCAGCACAGATTGAGGATGCAACAAGAACTCCTTCTACCACAATAGGGACGACGCCTACCGTTGAGAAAGCAACCCCGAACAAGGAGGCGGCCGCCGCTCCCGCAACTTCAACGACACCGGTTACTCAAGCACCGCCAGACCACTTCCGACGAGTACAACCACCACTTCACCTGTACCGGTAGGTGCCCTTTCCACTCCGACCACATCAACAGTCTAGCTCTTCCAACCTATCAGGAATCGCAGCTGCCGGTTCCTCGACATTGGGCACGAGTGCAACAGGTGGGCGAGGGATCAAGAAGCTTTCGAAGTCAATGCCCGGCTTGACTGAGCTGGTGACGCCGACGACCACCTCTGCGACGCCTACCCCGTCGACGCCTGTTTCATCGACACCGATAATAGCCAGAAATCCGGCTTTATTGTCATTCTCCGCGGTTCAAAACGCCGCGCAACCCGCCCAGCCAATCGGTGACGGTATCGAACAGCGGTTCAGGAACCCTGAGCTGGACTGCAACTTCGTCAGTCAGCTGGCTGACGATAAACGGCGGCTCCGCTGCATCCGGAACAAACATCGGTTCATTCGGCGTGGGGACGAATATCAGCGGCCTGGCCATCGGTACCCATACCGGGACGGTCGCGATCACGGGCACCGGAGCGACCAACACGCCGCAAACCGTAGCCGTCACGTTAGCCATTACGGCGGCACCGACGCCGACGATTGGGATCAGCGCCACCAACATCTCATTCACCGGTGTACAAGGGGGAAACAACCCAACCCCTCAGAGTCTCACGATCAACAATACGGGAGCAGGCACTCTCAACTGGTCGGTTTCAGAAAATGCATCCTGGTTGACCCCGAGTGTTGTGACCGGAAGCGGTGCAGGCTCAGTTGTCCTGAACATCAATTCGGCGGGAATGTCGGTTGGCACATACAGCGCCCCGCTCACGATTTCGGCGAGCGGTGCGACGAATACGCCGCAAACCGTCATGGTGACGCTGAGTCTCACTGCCCCTCCTACCCCGACGATGGCCTTTTCGCCAACAGCTCTTACCTTCTCGGCTGCTCAAGGCGGCAGCAGCCCGGCTGCACAGACGGTGAACATCAGCAATTCCGGAACCGGAACGTTAAGTTGGAATGCATCGAGCACGGCGTCGTGGCTTTCGATTTCACCCGCTTCTGGCACCGCACCTGGATCCTTCACCGTCTCGGCGAACGTCACAGGGCTTTCAGCGGCGACACATTCCGCCTCTATCACCGTGGTCGGAGCTGGAGCAACGAATTCACCCCAGACGATTCCAGTCTCCTTCACTGTCGCAGCGCCCTCACCGACATTGACGGTCGGCCCGGCCAGTCTGACTTACACCGGCACCCAGGGAACGGCCAATCCGGCCAGTCAGTCCTTGACGATCACGTCCAACGGGTCCTGGAGCGTCACCGAAGCCCTGAGCTGGCTGACCGTCAGTCCTGCCAGCGGCGCCAATAACGGCACGGTGACCGTCTCGGTAGATACAGCGACGGCCAGCGTAGGCAGCAACACGGGGACGATCACGATTACCGGCGGCGGGCTCACCCGAACGGTGAACGTCACGCTCTCGCTCAATGCGCCCGCGCCGACGTTGACGGTCGGGCCGGCCAGTCTGAGCTTACACCGGCACCCAGGGAACGGCCAATCCGGCCAGTCAGTCCTTAACGATCACGTCCAACGGGTCCTGGAGCGTCACCGAAGCCCTGAGCTGGCTGACCGTCAGTCCTGCCAGCGGCGCCAATAACGGCACGGTGACCGTCTCGGTAGATACAGCGACGGCCAGCGTAGGCAGCAACACGGGGACGATCACGATTACCGGTGGCGGACTCACCCGAACGGTGAACGTCACGCTCTCGCTTAATGCGCCGGCACCGACCCTTACAGTGAGCCCTAGCAGCCTCACCTTTACTGCGACTCAAGGAGCAGCGAATCCGGCGAATCAAACGTTGGCTGTTGCTTCGAACACTTCTTGGACTGTCAGTGAAAATGCGAACTGGTTGACGGTCAATCCCACGTCAGGATCCAACAACAGCAGTTTCACCGTCAGCGTGAACACTGCTACGGCGACAGTCGGAACAAATAGCGCGACCATCACTATCACCGGCGGTGGCATGACAAGAACAGTCGATGTCACCTTAACATTGAACCCAATGTCGACATCATCGGCTACTTTGACCTGGGAGGCTAATACAGAGACGGATCTCTCCTCCTATCGGGTCTATCAGTCCACGACACCAGGAGTGTACGGCACGGCGATCGCCACAGTGCCGGCTGGGGCCTCCACGCATACCGTGACCGGTTTAGCGATTGGATCTACCTATTATTTCCGGATCACTGCGGTTGATTCGGCGAACAATGAGAGCTTGCCGTCTAATGAAGTGAGCAAGAGCGTGTTTTGATCACGCCCGTTGATACATTGCGCTGTTAAGGAAAAAACAAGAAGGGCCGGTCCCTTTGCGAGGACCGGCCCTTGCTAAAAGAACTTAACCTTGAGGGACGAGCTACACCGTGATTGTTTTCCGCCTCCACATAACCAGCCCCACTAATCCGCCGCCTAGGAGCAGTAAGGTGTTTGGGCCAGGAACGCCATTTGGCGGAACGGTCTGCGACAAAAGACTTCCGATCTTATTGCCGTTTGCGTCCGTAAAGCGCACCTTCAGACTGGGCGCGGTCAAATCAAGTGTCCCGGTATAGGCAATGTTAAAGGTCATGGCGTTATTCAATGCCAATGGGGCGCCGATCTTGGTGAAGCAATGGCGAAGCACTCCACCGCCTGAACCGCCATCGCAAGCAGTCCCAGTCGCACCGGGATTTGCGTTGAGCTCATTATTGTTGACGCTCCAGCCACCTAACGACATGGTCGTCCCGCTACCAATACCCTTGAACTGGAAATTCTGAATATGAGTGATATTCGTCCAATCGTCTGTGCCACCGCTGACGGCATTGTTAATAGTGAACTGCAAGGAGCCCGCACCCAAATCCGTCAATCCGAAGGTAACGCCTTGAAAGGTCAGCGAGTTCGCCCAAGAGGCCGGCGCCACGGCGACGATCATTGCCGAAACAAACAGTAGCGCCACTAAAAAACTCCTGAGTCTCATAGATGAAATCCTTTCGTTAATTTTTTGTAACGGCACGGTTGCCTGAGTGTAATCCAATTACTGACGCTAGCCTAAGGTGTTCACCTTGAGAAAAACAAGGTGGTCATTTCCAGGCGCGCACGTCAATTCAAACTTAAACAGGATGGACAATAATGGTTGGGGCGTGGTCATATATAGATGAATAATCAATAGCTTATGTGTGAGCACCCCAATTATAGTCGGTGGGCTGTTCGGTCTACTCTAACTATGATTTGCACATTTAATTGATGTGAGCCTGCCCCTAGCAATACAT
>CAWCEG010000043.1:0-57382 GCA_963794505.1 uncultured Nitrospiraceae bacterium
TCCTCCACGGTCAAACGCTTCATACAGGCCCGCTCTTCATAGACGGTGGTCGAGCATTGTTTCTTGAAGCAGGGGCTGCAGTTGACATCGGCTCGCAGCACGACATGGTTGGCGCCATAAGGGCCTGTTCGCCAGGGAGCCGTTGGTCCGAAGAGGGCGACAACGGACGTGCCGACCGCGGCAGCCAAATGCATGGGGCCGCTGTCCGTTGTCACGAGGACTTCTGCTCGCCGAAAAATCGCGGCGAGGGTATTCAGACTCGTCTTGCCGTCGAGCCGTCGACGCCGGCTCGTCATCAACCGGCATATCTCATCCAGAGCCGTCTGGTCTTGCGGGCCTCCCGTGAACACGACGCAAAGGCCTTCCCGCTGGAGGCGATCGGCCAGTGCGGCGAACGAAGCAGGCTCCCATAACTTGCGTCGGCCAGCGGCCCATGGGATTGATGGCGACCAGGCGATCGTCCTCGCGCACGCCGCACTGTGAGCAACAATGCCACGGCCTCGGATTCATGTGCAGCCGACACAGGGATCGCGTAGCGAAGGTCAGCGGCAGGAACACCGATGCCTTTCAATAAGAGAAGGCTCCGGTCGATGGCGTGCTGATTCATGTCCACTGCGGGGACCCGTTCGTTCAAGGCCAAGTAACTGTGTTCGGCGTGCTCCATTCCGCGGCCGAACCCCACCTTGCGAACGCCTTTGGCCAGCGCCACCCAGATCGCACTCTTGATGAGGCCTTGAAAATCGATGATGAGATCGTAGCGGGTATCGCGCAACTGCCGGATGAATTGTATGAGGCCGCCTACCGCTCCAGACAGCCGGCCGGCACGCGCGTCATTCAGCCATGTTTTCCGGCGGGCGACCAGCACCCGGTTCAAGGCCGGATGGCCGTATAAGAGATCGGCTGCCGATTCCTCGACCAGCCATGTGATCTGTGCATCGGGAAAGTGTGCGCGAAGGGACCAGAGAGAGGGAAGCGTATGGATGACGTCTCCGATAGCGCTGGTCTTGACGATAAGGATGTTCACAGGTAGGGCCGCCTCGAGGAGGGCGTAGGATGCGCCGCGACGGAGGCGGCTGGCTCGATCTCTTACATCCTCACATACATCGAGCGGATCTTTTCCCGGTTGATCCGTTGCTTCCAATCGTCTCCCAGGGCGTTCTTCCACAACGGTTCGAGCCCGAGCGCCGTATCGATCATCTTGTTCATGCCGGCCTCGTCGATTCCCTTGGTCACCCCGGACGGCAGATCGATCCGGTTCTGACGGATCATCTGCTGAAACTCCCGCACATCCGGCCCGTAATATTCTTCGAGCTGGTTGAAGACGATGCAATTGCCTACGCCGTGACGCACGCCCAGGACATAGGACAGTCCGTAGGACAGCGCATGGCAGACGCCGACTTGGGAGTAGGCGATGCTAAGCCCTCCAAAATAGGAAGCCACCATCAAGCGTTCATCGGCGACGATGCCCTCGCAATGGTTGAGAAACACGTCCCGGCAGATGTCGCGGGCACTTTCGGCAAAGGCCCGGCTAAATTCGTTGATGAACGTGCCCTGCAGCGATTCACACGAGTGGATGTAGCAGTCCATTGCGGTGAAAAACCGCTGGTTCGGCGGGACGGTCGCGATCAAGTCCGGGTCCATGACGATTTGATCGAAGGGGGTGAAATCGGAATTAATGCCCAGCTTCTTGATGGGGCCAGTGAGGACCGCCGTGCGGGACACCTCCGCACCACTTCCGGCCAAGGTCGGAATGCCGAGATGATAGATTGCCGGATACTTCACCAGGTCCCAACCCTGATAGTCCGCAGCCGAGCCTGGATTGGTCAGCATGATCGAGACGGATTTGGCCAGATCCATGGCGCTGCCGCCTCCGATGCCGACAATCGCATCCGGCTGCCGGTTTGAAAACGCCTTGATTCGTTCGGTGAGCTCATCGACGTACTGGGTCTTAGGCTCCGTCCCGACGTCCACGAGGATGACCAGATCGTTGGCGCGCAGCGGCAGTTTCTGAATGAACGCTCGTTTTTCGTGCACCGCATCGATCAGGAAGACGACGGGCGATCCGGCGTCGGTGCGTTGCTTGGTCAGAATGTCGCCGAGCTGATTAATGCTGCCTCGTCCGTAGATGAGCTGGGGGACCAGGCGCAGATTACGATACATGTATCGTCCCTTCTCTCGTTGTCGAACGATGCCTTGCAAGCATTGCGCTAATGAGCGGGAAATCGCTCGGTCACCACCTGTTCAAACTCCACGGCCTGCTCGGGCGTATCGATCTCGACCAACGCTTCCTTGGTGACCCCGACCTTGATACGGTGCCCGCGTTCCATTGCCCGCAGCATCTCGAGCTTCTCGACCTGTTCCAGTTTGTCCGGGCGCAAGCGTGCAGAATAATTCCAAGAATGACGCCGTGTAGGCGTAGAGGCCGAGATGAATGAGCACCGGAATGCCGGCCGCCAGCTCGGCGTCGAATGCGCCGTGCGTGTCGCGTAGATACGGGATCGGCGCACGCGAAAAATATACCGCATAGCCCTTGTCATCACAGACCAGCTTGACGTGGTTCGGATTGCGGTAATCCTTATCGTATCGCACCGGCGTTCCCAACGTCGCCATCTCCGTATCGGATTGAATGAGCTCGACCAGTTGACGAATCTGGCCGCCGGTGACCAGCGGTTCGTCGGCCTGTACGTTGATCACGTACCTGGCCTTGAGCCGGCGATTGGCTTCGGCAATCCGGTCGGTGCCGCAGGTATGGGCCGGATCCGTCATGATCGCCTCATAACCGTCCCGACGGAGCACCTCTGCCAGAGATTCGTGATCCACCGCAAAGTAGAGCGGGAACTCAGGCGCTTCTTTCTTGATGCGGTCGGCGGTCCAGACGATCACCGGTTTGTCCTTGATCCGGTGAAGGAGTTTCTTCGGAAACCGCGTGGACCCGATACGGGCCGGGACGATGATTGCGACGTTCATGGAGTGGCTCAACTGGACAAACGGGGCAGAGTTCAGGCCAACACGGATTTCATCCGGGCGAGTCTATCACGCACCTGCTCCTGGGTCCACCGCAGTTTAATCAGCATGGAGATTGTCCGGCCAATGAGTGCGTCGGATTGCGGCAGGTTGATTTTCGTGAGATCGCTGCCGTACCCGAAGCGGTCGATGGCCAGACGGCCCGGCGATGTGAACGTCTTTGATATGGTCCCATTTCCGGTGGTAGTGCCAATTGTTGTCGTACCAGTAGAAGCAGCCGTCGACGCCGGCCTCTGCCAGAGCTTTGGCCGCTTGCCGCGCATCGTTTTCAGAGGGCAACAGCACACTCAGAAAGGTGGCCGAATCGCCGGCGGGATCGGGCAGTTCTCGAAACTGGAGACGGCGAAGCCCTGCCAGTCCGTCTTTCAGGATGGCTTTGTGACGGCGTTGGACCTCCAGGATATCGTCGAGTCGTGCCAGTTGCGCCACACCGACCGCCGCATGGAGTTCACTGAGCCGAAAGTTCGCGCCGATGTGCGGATGTCCATCGGCGCCTCGATCGGCACCGAGGTGATCATGCCCATGATCGGTGTAGGCCTGCGCCAAGCGATAGGCCTCCTCGTCGTCGGTGAGGACTGCTCCGCCTTCGCCGCAGGTGATCGTTTTCACATAGTCAAAGGACAAGCAGCCGACCCTTCCGAAGGTCCCTAACGCTTTCCCGTGAAAGGTTGCGCCGGCTGCCTGTGCCGCGTCTTCAATGAGCGTGATGTGATGCGTTCGGCAGAGCGTCCATGATCGCGTCGATCCTGGCCATGGCCCCGCACATGTGCACGACCAGCACGGCTTTCGTTCTGGGCGTAATCGCCGCCGCGACCGAGCGGGGATCGAGGCAAAGCGTCTGGTCAATCTCCGCAAAGACAGGGACTGCGCCGGCCAGCAGCACAGTTTCCAGATCGGCAACGAAGGTAAACGGGGGAAGGATGACCTCATCGCCCGCGCCGACTCCGCAGACTGCCAATGCCGTACTGAGAGCGGCGGTGCCGCTGGAACACACATGCGCATACCGGGCTCCGAAACGCGCTGCCAGTTTTTGCTCGAGCTCACGGCATTTCCATTGTCCCTTTCGAGCGCCATCAAATCCGTAGCGCATCAACACGCCCGACTCCATGACCTCGAGCACTTGCCGACGTTCTTCTTCGCCGATGTATTCAAATCCTGGCATGATATCCTCGTGGGAAAAATCCCTCGTTCGTTGAGACTACAGCGCTCCTGCGGCTTGCGCCTCTTTGACGAACGCTTCGATACAGTCGCGGACGCCGTGTTCGATGAGTGAACCGCTTTTCATCCAGTCTTTGGCTTGTTGCCGCTCCGATCGACAGGATGTCATGAACGGCGGAGCGCCCTCGCGCGACACCTGGAAGAGGGTCTGTATTTGAAACCGCTGGTCCTGACCGCCGACATAATCGAGGAAGAACTGTTCGATGGTTCCCGAGACGGCTCGGGATCGAGTCGGGCCGGGCTTCGTAACCCGCCGACGTCAATTCCTTCCGGAGCGCCGTGGCGAAAAATTCACCGATGTCCTGTGACAGAAACAGCCTTTCGGGATCATGTTCGCCGGATTCGACTTCCTTTTGCTTCATCAGCCCTGTGGGATGACCGGCATAGGCGAAGGTATCGACCCGAACCGGCCCGCTTCCCGTGATCGATGCGGATGGGTGATAATCCAGATACAGGACCCGTGGACAGCCGGTCAGAACTGTCACGGCCACAAAAACAGCGGAAATCCGTTGGGAAGTCGAGAGCAGGGACATCATGCGTTCAGGCTGTCGGGCAGCCTACGGAGAGTGAGGACGGCTGTCAATAGTGGAATGGACCCGATGAGAACAGGGCCGCGCCACGGCCGGCTCATTGCGGAAGTGGACTGGCTTCGATTGATCGGTGGGTCCTTCTGAGGAAACGCAGCCGCATGCGGTCGAGATAGAGATAGACCACGGGCGTCGTGTAGAGCGTCAGCAACTGGCTCACCAGGAGGCCGCCGACGATCGCAATGCCGAGCGGCCGGCGTAGCTCGGAGCCGACTCCGGTGCCGAGCGCCAGCGGCAGGGCGCCAAACAGCGCGGCCATCGTCGTCATCATGATGGGTCTGAATCGCAGCAGGCAGGCCTCATAGATCGCCTGTTCCGGCTGCTTGCCTTCTTTCCGCTCGGCGTCCAAGGCAAAGTCGATCATCATGATGGCGTTCTTCTTCACGATGCCGATCAAGAGAATGATGCCGATCAAGGCGATCATGCTCAATTCGGTCTTGAACAGCAGCAGCGCCAGTAACGCGCCCACCCCGGCGGACGGCAACGTGGAGAGGATCGTCAATGGATGGATGTAGCTCTCGTAGAGAATTCCCAGCACGATATAGACGGTCAGCAGCGCGGCGAGAATGAGGACCGGTTGGTTGCCCAGCGAAGACTGAAAGGCCCTGGCCGCTCCCTGAAAGCTGCCCCGCACGCCGTCGGGCAGGCCGATGTCGTTCATCGCCCGCTCAATCGCCGCCACCGCGTCACCCAGCGACAATCCCGGCGCGATAGCGAACGACAGCGTGACTCCCGGAAATTGTCCCTGATGATTGACCGACAAGCATGCGTGTTTGTCGGTTCGAACCGCGCCACCGCGCTCAAAGGGACTTGCGCTCCGGTCTGCGAGCGCACATAGATGTCGTGCAGCGTGGCAGGGTCTTGCCAGTACTGAGGGGCGACTTCCATCACGACATGGTACTGATTGAGGGCGTATACAGGACGGCCACCTGGCGCTGCCCGAAGGCATCGTACAGCGTGTCGTCAATGAGCTGGGGGCTTACGCCCGAGCCGTGAGGCGGTGCAGCGGTCGAAGACCACCAGGGATTGCTGGCCCTTGTCCTGCTGATCGCTGTTGACGTCGGTAATCTCCGGAAGCGTCCGCAAGTTGGCGCTCGACTATGCGGCGCCCAGGTGTTGAGTTCGGCCAGATCCACGCTTTGCAGCGTATACTGATACTGGGCGCTGCTCGCCCGGCCGCCGATACGCAAATCCTGGATCGCCTGCAGCACTGTCGGCGCGCCCGGGACTTGCGCGAGCTTGGGACGCAGTCGTGCGATGACCTGGTCCGACGCTCAGCCTTCGTTCATGGAGGGGCTTGAGCGCCGATGAACATCCGGCCGAAATTCGTGTTCCCTGCGTCCGCTGAATCCCGTCACCGTTTCGACGGCCGGATCACTTCTGATGATATTCACCACTTCCGTCAGTTTCTGGCGCATCGCCGGCAAAGGAAATGTCTTCCGCAGCCTGAATGGTCCCGGAAATGCGGCCGGTATCCTGTTGAGGGAAGAAGCCCTTGGGAACGATGGTATAGAGATACACGCTCAGCACCATGGTCGCCGAGCGTCAGAGCCAGCATGCTGCGCGGGATGGCGGAGGACCCAGCCCAGGCTGCGCGGCATATCCGTCCTCGCATGCCGTCAAACATCCGCTCGCTGATACGATACCACCGTCCGTGAGTGCGACCGGCTGTGCGGTCTTAATACCCTGGCGCACATCATGGGCGTCGTGGTGAGCGACACGACGAGCGAGACCAGAATCGCCACCGAGAGCGTCACGGCAAATTCTCGGAACAGCCGGCCCATCATGCCGCCCATGAACAGGATCGGCACGAAAGACGGCGACCAGCGAGAGCGTCATCGAGAGCACTGTAAACGTGATTTCGCGCGCGCCGCGCAGCGGCGGCCTGCAAGCGCGGGCATGCCCTGCTCCCGATACCGGCTGATATTTTCCAGCACGACAATCGCGTCGTCGACGACGAATCCAGTGGCGATCGTCAACGCCATGAGCGAGAGGTTGTCGAGACTGTATCCAAGGAGGTACATCACGCCAAACGTGCTGATAAGGACACCGGCACCGCGACAGAGGGAATAAGACGTGGCCCGGACGTCGCGAAGGAAAAAGAACACGACGAGGATCACAAGAAGCACGGAGATCGCCAGCGTCCGTTCGACGTCGTGCAGCGAGGCCCGGATGACCGGTGTGCGGTCGACCAACACGGAGAGGGTCATGCTCCCGGGAATCGAGGCTTCCAGTTGAGGCAGGAGCGCGCGAATGCGATCGACGGTTTCGATGATGTTGGCCCCCGGCTGGCGATAGACGATCGATAAGCACGGCGGGCGTCCCGTTGGCCATCCCTGTCGTCCGGACGTCTTCGACCGACTGCTCAACAGTCGCAATGTCCGACAGTCGTACCGCCCGGCCCTCGCGATAACTCACGATCAGCGGTAGATAATCGTCCGCGCTTGTGCAGCTGGTCGTTGACTCTGAATTTCCCAGGTGCGGGTCGCGTCGCCGAGCTGCCCTTTCGGGCGGTTCACGTTCGTTCGGCTCAAGACCTGGCGGACGTCGCCCAAGCCGATGCCGTACTTGTTCAAGCGCCGTGGGATTGAGATCCACGCGCACGGCCGGAAGCGAGCCGCCTCCCACGTGGACCAGGCCGACACCGTCAATCTGGGCGAGTTTCTGCTGCAGAATGCTCGAGGCCGCGTCGTACATCTGCACCGCGGCTCACGATGTCGGAGGTCAGCGACAGAATGAGAATGGGCGCATCGGCCGGATTGACCTTCCAATAATGAGGATTGGACGGAAGGGCTCGCCGGCAGATCGGCGCGTGCGGCGATGATGGCGGCCTGGACGTCTCGGGCGGCGCCGTCGATGTCGCGGCTCAGTTCGAATTGCAGCGTGATGGTGGTGGAGCCGAGTGAGCTCCCTGAGGTCATTTCCGTCACGCCGGCTATCCGCGTGAACTGATGTTCCAGCGGAGCCGCGACCGAGCGTCGCCATGGTTTCCGGGCTCGCGCCCGGCAGGTCGGCCGCGACGTTGATCGTGGGGAATTCGACTTGCGGGAGGGCAGCGACAGGCAGAAATCGGAAGGCGACGATTCCGACGAGCGTGACGCCGATCGTCAGCAAGGTCGTCGCGACAGGTCGATGGATGAACGGTCGCCGAAATATTCATGCCGGTCCGGTGGTCGGGCAGCGCTTCCGGCTCGAACGGATGGGGCAGGCCCGGCGCGGACGCGGCGCGCCAAGCCGGTCAAACGCCAGATAGACGACCGGCGTCGTGTAGAGCGTCAACACCTGGCTCACGATGAGTCCGCCGACGATGGCAATGCCCAAAGGATGCCGCAGCTCGGACCCGACGCCTGACCCGATCGCCAGAGGAAGGGCGCCCAGCAAGGCGGCCATCGTCGTCATCATGATGGGCCGAAAACGGAGGAGACAGGCCTCATAGATCGCTTCGGTGGGGTGTTTGCCCGTCCTTACGCTCCGCATCGAGCGCGAAATCGATCATCATGATGGCATTTTTTTTCACGATGCCGATCAACAGAATGATGCCGATCAGAGCGATCACGCTGAATTCGGTGCCAAACAGCATCAGCGCCAGCAGCGCGCCGACGCCCGCGGAGGGCAGCGTCGACAGAATCGTCAGCGGATGGATATAGCTCTCATAGAGGATGCCGAGCACGATGTAGACCGTCACCAGCGCGGCCAGAATCAGCCACGTTTCGTTTCCCAGGGAAGCCTGAAAGGCCTGGGCGGTGCCTTGGAAACTTCCGCGGATGCTGGCCGGCAAGCCGATCCGCTGCGCGTGCCTGCTCGATCGCGGTCACCGCATCGCCGAGCGAAGTATCCGGACGCCAGATTGAACGACAGCGTGACTGCTGGGAATTGCCCTTGACGGTTGATGGCCAACGGCGTCGTGGTTTCCGAAACTTGAGTGAACACGTTCAACGGCACCTGCCCGCCGCTCAAGGAGCGGATGTCCAGAAATTGAAGCGCCTGCGGTCCGCTTTGGAACTCCGGCATCACTTCCAGGACGACACGATACTGGTTCAACTGGGTGAACATCGTGGAGACTTGCCGTTGGCCGAAGGCATCATAGAGGGTATCGACGATCAATTGCGGCGTGATGCCGAGCCGTGACGCCGTGCTCCGATCGATCGTCAGCAGGGAGGCCAGGCCTTGGTTCTGCTGATCGCTGCTCACGTCGCGCAGCTCCGGCAGCGCCTGCAGCGCACTCGACCAATGGCGGGCGCCCACCGGTTCAGTTCCTCAGGGTCGGCATCTTCGAGCGTGTATTGATACTGCGTGCGGCTGACCCGGTCCTCGACCGTCAGGTCCTGCATCGGCTGCAGGAACAGCGTGATGCCGTCCACGTCCGGCGACGTGCGCGCTGCAGCCGGCCAATGACGTCGCTGTGCGCTGTCCCGGCGTTCATCTGAACGGCTTGAAATTGATCTGAATCCGCCCGCTGTTGAGCGTGGTGTTGATTCCGTCCACTCCGATGAACGACGACAGGCTGGCGACGGCCGGATCGGCGAGGATTGCGGCAGCCAGCGCCTGCTGCCGCTCGACCATCGCGGCAAAGGAAATGGACTGCGGCGCCTCTGAGATGCCCAGAAGCACGCCGGTATCCTGCACGGGGAAGAAGCCCTTGGGGATGGCGACATACAATAGAATTGTGACGATGAGCGTGACGATCGCCACCGTCAAGGTTGCCGGCTGATGGTTCAACACCCATCGCAGCGTCCGGCCATAGCCGGCGATGGTCCGATCAAAGAGGTCTTGGGACCAGCGGTAAAACGCGCCTTGCTCCGCGTCTGCGGCGGTAGCGCAGCAGGCGTGCGCACATCATCGGCGTCAGGGTGAGGGAGACGATGGCCGAAATCACGATGGTCATGCTCAGCGTGACCGCGAACTCCCGGAACAGCCGTCCGACGACGTCGCCCATGAACAGCAAGCGGGATCAGCACGGCAATGAGCGAGATGGACAAGCGACAGGATGGTGAACGCGATTTGCTGGGATCCCTTGAGCGCGGCTTGCAGCGGCGAATCGCCGCGCTCGATATACCGTGGAAATGTTTTCGATCATGACGATCGCATCGTCGACCACGAATCCCGTGGAAATCGTGAGCGCCATCAGCGTCAGATTGTTCAGGCTGAATCCCATGAGGTACATCGCGCCGAACGTGCCGATGAGCGACAAGGGGACGGCCGCCGCGGGAATGACGGTGGCTGACAGCGTGCGGAGGAAGAGAAAAATCACCATGATGACGAGCGCGACTGCGAGCATCAGTTCGAACTGCACGTCCCGGACAGAGGCGCGGATGGACGTCGTCCGGTCGGTCAGTACGCGTGACTTGGACCGAAGAAGGCAGGGCGCTCTGCAATTGCGGCAACAACTTTTTGATGCGGTCTGCGACTTCAATGACGTTTGCGCCCGGCTGTCGCTGGATGTTGACGAGGACGGCCGGCGTCTCGTTCATCCAGGCCGCTTGCCTGACGTTCTCGACATCATCGGCCACGTCTGCAACGTCGGACAACGTGCACGGGGGCGCCGTTGCGATAGGCAATGATCAGCGGCTCGTAGTCCCGGCTCGTCAACAATTGGTCGGTGGCATTGATGATCGATGCCCGCCGTGGTCCGTCGAATGACGCCTTTGGCCTGGTTGACGTTTGCGGCCGCCACGGTCGCCCGCAAATCCTCGAGCGTCAGTCCATAGGCCGACAGCGCCCGCGGGTTGGCGCGGATGCGTACCGCCGGGCGCTGTCCGCCGCTGAGGCTGACGCAGGCCCACGCCCGACAGTTGCGAAATTTTCTGAGCCAACCGCGTTTCCGCCAAATCTTCGACTTGTGGACAGCGGCAGCGTGTCCGATGTCAGCGCCAGGGTCAGAATCGGCGCATCGGCCGGATTGACCTTGCTATAGATCGGCGGGCTGGGAAGGTCTCGCGGTAGGAACGTTGAGGCCGCGTTGATTGCCGCCTGTACCTGCTGCTCGGCGACGTCCAGGCTCAGGTCCAGACGTGAACTGCAAGCGTCACGACGGAGCTGCCGCCGGAACTCGTGGAGGTCATCTGGTTCAGTCCCGGCATCTGCCCAAATTGCCGTTCGAGAGGCGCGGTGACGGACGACGCCATCACGTCGGGACTCGCACCGGGATAGAAGGTCAGCACCTGAATGGTCGGATAATCGATTTGCGGCAGCGCCGAAACCGGCCAACTGTCGGTACGCGATGACGCCGGCCAAGCAAAATGGCGACCATCGTCAGCGCGGTCGCCACCGGCCGCATGATGAAGAGGCGGGACGGGATTCACGATGGCTTTCCTCTTGCGCGGCGTAGTCCTGCTCGGCTGGCGGCGGTGTCGGCCCCGGGCGGCGGCCTTGTCGTCCGAGTTGCGTATCTCGACTTTGCTGCCTTCCCGTAGTTTTTCCGTCCCGTCGACGACGACGAGTTCGTCCGGCACCAGGCCGGAATTAATGGAAGCGTCGTCGCCATGTGTGACGCCGACCGTCACAGACCGCACGCCACCGTCTGGTCCGCTTTGACCACATACACGAAAGTGCCCTTTGGCCCCGCGCTGGACGGCGGCGGACGGGACGAGGGTCACGCCGCGCTTGACCTCCAACAAGCAGGCGTGCATTGACGAACTGGTTGGGGAACAGGGCGCCGTCCTCGTTGGGAAACACCGCTTTGAGTCGCACGGTGCCCGTGTTGGGATCAATCTGGTTGTCGACGGTCAACAGAGGTGCCGGTGGCCAGCTTGTTTCTTTTGCTCCCGATCAAAGGCATCGACGGTCAATTGCTGGCCCGCGTTTGAGCCGTTCCAGCACGGCCGGCAGATTGTCCTCGGGAATGGTGAAGATGACGGTAATGGGGGTGAGCTGCGTAATGACGAGAAGGCCATTGCTGTCGTTGGCGCGGACCATGTTGCCGGGATCCACGAGCCGCAACCCGACACGGCCGCTAATGGGAGCGGTGATGCGGCTGTAGACCAGCTGCAAGTTTCGCATTGTCGATCTGACCTTGATCGGCCTTGACGATGCCTTCCGACTGACGCACTATGGCTTCCTGGGTATCCAACTGCTGTTTTGGAACGAAGCCCTGTTCGTACAGCCCTTTATATCGTTCGTAGTCCAGATCGGGCATTTTTCAACTGCGCCAGGTCCCGCGCCATTTGTCCCTCGGCTTGAATTAACTGCACTTCGAAGGGCCGGGGATCAATCTGCGCCAGCAACTCGCCGCTCTGCACGATCTGCCCCTCCTGAAAGAGCACCTTCATCAGTTGCCCATCGACCCGGCTTTTGACATTCACCGTGTTCAACGGCACCACCGATCCCAGGCCATTGAGATAGATGCCGATGTCGCCAATACGGGCCGAGGCGACGTGCACCGGCAGGGAGCGTGCGCCGCCGGGCATCTGGCCGGCGCGCGACGGCTCTTCGCCCGATTTGGCCAACAGGGCATAACCTCCCAAGGCGAGCAGGCAGGCGGCGGCCAGCCCGAACACCCATCGCTTGACGGTGGTGGCAAAGGGCATCGATTCAGCCATGATCTGTTCCAGTCCCCTCAGATTATTGCGATGTCAGCGTCTGTTTCTGCGCCGCTAGATAGTCGCGTGAAGCCTGCCACCGCTGCTCCAATTCCTTGTACATCTTATCCAATTCGGTCTGCTGCGCCGCAGAAAGCTTCGCCTTGATGTCGGCCATTCCCTTGGCCAGAATCTGGTCGACTTCAGCTTGGTGGGCAAACCGTAATTCGAGAACCGCCACATGGGCCCGCGTGACGATGGGCTCGATCTCGGTCTGTTGCTGCTGCGGTCAGCGACAATTCCTGCGTAAGGCGGTTCATGATCCGTTCGTGACGAGCGGCCGGCCCCTGCTCGCTGCGAGTAGTCCGTTCGGCATGGCTATACACATACCCCGCGACGAGTCCCGGTCAGCGCTCCGGCGCCGAATAGGATGATGAGGCCCGCCCATAATTTACGTCGAGATCTCATGGATCCTCCTCGCTCTCAATCTCCGAATAAGGGAGCCGACTCGAAGTCTTCGGCTATGAGAGCCGGAGCCTTCCCACTGTGGCCGAAACAAGCCGACGGTCAACATGGTCGCCATCAGCACCACCGCCGCGGCAACGCGTTGCCGTCCTGCCAGATCAACTGATCAAGCATGGCCGGCGGCGTCCATCCCCCTCGTTCGATGCCCAATCGACGGACATCGCGCATGACCTGCTGAGTGATGTCGATCTCATAGGAAACACGCGATTGCGAGCGATAGCTGTCGATGAGGGCACGCTCAAGCTTACGAATGTCATGGTCGGTATGCTGATTCATGACGCACTCCCAGGTGATGTGTGTCGTAACAGGTTGCGCAGCGCCTGGCGGGCCCGATGTGCCCGCACCTTCACATTGATCAGGCTCCAACCCAGCAACTGCGCTGCCTCACGAACCGAATAACCGTCAAGGTGTACCAGCGTCAAAACGGCGCGATTTTCAGGTGAGAGCTGCTGGAGTGCCCACTCCAACACTTCAGCCGCGTCGCGTGCTTCAGTCTGGCGCCGGAACTGTGCATCCGACTGCCCGGAAAGTGTCTGCTCGATCCAGCGGTGGTGCTCCTCGGTCAAGGAGCTGACCGGCACAGCGTGGCGAGCTCTGTCCCGCCAAAAGTCGTAACACGCTCGGATGGCGATGCCGGCCAGCCAATGATCGAATGTGAACCGATTCCGAGAACTGACCGAGATTGACGTAGGCTCTCACGAAGACATCATGGACAACTTCCTCGACCCGATCCGACGGCACTCGTCGTCCCACGATCCGGACTACGTGGCGTTGGTAAAGGTCGATCACATCAGCGTAGAGCTCGATCTCGCCTTGCCTGATGCGGCGCAGAAGCTCGCGCTCCTCTGGTGTGGGTCTGACCACAGACAACGAGTCATCGGTCATCGACCGATGCCATCCCGGCATTGCCTGCATGTCGATCGCAAACGCAACGTGGCTCATGATACCACTGCGACTATGGTCCAAGATGCAGCTCTTCTTCCTTCTCTTCCCTAGTCGCGGCGGTTGTAGAAAAGGTTACAGGGGCCATAAACGGTTGAAATCTTTGCTCTCAATCTGTTCTTCGACGCACGCCCCACTCGCCAGCGGTATCAATTCGGCAAGAAAGCCCGTCATCAATCTGTCCGCACGTGGCTCAGCGGCATACCGACGGCATCCATTCACTGCCAGCACTCCCACTTCATGACTCCGTCCAGGGCAATGAAGCAGGGGGTCTTGCGTGGTTGACACCTTTCCTCCTGCCACGTAGCCTGCCTTCAGGTTGCACAATGGATCGTAAGCGGATCGTCATCATCGGAGGTGGGTTTGGAGGGCTGACAGCGGCCCAATCACTCCGGAAGGCCGACGTCGTTCTTATTGACCGCACCAATCATCACCTGTTCCAGCCGCTGCTCTATCAGGTGGCGACCGCTGCCCTGTCGCCAAGCGATATTGCGTGGCCGTTGCGCACCATTTTTCGCTCGCAATGCAACGTCCGTGTCTTGATGGATGAAGTGTTGGCGATCGATCGTGCTGGTCGCTCGATCTGTTTGCGTGAGAGCCCGCCGATTCCGTTCGATGTCCTTATCGTCGCGCCTGGTTCCCGTCATGCCTATTTTGGCCACGAAGAGTGGGAAGAATTCGCGCCCGGGCTTAAGACCATGACGGATGCGGTGAGGTTACGTCAAAAGATGCTGTTGGCCTTTGAAGAAGCGGAACGCCGGCTTGCCGTCAGTGGCAGGCATGAACCACTCACGTTTGTGATTGTCGGTGGCGGTCCCACCGGGGTGGAACTGGCCGGCGCGCTTGCAGAGATCGGACGAAAGGCTATGGGCCCGGATTTTCCCACCTTGCGGCTCGATGATCTATGCATCCTGCTCGTTGAGGGCGGCCCGCGCATTCTACCCGGTTTCAGCGCGGATCTTTCAGCAAAAGCCGCGGGGGCCTTGTCAAGGATGGGAGTGACCATCAGGCTCAACAGTCTCGTGAGCGCCGTCCACGAAGAGGGCGTGACGATCGGACAGGACTTTGTCCGCTCGGTCGCCATCATTTGGGCGGCAGGCAACAGAGCTTCTGGTCTCCTCCGCACGCTGGAGGCAGCCCAAGATGGAGCGGGTCGGGTCATGGTGAACCCGGATTTGACAGTCCGCGGCGATCCATGGATTTTCGTCATCGGCGATGCGGCCCATTGTCGGGCGCAGGATGGAAAACCGTTGCCGGGGCTCGCTCCCGTCGCAATGCAGCAGGGCCGCTACGTGGCCCGGGTCATCGAGCGGGAAACGGCTCCGAGCGACCGCTCGCCGTTTATCTATGCGGACCGAGGGATGCTGGCGACCATCGGGCGGGCCAAGGCCGTCGCACAAATCGGCAGGATTCATGTCTCAGGACTCATTGCCTGGCTGCTCTGGTGCATTGTCCACATTTTTTTCCTCATCGGCATTCGCAACCGCTTACGCGTCATGTCGGAATGGATCTGGTATTACGTGACCTTCAAGCCTGGCGCCAGACTACTCTTCGATCAGCCCGAGCCACTGCACCGGCCGTCGGCCGGCCGTCCGGCCGATAGCTAAGACGATCGTCCAGCGCGGCGTCCCAACAGCGCTTTTCCGTGCAAAACACAGCGGCTATGCTACAGTTCACAGCAACGTTGTCGCTTTCCTTGCATCCCGGAATCGTGTATGCCCGATGCCACCTTACGACAGCTTCAGGAACTGAGCGCACTTCTTAATTCGAGCCTGGACCATGCCACGATCCGCAGTCGGGCGATTGCAGCCGCGACATTGCTGATGAAGGCCGAAGCCGGCTCCCTCCTTCTACTGGATGAAGCCACGGGTGAGCTCTATTTCGACGTGGCCCACGGCGAGAAGGGCGCGGCGGTACGGGAGGCCAGGTTGCGCCGAGGGCAGGGAATTGCCGGTCATGTGGCGCGTACTGGACAGCCCCTCATCGTCAATGACGTTCAGCAGGATCCGCGGTTTTTCCGTCACGTCGATCACATCAGCGGATTTAACACCCGCAACATGGTCTGCGTGCCCGTCACGGCGCATGGACATTTGCTTGGAGTGCTCCAAGCAATCAACCGGAAGGACGGGGCAGCGTTCGACGAGGATGACCTCCAGAACTTCGTTGCGCTTGGCCATCAAGTGGGTATCGCGATCGAGAACGCCAATCTATATGAAGAAATCCATCTCCTCTTCGAGGGGTTTATTTCCGCCAGCGTGCAGGCAATCGAAAGCCGGGACCCCACTACCAGCGGACACAGTCAGCGCGTGGCCACGCTGTCCTGCCGGCTCGCCGAAGCCGTCACGCACAACACCAGGGGCCAATATGCTGCCGTCCGGTTTACGGCGGAGCAACTGAAGGAACTCCGGTATGCTGCGGTGTTGCACGATTTCGGCAAGGTCGGCGTCCGGGAGCCCATCCTCCTCAAGGCCAGGAAGCTCTATCCGTTCCAGCAGGAACTCATCAAGTCGAGGTTCGATTTCATCAAGAAGTCCTTGGAAGCCGACGTGTTGCAGCAAAAACTGGAGATGTATGAGTCCGGGAATGTCAAAAAACGAAGCGCTGGGTTTCGACAGCTGGAAAAGCATCTGGCTCAGCGTATGAAGGAAGTGGATGACACCTTTTCGTTCATCCTTAGGTGCAATCAGGCGACGGCACAGCCCTCGCAGGATGTCGAGCGGCTCAAAGCGATCGCCCGCTTCGAGTATGGATCGTACGACGGTCCCAGACCGTTTCTGACCGAAGAGGAAGTGGTCGCACTGACCGTGCTGCGGGGCAATCTGACGCAAGGCGAGCGGCAGGAAATCGAACGCCATGTCACGTATACGTTCGAGTTTCTCTCGAAAATCCCGTGGACGAGGGCGCTCAAGGACGTGCCAGCGATCGCCTGGAGCCATCACGAAAAACTGGATGGCACCGGCTATCCTCGCGGGTTGTTTCAGGATCAAATTCCGCTGCAGGCCCGCATCATGACGATTTGCGACATCTATGACGCCTTGACGGCGTCGGACCGGCCGTACAAAGCTGCCGTCTCTTCATCGACCGCTCTCGGGTATCTGCAGAGCCAGTCAAAGGAAAATAAACTTGATGTGGAGCTGGTGAGGATTTTTACCGAGGCAAGAATCTATCATGCCACTCAGTCTCGATCGACCGTCCGCAACATTGCCTGACTCATCCCCCCATAGCCGCCATATCCCCCGCCGCGCTCCCGTAGTCAGCTGTCACCGTATATACCGCCACAGGCTCTTGTCGCCCTTTGACAGTTACGACGTGAAGCCGTGTCAGTGGGATGTCGGGAACCTGAGAGGCATCTCCCTTATGGTTTGGCAAGTCGGGAGAATGCTCTGTCAGCTTTGCGGCGGTGAATTCGCTCAAAAGGATGGATACCTTTAGCGTCCTCGTCAATTCTTGAAGACGTGATGCCAGGTTGACCTGATCGCCGATCATCGTATAGTCGATTTTCTTTCCCTCCGCCCCGATATTGCCGACGAGCGCGAGGCCCGTGTTGATTCCGATGCCCTGGTCGAGCACCGGCTTTCCTTCCCTCTTCCAGCGAGTCTGCAGGTCTCTCAATGTGGTCCGCATCTCCAATGCGCAATGAACGGCCAGCCGGGCGTGATCGGGTTGATCCAGGGGGGCACCCCAGAATACGACGATTGCGTCGCCAACGAATTTGTCCAAGGTGCCGTTCCAGCGGAAGATGACGTTCGTCATGGCGCTCAGATATTCGTTAAGCTGTTCAACCACGGCTTCCGCAGGACGTTGCTCGCTGAAGGCCGTGAATCCGACGATGTCGGCAAACATCATCGTCAATTCTTTTCGTTGGCCTCCGACCGATGCTTTCGAAGGAGAGTGCATCAGCTCCTGCACAATGCTCGGGCTGACGTAGCTCGAGAACATCGCATGAATCTCACGCGCCTGCCGCTCCTTGAACATATAGTTCCCAACCGTGATAACGGTGAACACCGCGCCGGCGGTAGCCATCGGCATGATAACCGGCAGGCAGAGTCCGTAAACGACGAAAAGCGCCTGAACGCCTCCGGCATAGGCCAGGCAGAGCAACAGAGCCAACGACGCGCCCGGTATTGCAGGAACTCTCGGAAGGATGAAGGACAACCCCCACCCAAAGGCCAACACCATTGCCACTTCCAGTGGGCTCGACCAAAATCCGGTCGTCAAAAACTGTCGATGGAGGATGTTCTCAATGACCGTCGCATGCTTTTCGACTCCTGAAAAATTCGCCGAGAACGGCGTACTGAGCTGATCATACGTCCCCAACGCGGCGGTCCCCACCAGTACTGCCTTTCCGCGAAAGGACTCAGGAGGAATTCGGCGATTCAGGACATCGGTCGCAGAGACCCAGGGAAATCGGAGTTCGCGTCCGGCATAGTTGATCAGCATGCGGAGCTTTTGATCGGCCGGGAGCAGGTTCATTCCGAGTTGCACGCCGTCACCAAGCAGGAGCCCCATGTGCTCTCTCGGCACGCCCAGGTACTCACGTGCCATTTCCAAGGCGAATGAAGGAAAGTAAGCCTCTCCATAGCGGACGGCTAGCACTTCACGACGCGTTACACCGTCGTGATCCGGCAGCCGATAGACATGTCCAACCCCTCGAGCCTGGCGCGCCAAGAGATCCAGAGGAGGCAGCAGGCCCTGCGCCTCATATGGAACTGAGTCTCCCGCAGTCTTCGTCTGTTTGATGAGCATGAACTCGCTGCGCCTGAGATGTTCTGCCAAGGGGCTGATTGGGAGCGATCGATCATCGGCCGTCTGGCTGGCGGAAACAAAAAATGGAAGGGCCATGACTACGTTGCCTGCATCTGCCAGACTTGCTGAAAGGCGCCGGTCGTACCCTGAGGGAGTGGTCGTATGCAGCTCAGCGCCTTCAGGCTCGGCATAGATCACATCGAGACCGATCACGGCTGGGCCGCCTGCTCGAAGTCGCTCCACAAGACGCGCTTGTGCGTCGCGCGGCCAGGGCCATCGGCCTATTTCCTTCAAGCTCTTCTCGTCTACCAGGACCAGCACGACTTCCTGGCCGGGGCTTCGTTCGCCTCTTAGCCTGAACTGAACGTCCAAGGCGGCATTGTCGAGACGCACCAAGAGGTCTGGACCGATCCAGGTCATCAATGCCAGGCTGATGGTAAGCCAGGCTCCCAGATGGCTTCCCTGAAGAAGGCCGAATTCTCTGCTATGACGAGCCGGTGATTTCATCATGCGAGGGCAACGAATGCGCTGCGCGTCACTTTCGACATTATTCTGCCTGGTTGCATTGGGGGGACAAGAGATATTGCACAGTGCGCAAGGTGCCGGAAACAACGGCGGCCCATGCCGGCGAGCAAGGGCCGCTGAATTGCCATGGTCAGGACCTTAGGGTTTGAGCAGGCCCAGGGCACCGCTGATCACCGCCGGCGGAGTCACCGGGACGGTGATGACCGGAGCAGTCGGAACGACCGTCACGGGCGCGATTGTGACGGGCACGATCGGTACGGTTGGTACGGTGACTGTCACGGTAGGCAGCGTAACTGTTGGGACCACGATCGTCGGTGCCACGCTCACCGGTCCGACGCTCACCGGACCAACACTCACTGGACCGACACTCACTGGGCTGAGGCTTACTGGACCGAGACTCACGGGGCCGACGCTCACTGCGCCAACGCTCACCGGACCTACGGTCGTCGGACCAACGCTCACAGATCCTACTGCCGATGTGAGCGTGTTGGTTCCCGCACCGAGGCCTAACAGGTGGCTGCCATTCTCCTCTATATCGACACGGACTTGTCCAAGGACAGTGGTGCTGTTTGTACCATTGACCATCCCGTCAACGGTTGCGGTGTTTTCCAAGGATGCCGTCAGCCGGCTCAAACCTGCCAGTGTCGTCATGAGTTGCGAGTCCAACTTCAACGCCTGGAGCAGTTCAATGGGTGATTCCAGCAGCCGTCCCTCGCGCAAAAGGGTTCGTTCAACGGAGGCCAAGGCCTCAGCAAGCCCCGTCGGAGCGGCCGCCTCCGGCAGCTCGGCTGCGTCTGAAGGCACAGCGGCATTCAGATTCCGGTTGGATGAGGCAATCACGTTCTGTCCATCAGCAGTAGGGACTGTCTGTTGACCCAAGTGATGCTCCATGGGGACGGAGGGAGCCTGGCCTTCTCGAGCCACCGAAAAGTATCCCGGCTCCACCGTCACGGTCATCCCTCCGGATGTAAAGTCGACTCGGCCCTTCTCACCGATATTGATGATCCCAGACTGGCCGTTGTCCACCCACACGGTGAAATACGTTCCTCGGGCGGCCGCGACCGCTGTGGGCGTATGCACTTCGAATTTCGATCCATTGGCCTTGAAGACCTTGCTGACCAGTGCCCGGACTTGGCCTTGCATGAGCCTCACGATCGCCCGCCGGATATTGTCGTCCGGATTATAGATGTACTCATTGATTTCAACCCGGCTGTTCGTCCCCACCGTGAGGACGCTGTCGTCCTGGAAAAATGCCTTCGTCCGGGAATCATCCTTCGTTTCAATCACGTCCTTGAACATCACCTGATCATGCAGCCGGACGGGAACGACTCGACCTGCTCCCGGATGCGTGACCTCGACCCGGCCTGAGACGGCCGTATAAAACCCGATTCCCTCCTGCTCGGCATTCGAGGCCAGAGCAGGCAACACACAAACGACGTGAGCGATGACGAGGAGGCTCAGAAACAGCGGCTGTCGTTTCATGGTCACTCCCTCCATACCGCCACATGAAAATAGAGTCCGCAGTCGATCCCTCTCAAGAACTTGGCACGAACCGTACCGGGCGCCTGTAGCTGGTCTTGCTCCATCGCGGCTCTCCAACTCATTGGCCGATCAGAGGAACGCGACGGCCGGCCATTCGAATCCCCTTCAAAAGTGGTAATCGTTTCGTAGGGTGGCCTTCAGCGCGTGTGGCCGCTTCTTGTCACCACGCACGACAATTTGTGTCATGCGCCGCGAGGAAGTGGTCAAAACCGGCTGCTCAAGGTGAGGGAGAAAATGCTGCGGTTATAGTCGAACACGGTGAGGTTGGATTGGTCTCTCGTGTAATTGTATTCAGCGGCGATCGAGAGGGCTTGCGTGAGGGAACGGCCGATGGTCGCGGTGAAAAACATGATATTGTCCCGTCGCTTCGTGGTCCCGTCTGGTGAGAACGAATTTGGATTGTCGTAGTTCATGAAGTAGTAGTCGAACGCCAGGCTGGATTTTAAGGTCAAAACATCCGGCAACCCTAATCCGGCAGAAAGGCGATGGGCACGGTAACTCCAATCTGCGCTGGTCTGCACCCCGGGCGTAGCGATAGAAGGGTCTCCGCCGCCCGTGCGGTCTGTGTCGAATGTATAGCCCACTCGGACATGCGCAGTGCCCTGGGCGAAATACGCATACTGGGTGATGCCAGCCAGCCAGTTCTTGCCATTTCTGAATGAATTGCCGACGAACCGGTCATCCTGAAAGTCCTTGTCCTGATATCGAAACTGGAGTTGGGTGAAATGTCTGTCGCCTTCCGCAAAGGTGATAATCGGCTGCACGGCATGGGCGAGGAGGAAGGGGTCTTGACCGACACGCACGTAGTCGAATGCGTACTGCAGGCGAGCCGTCACAATGCCGATTTGTCGTTGCACGAACACCGAGGGGGCATGGTCCTGAATATCGAACGTCGTCAGCTTTTGATGAAGGCTCTGGTAAAACCCGTAGGAGACCCCGGCCGTCCAGTTGGTCGTTTGAATCGGCCGATATTCGCCGCGGGCATACACCGTCATGCGAAAATCGTCTTTTTGGGAGATGCCCGTCGATCCTCCCGGTGGTTGAACCCCGATGGGAAGCAGCACGACGTTGGTGTCGTATTGGCCGCTGACGCTGAGATTCAGATCCCACTGCTTCGGTCCGCTCGGGGCGGCCGTTCGTTGTTGCAGGATGGCTCGGGCAGTGCGAGCGAGCTCGGATTCGGGTTCGCCCAAGGCGATTGCAGCTTCGAATTCCCGTTGCGCCTGATCGAGCAACCCTCTTTCATAGTACGACATACCCGTGTAGTAGCGGGCACTCGGCGTGAGATCCGGGCTCAGGGCCATGGCGCGCGAAAACAGTTCCGGCGATTGGTTGAACGCTTTTAGCTCATGCGAGACGACTCCCTGATAAAAATAGACGAGCGGGTTCTGGGGATCCAGTTTTTGCGCGACTTCCAGCGAAGCGAGCGCCGCGTGATACCTGCCGAGCTGGGCCTGCGCGATCCCCAATCCCAGCCACGCTTGGGGGTGAGCCGGCCACTTCAAGGTCAATTCTCTGAACAGCGCTTCCGCTTCTCCATACCGCTTCAGACGTAACAACGTCTGGCCGAGGTATTCAGTTGCTTCCCGATCGTTCGGCACGGCCTGTCGCGCCTGATCGAACAGTGCGGCGGCTTGCTCATAATGCCGACGGCCGAACT
This sequence comes from uncultured Nitrospiraceae bacterium, assembly GCA_963794505.1. GTDB lineage: Bacteria > Nitrospirota > Nitrospiria > Nitrospirales > Nitrospiraceae > Nitrospira_C. Next base: position 22,287 of record CAWCEG010000043.1, read on the forward strand.
CCACGACTCCTTTGGTCATACTGAAATCATAGGTTTCATTGGGTGCTTGTGCGCCCGCCACGGATAACAAGGCCAGCCAAGCGGCGCAGACCCAGAGCACTCCACGGCGGATTCTTGGGGGCAATACAAGGTGCATGAAGATGGCCGAGATTGAATGGAATGAACGACCGTGAGTGGCCGTAGAGGCAGCCTAGCAAAGCGATGATATGAGTCAATTAATTGTGACATTTATCCCGAGCATGAACGCGAGACCCGTAAAGCTATCGTTGACAGAGGACTCCTTGGCTCGTAGCCTATTCACGGCTGTCACGGCGGGGGGACCCCATGAAGCCGCAGGTGACGATCATCACGATCGGCGTTGACGATCTTGACCGCTCGCTGCGGTTTTATCGTGATGGGCTGGGTTTTCCTACTCGAGGGATCGTCGGGACCGAGTATGAGCACGGAGCCGTTGCGTTCTTTGACCTCACGAACGGCCAGAAGCTGGCGATTTGGGCTCGGAAAGATCTTGCGCATGAGGCCAAGGTTCCGCTCGGCGCTCGGAGTGCAACCGAATTCTCACTCGGACACAATGTCGGCAGCAAAGCGGAAGTCGATGCGGTCATCGGATCAAGCCAAGCGCGCCGGAGCAGTGATTACCGATCCGCCACATGATGCGTTCTGGGGCGGATACACCGGCTCATTCCAGGACCCCGACGGGCATCTGTGGGAAGTCGCGTGGAATCCGGAAATGAATCCGTCTGAGTAATCCGTACCACAAGAATTATGCTGCACACTGGCGCAGTTGTCGGAGATGTCTTATCGATTCGACGGGAGAAGCTGATGCGCTCGATATTGGCATGGACACTGTTGTGGATGAGTTGGCTCGCGCTGTCAGCAATGGCGGCAAAGGCGGCGGGAAAGACCGAAGTCATGCCGATGGTGAAGGCCGCTCCTGCGGCGGTCGCCATTGAGGGAACCGGCGCTGAACAGGACCTCCGCAAGCAATTGCGAGTCAAGAACGGCGTGACTGAGCTCACCGCAGCACGTGTGCTCTTTTCACAGGCCCCGACAGGGACCTATGGCTTTATTGCGCCGCAACCGCTCGGGATGGCTCTCGTGACGCAGAGTCCCGATCTCATGCTGGAGCGCAGCGCGCCTGCTTCCAATGCCTACGAGATCCATAAACTCGTAGATGGCAGCGGCATGGTCGTCGGATTCATCGACAAGGCGCTGATTCCCCAGGTTACGCCGGAGAACCGGCCTCATCATATCCGGATCTGCTCTCGTTCCAATCCGTCTCAGAAGGCTCCGTACATTGCTGCCTGCCGCTGATCAAGCTGATGGTCGATCGGATGCCGGTCCGATTGGAGCCAAGAATGCGGAAGGGCCTGTCGTGCTCGAAATGGATCTGCAGGGGACGGCCAACCGCAAATCCGTGCCAGGCACGCAGTAGAGTCAGACCTTCTTGAGTTTGACTTCTCGCGCTGGCGTACTGATGCGCGCAGTTTACAATTGCCACTGACCGGACTTCCCTAATTCCTAGCCAGGTGGGCTTTCCCATGAACAGATTTTTCTTCGGAGCCGCGCTGGTCGGAATGGCGCGGCCTGTAACATTGTGAACATGACGATCCTCCGGGATTCGTTCGACTCACACCGGGTGATGTCTCTAGATCCGCCTAGCCCTTCTTGTTTCTTCTCCTACACTTCGGGCTCTAGAAGCCGAGTCCTTTTCCAACTCTGCTTGCCCCTTCTTAAAGTTTTCTTCTCCGTCTCGTCTTTTTTCTTCGTCAGGACTCCAGCGCCTCTGCCCGCTTTTTCAACGCCTCTTCCTCCTTCTTGTGGCCAGGTCTTCTTGTTCCTGCGCCAATGACGCGGCTCTGCGCCGACTTGAGTCGCGTCGTCCGTCACCGTCGTCCACACAAGGCGATATCCCGGCTGCCTGAGTGCTTGATCCTGATAGAGGACGACGTAGCGGGTGGGATAAGTGCGCTGGCCGATTTGCCGCTCTTCAAGCACGTAGACGGTCGGCAAACCATAGAGATCTGGGCTGATACAAATCCAAAGAGAGTCCTCATCATGTTCCGGCCCTGCATGGATAGAATCCTGCCCATATACTCCGTGAACGCCTGCATGTTCTTGGGATCAGGCTTTCTCGGCTTCCAGTTGCTTGCTTGCGGCATCCTGCGCCTGGTCGAACGCCTGGTGTTCGTCTTGCAGCTGGTAGCGGAATTTTTCCTGAAACTCCTCAAGCTTGAAGGGGCCTTTCTTGGCCTTGCCTTTGAAAAATCCCGCTGCATCGCCGCGCCTTCGTGACATAGGAGACACGACCGAGCGCGGTATTGCTGGAATCAAAGAGATACGCACTGCTGGGCACGACCGGCATTCCGAACTTGGCGGCATCCGGCGGGATCTTCGGGGTGCTGCCCGATCGCATGGAGACCGATACGTTGGCTCAATAACGTGAGCGCGGGTCCTTTCCCGCGGGTCACCATGTGCATGGCGGCTCGACGCACATCCGGCACCGGATCGTTGGTCAGTGGAATCAACGCATCGACATCGCCATCTTGCGGTCCGATCATGCCGATGGCGTCCGCAGCGGCAATCCGCAACTCAACATCGTCGTTCTGGAAGATTTTCACGATAGTGGGCATGTAGCTGCGGTTGGCCGATGAACCAAGGGTGTGTAAGTCTTCTTTCACGATTTCAACCGCATCCTTCCGGACCCTGCCGCACTCTTGCTCCTTCGCAGGCTGAGCAAGGCAGCTACTGACGTACTTGGCCACGATTTCGTCTTTTGTGAGACGAGCCACTTTTGGCGAGGCACCAGAGCCTTTACCCGGTGACGCATCTCTCGCCGCGAGCGATGTCGCGCCGGAGAGAGTAGGTCCTGCCGCCAACCCGGCGAGAAATACAGCCATTGCTGCAACGCCAGCGCAGATTGAGCACATCTTCATACAAGTTCCTCCTGAACCGGATCCCAAGGCTTAGGCTATTTTTTGGCGGGGGGTGCTTCCGCCACGGTTTTCACCCGTGGATAAGCTTCCCCCTGCCGTTCTTTCTCCGCTGCGATCTGCCGCAAAGCCTCTTGGACACTGCGATCGAGTGAACAAAACGGTTTCATTTTGTCCAATTCAGCTTTGAGTCTCTCTAGCTCCTTCCGGTAGCCGGCCTGTTCTTCCCTCATGTAGTCCACCACGCGCTGCTTGTCCCGCCAATCCACAAAAGGATTCACGCTCTTGTTGGCCTCACAGGCTTTCTTGTGGACCGACTCATGGTCTTGCAGTGCGCCGCGCAGGCAGGGCGTCGCGTCTGGATCAATCGTGGTTGCGCACGCGGCATCCGTTTCGGCTCCAAACGATCGCGCGTTCGAGATCCTGACGCCGGACATTCGAAACCCTACGGAGCCTTGCACACTGCTTCGGTTCTCGTGGGTCAGGAAGAGCGATTCCTTCGCACCCTTCTCTCTGGTCTCCCATTCCTTACTCAAGGCTTCATATTCCTTGATCGCCGCTTCCACCTGCTTGATACGGCTTTCCAGGTCCGTTTTGTCTTGATCCCTGCAGCTGCAGGCCACTGGCCCATTCAAATTCTTTTTGATCTCGGCGGCCAAATCGCCTCCAGGGGCTCCCATGGAGGATGACGGCCAGAGGAAGGCCATAAAGAGGAGCAGGCAATAGATCGTAGAATTCAAAATGTTCATAGATCCCCCTATACCATCAAGGCTCGATGCAGTATAACCGCGACGTGAGTCCGTCCAGACTGCGTGACCCGCTTCTTTTCGCCGTACTTGTCACGGGTGGCATGGCCATTTATTCTGGCGCCTTTCGTGGCGCATTTCAGTACGACGACTTTTTCGCCATTCTTCTCAACCCCCATCTTGAAGGATGGCGCACCTTCGTCCAACACCTGGATCATATGGTTAGGCCGCTGTTGCACGCGACGTTCCTCTTGGATCGCTCGCTCTATGGAAACAACCCGGCCGGCTATCATCTGCTGAATCTCGTGCTCCATTTCGCATCGACCGTTCTCGTCTATCGAATTCTCACTGGCGCTGTTGCTGAGGAACGTTGGGCCATTCCTTTGTGGACGGCGGGAGTGTTTTTTATCCATCCCATCACAACTGAGACAGTCACGTACATTTCCGGACGGGCCTCAGGTCTCATGGCATTTTTTTATCTCTTGGCATTCTTCCTCTACATCGAGGCGTCGAAGCGGCAAGATAATGACCCTGTTCGGCGGCTCTACCTGGTAGGGGCGATCATGCCCTATCTGTTCTCGTTCGGCTCGAAGGAAACCGCCATGACATTTCCGCTCGTTCTGTGTCTGTGGGATGTGGTGGTACGGCGGCATGATGCGGCCTCACTACGTCACGCGTTTTTCACCAATCATCTCCCGTTTTGGATCGTGCTATTGGCGGTCGCAGGTTGGGCATGGAAGCATCCGCGGTATGCGACTCTTGCAGAATTCAGCTTCACGTTGCGTCCTTTATGGGACAACTTTCTGAGCGAGATTCACGCTGTCGCCTACGCTGTCGTCCTGTTCTTTTGTCCGTGGAGGCAAAACTTTGACCATGATCTGCCGGAATTCCATTCGCCGGCTCAGTGGCCGTTGCCCCTTGATGTAATGCTTCTCGCCGGATTGGTCACGGCGGGCATCGTCGCTGTCCGGAAACTGCCGTTATTCTCGTTCGGCGCAGGATGGTTTTTCGTCCTGCTCCTGCCGACCAGCCTTATTCCGCGCGCCGATCTGTTGAGTGAACGAAACCTGTATCCGGCCTTCCTCGGCCTGGCGCTGGCATTCGCGGTTCTTGGCTGGCGGTCTACGCAATGGCTCATGACGGTTCTTCCGCAACCCAGGCTCGTGCGGTTCGGCGCCAACGGTGTTGCCATAGGTCTTATGCTCATCCTGGGCGTCCTTACCTACCAGCGGAACTTGCTCTACTCTGATGAAATTTCGCTCTGGTCCGACACCGTTCGGAAGTCGCCGGCGAAGGCCAGGCCTCACAATAACTTGGGACACGCCTATGCGATGCAGGGCGAATGGGACGAAGCGATCCGCGAGTTTCGCGTCGCCGCTCAATTGGATCCTGACTATGCGCTCGCTCGGAAAAACCTTCGTGATGCCTATCTCCACGTCGTTGGCCGGGATTAGCGTTCAGCCACTTTGCTTTTGCAGTGCCATCTGCCCATAGCGAAGGAGTTTTGTGGCCTGTTCCCAGCGATCATGGACATTTAATCCCACCAAAAGCAGTTGATGCCCGTCCTTGAACATGCTTGCAATGAGACATCGACCGGCTTTGTTCGTGTAGCCGGTTTTCACGCCGGTGATATCGGGGTCGAGGAGCAGCTCGTTGGTGCTATGGAGCTCGACTGTGCGGGTGCCGTTCACGCTCGCGATATCGCGGACCACGGTCCGGACCATCATGGAAATAGCCGGTACTTGCAGCGCGTGTTGCGTAAGTTTGGCCAAGTCGACCGCCGTCGAATAGTGGCCAGGCGCATCGAACCCACAGGGATTCACGAAATGCGTGTCTAAGAGTCCCGAGCTTGCCGGCCCGCTCGTTCATCATTGCAACGAACTGCTTGTCGTCACTACCGATGTGCCAGGCGACGGCTTCGCAGGCATCATTTGCGCTCGTCACCAGCATGGCAGTCACTAAATCGCGAAGGAGAAACTCCTCTCCTGCCTTGAGCTTGAGTGAGGAACGATGAACCAGCGCGCGCTCGTCGATCTTCACCACCGCTTGGAGAGGGGCGGATTCCAAAGCCACCAGCGCCGTCATGATCTTTGTGAGACTGGCGGGCGGAAGGCGGCGGGCGGCGTTTTTTTCCAGCAGTACCCGGCCCGACTGCAGCTCCACCATATATAAGGCGGATGCATTGATGACCGGCCACTTCGGCAAACCGGAAGGTCCTGTCTCGGTGGCGCGGCTGGGAGATGGCCACAGGGCTGCGGCCATTACCATGGCACCGAACAGCGATCCGCCCAGCAGGCGCCTCTCCATGCTGAGAGGCTAGCGGCCGAACAGGCCCTTCATGAACTTGCCGGCCTTCTCCATATCTGACGGCTCATCGGCCGGCGGCTGGGATTCCGGAGACGGAGTCGTCTCTTGCGGCGTGACGACTTCGGGCCTTGTGCCGGGCTGGCGCATGTTAGGCGGCTGCCCCGTTCCGCTCATATCCGGCCTGCCCATCGGTTGCCCCATCCCGGGGCGGCCCATGCCTGGCGCGCCCATCATGCCGCCCATATCAAGTTTCGTGAAGCCTTCTGGAATCTCGAAGAGCTTTGGATCCTGCCTGCCGATCTTGAGATTGCTGAGCTCGGTCAGCATCCGCTTTTTGTCGTTCCCTTCCTTGTAGAGGAGGTCCTGCTTGAGGTTGATGCCTTCTTTCGTGCGCCAGGAAAAGCCGCCAAATTTTTTCCCGTCCGTGCTCGTCGCGATGGTCTTGTACTTCGTCACCTTTATGCCGTTGAGCGTTTCTTCGCCCATCGCGGTGTCCTCGTAGGTCCACTGCGACGGATCGTTGCCTCGGCTCTGGCCGCCCATAATGGAATTTTCCATGTACATCTTTTCCGACGGCATGAGCATCCACATAACTTTCGTGTCATAGCGGAAAATTTGGATGCCTCCGTCGCCGGCGCCGGTCAGCATCTCTTTGCGCTCCTTCGTCGGTGTGACGTAGACATGCTGCTGGATGGTACCTTCCTCATTCTGGATCGTCGAGTCGGCCGAGTATTCGACTTGGGGACGGCTCATTTGACCGGCATGCGCAGGCCAACTGGCCAAGAGACTCAGAAGCGCAGTTATCGCGGCAATGAGATGTGACATGGCGAGGTCCTTCCTATTCCGTTAAGGTTTCGCTCCAGTGTGCTGCCATCCGCTCCTGTGGGGAATAAAGTAGTGCCGTGAGGCCGAAAAATCAGCGGAAGCCTATCGCTACAAGGAGAATAAGTAAAGAGGGATTCCTTAGGCTGTTGTGCTACAGATCGCTCCTACCTCCTGCTGGAAGACGGGCCGATCGCAGATCCCAGTCGAGATGAACACCGCTTGATGCGCTTTACTCTCCGCTCTGCTGAATGAGCTTGGCGATCAAGCCAGTCCATCCCGTCTGGTGACTGGCGCCGATACCGGCGCCATTGTCTCCGTGGAAGTATTCGTAAAACAGGATATGGTCTCGCCAATGTGGATCCCGTTGAAAGATCCGCGCCCCGCCGAACACCGGCCGGTTGTCTTCGGCATCCCGAAGGAAAATACCGATGAGACGCCGCGAGAGCTCTCTCGCCACCTGCCCGAGGCTGCACTGCTGTCCTGAACCGAACGGATATTCCACCTTGTATTGATCGCCGAGAAAAAAATGGAATTTCTGCAGTGACTCGATCAACAGATAGTTGACGGGAAACCAGATCGGCCCCCGCCAGTTAGAATTGCCGCCGAACTGCGAGGTGCTCGATTCGGCCGGTTCGTAATCGACGCGGTGCTCGTCTCCCATGACGTTGAGAATATAGGGATGATCCTTGTGGTGCCGCGACAGGGCGCGAATCCCGTAAGGGGAAAGGAATTCGTCCTCGTCGAGCAGATACCGCATGACGGAGCGTAGCCGATGGCGGTTGACGAGTGAGAGAAAACGCCGCACACCGCCCTCGTAGGTCTGGGTTTCCACGTGTTGCGAAAATTCCGGCCGGTTCTCAATGAACCACTGCATCCGATGTTTGAATCGCGGCAGGCTGTCGATGAGGGTCGAATCGAGTGTTTCCACCGCGAACAAGGGGATCAATCCCACCATGGAACGGACCTTCATGTGGGTCGTCTCTCCGTTCGGCAGATGCAGCACGTCGTAAAAAAACCCGTCGGTGCGATCCCACAGCTCGATGTGTTTTCCGCCGATGTTGTTCACTGCACGGCAGATGTACACGAAATGTTCGAAGAATTTGCTGGCGACATCTTCATAGGCCCTGTTGTCACGCGCGAGCTCCAGCGCCATGGTCAGCATGTTGAGGCAGTACATGCCCATCCAGCTGGTGGCGTCGGATTGTTCGAGGCGCCCTCCGGTCGGAAGCGGCGCGCTTCGATCAAAGACGCCGATATTGTCCAGACCGAGAAACCCACCTTGAAAAATGTTCTTCCCCTCCGCGTCCTTTCGATTGACCCACCATGTGAAGTTCAAGCAGGAGTTTGTGGAAAACGCGTTCGAGGAAGAGGCGGTCGCCGGCGCCCGTGCGTTTTTTCTCGATCTTGTAGACGCGCCAGGCCGCCCAGGCGTGAACCGGCGGGTTGACATCCCCAAAGTTCCATTCATACGCTGGGATTTGTCCGTTGGGGTGCATGTACCATTCGCGTAACATCAGCACCAGCTGTTCCTTGGCGAACGTCGGATCGACGAGCGCAAGCGGGATGCAGTGAAACGCGAGGTCCCACGCGGCGTACCACGGGTACTCCCACTTGTCCGGCATGGAGATGACGTCCGCGTTGTAGAGATGCGTCCAATCGGCGTTCCGCCCCAGCCGACGCTGGGGCGGCGGCTCGGGTCCCATCGGGTCGCCCTTGAGCCACCGGCTCACATCGTAGTGATAGTACTGCTTGCTCCAGAGCAGTCCGGCAAAGGCTTGTCTCTGGACGCGGCGGGCGTCTTCTGAAAGACCTGGGGGAGTCACGGTCTCGTAAAATTCGTTCGCTTCGTGAATGCGTGCTTCGAAGACCGCCTCAAAATCCTGCTGAGTGAACCTGGCCAGGTGGGCATCATTGGTGAAGCGCAGCCGGATGCTGGCCATGGCGCCGGAAGGCAGCGTCAGGACGTAGCGGGCGGCGGCTTTGCTGCCGACCTGATTGGGATTGACCGCCGCCTTCCGACCGTTGACGACATAGTCGTGAAATCCATCCTTCGCATAGCGCGCCCCTTCTGCATCGTCATAGAGCCGTCTGGTATTCGTCTCGTTTTCCGTGAACAGGAGCGTCGGCTGTTTGTCGCAGAGCAACCGGCGGAATCCGTAATAGTCATGGATGGTCTCAATAACGCTGGCGTCATCCAGCGGCTCCCCGGCTTGGAATCGTGGATGTCTGATATCAGAGCCCCAGGACCAGGTATTACGGTACCAGATGGTAGGCAACACCGTGAGTTCCGCGGTGTCAGGCCCTCGATTAACGGCCTGCACGCGGATGCACACATCTTCCGGCGACGCTTTCGCGTATTCGACGAACACGTCAAAGTATCGGTTTTCGTCGAAGCAGCCGGTGTGGATGAGTTCAAACTCGGGTTCGAGTCGACTGCGACGTCGATTCTCTTCAACCAATCGGACATAGGGAAAGGCCGACTGCGGGTACTTGTACAGAAACTTCATATAGGAATGCGTTGGCGTGGAATCGAGATAGAAGTAATACTCCTTGACGTCCTCGCCGTGGTTGCCCTCATGGCCCGTCAGGCCAAAGAGTCGCTCTTTCAAGATCGCATCGTGGCCGTTCCAGAGCGCAAGCGCGAAGCACATGTATTGGTGACGATCGCAAAGGCCGGCCAGGCCGTCCTCGTTCCAACGGTAGACGCGTGAGCGCGCGTGTTCATGAGGAAATGCTTCCCAGGCCGTTCCGAAAGGACTATAGTCTTCGCGCACCGTCCCCCAGGCGCGTTCGCTCAGATAGGGTCCCCAGCGTTTCCAATGTTTCTCACGGCGGGCATCCTCTCGAAGACGTTGCTCTTCCGCCGTCAAGGGCGGGGGTGCTTTCCGAGCGGGATGTCGGTGTGAAGCCATACGACTCCTTAGGTCGACGTGAGTCTAAAAAGTGCAGCAGCGTAGTCCCGGATTTGAGGGGAGTCAAGCGGGGGAGGCGTCTTTGCAGTGGATCAACTCCAGCGCGTTTCTAGCAGTTTTCCCAGTGTTGAATCGCCCCCCGCCGCGCACAAATAAGAAGAGCGCGCTATGAGCGATCTAGCTATCGTCCTTCTTTGCTTATTCGTCAATGCCCTCATCGCCGGCGCTGAGATGGCGTTCGTCGCCGTCAACCGTCCGAGCCTTCGTGAACTCGTTCGCCAGGGACACCGCAAAGCGGAGGTACTGCTCCGCTTGAGGGAACGTCCTGAACGGACGCTTGCAGTGATGCAGATTGGCATCACGCTTGTCGCCGCGCTGGCCGGAGCGGTGGGAGGCGCCGGTGCTGAGGAACAAATCAGCCCTGTACTCGAGAAACTCGGGTTAACGGAGAGTACCGCAGATACCATCGCGATTGGCCTCGTAGTCGCACCGTTGACCTATTTGACGGTCGTTATCGGGGAACTGGTGCCGAAGACGCTTGCGCTGAGACACTCGTTGACCGTTGCTCTTGCGACCGCGCCGTGGTTGTCATTCTTCGATAGAGTCCTCGGACCGCTCGTTACCCTGTTCGAATGGTCGACGAAAGGCTTGTTGCATCTCTGGCGTTTTCCCAGAGGAGGTCAGGCAGGAATAAGAGGAGAAGAGCCTCAGCAAGGCACAGTCGAACTTGGGTTGCTCTCCAGTCAGCATCGCCAATATGTCATGAATCTGGTCGACCTCGAACGTAAGCGCGTCAGAGATATTGTCCTCCCGTGGAAGCAGGTCGTCAAAGTGGATGGTCGCCTGAGCGCCCAGGAAGTGCAGGCGATCCTGCTTGCGTCCGGCCATACCCGCCTGCCGGTCATGGATGGCGACACGCTGGTTGGCGTGTTGAATGCAAAGGAATTTTTCGCTTTTCATGCCTCCGGCTCAGCACCGTGGCTGTCCTTGGTCCGACCCGCTGTCAAACTGCTCGATACTTTGCCTTTGTTGTCGGGTCTCAGGGTACTCCAGGACAAAAGAATGCACATGGGAATCGTCTACTCGCATGACACCTGCCTCGGGATCGTCACACTCGAGGACATCTTAGAGGAAGTCGTCGGAGAGATTTACGACGAAGATGATGACGGGGCGCTGAAGGCGATTCTCACTTCTTCTCCCAAGACGAAAGGATATTGGTCCGAGTTCTCCCTCACCCCCCCGCGGCAACCCTGATCAGCGACTGTGGCTGCGATCTCTCGGCTGTCTGCTCTGGGAGCCGACTGCGCCGGTAGTTTGAGGGACGCGGGATTAGACGCCGGCCGGTTTCGAGGGACCTTCAACCACGCGGACAGTGTAGAGGTAGTAATAGAGTCCCTGCCGGGCCATCAACTGCTCATGTGTTCCGGTCTCGACGAGGCGACCTTTATCCAAAACCAAGATCCGATCGGCGCTCTGAATCGTCGTCAAGCGGTGGGCGATGACGAACGTCGTCCGTCCTTTCATCAGCCGTTCGAGTGCTTCCTGAATGAGCCGTTCAGACTCGCTGTCTAGTGCAGACGTGGCTTCATCGAGGAGAAGGATGCGGGGATTCTTGAGTATCGCGCGAGCAATCGCGATACGCTGGCGCTGCCCACCCGAGACGTTAATGCCCTTTTCACCCACAAGAGTGTGGTAACGGTCGGGAAAATTCATGATGAACTCATGGGCGTTGGCTGCACGGCTGGCTTCCGTTACGGCCTCTTCGTCGGCGTCTCGGTTGCCGTATCGAATATTGTCGAGAATCGTTCCGCCAAACAGGATCGTCTCCTGCGGAACCAGCGCGATTTGGCGATACCAACTCTCCAATGTGACTTGCCGGAGATCCAGTCCATCGATGACCAGGCGCCCTTCGGTCGGATCGTAAAACCGATGGATCAGATTCATGAGGGTTGTCTTGCCTGCGCCGGTCGGACCGACGATTGCGACGCACTCCCCGGGCTTCACCTCGAACGATACATCCGTCAAGACAGGCTGGCGCGGATCATACGAAAAGCTTACGTGCTCCGCTGCAAAATGCCCCGATACGCGTTGAAGCATGATGGCGTATGGGACGTCCCGGACTTCGGGTCGGGTATCGAGGATTTCAAACACCCGTTCAGTTGCGCCCTGCGCTTCCCGGATCTGCGCAAAAATGCGGGCGGCGGAGCTGAACGGACCGATGAGAATTCCGGCAAACAACACGAAGGCGAACAGTTCTCCAGGCGACACCGTGCCGTCGATGACCTGGCGCCCTCCGTACCATAAGACGGCTGCCGCGGCAGAAAATGTCAGCAAACTGATGACGGGAATGAAGACTGCCATGATGCCGGCTCGCCGCATGGTCAGCGAGAGCGTTCTGGCGATCTGCTCCGTGAAGCGTGCCTCTTCCCGCTGGGTTTGGACGAAGGACTTGACGATCCGGATGCCGGAGATGACTTCTTCGATGAGGCGTGCTCAGCGCTGCGGTCTGGTCTTGTATCGACGTGGAAAGCGATTTGAGCCGGCGACCGAACAGCTTGGCGATCACGACCAGCAGTGGCAGCAATACCAGAATCAATAGACAGAGACGCCAGTTCATCGCCAGCAAGAACGCGATCCCCCCCACGAAGCGTGACGAGCTGTTTGGCCGTGTCGATGGGAGTTTCCGTTACCACCGATTGAATCACCGTGACGTCGTTCATGAGACGCGACAGAAGTTCGCCGGTCCGCCGCCGTGCAAAAAAACTGACTGAGAGCGTTTGCAGATGACCGAAGAGATGCCGGCGAAAATCGGCGACGATCTGTTGGGAGACCGAGGCCGTGAAATAGCTGTGACCCATGGAGCAGAGGCCTTGCAGCAATACCAGACCCAGGAAGAGGAGGATGAACTCATTCATCCGCCCGCCATCGTGCTGGACGGTGATCACATCCCACAGGGCACCGGCCAGACGCAGTAACGCTAGATTGATGGCGGCAACCGCCATTACCAGCACGCCGGCAAGCGCCATGCGCCCCCAGATAGGGTTTCAGAAACGGCCGAAAGCGTGCGAAGGTAGACATCGTAACGGTCAGATCTTAGTGAACGACGGAAAAGAAAACCAGTGCGGGTCCAAACATCGGGCAGACCCTTGAGGCCTTAGACAAAAAGCGGTAAGGATGAGGAAGGATCTGACCTAGAGTTGAGCGATGGACTCGATGAGATTCTTGTTAATGGCAACGAAATCCGAGCGATCCTTGTCGTTGACCACCACGTCAGTCAGACTGATAAAAAGCCGCTGTTCTTCATTGATGGCATCCGAGACACGGTTTCGCATGGGTGGAATCAAAAAATCGCCTACATACACGCAGTTAACAGTTCGGACGCGAATGCGAACCTTCTTCCCTTCGGGCACCGGCCCCTCCTCTGTATCGTGAGCACTAACTCTTACGGCGCAAGAATTTTTGACGCCTGCGCAATTTTTTGTACTTATGCTTGCGCATCTTCTTGCGGCGTTTTTTGAGCACGCTGGCCATACGGTATCTCCCTTACGCGCGTGAGTCTAGAAGTTTTGAGCCGAAATTGCAAGGCAACATCATGTCCTGCGCATGAAGAAGCGTGCTGGCTTGACCTGTCCGACGAGCCGTTCCTATACTGCGATCACGATGCACGTCTCGCGACGTCATGTCAGCGCGCTCGCGCTTTTCTTAAGCGTTTTCTGGCTGGTCGGCACGGGCTGCGGTTCGAAAACGATTCAATATCCCGAAGATCATGAGCGGTATCTCCGTATCGACAAAGCGGTCGAATCGCTTCGGGAAGCGTATGTGAAGAAAGATACTGCCGGCATGGCTGCGCTCATGGTGCCGACAGAGTCGACCGAGCGGTTGCAGCAGGAGGCAGAAGCCGATTTTGAATCGTTCCACGACATCGTCATGGACTTTCACGTCGAGCGCATCATGATCGACAATGACGACATTGATGTCTACGTGCACTGGCAAGGGTTGTGGAAAAAAGATCCCGAGGATCCCGGCATCCGCCATCGCGGTCATTCGCGTCTTCAATGGGTCGGCACGAAATCCGTGCTGTTGAGCGGCATCCAGGGAGATGTCCCTTTCGGAGTGAAGAGGCGCCAAGCCTTGACGGAGCCAGCCTCCCGGACGGAGGTAGGAAATAGCCCATGCCGGTCAATCGTTCGTCTTCCCTTCCCGTCGCCGATTTTCTCGTCATCGGCAGCGGAGTCGCCGGTCTTCGCGCAGCGGTCGAACTGAGCCGAAACGGCCAGGTGGTGGTCCTCACGAAGGGCCATCCGCTCCAGAGCAGTTCAATTCATGCACAGGGTGGCGTCGCGGTCGCGCTGAGCGAGGAAGATGACGTCGCGATCCATTTGACCGATACGCTCAAGGCCGGCCACGGTCTTTGCCGTAAGGAAGCGGTGCGCGTCCTGGTCGAGGAGGGACCTCAACGCATCCAGGAGCTGATCAAGTGGGGCGCCAGGTTCGACAAGGCCGGCGGCAAATTTGCGTTTGCCCGTGAGGCGGCGCACAGCCGCAGCAGAATTTTGCGCGCCCGCGGTGATGCAACCGGGAACGAGATGGTCCGGGTGCTGATCGGCGAGGCGATGCGGCAGAAGCGCATCCAACGGCTGGACTATCATTTTACGGTCGATCTGATCGTCGAGAGCGGGCGTTGCTGCGGGGCGCTCGTGTTCGATGAGCATTCAGGCCGGCGATTCATCCTCCCGGCTAAAGCAGTCGTGCTGACGACGGGTGGCGCAGGGCAGCTCTATGCCCGGACCACCAATCCGGCGAATGCCACCGGAGACGGCATTGCCATGGCGCTGCGTGCCGGCGCCGTGCTGCAGGACATGGAGTTCGTGCAGTTCCATCCGACGGCGTTGTACCTGCCCTCGAGCCCCCCGTTCCTGTTGTCTGAGGCCATGCGGGGAGACGGGGCTCAGCTGCGCAACAACAAAGGCGAAATCTTCATGCCGCGGTATCATCCGCTGGGAGCGCTCGCTCCCCGCGACATCGTGTCGCGTGCAATCTGGGCCGAGATGGCCGCCACGAAGGCACGGCATGTCTATTTGGACGTCACGCATCTTGGCGCCGAATTCGTCAAGCGGCGGTTTCCGACGATCTACGCCACGTGCCTGCGATATGACATCGACATTACCGAGGAGTGGATTCCGGTGTCTCCCAGCGCCCATTACATGATGGGCGGCGTATGGACGGACTTGAACGGCGCCACGACGGTCCCGGGATTGTTTGCGGCGGGCGAAGTGGCCTGCAGTGGCGTCCATGGCGCCAACCGGTTGGCAAGCAATTCATTGCTCGAAGGACTGGTCTTCGGCGCGCGCGCCGCGACTGCGGCGGTCGCCTATGCTGGCCGTCAGGAAATTCCGTCTCTGGCTACGCACGAAGCGGCTCTCGAAGCACGAACAGTATGGTTCGCTAGACGACGTGGAAAAATTGCGCAGCTCACTCCGGCGCACGATGTGGGGTCAGGTGGGCGTGATCCGATCCGGCGAATCGCTCATCCGGGCCTGCGCGCAGCTCTCGCGCTGGGCGCAACTGGTCGCGCAGCCGTTTTCTCAACGGGCGGCGCTGGAGGTCAAAAACATGGTGCAGGTGGCACAGTGTATTGCGGAAGCGGCTCTGTGGAGGGAAAACAGCGTCGGCGCCCATTACCGGTCGGACTTTCCTCAAGCCAAACGGCCGGGATGGCAACAGCACAGTCGATTGTCGATGGGCGATGGAATCAGCGGAACGCCTCCGCGGAAGTCCCGAGGGCTTCTGCTGGCGCTGAAGGGGCGTGCCGGCTGACGGGACGCTCGGTGATGACACCGTCGCGCACGAGGAACGTCCGGTAATAGCGCAGCACCTTGCGGACGTATTGTCTGGTTTCGTCGATCGGCGGCAACGCTTGGTAACGATCGACGATGTTCTCGCCCGGCATTGTAGGCCGCCAGGGCGAGAGGCAAATTTCCGTGGAAGCGGTCGAGTAACTGCCTCAAGTATTTCGCGCCGCCTCCCACGTTCTCATCAGGATCGAACATATCGCGTACGTCGAGGCGCACGGCAGTTTGCGGCATGAGCTGCATGAGGCCGATCGCCCCGGCACGGGAAACGGCGCGTGGATCGAAATTCGACTCGGCCTTGATGACTGCCCGGATCAGCGCCGGATGCAATTGCTGTTGAGAGGAATGGCGTTTGATGACGCGGCTCCAATTCACGTTCGGAAAGAGACGGCGTGAAACCGGGCCGATTCCACCTCGATCTTTCGATATCGGGCGTCGGAGGGCACGTTGGTGAGTGAGATCGTGCCGTTCGGTCCTATATATTGGTAGATTTCCGCTTGCTGCGCCGACAGGCACGAGCGGCGCCAGAAGCGATGAGCCCGTCAGCAGCACTCCGGCATTCCATCGGCGGATCGAGATGGCGATGCGTTGCGGTTTTGCTGTCATCCGCATGGTCCCAACGATATCAGTCTGTTCCAGCCTGTCAAGAAAATGCAGATCCCATGCCGGATGGCAGCGCAGAAATTTCCAAGTAAGAACAAGAGGATCGAAGGGGAAGCCTAATCGGACTCCAGGAATTTGTCGCGGTGAGTGACAAAAATTTGATGAAGCCGTTTGCTCAGCGGGCCGGGGGTTCCGTTTCCGATCGGCTGGCCGTTCAGCTGCGTGGCCGGCATCACTTCCATCGTCGTGTTGGTGAGAAAACACTCCTCGGCCGTCTGAAGCGACTCAACGGAAAATTGGCCTTCTTCGACGGGAATCCCCGATTCGCGCGCCAACGCGAGAAGGATTCCCCGTGTAATGCCGTCCAAAATGCCACAAGAAAGGGCAGGGGTGCAGAGCTGGCCGGCTCGCACGAAGAACAGATTGCTGACCGTACACTCGGTGAGGTGAGATTCCCAATTGAGCAACACGCTGTCAAAAGCCCCTGCGCTGATCGCTTCTCGTTTCGCCTGAATATTGTTCAAGAAATTCGTCGCCTTGATCTGCGGGTCGAGGGCGCTTGCGAGATTTCGCCTTGTCTTGGCCACGATGAGGCTCACGCCGGTCCGATAGCGTTCCTGTGGAGGGGGTTTGAGCGGTTTGGCCATGATCACGATCGTTGGAGTGGGGCAGAGCGCCGGATCAAGGCCGATGTCGCCGGCGCCCCGGGAGATCGTCACGCGAATGTAAGCGTCCGTGCTGTTCATTGCCCACGCCGTTGCGGGCCATGGCTTCATGCAGAAGCGACGGCCAGTCCCGATTGCGGAATAGACAAGCCAATGGCCGTCTGCCGAGCGCCGCAAGACGAGCCAGGTGTTGGTCGCGCATGAAAATTTTGTGGCCGTACGAGCGGATGGTTTCGTAGACGCCGTCACCGTAGAGAAAGCCATGGTCGAATACGGAGACGAGCGCCTCTTCCTCCTTGACGAAACGGTCATTTAAGTAAATCCACACCATCATGCCCTGCCGGACCGAGCTGAAAAATGCCTGCGCCTTGTGCAGCGTCTCTTCATATTCCTTGGCGGGATCCGAGTCGGCGACGATACCGGCTCCCACTTGGAGATATCCCTGCTGTTCGGTCATCACAAGCGTGCGGATAATGATGTTGAGATCCAAATCGCCGTTCCATCCGATATAGCCGAACGATCCCGTATAGGGTCCGCGGCGTACGGGCTCGAGTTCCTCAATGATCTCCATGCAACGGATTTTCGGGACGCCCGTGATAGTCCCGCCCGGGAACGTGGCGCTGATGAGATCGAACGGCGGTGGCCTCGGGACGGAGCGTGCCCTGTACGTTCGAGACGATATGGCTGACGTGCGAATACTGTTCCACTGTCATGAATTCATTGACCTGCACGCTGCCGATCTCGCAGACACGGCCAAGATCGTTACGTTCGAGGTCGACCAACATGACGTGTTCAGCCCGTCTCCTTTTCGTTGGCAAGCAGCTCCCGGACGAGACGGCGGTCGTCATGGGGATTACGGCCACGAGGGCGGGTGCCGGCGATCGGCCTGGTGTCGGCACGGCGACCTTGCAGGCGGACCAAGCGCTCCGGCGAGCAACTGATCAGCGACATATCGCCGAAGCGCAGGAGGCCGGAAAACGGGGAGGGATTCACCGAGCGAAGCTGCTGGTAGAGCGCCTGCTCGTAGTGCAAACGGTCCAAGGCCCGATCGATAGCCTTGTGGGATCTCGATGGCGAACCGATGGGAGAGGTTGGCCTGGTAGATATCTCCGGCGGCAATGTAGTCTTGGCAGCGCCGCACTCGATCGAGATAGGCCTCTTTCGTCTGTTGCGGACGCAAATGAGACGAGCGGTCGAGCGCCAACGGACTGGGCGGTGTCGCCGCGGAGCCGGTGAGTCTGGCTTCCCATTCCGCAAGCCGGTCGAGTCCCTCACGGTAGAGTTTGTCGCGAGCTTCACCGAGAAATCGATCGAGGGACGGACAAAAGATAATCTGAATCCGATTGGTTCGATGATCGATCGCGGCGACCACCTCATACAGCGCGAAGTGCATGTCGGGGAGTGAGAGATCGTCCACGGCGACTGCTGGCACGGACTCCAGCCGGCGTACGAAATCATAACTGAAGCATCCGACTGCCCCACCAAAAAACGGCGGCAGATCGGGCGTTCGTTCAATGCCGGGCGAGGCGATGATGTGCCGGAGGGATGAGAAAGGATCGCCCGATGATGGTTCGGTCGGCGAGGGCGGGGACCGTGGCAGGAGAGAAGCCGGGCGGCTGCCAAAAAATGAGTAGTTGCCTGTTCGCCTCGCCTTTCCCGCTTTCCAAGAGAAAGGAGGGCTGGGTGGAGCGAGGCGACCTTTTGGTACAAATCGAACGGACTCTCACCGCGACCGTTGAATGATAGGACAAGCGGCCGCGGGGCACCTTGTAGGAAGGAAGGCTGCGAAAATCGGGTCATCGTTGGAGTCGGTTCGACAGGTCAGGAGCAGCTCACTATACCCTATGGATTCGGTGATTTCCCAGCAGGCCGGACCTTGACAAGTTCACGAGTACTCTGCTTGAATTGCGCGCCCGCCATTCGGCAGAGTCCTGATTCAGGATACTCGCCTCAGTGGGTCACCGACCATGCCCCAGTCACAGGATCCGTTTTATGCGGGGCTCGGCCAGGCCGTTCGGATCGGAACGGAACTGCTGGCTGCGCTGATTGTCGGGGGCGGACTGGGCTGGGCCGTCGATACCTATCTCTTGGAGACCGGTCCCTGGGGACTCGTTCTCGGGTTGATCTTGGGTGCGGCGGCCGGCGTGAGAAATGCCTATCGAATGGCGCAGCGGTGGCCTAAGTAACCGCATTGACGCATCGCGAAAGGGTTCATGGAAGAAAGTCCTCTTCATCCGTTTGAGCTTCACAATTACATTCCGATCAATCTCGGCGGCCTGGATATTTCCATCAACAAAGCCGTCATCATGATGTGGGTGGTCGTGGGGCTCATTTCCATCCTCATGGTCATGGCCGGCTCCGCCCGCCGTCTCGTGCCGGGAAAATTGCAAAGCCTCGCTGAGATGTTGGTCGATTTTATTCGCGGCATTATTCTGGACACGATGGGAAAGGACGGCATGAAGTTCTTTCCCTTGATTGCCACGCTGTTTCTCTTCATTTTGTTTTGCAATCTCATTGGATTGATTCCGGGTTCCTATACGGTCACCAGCCAGATTGTCGTGACGGCGGTGTTTGCCTGCACCGTCTACGGACTCAGCCTCCTCATGGGCTTCGTGTTGCATGGCGGGAAATTCCTTGGCATCTTCGTGCCGCCGGGCACACCGGGCTGGCTGCTGCCCTTGATGGTCCCGATCGAACTGATCAGCCAGTTGGCTCGACCGATCTCGCTTGCCGTCCGGTTGTTTGCCAATATGACGGCAGGGCACGTGATCCTGGGCGTGTTGTTTGGATTAGCCGTCAGTGGAGGATTGTTGATCGGGTGGTTGCCGTTCGCGTTCACGATCGCCATGAACGGGCTGGAAGTCGGCATCGCATTCATCCAAGCCTATATATTCACGGTGTTGACCTGCGTGTATTTGGGCGATGCGTTCCATTTGCATGGTCATGACGAGCATGCACACTAACGCGGGGTGACGCCGCCGAGCGCGTGGAGCGGGCGGTCTCAGTTTGCAACGGACCTTTTTTAGCAAGGGAGGAGTAGGAGACGATGGATTCAGCAGCCGCAGCACTTATTGGGCATGGGACTCGCCGCCGCCGGGTTTGCCGGAGCGGGCGTCGGCATAGGATATATCTTTGGGAAGATGATCGAGGCAGTCGCACGCCAGCCGGAAGCGGAAGGCCGCGTCGGCAAGTATATGTGGATCGGATTCGCGCTGGTCGAAGCCATCGCGTTGTACGGGTTGGTCATCGCGTTCATCATCATGGGCCTCCGCAAGTAGGATGGTGAAAATGGTTTCCATCTGCGTGCTCGAGCGTTCGAACCACCTCCAACGTACAGGAAGATGTACGCTTCGGGGTGCTCGCGCTCTGCGGCCTTGCGTGTGGAAGCGCGCGTCCGGGGAAACGATTGCAAAGCAATCGGTGGGTCGGGCGGGTGGACAACGAGCGCCGGGGGAGGGTGATAACGTGGCCATTTTGAGCATCACCGATCTCGAGCAAAGAGAGAAATACTATGCCGCAGTTTGAATCGCATTTTTTCTCGTCCCTGATTTTTTGGGAAGTGGTGTCGTTCGCGATTCTCTTGTTCGTCCTCTACAAGTTTGCCTTTCCCGGTATTTTGAGCGTTCTTGAGGAGCGAGAGAAGAAAATCAAGAACAGCCTGGACGAAGCGGAAGCTCATCGCTTGGAAGCCGAGCGAAGGCTGAAAGAATACGAGGCGAGGCTCGCTGGGGCGTCGAGGGAAGCCGAAGGAATTCTGGCGGCGGCGAAGGAGCGGGCGCAGCGGCTCATGGAAGAAAACGAGCAGCGGCTGACGGCCGAGGCGGAGCGGATCAAAGGCGATGCGACCCGCGAAATCGACCATGAACGCCGAAAAGCCATTCAGGAAATCCGCACGCAAACGACCGACCTCGCCCTGATGGTCGCGGAAAAAGTAGTCCAGCGAAGTCTTACCGACGCGGACCATCGACGCTTGGCCGACGAAGCGCTCGACGCCCTTTCAAGGTCGCCCCACTAACCGGGCAGCCCACAAAAAGGCTCCGGCATCAGGACGGGCGGCCATATTTAGTCGTAGGATACAGACGGTGAGCTGCTGAGGGTGATCTTCGCGCTAGGCCAGGCTGATCCCGCCGGGTCGATACCCTTCCAAATCCACACAGACGAAGCGAAAGCCGATCTCTCGCAGGCGAGTGCTGATCGTTGAGCGTCGCGCGGGCTGGTTGAGTCGTGCAAACTCCTCGGGCGCCATTTCGATCCGTGCGATGTCGCCATGATCTCTGACCCGGAAATGGCTGAATCCTTCGTCCTGCAAGACGGCTTCGGCTGCCTCGACTCGACGCAGTTTGTCCATGGTGATGGGGATGCCTCGTGGGATACGCGAGGACAGACAGGCCGCGGCCGGCTTGTTCCAGCTTGACAGACCGAGCTGGTGCGCCGCTGCACGGACCTCCGCTTTTGTAAAGGCGGCTTCTACCAGCGGGCTCCGCACCTTCCATTCACGAGCGGCTTTAATGCCCGGTCGATCATCGCCCAGATCGTCGAGGTTGGTCCCGTCGAGCACCCACTGCATGGATCGGGCGACCCGTAGTCGTTCCATCAAGTTGATACAAATCGGTCTTGCAATGAAAGCAGCGTGCAGCATCGTTTTGGACGAAGGCCGGAATCGTCAGCTGATCGGTCTGGACGATTTCATGCTCGGCGCCGATTTCTTGGGCGGTACGGGTGGCGTCGTCCAACTC
This sequence comes from uncultured Nitrospiraceae bacterium, assembly GCA_963794505.1. Classification (GTDB taxonomy): domain Bacteria; phylum Nitrospirota; class Nitrospiria; order Nitrospirales; family Nitrospiraceae; genus Nitrospira_C. Next base: position 43,866 of record CAWCEG010000043.1, read on the forward strand.
AGCGGCTGGATAGGTCGGCGAGACGGCCGTGACTCCGACTGCCCGTGCTCCAAGTTCGTCATGCGCGATTTTCAGTACGAGCGTGCTGTCAATGCCGCCGGAAAAGGCGATCAGCGCGGACTGCATGTCGGCCACAAGGTGACGGAGGCGGTCAACTTTATCGGTCAAGGCGTCCATGGCCATCGGAGCGTGTCCTTCACTGCTTCAGCTTTGCCTTTGCGACGTTGCCGACGACCACGAGCGCATATCGTTGCGGGTAAAGATATTGCTTGGCCACGCGCTGCACGTCTTCCTTCGTGACCCGCTCGATCCATTTAGGATATTGCGAAAAGTATTCAAAACCCAGGCCGTAAAATTCAACTTGAGCCAATACTTGCGCGAGCTTTGCCGTGGAGTCAAGCCGCAGCGGAAAGCTGCCGACCAAAAAGGATTTCGCCTCAGAGAGCTCCTGATCGGTTACCGGGGCTTCGCGGATACTCTTCAGTTCAGCAAGCACCCCTTGGATCGCCTGGTTCGTGGCTTCAGTGCGCGTTTGAAAATTGACCCAAAACGAGCCGGGCATGAGCCGCGCATCAAAATGACTCATGATGCCGTAGACCAAGCCCTTGCTTGTCCCGTATGGAATCCATCAGCCGGGAGGAGAACCCGCCGGCGCCCTAGGATATAGTTCATCACCGTGACGGCATAAAAATCGGGATTCGTCCGGCTGATCCCGCCATGGCCGAGAATGACGTTCGATTGCGTCAGGTCTTTTTCAATGAGCTGCACCGTCTTTTTCTCGACTCGGCGGAGCGCTTTTCGTGCTTCGTGGCGGCGGTGCGGCCTTTTTCCACCCTCCGAAATGCGTCTGCACGAATGCCGTGACCTGTTCCGCCGTCACGTCGCCCACGATCGTGAGAATCATCTGACTTGGCGCGTATTCCCGGGCGTAGAATCCCACGACGTCGGCATGGGTAATCTTGTTGAGCGACTCTTCGGTCCCGTTGAGGGGCCAGCGATAAGGGTGGCTGTGAAAAACCAGTTGATTGAAGGCTTTCATCGCGACATGGCCAGGATCATCATTGTCGCTCGCCATTTCGCCCAGGATCTGTGAACGAATCCGTTCAAACTCAGGCTTGAGGAATGCCGGGTGTTGCAAAATGTCGGCAAGCAGATGTGAATCCCAGCTCCACATCTTTCTTCAGCACTCGCACGGAGGCGGTCGTAAAGTCTTCAGCAGCCTTGACCTCCAAGGCACCGCCGACAAAATCGATCTGCTCCGCAAGTTGCTTGGAGGTGCGGCTGGTCGTGCCTTCATCAAGCAAACTGGCCACCAAATTCGCCAAGCCCGCTTTCTCGGGAGGGTCCTGCGCCGATCCGCTCTTGACCAATGCATGAACTTCGACGATGGGCAGGAAATGCTGCTCCAATACCACGACGGTCATGCCGTTCGGCGCGACGAATTTCGTGGGAACGATATCGGCAGCGCGGGACGGAGAGCCGGACAACGTCATGAAGACGATGGCCAATACCGATGTCACAAGGCACCACTGCGGCGGACGTCGCAGCATCGGGCGCACGCGTGTTCCTGATCACGGCTTTCCCTGCTGGACTGAGGCAGTCGGTGACTCCGGCGGTTTGGGGGTGACGGGAATCAAGCTGCCGACCGTCCGGGCGTCCTCGAGCAGATACTGTCCGGCGACACGCTGCACATCTTTGGCCGTGACCGCTCGGATCCGTTCCAGAAACTGATCGACCTTGCGCCAGCCTGCTCCAACGGACTCTGCCTGACCGAGCAACATGGCATGCCGGAAGTTGGAGTCCTGTTCAAAGATCCGGGCCGCTTCCACTTGGTTCTTCGCCCGTTGCAGTTCCTGCTCAGTCGGAGGCTCGGACTGCAGCCGTTTGATCTCCTTGTGCAGCGCCTCCTCGACGACCTCTACCTTTTGTCCTGGACTGACGAGCGCGTAGAAATAGAAGAGACCGGGATCCGTCTGCATCAAACCGTACTCTGCCCCGACGGCCAGAGAAAGCTTCTGGTCGTACACCAAGCTCTGATACAGCCGCGAACTCTTTCCGTGCGAGAGAATCGATTCCAGGACGTCCAACGCATAGGAATCCTCGCTGGTGTAGTTGGGGACGCGATAACCCATCATCACAAACGGCACTTGTGCTTCGCGCTTGAGGAGAAAGCGGCGCTCGCCTTTCTGCTCGGCCTCCATGGTCGCAACCGGTTTGGGCTCAGGGCCACGTGGGATGGGCTCGAACAAGTGTTTGATCGTCGGCAGCAATTGCTCCGCTTTGATGTCGCCGACGACAATCAGCGTGGCATTGTTAGGAGAATAGTACGTGTCATAGTGCCGCTGCAGATCGTCGAGCGTCATGGCATCCAAGTCGCCGAACCAGCCGATGACGGGCCAGTGGTAGGGATGGCTGAGATAGGCCTGCGCAAACAGCGCCTCGACCAGCGCGCCCTGCGGATCGTCTTCTGTCCTCAGGCGACGCTCTTCCTTGACGACTTCGCGCTCGGTTTTGAGCTCATTCTGCATCCAGTATGAGGCCTTGCATCCTGTCGGCCTCCATTTCCAGGGCGAGCTGCACGCGATCGGCAGCGAGATTCTCAAAATAGGCCGTAAAATCCTGACTGGTGAATGCGTTGTCCATGCCCCCGTTTTTGCGAATCAGACGCGAGAACGAACCTTTCGGATATTTCGCTGTGCCTTTGAACATCATGTGTTCGAGCATGTGCGAGAGGCCGGCTCGCCCCATCACTTCATTGCGCGACCCGACCTTGTACCAGACCTGAACCGTCGCGACGGGAGCTTTGGGCATCTCGACGAGCAGCACTTTCATGCCGTTCGAAAGGAGGTACTCATGGGGTTCTGCGGCGGCTGCTTGAACGGAAAAGTGCGAGAGCGCTGATGGTGAACAACCAAAAGGGAATGTGCCGGAAGCGCAGCCTGATCATGGTTGGTGGTGAGAAACGGAACGATGCATGCTAACAATGAGATTCAATTTGTGTCAAGGTTCGTTCGTACGACGGAGGGAGATTTCCGAGTTGTCCGCATGCACCCAGGACGTCTCGGCCTCGGCTTTTCCGAATGAACACGTCGATGCCGGCCTGGCGCACAATCGATTGGAACGTGAGGATGTCTGCGGTCGGACGGGCGGCGAAACGGACTGCCGGGAAATGGATTGAAGGGAATGAGATTGACCTTGCAGTTGATTCCCTTGATCAAGGTGACCAGCCGCTTCGCATCGGCCTCCCGTCGTTCACGCCCGCCAGCAGCACATATTCGAAGGTCAGCCGTCGGTGGCGAGCCAACGGATAGCGGCGGCAGGCGGAGAGCAGTGTTTTGAGCGAGGCAATGCCGTTGACCGCCGGCATGAGCCGAGCCCGCTGCTCTTCAGTCGTGGCGTTCAACGAAATCGCCAGATTCACGCCAAGCGGGGCCACTTCGTGTAATTTCGAGGCCAATCCTGCCGTCGAGACGGTAATCCGCCGCGGCGACCAGCCGAGTCCCCATTTCGTATTCGTCAGCCGGCGAATCGCTTCGGACAACGCCGGGAGATTTGCCAAGGGTTCACCCATTCCCATGAACACCATGTTCGAGAGGCGTTCACCGGGATCCAGGTGATCGTGAGCCGTCAAGACCTGTTCAATGATCTCATGCGCCTTCAGATTGCGCTTCAACCCCATCGTGCCGGTCAGGCAGAAGCCGCAGTCCAACGTGCAGCCAACCTGCGTGGACACACAGAGCGTCAGCCGGTCGTCGTCGGGGATGAGAACGGCTTCCACCTCGAGTTCGTCCTCCAGCTTCAAGATCAGTTTTCTGGTGCCGTCTGCTGACCGGAACACCGTGCATCCAAGCGATCGTCCGATTCTCGCTTCGCTTTCCAGCCTCGCCCGGTCTGCTTGACTGAGATCGGTCATTTGGCTGATCGTCCGTGCCCGCCGTTGATAGAGCCAGCGAAGGATCTGCCCGGTGCGATATGCAGGCCAGCCAAGACGCCCAACGAGCCCAGCCGTCTCCGGCTCGTCGAGAGCCAGCAGATTGATCGCTCGGTGGAGCCATACTCTTCACGCCAGGCATGGCGCAGCCTACCACACGCAGAAAAAGTGGAACAAGGAATCCGCAGGGTGTCTTCTGCTGGCAAGGATCGAAGGACACTGTTATATATGGTAGGGCCGATCAAGCTTTTTGATGAGGTTGTGGTGGTTGCTGTCGTGGTCAGGTTCTGTGTTTGCGGCCTGCTGCTCCTGCTCGGCGGAGTGGCCGGGCTCGGCTGCCCTTCCAGGCGAATCGGACCCATGCGATCAGCCTGAGCTCTGTTTTCAAGCAGCGGCATTCCCCAAAGAACGGCTCGGGAAAATCATGAGCAAGGAGCAGGTGCTGGCGCTCAAGCTCGAGCGGCTTCAGCACTTGGCGGACCGGTTCTCAGGCTCCCTGTGGGCCAAACGAGCGGGACTCCTCTCGGGCGTCTTGTTGATCGAGCGCGACCCCGCTTCGGCCATGCAATTTCTTCGCGGTGCGCAGCGTGATTTTCCGGTCCTGGATGATTACATCCGCCTGTGGATCGCTGAATCACAGTTGAATCTCGGCCAAGCGAAAGAGGCGGCGGTGTTATTGGAAAGCATTCCACTGGCAGTGCCCGACTCCAACATCCTGGCCAAGGCGGCGTACAAGACGGGTGAAGCCTGGTATCAGGCGGCCGCTTGTGCGGAGTCGACCACCTGGTTCGGCAAGGCCGTGGCGATGAATGACAAGGATCCCGGCGCACCCCAGGCGTACCTGCGGCGGGGCGCGTGCCGCCTACGGGAAAACAACGTCGTGGAAGGCCGCGAGCTGCTGCAGCAGGTATGGGTGCGGTTTCCCTACACGCGTGAAGCGAAAGAAGCGGAAACTTTATTGACTTCGAATCTTGGCGGTGAAACGTGGACCGTGCACCCCGCCGATCGGCTCAACAGAGCACAGGCTTTTTTGGGACAGGCGTTTCACGCCGAGGCGATCGAGGAGCTGAAAAAATTTCTTCTGGCCGATCCCCACTCGCCTCGCCGCGCCGAAGCGAAGTTGAAGATGGGAATCGCCCAGGTGCGACTCAAGCTCTACGACCAAGCGCGTGAAACGTTCCGCGCCTTGACGAAAGAGGGAGGGCCGGAGTCCCGCGAGGCAGCCGTGTGGCTGGCGCGCGTGTATTTGCGTCAAGGACAAGGCGATAAGCTCTTGGAAGCGACTCGGGCCCTGTCCTCTTCCTCGCTCTCCGCGGAACAGAAGGGCCAGATCACCTTGTTCGCCGGCATGTGGCTGGAAGATCAAAAGCAGTTCGACGAAGCGATTGGGAAATATGTGCATGTCGCCAATCATGGCGAGCCCGCCGCACAACGGGCGGAGGGCCAATGGCGGGTCGGTTGGGTCTATTATCGAACCGCGCGATATCGCGAGGCGGGCGAGAGCTTACGGGCGCTCGCCGAGCAACATGACAGTGAATTCGAACCTCAAGCGACTCTATTGGATGGGGCGAGCCGGTGAACAGAACAATCAGCAGGCCGAAGCGCAGGACTTCTACCGAAAGCTCTGTCGGCGCCACCCGTTCACCTACTATTGCCAATTGGCGAGAGAACGGCTGACGATCCCACCCATTGCTGATGCGCCCATCGAAGCCACGGTGTTTTCTGCGGAGCCGTCCAAGACCGCTGACCCGCCCCGGCCCCTGGTGACACGGGCAGATATCGAACAGCAGACGGCCTACCGTCGAGCGATTGAACTCAAGACGTTGGGATTGGATGCCGATGCCGCCCATGAAGTCGCCGTCTTAACGGACCGGTATAGCCGGGATCCAGATGTCTTGATCGCACTCTCCACCATGTTGAATGAGGTCGGTGCCTACCACCAGGCCCTGCGGCTCGCCCGCGCCAGATTCCGCGATCAATTGGAGCGGACCGGCGGGGCGTTTACCCCCTCGCTCTGGAACGTCGCCTATCCGACCGGCCTGCTACCCACCATTAAACTGCAGGGCGCCAAAGGCGTCGATCCGTACCTGATTGCCGCCATCATCCGCGAGGAAAGCCAGTACGATGTGAAGGCGGTTTCGCGAGTCGGCGCAATCGGCTTGATGCAGGTCATGCCTGCCACGGCCAACAACGTGGCACAGCGAGTGGGGCTTCCCGCCGTAGGGCGTGAAGACCTGTTTGATCAAGAAACCAATATCCGCATCGGTGTCCGCTACGTCGAGCAATTGCTGGAACAGTTTTCCGGAAACCTGGTCTACACCGTCGCCTCGTACAATGCGGGTCCATTGGCGGTCGGCAACTGGATTGCGCAGTACCGCGGTCACAACCAGGACGAGTTCGTCGAGCTGATTCCGTATCAGGAAACCAGACAGTACGTGAAACGGGTCTTGCGAAGTTACCGCGAGTACGTACGGCTCGGCGGCCTGTCCTGAAGGCGTTGACAAGCCATGGGTAAATTCCTATAGTGCGCCACAATCGGTAGTGGCGACAGAGCAGGTGCATGTACATGGCGTTGGATCGTTTGGATGCGCTTGAAACACGCATCAAAGACTTGGTCAAGTTGATACAAGAGCTGAAAAAGCGAAATGCCGGCCTGGAGGACGATTTGCGATCGACCCGGCAGCGATTGGCCGACGAAAGTGATTCCAATCGACGTTGGGCCCGAGAACGATCGGACATCAAAGCCCGTGTCGAAAAAGTGCTCGGAGATGTCGAGCTGTTAGAGGCATTTGAAGAACGCAAGGAGGTGGCCTTTGACTAAGACGACGGATGTCGAAATCTATGGCCAGCGTTATTCGATCAGGGGGGAGGCGGACGAGGCCTATATCCGCCGGCTGGCAGGGTTCGTGGACGGGCAAATGCGGCAGCTCGCAGAAGGCATGAATACGACGACTCCGTCGAGACTGGCGGTTCTTACGGCTCTCAATTTGGCGCATCAATTGTTGGAAGCGGAAAAGAAGCGCGCCCAGGGCGAAGCGGATGTCGAACGCCGGATGACGTCGCTCATGGAGTCGATCGAAGAGCAGGTCCCCACCTCGCTGTTTCGATGAATGCGCTTGCAAAGCCCGGAAGGCCTTTGCTATCGTGATGACGTGGTAGTGGTATTTGCGGAAGCAGGTTTATTGATTGGGATAAGGACGAGGTAACCGCCAACCGGTAAGAAATCCGGGATACGATTGCGTCACTGGAAAGAATGGATGTGGGTTTGTCGATGCTGGTCCCGTTGAGAGAGTGGAACGTTTTTCAAGGGTTCGTGCTTCTTCTGTCGAGCCTCGCTGCCATACTGGACAGACTCGTGGAGCACGTGCTGCCGACTGAACCGGCTTTGGGCCGGAGCAGGCCGGCGTTGGTTTCCCTTTCAGTGCCCCCCCGCCTGGTGCGTTCGAGGCTCATACGAGTGAGCCGTTTCTGCAGAGCGGATGGGAGCATGTCAGGATGGAAGACAGGCGCGTTCCGTTCTTCCAACACCACGTTCATCCTTGCGGAGTCGTTACTCGGGGTAGCCGGTTCGGTTCAGCCTCTGCCGTACCAATCTGTGCTTCTTCCTGCCTTCCCTATACCTTTCTCGACTGTAGCTTGTGTGAGGCGAGAGACTGTAACGAACGCCTCAATCGTGAAAGGGGCCGTCCTATGTCGACCTCCATCGTGATGTACATACTCGTCGGACTGGTAGGAGCATTGCTCGGAGCCGGTCTGTTTGAATTGCTGCGCCGTTCATCGGCGACCGCAAAACGGGCTCAGGAAGAGGAACAGGCGCGTCAAACGATCCAAAACGCGCAACGCGAAGCCGAAAACATCGTCAAGGAAGCCAAGCTCGAAGCCAAGGATTTGGTCTTCCAGTCGAAAGCGGAATTGGAGAAGGAACAGAAGGCCAAGCTGCTGGAACTCTCCACGGCCGAGAAGCGCCTGGTGCAACGTGAAGAAGCCATTGATAAGCGCATCAGCGTGCTGGACAAGCGGGATGCCGACGGCCAAAAACGTGACCAGGAATTGATCAGGAAAGAAGAGAAACTCATCGCGAAGGAAGCGGCCTGCGCCCAGGCGGAAAGAGAGCATCGCGAGGCGCTTGAGCGTGTGGCCGGCATGACCGCCGACGAGGCCAAGAAACATCTGCTGCAGGAAATGGAAAGTCAGGCGCGTCTGGATGCCGCCGGCATTGCCAAACGGACACTTGGAAGAAGCCAGGGAGAATGCCGAGAGGGAAGCACGGGAAATCATCACGACTTCCATTCAGCGCGTGGTGCGGGACTATGTCTCTGAATCCACGATTTCCGTCGTGCCCATTCCCAACGATGCCATGAAGGGGCGCATCATCGGCCGGGAAGGGCGCAACATCCGAGCCATCGAGGCGGCGACCGGAATCGACCTGATCATCGATGAGACGCCCGAGGCGGTCATCATCTCAGGATTCGATCCGTTGCGACGGGAAATCGCCAAGGTCTCGCTCGAGCGGTTGATGCATGACGGACGCATCCATCCGACGCGGATCGAAGAGATCGTCGAAAAGGTGAAAGTCGATATCGATAAGCTGATGTACGAAGAAGCCGAGAAGATCATATTCGAATTGGGCCTTTCGGATTTCCATCCCGAGTTGATCAAAGTCTTGGGCCGGTTGAAATACCGGACGAGTTACGGACAAAACAACCTCTACCATGCTCGGGAAGCTTCCTATATCTGCGGCATCATGGCCTCCGAGCTCGGCTTGGACGTACGGCTGGCCAGGCGAGGTGCGCTCCTGCACGACATCGGGAAAGCGGTAAGCCACGAAGAAGAGGGACCCCACGCCATGCTCGGGGCGGAGATTGCCAAGAAATATGGCGAGAGTGAAAAGATCGTCAATGCCATTGCCGCGCACCACGAACAGGTCGAGCCGATCTGTCCGGAATCGGTGCTGGTGGCTGCCGCTGAGGCGTTGTCGGCCGCCCGCCCAGGCGCAAGGCGTGAGGCGCTCGAATCCTACGTCAAGCGGCTGGAAAAATTGGAATCACTCGCTCACGCCCAGAAGGGCGTTCAAAAGGCGTACGCCATCCAGGCAGGAAGAGAAATCCGGGTGATTGTCCGGCAGGAGGACGTGACGGACAGTGAGTCCTTCCAGCTTTCGAGGGAATTGGCCAAGAAGATTGAACAGGAGTTGACTTATCCCGGTCAGATCAAAGTGACCGTCATCCGCGAGAGCCGGTACATCGAGTACGCCAAATGAAGGTTTTGTATATCGGCGACATCATGGGAGAGCCTGGACGGCGTGCGGTTGCGCGGGCCGTTCCGCGCCTGGTATCTCAACGTCAGATTGATGTGGTCATTGGCAACGGGGAAAACGTCGCCGGCGGGTTCGGGATCACGCCCGAACTGGCCGATGAACTGTTCGCGCATCGGCCTGTCTGCGATCACGACCGGCAATCACGCCTGGGATAAGAAAGAGATCCTCGATTATTTTCCCCGCGAACGGCGGCTGCTCCGACCGGCCAACTATCCCGAAGGCGTGCCGGGGCAGGGCAGCGTCGTCATTCAAACCAAGAGTGGTGAAGAACTCGCTGTCTTACAGTTGATGGGGCGCGCGTATATGCCCACGCTCGATTGCCCGTTCCAGGTCGCAAAGCGGGAGATGGCGCGATTGAGGAAACTGGTTGCCGCAGTGCTCGTGGACATGCATGCCGAAGCCACCTCGGAAAAAATGGCGATGGGTCATTATCTGGACGGCGAGGCGACGGCGGTGGTCGGAACCCACACCCACGTGCAGACGGCAGACGAGCAGATTCTGCCCAGAGGTACTGCGTATCTCACCGACATCGGCATGACAGGGCCTCTTCATGGCGTGATCGGTGTGCAAGAAAGAGCTTGCCATCGAAAAATTTCTGACGGGCATGCCGCGGCGCTTCGAGGTTGCGGGAGGCCCCACGGTATTTTGCGCTGCCTTAATCGAGTTGGACGCCCGAATCGGCAAGGCGCTGTCAATCGAGCGGATCCGATTCACTGACTAGGATGTCGGCCACAAGGCAACAGACGTTATTCCACCCCTCGAAGTCGGTGCTCACCGTTTCCCAACTCACCGGCTTACTCCGCACCACCAGTCGAAGGCCAATTCTCGGACCTATGGCTCGAAGGAGAGGTGTCGAACCTTCGCATGCCGGGTTCTGGCCACATCTATTGCACGCTCAAGGATGAATCCAGCCAGATCCGTGCGGTGCTGTTTCGATCCAGCGCGTCACGCCTCAAGTTTACGCTGCAAGAAGGCATGTGCATCATCGTCCGCGGCAGGCTGACCGTGTATGAGCCACGGGGAGAGTATCAGATCGTTCTGGAAACGGTTGAGCCGAAAGGGATCGGCGCGCTTGCAGTTGGCGTTCGAGCAACTCAAGGCTCGGCTCGCTGCTGAAGGACTTTTCGATGAGGCCAGGAAAAAACCGTTGCCGCCATTTCCGTCCACCGTCGGGGTGGTGACTTCACCGACCGGGGCGGCCATTCGGGATATGCTCTCAGTACTCCATCGGCGGTGGCCGATTCTCCATATTATTCTGGTTCCGGTGCCGGTACAGGGAGAAGGCGCCGGGCAACACATCGCGGATGCGGTTGCCTTGTTGAACGAACAGGCTCTGGTTGAAGTGATTATTGTCGGTCGGGGTGGAGGTTCCTTGGAGGATCTCTGGAGTTTCAACGAAGAGGTCGTTGTCCGCGCCGTGGCCGCTTCTCGTATCCCGATCGTCTCGGCGGTCGGGCATGAGACGGACGTGACGCTGACCGACTTCGCAGCCGACCGCCGAGCGGCGACCCCTTCTGCAGCGGCGGAGACTGTCGTGCCCGTTTTGGCTGACGTGGTCGAGCGGTTGCGCGCTTTGACGGTGCGCAACGGCCATGCGATGGCCAGGCATTGTGTGTTTGAGCAGCGGCGGCTGGATTCCCACATCAGCGGCCTGGCGCAAGTCCAGATACGCATCCGGCGAGAATGGCAACGGACTGAGGGAACCATCGACCGTTTGAAAACGCTTGTATGCGAGAGGGTGGCGGCGAGTCGCGATATCGGTCCGTCAACACCAACGAGAATTGGCCGGCCTCAACCCGATTTTTTATGTGAAGCGCGGCCTCTCGCTGATTCCATTGTTGGTCCACCGTCTGGAACGCCAGATCCTGGTATTGAACGAAGCACGGAGACGACGGATCGCCGCGATAGCCGCGCAGTTGACACACTTGAGCCCGCTGGCGATTTTGGGGCGCGGTTACAGCATTCTCATGCGCGCGCGGGATGGCACGATTCTTCGAAGCGCGCTGGATGCGGAAGTGGATGAAGAAATCGTGGCGCGCTTGGCACAGGGTGAACTCGACTGTACAGTCAAGCGCGTGTTGCCCGATCCACTGGTGTAAATCCGCCGGCGGGCCCGGTATAATGTGCGTTCACAAGCTGAGAGGACGGGTATCAATTGTGGGCGGAGTGAAGTTCGAACAGGCGATGGCGCGGTTGGAAGCCATCGTCGGCGAATTGGAAAAAGGGGATCTTCCCCTGGATGAATCCCTCAAGATTTTCGAAGAGGGCATTCGTCTCTCCAAGAGCTGTCTGAAGATCCTGGAGGATGCCGAGCGCAAAGTGGAAGTGCTCGTCCAGGATAGAAACGGCAAGAAAAGACTTCATGCGTTCTCACCGGACGAGGAAGCGGAAGAATCCGCCGACGAGTCGTCTTGTTGAGTTCGACGGTGCGCCCGTTCAGTCATGTGCCCTCCTGTCAGCTTCGATTCATCCCTCTTCGTACCTCATGAGCTCAAAAGCGCCCGTTGGAAAAGAGCGGTTGGATCGTCTGCTGGTCAGCCAGGGCCTTGTCTCGAGCCGTGAGGTCGCCGTCAGGACCATTCTCGCTGGAGGGGTGCTGGTCGATGGCACGGTAGTCGATAAACCCGCAAGGCTCGTGCCGCGTGGCGCACGCATTGAAATCGAACGAGCTGCTCCTTTTGTCAGCCGGTCCGGGGAGAAACTGGCGGCGGCCCTCGATGCCTTCTCGATCGACCCACGGGGACTGAGTCGGACTCGACGTCGGTTGCTCCACCGGTGGATTTACCGATTGTCTCCTCCAACGGGGATCAAACGGGTCTATGCGGTGGATGTCGGGTATGGGCTTATCGACTGGAAGTTGCGTCAGGACTCCCGCGTCATCTTACTTGAGCGGACGAATATCCGGTACATGGACCGGTCGCTTATACCAGAACCAATTGATCTTGCCGTCATCGACGTCTCCTTCATCTCGCTGACGCTGGTGCTGCCGAGCGTCGTGCCTCTGTTGCGTGAAGATGCGCGAATGTCGTCGCACTCGTCAAGCCGCAATTTGAAGTCGGCAAAGGGCAGGTTGGAGCAGGGGGCATCGTACGAGATGACGCGCAGCGCCGCGCCGTGACTGAGCGGGTCATTGAGTGCGCCGCTCGGCTTGGACTTCACAATGCCGGTACATTGGATTCTCCGGTGAAAGGCCGGAAAGGGAAATCGGGAAATTCTTGTCGAGCTTTCTGCGTCGGGGTATAATCGCGTCTTCATAAGCGGCGATCGCGAAGGACGGGAGGAAGCATGAAGGTGTTAGTAACGGGTGGTGCGGGATTCATCGGATCGCATCTGGTCGATCGGCTTGTCATGGAAGGGCATGAGGCGGTCGTTGTCGACAATCTGATAACGGGAAAACGCAGAAACATCAATCGTGCAGCCCGTTTTTATAAGATGGACATTCAAAGCTGGCGGCTGGAGCGGGTGTTTCGCAACGAACGGCCTAACGTCGTCATGCACTTGGCGGCACAGATGGATGTGCGCAAGTCGGTCGAAGATCCTATGTTCGACGCGCAGGTCAATATTCTCGGCACGTTGAATGTTCTGCAGCAAGCGGTCAAACACGGTGTACGGAAGGTCATTTTTTCGTCTTCGGGAGGAGCGATCTATGGTGAACAGGAAACGTATCCTGCTCCCGAGACTCACGTGCTGAAGCCGTTATCGCCTTACGGCTTGAGCAAACTGTGCGGCGAGCAGTACCTCTCTTACTTCCAGCGCGTCAGTGGGCTTCAAGCCGTCAGCCTTCGCTATGCCAATGTGTATGGGCCGCGGCAGGATCCGGAGGGAGAAGCAGGGGTCGTGGCCATATTCATTCAGAAGATGCTGAACAACGAGCAACCGGTGATCAATGGAAACGGACGACAAACGCGCGATTTTGTCTTCGTCGATGACGTCGTTGAAGCGAATCTGGCCATGATGGGTCAGGAAACGCAGGGCACATATAACGTCGGTACGGGCGTCGAAACGTCCATCAATGATCTGTTTAGGATCTTAGTCCAGCACACGGGCTCGGCTTGCAAGGAGATTCACGGCCCTGCCAAGAAGGGTGAGCAGGCGCGTAGTGTCATCGACAACACAAAACTGCGTCACGAACTTTCCTGGGAGCCGAGAGCCGATCTGAGCGAGGGTCTAAAAAAGACGGTCGAGTACTTCCAATCGCGCGCACATTGACGAATGGCGCGTCTCTGCCAATCATCATGCAGGCGGGCACTAATATCTCGGCACTGAGTG
>CAWCEG010000044.1:0-112992 GCA_963794505.1 uncultured Nitrospiraceae bacterium
AAAGTCAGAAGGCAAACGAGGACTGAACGGCTTTCGGATTCCATGGACCGCCCAAGAACGGAGCGAAAAAGCAGCCACCTAGGATTGAATATCCTAGTCATGTATCCGCTGTCTTCGCAACCCTAAAACATGCCGGTCATTCTACTTTTCACTTGGGCGGGGTCTATCGCGGTGTGAGGTGCGATGAGCGGTGAGGGGAGGGCGAGGAACGAGCCGTCCCGCCAAGGTCCCAGATCGTCCTTGATGGCAACCCTTCAATGATGGCCGCACCAATTCTGCGAATCTACGATTCGCTCCCCATGCAACAAGCAAGCGAGGACCATCAACGTACAAGGATTTGGCGGTAATTGTTTAACCCGCGCCAGTACCCTAAATACTGCCTTCCTTTTCTAGCTCACACCAGAGGAAACAGGTACGTTTTCTTCCCTTCTTGTCAGTTACCACCTTACTTCCAATGCGGTATAGAGGCGGTGCGCTTAGACTCGTAGTATTGATCCATTATCCTGCCTTGCTCTGACAGTCATGATAGGAGATTGTCAGATGTTACGTGCCATGAAGTACCAGGATGTCGTTGCGGAACTCTCCGGCCTGTGGAAGCAGAACGCAGTAGCTCAAGAACATCACCGTTTCACATCGAGCGCCTCGCAGACTGATCCCCCGGTTGCCTCCTTTCTGACCCCCATCTGCCACCGAAAGGAGGCGTCACATGAGGAGCGCCACTCTAACGACCATTCATCAAATAACCTGCAGATTCTTCCTCTCGCTCCCAATAGTAATGTTCCTCGGATGTAGCAGTGATGACGATGGCGGCGGCACGACGACGAATCCACCAGCCGCCTCTGGCAATCAGTTCGCCTATGTCGTGAATTATTTTGGCGACAACGTGCAGGCGTTCACCACGGACGGCAACGGCGATCTCACCATGGTGGGGAACCCCATTACAGTCGGCTCGCATCCGCACAACGTCAACGTCGATAGAGCCGGTCGATTTGTGTACATTTCGAACCACGACTCGAATTTTGTGTCGGGTTATACGATTAACAGCGCAACTGGGAGTCTCACACCGATCAATCCGGCGCCTGGCAGCCCGGTCACGGATTCAACCGACCCGACGAACAGCAATCCGCATTGGTCGGTGTTCGATACAACGGGCCAATTTCTCTATGTGATCGCCGGAGTTCCACCGGCACTGAGTACACTCAAGACGTTTACGGTCAACGGTACTACTGGGGTGCTGACACAGATCGGGACCACTGGTCCACTCGCCCAATGTTCGCACGGACATAATGTCACGATTTCGCCGAACAACAACTTTATCTACGTGGCTTGTGAAGACAGCGGCGTCGTCTACTCCTTTCAGCGCGATCCAAACGGCGTGCCTATCAATGGGGTTCTCACCGCTGTACCCGCGCCAGCTGGAGCACCAGCAACGGCGCCATCGGCGGCTGTCGATCCTACGTCGAGCTTTTTGTTCGTTGGTGCCACAAACAGTGTGACCGTGTTCAACATCAATTCTAGCAACGGCACAATCTCTCCGATTCAACCACAAAGCAATTTCACAGCTGGGAACACCCCTCATAACTTGACCCTGTCCAACGGACATCTCTACACGGCCAACATTAACGACAGCACCGCCAGCGCCTTCAGCATCAACGCGGGGGTCTTGACGCAGTTAGCAGGGTCTCCATTTGCGACAGGGGGAACGCCAAATCAGGTCGTCGTTCATCCGAACGGACTAGTTCTTTTCACCGCTGATCAGACGACCAACACGGTGACGCGCTTCATTGTCAACGGCAATGGAACACTGACTCCTAACGCAAACGCGGCGACGTTTCCGGTCGGGAGCGGGACAAACGGCGTGGGTTTGACGAATAAGTGAGGAAATTGTCTGGGACCGCTTCACGCTCTCCTCGGAGGAGATGAAGCGGATCTGAGACCGGTAGTGGCTGAACCGTGGCAGAACTATTGTGTCCAATCGGAGTTCATCGTACCTCGGGCAAGTGCGCAGGCACGGGTTGACAGCGATCTCGAGCTTGAAGGCAGTCTGCGGCCACCTAGCCGGTAAGAAAACTGGCCCTGGCATATAAGAGCAGAATTTCGTTTTTTCCTTCAGATGTTTCGAATCTGCCGCCGGCTGGCTTTAACGTGCGGGGATCCGAAAAAGATGGATGCTTTGATCTGTGTCTGAAAAACGGGCGGGCTGTCGTTTCTTCGTTCGGTCGGAGACGGCAACCAGGGTGTCCGGAGTGAGCCAGGCTATTCCCTCGACGTTGCCGTAGCGCTTGCTAGGAAAGCGGTAGACGGCCTGCGACCCCGGTACCACCGCACGGGCCTTTTCATCGATCTCAGCGACCCACAGTCGGGCGGAAGCCTGCGATACCACGGCAAGCTTTCGGTTGCGATACGACATCGCAGCATAGTCCTCAAACTCGGCCTTTTTGGGCAGTTGGATACGGTGCGAGGTCCTCCATTCGCCGTTCCGGGCACGAACGAAGACCTCGATGCGGCCCTTGCCCAGCTTGGGAGTTGCCTCGCAGAGGGCGTACAGGTATTCCCGGCCGCCCCGCCACACGTGCTCGAGACCTTCGAAGCCCTTGTTGGCCTTTGCCAGGCTGGCAGGAAGCCGAGAGCAGCGGGTGAAGCAGCCGCCTTGATCGTACTCGGCGACAAATCCGCGGAGCTGTCCGTCGCAGTCCTCCACCGACTCGACGAGACAGAATACCCGGCGGTGCCGTTGGTCGATGCCGATGTCCTCGAATCCCGATCCCAAGCTTGGCGCGGGTAGAAGCGCGTTGCTCGCCTGGCGCTTGAGCGAAAGGTCGATGCGCGCCACGTGATTGAGATTGTCGAATACCACCAGTGCTGTGTTGTCGTCGACCAGCGCGACCCCGCTCGCCTCCAGCCGGCTGCGCTTCGTCCTGCCCGGCAGCAGGCGGAAGAGCTTTTCCTCACGAATGAGTTCGAGTTTTCTGCTCACGAGTGTGTGAATTGTGAGGGTTGCATTCTCAAGGAACTTCCGAGAAGACTATTTTAGTGATTATCGGCAGCCAGGTCTATTGGCCTGTGCGAGGTAGCGGAGAGAATGGCACAGGTGGATTCGTGAGGGCGAGGCTCATCATGGGTCATGGCGTGTCAGGGTGGTTTTGCACCAAGTTGGCACTAAAGTGAACCGCGAGCCGTGTCTGTCATTTTTGACAGTTCCTGCATGGCGTCGAAACTTATACTCTTTTGAGTGCCGTTGCGCCAGACGAGGTGAAGAGTGATCGCCGCCATCTACGCCCGCACAAGCACCGATCAGCTCGACATAGCAATTCAGGCGTTGGGCGCAGTGGCGCGCCAAGAGACCGAACGGAACGGCACCTGATCCGCGCGTTTCCGCGGAGCCAGAAAATTGAAGAGTGAATGATGATCGGAGGCTGGAGAAGGACACAAATGACACGCGCCCTTATGATACTGATGCTGCTGCTCGTCGCCGGGTGTACCGGGGACAGCGCCGACCCGCCACCGCCCGCCCCGGCAGCGCAGCCACCCGTGAGCCCACCGCCGACGCCTCCACCCGCTCCGGCGGACACCGTCAACGCCGGGCCGGATCAAACCGTCAAGCTAGGCACCCTGGTCACGCTGTCCGGCAGCAGTACGACCACGGAGTCACATCCTAATTACCTCTGGCAGTTCGTCAGTGTGCCGACTGGGAGCGGCGCCACGATCATGGACCCCACGACCTTGACGCCGACCTTCTCACCGGACCTCACGGGCCTGTACGTGGTGTCCCTCTTGCTGGAAGGGGGCCCGAGTGATTTGGTCACCATCGAGGTGCAGGCGAACCTCCTCACGCTGCACTTCAGCGGGACGTTTGGCCCCGATGGCACGGTAGACGGCACCTTCACATATGAGATCACGCAAGGGCCGAACGCCACGAACGTGCGCAACCTCCAGCCGAATGTGCTCTACCGGCTCACGAGTTGGAATATTGTCGTTAACAGCGGCCAGGTGGCGGATCTGCTCCCCTCCACGGTCTTTGACAGCTCGCAGCCGGACAATACGGCGGAGTTCTGTGAAGGCATTTGCATATTCTCCAGCACACCCCTCGTGGAGTTGCGCTTCCACAATACCGGCCCAGACATGTTGCAACTGACATTTCAACATGTGGACCCCACGCCGTTTATCAATCCGCCGGCGAGCCTCGCCGAGTGGGGCGCCCACTTCCAGTCCACCTACCGTGTGCCCAACAATGCGCCGTTGGCCGTGCTGCACACCGGCAGTCTGACGGAGGGGTGAGCCATGCGCGCGCTCACTGGACTCAAACGCCGCGAGGCGCTGCTCCGGCGACGCTTAGAGTTTGTCATCAGGTGCGATGAGCGGTGAGAGGGTGGGTAGGGCGAGGAACGAGCCGGCCCGCTTCGAGCCACGAAAGAGTACCTGACGCTTTTTTCTTTCGAACAAGAGGAGTCTGTGACATCGTGAAGCAGATTCGTCTTTTGCGAAAGCTGTCGAATGCTCGTAGTGATTACCGACACGATTGAGCAGGGTCATCAAACAGCGGCGTCCCTGGTCGGTCAGGCGATCAAGAAGAATCCGACCTTGCGACTCGGGTTAGCTGCAGGCAACACATCGATTGGTTTATATCAGAGCTTGGTCGCTCTGCATCAATCGACGCATCTTGATTTCTCGGCCGTGGAATGTTTCAGTCTTGATGAATTCCTTGGGCTACCTTCCGGGAGCTCGATGAGTTATGAAACCTTCTTTCATCAACAATTGTTCCGATATGTCAATGCTGATCCTGCTCATATCCATCTGTTAAAGGGAGAGCCTCAAGGAGACATCGTCTCTTATTGTCACTCCTATGAGCGGCTGATTCATGATCGCGGTGGCATCGATGTTCAATTGCTCGGCATCGGGACAAATGGCCATCTGGCATTTAATGAACCGATGTCGAGTTTCAGGTCACGCACACGGATGTGCCTACTGAGTACCGAGACAAGAGAAAAGCTTTCTCAGACTTTCAATGAAACGAAGGTGCCTGAATGGGCTGTAACTATGGGCCTCGGTACGATCGCCGAGGCTCAGACGCTATTGCTGCTGGCCTTCGGTAAAGAAAAGGCAAAGGCTATCGCCCAAGCTATAGAAGGACCAGTAACTGCGGCAATCCCCGCGTCTTCCATTCAATTGCATCAAAATGTGGTCGTGATTCTCGACCCAGCAGCAATAGCGTCTGAGCCTCGGCGATCGTACCGAGGCCCATAGCTACAGCCCGTCGGCACCTTCGTTTCATTGAAATTCTGAGAAAGCTTTTCTCTTGTCTCGGTACTTAATAGGCACATCCGTGTGCGTGATCTGAAACTCGACATCGGTTCATTAAATGCCAGATGGCCATTTGTCCCGATGCCGAGCGATTGAACATCGATGCCACCACGATCATGAATGAGCCGTTCATAGGAGTGGCAATAAGAGACGATGTCTCCTTGAGGCTCGCCCCTTAACAGGTGGATATGAGCAGGATCAGCATTGACATATCGGAGCAACTGTTGATGAAAGAAGGCTTCATAACTCATCGAGCTCCCGGAAGGTAGCCCAAGGAATTCATCAAGACTGAAACATTCCACGGCCGAGAAATCAAGATGCGTCGATTGATGCAGAGCGACCAAGCTCTGAATAAACCAATCGATGTGTTGCCTGCAGCTAACCCGAGTCGCAAGGTCGGATTCTTCTTGATCGCCTGACCGACCAGGGACGCCGCTGTTTGATGACCTTGCTCAATCGTGTCGGTGATCGCTACGAGCATTCGACAGCTTTCGCAAAAGACGAATCTGCTTCACGATGTCACAGATTCCTCTTGTTCGAAAGAAAAAAGCGTCAGGTACTCTTTCGTGGCTCGAAGCGGGCCGGCTCGTTCCTCGCCTCACCCACCTCTCACCGCTCATCGCACCTGATGACAAACTCTACGCGTCGCCGAATCAGCGCCTCGCGGCGTTTCCCTGCCGTGAGCGCGCGCATGGCTCAGCCTTCCGTCAGACTGCCGGTGTTCAAAACGGCCAACGGCGCACTGTTGGGCACCCGGTAGGTGGCTGGAAGGTGGGCTCCCCACTCCGCGAGGCTTCGCCGGCGGATTTATGAACGGCGTGGGGTCCGCGTGTTGAAACATCAGCTGCAGCATGTCTGGGACCGGTATTGTGGAAGCGCAACTCCGCCAGGGGTGTGCTGGAGAAAATACAAATACCTTCACAAAACTCCGCCGTGTTGTCCGGCTGAGAACTATCAAAGACCGTGGAGGGGAGCAGATTCGCCACTTGGCCGCTATTAACCACAATATTCCAACTCGTCAGTCGGTAGATGCACATTGGGTTGGAGTGAGCGCACGTTCGTGGCGTTCGGCCCTTGCGTGATCTCATATGTGAAGGTGCCGTCTACCGTGCCATCCGGGCCAAACGTCCCGCTGAAGTGCAGCGTGAGAAGGTTGGCCTGCACCTCGATAGTGACCAAATCGCTCGGGCCGCCCTCCAGCGAGAGGGACACCACGTACAGGCCCGTGAGGTCCGGCGAGAAGGTCGGCGTCAAGGTCGTGGGGTCCATGAGCGTCGCGCCGCTCCCAGTCGGCACACTGACGAACTGCCAGAGGTAGTTAGGATGTGACTCCGTGGTCGTACTGCTGCCGGACAGCGTGACCAGGGTGCCTAGCTTGACGGTTTGATCCGGCCCGGCGTTGACGGTGTACGCCAGAGCGGGTGGAGGCGAGCCGGTTGGCTCAGGGTGGCTGCGCTGGAGTGGAGGGCGGTAGGACTGGCGCTGTCCCCGGTACACCCGGCGACGAGCAGCAGCATCAGTATGATAAGGGCGCGTGTCATTGTGGTCCTTCTCCGGCCTCCTGTATCCTCATTCACTCCTGGACTTTCTGGCTCCGCGGAAATGCGCGGATCAGGTGCCGTTCCGTTCGGTCTCTTGGCGCCCCACTGCGCCCAACGCCTGAATTGCCTATGTCGAGCTGATGGGTGCTTGTGCGGGCGTAGGGGTAAGGTGATCACTCTTCACCTCGTCTGGCGCAACGGCACTCAAAAGATTATAGTTTCGACGCCATGCAGGAACTGTCAAAAATGACAGACACGCCTCGCGGTTCACTTTAGTGCCAACTTGGTGCAAAACCACCCTGACACGCCATGACCCATGATGAGCCTCGCCCTCACGAATCCACCTGTGCCATTCTCTCCACTACCTCGCACAGGCCAATAGACCTGGCTGCCGATAATCACTAAAATAGTCTTCTCGGAAGTTCCTTGAGAATGCAACCCTCACAGTTCATGCAATCGTGAGCCGAAAACTCGAACTGATTCGTGAGGAAAAGCTCTTCCGCCTGCTGCCGGGCAGGACGAAGCACAGCCGGCTGGAGGCGAGCGGGGTCGCGCTGGTCGACGACAATACAGCACTGGTGGTATTCGACAATCTCAATCACGTGGCGCGCATCGATCTTTCGCTCAAGCGCCAGGCGAGCAACGCGCTCCTACCCGCGCCAAGCCTGGGATCGGGATTCGAGGACATCGGCATCGACCAACGGCACCGCCGGGTATTCTGTCTCGTCGAGTCGGTGGAGGACTGCGACGGACTGCTCCGCGGATTTGTCGCCGAGTACGATCAAGGCGGCCGCTTCATCCGCTGTTCTCGGCTTCCTGCCCGCCTGGCAAAGGCCAACAAGGGCTTCGAAGGTCTCGAGCACGTGTGGCGGGGCGGCCGGGAATACCTGTACGCCCTCTGCGAGGCAACTCCCAAGCTGGGCAAGGGCCGCATCGAGGTCTTCGTTCGCGCCCGGAACGGCGAATGGAAGACCTCGCACCGTATCCAACTGCCCAAAAAGGCCGAGTTCGAGGACTATGCTGCGATGTCGTATCGCAACCGAAAGCTTGCCGTGGTATCGCAGGCTTCCGCCCGAGTGTGGGTCGCTGAGATCGATGAAAAGGCCCGTGCGGTGGTACCGGGGTCGCAGGCCGTCTACCGCTTCCCTAGCAAGCGCTACGGCAACGTCGAGGGAATAGCCTGGCTCGCTCCGGACACCCTGGTTGCCGTCTCCGACCGAACGAAGAAACGACAGCCCGATCGTTTTTCAGACACAGATCAAAGCATCCATCTTTTTCGGATCCCAGCAGGTTAAAGCCAGCCGGCGGCAGATTCGAAACATCTGAAGGAAAAAACGAAATTCTGCTCTTATATCCCAGGGGCAGTTTTCTTACCGGCTAGGTGGCCGCAGACTGCCTTCAAGCTCGAGATCGCTGTCAACCCGTGCCTGCGCACTTGCCCGAGGTACGATGAACTCCGATTGGACACAATAGTTCTGCCACAGTTCAGCCCACTACCGGTCTCAGATCCGCTTCATCTCCTCCGAAGAGAGCGTGAAGCGGTCCAAGACAATTTCATCACTTATGCGTCAAACCCACGCCGTTGGTCCCGTTCCCGACCGGAAACGTCGCCGCTTTTCCATTCGGCGTCAGTGTTCCATTGCCGTTAACAATGAAGCGCGTCACCGTATTGGTCGTCTGATCAGCGGTGAAAAAAACTAGTCCGTTCGGATGCACAACGACCTGATTCGGCTTTCCTCCCGTCGCAAATGGAGACCCAGGCAACTGCGTCAAGAGCTCCAGCATTGATGCTGAAGGCGCTGATGGTGCTGTCGTGGAGATTCGCCGTGTAGAGGTGTCCGTTAGAGTCAAGGGTCAAGTTATGCGGGGTGTTCCCAGACACGAAATTACTCTGCCCTTGAATGGGAGCTATGGCGCCGTTGCTAGGATTGATGTTGAACACGGTCACGCTGTTCGTGACGCCCACGAACAAGAAGCTCGATGCAGCATCGACCGCCACGGACCATGCCGTTGCGGGTGCGCCATTTTGCGCCGGTGACAAGGGTGGAGAATCCCATTGATAGGCACGCCGTTTGGATCGCGCTGAAAGGAGTAGACGAAGGCGCTGTCTTGACATGACACGTAGAGAAAGTTGTTGTTCGGCGAAATAGTGACATTATGTCCGTTCGAACATTGGGCGAGTGGACCGGTGGTCCCGATCTGTGTCAGCCCCCCAGTAGTACCGTTGACCGTAAACGTCTTGAGTGTACTCAGCGCCGGTGGAACTGCCGGCGATCACATAGAGAAATTGGCCCGTTGTATCGAACACCGACCAATGCGGATTGCTGTTCGTCGGGTCGGTTGAATCCGTGACCGGGCTGCCAGGCGCCGGATTGATCGGTATGAGACTCCCAGTTGAGCTGTTAATCGTATAGCCCGACACAAAATTCGAGTCGTGGTTCGAAATGTACACAAATCGACCGGCTCTATCGACGTTGACGTTGTGCGGATGCGAGCCGACTGTAATGGGGTTCCCCACCATGGTGAGATCGCCGTTGCCGTCCGTGGTGAACGCCTGCACGTTGTCGCCAAAATAATTCCCGACATAGGCGAACTGATTGCCAGAGGCGGCTGGTGGATTCGTCGTCGTGCCGCCGCCATCGTCATCACTGCTACATCCGAGGAACATTACTATTGGGAGCAAGAGGAAGAATCTGCAGGTTATTTGATGAATGGTCGTTAGAGTGGCGCTCCTCATGTGACGCCTCCTTTCGGTGGCAGATGGGGGTCAGAAAGGAGGCAACCGGGGGATCAGTCTGCGAGGCGCTCGATGTGAAACGGTGATGTTCTTGAGCTACTGCGTTCTGCTTCCACAGGCGGGAGAGTTCCGCAACGACATCCTGGTACTTCATGGCACGTAACATCTGACAATCTCCTATCATGACTGTCAGAGCAAGGCAGGATAATGGATCAATACTACGAGTCTAAGCGCACCGCCTCTATACCGCATTGGAAGTAAGGTGGTAACTGACAAGAAGGGAAGAAAACGTACCTGTTTCCTCTGGTGTGAGCTAGAAAAGGAAGGCAGTATTTAGGGTACTGGCGCGGGTTAAACAATTACCGCCAAATCCTTGTACGTTGATGGTCCTCGCTTGCTTGTTGCATGGGGAGCGAATTGTAGATTCGCAGAATTGGTGCGGCCATCATTGAAGGGTTGCCATCAAGGACGATCTGGGACCTTGGCGGGCCGGCTCGTTCCTCGCCCTCCCCTCACCGCTCATCGCACCTCACACCGCGATAGACCCCGCCCAAGTGAAAAGTAGAATGACCGGCATGTTTTAGGGTTGCGAAGACAGCGGATACATGACTAGGATATTCGGGGAATCCTAGGTGGCTGCTTTTTCGCTCCGTTCTTGGGCGGTCCATGGAATCCGAAAGCCGTTCAAGCCGTCCTCGTTTGCCTTCTGACTTTGATAACAGCGATGTCAGTGGTGTGGCTACCCGGTTGTGCAACTATCCCTGATTCTTCCGATCAAACAGACTGGATTGAGATCGGCAAAACAACGAAGGCAGACGTGGTCGAGCGCTACGGGGATCCCGATCTTGCCCAGAAGTTAGCGATGGGGACGGTTGTGACTTATTTCCCCCTATGGAAACATCCCCCCTCCCCGCCCGCAATCCCAACAATCCAGACAATGCAGCCTACCCCCGCTGGGTTCGGCGTGGCGATGACGAATCCGATTGAGCCTAGACTCGCTATAACGGACGTTGGCAGTAACGCGCACGGACGGCCCAGGCAAGGGTTGAGTATCCGTTACGACGCGCAAGATGTCGTGAGAGAAATCCTCGAATAAACAGCTAACTGTTTCTCAGCTGGAAGTGAAAGAAGTTCTGGCCTTCGTGCACTCCGATGAGTTTGGCCAACTGGCTCACCGCTGCACTCCGTTGCCCTCCTGGCTCTAATCTGCGCTCTGCGGTCACACTTCGATTCTCTCATACCAGGGTCCTCGTACCCCACAGCTAGTGTTTATCCTAGCTAGAGAGACCCTGGCATACCCTATAGAGTTTCCCTAGTGTCTGCCCTACACGAGCGAGCCTAGGAAAGATGATATCTGATCTACCATTGGTTCTCAGGCTGGACGCGCCGCACGCCGTCCCTACTGGTGCACCTCATGATTCCGAGCGCGATCATGGATCTTATCGAACGACTCCTATGAGAACATGCTTGGTGGCTGTGCAGATTAGTCTGCTCTTGTCTCTCTTCGCCTGTGGCACTGATGGCTCGGATCCAGGCGCGACGACGATTAATCTATCCCTTGCCATCCGGGAAACAGTTGCTCAGGAACACAGAGACCATGCATCGTGGTGGGCGAAGCTCTCACAGTGGTTGCCTAGTACCGGAGTTGCCTGGGCGCAGGTTTCGGAGATCGGCCAACTGAGGATCGAGATCTTTGCGTCTAATGGTACAAAACTAGCTAATCAGACTGTGCCGGTTACGGACCGAACCTCAGGTCAAATGATTGCGGTGTCGGTAAAAGTTCCGTCGGGTCCTCAACGACGAATTTCCGTTTCTGCGTTGAACGCCGCCGGCACCAAACTCTATTCTGGAAGAAAGGATACAGATTTAACACCAGGAGCAGCGATTTCCGTCGAGATCGCGCTGGCACCGACGTTCGAGGTTACGATCACTGTTGTCCCTCCCGGTAGTGGGACTGTGAGATCAAGTCCACCGGGTGTCGAGTGCAAAGCGACTTGCTCTGCTCGGTTGGACTCTGACACGAAAGTTGCTTTAACTGCCATCCCTGAAGCCGACTGGTCTTTTGTGCAGTGGGGCGAAGCATGTACGGGACAGGGCGACTGTACAGTCGACAAAACGTCGACCGTATCTGCACAGTTCCGTGATACGAGAACACCACTTTTGACTCTCACCAAAACAGGACCATTAGCCACGAGTGGAACCGTGATCAGCATGCCGGCTGGCATCAATTGCGGTACGGACTGCGCGGAACCGTTCGCGATTGGAACGTCGGTGACTTTGAGTACGAGCCAGAACGGTGGGGTGCTTTTCAGCGGCTGGAGCGGCGGAGGCTGCAGTGGGCCTGGTCCTTGTACGGTCACAGTGACGGAGGATCGGAGCATCAGCGCGAGATTTGACGTGGCGCCCGGGTATACGTTGATAGAACTCGTGAAGACCGGTACAGGAACCGGCACAGTGACCAGCGACCCTGCGGGGATAAGTTGTGGGATCGTATGTTCCGCCGGCTTCCGATCCGCCAGCTTCGTGCCAAGGCTGATAACGCTCTTGGCTACCCCCGCAGCGGCTTCGACATTCGGCGGCTGGAGCGGGGTGACTACATGCGGTTCAGATCCTACGTGTGTGATGTTCGTGTTGGGCGACCAAACGATATCAGCACAGTTCAATCTGGTTCAGACCGATTAAGCATCTAGGTGTGCATTCTGTTTTTTCGCGGCGCGTGGCGGGTCCTACGGGTGCTTCGTCGCGGGCAAAAGGTCTCAGGTGCCCTGCAGAAGATAGCTCACTCCGAGTGCACAGAAATACAGGCCGACTCCGAAGATGGTATGTGTCGCAAGGCTTTTCAGCCTGGCTTGCGTGGGATTGGGCGTTCGCGAGGCCGCAATGCCGAGGCCCAACGACGGCTGCATGAGGAAAAACGGGAACACGATGGTGCCGATGCCATAGAGCAGCGCGGGCAGCAAGGTCGGTCGCGCAAGCCATTCCCCTGATGCCGGCACGACGAACGCAACCGCCAACACGATTCCGATCGTGTAGTGGGCGATCCAGCCGACAGTGCACTCAAAAGGTTTCTGCGGCGCGGCGGTGATACTCGCATGCCGAAACCTGCCTTCCGGCATGTGGCAAAGCCAACGTCCGAGTAAACAGTAGTTGAGCGAGAGAATGTTGAACGCGCCCTTCAGGAAGAGATTCCACAGGTCCATCACAAGAGTCGCGCCAATGCCAATGGCAATGGCCGCAAGAATAAAGTTCACTTCCATGTTCATGATCTATCTCGATATACAAGTTGCTGCCTCATTATAAGTCGACGTCCAGAGGAAATAAACCGGTCGGGGGAACTCTGTCTCGGCACGATGGCGGCTAGCGACTTCCTAGTCTCCCTCCTCTCTTCACAACCTTCCTTTGTTGAACTCGGGCGTGATGGATACGTCTTGCAGTTTGCAGTAGACTGAGTCCTCTCAAGCTTGTGATGTGCTCGCTGCCTCGATCTGGAGGGAGAAACCATGAAGATCGCATTGATCGGAGCAACCGGTTTTGTCGGAGCGGCCATCTTGCAAGAGGCCTTGGATCGCGGTCATGAGGTCACCGCCATTGTACTGAATCCGGAAAAGTTGCAGGCACACCCAAAGCTTCATCCCCAGAAGGGCGATGTTTACAACGAAGATCAAATGGCTCGATTGGTAGCGGGCCAAGATGCCGTCATCAGCGCCTTTAATCCGGGCTGGAGCAACCCCGACATCTATAATCAGCAGATCAAAGGCACCAGAGCCATCATCAGCGGCGTGAAGAGGGCCGGCATCAAGCGTCTGCTGTTCGTGGGCGGCGCTGGGAGCTTGGAAGTCAAGCCGGGTGTCCAGTCTGTCGATCTTCCGGGGTTCCCGGCTGAATACAAACAGGGGGCGCTTGCGACGCGAGAAGCACTCACCATGCTCCGGCAGGAAGCAGGCCTTGAATGGTCTGTCCTCTCACCATCGGCCGACCTATTTCCCGGCCAGCGAACCGGCCAATTCCGCCTTGGAACGGACCAACTGCTCAAGGATGCGGATGGGAAGAGCCGCATCTCTGTCCAAGACTATGCGATGGCGATGATCGATGAAGTGGAGAAACCGAAGCATATTCGGCGGCGTTTTACGGTCGGGTATTGAAATGATAAAAATAGAGGGTGGTTCTTCTGCCCGTTCTGCGTTTTCTCTGCTCATCCTGGTTCTCTTTCTGCTCGGTTCGTTCGTGCTCTGCTCGTTCAATCTGAATCGAAGCCAAGCCCACGCCGCAGGCGGAGGTCAGACGAAGTTCCAGCGCATATCGACACAATTCATCGCGGCATTGGGCGATCCAGGTGCGACCTCCGGGAGCGGCGCGCAATCGTGGGGACTGTGGCCTCTGGACCCGGGTCCTCGAGGCGTCGAGCTGAAGAGCTATAAACGGTTGAAGGATGCAGGTGGAGTTGCTCCGGCGCGCTGGAAATTCGACGGCACGGACTGGTGGCTTGAGGAACACGGCTTGATCATGGAGCAGCCGACCTTTCCGCTCCCTCCCGGCAAATACGTGGTCACGGGCGCCCGCGACGTGACGGCTGTGCTGACCATTCATCCCGCCGACAGGAATGGCGACAGGCGCTGGGAGCTCGATAAAGGCGCGACGCTCTACGACGTGACGCACCTGGCCTGCCGCTCCGCGCGCTATACACCAGCAGCGGTTGGTCGTTCGTGCTCGCCGGCAAACGTGCAGAGGACTGCGTTTCCAGTTGCGCCAGGGGGAGCAATGCCTCCGGTCGAGGGCTGCACGAAGCAGGACTACGCGGTTCTAATCGTGATCGGCGTGGGCGTGGAAGACTGAACGCCGGTGACGACGGACTACATGGAACGCGACAACACCCTCACGGCGGGAGAATGAAACCGTCTCAGGAACCATGTCGCGGCGCGTGGCGGGCCGGGTCGTTCCTCCGCCTCCCCGCTCTTTCACGCTCATCGCACCTCACACCGCGAGAGACCCCGCCCACGTGAAAAGCCGCAATGACAGAGCGAGCCAATCTGCTCAATGACTCGCAGGTTACAGCATGCCCAACATCAGCAAGGTTGGTTTGCCTTGTAGAGACTTCGGCCCTCGGCCATAGTGAAAAGATGATCGTCGGTCTTAATCGTTCCTTATGTTCTCGATGACTTCCGCCACGGAATGCATGCCAAACCTTTTTAGCGAACACTTCTTGATAGCTCCTTTCAAGACAATGTTCGTTCCTCGCCTCCCGCTCAGCCACCGCTCATCGCACCTCACACCGCGAGAGACCCCGCCCTACGCATGGCACATCGCGGAATGGGGTCTGTGCACAAAAAAAGGGTGCCATGCTTTCATGGCACCCTTTCGCCTGTTTGATCAGCGTGAGCCGCTTACCAGCGATCGCGCTTTCCGCCGGGGCCACGGCCACCGCCGCCACCGAATCCACCGCCGCCGCCTCCGGAACGCTGCTCCATCGGTTTCGCTTCATTGACCGTTAACGAGCGGCCACCCATGTCCGAGCCATTGAGCGCCGTGATCGCGGCCTTCGCCTCAGCATCCGAGGACATCTCCACGAATCCAAATCCGCGGGACTGTCCCGTGAACTTATCTGCGATAATTCTCGCAGAAGTCACTGTGCCATGCGCCCCAAACAAATCGCTCAATTGCTGCTCGGTCGCCGAATAGGGCAACCCACCGACGTAAAGCTTCGAACCCATGTGGGGTTCCTCCTTTAAATGTGACATTGTCTTGAACTCGAGGAACGGGGGAAGGAGCGGGCCGAAGACGCGGGCAATGCGGCGACTTAGGTCTGACTTCCGACAAGATTCTCGGACAAGGCAACATCGATGTTGCGGGCCTTCCTCATTGAACCAGTTTCGTCGCGAGGCCCGTACGACGACAAAACAACCGTAACACAGGGGGTGCTGGTTTACAACCTTAACATGATGGGTCCACGCAAACAGTTCGCAGGTGCCCTCACTCCTTATTGCGCGTATCCATACTGACGGGATCGCTCGCGTGGTCAATTAGTACTTGAAATCACCATCTTTATGAAAGACCCTCGCTCCACCGTTTCCTCGATTTAGAACGTGGTAGGCGTGTCCACCGACTGGTCCACGCGGGAGAAAAAGTAGCCTATCCCCTTTAAATCACTACTGCTCATAATTCTCGACGACCTGCGGCGGGCGAACTTGCGCGTCCTCCGGGTCGAGCCCGACATCGCGAAGGGCACGTCGCTGGCGCAAGAGGTCCCAGCACTGATCCAGTTCGACCTGGACTTGCTCGAGCCGCTTACGATCGGCTTGGGGAAGTTTCCCTTGCTGGTACAATCGCTGTTCCTCTGCGACAAGGCGCTGAATATAATTGAGGACCGGCTGATCTCCAACTTGATTCTCCACGAGAGCCTCCTCTCACGCGGATATGATGGGAACGGTCATGATTTTATGTTACGCCCCACCGAAATTGGGGTCAACCGAAGCTCCGGCGCGCGGCGGGCCGGCGCCTTTCTCTCCACCCTAGTCACGTCTCACTCTCCGATAGACCTGGCCGACGATAAAAAGTAGAATGGCCTCGGTTCTTCTCGTATCCTCCCGTATCAAGTCGTCATCCGTCTGTGGGCTTCACCTCTGAGGATATGCCAACACCCCGGGGAGCACGCATGCAAAAGACCCGAATCATCTGCACGATCGGCCCGGCTACGGAATCCTACGAGATGTTGCAGAAGATGTACGAGGCCGGGATGAGTATCGCGCGACTGAACATGTCCCACGGCGACCATGACTCCCACGCCAAGGTCATTCAGCACATTAAGACACTCAACAAGAAGGTCAAGTTTCCCATCCCTATCCTACTGGATACGCAAGGCCCGTCGATCCGCACCGGGAACCTCTCCAATGAGCTCGATCTGCGGCAGGGCGCCATCGTCTCCGTCACCACGCGCGGGCCGATGGACGTTGAAGAGAGCTCGATCCACATCGACTATGAGGATTTGCTTGAGCAGGTCAACGTCGGGGACAAGATCACCGTGGATAACGGGTTGATCAACTTGGAGGTGCTGGAGAAGGAAGAGCGCCACATGCAGTGCCGTGTCTTGGACGGTGGGCTCTTGAAGAGTAAGCGCCACGTCAATCTCCCGGGGATCCGTGTGAATCTGCCGGCGATCACGCAAAAGGACACCAAGGATATCCTGTTCGGCCT
This sequence comes from uncultured Nitrospiraceae bacterium, assembly GCA_963794505.1. Lineage (GTDB taxonomy): Bacteria > Nitrospirota > Nitrospiria > Nitrospirales > Nitrospiraceae > Nitrospira_C. Next base: position 16,768 of record CAWCEG010000044.1, read on the forward strand.
GGAACGGGATGTGGACTTCATCGCGCTTTCGTTCGTCCGTGAAGCCGCGGATATTCAGCAACTCAAGGCACTCATGGGTGACAAGGTCGGGCGGGTGAAGATTGTTGCAAAGATTGAGGACCAGGAAGGCGTGCGTAACCTGGAGGAGATCATCAAGGAATCGGATGGCATTATGGTCGCGCGTGGCGATCTAGGGGTGGAGATCAACATCGAGGATCTCCCGAATGTCCAGCGCACGATCGTCCAGCGTTGTGCCGAGCAGGGGAAGCGAGTGATCGTCGCAACCCATCTGCTCGAATCCATGATCCACAATCCGCACCCTACCCGCGCCGAGGTCACCGACGTCGCCAATGCGATCTACGAAGAAGCCGATGCCGTCATGCTGTCCGGCGAAACCACCGTTGGGAAGTATCCGGTGAAGTGCGTCGAATACCTGCGCAAGATCGCGCTAAAATCCGAGACGATACCCGGATTGCGGTTTGCGAAGCAATTGCGTGATACGGGCAATAAACAACAATTGGCGGCGGCGGCCGTTCAGCTCGCCGAGGGGGTCAATGCCAAGGGCATCGTCGTGATCACGAGACGGGGACTCATGGCCGATCTCGTCGCCAACTGCCGTCCTTTCTCTACCAACATTTACGCCTTTACCAACATGAGCCAACCGCGACGGACCATGATGCTCAACCGTGGTGTCTTTCCGTTCAAGATTGATTTCAGTTCGGACCCTGAAAAGACCCTGCAGACGGCGTTCCGGATCTTGAAGGACCGAGAACAGTTTCAGGTTGGGGACAAGGTCGTGATCATTTCGGATGTCCTGGCCCAACAACGGGTCGACTCGATTCAGATTCGTGACGTTCCCTCGGACGACATCTCGCCCGATACATCTTCCGCAACAGATGCAGTCTCCTCATCGATCGGGTAGCCTTCTGGCGAAGAACAAGGTGTCAAGAACCATTTCCCGGCGCGTGGCAAGCCGCTCGTTCCTCGCCTCCCCGCGCCCTCATCGCTCATCGCACCTCACACCGCGATAGACCCCGCCCACGTGAAAAAGTAGAATATCCTGGTTTCTTGGGCTGAAGTTGGACTCGAAACCTGGTCAACTCTTGCAGACAGTCATTTCGCGGCGCATAGCGGTCCTCGATGCGGGATTGCTACCAGAATAGGGGGAGTCAATGCTTGATTGGCTGGCAAATCCCGAAGGGTGGATCGCTCTGGGGACCCTGACCGCGCTGGAGATCGTCCTTGGAATCGATAATATCATCTTCATCTCCGTCCTTGTCGCCCGGCTGCCAAAGGCTCAGCGGACTTTGGCGAGAAGATTGGGCCTGGGTTTGGCAATGGTGGCGCGTCTGGGCTTGTTGTTTTCGATCTCCTGGGTGATGGGCTTGACTCAACCGTGGTTTACAGTGCTCAGCAACGAGATTTCTGGGCGGGATCTGATTTTAATCGGCGGCGGGCTGTTCCTCCTAGCCAAGGCAACTCATGAAATTCATTACAGCCTGGAGGGCGTTGAAGAGAAGCATACCGCGGTGCCCGTAAGTAGCCTGGGCTCGGCGCTGGTTCAGATCTCGCTTCTGGACATCGTATTCTCACTGGATTCAGTGATCACGGCGGTCGGATTGGTTGAGCAGGTGTCCATTATGGCAATCGCCATCATCCTCGCAGTCGTCGTGATGCTGATGGCGGCAAACTCCATCGGGACTTTCGTCGATGAGCATCCGACGATCAAAATGCTCGCCTTGTCGTTTCTGATTCTCGTGGGAGTGACCCTGATGATCGAAGGGTTCGACGTGCATGTGCCGAAGGGCTATATGTATTTTGCCATGGCATTTTCAGTCGCCGTAGAGATGCTCAATATTCGTATGCGAAGGCGAGGACCGGTCAAACTGCGCAGTAAATACTCGAGAGACCGACGGTCAGAAGCGACCTGATGGACCGGAGGAAAAGGTGGCACGAATCATTTTGCGGCGAGTGGGACGAAGAAAAGGGCAACAGGTACAGTAAGTCTTAGAAAGCCGATGCATTATCCCCATTTCATAGTTGTGCTCGTGACCTTGCTACTTGCTGCTGGTTGGACCCTCTCCTCGTATGAAGGCCACGTGGTGAACGCAACGTCCGATCATTCATCGTGCGCACCCTATCTTGCGGACACCCGAGTCAAAGGGCGTATGACAGTGGTCGCATCGGAGGCCGTGAAGCCGCTGATATCAGTATTGGCCACAAAGTTTCGCCGGCAACAGCCCGACGTGACGATTGCGGTGCAGGGGGCCGAGGCTTCCCGATCTAGTCCAGTAGATGCCTTCATCACCGGCCACTCGCGGATGCGCCGAGGAGATGGTGATACTGCTGGCCATCTGGGCTCCTATGATGCAGAGCTATTAGCCTTGACGCGACCGCTTACAGAAACCGAACTCCGGCGATTCACGGCGAAGCACCGCTACGCACCGACCGGCCTTGTGCTCGCGTACGGGGCGCTGGCCGTCTACGTGAATCGGGACAATCCCATCCAACGTCTTACCATGGCTGAGATTGATGCCATCTTTTCTTCATCCGGGAAGCGGGGGACGAAGAAAATCCGCACATGGGGCCCGCTAGGGCTTTCGGGCATGTGGGCGCAACGCCGGATCCACTTGTACGGGGTTGATCATCGTTCCACGCGAATCAAAGCGTTCTTCAGGCATATCGCGCTGCTCGACGGCGAATTTGACCCGACCATAAAAATAACGCCGGGCCCGGCATCGATCGTCGTGGCGCTAGAAAAGGATCCGTACGGTATTGGTTACGGCGCCACTGGCTTGGAGACAACGGGTGTTCGCGCGCTTCCTATTAGCGATGAGCCGATGACACCCGGCGTCCACCCCACTCTTGAAACGGTACAGTCTGGCCAGTATCCGCTGAGCGGTCGAGTTTACCTCTACGTCAACCGGGATCCGGATAAAGAGTGGGATGCCGAAATACGGGAATTTATCCGCTTCATCCACAGCGTCGACGGACGAGAAACCGTGTCACGCGCCGGCTGGTCTACGCTGCCGGCATCTGTTGTGGCAGGGAAATGTGAGGTGTTCAATGGTCAAGACGTACCGGGTGCCGCGGCATATCATGAGTGAGTACGGCTCGTATGCAAAACCGCATTTCTCCCGTGGTTAGAGATATATTGGGCGTGCTGAACGCCTGCCAAGATCCTCACTTCTGTACAGCGTGGGAAGATAGAGCCCGCCATGGGAAGGCTTTCACAGGATCCTCAAGCACTCTCCCCACTTCGCTGAGTCTGCGAGTGTGCAATTCTCAGTTGATCACGGATACTTTTCAAACTTCGGCAACGCGGGATTCATCTGGTCCCACGGATGCGCGTCTGATGTCCACACATCCATTTGCGGGTTGAACCAGCTCGGATCATCCAGGCTCGCAGTTCTGATCGCGACAAACTGAGGGACCGCGTCGGGCTTGACCACAATCGGCGAGCCGCATTGTCAGGGCAAAAGCCCCGATGGGTCTGGCCGCCTGCTTCACTGGGCGAGGCATGGAAGCGTAGTGAGCCTTGCAAAAGCTTGAAAGCTTCCGTCGGCACGATGACGAAAGACGAAAACGGACCTCCGCTGGATTGCTGGCAATTCCGACAGTGACAGTGAAGCATCATCACCGGTTCTGCCGTGGATTCGTAGCGAATCGCGCCGCAAGCGCATCCGCCTGAAAAGGGTGTGGTTATCGTGGGCATATAGTGTTTGTTCCTTGTAGTCATATTGTATTTTGTTTAGAAGCTCCACCGTGATCAGCGGCCACCGAACACGTTGAGTCCCTTGCCGGTTTCCAGGAAGGATTTCATGCTGGAAAGCACGCGCGGCCAGCCCCAGGAAACTTTGCCAACCATGGTCGAGCCAGCCTTGAAGTTATCGTGCGTCACCGTGAGGCACACCAAGTCTTTAATCGGCTTCGATTTCAAACGTGACGCGTGATTTGTCCGCGAGATCGTCCGGGTCGGCCCAAGTCAACACGAGGCGTTTGGGCGGAGTGCATTCCAACAACTTTGCCGGTGATCCAGACCTCAGGCTTGTCACCCTTGGTCACATGTTGCCACGGCGAACCTTTCTTCCAGTCGGAGACATTCGCGAGTCCGGCCCAATATTGGCGGGTGAATTCGGGTTTGGTGATGGCCGCCCACACTTTTTTCGGCGTGGTGCGGATATAGGTCGTGTAAACTAACTTTGGTTTTTCCATAGCGTTATCCTTTCTTGTTTTTGTTTTCTTCGAGACCCTTTTTCAAATCGCTCAACGCCTGAAGGCGATGGCGTTCGTATTTGCCAATCCAGCGCTCGGAGATCTCGTGCAATCGGCACTGGATTGAGGTAATGCAGCTTCTCGCGCCCGCGCCAGACGACGACGACGAGGTTCGCCGCTTCCAGCAACAGGAGATGTTTGGTCACCGCCTGCCGCGTCATGTCGAGGTGTTCGCACAATTCGCCGAGCGTCTGCCCGTTGTTCTTGTGCAACTGATCGAGCAACTTTCGACGGCTCTCGTCAGCCAATGCTTTGAACACTGCATCCATCTCGGGTAATCAATATGCAACCATATGGTTGCATGTCAACCAATTTGTGAACCGAGCGGAGTCACTCCTCAGAACGGGAACACTCCATTACATTTGGTGTGGCTATATTGTGGCAGAACATCCATTAACAACCATTTCGCGGCGCGTGGCGGGATGGTCTTATCGCCTGCATCTTCGTTGAACGTCTCCCCATCCACCTGCTGGTAATCAGCGGGCTGGTTTATCTTTACTTATGTACTGACTGGGGACAGGTACTTACTGTTACTTTTGACAGTTTCCTTCAACCACCTCAATCCATACACTTCGTGTGCAGCAGCTCATAGGTCGCCCTGATGTCTTTGTGTGCGAGTTGAACGACACGCATTAGAAAGGAGAGGATTTATGAAACGGATTGCGTTATTGCTGTTTGCCGTTGCAATGGTATCCGGCGTTGTCACCACCCTGGCCCAACCATCTACACCGACTAGCGAGCCTCCAGCCAAACTGATCGTGGATCCTCCAGTTCCCGACCTGCTGGCTCAGGGCATCGTCTGGATCACGTGGCGGGCGGAGAACGTGAAGATCGGACCGGAGTCCGGCAAGGATGCCCTCAACACATCTCCACGGGTTGGACATCTGCACATACACGTGGACGACCTGCCTTGGTTGTGGGCGCACATGAGTACTGCCCCGATCGACGTTGCCCTGTTGCCGCCCGGCTCGCACAAGATCCGGATCGAATTAGTGAACGCCATCCATCAGGGCGTCCCCGGTCAGTCCAAGACTGTGACGTTCACCATACCTGAGGGAGCTTCTCCCCACTGAAGGTCGTGGGGCTTTCCAGGAAATCTAGCGCGGCGTCCGCGAAAAGGCTGGAAGTGGCATGGTAGATACCAGGCCGATACTTGTCACCGGCGCAGCCGGTCAACTCGGGGCGGTTGGCCGCACCGTGACCGGCCTGCTCCTCGATCGCGGGCTTCCGGTTCGCGCCATGGTCCGCCGCGAGGACGACCGGGCCGCTGCTTTGCGGGTCGCCGGCGCCGAGGTAGCAGTTGGAGACTTACTCGAACCGGCCGACGTCTATCGCGTCGTGAAGGGCTGTCACCGGGTGTACTTCAGCATGTCTGTGTCCGCAGGGTACTTAGAGGCGGCCCTAATCATGGCGGCGGTCGCTCGCGAAGTTAGGGTGAGCGCCCTTGTGAACATGTCCCAGATGACCGTCTCCCAGATGAGTATTGAGAACACGACTCCGAGCCGCCAGCAGCGGCAGCACTGGTTGAGCGAACAGGCGTTCGCGTGGTCCGGCGTACCGGTCGTCACCATCCGGCCGACGATGTTCCTAGAGAGCTTTTTTCCTCTGGCTGGTCCGACGGTCCGCGACCGTAGTCGCATCGAACTGCCGTTCGGACAGGGCAAGACCTCTCCAATTGCTGCGGCTGATGTGGCTCGGGTCGTCGCGGCTGTCCTCGCTGACCCAGGGCCGCACCTCGGCCGGATATACGAACTCACGGGGTCTCGGTCACAGGACATGCACGGCGTCGCTCGGGAATTCTCAGACGCGCTGAACCGAGACGTCACGTACAGTGACATCCCACCCGAGGATTGGGATCAGCAGCTAAAAAACCAGCAAGTGCCGGAGCATCTCGCCCTGCACCTGCTGACGATGGCCGAGTTGCACCGAGCCGGTCGGTATGACCGTATGGCTGATGGCGTGCAGCTGGTGACCGGCCGCCCGGCGATGAGCGTCCGGGAATTTGTGTCGCTTCACGCGGATAAGTTCGGCGGTCGTCGATCTTAAGGAGCACGGAAACGGTGTCAGGAACCATTGCGCGGCGTGGGAAAAACTGAAAGGGGCACCTCGCTTACTCCAGATCAGCAGGCAACTTTCAGAGTTTAACCAGGTCCGCGAGTTAACGTTTCGGGTGCCATCTCAAGCCCGATCAAAATCGTTTTTCTTCCAGATCATACACGTCGAACCAGACGTACACCGGACGATGGTTCGGAACGAATTTGGGAATGTACTCTTCTAAATACTGTTGGGCATGGAGGCTCATGTCACCGAGTCTCATGTCGCGCATGCGATTGTTCCATTTTAGGACTTCGTCGGTGTCCGCGATCTTGGAGTGCTCGCCGACCCATCGGGCGAGTTCTTCGTCTGTCGCGCCCGTCGCCACCACGTCCTTGAACTGATCGGGTGCGATACCCGTGAACGCGAACCACTCACTCGCTAATGAACACGGCCAATAGTTGTACTCCCCGTTCATGCCCAACAGGAACGCCCGGCACTTATCCGCGCAGCGGGCCGCGATCACGTACCCTCCCAACTTTTCCCTTGGACTACGTGGGTAACCTTTCCGAAGATCCTTCGCCAGCCGCTTCACCTTCTCAAGATCGGTCTTCATGCTCGCCTCCTCAACTGAGCGGACAGTTTGCTTCCGTCAAGCTTGCTCCTTTCGGGTTCAAACTTTCAATCAGTCTGGGAAAAAGCAAAGGGACATGGAGGTGAGAAGCGGAACCACTAAAATGCGCCACATCCTGGATCTGCAAAAGGGAGACAACTGCCGGCCATTGCATTGACAGCGCCGAGTAAACTCAGTAGCCTTCCTTAGTCTACAATCCCAGGCGCGCTTCATCGGTATCCCACCTCTTCCAAAGGAGGATTCGATGGCCACATTCATGCGTCCCTATGCCGCTCAGACGTACGCGCTCATGCGAATCGTGACTGGCTTTCTTTTCCTCTGGCACGGGGCGCAAAAACTATTGAGCATCCCCACACCTCCACCGCCTCAAATTCCGTCGTTCGTCATTGCGATTGCAGGTCCGATCGAACTCATCGGCGGCACGTTGGTGATGATCGGGCTCTTTACGGGATGGGCGGCGTTTCTCTGCAGCGGGCTCATGGCGTTCGCCTATTGGATGGGCCATGGCATGAACGCCCTCCTGCCCATTCAGAATATGGGCGAGCTAGCCGCACTGTATTGCTTCGTCTTCTTGTATATCTCTACTCAAGGCTCAGGCATCTGGAGTGTGGACGCTGCAAGAAAGCAGACCTGACACACCAAAATGCCGGGCTCGTGAGAGACGCGCCTACGAAGTCTAGCGATAGATCATCGTGCGGATGATGGCCGGAGTTCTGTCAGGAACCGTTCCGAGGCGCGTGGCGGGCCGGCTAATTCTTTGCCTTCCCGCCTCTCACGTTCATTTGTTAAGCGCCCAACTTCCCACCTCGACATAACGCCTAGCCATCGACCCCCAATTTCAAGCGTCCCGCTAATAGCGCCCAGGCTGGCTACGGCTATAAGGATCACTGTTTGAAGCTGGCGGACGTTCGTCGAATCGATACTGTTGGCCCGACTGCGGCGGTCCCATGTCGACATTCTCGTAGCTGTTCGCGGGTCGCTGTCGACCGGGATACGGGTCATCAGCACAGCCAGCGACCATGGCACCGGCCATAAGGACAAGGGGCAGAGTGCATAGAATACGAATCATGCTGAACCTCCTTAGTCACCCGGAGTTATTCCACCTTTTACTTTTTACCCCAGGACCATGAAAGATTGTTCTTCCCTGCATTTCATACGATCAGTCTACTGTCCTTACGGGACAACGCATACCTAGCGAGCCCCCTTGGCCAGCGAAGTGAGGTAAAAATTGGACATTCTCCTTTTTCCAGAAGGATACACCCTTAACCACCGTTTCGCGGCGCCAGGCGGGTCGGCGGCGAAAGAAAACTAGGCCCGTGGGTCTCTAGAGGGCGCATTCTGGATCTGACAGCGGCACTGGTTACTAGGCGAATCGAGGAATACAATCCTTGTCATGCGCTCCCTGCACCATCGCGCCGCCCTGACTGTCCAAAGGGTTTGTCTTCTCTCCCTCGTGCTTCTTGCGCAAGGCTGCCCTTCTAAAGCTCCAATTGCCGGCGTCAGATTCCCGATCACCCACGGTTCTCATACCATTTTGCCAACCGCCCAGCAGCGAATCCTTCTCTGGGGGGATGGTGCCCTGGCCGACGTCGCCTTGGAATGGCTCCGGTCCCATCATTATTCGAGCATCCTGATGCCTGAGAAGGGACCTTTCAACAACATGCAGATTCCACACAGTGTCCCAGACCGCAAGGCGGCACTTGCTGTCGCCAACGAGATGAAGGCCGATTTCGTAATATTTGTGGACCACGAGGAAAATAAGGAAGGGGCGCTGATTGAGCCGCACTGCGGCTCTCTCTTTCATGTGAGCGTGAATGTCCGGGGCCTGTCGGTAAAACCGGAGATACAGCATTCCGAGGCAGCGCCCATTACCCGCACTGTGTCGATCTCAGCGGCGAGACATATCGGAACCTGACTTGCCAGGCCGTCGCCACAGCATGGGGATTTCGGCCATCCGGGCAACTAGATATTTCATCCAGTCTGATGTGCACAGCCGGACAGACCGAGCCGACACCGATTCGCTAGTGTGCTAAGGAAGAAGGGTTTCTTTTTGCGGCGCGTGGCGGGCTGGCTCCAAGACTGCTTGTAGAATCTCTCACTTCAAGCTAACCTTCCGACCCTGAGTACACACCGCATGAAAGAGAAGAAACACATCCCCACGAGTGATGAGCTGTTCGCATGGAAGAGTCCGTTCGCTGCGCTGAAGGATGTGACACTTCCGTCGACGCGAACCCAACCACCTGCTCGCGATTTAGCTGATAAGACACCACCCGCGCCAAAAAGACATCGTGGACGGGTAGATATCTTTCGTTCGACCGCGCACCGGGGTGGGAAAACGGTGACAGTTGTCACAGGATTTGTCGGTATCAGTCTGCCCGAGAAAGAGCGGCTGGGGAAAGCAATGCAAAAGGCTTGTGGTGCCGGAGGCACCGTGAAGGAAGGACGGATCGAGATTCAAGGCGATCACCGTGACACTGTCGCGCGCATCTTGACCAACGCAGGCTTCCATCCCGTCTTCGTCGGTGGCTGAGCCACTCTCCCCTACCCCTCCCCGGCTGTTCCCATAAGAACCATTTCGCGGCGCGTGGCAAGCAAGACTTCGGAACCTTTCGCCGAGGTCAGCGATTTTCAGATTGTAGCTTTAGCAATTTCTGCGAACTTCGAGCGGCGAAGCAAAGGGGTTGGGAATCCTAGTTTTCTGGGAGCACATCATCCGCTACTTGTAAGCGTTCCACGCGAGCCGACATATGGTCGTCGTCGCTGAATGAGAGCGCAATAGAATCTCGCATTGATTCCGATATCTCAGAAAGAATATGATACTTCCCAAGGCCGCTCACTGATGGGCCATCCATTCGAAAACTAGGAGGATGCACATGCGGAGCATGCAGAGAGTCGCTGGGTTCCTGGTCGGTGCCGTAGTCAGCGGAGTCGTCTTGCTGGGAACAGCCAGCTTAGCTGTAGCGGATGAAAAAGGGAAAGGACACGAAGCGCACAAACACTTCAAGGGCGAAGTCATCGAAAAGGGCGGCGGTCTGGCCGTTAAGACACAAGAAGGGACAACTTACCAACTCAGTGAAAATGAGGCACGTCGCCAAGGTCGCCAGTTCAAAGCCGGCGACAAGGTCGAGGTGTCGGTCAACGAGAACAACGCCATCGTCGACGTGCACCTGGAAGGAGAAAAGGGCGCGCATAAGTTTGTGACGGGAAAGCTCATCCACGTTGGCAAAATGAAGAAAGAGATCAAGCTGCAAACGGCGGAGGGCGAGCAATCCTTTCCGCTCCTCTTGCAGGAGACGAAAACCGGAGACCTTCCCGAAGGAACAGAAGTCACTGTTGAGTTGAACGAGGTAGGGACAGTCATCGATTTGCACAAAGGCAAGCACATGGGTCAGAAGAAACAGTGACCCACGCCGGTGCGCTAACCTGCTCCTGAGTTCAGAACCCCGTCACGTTTGTCATAAGGCGTCACGGGGTCCTATTAACGCCTAGCCATTGTCTTTCGGCATTGCGGCAATGAAGGAATCGGCTTCTTGAATGGACGCGTTTAGGTCCTTAATGAGTGAATTGATGTTCCCTTCCACCGAGACCAGTTCGCCTTTTAATGACGCAATTGCTTGAGCGTTCAGGTTATGCTTTAGAAAAAGCACCTGGTCTTTGAACTTTGCCAATACCGGATCCATTTTAGCTTCCGCCCGTTTCATGGCTTTGATCAATTGCGCATAGTGAGTGCGCGTCTGTGTCAGTTGCTCTTGGCTCTTCTTGCGCAAAGCGGAGCTAGAATACTGCTTCAGTTCGGCATTCCATTCCGTAAATAAAGCTTCAGACACCTCTTCCACAGACGCAATTCGATTTCGAACCGATTTCGCTTTGGCTTCGCTCCGCTCGTATTCGGTATTCAGGGCCTCGTACTTCTCCTGTAACTCCCCGCCTTGGATATCCAAAGTTTTGGTGAAGCGGTCGAGAGCCGATTTGAATTGTTCTTTGGCTTCCTGCTGAGCGTCACGGGCTTTTTCTACATCGCGGACCATTAGGTCGCGCTTGTGATAGCCAAGCTTTTCCATCGTTTCATAATAGGCTGTCTGGCAACTCAATCCGGTAAGACTGAAGAGCACAATCGCATATGTCAGGAGAAAGGACAGTCTGCGAACATGTGAAGGAGAATATTGAAGATGCGTCATGTCATCCTGTGCTAACGGTTCATGGTCAACGAGAGTACTCTATCACAACCCTCACAGCAGCTTATAGGCAGCCCCGTCGCTCTTTCTCAGGAGACTAAGACGAGAGAAAACAGGCGTCGGGAATCTTTGATTACGGAACCATTTCGCGGCGCGTGGCGGGCCGGCTTTTTGCCGCCGCTGTCCTCCCGCCGCCTCGACCAATAGACTAAACAGGTATGAAGGAGTAGAGTTTCCACCGCTTCCCAACCCAGCACCGGCAGACTCAGATGCAGCTCTCAGGAGGGCCAACCCATGTGGACATTACTCGCAGCGGCAGGAACAATCTTTCTCATCCTTACGACTCCCGTGTATGTCGGGGCCCAGAAGGACACCGATAGTCCGAAATCGCAGGCTGAGCAACTCGTCGATGCGTTCAACAAAGTCTTCGGCGCTCATCCCGGCATACGGGCTAATCACTCGAAGGGCGTCGTACTGGATGGGGCTTTCACGCCGAGTGCGGCGGCCGCATCCTTGAGCAAGGCCGCTCACCTCCAGAAGCGAAAAACTCCAATTCCAGTTACGGTTCGTTTCTCCGCAGGCTCAGGAGTGCCGACCGTTCCTGACACAGACGCAATGCCACGCGGCATGGCAGTGAAATTTTCTCTTCCCGACGGCACCAAGACGGATCTCGTTGTCCTGTCTGTCAACGGCTTTCCGGTTGCGACTGCGGACGAGTTCAGGGACTTTCTGCTCGCGATTGCTGCGAGCGGACCAGAGGCGTCAAAACCTACTGAGTTCGAAAAATTCCTCGGCGCCCACCCGGCAGCGAAGGCCTTCGTGGAGACACCTAAGCCGCCACCGGTGAGTTACGCTACCCTTCCCTATTTCGGGATCAATGCCTTCAAGTTCACAAACGCAAAGGGGAATGCCACCCACATTCGTTATCAACTGCAACCGGTCGCCGGTGCGCAATACCTGCCCAAAGAGCAGCTGACGACGATGGGCCCCGATTACCTGACCACAGAGATTCACGAAAGAGTGCGGCGCGAGCCGATCAAATTCAAACTATTGGCGCAAGTGGCCGAGGCGGACGACAAGGTTGACGATCCCACGATCGTATGGCCGGATGCCCGGAAGAAAGTAGAATTGGGCACGATCACCATCACTAAGGCGGTGGCAGACAGCCAAGCCGCAGAAAAGAAACTCCTGTTTATGCCCGGATCTTTGGTTCCCGGTATCGAGGCAGCCGATCCGATGATTGCCGCGCGGTCGGCGTCATATGTTGTCTCGTTGTCGCGGCGCGCCCAAGCCCAATGACCGCGTGCAAAAAGATCTCAGATAAGCTCGCCAGGTGATTTTCAGCGGACGCCGTAGTGCATGACGAAGGCGAAACTTTCGCGGCGCGTGGCGGCTAGCCCTCTCTCTAGCTAGCAATGTTTGATTCCGTGGATTAGCTTTTGGCTTTTGACTTGTTCAGGGTCACAGCGGCGCGAACGAGAATCTTTAACGCCTTCTCGTCTATTTTCTCGCCCTCGTGGAAGTCGATGGCACGCCTTGTGTTGCCGTCAAGACTGGAGTTGAAGAGGCGCGACGGATCGTTCAGAGCCGCCCCTTTGGCGAAGGTCATCTTCACGACGTTCTTGTAAGTCTCACCTGTGCAGATCAATCCGTCGTGCGACCACACCGGGACCCCTCTCCACTTCCATTCCTCGACGACTTCGGGATCGGCTTCCTTGACTAAGATACGGAGCCGGCTGAGCATCTTGCCTCGCCAGTCGCCTAGCTCCTTGATTCTCGCTTCTATCAGCTGAGCAGGAGACTTGCTTTTCTGCGATCCGCTCTTCTTCATGCCCGTTTCTCCTCCTTAGTGATTCGACCGATCCTACCAAAGACAATCTCACCCCACAATGAACCACAACAGATTACTCGGGAAGTGGGTGCAGATGGGTCTGATTTGTGTTGTTCTGGTAGCAGCGTGGTAGCTAATGACAAGGCGAGTTAACGAGTGAGAGAGACCCTGTTAATTTTGACAGTTTTTGGCCGAAAGGCAGCCAGGTAAGATGCGACGGCTACTTGATGATAGAAATGAGAGGAGTCGCGTGAAAGAGATTTTTGTTGGAAGCAGCAAAGAAGGACTTGAGCAAGCAATGCAGGTGGTTGCCGTCCTCTCGGAAGCCAAAGACGTAAAGCCCCTGCTGTGGACAGAAGTGCTTCAAGCTCGGCGACATCACCTTTCATGGGCATCGAAAACATTGCGAGTCGAGTCGCCGGTGCTGTTTTCCTTGCGACACCTGACGATGATTCCGTCATTCGCGAGAAGCGCGTCAGGACGCCCCGGGCGAACGTGTTGTTTGAGTACGGGTATCTCACCGCTATGCTGACTCGGAGCAGGGTTGCACTTTGCCTTTACTCCGGTGCTGAACTACCATCAGACTTCGCGGGGCTGACCTACGTTCCAATGGGTACTTTTGAGCCAACCAAGCCCCTCGATCATCAAGCGAGCGTGAAGCTCAAGTCATGGGCGACTGAGCTCCCCGCCATCCAAGTTGGATTTTCGCCGACGTGTCAGATGCACGGCTATTCAGGGTTATGGCAAACTGAGACCGTGTACGAAGTGTGGCGCCGCATCCAATTCAAAGACCCAGATTACGCAGCTGCTCAGTGGAAAGATGATTCTGCAGATTCCACCCAATGGGGACGGTGGTACCGGCTGCTTTTACGGCAATTTGCAAGTCCAGATTGGTAGTTGCTACGCTGAGTTTGAGATCAGCGACCGAGTCATCGATGCCAAAGTATTTGGCGATGGAAGCATGAAAATCCGCAACGCGATGCAGAGCCGACAGCGCATCAGACTGGAAGGTGATCCTCCACAGAGGGACGGATTCGAGCCCGATTTTCGAGGCGCGCGGGAGATCGATTTGTTCATTCACTGTCCCCCTGACGAGCCTGGCGTCCTCCGTGGACACTTCTCAAGTGAGGTCGGAGGCAACATTTACTCCAAGGCAACCGGAAAGTGGTACAGGTAGTTCTCGCGCATGAATGCACGGCCTAACACTGTGCTGGAGCCAACAGCCGCACCGCTGCTGCGTTCCACTCGCTAGTGCGACTCAAAGAACTCTCAGCCTGGCATCGATTCACGTACACGCAGCTGTATCCGGCTGTGCTGGGATCGATGCTCTATGATGTACTCCATGTCACAGAGGGATGGGGACCGCTCCAGGCCGTTGAAATATCCATCACGCTCCTCTATTGCATCGACTTCTTTTACTTGCAGAGCGATCTCGGCTCCGACCAACTGCCCCAGGGAAATTGGCGGGATACGATGTTGGACGCAGCCATCGCTGTGGTATTCGGTGCAGCCTATTGGCAGGCGTCGGATCGAAAGTTATTCACTTGCTATGCGTTGCTCGCGGTGGTCGGCGCCTTGATTATCGCCTATCACTTCACGCCCAACCGCCGATTCCTGTGGGCAATTCTTCCGCATTCGGTCCTGACGATTCTCTTCGTGAGCCTGGCCTGGCTTGCTCGCGGGTTGGACAACGTGACATGGACGTTTGCCGTTGTCTCTTGGTTTCCCACGATTTGGTATGGCACATACGTGTTCTGGCTGGCGCACCGTGTGTTACCGAGCGGTAAATAACCGTCCTACGCGGCCTTCTGCGTCATCTTGCTCGCGGCTTGCTGGCCTGATCCGTCGGCTCGCTCACCTTCTTGAAGACGTCACATGTCTCGTCGATGAGACGTTCGCGCGCTGGAGGATGTCGGCAGTCGCCACCATGCCTTCAAGCATGCCCTCCTGGTGTGTTCGTGTTCGCCGACCGATGAGGCAGGTATTCCCCAAGACGGGCACAGAGAGCGGACTTGTCAGCGGAACTGCCGGCGGGCGATCGTGACGTTTCCTTTCTGATCGGTCCATTCCATCTGATTTTTGTCGATCACTTTGTACTTGAGTTCTTGGGTGTGTCCGCCACGGTCCGGATAGAGATGCAGCACCCCGTTGTCTCCATCGATCTTGCCGCTTTGTTGCTTGTTGCCGGCTAGGATGGTCATCGAGAACCTGCCATCTCGCTCGACATAGAGATTGGCGATTGCTCGTCCGCTGGGCTGTTTCAGGAACCACGAGCCGACGAGCGATGGGTCGAGTTTGCCGCTGCCCTGCATCGACGAGGTGCTTGGCGGCGGACTGGTTGCATCAGAGGATGAGGGCGATGGACTCTTTGAAACGGCAGGGCCTCCTCCGGTGGCAGGCAGGCGACCTGCTGCGATCGACGCAAGCTGCTTGACATCATTGATACCGAGTCCTTGAGCGTTGATGGTCACGAGAATCATTCCCCGGAGGAAGGTGACGCTCGGAGGGCCATTCGGATTGGTGACGGTAAAGGCACGATCACCCAGCCCAGCCAAGTCTGCGGTATGTGGCCGTTGGCGTCCCATGTCGAAGGCCTTCTGCTGATGGCCGGTCGGATTGGCATCCACCATCAGGTTGATGACGATCAACTTGTTCTGGGCCGAACGGTAGACGCAATTCCCACCCACCGGCACCTTATTGATCTTGACGACATGCGGCCGGTCCTGTGTCGCAGTCCCGTGAAGCACCGCACCGACCTCTGCCAATGTCAGAAGTGAGCAGGGTTCGATCGGGACGGCGGGTACACCCCCAACGCTACGTTCGACCGTCAACAGAATGCATACGATACCGACGGTGAATAGCAGTGGAATGGTTGTGATTCGCTGACACGGCCGGATGGCAGGGACGTCCATGCGACACCTCGTGGGTTGGAAACCGATGCGAGAGGAGATGCGTCGCTCAACAGATCGGACAGCCTAAATGCTTCATCGACCCACACCTGCGCGCGACCATTTCCTCGATTGATGACGTGGTAGCAATAGTCAACGACTGACGCTCGTGCGGTCCTCGGCATGGCGGTCGCTCGCCTTCACATGATTGTGTGGTTCTTTCAATGCGCGCTTCTACGCTGTTTGTGGCGGGCGATCAAGAGGAAATGAACAAACGCAGCAAAATGGCTCTGAAGAGAATACCAGCATTTACACCTGCAATCACGCTGAACTTCAAGGCTACGTCACTCACCGGCGCTAGACTTCCTCTTCCCACGGTCGCAATGCTGAAAAGCCAGAATGTTCGCTTTCTTCCACGACCCTAACTCAGCGATTACGAGATGGGCAAGATGCGATGTAGATCCATCGCCATCTCCTGGACTTTCTGGATCCGATCATCGCTGCCTGGGTGAGTGGAGAAAAAACCACCTTTGCTCGATCCTGCCGTTTGCTTGAGCCAGGTGAGCGTATTCGTCATGATCGCTTTTCCGTCAAGTCCGGCTCGACGGAGAATGGTGACGGCATGCGCATCAGCCTCGTACTCCGCTTGCCGGCCGTGCGGCTTGGCAACCAGCAGATCCCCTGCCACGGGGACAATTGCCCCGGCCACGGGACTGATCTGATCCAGCAGAACTGATGCAATGCCGACACCCGCGCCGATGGTCTGTAACTCGGTGACATGACCTTTATCCTCGTGAGCGACTTCATGAGCCATGACTCCGCGAAGTTGCTCGTCATTGGCCTTTTCCAGCAATCCTCGCGTGACGAAAAACTTACCTCCGCCTGCGTTTGCAGCGTTAATGCTCGGATCATCCAAAAAACTGATCGACGCCTGATGTGGGTCAATCGGCTTATCCATCTTGGCCAGCAGTGGCACCATCACCGTTTTGAGACGTTCGGCCTGCTGTGGATCGAGTGGCCGCGCTGCCGGACCGGCTTTCTCCGCGTCCTGGCCCGATGGACGCTGCTCGAAGGCGGCGCAGCCGACGATTGCGGCAATCACACCAGCTGACGCAAGGTAGCTGACGAGACGAAGTCCCATGGCAAGATCCTTTCGTAGAGATGCGCTGCTTTAGGATGAAGATAAGCCGATCCTGCGCTTGCCGATTCTGGGAAAATCCCGAGGGCGAGCCGGGTGTCTGGCTGTCTTCGTTAATGTCGTCGAACAACTAATGAAACATGATGATCTTACAAAATGCAGAACCATTTGTGGGATCATTGCTGTGCCTTTGCATTCTGCCTCAAGACAAGGCCAACTATTTCGCGGCGCGTGGCGGGCCGGCGACTTCCCCCCGGACACGTGTCGGTTATGCTGCCGCGCGAAGCGGTAGAAACTTCCGGTCGGCTTTGGCCGCAAGGACAAAGTCGCTCTCAGTCAGACCCTTGATCTTGTGCGACCAGATCTCGATCTTGCACTTGCCCCAGGCTACATAAAGATCAGGATGATGGCCCTCGGCCTCGGCGACAGCGCCAACCTTATTCGCAAATGCCAGCGCCTGCGCGAAGTCCTTGAAGGTGTAGAGCCGCTCCAAATGCCCTTTTCCGTTGAGTCTCCAGCCTCGGCCGAGTTGCTTCAACAATTCCCTCGCGCGGAGAGCCTTCAACGGCGGCACACTGCCTCCATCGCTGCATTTCTTGTCGGCCAGTTTCATCGACATCTCCTTCTCCACCTACGACGGTTGACAGGGTACCCGGAGGGGATCGACTCTGGTCAGGTGAATCGCCTGCTCACGAGGCCCGGACGGAACGACCCGTGACCAGATGGATCACCAGTAACACGATCCCGACCAAGAACAGGATCCAGGAAATCTGAACCGCCACCGCGGATACTCCGGCCAAATTCAGGACTCCGGCAATGACTCCAATCACCAAGAACATCAGTGCGTAGTACAGCATATCGCGCTCCTTTCGATAAGACGATTCTCGAGAATCACGGAATCTTCGATGGACCCACAGTTCACACATCTCATTTTCGGGAGGCGCTTTTCACGGACATTGTCGACGAGACCACCCCAGACCTCGATCACCAGCAATCCACCGCATCGTGCGCACGCCATAAGTCCTCCTCTTCCGCCCTAGTCAAAAGCCATGGGCGCTATTCACATGTCAGTTGACGATCGGACAGCCTCCCAAGCCACACATCCCCATGCTCGACCTTTGGAAGAATGGGGACTGACCGAAATTGCTCAGTTTGGACAATTTGATGAGGCAGGCAATACGCGGCCAAATCCTCTCGCCCGACGACAATGCTAGGGTCTAAAACACCCCAAGTGTGGCTTCGCAACAGGAAAATAGGACAGGCTACTTTTCTGAGGCCTTCAAGGGTAGCTGTGCGGCGCGTGGCGGAAATTTCGAAACATGTGGGAAGCGAGATGAGAGGGAGAGCGCGGTTCAGTTAAGCGGTACCAGCCCTGTTTAGTCGATGATGTCGACCTTCTTCCCCTTTGCCTTTGCGCGTGCGAGGCAATCGGTATCAGTCGTTGAACAACGCAGAGTGTCTAGTTGATGTTCTTCGACAATCTCGACCTTCTTGCGTTGCGCCTTCGCCTGCTTCATACAGCCGGTATCTGTAATGAGACATTTCATGGTGTCATTGGTGGCTGGCTTTTCAACCATCTCGACCTGTCTACCCTCCTCTTTTGCTTGTCTGAGGCACTCTCGGTCCGTTGCGACACATTTGACCGTGTCTTCGGTCTTCCTGATAGCCTTGTCAATGGATTGGTCGATGTTCTGATTTACTCGATCCTGCGCTTTGCGCTTGGCGCTTTCGGTGGCTCGATTCATGAGGCCATCGATATATCCCTGAGCCTGCACGTCCGCAACATTGAACAGCGTCAGCGCCACAATGCACCCGATGAAACGTGTCATGATAGGTGGCCCTCCTTCGGAAACCATCTGTCTACTAATAAGGATAGCAGATCGGGAGAACACCGCCGCCCTAGGTAGGGAAAGGAGTCAGGAACTGTTCACGGCTAGTGGCGGGCCGGCCAGTCTATTTCGCCTTGATTAAGGAAATCGCTTAAAGCTTTTAAGAATGTCGGGCCTGCGTACTCGGTGGTCAATTCTATACAGACTGGCTCCCGTCAGCCCTTCATAATCACAGCAAACATTCGTACAAAGCTGAGATGTTGGCAAAAGCGCCTGCCGAGCGAGCTCCTTTGCAGCCAGCCTCGATTCAGCCGCCATGCCTCAATCAGCGCCTGCTCACGCTTGAGACACATGAACCATTAAGGAGGCATTACAATGTATGCCCAACGCATCATCCTTGCATCTGCTCTGCTAATGCTGGCTGGCTGTCAAACCATCGGCGGAGAGGGCATGCCGACGTTGACCCGTACGGGCGAAGTAAAGGATGTGGTTATCGGTGAGGGCGTCGAGCCGACATCCGTGACGGTTAGTCCCGGCGACGAGATCCGCTGGATCAACAAGCGTCAGGGCGCTGTCCGGGTGATTTTCTTGAAGCCCATGACAGAAAACCTTGCCTGTCAGCGTAATTTCGGCGGACCGATGGGATTTGGAACAAAGCGCAACGAGTACTCGGCCAAACTGCGCCCCAACAAGACGGCGAGCGTGTGTTTCCGCGAGGCCGGCGAGGTGAAGTATGTGGTCAGGGCCGAATCGAGCGACCACACCGGAGGACAAAATATAGCGGGCACGATTTCAATCGGTCCCGAATACCAGGCGCGCCGACCGGGGGTAATTCCGGTGGGGAGGAATGAACGCCTTGCAGCCCACTCTGATAAGAAGGAGGCGGCGTACTCAGACATGAGCTCGCGGCTGGTGGCCGTGGACAGAGACCGCCAGCGGCTGGTTGACGAACTGGCGATAGCCCAAGGGCGGCTTGCAGATCGCGATGCCAGTCTTGCCAGCCTGCACAGTCAGCTTGATCAAAGCCTTGCTGCCTACTCTAATAAGGAGGCGGCGTACGCAGACATGAGCTCGCGGCTGATGGCGGCAGACAACGACCGCCTGCGGCTGGTTGACGAACTGGCGATAGCCCAAGGGCAACTTGCAGATCGCGATGCCAGTCTTGCCAGCCTGCGCAGTCAGCTTGATCAGAATGAGAGCAATCTCGCAAAGGCCGAGAAGGACCTCCTGAAAGCGCTGCAACCCGAAATTTCCAAGGGCACGGTGTTGGTGCAGCAATCCGGTAATGCGCTCACGATCAATTTGGCCTCCAGTCTGCTGTTCGATTCGGGCCAAGACAGCATGAAGGCAGGTGCCACCGATGCCCTGAAGCGAGTAGGCACTGTACTCAAGGATTTTCCCGAAAAACAGGTACGTGTGGCGGGCTACACCGACAATGTTGCAATTAAGGGCGGCCTGCAAAAGAAGTTCCATTCCAATAAGGAACTTTCGGATGCGCGCGCAAACAGTGCAGCTCAGGCGTTGCGGGATGGCGGCGTGATCGCCAATCTAGGGGCGGCCGGCTATGGGGACAGCAACCCGGTCGCCAGCAACACTACTGCCACGGGGCGCGCCAAGAATCGACGTGTTGAAATCCTCGTGGCCTCGTAAGGCGGGGAAAACAGGGTGCGAGGAATGACGTACACGGAGTCAGAGTTGCAGCCTGCTTCCGTGTTCCAGGTCTCTTATTAATGTGGCGGATGTATGGTGCCAAGTTGGCCTTCAATCAGCTTTTGGGTTAATGGATACACCTCCAACTTCGGAGTAGACTAGTCGGAGGAGAATTCATCAGGAGGCACATCCATGCGCAAGCGAATCATCGGCCAAAAACAGGAAACGTCCGCATCGTCTGAGCAGGGTTGGTTGAACGTGGAAGGACTTGCCGAGGTGGAGATCACCTCAGAGGACGCCACGCATCCGATCGAATCGGCATTGCTACCGGGTGAAACGTCGGGATGGCGGGCGGCAGAGGCTGGGGCACAGACGATCCGGCTGCTCTTCAACAATCCGCAACCGCTCCAACGGATCTGGATGAATTTTGTGGAACCCGAAACTGCACGCACCCAGGAGTACGTCCTGCTTTGGTCGCCTGATAGCGGACAGTCCTTCCGCGAAATTGTCCGGCAGCAGTGGAACTTCAGTCCCCCTAGCACCACACACGAGATGGAAGATCATCGTGTGGAACTCCCGGCGGTCACGATGCTCGAGTTGCGCATCATTCCGGACATCAGCGGCGGAAATGCCGTCGCATCCTTAGCGCAACTACGGCTGGCCTAGTAGAGATGTCAGGCACCATGTCGCGGCGCATGGGGCCGACTTCTCCGTCCCACTCTTTTGCCGTTTATCAGTAACCTAGGCCGCGAAGCAAAATTCGACCATGCAAAAAGAGAAAACTGGAGAAGACTAAAGCAAGCAGTGTAAGCACTGTAGTCGTAGCAGCAAGGACGAATTTGTTTTCAAACAGACTCGTGAATCGCGCCTGCAATTCTAACCGCTGCAACCACTTGGGATACCCGTCACTCTGGTGCCATCCCCTATTCAGACCGTACAACACAAGGATCGATAGAATGGAGAAATTCGCGGCGTAAATGATGTTTTGCAGTAGCTTCTCCAGCTCATCTTGCGAGCTTGGAGGGGTATCCGGAATATCGAGGAGGGACTTCAAGGAATAGTCCGTAAATGGCAAGCTAATGACGAGCCAGACAAGCCCGACGAGCGCCCAGAAAAACCATGAGGCTTTCTTCATGTGGCAATCACGCTAGAACATGGCCGGTGCGAAAAAAGAAAACGGGGACATTCTGCACTTTGCTGCGTGGGCTGGCCGACGTTCAAACCATTGCCCACCAGGCTCTCAAGGCAGTCACCTGAATCGGTAGAGCATCTACTGGCGCAGCTTGGCCAGGACCGCTGCAGGGTCCCAGTAGGCCCATAACGCCGTGATCTTGCCCGCCTCATTGAATTCGAATACGTCGATGCCGGCCACCTCTACAGGCTTCCGATTCTTCCCTATGGCCTTGCCCCGAAAGACGACCGCCGCACGATTGCCCGCCGCATACACCGAATCCACTTGAATCCTGATTTCTTCAACCGCATGCGCAATGCCGTCAAAGAACTCCCGTAAGGCGCTTGCCCCCTTGTGCGGCGTGCTCCCGTATGGGTCATGCACAACCGCATTCTCATCAAAACAGGCCACATACGCAGCGGGATCGAGACTGGACCAGGTCGCGAAGTAGCGATCGACTGCATCGGACATCTGTTTTGGAGAAAGAGCCATAGGCTAAGAGGAGCGAGATCTTAGTAGGTAAGCCGCAATTTCGCAACGCACAACGGTCGAAGAAACGAGGTCAGGAGGCTGTTCGCATTGCAGATTGGCGTCTGGAAACGTTCGCAGCGGGTGGCGGGCCGGAGCCTGACTGCCTTCCGGCCCTCAGCATCCATCATCCTGAGTGGTGGATATTCCTAGACACAGCAGCACACTGGCCTGCGGATTGTGATGGTGTCACGCCCAAGCAACCTGTCGTCGTTCCATCGCTTTCGCCACTGCATCCCTCAACCTCTCGGCCTCGACTGGCTTGACCAAGTAATCAGCCACTCCCTTACGCATAAAGGAAACGGCCATTTCGGTCTCCGGGTAGCCGGTGAAGACCACGAGTGGAACATGGGGGTACTCTCTCTGGAAATAGTCGATGGCCTCGACACCATTGCGGTTGGGCATGCGGATGTCACAGATCACGGTATCCAACACCAACCGATTCTCTCCTGTGTTGATAGCCTCGATGGCTTTCTCCCCACTTTCCGCTTCCAGGACCTCGTACCCGGCCTTTTCCAGAGTCATCCTGACCACCGTCCTGACAGAGGGTTCATCATCGACCACGAGCACACGCCCATTCCCGGTTAACGCCCCGAACAATAAATCGGATTTGTACTCAGCCATGGTGTTCTCCTTGTTTTTGATTCCATTCACGATCGCTGCTAATACCAACCTTGTACAGCAACGTCCGTGCCAGATGAAACTTGGTCTACGGCTGAAATAAATTACGACAGAAACAGCAATGTCCATGGAGCTTGCCCGTTTTTTGGTAAGACGATACCTATCGTCTCTCGAAGGCATCTCGAAGGCATCTAAACCGATGCTGTGTGAATGCAATTGGATTCACGATCACCCTCTTACCCTCTCACGCCTCTCCCCTCTTCGTTGCCTCTGGAGTGATGGATACGCCTCGGAGTTTGCAGTAGACTGACCACCTAGAATTGAGTTGAGAGGTGTGCCATGGCTGATACAGCCCTTCCAATCCCGCTGACGCTTCCCTCCGGTGGGGAACGTATATTTCCGACCCTGACGCCTGCCCAGGTTCAACGCATTGCTGTCCATGGTCATGTGCGCCCGATCCGGGCTGGAGAGGTACTCTTCGAGGCGGGAGAACGTTTGGTGCCATTCTTCGTCGTCACGGCTGGTCGGCTCGAGATGGTCCTACCATCCAATACGGGAGAGCGGCTCATCACGGTGTATGGACCGGGGCAATTTACCGGCGAAGTCAACATGCTCTCTGGCCGCCCCGTGCTTGTTCGATCGCGCGCCACTGAAGCGGGTGAAGTGATCGAGCTGGATCGCGAACGCTTGGTCACACTGGTGCAGACCGACAGCGAGATCGGCGAGATCATCATGCGGGCCTTCATTACCCGCAGAGTGGAGTTGATTGCGCAGGGGCTTGGCGATGTCATCGTCGTCGGGTCGAATCATTGCTCTGGGACGCTCCGCGTCAAAGAATTCCTGACGCGCAACGGGCATCCCTACACGTATATCGATCTTGACCGTGACGCCGATATTCAGGGTCTGCTGGACCATTTTCATGTGACCGCCGCGGATGTACCGGTAGTGATCTGCCGTAGCGACGTGGTGCTGCGTAATCCGACGATTCAGCAGATTGCCGACTGCCTCGGCTTCAACCAACCCATCGACCCGACTCAGATACGCGACGTCGTCATCGTGGGCGCCGGACCAGCGGGGCTCGCAGCCGCCGTATACGCCGCATCAGAAGGCCTGGATGTCCTGGTGCTCGAGACACACGCGCCGGGAGGACAGGCCGGGTCGAGCTCGAAGATCGAGAATTACCTCGGTTTCCCGACTGGCATCTCGGGCCAGGACCTCGCGGGACGGGCCTACACGCAGGTCCAGAAATTCGGGGCACAAATGGTGGTCACGAAGGGGGCAAAACAACTCACGTGCACTCGCAAGCCCTACACCATTTTGATTGACGACGGTCTCCGCGTATCGGCGCGCACCATTATCATTGCAACAGGCGCCGCATATCGGAAACCGCCCTGTGAGAATCTCTCGCGATTTGAGGGCACGGGTGTGTACTACGCCGCAACATTTATGGAAGGACAGTTGTGCCGCGGAGAAGAAGTGGTTGTGGTGGGGGGTGGGAACTCAGCGGGCCAAGCGGCTGTCTTCCTCGCGCAGGCGAGCAAGCGCGTGCATATGCTGGTGCGATCGAGCGGGCTGTCGGACAGCATGTCGCGCTATTTGATTCGCCGCATCGAACAGAATCCGGCTATCGTCCTCAGGACCAATACCGAAATCGTTGCTGTGGAAGGGCATCAACATCTCGAACGAGTGAGCTGGCGCGATCATCAGTCCGGCAGCACCGAGACGCACGACATACGACACGTCTTTCTCATGATGGGTGCCGTTCCCAACACGCGTTGGCTCGACGGGTGCGTCGCGCTTGATGCCCAAGGCTTCATCAAGACAGGCCCCGATCTCTCGCAGGAGAATTTGTCCACCGCTCATTGGCCGCTCACCAGGACTCCCCATCTCCTCGAAACTTGTCTGCCCGGTGTGTTCGCCGTCGGAGACGTCCGGGCCAGCAATATTAAACGGGTCGCCTCTGCTGTGGGCGAGGGATCAATTGCGGTGTCCTTCGTCCATCAGGCGCTGCACGAATAAGAAGGAAAACGATAATGGCTCAAGGAATCCCACCTCCTCTCCCAACATACCGGTAGTTACAGACGTCTAGGTCGGAGGAATGCACATGCGGATTGGAGTCATCGGCGCTGGAAGCATGGGAGGGATACTTGCGCGCCACCTCGCCAAGCGCGGCCATCACGTCTCGATTGCGAACTCGAGAGGACCGGAGAGCCTGACCGCGTTGGCGGCCGAGATCGGCGCGACGCCCGTTTCCGTTGTCGACGCCGCCAAAGCCGGAGAAATCGTCATCATCGCGATCCCAACGAAGGCCGTCGCCGATCTTCCGCGGGCGCTGTTTGCGAACGTACCGAGCAGCGTCGTCGTCATCGATATCGGCAACTACCATCCCGAGCTTCGCGATGGCCGCATCGATGCGATCGACCGCGGCATGCTCGATAGCCAGTGGGTCGCGCAGCAGATCGGGCGTCCCGTGATCAAGGCGTTCAACAACATCTTCGCCAAAAGCCTTCTCGAAAAGGGCGTTCCGAGGGGAACGAAGGGGCGGATCGCTCTCTCGGTCGTCGGCGATTCGTTGGACGCCAAGGCAGCAGTGCTTCGCCTCGTCGACGATCTTGGCTTCGACCCTGTCGACGGTGGTGATCTGGACAACTCCTGGCGGCAGCAGCCCGGAACGCCGGCTTACTGCCAGGACCTTGAAGCCGCTGCTCTCCGGCGCGCGCTCGCCGAAGCTGATCGAAGCCGGATCGCGGAATACCGCGCCGAACAGGAGGCTCGTATCAGGAGGTATATCGCAGCGCAGACAGCAAAAGGATGAGCGTGTTTGCTTCCGCTTCTCCTCCACTATTCACGATGGAACAAGGCCGCTCTGGAGACGTAGAATATGGCAATGGCGCTCAAACTTCCTAGACCGATTGCCGAATATCTCGCCGCGGTTGAGCAAGAGAATTCAGACCAGCTCGCCAGATGTTTTGCGGAGGACGCGGTGGTGCATGACGAAGGCGGGACCTATCGCGGGCGCGATGCCATCAGGGCATGGAGCGAGGAAACTCAACGGAAGTACCAGTACACGATGGAGGCCCTTGACGCCTCGGTGACCGGCGACACCGTATGCCTCCGCGCAAAAGTGACGGGCAGCTTCCCAGGCAGTCCGGTCGAACTCGACTACCTCTTTACCCTTGCAAACGACGAACTCATCTCACTGAAGATTGACTGATGAGAACCCACGCATTCGCGACGCGTGGCAGGGGCTGGAGCTAATCTGCGCTCACCTGCCCTGGAGGGGCGAAGTAGACGCAGTCGGGCTCAGAAAGTCGCGGACCAGTCGGGCGACTTCGAACGGCTTTTCAATCCCCGCGAGCTGGCTGGCCTCGTCAACAATTTTGAACTCCGCGCCGGGAATTTGTGCGGCAATAAAATCCGCTTGAGCCGGCGTGGCTACCAGATCTTCCCGCCCGGCAAGAACAAGCGTCCGAATCCGAATCCTGTGGAGCTCACTGCTCACATCTGATCGATTGAAGGCGGCAAGCGCCGCGGCAAACATGCCGTGGGCGTCTGGTATGCTCACGAGCTCGTTTCTGCATTTTGCAATCAGTTCAGGCCTGGATTGATACGTCCCTGGCGCAAACAACAACTTCATTACCGGGTCGGCTATGTCCTGGCGATGTCCGTCCCGAAACAGCTTCCAGAGGTGGAGGGTCGAGGCTTTCATTGTTGACGGATCCGGTCGTGCGCTCGCCGCCATGAGTACGAGCGAATCAAAGACGTCGGGATGTGCAAGCGCTAGGCGCATACCGATCATTCCGCCGATCCCATATCCGAACCAAGCGACCTTCCTCGCTCCCAGTTCTTGCAGCAACCCATAATAGTCTCCCGCCATCTCTTCGAGTGTCATGGCTTCCCGGTAGCCGCTCAGGCCGTGGCCATGGAGATCGACCGTGAGAAGGCGGGCATCTCTCCCGATTTCTGTCAGCAGCTCGGTGAACGCGCCTGGTCCCCAGATCAGCGGATGGGCGAACACGATGGTAGGAGTGTCGCGGTCCCCTGACTCTTGATAATGAATTCCGGTCCCGTTGATCTGCACAACCGGCATACGCTTCTCCCAGGATGGGGGCAGCAACAGCTGCTACGGTGGCTCGCGCACGACACTACTGGGAAGGAGTCTCTCGATTCAAGTCATCAGAGGTATTACAATCCGTCCGGATTAGCCGATAGTCCCATAAATTGCGGGGACCTTGAGCCAATCAGAGACACCCCCGACGATGGATATATTTTCCTCTAAGATCTGCTGTAGAATGTAGTTTAGAAGTTCCGACCTGTTATTGGGAGGAGAAACGCTTGATGTCGCAACAGAAACCCATCACCGAACGAATCCTTGAATTTCTCCGATGTACCCCTGAATGTGACTTCGAGGCGTTGGTGACTCGTTACCCGGAATTCTCCTGGAACGAGCTCTATCTTGAAGTGTCCCGCTTGAACCGCAACGGCCTGGTAAAAGTTACGAGGGGCGTGGGGATTTTTACCATTCAAGAGACCCCAGCTTTGCCGTAAGTCCAGGATTCGTTTCAGCTCTCTCATTTCGGCGCGGGACATCTCCTGCATCACGATTGAACCTCTTTCACCGTCGGCGCCGGCCATCTGTTAAATCTGCATCCAGTGATAAAGCTACAGGAACTGTCTCAGTTGTTGCGAACTATGTGTTCGACATTTATCTCAGATGACGAAACGATATTTCGCTTTCGTCTAGATCCAATAGACCCTGCCAACCTGGTGCCAGAACAGCCTGCAAGTTCATCAGCCAGTGTGATCTGTGCCATCAGATTTCCTGCCCTTTTGCGACTGTCAGGTTACGTCGGAACACTTGATCCACGAAGAAGCTCAATGATGGGACGTCATATGAAATGGTACGTCCGTAACCACAACTCGATCCTTAAATAAGAGTGCGCCTTTCAACAGCAGGGCTCTTTGGTTGTGTAGGATATTCTGCCACCAATGAGCCGGCAGGATTTCGGGTAGTACGACAGTAATCCAACAATCCGGGTCCTTCTCAAGATGGTCTTCAATGTAGTCCATGAGCGCACCGAGAATGGATCGATACGGCGAAGGTATGACGATCAAAGGAACCCCGCAGCCCCATTGGGCCCACTTTATCTCCACTAGAGCCGTTTCTACCTGATCCACGTCCACCAGGACTGCCCGGACGTCACCTCCGCGGCTTCTCGCATAATCGACGGCACGTACCACCGCTTTGTTCACTGCCCCAATGGGAATCATGACCATATTGCGTCTCGGTCGCCATGGTCGGGAATCACGGGTCAGTGCAATCTGGTGCTTGATGTCAATGTAATGCGAGTGGATGGCCTGAAACAGCATGATGAGTAACGGCAGCAATACAATAACGATCCACGCGCCGTGAATGAATTTGGTTCCTGCAATAATCAGTGTCGCGGTTGCTGTCGCCAGCGCTCCAATACCATTCACCACAAGCTTCTTTCGCCAGTGAGGGCCCTTCTTGCTGAGCCAGCGTCGAACCATCCCTGCCTGTGACAGCGTGAAGGATAAGAACACGCCCACCGCATACAGCGGAATTAACGCATGTGTCTCCCCTCGAAACACCACAATCAGAAAACCGGAGAACGCCCCTAAAATGATAATGCCGTTGGAAAATACCAAGCGATCGCCCATCTCGGACATTTGGTGCGGCATGTAGCCATCACGTGCCAACAATGAGGCCAAGCGAGGAAACCCAGCAAAGGCGCTATTGGCTGCCAAGATGAGAATTGCCATAGTTGCCGCCTGAATGGAAAAATACAGGGCGCCTTCTCCGAATGTCAGACGCGCAATTTGTGACACCACTGTCTCGTCTTCTTTCGGTAGGACCCCGTATTGCAAGGCGAGCACACTCGTGCCCACAAAGAGCACTCCGAGTATCGCCGCCATGCTAAGCATGGTGACAGCTGCATTGTGCGGTTCAGGTTTTTTGAAAGCCGAAACTCCGTTTGAGATCACCTCAATACCGGTCAAGGCGGTACATCCAGACGAAAAAGCCCGCAGAACCAAAAAGAGACTCACCCCCTCTACTCCAGCCTGGCTCAACGCAATGTTCGGGCTTGTTGGCGATGTGCCCATGTACAGCTGGATGAGGCCAGTCCCGATCATGAGCAGGAATGAACCAATGAACAGGTACGTTGGGATGGCAAAGACTCGACCCGATTCCCGCACACCACGGAGATTCACGACCACAACCAGAACAATCGCCATGATACAAAGCGCTTCGCGGTGCGGAAAGAGCGAAGGTATAGCAGACGTGACGGCGGCTATGCCCGCTGCCGTGCTCACGGCGACTGTGAGAACATAGTCTATGATCAACGCGGCGGCCGCCACGAGCCCGGCCCATGTTCCTAAATTTGACTTGGCAACTATGTAAGCCCCGCCGCCTTCCGGATACGCATAAATAATTTGGCGATACGACACCGTGAGGATGATCAAAAGGAGAACAATGGCGAGACTGATTGGAAGAACCAACGACACGGCGGCAGCGCCTGCCAAGATGAGGACCAAGAGGATTTCCTCGGTGGCATAGGCTACAGAGGACAGAGCATCCGAGGAAAAGACGGCGAGGGCAACAAGTTTAGATAGACGCTGGTGAGCGGCCTGAGAGGTTTTAAGAGGATTTCCAACAAGCCAACGCTTGAGCATTGCTTGAGCATCCCCGGACATCGTGCAGGAGTAACTCTACACCATCCGGTTACACGTTGAACTGGTATTTTGGTCCTCTGGTATTGGCTCTAAAGACCTACGTTTACATCCCTCAAACGATCTTTTACTGTGGCGCAATGGTCGCGGTACAATCTGTGCCGTTACGAATCTGGCGGTTTCTCCGTCCATCTTTTCTTTTATCGACGACAAAACAATCAAGGCCGGTGGACTCCCCCGCCGTCATCGCGGATGCCGATGGGTTTCACCCAGAAATTTATCAGCTCGTGGCAGCTGGCTTTACCTAAGCTGGTATCTAAAGCCGGCTAGTATCTTTCCTAGTTGTTTGGTTCTTCGCAAATCACGGTATGATCCCGACTAAGTAATGACAGAGAATGTTGGGTCTATATCTAACGGCAGATTTTCAATTCTTCTGATCGACGCAGTCATCAGAAAGGACCGCTTCCCCGGATACCTTGGCCGGACATGCCAGGATAATTCATCTAGACCTTGAAAGGAACCCACGCGATGAACAAGACCGTCTCAAATGGAAAAGTGATTTCCTTGGAGTACACGCTCAAGCTGGAAGACGGCCAAGTGGTGGACACGAATGTGGGGGCAGATGCCCTGACCTACACGCACGGCAACAATCAGATTATCCGGGGCGTGGAAGCGGCGGTGGACGGCATGGAGGTCGGACAAGCGAAACAGGCCATCGTGCCCCCGACAGAAGGCTATGGCGATCCAGATCCAAACGCATTCCACGAAGTGCCGAAAACAAATCTCCCCCAGGAAATTCAGGTTGGGACCCAGCTCCACGGAAAAGACGCCAGCGGCCGCGAGATCCGACCGATTGTTTCAGCAATCAAGGACGAGACCGTTCTTTTGGACTTTAACCACCCGCTTGCAGGCAAGACGCTGTACTTCGACTTGAAGGTAGTGAATATCAGCTAACTAACGCCTGGTCTATCTTCTTGCTCTTCAGTAAAGGGCTTCCATCCGGACAGCACGCACCGGAGAGCGATTAACGGCGAGAAGCTCGGTACGTCCTCCGACACCGCCGTCATGACCTCATCGGCAAGTTTGGAGTCGTCAAAACACTCAAACACGTCATCGAGAAATCCTCCTCGCAGCAATGGATCATGTAAAAATTTCTGTCCATGACCCGTGGCGACTTCCAAGGGGTCTTCGTTTATGACGATGCGTTCGAGGCCCAGCTTGTGCAGCCACCCACGTCCTTCTTCAGCAGACGGCCGTTCAGCGACATAGGCTTCAAGCCGGCGTCGCTCCTGACGCAAACGCCGTACCGCCATTTCTTGATCCACTCTCCGCCAGAGAGAATCGAACGTGCCCAGCGATGGAAACGTGAGGACGATTTGCCCACCCGGCTTGAGGTGTGCCGACAGACCCTGTAGCGCCGCAAACCGATCGGGTCGAAAGAACATGACGGACAGATTCCCCGTGATTCGATCAAAACTCGGCAGGTTTGACGGCAGCGCGCGCATATCGAGACACTCGAAGCGTAACCAAGGGAGCTGCTGCCCTTGAATCATCCTCGCACTCCTCACCTGATGCGCATTGAGATCGATACCCAGTACCTGCCCGGTTGGACCAACCTGCTCGGCAAGGTAGAAGGCAGGAATGCCGTGCCCTGAAGCCACATCCAGAATCGTTGCTCCTGAAAAGAGATCGAGTTGCTTGAGCAACGATTCGGCAAACGGCGTCGACCAGTAGTCATGCCTGGGAAGAGGCCAAGACGGCACGGCGACCTTTCATAACGCGATCCGGCTACGGTATAGCGCGAGGCTAGTGGCTCACCGGAGGTTTGGAGGTTTCGAGCATATAGGCAGGATGATGCGCTCATGCCTCCTTGCGATGCAACACACTTGCTGAGGCGCTTTTTTCGAGGATTCGCTTTTTACGGAGAAAAAACGGGAGCTTTCTGAATTTCACGGCGCGGGGGGGTTCGAATCAGGGTTACTGAACAGGCTCGACCGACGTCGGCGGCCGGAGGGGTTTTCTCTGCTTCTCGCTTTCTTGGTCAATGAGCTTTAAGGCGTTCAGTTGGGACTCCAACTCCTCAATACGCTTATCTCGCTCTTGAATTTGTTTCTGGAGAGATTGCACCTTGGCTGACATATCGACAGCCGGATCACTCTTAGGTTGCACCATGGCGGTGGGAGCTGACCCGCACGCGCTCAGAGCGACGGATAAAATCACCGCCCCTATCGGACCGCTCATGGTCGTTGCGCGCAAACAATTCATGGTCGTTCCTCACTTGAACTCCCCAAACCGCATACCGCCAGGATTTGATTCTGACAGACTGAGCCACAGATGTCAGCAAACAAACCATTTGCGGCGCCTGGCGGCCCATCGCTTAAGATTTCCCCTACTCTCAAAGCACATAGACGGGACCACTACGAAAAAGTACAATGTGTCCGCTCTTCTCCGTGACATACAGGAGGGATCGTATGAGAGGCGTGACGCAGCACTCGAATAAGTCCATGCTGATTCTCGTGCTCTTTGTCTTGGTTTCGACTGTGTTCACGGTTGGAGTAAGCACTGAGTTTGCGGCTTCCCAATCTGATCTAAGCCCAACCACTCCCCCTACCCACAATTGGGATAAGAAACAGCCGAGTGCCTCGCGGTTTACTGTTTTGAGTGCCTTTGGGGATGCAGCGGTCCGAGACGAAGAAACCGGCCTGGTGTGGGAAAAAACTCTGGAAACGACCGACATGTCCTGGACGGATGCTCTAGCAGCCTGCGCCAATAAGGACGTTGGAGGGCGGAAGGGCTGGAGATTGCCGTCGATTTCCGAACTGGCGAGTCTGATAGATCCCTCCATACAATCAGGGCCAACTCTTCCCCCTGGCCATCCCTTTACCAACGTTCTGACGGACGTGTATTGGTCGGCAACAACGAATGCAAGCAATCCGAAAACCGCGTGGCTGGTGTTCTTTGACACCGCCAGGGCAACCTTCGCGTTCAAGACCATTACCTTCCATGCCTGGTGTGTGCGCGGTGGCATGAGTGCGGATCAGTATTAAACAAGGGAACCGGGAACATTCTCTCATGTGGTTGCCATGGTTGGGGGCGAGCACTCAACCGGAATCGCCAAATGTGGCGTACATTCAGCAAAGGAGAGCATCAATGACGCGTTGGCTGGCTCATGGCGTCACTCTCGCTGTTGTGATTTCGCTCTTTGGATGTGTATCCACCCCCACTCAGGCTCCAGAAACAATTGGCTTTACTCGGGCGCAGAAACTTGGCGGGGTAGAGAGTATTTGGATTATGAAGGATGATGGATCAGACCAGTCGCAGCTGGATTTAGGTGCTGGTGGCAATAGCTCTATGACCTGGTCGCCCGATGGCAACTACATTGCGTATGAATCCGTCCGAGATGGCAACATTGAGATCTACACTGCGCGGATTGTCGACAACGGCAACGGCACATATTCTACCCACGACATCCAACGAAGAACGACCTCCTCTGCGGACAATTCCTTTCCAGCATGGTCACATGATTGCGCATGGCTTGCGTTTTCGTCCAACAGAGTCAATCACAACTATCACAACATTTATCAGCTAGATTTGACCAACAACAACGTGACTCCCATTACGAGCGGAAACTACGAAGATTTGTCACCTTCATGGTCGCCTGATGGGTCAAAAATAGCCTTCACGCGTAAAGTGGGTGATGCACCACGAGAGATTTATGTTCACGCAATGAACTCGGGACAGGATATGAGACTAACGAATAACAATGTGAATGATACTGATCCCTCCTGGTCGCCATCAGGTCGTATTATTTTTGCGAGACATGCCGAGGATGGCAGTCGTGCGGCTCTCTTTGAAATGGACCCTGTCGACGCAAATGGCGACGGAAATGGAGACCATCTAGATCCAATCTCTACCCCAAACGCCAATGAATATGACTGGAAACCGGACTATTCTCGCAGTGGAAAAGCCATCTTGTTCTTTCGAAGTCAGGAAGCCGGCGGGGGAGGACCGGCCGATGTCTGGAAACTCGTCTTCCAGGACGGTACCGTCATGGAACCCCTCGTGAATATCACACAGACCAATCCCCATCACGAACATGGCGCAACGTGGAAGCGCAATGGAGTCTGTGTCAGAAAAGCGAGATAGCAACCGTCGCTACCCTAGCTCGCCAATCCCATCGAGGGGCGCCTTCGCGCCTGCAACGGCTCCTTGGGTGTTCGCGAGACTCCAACAATACGAATGAAGACCCCTACCGGTCATTCGGATTTGAGCGAAGCCATGTCGATGGAGAAACGGTACTTCACATCCGACTTCAGCAGTCTGTCATAGGCTTCATTCACTTTTTGAATGGGAATGATTTCCACATCGGCAGTAATGTTATGTGCTCCGCAGAAGTCGAGCATCTCCTGAGTCTCCGGGATACCGCCAATGGGTGAGCCGGAGAGACTGCGGCGTCCCAAAATCAGACTGAAGGCAGTCACGGCGAGCGGCTTCTCAGGCGCGCCGACGAGGGTGAGGGTGCCATCGCGGCGGAGCAGGTCGATATACGCGTTGATGTCGTGGTCGGCTGAGACCGCATCGAGAATGTACTCAAAGCTGCCGGTCTGCTTCTTCATCTCATCCCTATGGCGGGAAATGACGACCTCGTCAGCTCCCAAACGAAGCGCATCTTCTTTTTTGTTTGGCGACGTGGTGAAGACCACCACGTAGGCCCCTAACGCATGAGCCAGCTTTACCGCCATGTGGCCCAACCCGCCGAGACCGACTACCCCGACCTTCTTGCCTTTGGTGACGCCCCAGTGGCGCATGGGCGAATAGGTCGTGATGCCCGCACAGAGGAGCGGCGCAGCACCGGCGGGATCGAGCTTTGAAGGGACACGCAGGACAAAACGCTCATCTACGACGATACCGTCCGAGTAGCCGCCATAGGTGACGCCGCCAAGGTATTTGTCCGGGGAGTTGTAGGTGAGCGTCCCATTCGGACAAAACTGCTCAAGGCCTTCCTGACACTCGGGACAGGTGCGATCGGAATCGACCATGCAGCCAACGGCGGCGAGATCTCCGGCCTTGAACTTCGTGACTACAGAGCCGACCCTTGTCACGCGACCAACGATCTCATGGCCAGGCACGCAGGGGTAGACTGTCGGCATGACGCTCTTCCACTCGTTGCGTACCGTGTGGAGATCGGAGTGGCAGATGCCGCAAAACATGATCTCAATGTGTACGTCGCGTTCGGTGGGCTCTCGCCGCGGAATCGTGGTGGGCGCAAGTGACGAAGTCGGACTGGCAGCTGCGTAAGCTTTGGCGTTCCAGCTTTTTGCCATGATCTATTCTCCTTTCCTGAGGAGTTCGCGTGGACTGAGTACGCTACTATCTATTCGATGGGATTCTGTTGTCCACAATGGTGAGCGCGCTAGGGGATAATTTCAAGCCGACTATCCAACAGCAGCGGTGAAGCCCGTCCTTTTCCCAGGCTTTTCCGCGTCGCGGTTACGTTTGCCGTGTAGCAGCACGCCGATCATCACGAAAAGGAGGTGGACTACTTTCCTCGTGTAAGAACAACGGCCAACGATTCTCCTCGTTCCGACGGGGCCGGTGAGCCTCGAGTCGCGCACCCCTTCCGCCCATGCCTCACCCCATATTTCAACTATTTCTTGTCAAACAGACAGCACTATCGCAGGATGGCGGTAACTATTCTTTGGTCAATTCAGTCGCAGCCTTAAAGGAGGGCATTATGGGACTGGGTAGAGTTCTCGTGGTTGATGATGAGGCGCATATCAGAACGACTGTCAGAATGGCATTAACCAAAGCTGGATATGATGTGGTCGAGGCGGAGGATGGTGAACAGGGAATCCAGTCGATCAAGTCGGGCGACAATCCTCTCATGGTCGACATGATTCTGTGTGATATGCAGATGCCGAAGATAGACGGAATCGGGGCAATTGCCTATTTTCTACAGCAATTTCCTTCCGTCCCTGTCGTCGTCATGACAGGCCATCCGGATATCAATACCGCCACGAAGCTTATGAAGCAGGGCGTCAAGGATTATCTGGTTAAACCGATTGAGAAGGAAAAGCTGCTCGCTGTCGTCGCGGATGCGGTTAAGCACCACGGGTTCAAGGACAAGTTCCACGCGTAGTTACTTCCGCACTTGAACGGGGCCGCTGAAAGGATGCATGGAGCGTCCTAAGGAGAAGCTGCCTTCAGAGGACGTTGTTCTTCAAGACCGGCGTCGCGCTCCGCGACGAACGGTGGATCTTTGTGTCACCAACGGGAATAGAGAATTAGAGACGGCCCTCCTCATCTCTCAAGCCCTTTCACGTCACTGCACGCTCGAAGATTTGATTGTCCAAACGCTGGACACCGCCTTGGAAGCGATTAACGCAGAAAGTGGGTCCATTTTCATCGCGGATGCGTCATCTCAACAACTCATTAATTATCGATCGGTCGGTCAGAAGCCAGTCCCGCCTGGATCAGCGGTTCCGTGGAATCACGGGATCGCCGGTGCCGTCTTCAAATCGGCCCAGAATGCCATCATTGTGGATGCTGAGAAAGATCCATCCCTGCCGGAGAGGATTGACAAGTCTACAGGGTCCGTAATCAAGAATTTGGTTATTGTGCCGTTGAAGCGGTGGCAAGGCGAACCGATTGGCGTGATTGAAGTTCTCAACAAGCGCGATCGCCAGATCGATGACAACGACGTCGCCGTCCTTACCATGATTTCATCACTCGCAACTCCTGCGATCGAGGAAGCGAGGTTATTTGAGGCCAAAAAGCTTGCCGAAGTGGCTCAGATGGCCGGTGACATGAGCCATGATATCAAGAATCTGCTCATGCCGGTCCTGTGCGGAGCTGAGTTGCTAAAAGAAGAACTCGATGACTTGCACGAGAAGTGGTCCATTCAGAAAACCCCTCAGTCGGAGAAAAGCCGTGCGCTGTGCCACGAGGTCCTTACCATGGTTGAAGAAGATGTTCGAAGAATCTCAGATCGAGTCCGAGAACTTGCAGACTGCGTCAAAGGCATGACCTCACCGCCCAGATTTGCCTTGTGTCAGGTTGCTCACGTGGTTGAGGCTGTGTTTAAAACGCTGGATCTGATGGCCAACAAAAAGGGGATCGCACTCAGAAGCCAGCGTCTCGATGGTTTGCCTGCCTTAGAAGCAGACGAGCAGCGGCTGTACAATGCCTTCTACAACCTAGTCAACAATGCCATAGCAGAGACCCCGCGCGGTGGGTCTGTCACGATTTTCGGAGAGGCAGCGCAGACAGCCGACGTGCTCGACATTTCTGTGACGGATACAGGACGTGGCATGCCTCCAGAAATTCGCGACAGTCTCTTCACCGCTCGTGCGATCAGCAGAAAAGCCGGTGGAACGGGACTCGGGACCAAGATCGTTAAAGATGTGGTCGACGCGCACAAAGGCCACATCAACGTCGAGAGCACTGTAGGCACAGGTACGACGTTCCGTCTGATCTTGCCGCTCAGGCAGATGAAGACTGGAAAATCCTCGCGATGAATTGATATTTCTACCTCACGCGCGATCGGTCCCCCTTACAGCAAGGCGACGGCGCCTATAGCAGCGCGTGGCGGCTCTTCGCATGCTCCTCCCAGCCACCGACCTTGCCGCAAGCGTCCCATCCATTGGGTTGACCGCGTGCTGTGAGCATCGCCCTGCCAGTGCAGTCGTCCAAAGATGTTCGCTCACTGATGGATAAGACATACAGCCTCGGGATCAGCGTTGAAGACCAATCAAAGACTGATTAGTACAAAAGCTTATGTACAGCAATCCAGTTTTGATTACGGCGTCTCGAGGGTGCAGTGGTATCTTAGTTGCTATACAGGTGACAACAATAGCGAGCCACCGGCATTTCACCCAAGCTCTTGGGGGAGCATCATGGCACTATCATGGAGATGGCGACGATTATGGAACTTTCGGCGATGGAAGAAGGCAACCACACCGATGCTGCTCAATGCCGAGACAGGGGAACTGATGCCTCTCTCGAGCCATACGGCGCCGCCGGAAGGCAAGTGGATGCTTCGCCGTCCACTTACGCTGCCTGATAGTCCAGTACCTCTCTTCCTTGAAGTTCGTGGTATCCCTGCACGGAAAAAGCGCAGTGACGTCAAACCTGCGGCGCCACTTCCTTAGCAGCGGGGTCCCGACGCCATTCAGAGCCTTCCTCTGTCAGGCCTGGCCTCGTGGGCTGTTCTGCATTGTTAATCGTGTAAGGGGCCTTGTCGGCCTCCCCCGCTCGTTTCAAGGTCAACTCCGTTCCTTCTTGACAGACATCGATCCCCGTGGTGCAAGCAACCTTGATCGTCTTCTTTGCGATCGCCTCCGAATCACGCACTGAAGTCCAGCCCGCGATCTCATCGCCACCCTTGGCATAATCACTGTTTGGTACCGGGACCCATGAAACCTTGCACCCCAAGCGGACGTGCCCTCGCTCCCCGACGCAAAAAAGGCTTACGGAGAAAGGCTCCGCTTCACGGATGCTTCTCGATGGAACATACGAGGCGTGGAGACGTAGAATGCAGCCTTGTCGCTCAACCATCGCTAGCTACTGCCGTTGAGCTACACCACGAACGCCCTGTTGCTGAGCGAGAAATGGAGTTAGGAAGATGAATAGAGCGAAGTCGATCCTGGGCGTGTTTGTGCTGGGGGTGGTCATCTCGGCCTGCAGCAACATCCAGCAGGAAAGAAAAATTGAGTTTGTTTATCTGGCGCTCGGGGCAAGCGACGTCATTGGAGTGGGGGCAATCCCGCTCACCGAGGGTTATGTCTATCTCATCAGTCAGGACCTGGAGCAGCGCATTCCCGGCACCTTCTTAATCAGCCTTGGGATCCCAGGCGCTCGAATTGATGCGCTGAGCGATCAGGTTCGCCTAGCGAAGCACCTCGGCGGCGAAGCTGATGTCGCGACGGTGTGGGTCGGCGCGAATGACCTTATCCAAGGGATGGACCCCTCACGATTTCAAAGCGATCTCAGACAGCTCCTTCGCCGCGTACAGAGTTCGTTGTCTACGGTTGTGGTGATTGCCACGCTTCCCGACCTGACACAACTCTCTCCCTTCCGTGCAGCGCCCAATCCGGCCGTGACCGAGGCACGCGTCAAAGCCTTTAATCGTGCCATAGAGGTAGAAGGGCCGTATGTGAGCGCTTCCATCGTGAATGTGTTCAACGAAACGTCCCCTGATGATTTTGTCGTTGATGCAGACGGGTTTCATCCCACGAAGGCCGGGCATCGGCGCATGGCAGATTTGTTTCGGAAGACAATCTTAGA
The DNA here is from genome assembly GCA_963794505.1 of uncultured Nitrospiraceae bacterium. Classification (GTDB taxonomy): domain Bacteria; phylum Nitrospirota; class Nitrospiria; order Nitrospirales; family Nitrospiraceae; genus Nitrospira_C. The sequence continues at coordinate 55,520 of CAWCEG010000044.1, forward strand.
GCGGCTTGGGTTGCAGAGTGCCTCGAACCGGTCTCAGCCATAATGCGCGTGAACTGGTAGCTTCGCGGCTGGGGGGGACGGATTTTCGTTCAACCTATTAGGATATTTCCTCTAATTAGGCCCCTTGCTGCGACACCTCAACTGAGCCTACAATAGCACCCCAAGTGAGCCATACCGATGCCTGACGGTCGCTATACAAAGCGCCTCGCCGTCACAGGGCAAGCCTCTGTCGTCTCGCTACTGACGGAGGACTCTGAGGACGGAACCCTGCTCGATCTCTCCCGAAAGGGTGCCCGGCTCCGCATCAATCACCTCTTTCAACGCGGCCAGAAGCTCACGCTCATGCTGAATCTTCCCTGGGATGAGCCACCGGTGGAAGTGCGGCTCGCTGCGGTAAAGTGGGTGCAAGAAGACCATGTCGGCGTCGAATTTCTCAAGGTTGAAGCCGACGACCGAGTCTCGCTCGATGTCTTTCTCGCCTCTCGATCCAAACTACAAGCGGGGAGCCCGGCGTAAATCGCGAAATTTGGGCGCGTAACGGACCAGTTTTTCTGGTCTCTATGCCGGTGGAATCATCGGGCCGGCCCATTCCCCGGAACAATCTTCCAGCCGCACCGTAACATCACCTCGCCCATCTTCTTCTATCGGCCAGACATAGAGACTCGCGCCGACATTGTAGATCTTTACCGGATGTGAATGGGCTGCCGGAGTGGCTCGATGCCAATACACGCCAATCAGCTTTGGTTTTTCAGTCGTCCAACTCATGTCGGCGTATCCGGGTCCTCGAGATGGCGGCGGAGTCTGTCAGACAGATCAGCGAGCGTCAAGAAGATATTTGGTGGCTCGTGCAGCCGATTGAGACTGGTCTCGGTAAAAACCCTAAACTCTCCCTTCTTCTCAGTCATTATGGAAATGCGCGCTTGCAGTTTCATTCACGATGCGAAGCAGGAGGATTGGAGCGCGTCGTCGCGTCTCCGATCATGCAGACATCAATTCATTGCCAGATCGTAGCTTTGTTGCTAACCTCGAATTCGTCGTTGAGTTCAAGGGCGCGAGGGAAGATTCCCATGGCACACAGGACGACATCCTGGGCGATAGAAGACGACGGGTCTTCCAGAGTCTTGAGCATTGGAGATCGTCAGTTCAGGACCAATTATTCACGAAAGATTATCGAACTACTCATTACGCGCAAGGGGCCAGAACGGGCATCCCAGTTTCTTGTGCATCAGGCCGAACGCTGCTGGTTCCTGAAGCCGCTTTTTGACCGTCTCAATACGGAGCGTCGTCAGTTACGGATTTTGGAGGTGGGCTGCTCGGCGGGACACTTAACCGAATTCCTGAATGAACAACCGTCGACGGGAGAAATCTACTCCTTTGATGCGGATAGAGCCATGGTCGACGTCGCGCGCCTCAAACAGCAGGAACTGGGCCTCTCGAAGGTGAAGCGCATTGATCATTTCCCTGTACGCGCCACGCAGGCGTTGCCATACGAGAATGACTTCTTTGATGTGGTCATTGTGGCCGCAATCGTCGAACACTTGCCGTTCGAAGCCCGGCACGTCTATGTCGACCAGTACTATCGGGTTCTTCGTGAAGGCGGCATCATCGGTTTTTGGGATACACCGAATCGCTACTATCCATTCGAGTCGCACTCCGTTGGCCTTCCGTTCATCTCCCTGTTGCCCCCTCAAATCGCCTATGCCTATGCCCGGCTGCTGAAAGCCAAGATGAAGGATGTGAGTTTCCCGCTATTTGTGAGGGCCGGTACAGGATGGAGAAATTCCAGCTATTACGAATTACTTCCCAAATCTCTCATGATTGATGTGGAAGATGTGTCGGAGGAATTCGGCTATGAGTCTGGATGTGGACGATTAGGCACATTCATCGCGAAAGTCCTGCGCGTTCCGCCAAGCTTCTTCTCTCCCCGCCTCAATGTCGTGTTCAGAAAAACCCGTCTCTACGAGTGAAGACACCCTCGCGCAACGGGATCAGTTCCTGAGCAGCCAAGCATTTTCTTTGGCGGGGCACTTTCCCTTCAATCCACCAGATACCTCTGAGCTCGACAGCAGCGTAACATGATAGGTAGATGCGTAATGTCGCTTAACTTCCTCGCTATCAATTGAAAAAGGAGGACCTTCCATGCAGCGTTGGTCGTACTCATAGCAAATCAGCAACTGAGGAGCCTTCTCTGTCATCTCTGTAAGGTGAAGTGCATAGCGATTACGCATATCTTCTGGGAAGGCAACGAGAGCGGCACGGTCATATATTGCATCGATTCGACCAAGCATTCCCCTAGACAACGCGAATATGTCACCAACAAAAATGTCGATAGTATTCGCGCTCCACTGCTCTACTTTGCCCACGTCGGATATTTTGGGTTGCACCCCAAGTTCCGTGAATAACTGTTCAATCGCGCTTTTGCTCAGCTCAGCTCCGGCGACCCAATAGCCATGAGACAGTAGCCAAGGAATATCGAGAGTCTTACCGCACAACGGCACCAATATACGACTGCCCTTTGCTAAAGACAGCTCTGTGAAGTGTTGAACCAGCAGCGAGTTGGGTTTACCTTCGTGCCACGCAATTTCATTTTTCTCCCACCTTTGGCGCCAAAAGCTTGCATCCATAAGAAACATTGAAGCAGAGGTCAGCCCGTCTTGATCATTCTCTCGGGGTAAAAATACTTCTCGTATCCCTCTCTCGCCTTCCTATAGTCGTTGTCGGTTGCATACTTCAGCCGGTAATTGAACCGACATTTATGGTCTTTCTCGTATTCGTACACATCTTGGATGAACGACACAATTTGGTCGAGATCTGACGTTCCGTCTCCCTTGGCCAAATTCACAACCAGATCGGAAGGAATCTCTCCGATCACTTGAACGTTTTCCGCTCCATGCTGAATCGTCGCTTCGATCAACGTATTGTCATCTTTCTGACAAAGGGCATACCCTCGCCTCAGGGTTTCAATGGCTTCTCGAAACCCTTCCTTAGATGGAGCTTTGGCGCCTAACATGAGCTTCAATTCGTCAATCAACCCGGTCATATCGCCAAGCTCATTTTCCAATTCATTGTTCTTCTCCGTCGCTGCATCGAGCCGAGCTTGAAGACTCGAATCTGCCGTGTGCGACCCCTTGGCGCCTGGGCCAGACTCTTGCCCCCTGACCTCCACATTCTGGGTCACATAGATCAACATCGCGGCGAAGAACAGTAGTAGGAACACCTGAACCAGTGACAACCCGAACACCCAGTTTGACCGCGCTTCAGTGTCTCTCACTGGAATGCTCCTCGGTCGCTCTCTCCCTCATCAAGAGCAACACGTCCCGCATCATGGACTCGATGGCTCTGCTCCCTTCGAGGCTTGAGCGGATAGCCTGCTGCACGTTCATGAGGCCAGTTCTGACTTCAGCCGACATCGAAGGAGACGATAACTCGCGCAGCTCCATTTCGAATGCCGACAATCGTGTGGCGACCATTGAAGCCGCCGATCGCAGCGATGGCAGACTGTTGAGCTGGCTGTCCAGCTCGGTCCGGCTCTGCTCCAACGCGGTGGTCATTTTGAGAAATTGTTCGGTCCTTTCTTTGATCTTGCTGGACAAATCATTGACGGCGATTCCGACTTGCTTCGCGCCCTCCGATCCATGCAAGGAGTCACCAAATGACGTCACGGTTTCGGCTGCCTGCATCAAACTCTTCTCGAGTCTCTGCGCCGCCTTTTCGACGCTTTCTCCCTGCTTTCCTAGCGTCGCAACGAGCTTCGCGACCTCTGCGGTGAGCAGTTCTTGAGGGAGTTGTATTGCCGAGAGCCTGCTAAGAATCTGTTGGAGAGAGGATTCAAAGCCGTCGCCCATTGCTTTGGCCATCGTCCGATGCTGCTCGGCGAGCTTTTCCCGGACAGCGCTCAATGACTGCACCAGGTTATGGAGCGTGCCACCCAGATCACTGGCTGCGCGATCTCTGAACGTCGTGATTTCCATCGTCGCTTCGTTGATTTCTTGTATGAGAGCCGTCACGCGGCGATCGATCCTTTCCTGGGCATGAACAAGGCGATCTGGAAGCGTGTCGTCTCGAAATTGGATCAACACCAGTCGAAGAAGCATTCCACAGAATGTGGCGACCAGCGCATAGCCGAAGGTCGTCAGCACCGCGTCGGCCGTCAGCTTAGGAGCTGGCCAGATCACGAACGTCGCGATAAGGGCAAAGATCGCCCAGAGGAAACCCATATAGTAGAGTGAGTCTGCAAATTGGATGGTGTTCTTCTGCGGAAGGAAATAGCCATAGCCTGCATAGGCCACCAAGAGCACGGCAAGAGCCACCATTGTTATCGGTGAGGAGATGTGTGCAATCGTCGCGTATGCGAGCGCCGCGACACCTGCCAGCGTCGCGCACAGCCACGCCGTTCCAAGTTTAAGGTGAGTCAGCCTCGAATCGTCGTTTGATTCCCAGCTTTCCTCCAGTTCATCCTGGACCGGCATTGGCCTTTCGGAAGGTATGGTGGGAAGTCGATGCATACTCCCTCCCGAAGGTTGATACGAAGATCTTTGCTCCGCCCTATCTTCTGGTCTCCCCCTAGCTACCATAACTGGGGATTACCCTAGCCGCGGCCCTTCCTTAATGCAGGGGAGTTTCCGGGAAAAACCGGCTTAACGGGCCGGCGCTTTCCCTTTCCTGAAACAGCCATTCAACGATCGGAAAGAAAGGAGTGATATTTCGCAGGGTTAAACCGGAGTTCTGCTTATGACGGGTCCTCGTAATGCCGAAGGAGATCACCTGATTGCGGGTGCCCCCTAGCCACCGGGATGGCGCCCTAACCACTGTCAGGGCTTCGACGATAGCGGTTGGGGTTTTATCAATTCAGACAGCTTAGGGATTTGCCTTTTCAAGGCGAGGTGGAGCTCCTGCACTTCCTCGTCAGTGATTCGGCCTTCAGCACGCAGTTTCTCAATGAACTGATCATAGGGATCTGTCAGCACAGTGATGATTAAACTGAGGATGCGGCTGAGATCCGTGTCGTTCATGCGTCTGGTTCTTGATCGATCTGAGTTGCTGAGGCCCTGCTAGGCTACAAGAACGAATCTGTCCGCCGAAAACCCGCCGCGCAACTGCTCTGTCACGAGGCGTCGATACTCGGCCTTCTCCTTGAGCATAGACACCAAGCCCTCCTTGTCGATTACGATGAGCAACGCATCTTCCGCCACGAGCATCCGTTCGGGATCGCCCAGATTGACACGATATTGCGTCCGCCCATCAGGATTTCTCGCAGGCCCGATCACCAACTCGGTCAGTCCGTCGATCACGCCTTCCAGGGCGTTCTCCCGTAGACGGACCCGCGTTCCGTCGGGAATTCTTTTCCATGTCTTCGTCGTCTGATGTTGCGTCATGGTGCCCCCTTTGACGATGCTGTACGGTGTTCCGCTACTGAAAAAAGTTGCCCTGCGTCATGGGATGGGTTTCGTGACCGTGCGAGCGGCTTCGTGCCGTCCGCCCGGACAAAGGCCTTCCGTTGCGATGTTGAGGTCTCGTCTGGCGATGCTGACCGGAGGAAGGCTGCGGACTGCCGGAGGCCAATGGCACCGCATGGCCAAGGAGGCGCTCGATGGCACGGAGCTGCTGCGGATCTTCCGCTGTGATGAAACTCGTGGCCCGGCCGGTCGTCTTCATCCGAGCCGTCCGGCCGATTCGGTGGACGTAATCCTCAGGGCAATGCGGTAAATCGAAATTGATCACGTGACCGATATTGGCCACATCGATCCCCCGTGCGGCAATATCCGTGGCCACGAGCACGCGAAAAGTCCCACGCTTAAAGCCATCAAGCGCACTTCGGCGCTGGGACAGACTGCGATCGCCATGCAGGATGCCAACTCGATGTCCCGCACGACTGAGCACATGCCCTACCTGCTCAGCCCGATGCTTGGTCCGAGTAAAGACCAGGACGGTCTCCTTCTCCTGTTTCAGCAGAGAAAGGAGCAACTCCTGCTTGCCGGTATGCGTCGTATAGTGCAGCGCTTGCGTGACGCCGTCCGCCGTGGTCGCCGACGGCGTTACCATGACCCGAACCGGGTTGACGCTGGCTTGCACGAACTGCGTCACATCGGACGGCAGCGTAGCGGAGAACAGCAGCGTCTGCCGTTCTTCCGGCAGCGCGGCGAGGATCTGATTGATCTGCGGGGCAAACCCCATGTCCAGCATCCGGTCGGCTTCGTCAAGAACCAGGATCTTGATGGGAAGCAAGTTGACGGTTCCATTCCACATGTGATCGAGTAGACGCCCGGGCGTCGCGACCAGAATATCCGGTCGCTGACGGAGCCCTCGTACCTGAGCCTGCATGTCCGCCCCGCCCACAATGACCGTTGCGAAAATTCCAAGACGGTGACCGAGCTTATCGATTGTGGTGACGATTTGGAGCGCGAGCTCTCGAGTCGGAGCCAGTATCAAGGCTTGCGGGGCGCCTTTCGGCAACTGAGCCAACCGTTCGATCATCGGAATGACGAATGCGGCGGTTTTCCCCGTCCCGGTTTGGGCACAGCCGATCACGTCACGCCCGGCCAGCGCCGCAGGAATCGCCTGCGCTTGGATCGGGGTTGGGGACGAGAGCCCTGCCATGGCGAGATCCTTGACTAATGCCTCGGACACACCAATGTCGCGAAAACTTAATTGAACAGACGTATCCACTACACAATCCTTTCGGTGTGATCGCATGATGACGTAATCAGAGAACCAAGGGGAGAAACAACCAGGAAGGATGCCGCTCCAGACTGGACCTGGTCGCGATGCGATCGCGAAGTCCGTGATGATCTGCATGTCCCCAGCCGGACTCATACTAGGGAACATCCGAGGACAGCATACAGGACCATAGCGTCGCAGTCAATGCATTATGAACTTCTCAGACAGTCAAAGGTGGCTGCACTCGCGGCTTGGCATCTGGTCCGCAATGACCCGGAGACCGGCAATTGTAGACCGGTTTGCGTGCCGGAAGTTGGCCGATACAGCGAATCGTATCGACCCTGACTCATCTTCATCTCTCCCGTTGACTTCCAGTTCATGAATCTCTACAGTTAGGTATATGCCTAACAAACACATTTCCCTTGATCGGGTCTTTTATGCCCTGGCAGACACAACCAGACGCTCCGTACTTCAACGGCTGAGCACGAGACCGGCTCCAGTCAGCGAACTCGCCGAACCGTTCGACATGGCGCTGCCGTCATTCATGCAACACCTGGACATCTTGGAAGACTGTGGCTTGGTCCGCTCCCAGAAAGCCGGCCGTGTACGGACCTATCAGCTTGCAACACACTCGCTGAAAGCAGCTGAAAAATGGCTGGCGAAGCATCGAATGACGTGGGAAACCCGTCTCAATCAACTGGACGGCTATCTCACCACCATGAAGGAGAAGACACGATGACTCGCTCGATGTTGCCACCCGATCCTCGGCTGGACCTTGTCTTTGAACGCATCGTCGACGTTCCTCAAGAACTGGTCTGGAAAGCCTGGACCACGCCGGAGCATCTCAAACCCTGGTTTACTCCGTCGCCTTGGAAAACGGTCGACTGCAAAATCGACCTTCGCCCAGGCGGGCTTTTTCAAACGGTCATGCGCTCTCCGGAAGGACAGGACTTCCCCAACGTTGGGTGTTATTTGGAGATCGTCCAGAACGAGAAGCTTGTCTGGACGAATGCGTTATTGCCCGGCTACCGGCCAGCTCCTCCCCCCACTGCAGATAGGCCTACATGCGACACGTTCTTGTTCACGGCAATTCTCTTGTTTGAACGCCATCAGAAGGGAACCAAGTACACGGCGCTCGTCATCCATAGAGATGAGGCTGGACGAAAGCAGCATGAGGAGATGGGCTTCCATGATGGGTGGGGCAAAGCGCTCGATCAGTTAGTCGAATACATAAAAGGACAGCTAATTGGAGCAGCTAAAAGATAGCACTGTGAAGAGCGAACGAGCAATTGCGAGTCTATGTGCAAGCAGATCTTCCAACTGCCAGTGAACTTAGACGAGCGAATCGACCCACGACGCCACGGTGCGCGCGAGCTCACTTAGGATATCAGCGTGTGTCTTCCCTGATCGCTTCAGTACATGAAAGGAATGGTCCGCAGCATCCACCACATGTAAGGTGGCATGAGGCGCCAGCTTCGCGCAGACCGGACGTAACAGGGTGAGATCAGCAAACGTATCTCGCGTGCCCTGGAGAAACAGCATCGGCATCTGCACCCCTGTTAAGTGATCGGCGCGTTGTGTGCCGGGACGGCCGGGCGGATGCAGAGGAAAGCCGAAGAACACCAGGCCGCGCACCGGCGCGGTTCCTGCCCTCGCAGTTGACCGCCCATCGGCAAATGCCAGTGACGTCATCCGCCCGCCCAGTGACTTGCCTCCAGCCAGCAAGAGTAAATCGGATGCCGCTCCTGACGCCGCCGTCATTGCCGCCTGGATCGTCGCAATCAATACTGCCGGGGCGTCCGGTCTGCCCCGTCGCTGTTGCATGTACGGAAACTGATAGCGAAAGGTCGCCACGCCGAAGCCAGCGAGCTCGCGCGCGAGATTATCCATAAAGGTGTGATGCATCCCCGCCCCTGCCCCGTGTGCCAAGACCAGAAGCCATCTCGCATCGGTTGGGCGGAGCAGCGAGGCCTCAACGTCGCCGACCGTCTGGGACACGTGCACTCTCAATGGCGTCGCTTTGTGTTGCATGCCGGACATCGGGTTTCTTTTTTGACCTTTTCGATTCCTGCATTTTACCTGTCAATATTGACAGTGTTCCTTCCTGGTGCCGATCCCTATACTTCCACGGCAACCGGCAAAGTGCCAACAAGAAGCCAGGAAGAGGAGCGCCTTTATGAGACCAAACAAAGACAGGTATTTACAAGGAGGGACTGACACGGCAGACAGTACTGGATGTGCTGAAAGTGGCAACGTGATCTCCCGCCGCACCGTCCTCTTTGGAGGTGCCGCCATCGTAGCTGCCGCAGTGCTACCCGCAATCACGTTCGCGACCGCTCGCAAGACTGAGAATACAGCTACCGCCACAGACACGCATAGTCGACGATTGGTGAACACGATCATCACCAAAGATGGAACACAACTCTATTACAAGGACTGGGGGAAGGGTCAACCCGTGGTCTTTAGTCACGGATGGCCACTGAGCTCAGATGCGTGGGAAGATCAAATGTTCTATCTGGCCTCCCAGGGATACCGGTGTATCGCCCATGACCGACGTGGCCACGGCCGATCAAGCCAGCCTTGGACGGGCAACGACATGGACACCTATGCCGACGACCTCGCCGCGCTCGTAGAAACACTGGCATTGAAAGACGCCGTCCATGTCGGCCATTCCACCGGCGGTGGTGAAGTCGCCCGTTACATTGCACGGCACGGCACTAAACGGGTGGCCAAGGCCGTCTTGATCGGTGCGATTCCGCCTCTCATGCTCAGGACGCCCAATAACCAGGAGGGATTACCGATCGAAATCTTTGACGACATACGCTCCAAAGTCCTGACCGACCGTTCGCAGTTCTTCAAGGATCTCTCGCTGCCGTTCTATGGGTATAACAGGCCGGACGCAAAAGTCTCCGATGGCGTCCGGGACTCTTTCTGGCTCCAAGGTATGATGGCTGGTTTCCCGGCGGCATATTACTGCATCAAGGCGTTTTCTGAGACGGATCAGACCGAGGATCTTAAGAAGATGACGGTACCGACTCTCTTCATTCATGGCGACGACGACCAAATTGTGCCGATCGGCGCCTCAGCGCAAGCCGCAGTGAAGATCGCCCCAAAGGCACAGCTCCTTATTTATCCTGGCGCGTCGCACGGGCTGTGTACGACCCACAAAAACAAAGTGAATTCAGATCTCCTTGCATTCTTAAAGGCTTGAGCGAAAAACGCAAAGGTCGCAGCGATCCAGTGTGCGAATATCGCTAGTACTCATTGAGAGGAATGAAAGTCATGCGCTTCCTGTATGTGCTCGTGCCCACCGTCGCAAGCCTGATCGCCGTCTCTCCGGTTCAGGCGCTCGATGTCTGTTCACTGGTTCCTCGATCAGAGATGGCCGCTGCCATCGAAGAAGCGATCTCATCCTCAAAACTCGACGGTCCAGATCGAGATCAAGCCAGCGGTTCACAGACGTGGACGTGCACCTATGGGTTGGCCAATGGCGTCTTGGCTGTCAGCGTGGCGGAGTTTGCCTCTACCGCAGCAGCGAGAAACTTCGTGACGTTGGAAAACCTGAAAAAGGAATTGACGGGTTTACAGATCCACATCACCGAAGAGAAAGGTATCGGGGATCGTGCATTTTTCTTCACCGACGAGGAGGGGCTCTTCTTCAGTGTTCTCAAGGGAGCGAGGTACTACGCGGTGACAGCAGGGGGGCAGAAGCTTCCGCCGGATCGCCTGAAAGCTGCCCTCCGGAAGATCGCCGCTATGCTGCTACCAAAGCTCTAGCCGGTCACTCATCGAAGCTGTTGAGTCGAAGCATCAAGATGGGTGAGCGGCCGGCCCTTTCGTCCGATCGCAGTTGCCTCGAGTGCCCTCCCATGGCAGGTTGAGGTGCCGAATCCTTCCACCTCCACGTTGACTTTCTCCTCGTCCCTTCCCTAGGGAAACAACCATAGACCGGATTGCCCCCAAACACGTAAGATGCGCCCAGCGCGTTCCCACTCACAACGAGGACAGCTTCCTATGATTATTTGCAATCGCCTACATCGATGGATCACGTGCCTCTCATTGGCGTTTACCATCACCCTCACACTGTGGGGATGTTCGGCTGTTCCACGGCGGTATATCTGGATCGCTGAGCCCGGCGTCACGCTCACCATGTTGAGTACTCATCCACAGTCGTACGTCGGGAAGGTCGTCCTGCTGGGGGGAACCATTATCGAAGAGGAAGAACATGAACAATTCCTGTTATTGCGACTCAAGAACCGCCCACTGGATCAGGACTACAAGCCCCACCGCCCGGCCGACACAGGGGGCCCCGAAGCCGGTTCCTACTGGGTGATGGTGTCGAAAGGGCAGGTCCCCCTGAAGTACAGAGACTGGGCACGCGCGACGGTGGTCGGGCGGGTGACGGGTGAGCACCGACTCCGGGCCGAACCGGTGCTCATGCTGCTGTACATGCGAGGCTGGGGAGCGAGCGGGAATCATGCCGGAGTGTGGGAGAACATCGACCCGAATTACGTACCGGCGGTTCCAGCCAGCATCGACATGAGAAATTAGGCGCGTTCACGCGCGAGAGGGTGCGTGTCCATCACCGCTTCTTCCACAGTCACACGAGGGACGGCGCCAGCCACCAGATGCCGCACGATGGTATAAAACATGGTCGGCACCATCACACGAGGACACGAGGCGAGCGCGAGCGCCAGCACCAAGGCGGCGTGGATGTGCGGTTTTCCATTGTAGACGTCTTTGGCAGTGACGCGATGTGCGGGTTTAGATCGACTCGAGCGGGCGTGAGCTAGTCCAGCTTACACTGCCAGGCTCTTGGCTCCTATGTGGATTGTAGTACAGAATTTGCCACGGCCGCTCTAGCGTATGGTGTCATTGATGACTGCTTTAGAACTCAAAGTCCCGCCGGTGGCGCTGGCGCTGCTCTTTGCAGCGATGATGTGGCTCATTTCAACGTACGAAGCTTCACTCGCTTTCCTCTTGCCATGGCGAGGTGCCATCGGCCTCCTTTTTTGCTGCGTCGGAGCAGCAATCAGCTTGGCCGGAGTCCGGGCCTTTCGGCGGGTAAAAACCACGGTCAACCCCATCACCCCAGAAGCGACGACTGCCATGGTCACTTCTGGCCCCTACCGCTTCAGCCGCAATGCAATGTACCTTGGCCTTCTCGTCGTTCTCATCGGATGGGCGATCTTTCTGTCCCATCTTTTGGCCTTTGCACTGCTTCCTCTGTTCGTGCTCTACATGAATCGATTTCAAATCATTCCCGAGGAGCGAGAGTTGTCTGCCAAGTTTCCGCATCAGTTCACGGCATACAAAGATGCCGTTCGCCGCTGGGTATGATTCTCAGGGTGCTTGGGCGCCAACCGGCCTGCACACGATTTGCACTCATGTAGAAGAACTCCCTAAGTCACAGCCCTGAAACATGAACCGAGGAGGAAGGTATGAGATGGCTGTATGGGATGTTACTCATCGTCCTGGTTCTCCCGGTCGCCGGATGCGCAGCTACGAAACAGGCACGGACGGTGGAACGGTTAGGGTTTCTCAAGGATCTCTATCCCAGGATGACGGAAGGTGATGAGAATGCGGGAGAGTCGCTGCTGATCTATAAAAATCCCAAAGTTCTCCACATCCCACCCAACAGCTACACCAAGATCATGCTCGATCCGGTGTTGGTCTTTCGCGGTCCCCAATCGAAAATGCGCGGCATCTCTCAGGATCAGGCTCAGCTCATGGCTGACACCTTTTATGCAGTGATCTATCAGGAGGTCTCTAAGGATTACGAGATGGTCGACAAACCGGGTCCAAGCACGTTACGGGTGCAGGTCGCTATGACGCATCTTGAAGAGTCGTGGCCCATGTTGGATGTCGTGTCCGCCATCCCGGCTCCCATGAATGCGCTCGCGGCGGGATCGCTGCTCAAAAACGTTGCAACAGGCAAACCAGCATTTACGGGCGAAGCGGTGATCGAAGCCAAGGTGATCGATGCACAAACCGGAGAGGTACTGAGAGCAGTCGTGGATCGGCGGGTGGGCAAAAAACAACTTAGCGCCGATTCTTTTAACTCGTGGTCGGACGTCTATGAATCGTTACGATATTGGGCCGAAAACGGCCGCTACCAGCTCTGCAAGGCTCGCAGCCGCAGCCTTCAGACCGACTGTCCCAAGCCTCGTGCGTAACGGCCGTGAAGGTGAATCAATATTCGAAGGCCACGTTGTAGAGCGCCGGAACCATTTCCACGCCAAGCTGTTCTAGCTTCGCTTTCATTGGCGTGACGCTCTTCTCATAGGCCTTCCAATAGACCTCTTCGTTTTCCCACACCGCCACGTTGATGAAATTGTACCGGCTCTCAGGCTTAATGCTCCGGTGGAACTTTCCTTTGATAAACCCTTGCTGTGCCGTGATGTTCCCCTTCACGTCCTGCCACCATTGTACGAAGTCATTTTCCTTCCCCTTCGGCACCGAAAAGACATTAATCAACGTGACCGGCATAGTGGACCTCCATCGTCGACTGACTGACTCGTTTCACATCGCGACGCCGCCGCCAGCCTGAATCGTATCGCCGGTAATCCAGCCGGCCTCTTCGCTCACCACGAACGCCACGACCTGAGCAATATCGGTCGGTGTCCCAAGACGTCCAAATGGCGAGGCTTGAGCACCGATGCTTCTGAACTGCGGATCGCTGAGCATGTCGGTCTCCGTATAGCCGGGAGAAACCGTATTCACCGTGATGTTCTTTGCTCCTAACTCCTTTGCCGCCACTTTGGTAAAGAACTCAAGCGCCGACTTACTGGCGCCGTAGATGCTTATCCCCTGGAAAGCCAGCTTCGTCCCTCCGGTCGAGATATTGACGATGCGGCCCCCTTCCGCCATGTGCTTGGCCGCCTCCTGCAGGGCAAAGAATTGGCCCTTTGCATTGACGGCAAACATCCGATCGTACTCCTCTTCAGTGGTCTCAACGATCGGCTTGGCCCAGAAGATGCCGGCGTTATTGATGAGGATGTCCAGACGCCCGAAGGCTTTGTGCGTTTCCTGGAAGAGCCGCCGGATGTCGTCGACTTTGCTGACGTCCGCTTGAACGGCCATGGCTATTCCGCCACGGCTATGAATACCGGCGACAACCTTCTCCGCTTCGCCGGCGCTCTTGGTGTAGTTGACGACGATGGTTGCCCCATCCTTTGCCAGCCGTTCGGCAATGCCTCGTCCGATTCCGCGCGATGCCCCCGTCACGACCGCCACTTTCCCTTTGAGCGAAGCCATGGCTCCCTCCTCTGTTGTACGAATTGGTGATCCCCAGCCTTGATTTCTGTCCGCTATAGAGTTCTCAGAAAACGCATAGATTGTTCCAACTTCGCCCTATCCTGGTCTGGTGTGCCAAGATACTGACAAACATCAGGAAACCATGCAGACATCTCCTCGAGCGTCATCACCGATATTCAAAAGTGACGAAGTAGATGATGCCGCCATCACGGCAAGTGCCGAATATTCGGCGCCTGTGGAACGCGTTTGTGGAGAGACAGGTGCGACCTCGGCTCTTGGCGGCGAACACGGGGTGTGGACGCTGAACTGTCACCAAACTCACAACCGAACTTGCAGCACGGTAGAAATGATAATCGTGGAAAGAAATGAGCCGCGGCAGGAATATTGATGCGGTGAAGCAGCCATGGCTCTCACGGCAGGCATGATTGAGAACTCTTGGGAGGGAGCCAGAGGCAGATGCACTCTGGCCCCTCCTATGATAGACGGCGGCTACTTGGGTTGGACTTCGAGCTTATACTGCGAGGTTCCGGCCTCGGTAGAGACGGTGACCGGAACAGCGCCGGGCAGGAGATTGGGCACCGTGGCCTCGAGGGTCGTTGGGCTCACGTATGTCCAGTTGTCGGTACTCTTGGGGCCAAACGACACGCTGTGGAAGCACCGCTTGGTCCCGAAATTCTTGCCGCTGATCGTGATCCTTTGTCCCGGTTTAACATGAGTTGGCGTCACCGTCGTGATGGTCGGATGGGCGCGATAGTCGCAAGGCGCTGTCTTTACAGTCTTACCGCTCGGAGCCGAAGATGATTTGGCCTCGGCTATCGACACGGACAGCAAGACAACGATCAGACCAACGACCCAGAAACACCTGTGACTCTGCCGGCACGTCGGGTGTGTCATGTTGTGTCTCCTTCCTCCTCTAACCGAACAAGGGCTGGCCTTACTGTAGAGAGTGTAGCAGAGGAGATTCGGCTCGAAACCCAAATGCGCGGAGTTGCTGGAGAAACTAATTCTTCCCCTTAAGAGAAGTCACGGAGCCCTACGTGCTTTCTCTTACCGTCATCGCAAAGGGCCGTTTACGCGTGGTCCCGGCAATTCTTTCCCATACGCTGCTACGGGTGGATGTGGCCCATCTGTTCTCTCCGAATCCGAATTCCTTGATTCAGATCGGCATCACGCAGTACTTTTAACTGGAAGGCAGGCGGATTAGGAGAGCCCGGGTCTCACCACACTGGACAGGCACTAACGCTCTGTGTCGGCTTTTATGTCCGTGGAGGAGTCTTCGGAAGTCAACCAGCTAAAGGCCTGCTCGAACTCACGGAAGGCCTTGATCTGGTATCCACGATTGGTGGCGCAGACCTCGAGAAATGCACCTCGGTCGAAACTGTCTTTAGGCCGGTTCAACAGCGCAACGCGATCTTCATACGTGACGCCGAGAGATCCAAGATCCCTTGCCAGCGTCCAGACGTCGAGTGTCGTGGCAGGGGAGCTGGCTTCACGACAGTCGATGAGAATGCGGCTCATATTTTCCCGCTTGCAGACGGCCATCAGTTCACTCAACATTTTGCGGCTGGCGCTCATGTCCACGTCGCCGGTGATGTCGGTTTTTATGAATTCTCTGATGGGAATGACCCGGACATCGTACGCCATCTTGCGCCAGCCAAAACCGCAGGATCAATCTGTCAACGTAAATATCTCGATAGAAGCGGTAGCAGGATTAAGAGCCTCTTTGATGAAAAGATCAAGACTCCTTCTCAAAGGAGGGAGAATGAGAGGAGGTCTGTCAGAGAATGACTCAACGACCATTTCCGGACCCAGAAACGCCGCCGAGTGCCTGACGACCGCCGCCCTTCAGAAAAGTTCCCCGAATCAGAGCGTTTCGCCTAAATTTCACGGGGATGGAGTGACTCGGGTCTTCCCTTGTGGTTGTTCAGATTTGTGAGATGTACGCTAAAGATACACGTGAAGTCTGAAAGGTAGGCGATGGCACCGTTTTGGATTCGACCTCAGCACGACAGGCTGTCCCTTTTGATCATTTCTTGCGGGCTGCTTCTCCTATTAAGAGGCAACAGTCTGGCAGGCGAAAACCCGCCTCCAAAAGCTGAAACCACTCCTCCTCAGGCATTAGAAGAATTCAAACCGCTGACAGGTTTGGACAATACTCCTGGAGGGGGCACTCTCCCGGGCGGCACACTGCCTGGCGGGACGTTACCCGGAGGTCCTCTCCCCGGTGGAACCGTCCCGGGTGGCACCCTTCCCGGCGGCACATTACCGGGCGGGACCGTCCCAGGCGGCACGCTTCCCGGGGGAACATTGCCAGGCGGGACGTTACCCGGGGGCACCTTGCCTGGCGGTACGCTCGCAGACGGACCATTGTAGCTCTCAGTTGATGATGTTTTGGCATGTAAGAGGAGCAGAGGAATGAAACCAATCGCAATCGCACTCACCGCGCTCTTAATCTCAGCACCATTGGCCTGGGCTGACGAAGACAAAACGGAGCAACCTCGAAAAGGATCGGTCCGCGTCGAGGACCTGCCAAAGCCCATTCCTGAGCTCTTGCAGAAGATTCAATCCTTGAGCAAAAAAATCGAGCCGGAAATTTCCCGTCTGGGCAGCAGACTCGGAGAAGAACTCACGACGACGGTGAAAAAGCTCTGCGATGAACTTCAGTGCCAGGACAAACCTGAATCCAAGTAAACCGGCAGCTCCCTCCCCCATACCATCGCTGACTGCCTGCGGCACCCTCATCAACCGCCGGAGTCCCAGCCCTATCCTTATCGGACATGGTTCGGGACGCCATTGGATGTGACTCAACTCCAGTAGCATCTGGTCCACCCTCGTACACAATCGCCATTTGGCGTCCTGCCGTTCTTACCAGGCCAGTCTTACCAGGCCAGCGCGGCTTGACGACCATCAATCGCTTGCTAAGCTTAGGTTGAACGGGTTTTCTCAATCCCATCGATTCGGAGGACGCCATGCACAGCCATCGACACGCGTATGCTGTCATTGGACTCGCTCTCCTTCTCGGCGGCTGCGGAGGCGGAGGGACAATCTTTGCGCTCAAGGATCCGACTTACGCCCTGAAGCCAACATCGGTGACCGTCATCACTGGCGGATCCGAAGAATCTGACTTGAAACTGGCGGAGTATCTCACAAAGGAACTCAGAGACCGGACCCAGCTAAAAGTGATCGGCCAGGAGGAAGTCAGTCGAGCAATCCCAAGTTATCCAATCGCGGTCAAGACGGTGGAAGAGAAAAATGGCGAAGTCGAATGGGTGGATCCGTCCGAGAAAACTCGGCTCCAAAAAATTCAAGCCAAGCTGAAGACGAACTATGTGTTTGTCGTCTGGAGCAAGCGCCTGAAGCAAACTTCATACTGCTCAAATCGCGGCGGATGTTCCAACACGTACTCCGCCGACGTCTACGGCAACATGCTCGAATTTCCGAGCGGACAAATCGTGTCCCACACTGCCTTCAATCGACGAAACAGCGACAGCGTGCTCGCCCTCTTCCGGTCCAAGGGCTACTACGTCGACGAACTACTCAAGAAATCCGCGGAAGACATTGTGGACGAGTTCATCAAAGTCACCAATACCGGCAAGAGCAAATAGAATGGAGACTCGGTGCGGCGTTCATGGCTCATGCGATTCGGGCCGGCACTCGCATTTGTCCTCATCTTGAGCGAGCGGCTGCGCGACCTTCCATCTGACGCAGGAACCGTTTCAGCCAAAGGCAAGAAACTGGCCGTCATAGCAGGGATGACCAATGCAAGCTCCCTGAGCGTCGCCCAGGGCCTTAGGGGAGGAACTGGGGAAGACGAGCCGGTTTGAAGTGCTGTCTCAAAAGCAGGTCGCTGTGGCCATTCCCAATTATCCGCAGTTGGTCAAGGGACCCTATAAGTCAGCCTATTTCGAAATCGATGTCGACTATTCCAGGACCGACCTGACGCGCGTCAAGGAACTCCAGCAACACCTTCGTGTGGATTATGTCTATATGCTCTGGGCGCCAGCCACTGTCTCACACGGGAGGTCGACCTGGTTTTCGAAAAACTACCCCGTGACGCAGATTGTAGCGCAGCTCTTTGAGTCCCCAGGCGGCAAGGAAATCGGACGCAGCCAGTATCGCGTGCGTGTCGACGATCAGACGCACGAAATCTTATCAGATGATATGCGCCGTGTCGCGCTGGAGCTGGCCGAGAAGACTCATACCTCAAAATAGCCCGCGTTTTCGACGAACTCGTCCTCTGACCTCGCAGGGCGACGGTGATCGTCTCCTCGAGACCAAGACTCCGTCCCAGACGTCATTTCCACATCGTGGCCCAGAGAATAGAAATTGCACCACGGCCAGACATTCCAGGCCGAACGGAAAATAGCCGGCATAGCCAAGAAGGGGCATCTCAAAAATCTTGAACTCATCCACGAAGGGGACGGCGTATTTCCAATGCGCCAGACTCCTATAGTTCCACAGTTCCCAGTAGATCCCACAGACAAATGCCGCCAACGCCGACCACCACAGGGATCTCCAATCACCCCGTGGAGTCCTTGCAAAAATCGTCTCCTCGCCCGTCACCATCTGAAGCGACGTCATCAGCGCTAGCGGCGCCAGCCACACAAGTGGAAACACGTAGCTGGGCCAAATCCCCAGGCTCATCAGTCCTCCGCAAGCCAGAAGCAGCACTCCCCAGCCGGCGATGTGCACGTGTGGAACGTGAAACGTTGGAACCCGGTCCATCCCTGCGCTCAGTCGCGGACACGTACTCAACAACTCTCTGGTACTGAGCACGGCGGGAAGGACGGTCGAAAATGGCAGCGTGGCCTGAACAAAATACTCCCATGACGTGAACGTCTGGGCGCCCACGTAATACCAGTTCTGCACGAAGCGGTTCAGATACTCGAATGACCACCAGAACCCCGCGCTGACAGGAAACAGCCACAGAAACATACGTGGCTGATCGAGCATCATGCAGTGTCCCGTACGGGTGTACGTCCACGCATTCACGAACAGGATGTAGCCCAGCCACAGAGGCGTGAAGGTGGACGCTTGATAGGACTCGAACCACTCGAAGCGATTCCAGGCCAACCACCAGGAGACGGCCGTGAGACCGGCGCCGAAGACCCCCCACCAGGGATAGGCTTTGGCCCTCCGGACGTTGCCGTGAGCAGTGACGCGTGAGGTCGCCACGCGGACAATGAGCGGGACGACCGACAGCATGATGACGAGTCCGAGGATAACGAACATCTGCCATGAGAACGCCGGGTGTTCAACATACCGGCTGTGCGGGGGAAATTCGAGATACCGATCGATAGGTTTCCCGGCCAGGGCCACGCCCACCAGTGGCAATGCGATCAGCAGGACGATCAGGCACAGGGCTTTCACCACATCGCGTCCGCCTCCGCCGAGTCGGGCCATTCTTCTCCACCCTCCGAATTCCCACTGACGTGATCGGTGCCTTACTCCCCTTTTGTCAGTATGGCCACGCGGAAACTATTTTGCAATTTTCGCCAGCGAACGGCACTAGCTGGGAGGCTTCCTAACATGGCCATGCAGGAAGTCGGCTGGCGAAATTTGTTATGGTAGCGATTGGCCTTCATTGGCTCGGAGCAACCAGATGGACATTCTTTCACATGGTCTCTGGGGCGGCATCGCCTTCGGCCGAAAGAACCGCCCCAGTTTTTGGCTCGCCTTCGTTTTCGGGCTCGCACCGGATCTGTTGTCTTTTGGAATCCTGTGGGCAGCCGTCATGCTCGGATTGGCGGATCGCCCCGATTTCAGCCACGGCACGCCGCCGGAATCAACCATCCCGCAATATGTGCATCACCTGTACAACGTCACGCATAGCTTCGTCGTCTTTCTCTTCGTCTTTCTTCTCATCTGGTTCGTGACGAAGCGGCCGCACTGGGAGGTCGCCGCGTGGGGCCTGCACGTGCTGGTGGACGTGCCGACCCATTCACATGCCTTCTTCCCGACGCCGGTTCTCTGGCCGCTGGCTGGTTGGAAGTTCGACGGGTGGCAATGGATGACGCCCGGCATTCTCGTTCCCAACTATGTCTTGCTCGCGCTGCTTTATGCGTGGTTCCTGTCGCGATCCGTGAGAAACGTTCGTGGCGGGGGCAATTAGCGAATATCTCCTCTTTGCCTGGGGAAGCCCCGAGGTGCGGTCTTCTCAAAAATTGGTAAATTAACTCGATTAGATCTCATCTCGCTCGCCAAAACAAACTCATCCGAGGGAGGCCCCATGTCTGTGTCAACAGATTCACAACTTATTCCTGCGACGACCGAGCGAGTGCCGCTGCAAACCGATCCTGAGATCCACGAACGTATCACGCAGCGCACCGAGGCAGACGTAGGAGTGTACGCGGCTGATCGCCGACTGATTGATTTGAGGCTGCAGGAACTGGAAAGGGAGTGGGACATCGAACGGCTTCTCGAAGCCAACGCGGCGGCCGTCTCTTTGATCGGATTGACGCTTGCACGCTTTGTGAACCGGCGTTGGTTCTTGCTTCCCGCCGCCGTAGCCACCTTTCTGCTCCAGCACGCCGTGCAGGGATGGTGTCCACCGTTGCCATTCTTCCGTCGTCTCGGGGTTCGCACCCAGCGGGAGATCGACGAGGAACGCTATGCCTTGAAGGTGATGCGAGGAGACTTTCTGGCTGCCAATGCAGGGTCCTCTTCCGCGCAGGAAGTGCTGCAAGCGGTTCGCAGCTGAGATTTGCCAGTTCGCTAACGAAATGACTGGTGAAGATGCAGAATGGCCGCCGAAAGGGCCTGATCGAGTGCCGCATGCATTGCGGGACGCAATTGATGATCGCTGTCGTAATCGCTCCACTCACCGGAGGCCGGCACCGGAGCGGCCGTCACGACATCATGGTACAGCACCTCTCCGCTCTCCAATGAAATAATCTTGCTGGAGACAATGAAGGGCGGCATCTTTCCATGCATGCGGGCCAGCAATCGTTCCCGCCATGTGGGCCCGTCGATGCGGAAGAGGACGATGCTGTCGGCGCCCAGCCACCTGCCGACTCGCACGACGCTGTCGTCCCCGACTCGTCCCGATAGCTGCAAGCGCTGTTCATCCGTGAGTTGTTCCAGGTTCCGCCGCTCCACAATTTTGATGTTTGACCGCTGCCTCTTGAGTTGAAACGCTGCTTGCTCGAGCCTGCTGTATCCATAGGATACGTCCTGCTCCCAGGTGCGTGGATACCACACGGCCAGGCGCCGAACATGTTGAGGAACTGGGACATCATCAAACAGTACGGCCGTGTGAGAGGAGTCAGCGACCGGCACCGGCCGACAGGCGGCGGGCAGCCATAGGCCGGCAATCAGGACAGCAGAGAGTAATCGCGTGTGATCGGAGAGGGCGCGCATGACCCATGGTAGGAGGCCCGGCGGGAAAACCGCTATCCTACGGAAGGGTGGAACCCTTCCCCTTTGAGAGAAAGAGGGCGAGAAAAGCCGGGTCCAACCAGTGGTCGGACCCGGCCTTTTCCTGTCAGGCTGTGCCGTGCGGCGTCGTCAGTTCGCTGACCGCGACTGGCCTGCGACCGACCATGCGCAAGGACCGTGCATGGGCGATCGCGTGGGATCTGGCCGGCGCGGTCGCCATCCGTTCATACACGGCAAGGTAATCTTTGACCATTCGCTCGACGGTGAAACGGGCTTGAAACGACTCACGACACCGCTGCCGTTTAATGAGCGACAGGCGGTCGATCTTCGTCACCATTTCCTCCAAGCTATCGCAGATGAATCCAGTTACACCATCCTCGATGATTTCTGGAATGGACCCGCGGCGGTACGCGAACACCGGCGTGCCGCAAGCCAGCGCTTCGATCAGGACGATCCCGAAAGGCTCCGGCCAGTCATATGTGCACAGCACTGCGGCGGCGTCACCGAGAAAATGGCCTTTCTCCGCATCGCTGATCTCGCCGAGGTATTCGATCAGCGGATGATCCATCAACGGCGCGATCTTCGTCACGAAGTATTCGCGGTCGGCCGGATCCACTTTCGCCGCGATTCGCAGCGGAATCCCAACCCGCTTGGCGATTTCAATCGCGTGGTCGGGGCGCTTTTCGGGACAAATACGTCCGAGATACGCCAGATAGGATCCGGTGTTGGGATGGAAGGTATAGAGATCCGGCAATCCGTGATGCACGGTGGCCTGCCAGTTAGCATGGGGGAGCGGAAGACGCTGGGCGTCCGAAATGGACACGAGCTGCATATCGGCATACTCCCGAAAGATTGGACCCAATTCCGGCAGGTCCAGGCGTCCATGCAATGTCGTGAGTACCGGGCTTGGGCAACGGCGGCTCATGGGAAAACTCAGAAAGTCGAGATGCGAATGAATGATGTCAAATTGATCAGCGTCCGCGCCCAACGCTTGCTCCTGCATCAGTATCAGCGGGGCGTCACGATTGACGAGACCGGTACTCAGACGCAGGGCGTGCGGACAAGCCGGTTCGAGGCGGGCTGACGTTTCGGAATCCCCGCTGGCATACAGGGTCACCTCGTGGCCCTGGCGAACGAGTTCCTCCGTCAGATACGAGACCACCCGCTCGGTGCCTCCATAGAGCCTGGGTGGCACGCTTTCCCACAGAGGCGAAACTTGTGCAATTCTCATGTCATTTTTTCCTTTCTTGTTCTTCTCTTTCTTGTTCTTCTTATGCCCGCATTCCGAACTCAAACGCCATCGAGACTAGCTTGAAATGCACGTGACATGCCGCTGTGGCGCTTATGCAAACTGGCCAAGAGCAAGGGGTTTTCCGAAGGCTAGAGGTTTCGCTAGCTACATTCGCCTTCAATCTATGGAGGTAAAAACACTACATCACTTCAGGCTTGGGTAAGGACGCGCGCATCCTAGTAGCGTTCCTAGGGTGGAGAGCTGCGCCAGGACGGTACATTCAAAGGATAGCCAAAGGAGGTACCCTATGCGGATAGCCCTATACTCGATGCTCGCGGCAGTTATCGCGATGAATGTGACCTTAGCGGGATGCGCCAAGAATGCTTCGGAACGCAGGTCGGCATCGCCGACGATGAGCGAGCGCATCTCTAAGGACTCAGTCAAAGGCCGCGTGAGTGAGATTGGAGCCAAGTACGTGTCGATCAGAGACAACGACGGAGAGTCGAGGCGCGTGCGGGTCGACGACAACACCAAGATGGATCAAGTGGCGGTCGGCGATCAGGTCAAAGCCTACGTCACGGAAGACGGCTATGCATCCACAATTCAACGGGTCATCGACTAGGAGCACGAGAGATTGCGCCACTTGCGGTCTACTTTCCTCTGTGGGCTGATTCTGGCCACTGCCGCAGCCGGCTGCAGCAAAGCCGAATTTGTCCCGGACATCACATTGGCCCAGGCACGTCCAATCATCGACGCGACGGCGGAATTCCACGACGTGTATCCAGGGCCGGCGCTGGTTTCAGGGAAGGAAAGCTTCGGTCTCACGGGGCCGGACGCGAAGCCGGTCCCCCCTCGTGTGCTGGCGGATCAGGTTCGGGACGAGCTGCTGGATGCGTTCGAGCAAGCGGGAGTATTTTCGAAGATCACCCCATTCGACCCGCAACCGGATCTGATTCTCACGGGCCGGATCAACGCCTTGTACGAGCACTATCGCCCGCGGGTTTGGACCAAACTCCCTTTGCCTTATTTCGGCAAGATGGCGGCCGGTATCCTGGACTTGAAAACGCACGCGAGCAGCGGGGAAGCCGATCTCACGCTCTATCTCTTGACCAAAAGCGGCGAACTGATCGGTACCTACCGCGCTTCTTCCTCGTTCAATGAAAATTTCACTCCGACCGGAGAGCTGGCTCCAGGCGCGCGTCTGAACCGGGCGCTCGTCGAAGCCGTGCAGAAAATACAAGATCAGATACTGCATGACTCCCACCTGAGAAAAATTGCGTCACGCTAACCGCCAGGTAGAAGCCAGCCGAGCGCATCAACTCTGTCACGAATAAGGAAGCACGTGCTGGTCGTTCGTTTGGTGACGCATATCATCTCCGCACTGGTCACGGCTCTCTTTGACAGTGAAGATGCCCGGCTTTCCCGGCTCAAATTACGTGACCGGTCCAAAATGATCGCTCCATTGGCGGGCCATCAGCCCGCCGGCGTCTCGCAAGCGCCTCACCTCACCGCCCGACAGCGGCTGGAATGTTCGTGCACGGACCACATTCTGCTCGAGCTCGTGAGGCGTGGCCATGCCAATCACGGCGCAGCAGACCTGTGGCAGACTCAAGGCATACCGAAAGGCAAAATCATGGTGTTCGGTCGGCATCATCGAATGACTGAGCCGGTCCGGCAGCGGATCCTGAGCGCCTCCATACACCTTCATGGCGATGAGGCCAATGTTAGCCCGCGCAGCCGCCGGCCACACCTGTTCTTCGAAATTGTAGGTGTGGTGGTCGACGAAATTGACGGCGTTCAACAACACATCAACGTCGAAATGGCGTATCGCCTGGGCGAAGCGCCCCGGGCGGCTATGTCCTGATAAGCCGACGTATCGTGTCAGTCCGAGCGTCTTGGCTCTCATCAGTGCGGCGTAGGTGCCGTTGTTCCCGAACACGACTCGAGGATCCATTTTGTCGGCGCCGACGCTGTGAACGAACACTAAGTCGGCATAACTGGTGCCCAGTTCCTTCAAGCTTTTCTGCAGCAGCTGCAAGGCCCGCTCCCCGTCCGGCTCATAGCACTTCGTCACGAGAAAGACCTGCGGCCGCACCTGCTTGAGAAAATGGCTCAACTGCATCTGAGCCTTCCCGTAACCTGCAAACTCGGGCGCGGTATCAAAATAGGTTATCCCTTCTTCGAAGGCCATGTCATAGAGATGGACGGCGTCTCTGGTGCTCAAGCGAAGACCGCTATGTGCCGTGCCGAATCCCAGGATGGGCAAGTACACGCCGGTCTTCCCGAGCATGCGCGTCGGGATGGATGAGGCGCGGCGTTGTATGAAGCGGAACATGCTAGGTAATGTCCATGATGGGAAGGAGCATAACTGATTGCTCAGTGGCTGAGGGACTGGGAAGGAACCTAGACGATAGACCCTCGAACGGCGGACAAGTAGAATAATGGCTAGCTGCCGATGCGAAGACGATATGACCATATTGATCTTCGAGTGCGAAGCCTGGCGGAGGCGCGCGCGTTCTACGAGGCCCTGTTGCCAGCCTTAGGATTCACCCGCCGGATGGAGGTGGACGGCTGGCTGCAATTTGAAGTTGCTAGCGCGAGTGAATCGGCAGAATTTTTTGGCGTCACCGAGGCGCCTGGGCACACGGCGAATGATTGTCGAATTGCATTCTGGGCTGAGAGTACTTCCGAGGTCGACCGGTTAGCTTACATCGTTATTCAGACGGGCGGTCGCCACGTCGAAGGGCCTGGTTACCTGGAGGGACCAGGCTATTATGCAGTATTTTTTGAAGATCCGAGCGGTAACAGACTGGAGATCTGCCATAGGGTTCCGGGAGCGATTTGACTCAATTCACTCTCCAAGGGGTTTCCCTAGAGTCCCGCGCCTTCATTCCGAATGTTTTGCAAGACAGCTTGTCGACGTCAACGCGAAGGCCCTGAGCCCGTTCCGTCTGGAAGCACCGCGATTTAGACGGACGACTGATGGGGTACGAGTCTTGAACTTCACCATCGCATTTTCCTAATTCATGGGACTTAGGGACTCACCCGATCATTGAAGACCATGTGTCACCGGGGATCTCTCTCGCGACCAATTTCGTGCCACTCATTCCTGATGGGTCATGCCGGTCTTTGTTCTTATGCGAGGTGGGACTAATGGCGAAACCTGATGAGGTCTTGTCGGCCTTCGGGCAGTCCCTGCGGGCATTGATCGAACTGCTCCACGAAGACCCGCGGCTCGAAATAGTGGAGCAGATGTTCATTGAAAGTAACCTTTCGCTCCTTCGATCAGCCTTCGACGGTTGGAAGCTTCGAAATTCGCAAAAATAGCATCACGTTCCCTCTCTCCCGATTCGGCGCTTTGTGAAACATGGCCGACAGCGAAGGTGCTGCATTGGGCCTGAAGGAAGAAAACGGACCAGACTTGGGTTCTTACTAGGCCGCGTTGGCGGTCGACCGCTTTATAAGAGAGATAAAGAGGACATAGGACCTGTCCTGCGCAGCAGCCGTGTACTTCAGTCCCAACGATGTAAGGAGAGGTTGTTATGCTCGTCTCAGTAGACGGCAATCATGGCTTACAGAATGGCTTCTTTTTTCCAGATCAGTCAGCGCCGGCACCGTCGGACGCCGTGCCAGTCGTCCAGTACCGCGTGCTCCTCGTCGACGATGATCAAGGGACGCGCCAGCTCCTTCAGGACATCCTTGAGAAGTACAAGGACATAAAGATCGTGGGCCAAGCCGGAGACGGCAAGCAGGCTGTGGCAATGGCTCTCGAACAGAAGCCCGACGTCATCTTGATGGACATCGGCCTGCCTTATCTCGACGGAGTCGAAGCGACCCAGTGCATCAAGAAAGCCTGCCCGGAGACCGTGGTCATCTGCCTCACGGGCCACTTCTCTCCACCGCGGTACAGCGCCATGAGAACTGCCGGCGCCGCGGCGTTCGTGTGCAAGAACCAAGTGCTTGCCATTCATGAGACGATCTTGTGCACGCTCGGACAATGGACGAACTGGGAATAGCCGACTGACACCAGAGGTCTCCTGCCCTTCAAGCCGCACGTCGTACAGGCAACCCTTGAAAATACAACACGGGCGGCCTAGAAAGGCCACCCGTGTATGGCGCTTATGACGCCGAGAGTGATTCGTCATGTGTGCACGAGACCCTACCTCGCCACGAGGAACAGGAGTTCGTCAGGGGACAGCCGAATGGAATCCCGGGCTTGTGTGCCTCACACTAGCTCGTGTCTCCGTCATTACGCCCTTCGATTCTGGATGGTCCCTTCGCGGGACGGCGGTGGCTTCGGGAAGACCGGCTAGTGTGACTGACGAGAAGCCCACCCATGACTTGGCGGGCCGTGATGGTCCGGTGGATTCAGGTCGGGCATGATGACCTCCTCCAACGTTCGGAAAGGATAACGGGAGTCAGGATCTCACCAGTACGCCTTCTCTACGAACCTGTCAACCGAGGAAATTCCCTGGTCTTCTTTCTTGGTTCCACCTACGGCACCCGTCATATCAGACTGGCGTGAAGGCAGTTCGATTCTCTGAAAAGCGAATGGCAAGGCCGGACATTATCATCGTCACAGTCGATCTGATCGCCCGCAGAACCCACGTCACGTTCGCTTAAGATAACAATGGCACCGAAGACGCGCGCGCTCACTCGGGAATCGCCCCACCACTCCACGCCGCCTTATCGAAGGGGAGAAATGCTTTCATCGCCCCCAGCGCATGCGCTTCAAGCGTTGTGAACTTTCTGAGATTCTCCATGGCGTACATGATCGCCTCCTGTATGTGAATAACGCTGGTGCTTGCCCCACAACAGCTATGCGCGAATGCCGATGACTTCCAAATATTCTGCATAAACGGTGGTGCGGTCTATTCCTGCGCGGTTGTGAGCAGCCCACAGCCCTTCGAGCTCTCCGCGAAGCCTGTCCCGCCCCGCAGCGTCAAGCGCCCCGAACGCCTGATTGATGGGTCCATAGTAAAGTTTAAACAGCTCCACCACGGCCGCCGGAGAAAAATCATACATGAACGTATAGTGCCGTCTCGTCAGGCGGAGTTCCGAGAGTCCCTGGCCCAACCGTTCACGTACTGTAGTTTCGTCGCCCCACAGCACCGGCGACGGCATGCCGGATGGCGCAATAAACTTCGACACGGCTTTGAACATGTGTCCGACCAACCCCTGCGGCGTCCAATTCGCCATTGCAATGAGGCCACCGGGCTTGCAGACTCGCAACAATTCGGCAGCCACCAGGTCGGGCCGCGGCGCGAACATTGCGCCGATCAGGCTCGTCACCGCGTCGAACTGTGCATCGGCGAACGGGAGAGCCTCGGCATCGGCCTCCTCGAAGCGAATGCGCAGCCCCGCCGCCCTTGCGCGCACGCGCGCCCGCTCCACCAGATTGCTCGCGATGTCCACTCCGGTGACGTTCAGCCCATCTTTCGCAGCCATCAAAGCCAGCTGGCCGGACCCGCACGCGACATCGAGGAGTTTGCCACCTGGCAAGACCCGCAAACGTTCGTAGAAGTCCCGCGCGCCGGCTTCCAGATAGCGTGAGAATCGATCATAATCTCCGGCCATCCAGATGGCTTTGAGCCGGGCCTTCAACCTCTCAACATCTGGTGTGATTGCAGTGATCGTCGCCATAGGTCCTCCTTTTGTGAGTTGTCGTGCAGGGCACATGCGGCGACTCTACTCCGGTGTTGTAGGGCATGCTTAGCCGGGAGTCTGGTTCTCTTGACGCGGGCGTGCTAGGCTGCGCATCACTTGACCGGCCGTCCGGTTTAGTTTGCCGGACGCGCTGAAGAGGCAAATTCCGTGGATGTGTTGTCCGAAGTCCTCAAGGCCGTCAAACTCGACGGGGCCATCTTCTACACCGCTGAATGTTCTGCACCGTGGGGCTTTCGCTCGCCTCCCTCACGCGTCATGGCCTCTTATCTGTCGCCGGAACCTAAACACGTCATTGTCTATCATTTGGTGACCGAGGGCCGCGGCTATGCACACATCGAAGACGACACAAGGCCGGTTCCTCTCGAGGCAGGAGAAATCGTGGTCTTTCCACACGGTCATCCGCACATCCTCGGCAACGGTTCGCCCATCGTGCCGGTCGACAGCGCAAAAGAGCTGCAACGCATTCTGTCTGAGGACCTTAAGATCTATCGGCACGGCGGAGGCGGAGAATTAACGAGAATCATCTGCGGATATTTGGCCTGCGAGCCGCAGCTGAGCAAAATTCTTCTCAGCGGACTGCCGCCCATCTTGAAGGTCAGTATCCGGAATGACGCCTCCGGCGAATGGTTGGAAAACTCTCTCCGCTATTCGGTTGACAATTCGGATGCGTCCAAACCAGGTGGTGAGACCGTGCTGGCGAAGTTGTCGGAGGTCCTGTTTATCGAAACCCTGCGACGTTACATCGAGCAGCTCCCACAGGAACAGGCCGGCTGGCTGGCCGGTGTTCGCGATCCGGAAATCGGGAAAGCCTTGGCATTCCTGCATCGTCAACCTGCGCGTCCATGGACAATCGCCACACTCGCGACGGAGGTCGGGATGTCGCGTTCCGTACTGGCCGAGCGCTTTCGGCAATATCTATCGGAGACGCCAATGGCCTACCTCACCCGCTGGCGCCTTCAGCTCGGCGCGCAAATGCTCAATGCCACCAGCCGTAGTGTTGCGGAGGTCGCTGGTGAAGTGGGATACGAGTCGGAACCGTCCTTCAATCGTGCCTTCAAACGAGAGTTCGGGCTGCCGCCGGCCCGATTCCGCAGCCAATCGCGAGCAGTCCGAAGCACCTCCTCCGCCCCTGCTACGACGAATAGTCGATCACGTATGACACGATAGACGCGACCTGCTGCTACCGCTCAGGCCAACCGGCCCTGGGCTCCCTTCCTTGACAGTGCAAAATGCGGCTCGTATGCTCCCCTCGATTGTTCCGTCTCCATGGCCTCTGCCTGGTGTGAGGGACACGTTGATGCCGGTACCGGGTCGCCGTCCTCTGCGCTTCCGCCGCCTCTCACTCAGCCTCGTGATTGCCCTGGCGTTCCTCTTTTCCCCGCCGGCTACCAGCTCCGCTGAGCCCTTTGTGACACTCGCCACGTATGACGGGGTGATTAATCCCGTCGCGGCGGAGTATCTGCACGATGCCCTGGCTTCGGCCGAAGCGGGAGGCGCCCAGGCGCTGATCATCGCCCTCAACACGCCTGGGGGACTGGATAGCTCCATGCGGCTGATCATTAAGGACATCACCGGCGCCACTATACCGGTCGTCGTGTACGTGTCGCCATCGAGCGCACGTGCCGCCTCTGCCGGAGTCTTCATCACCATGGCGGCCCACGCAGCGGCAATGGCTCCCGGGACCAACATCGGGGCTGCGCATCCTGTGAACATGGGCGGCGGTGAGATGGACAAGACGATGAAGGACAAGGTGGAGAACGATTCCGTCGCCTACATCAAGTCGATCGCCCAACAACGTGAACGCAACGCAGGCTGGGCGGAAGACGCCGTGCGCAAAAGCGTGTCCGTGACTGAGCGCGAGGCCCTGAAGCTTAAAGTCATTGATCTGGTCGCAGAAGATCTGCCGGCATTGCTCAAGCAATTGGACGGCCGACGCGTCCATCTGACTTCGGGTCCCACCGTGTGGAAGACGGCCGGAGTGAGGGTGCAGGAATTTCCGATGGGGTTCCGTCTGGAATGGCTCAAAGCGATCAGTGATCCGAACATCGCCTACTTGCTCATGACGATCGGCACGATCGGCATTATCGCGGAACTGTACAGCCCGGGGGCGATCCTCCCTGGCATCGTCGGTGCGATCAGCCTCATCCTCGCGTTCTATTCCTTCCAATCGCTCCCGGTCAATTACGCCGGCGTCCTGCTCTTTCTGCTCGGCATCGTCTTTTTCGTGTTGGAAGCGAGCGTGACCAGTTACGGCTTGCTGGCAATCGGCGGCGTGTTGGCGATGCTCATCGGATCGGTGATGCTGATCAAGAGCGACGCCGAATTCTTCCGAATTTCGTGGTCGGTCATTCTGCCGGTCGTCACGCTGGCGTCGGCGTTTTCGCTGCTCAGCATCGGCATGGGCATGAAAGCCATGCGCCGGCGACCGGTGACCGGCCGCGAGGAAATGGTCGGCCTCGTCGGTATCGCCAAGACGGCGCTCGCGCCGCAGGGACAATTGGCCGTCCATGGAGAACTCTGGGAAGCGGTCAGCGAGCAGCCGTTGTCGCCGGGCGAGGAAGCCGAAGTTACCGGCGTCGACGGCTTGCGACTACGCGTCAAACCTTACCTGAGGAAGAAAGAGGTCCCCACATGATGCTCCCGATCAGTCCCTTTGCCATTCTGATCCTCGGGCTCGTGCTGATCCTGATGGGCTTCAATGTTCTCCGAGAGTACGAGCGCGCCGTCATCTTCCGGTGGGGCCGGCTGGCCCGCGGGCTCGTAGGCGGCAATGGCCCCGGCGTCGTCATTATCATCCCGTTCATCGACAAGCTGGTCCGCGTCAGTTTGCGGACCGTAACCATGGATGTCCCACCGCAGGACGTGATCACCAAGGACAACGTCACCGTCAAGGTCAACGCCGTCATCTATTTCCGAGTCGTAGATCAGGAACGGGCTATCATCCAAGTCGAAGACTATCTGTATGCTACCTCGATGATGTCCCAGACGACGCTGCGCAGCGTGCTGGGGCAGAGCCAACTCGACGATTTGCTGTCCAAGCGGGAGCAGATCAATGCCGACCTGCAGCGGATCATCGACCAGCAGACGGAGCCCTGGGGCGTGAAAGTCACCGCCGTGGAAGTGAAGAACGTGGACCTGCCGCAGGAAATGCAGCGGGCGATCGCGCGTCAGGCCGAAGCGGAACGCGAGCGGCGGGCGAAGGTCATCCATGCGCAAGGCGAATTCGAGGCCTCACAGCGGCTGGCCGACGCGGCCAACGTCATCAGCCAGAATCCTGCGGCCTTGCAACTCCGCTACCTGCAGACGCTGGTGGAAATCGCCGCCGAGAAAAACTCCACCACAATCTTTCCGATTCCCATCGACACCATCGCACCGTTTTTCAAGCAGTGGGGCAAGTCGGCCGACGCCTCCTGAGCGCCGATCAGCGTCCTCCGTTCGCTGGCACCCAATCGAGCTTCAAGAGCCGTGTAATCCAGGGGATCGGCGGTCCTTGCAGCAAGACGGATGTCAGGGCGATGAAAAAGACGAGGTGAAAGATCGTGTCGGCCTTTTGAACTCCGGCCAAGACCGGAAACGTGGCCAGAACGATCGGCACCGCTCCCCTCAGGCCGACCCAGGCAATCAGCGTTTGCTCGCGGAACGAGAGCCGGGAAAATGCCAGCGACGCGTACACGCTGACCGGACGGGCGACGAAGATCAAAAACAACGCCACGAGGAGACCCACGCCTGCGATGGGAATCAGGCGCGCGGGAAAGACTTGCAATCCGAGGATCAAGAACATCGTGATCTGCATCAGCCACGCCAGACCCTCGTGGAACTGCACCAGGCTCCGCTGGTGGACGACCGAGCGCCGTCGCATGAACAGTCCCGCCAGATACACCGCTAGAAATCCACTGCCGTGCAGCTCCGCGGTGAGGCCATAGGTCAAGAGCGCAAAGGCCACCGACAACACCGGGTAGATGCCTCGCAATTCCAGTTTCAGCGTATTGAGCGTCCACCGAATGAGCTCGCCCATCGCCACGCCGGCCACCGCGCCGACCGTCATTTGCACGACAAAAAACCACAGGAGGTTCAGAAAGGCCGTATTAGGATTCGTGAGGAGTTGAATGAGTGCCACGGTTAGCACCACTGCCATCGGATCGTTGCTGCCGGATTCCAATTCCAGGAGATGCGCCAACGTCCGCGGCAACTTCACGTTTCTCGCCCGCAGCACCATGAAGACGGCGGCCGCATCCGTCGAGGCCACGATCGCCCCGAGCAGTAGCCCCTCCAGAAACGAGAAACCCTGCACCCAGGTGACGAACGAGCCGACCAGCAACGCCGTGAGCACGACGCCGATGGTGGATAATGCGATGCCGTTCCATAGCACAGGCCGCACTCCGGTCCACTCCGTGTCCAGTCCGCCGGAAAACAGGATCAAGACGAGTGCGATGACTCCCAACGTCTGGACGAGAGCGGGATTGTCGAAGTACAACCCACCCACCCCATCGGAACCGGCAAGCATGCCGATCACCAAAAAGAGGGTCAGCGACGGAATTCCCAACTTGACGGACAACTTCATCGTGAGAATGCTGAGAATGATCAGCGCGGAAAATATGATAAACACCAGTTCAATCGACGTCGGCATCGTTTTTCCTGTCAGGCAGTCCGTCAGGCACTGCCTTGAATGATTTCCTGATAATAGGTGTGAAGCATCGCGGCCTGCGCCGGCTCAACGACCACCAACTGGCGCTGGTCGAATGTGTTGGCGCAATACAAGTAGCGGTAACCTTCGGCTGTGCCGAGTTCGACATGAAGTTGACGGCCGTCGGATTCTTCGGCGGTGGCCTCCTTGATCACCTTCCTGTCGTTTAACTGCTCCCACGCCCTCTGTGCCGACGGCCAATGGTTTTCATAGAGCGGCGCCTCCGGACTTGAAGAACGGGACGTCACGCCCACACGATCGAACGGCAGCCCCTCATCAGGCTCCGGGTCCTCATTCCAGGCACACGCATTGTTCCCTTCGAGCGCGAGCACAAACAGCGGCCCGTCGTCGGAGATCTCTTCAACCAATGAATAGCGGACCGGGCGCGGCTGCTCGAACAGTTTCAAGCCGCGTGCCGCGAAGGCGCGCTGCAGCGGAATCCGCCGCGACAGTTGGCGCGTCTTTTCGAACACGATGAGACGTCCGGTAGGACCCATGGCGGCGGCCACCCGGTCAAGACGGCGACCGAGCCCTGTTCGGTCCTCAAACGTCGCTTGCGCTTGAGCATCCTGCGCGCGTTCGAATGTCCTCCAGCTGCGGCTCGGCAGTCCGGGATCCTGCTCCGATTGAACGAGCGCATGAGTGGCCACAACCCGCTCGTATTTCCCTATCAATGAGCCCTCCACTGGATCGGCACACTCAAACCGAATGTTCTTCAGACCCAACTCGTCGGCCTTGCGGCGGGCCTGACCGATGCAGGCGGCTGAACGATCGAGACCAGTGACTTCGGCATTCGGGAGCCGGCGGGCATAAAACGTCGTGAGGATTCCGGGGCCGCATCCGAAATCCAGAATCGTCTTGGCTTCGCGCAGGCGGACCTCCACGAGTGGGGCAATCGCGAGATAATACTCGTAGCGCTGGCTGTAAAGAACCGGAAGAATGCGCGGCGCGGCGGTGAGATCGTAGAAGGCCGTTTCATCTGAAGAAGAACCCTGGCGCTTTCGCTCGACATGCTGGTGCAACGCTGAAAGGTCGTCTTGGGACAACTCCTGGCGCTGCCAGCGAGCATACGCCTCGTCGTTCGAAAACCACTGCAGGCCCCATTGGGCGAGATGCTCGCCAAGAGCTTCCTGTAATGACGAGTGGGCCACGACACCTCTGAGCAGGGTCAAGTGCGAAGGATGTTCAAAACGCCTGCCCGCTAGGCCGCAGCGAGTGAGGGGCACGAGGCGTACGATTCGTGGTACGTCGAGGATCCGAACGATGTGAGGACGACGCGGGCGGGCGTTTTCAACATCCTCTCACGGACGTTTGAGCATGATGGCGTCAAAGTAGGTCTCCGGCACCGGATGGGGCATCCGCAGCTGACCGTTTCCGAACGCGACGTACTTCTCACAGGTCAACTGCTCCAAGCCGACCGGACCCTTGGCATGGAGCCGCGCACTGCTGAGCCCGATGTCACTGCCGAATCCGAACCCCTCCGCATCGTGAAGACGCGAGGAGGCGTTCACGAACACGGCACTGGCATCCACTTCGCGCGTGAAGCGCAGAGCGGACGAATAGTTCGAGGTAGCGATCACGGCCGTCATGCAGAGGCCGTGCTCTGCAATATGTGTCAGCGCTTCGTCCATACCGGTCACCATTTTCACGGCCAGCGTAGGTGCCTGGAACTGTCGTGACCAATCTTCCTCGGCGGCTGGAATGATGGACGTGTGACCGCTAATCGGCATTTGGCCCATGAGTGCCAATGTTTTCGGACACCCGCGCACGTCGACTTTGAACTCGACGAGCAGACGGTTGATCAAAGCGGGCAGGAATTGCCGTGCGACGCCCTGTTGGACCAGCAAAGTATCCAGCGCATTGGTGGCGGCCGGTAGCTGCACCTTTGAATTGATCACGACGTTCTGCACCAACGGCAGATCCACATCGGCATCGACATAGAGGTGCGTCAGTCCGCCGTCGTGACAAAGCACCGGCACCCGGGCTCCCTCGAGCACCGCCTTGCGCAAACCGGCTCCGCCCCGTGGAATGATGGCGTCCAGCGCCTTGCCGGACTTGATGAGTTCCACCGCCGCATCTTTCTCGGGCCGGTCGATAAAAGCCCAGGCGTGAGGCGGAATGCCATTCTGCCCGGCTGCTTCCTGTAATCCCTTGCCGATAACCTCGTGCGTCTGGCTCCAATCGGGTGCTCCGCGAAAGACGCTCACGTTGCCAGACTTGAGGCACAAGGCGATCGACTCGACCGTCACCAGCGGTTTCAATTCGGAAATGATGCCGATGACGCCGATGGGCACCCGCACACGCGATACTTGAAGCCCATCCGGACGCTCCCATCGTCCCGTCACGGCTCCGACCGGGTCCGGCTGGTCGGCGATGGCCCGAAGCCGCTCGGCCATTTCTTTGACGTCGTCCGCCGTCATGCGCACCCGGGCGACGGCAGCCTTCAGCCGGTCCTTGCTCACTTCGCTTCCAAACGATTTGCCGAGCGCGTCGACATCTTTCTCATTGGCCGCGAGAATGGCTTCCTCATCTTGGGCCACTCGGTCGGCCATCAACCGTAGGGCTCGGTCCTTCACAGGTCCGGGAATCATGGCAATCTTATGCACGCTGCTTCTACATAATTTCAATAACTTGTCTAAGTAAAGCTTAACCGGAAGTTCAGGCATTATCACCTCGTGCTACGAGAAGGGATGACTACCGATAATCTCGAGACCCTCGAGTGCCCGGACTATAACATGCCATTTTTCGGACAGTAAACAGCGTTATCCCCGGGGCTTCGCGATGCGTACTCGTTCCTCCTGTTTGGCGAGCGACCACCCGAGGCATGCCCACAAACCAGCCAGCGGGACCAGCACCCAGGCCATCTGTGCGACCCCGACCCCCAAGGTTTTTACAACGCTGACAATCCAACCGGTCGCCGCGTCGCCGCCTCGGGAGACCGCTGTGTCGATAAAGTTTTTTGCCTTGTACTTCTCTTCGCGGCTGAGCACGGTGAACAGTACCTCCCGTGCCGGCTTGGCAATCGCATACTCCCCGACACGGCGGACGATCGTGAAGAGGATGAACACGAGCAACAAGGGCATCACACCGACCATCGCGAAGCCAGCCATGCTGGCAACCGGCAACAACACCAGCGCTGAGGCCAACCCGAACCGGCTGATCATCGGGCCGGTGATGAAGAACTGCGTCACAAATGTCAGCACGTTAACCGCAAGGTCCATGACCGCAAACAGTCTTGTCCGACCTTGCGGCGAGACGACCTGTTCCCCGATCAGTCTCGTCTGTTCCAGATAGAGGAACGTGGCCGTCGTGGTGAGGCAAAACAGATATCCGCAGATACCTAAGAGATAGGGAGAGGAAAGGGCTAAGCGCATCCCGGCCCACATGCCCCCTCCGATGGCTTCGCCGCTTCGGTCCATGTCCCGTGCGGGCCGCCGTTTGGACCAGCGATCGAGCGCCCGAATACAAAACCAGCAGATGCCCAGGAATCCCGCCGAGACCAGCATCAGCACCGGAATCGGCACAGCATAGGTCAGCGCCGTCGTCAGCAAGGGTCCCACCACGGCACCGGTGCTCCCGCCTGCCGCAATGACACTGAACAGCCGGCTGCCTTGGTCGGGCGTGAAAATATCGGCCATGAAACTCCAAAAGACGGACACGACAAACAGGTTGAACACCGAAAGCCAGACGAAGAAGAGGCGCGCGATCCACTGCGGCGCGACATGACTGTTCATGATGAGAAAGAATCCAATCAAGTGGCTGCCGAAAAACGCATAGACGGTTAGCAGCAATTGTTCGCGCGGCAGGCGGGCTGACAGGTAGCCGAAGAATGGCGTCGCGATCAGCAGCGTCACGAAGGTGGCAGTCATCATCCAGGGCAGATGCTGGACGCCGCCCTGGATCGCCATTTCATCGCGGACCGGGCGCAGCATGTAGTAGCCGCACAGCAGACAGAAAAAATAGAGAAATGACCAGCAGAGCGGCACGAGTTCTTCCGGCTCTGCACCGGTGAGCGAGGCGATGGTCGTGCGGGAGCGGGCCATGGCGGCATCCTGACCGGCACTTCCCGCCTTCGCAAGCAAAAACACGCCGGAGAGTTTTGGACTTTCTTGCTGTACCCCGTTATGGTAGGGGACGGTATGCGAATCATCGACTTGCGCAGCGACACGGTGACGAAACCCACGGAGGCGATGCGGGAGGCCATGGCACGCGCCGACGTCGGCGACGACGTGTATGGCGAGGACCCGACGGTCAACCGGCTGCAGGAAATGGTTGCCGGGCTGCTCGGCAAAAAAGCCGCACTATTCGTACCCTCAGGCACGATGGCAAACCAACTGGCGATCCGTATACAGACCCAACCCGGTCAGGAAGTCATCGCCGAGAGCAAAGCCCACATCGTCCGCTATGAACAGGGCGCAGCCGGCGCACTCGCCGGCGTGCAACTGCATTGGGTGACTGGCGACCGGGGCATCATGGGGCCGGAGCACATCGAAGCCGCGATCCGTCCAAAAGATTCGCATAGCATTCAGACCGCGCTCCTCTGCCTGGAGAACACGCACAATGCCGGCGGAGGGACCATCTATCCGCTTTCCACGATCGAACGAATCCGTGCCGTCGCGTCGGCTCACGGTGTCCCTATGCATTTGGACGGCGCCAGGCTGTTCAACGCGGTCGCTGCGACCACCTTGCCACCGACGGCTTATGCGCAACACTTTGAAACCGTGTCCGTCTGCCTCTCAAAGGGGTTGGGAGCGCCCGCCGGCTCTCTCCTCTTGACCAATGATTCCGCGTTGATCGACAAAGCCAGACGGTTTCGTCGCATGTACGGCGGCGCCATGCGGCAGGCCGGAATCCTCGCCGCGGCCGGGATTTATGCGCTCGAGCATCACATCGGGCGCCTGAAGGACGACCACGACAACGCGAAGCGCCTGGCCAGAAAGCTCCAGCAGATTCCAGCGATCACGATCAATCCGCAGCATGTCGAGAGCAACATCATCATCTTCGATGTCATCGGACACCGGCTCTCTCCTTCCGCGCTTGTGGCCGCGTTAAGGCAGGAACACGTGCTGATCAATGCCATCGGGGGCACGAGTTTCCGGGCCGTCACCCATCTCGACGTCTCGACTAAACAGATCGATGCCGCGGCCGACGCCTTTGCGCGGATTCTCGGCTGACCGCCTCCCGTCCACACGATTCAACGCTGGCAGACTTTTCAGGCATCCTGCTAGAATGGCACAAGTCGCGGAGGCGCCACCTGATGGACGCAGTCTCATTTGCGCAGATCAGCCGGATTTTAGAATTGACCGACTCGCTTGGGCTTAATCGCGAATGGGTGGAAATCCCGTTGTCTCCCGCGCGTCCGGGGCTGGTCAAGCGTCTCACCAACGGGAAGCTGGAAATCATCGTCGACGCGGATCGTCCTTTTGAAGAGTGGCTGGGATCGCTACCGGCGCAAATCCAGTCGGCGCAAGGAACGTAACCATGGATGCCGAGGGTACGAATACTCTTCCGACAAAGGAAGAACTGCAGTCCGAACTGGTGCCGCTCCCGGAACTGCCCGAGCCACCGGAGCCGCCGAATGAACCAGCCTACGAAGAGATCGTGAACCTCGCGCTGCGCCACGCCAAGGGCCGCCGGGGCGGCGACCTCGTGAGCGTCCTGCTGGTGGGGTCCGGCGCCCGGCGGGCCGTAACCGCGCACAGCGACATTGATTTGGTCGTGCTCGTGAAAGGCCAGGCGGACGGTCATGAAATCATCCGTGTCGCCGATCGCATGGCGGACATCCGCTACTGGGGACACAAAGACGTCGAGGATGAGCTGGCCTATTCAGCCCGCTTGGCCTCGTTGCTGCGGAAGGCCCGCATTCTTCACGATCACGATGCCATCGGAGCCAAACTGATCGAACGGGCCAGCCACCGTTTCCGCCAAGGCCCTTCACCCGTGAACATGAACGAACAAATCCGGCTCAAGGCGGAATGTTTCCACTGGCTGGGCAAGGCCCAAGACTTCGCCGACAAGCCCGCTACCGCACAATACCTGTTGATGAACTTTTTCGAGGATTTCGTCACCGCGTTTTTCCGTCTGCGCGGTCTCTGGCTGACCGCACCGGTCGACATCCCCGGTTCATCTCCTCACGTGACGGCGTGCTCGGCGAGCTGGCGGGACACTTTCTCGCCGCCTCGACGTTGCCCGAGCGCCTGAATTGCGGAAGAGACATGGCCAATCTCTTATTTAAGGATGTGCCGAATCCGGCCCGCATCGACTAGCAGGGTGTTGAAAAAGTCCGCCAGCCGCGTTCTCGCATCGCTCGGAAGCTCAACGTACGGAACAAAGTACGCTTCGCTTCCTCACTCGCTGCGGCCTTGCTGAACGGCCTTTTTGAACACCCTGGTGGGATTTTGCAAGCCTGCTGATCCCAGTTTGCAGCGTTCATTGAAGGAGAGCGTCATGGACATTGGATTCATCGGTCTTGGAAAGATGGGCTTGAACATGGTGACCCGTTTGCAACAGGCCGGGCATCACGTGACGGCTTATGACCGCTCTCCCGAGGCACTCACACAGGCGACGGCCGTCGGATGCAGTGCTGCCTCCTCGTTGGCCGACCTGGTTCAACGACTGAAGGTCCCGCGGGCGGTGTGGATTATGGTCCCCTCGGGGCCGCCGACCGAAGAAACCGTTCAAGCGGTCGCGGCCCTGCTGCAGGCCGGCGACGTCGTCATCGACGGCGGCAACACGCGGTATCACGACGACGTCAGGCGAGCCAAGGACTTGGCGGCAAAGAAGATTCAGTACATTGACGCAGGTACGAGCGGCGGAATCTGGGGCCTCAAGAATGGCTACTGTCTTATGATCGGCGGTGAGAAAGGCCCGGTCAATCGACTGGCTCCCATCTTCACCTCACTTGCACCGCCGAACGGCTGGGCCCATATGGGAGCCGCCGGCGCCGGCCACTACGTCAAAATGGTTCACAATGGGATCGAGTACAGCCTGATGCAGGCCTACGCCGAAGGCTTCGAGCTGATGTCGAAAAGCGACTACCGCCTCGATCTTCCCGGCATCGCGGACCTTTGGATGCAGGGTAGTGTCGTCCGGTCCTGGCTATTGGAACTCGCGGCAAGCGCCTTACGAGAAGATCCGCGACTCGAGCGACTCAAAGGCTACGTGCAGGACTCGGGCGAAGGGCGTTGGATGATCGCCGATGCCATCGAGAAGGACGTTCCGGTGCCGACGTTGACCATGGCCCTGTTCACCCGCTTCCGCTCGAGGCAAACAGAATCCTTCGCCGAGAAAATGTTGGCCGCCTTGCGCAACGCGTTTGGCGGTCACGCCGTAAAGCGGTAGGATCAGCCATGCCACCCGTTACAGGGATCGACATTAAGCCGGGGCAAGAATCCATCCCACCGGTTGAGCCCTGTACGCTCGTAATCTTCGGTGGATCCGGCGACCTGGCCCGCCGTCGCCTGATTCCGGCGCTCTACAATCTGCTGCTCGACGGTCTGCTGCCGGCAAACTTCGCCGTGCTCGGTCTCGGACGCAAGCAGATGACTGACGAAGATTTCCGTGCCACCCTTCGTGAAGGCGTCCTGGCCCATTCCCGCCAAGCGCTGGTTGAAGAACAGTGGCGCACCTTCGCGGCCCGCCTCTTCTACTTGTCCGGTGGGAATGAGGATGCACAGACCTACCTGGCGCTGAAGCAGCGCGCCGAGGAGATCGAGCGCCAGCTGGCCTTGCCCGGCAATCGTATTTTTTATCTCAGCATCCCGCCCAGCTCCTTCACCGCCGTATGCGAAGGACTCGAGCATGCAGGCCTTGCCGTTCGGACCGCTCGACCGTATGCGCGCATCATCGTGGAAAAGCCGGTGGGCCGCGATCTTGCCTCCGCCCAGCAGATCAACGCAGTGACCGGTCGGGTATTCGACGAATCTCAGATTTTCCGGATCGATCACTATCTCGGAAAGGAAACCGTCCAGAACTTGATGGTTGTGCGATTCGCCAACAGCATTTTCGAGCCGATCTGGAACCACAAGTACATCGACCATGTGCAAATCACCGTCAGCGAAGCCGAAGGCCTCGGCACCAGAGCCTCCTATTATGAAGAGGCCGGCGCGCTCCGCGATATGGTCCAGAACCATCTGCTGCAGCTGCTCTGCCTGGTCGCGATGGAACCACCCTACTCGCTCGACCCCGACGTCGTCAGAAATGCCAAGATGGAAGTGCTACGTTGCTTGCGGCCGATTACCGGGAAGGACGCTGACATCTATACGGTGCGCGCACAATATGCCGCAGGCAAGGCGGGCGACAAACCGGTGCCAGGCTATCGGCGGGAGAACGGCGTGAGACCCGACTCGACGACGGAAACCTACGTGGCCATCAAATGTTTCGTTGAGAACTGGCGCTGGTCGGGCGTGCCCTTTTATTTGAGAACCGGCAAAGCGCTGTCCCAGCGGGCAAGCGAGGTGGCGGTGCAGTTCAAGGACATTCCACAGATTCTGTTCAACGCCAATCCGCAGCAGCCGCAGCCCGCAAATGTGCTGGCTCTGCGGATCCAACCGGAGGAAGGATTGTCGCTACGGATCGTTTCCCGCGTGCCGGGTACGAGAACACTCACCCATCCAGTCGAGATGGAGTTCCAATACAGCAAGGTGTTCGGACGTCCTTCACCGGAAGCGTACGAGCGGCTGTTACTCGATGTCATGGCGGGGGATGCGTCGCGCTTCATGCGGCGGGATGCTGTCGAGGCATCATGGGCGTGGATCACGAAGATTCTGGAAGCCTGGCAGCAGCAGGGAGCCCGATGGCTGCCTGAATATCCAGCCGGAAGTCACGGGCCCGTCGAGGCCGATCGCCTCATCCAGCAGGATGGCCGGACCTGGCGCCCTCTGTAGGGCTATCACAAGACAAGCTGCTTGCGAATCTCATCCATGGTTCCAATCCCGCCGATAAACCGCTCGAATTGTCCTTGGCGATAGAGTGCCAATGCCGGCAACGAGCTGATCTCCAACTCAGACGGAATCTGGAAGTTTTCCTCGACGTTCATTTTGAGGATGAGCACCTTTCCCGCGACTTCTCGTTGGAGCTGTTCCAGCTGACGGCTGAGCGCGCGACAGCCGCCGCAGCCGGGTTTCCAGAATTCGATCAGCACCGGCACAACCGACTGCGCGATGACCGCATCGAACTCTCGATCGGAGACGTCGGCGATCACAGGGTCCTTCCCGGGTTAGAGACAAACAGCTTGGCAAATATCTCGTCGAACAGTAACCGCGCCAACAGCCGGTAGCCGCCCGTGGTCAAATGCAGCCCATCATTCGAATACTGAGCCGCCAATTGGCGCGTGCCATCTTCCGCAGTCGCCGCAAACAGATCGATCCAGGCCAAGCCTTTCGATTGGGCATACTCTCCTATCAACCCGTTCAGCACCAGTCGCCGCTCAAGATGTTGACCGATCCATGCAGCGGCATCCGGTCCCGCCCCGGCGACATCGACTCGAACGGACGGTACCGTCACAGGAATGGGCGTGATCTGCGATGGCCCGGGCCAACTCATACATTTTCACCAAATTCCGCATGATGTCGGCTGGCTGGGCGTTCCAGCCCAGGTCATTGGTTCCACCCAGCAGGATGACGATGGCTGGGCCGATGCTGAATCACATCG
Organism: uncultured Nitrospiraceae bacterium; assembly: GCA_963794505.1. GTDB lineage: Bacteria > Nitrospirota > Nitrospiria > Nitrospirales > Nitrospiraceae > Nitrospira_C. The sequence goes on from CAWCEG010000044.1 coordinate 98,044, forward strand.
CGCCGGAACCGCATCGCCATTTCGCCGGTCAATTCGCCGCATATTCCACTGATACGGACCTCGACAGAGGGCCCCAACCACTCCTGCAGGAAACGACCGTAGGGCGTCTCTTGTCCGGCCGGATGCTCGGCAGTCGGAGACTGAAATCCCGCCGTCAAACTATCGCCGAAGCACAGGATCATCGGGCTCGTTCTCCGACCTCGTTGTCTCTCGTATGGCACGAGTCTCTGACTGGAGCGCCGATTGTACTGACGTCTCTCCCTGTAGGACAACCACTCGCCTTTCCAGGACGAATGGTGAGAATTCCAAAACTTTTGAAATTCTTGACGAAATGGCCGGTTACCGGTACGACTGACAGTAATGTCGGACCTCAAGAGCGCCCAGGACATGATGGCGGCTGCCATGGCCGCGAAGCCCGCTGTCGACCCCGAAATGGCGTCGGTCGTCCAGTTGCTAAAATCGCTCGATCGGGCGTCAAAAAATGTCCGCACGTTCGGCCAGCAGAACAGCGTGGCCAAAAAATTTTTCGACCAGTTTTACACGGAATTGCACTCCCACCTCGAGCAGTACAACGTCCTGACGTTCATCGTGCAGCGGGAAGGCCTCTTTTTCAAGGAAGGGTGCGTATACAACTCCCAAGGCGGCGAGTCGAGCGATAACTTCGCCTTCAAGCTCTACAGCGACGGCATCCGCGAGATTACCTTTCATCAGGGGATTGAACAGGAAGACGTGCTCTTCTTTTTTGACGCAATGTGGGACACAGGCGGCACCACGGGCACGGAGGACGATGACATCGTCACTCGTCTGTGGTCACGGAATCTGCCGACGCTGACGATCGTCACCGCCGATGAAGTGATGAAGCTCTCGGAACTCGACGACGTGTTGGTTCCCCAGGCAAAAGTGCCGCAGCAGGGATCGCTTCGGGAAATCCTGGCCGAAATAAACGGCAAAGGTACGGGCGAGGTCAAAGGCGATCAGCAGCGAAGAGCGAAGCTCTCGACCAGCGTGATGGGCTATGAGGTCACCGATGTGGAAATGGCTGCCCTGGCTCGTGATATCGAAGCTGAATCCAAACGCGACAGCATCCTATACCTCCTCGATATCCTGACGGCTGTGCTCTCGTCCGAGCGGTCGCCGGACCTGCTGAATAAACTTTTCGACATTTATGAAGGCATCCTGAAATCGCTCTTCCAGGGCGGACACTGGACGATCGTCGAGCATGTGCTTGGCTTGTTGACCGAAGCGGAGGAGGTGCGGCCAGATCTGAACGATGCCCATAAGACCAAACTGCACAACATGTTCAATCAGCTGGGCAGCCCGGAATTGGTCATGCTCATCAAGCAGTATCTGAACACCGCTGACAAGCCCCGGACGGAAGGACTCGAGACTGTGCTGCTGATGATGAAGCCATCGGCCATGCCTGCGCTTTTCAGCCTCCTGGGCGATCTGGAACATGCGGTTCATCAGGCCTTGATCGCCAACGCCCTGGTCGAACTGGCAAAAGACACCCCTGAGATTATTGTCAAGCATTTGACGGATCGCCGCCCCACGTTTGTTCGTAATCTCCTCGGCATCATCACACGCTGGAACAATCCCAAGCTGGCTGAGGGAGTAGAAAAAATCCTGCGCTATCCCGATCCGCTGATCAGGCGGGAAGCGATCAGAACCCTCGCCGGCCTGAAGCCCAGCGGCAGCGCTGCCAAACTCGTGTCCGTTATTGAACGATCAGGATGAAGGCGTGCGCCTTGCCACACTCAAGCCGCTACTGACCGGGCACTACACGGCCACCTTCAGCATCTGGGAGCCGATCGTTAACGCGGAAAACTTCAACGATCGGGAAGCCGCGGAGAAGCGAAATATTTTCCACGCCATGCGTGTAACCACCGGCGACGACGCCGTTCCTTATTGGACCGCCTTGTTGACCGACTGGGGATGGACGAACCGGAAAAAGCGTGAAGACCTCGCGCTGTTGGCCGTCGATGCCCTGGGGAAACTTGGGACGCCGGCTGCGCAAGGCCGCGTTGGACACGGGCTCGAAAAAAGGGACCGCAGCAGTAAAGCAAGCCTGTGCCGCCGCGCTCAGCGGGCGCCAACAAACATCACGAACGGCCTAAAGCAATGAGACACACGAGGATGTCCTTCCATGGCTGACCCCTTGCGCACATCCGACGCTACAGCCCGACATGCCCAGGCGATGCAACCGATCCTGACCCATGAGAAGTCGCTGACCAAAAAGGTCGCCAAAGGTTCGGAGGCCGGCGACATCTACGACCAGCAAATTTTGATGCTGGGAACCCAGCTCGTGACCCAGATCAGCATCCTGATCAAGATGTCCCGACTGCATGGCCGCACGAATTCAGCGCTGGAGAGTCCCGGTGGAGAGCGCCCTTACCGTCATCAAGACGCTCGCCCAGGATGAACCGATTTCGGTTCGGCTGCAGAATGACTTTCTCTTTCTTGGCCAGCGGCACCTGAAAGTCACGGCCGCACAGATGCCCGTGTTTTCGACAGTCATCGACACCTTCAATCAGTGGCGTATCGGAGGCGTGTCATTCTCCAAGGACGTCGAGTCCCGGGATTTTCGTGAGTTGATTTTTCAGCTTCTGGCCTTCGATGCGGCAACAGTTCAATCGTCGACGCTTCGCGACCGCCCTCGAGCAGCAGGCGGTCAAGGGGATCGAGATCGAGGAACGGCGGGTGCTGCGCGGCAAGGCCACGGCCAAGACCCGCTATGCCAACGCAGCCTCCGCGGTCGGGACGCTGGTGCAGGACTCCCGCGAGAAAGGGACGATCGGCTTCAAGCAAGCCAAACGCGCCATTCAAAGCATCGTCGATCTCATGATGAACGACGAAGCCTCGCTTACTGGGCCTGACGACGCTTCGTTGCCACGATCAATACACGCATAACCATTCGGTCAACGTCGCATTGCTCTCCATGGCTCTCGGCAACCGGGCCGGCTATCCGAAGGTCGAGCTTGCCGATCTGGGTCTGGCCGCCCTGTTTCATGACCTCGGCAAAGCCACGATCCCCATGGAAGTGCTGAACAAGCCCGGCGAGTTCACCGAAGAGGAATGGGCGCATGATGCGCAATCATCCCACGGAAGGCGCGCTCAGCCTGGCCAAAATGCGGGGGATTACCAATCTTCCCGGGCGGATGGCATCGGCGTCATTCGAACACCATATGAACATGGATTTTTCAGGCTATCCCAAATTGAACGTTTCATGGAAGATTTCGATGACCGGTCGCATCCTCATGATCGCCGACTGTTATGATGCGATGACCTCCTCTCGCGTGTACCGGCGGGAACCGATGTCTCCGTCGAAGGTCCTGGGCTTCATGTTTGCCAAAGCGGGCAAATCCTTCGACCCGACGCTGATGAAACTGTTCATGACCTGCGTCGGCATCATCCCGATCGGCAGCCTCGTCCTCCTCGATAGCAACGAACTGGCCGTCGTCTTGAAGCCGGCCACCGATCCGGCCGAGGCGGAATATCCGTATGTGAAAGTCATCACGGATACGCACGGTGAGCCGATTGAGAACGGCCGTGAAATCGATCTTCGTGAAAAAAACGAGAACGGCGAATATTGCAACTACATCGTCCGACTGATCGACAATTCCGAGCACAAATTCGACACGAGCCGATATTTCGTCTGACCACCCGGCCTACCGCTCATGGCGTCTCCCCAGCTGCGAGGGGCATCGACGGGCTCAGGACCCTTGACAGTGCTATCCACCGCCGTTATTCTTTCCTATTCTGAACGAGTTTAGCTTCTCATCCACTAAGGAGCCGACACTATGCCTATCGCGAAGACCCTTGGGGGTCAGACTATTGTTGTCATCTGCGCCATCGGATTGTGGCTGATCAGTCTGGCGTCCGGCGCCGCAGCGGCGGAATTCAAGATGGGGGTCATCGATCCCCAGACCGTACTCGAAAAATCAAAGGCGGGAAAGAAGGCGCTCGATGGTCTCAAAGAATATGTTTCGACGCGGCAGAAGCTGCTGGCGAGGGATGAGGAGGAGCTGCGCAATACGGAAAAGACGCTGAAGGAAGCCGCCGCCAAGCTCAGCGAAGGGGAGAAAAAAGAGAAGGAGGCGCAGTTCCGCAGCAAGATTCAGGAGTATCAAAAGCGGGCGCAGGAGTTTAATCAGGAACTGCAGGGCAAGCAGAAAGAGCTCGTGGACGATTACATGAAGCGGATTGCATCCGCGACGCAGACGGTCGCTGAGAAGGGTGGTTTTTCGATCGTCGTCGACAAAGGCAGCGAGCAGACCATCAGGATTGTGATCTATAGCAAGGATGCTATCGACCTGACCGATCAGGTCATCAAGGAATTCGACCGGGTGAACAGCAAGTAGGCCTCATATGCCTGACGGGCTTCTCGCTGAGAAGTCCGTCAGGATTCCATCGGATATCCCGCTTCCCTCCACGCTTTGATCCCGCCATCCATCGATGTGACATCGGTGTAGCCCATCTGCTGCAACGCGTCCGCGGCCAGCGCGGATCGATAGCCTCCCCCGCAATACAGGACAATCGAAGCTCGCTTGTCCGCAACCAACGTCTCGATATCCCGCTCGATGATGCCCTTTCCCAGATGCCGTGCCCCTTTGGCGTGGTCTTTCCCGAACTCATGATCTTCCCGGACATCAAAGAAGTGGGTGACTTCCCCGCGATCGAGGCGCGCCTTGGCCTCTGCCACCGTGCATTCCTTCACCCGTGCACGCGCGGCCTCCACCAACTTCAAGAATCCGGGGCTGTGCTTCATGGCTGTTGTTCCTCTCCCGGTCAAAACAGGCGGGCTTGCTCGCGTCCCGGTCGACGAAACGTCGCGGGCACGTCCTCGTCGCCGGATTCCACGAATCCGGCCTTCCGCTTCGCCACTTCAAAGAGGCGTTCAATCGCATCCCAATACGGTCCTCGGCCATGCTGGCGGGAAAAGAAGGCGCTGTCCGACATGGCTCCTCCACGAACTTCCCGGATGCGATGGGTGATTTTACCGATCCGCTCAGGAAACGCCTCCGCCATGCGTTCAAGAAACACCGATTCCACCGATGTCGACAGCCGCAACAGCGTATGCATCGCCTGTCTGGCGCCGGCTTGCCGGGCGCGGTGCAGGAGATCCGGGATGTCTTCATCGTTGAGACCGGGAATGATCGGGGCAATAGAGATCCCGGTCGGGATCCCCGCATCGGACAAACGGGCCATGGCATCAAGCCGCTTCCGGGTCGTTGGAGCCTGCGGCTCAACCCGCCGGGCTACTTCATCATCGGCAAAGGGAATGCTGCAATAGACCCTCACCCAGGCTTCCTGCTGCAACCGCTTCAGGATGTCCAAATCGCGGAGGACCAACACCCCTTTCGTGATGATGGCCACGGGGTTCCGATATTCCGCGCACACCTCCAGGCACGAACGGGTCAATTCGAGCGACGCCTCGATCGGCTGGTAGCAATCGGTATTGCCGGAAAACACAATCAACTCCCCTTTCCAGGACGGTTTCTCGAAGGCCCGGCGCAACAATTCTGGCGCGTTGCGCTTGACGACGATCTTCGACTCGAAATCAGTTCCCGCGCCGAAGCCCCAATATTCGTGCGTCGGTCTGGCATAGCAGTATGCGCAGGCATGAAAACACCCCCGATACGGATTGACGCTCCATCGAAAAGACAGATCCGGGCTGTCGTTGCGGCTTAAAATTTCTCTGGTCGCGTCATCATAGAGCTCGAGCCGCGTTGATGAAGCCGGTTCGAGCAAATCTCGATGCGTGGACTCATACGGGTTAGGGGGATTGGAGATCGCGCGCATGTCCTCATGGTCTCTCTTCGCCGCGCGACTGTCAACGGGGCTCGCCACGCGCCGTTCGTTGACTCCTCGCCACCTCGATGTTAGATTTCAGCCGCTCATCCGGAATGCTCATCTCATGTACGATTTACGCGATCTCCGCGACAATTTGGATCACATTAAAGGTCGCCTCGCAACCCGCGGCCGAGACGTCCAATGGGACACCCTTCGTAAACTGATCGACGAACGGCGCGGCTTGACCCTCCAAGTGGAACAACTCCGAGCGGATCTGAAGAAAGGGTCCGAAGAAGTCGCCAGGCTGAAACGGGAGAAACAGCCAGCCGATGCCGCCGTGGCCGCCATGAAGCAGCTCGGCGAGCGCATTGCCGAAGCTGAATCGGCGCTCCGTTCCGATCGAGGAGAGTCTCAATGAGATCGCCCTACGGATTCCCAATGTCCCGCATCACACAGTCCCGGTCGGAACCGGCTCGGAACAAAACGTCGAAGTCCGCCGTTGGGGCCAGCCTCCCGCATTTCCGGCTCCTCCGCAGCCGCATTGGGACATCGGCGAGCGCCTCGGCATTCTGGATTTCGATCGTGCGGCAAAAATCGCCGGTGCCCGGTTCGCCGTCCTGACCGGTGGCGGAGCAAGACTGGAGCGGGCGCTGATTAATTTCATGCTGGATCTTCACACGTCCGAACATGGCTATCGGGAAGTCCTGCCACCGCTCATGGTCAATCGGTCGGCCATGACTGGGACGGGGCAGCTGCCGAAATTCGAAGAGGATTTATTTCGCCTTCGCGACGAGGACTATTTCTTGATACCGACCGCCGAAGTCCCGGTCACCAACTTGCATCGAGACGAAATCCTAAGCGAGTCGGCCCTTCCCATTCGCTACACTGCCTATACCCCCTGTTTTCGTCGGGAGGCCGGGTCGTATGGCAAGGACACGCGAGGCTTGATCCGTCTGCATCAGTTTAACAAGGTTGAATTGGTCGCCTTCACCAAAGCCGACAATTCTTATGAGGAGCTGGAGCGGCTCACCGGACATGCCGAGACGGTCCTCCAGCGACTGGGACTTCATTATCGCGTCGTGACGCTTTGTACCGGCGACATAGGGTTTTCTGCCGCCAAAACGTACGACCTCGAGGTCTGGCTTCCTTCACAGAACCAGTTCCGCGAAATTTCATCTTGCAGCAATTTCGAGGCGTTTCAGGCAAGGCGGGCTGCTATCCGTTGTAAAGGCGCCGGCGGGAAAAAGGATTCGAAAACAGAGTTCGTCCATACACTGAATGGTTCAGGACTCGCGGTCGGGCGGACCCTCGTTGCGATCCTGGAAAACTATCAGCAGCCGGATGGATCAGTTATCATCCCGAAGGCGTTGCGGCCCTATCTAGGAGGAATGGACCGGATCAAAAATGAGTAGGATAGAAGGTGCTCGCCAGAACTAAGCGACCAAATGAGAGATCATATTAGGAGTGTTGCGGGGCGGCCGAACGTGCGTCGTTAAGCATCACCAAAATCAGGAGAAAAGGAAAGCAATCGGACGGCGGAGAAAGACGGGGCGCCTGGTCAGGCGCCCCTCCCTGCCAAATCCTCAGCACCTAAAACCGATTCCGACCACCGAAATCGTTTCCCCGGCCAGAGCCGCTGGACCGACCGCCTCCGCCAGAACGCGGTTCCATTGGTTTCGCTTCATTTACGGTCAAGGACCGGCCGTCCATTTGCGTGCCGTTTAAGGCGGTAATGGCCGCCTGGGCCTCTTCTTTTGTCGACATCTCCACAAAGCCGAAGCCGCGTGACTGTCCGGTAAACTTATCCGCGATCACACGCGCCGACTCGACGGTGCCGTGTGCGGCAAACAAGGTGGTGAGTTGCGTCTCGGTGGCCGCATATGGCAGGCCGCCAACGTATAGTTTTGAACCCATGGGGGTTCCTCCTTCTGAAATGATATTGTCTGAAACTCGAGAACGATCACGAGGGAAGGAGAGGGCCGAAGACGCTAGATGACAGGCGGCTAAGGTCAGGCTTCCGATCAAACTCTCGATGACAACAACATCGGTGATGGGCCGTATCAGTTCATCTTTCATGCGAGGCCCGCCGCGATGAAAGTGGCGCTAATGTAGCAGTTCCTGCAACAATTAGCAACGGATCATGTTATGCCAAGCGCTTGCGGTCCGTGCCATATGAGGTAGGGTGGCTTCTTCATGGTATGGGCCGTGCGCGGATACAGTTGAACGGCGTGCTCGTAGGCATATGCTTGAGCTCTGAGGCATGTCTCCGCTTCAAGATGAGTGGAAACGATCCGATAGGCTGCGCCATCGTCGGCTGAGATCAGGGCCGTGTACAGTGTGCATGAAAACGTGCCCTCTTTTGAACACTCCGTGCTGATCACGAGATGCGATCCATCTTGAAAGGTGAACAGCGGGTCTAGGTTCAGACGAGGCAAGGATTCCCCTTTCCTGTGGCGGTGCAAGCCCTTGTTAGCATCGAGACAAGTACGGTGTGATAGAGACCTGAGCGCACCCGCCAGCGACTTCGGTTCCTTCCAGCGCGAGCACCGCATGCAGTGCCTGTTCGCCGGATCCTATCTCAACGAATCCATAGCCGGCCGATTTGCCATTTGTACTTATGGCGAACGACGTGTGCATGCGAAATTACTCCGTATTGCCTCGAAGAGGTGCTGGAGATGCCACTCGCAGATCGTATCAGCGAGACTGCCGACGGAAAAGACCCTTTTTCCCATAGGGGTCTGCCCAGCACTTCCGGTTGGTTCAGAATTCAGAACAACGGAGCTTGCGGTCCCCATTGTAGCCCTGCCAAATCTGGATCTTCTCCTTCGGCGGGAGAGGGGCGCGAAGCCTTCTGAGCCTTGCGCAGCGCTCGCTTGGCTTGCTTTTCCTGGCGCTGCCTCTGAAGGGCTTTTTCCCGATCACGTTTCGCGAGTGTGGAGTTGCCTCGTGCGATGGCATCCTCCTTAGACTAGATGAGGAAAGCCGACTGTTGCCGCTGCACTCCGCGGTGGGGATGCACGGAGATTATTCAGTTGCCCCACGGCGCCGAGCTCGGTTTCCACCGGGTTGACGGCCACGGCCTCGTCCTTTCGTGGCCTCAGCTGCTGACCGCAAGATGGTCTCCTGTCCAAATCCCCGATTCGCCAGCAAGGACACCTCTCGCCTGATTGTTTCGATAGAGGTAATCGATTCGGTAGCATTGGGGTCAGACAAGCCAAGCAGGTCCCATCGAATTTTGGGTTTATACGTCCTTCTATTTTTTTTCGTGATTTTCATCAAGACACTCCTGTTCTGCGTGTCAAATGCACCGAACACAAGCTGGGCTCAAACCGACAGCGATTCTTTTTTCCACAACCGACGGACATCACCCCAGGCAGGACGCGTAAGAGCAGCATGGAGAGGGATCGCGCGAAAACAAGGAGGGAGAGCTGGGAAGCGCGAGGCACAGTACGCTCGTACGGTGTCGGACTGTATCACGAACCTGACGCCGCGTCAAACGGCCCAATTTCGATTCTCTCCGACCTTGCTCGCGGCCCTCGCAGCATCTGGAGCTGTACATATGCTATTCGTTTCATACTTCATAATAATAGCGCTTGACTCCTGTGCCTCTTCGGACTCGCGTGATTCGTGATGATCTGAGCCGACTGTCCTAGTCTCTCGCGCTTCCCGATCCCTCCTCGTTGCGCGTCTGTTCCCCGGTCTGCTTCCCCGAACGAATTCGCTGAGTCATCCGGGCTGGGTTTCATGCGCCTGTGCTGCAAGTTTCGGCGTGCAGCCCGCTCGGTCCCGGCGAGAGCCCTGCGATCACGACTTGTCAATGATTGGTCCATCAATTCCGCAAGGGCCTAGCGCCCTCGCCTCTCAATGTGCCCATCATTGCCTTCTCATACCGCTTACGAGGGATTTATTTGATATTGATTCTCCGATACGCTCGCAAAACATGGAAACCACAAAAAGTGATCCGCTGAAGTGCTGTGAGTGTGAAGGTGTCCTCTTGCCCGACCGTGCGATTCCCTTGAAGAAGAGAATTGGGTGCTGCGATATGTCTGCATAGATTGTAAAGGCCGGTCGTACGCAGTGAAGATGGGACCAGCAGTTCGCATGTATCCATAGCTTCATTGAAAGCCTTCTGAGGCCCAGAAGATCCCGCGCAGGGAAAACAAATCCTTCATCGTTGGTCTTTGCGGTACTTCATCGCGGGCGATTTCCCACAGAGATTGTCTGATACTACCCGGTCCGACTGGGTCCCACTCTGTCTCATGGACTATTGTCCTGACGACGTCACCGCTCCCCATATGCCAGAAAAGTTCGTAAACGCAAGGTTTGCCAAGCCGGACGGAAAACCGTATCATGCCGTTCGACGATCTCATTCGGCGTGTCAGGGGCCAGTCTCAATAGAGAACGGCGTGGACCTACGGACGGTCCAGGAACTGGGCGGCTGGTCCGATTAAGAATGCTTGAACGCTACGACACGTCAGACCTTCGCGGAAGGCGGAGGCCGTGGAAAGCCTCGCGCGGAATTCCCCTACGTTGGTCCCTACGCCAGAAACGCTGAAGTTAGTAAGTGCCTGAAAAGAAATGTCGGAGGGGTGACGGAGCGGCCGAACGTGCCGGTCTTGAAAACGTATGAGAGTCCCTCGATATTCCAGAATCCCGCGCCAGTTGTCTTATTCCGATTTCCACCCATGACCACGATGTGACACGGATGCGCAACAATGCAATCCTGACGCAACCGTTTTTTGCTGTAAAAGCTCTGATCAGATTCTCTCTTTGCCTGTTGGCTTGACAAGCTCAGCAAAAGCGTGTAGGTGTTAACTATACGCATGATTGTGCGTGCATCGACAAGGGCGGCGTAATAGCGCGAAGCGATTCAATTCAGAAAAGCTGTCCTTGACTAGATCAAATAGTATTCTTCCCGGCACACCCTTTCCATTTTGGGTCTCCCCGGCGAATGGCAACTGCCATCCCTAAAGGAGTCCAAATGCCACAAACCTTCCCCTCCCTACTCAATCTTAAATAAGTCTCTGCTCTGTGCAGGGTATCTCCACGAACCGTGTACGGCTGGGTCGTGACGGTCGCATTCAGCCTCTTCGGCTCAATGGCAGGCTACGGTTCGACGAACGGACCATAAGCCAGCTCTTGAGCCCGCCTGCGATTGCTTCAGACGAGGCCAGTCAATGACCAGGCCTCCCCTCTCGCCAGGCTTCTCAATCCAAGAAATTGCCAGTGTCAAAGGCGTTAGCACTCGCACCGTCCGGCGGTGGATGGCCAAGGGCCTACGCTTTGTCCAGCCCATTCCACGTGGCCGTCTTATCTTTATCCGCCAGCAAGACCTCGAGGCCTTCTTGCAGCCGCAGCAACAGGCGACTCACACCATCGATCACTTGATGAAGCAAATTTTAGGAGAGATCCAAGAGAACGCTGGCCGGGGAGCGCGAACTCCCCGGGCCAAGCAAAACCTGAAAGGTGGAAGCAAGCCTGAGCACTTTAGCGAAATGCCCAACTGAGTGCAAGCCCCATGATTTTGAATCTGTCGGCTCCATTCTCCGTCGTGCATTAGGTGGACTGGAAGCACAGATGACCGAAATCTTTGAGCCAACATTGTCCTTAGAGATGGACGCCGTCGTCCAAGAGATTGACGAGATAGCTGACGAACAAGGGAAGGAGGGCCTCGCCAATGATAACGGCTAGTCTTTCCTTCAACGAGAGCTTGATCCCAGATCTCTCAAAGAGCTTACCACAATGGGTGAATTGGAAAGCGATTCTGAACGGTGAACGTATCGAGAAAATCCCCGTCTGTGCCGAGACAGGATGCCATGCCAGCTCGACTGATCCAGACACATGGACTGATTTTCCAACAGCGGTGATGAAAGCGTTCACCGCAGAAAGCTTAGGGATTGGATTTGTCTTTACCCAGGACTCCGGCATCACCGGCATTGATCTCGATAAATGCCAAGACCCTGAAAGTGGTGTGCTGGAACCATGGGCCGATGTGATCGGTGAACTGCCGGCCGGACGGATGAAAAAAGGAAGGATCGAAGCGTATTGGTATGGCCGGTTCTTTACCGTCACAGGTCAACACCTCGAGGGAACACCAGCAACTGTGGAGGAACGAACCAGACAGTTACTTGCATTCCACGCACGCTGCCTCGCCGAGCCGATCCCGCCAGCCACGCCAGCGAAACAAAGCAGTAGCCGTACATCTCTCGGATGATGACGTTCTGGCAAAGTGCCAGGCAGCGGAGAACGCAGCCAAGTTTAAAGCGCTTTGGCGGTGGAGATTGGAACGGGTACCAGTCCCAGTCTGATGCTGACCTTGCCTTACTTGGGCAATTGAAGTTCTACACGCAGGACGCCGGCCAGCTCGACAGACTGTTTAGGCGCTCCGGGCTTGATGCGAGGATAAGTGGGATGAGCGGCGGGGCGAGCAGACGTATGGTGAACGTTCGATCAATGAAGCCTTGAAGCATGTGGCGGAAACGTATTCCCCACAAACGAATGGTCATGTAATCCCCGCTTCTATCAGATCAATCTGAATGAGCCGGTTGTGTTTCCAACCGTCATTCCCTTGGATGAGATCAGCTTACCTGAGCTTACCGTTGATACGTTTCCTTCTCCACTGGGGCCGATGATCGCCGACCTCGCCAGGTTCACGGAGACGCCCGTCGAACTTTTCGCCCTGATGGGCCTCGCCACAGTCGCAGCCAGTTGTCAGCAGGTATTTGAGGCGGAAATGGAGCCGGGGTATGTGGAACCGCTGTGCATCTGGGCGATTCCTGCCCTTCAATCCGGGAACCGGAAAACCGCCGTCCACACAGCAATGACCGCTCCCTTACGGAAGAAAGAATGGGCGCTGTGCGAGGAGGCGAAAGCGCAAACGGGTTTCCATTGAATCAGAGCGGGCCACAGACTGAAGCCCGCGTGAAGTCCTTGCGTTCTCGCCTCTCGAATTCTGAGGATTTTGAGGATATTGAGCGCATAAAACAGGAGATCACCAGCTTGAAACCACCATACCAGCAGTGCCGACACTGCCAAGTTTATGGGCGCAAGACGTGACGCCTGAAAAGCTCGGCATCATGATGGCTGACAATGGCGAGCGGCTGGCGATCCTCTCGGATGAAGGCGGGTTCTTTGACATTGAGCGGTACTCATGACCCTCAATGTCCAGGCGGGCACGCTTTACGACAAGGAGCGATCAGAGCGCAATCTTTCGACGGCGAACGTTGGCGTCTTAGGAAAGATCATTCTGCAATCCGAGGAGGAATTGGGCACACCGAAGGGCGAAAGCGTAACGCTTGGAGGTAACACGCCTCAATTAGGAGAAGGACATAAGAAGTTCAATGAGGATGAACCAGAGGAAAAGGAGAAGGATGAGGGGGCGTAGGCCATGAACGCTCACTCAATATTTTTTCAAATGGGGCCCCAGTTTGATTTTAAAATTCATGGCCGGTATGGAGACCAATAGAGATGCGGAATCTCAAGCAGGTCACGTCCCCGAAGTTTACGACCACAAAGGACCGCCATATTTTTTTTCATGTCTAAAGCGACTTGAGATGTACTACGTGAGGCGTGAAGGAGCAACGCTTGGCGCTAGTGGCTTACAGACCCGGCCTGTGCCCATCCCACGACGAGGCGAATCATGGCCGCATGCGTGTTTTGGCTCTAGCTTGTCACCGTGTTTTTAGAGGCGACACGATTCTTGACAGCGCTTATGGAGTTAGCAAAAGCTTCTGCAGTTCTTAGCTGACCTGATTCGCTAAAGTGACAGTGATCATACCGGTCCTTCCACTCCACTAATTGATCTGTATCGGCACCCAAGAAGATTGTCTGGTTGTCAATCAACTGGTTCTGTCCAATGACCACCGGATTGATCTCAGTCCATGTGCTCGACTGGCACCCTCGTGAGGCGATAGCGATGAAGACTGGAGCAGTCACTTTGAGTTCCGTTAGAGTGCCGATTAATGAACGGAACGTGCGGACATACACCTTTGCCGTGGTCTTAAGTAGGAAATCAGCTTCGCCCTGATCCCAGATCACATCAGTAATGCGAAATTTAGTTTGGACTGTTTTGAGGAGAGAGGTAAGGACATCGTTAATGTCGCCATCAGGTTGCCATCGCGATATGGGCGACCCGCCTATTGCAGCGACGACGATGACGACATGTTTGTAGGTACCCTTTGATATTAACTGATCCGCGAGCGGAGTGATGAGTTCGCCGGAGGTGACCTGATCCCCCTAAAAGCGGTGAAGACGCAACATAGCAACTACCGTCGAAATAGTTGACGACACGGTCTGGATATCGAGTCGTGAATTTCTTTTGGCCATGATTTGCCGCATTTGATTGACCCATAATAAGCAGGACTCCAGTCCCCTTGGACTGAATGGGACACTCGACTTGGCGCTTGTTTGGGTAAAATATTAATCGACCCAATGAATCTTCTTGACTGAGCGCGATAGTCTGGTCAGTGGCGTGCACAATGGAAGAATCCTTAATCTGGCGGAGTATCTCAATCGGCCAAAGATTGCGTGAATAGCTAAATGCTCCAAACAGAATATGAGATGACAACGAGCACCCGGCTAACATGGATCGCCCTGAAAGACTCGACATGATGGTTGCCTCGTCTCATCTCTTAACTGATCCCTAGGACAATAACTCTAAGGACATTTAACCGGTAACAAACAAATACTAATTTAGGTCAGGTTAAGGTACACCTAGGTAGAACCCTAGTTTGACAAATTGGCTTAATCTTCGCCCAGACACCTTTGTTCAGACCGGCATCACTCAATATTTCTGGAGAGATAGAAGCGTGCTCCGCAAGCAGTACAGCGCCATGGATAGCATCCCAGCAACCTCAGGAAAACATCCCGAGTCTTTGGCGAGTCGAGCGTCTGCAAGAGCGGCGGCCGCACCGGCCACACCTAACAGAGAGTGAAAGGCCCTCATCCTCATTCGTGATGACAGCGCCAAAGCCATAGGGCATTGTCCCGTTGACTTCTAATGAGCCCGATCAGTCCCTGAACGTAGTTTACTTGTTATTACCTGTGTAATACAATACCACGATGACAATGAAGCGAACATCGCTGCCCCTCGATGACCGGACCTAAAGGCGTTGGAGCGCCTGGCCGAGAGAGAGACGCAGCGAACCGGCAGTCGGGCCA
>CAWCEG010000045.1:0-69064 GCA_963794505.1 uncultured Nitrospiraceae bacterium
GATCCACTTGCGCTGACCAGGCATCGATCCCACCCACAAGGTTCTTCACGTTGGAGTAACCCTGTTGGAGAAGGAAATTGGTCGCGTCAGCACTTCTCATCCCATGATGACAAATCGCAACGATTTCGGTATCGCGGTTGAGTTTACCCAGCGATTGGGGAAGTGTTGCCAAGGGGATCAGCGTCGACCCTTTCAGCTTGGCCAGATCGAATTCCCATTGTTCCCGCACATCCAGGAGAACGAGTTGATCGCCTTTATCGAGCCGGCTTTTGAGTTCAGTGGGAGTGATGGTGTAGCCCATGATCGCCTCCGATGTTTCCTTTTGCGGCATCATAAGTGAGCCTCGAAAAGCCTGTCAATCTGGCTCGCCGGTATGGAGCCGTATATGCACAAGCCTCCTTCGCTGTGTCGACCTAACTGGGACGCGTTACGCAGTTCACCTGAGGACAATAATTGTTCATTTTTGTTACGGATTACTGCACGATCAGTCATGTCCTACGGATCTCTCCTCAGGGGTCCGGACCGGAACATTCAAAAAAATATGGCGTAAATACTTGAAAATACTGGATCTGTATCATTTATGTTTCTAGGTAGGGCACGAGACTTGCTCAAGGTAGAGGCTAAAGGTCCTTGTGGCCGTTGCCGCGCATTAGGATTTTTTGTAAGGTCGGCCACATGAGAAAGTCGGATGGTCAGGTTCTGGTCGTCCTGATCACGACGCCGAATCATCGGGAAGCGGTGCGTATCGGTCAAGCAGTCGTGAGGAAGAAATTGGCAGCCTGTGCGAATATCCTTTCGTCCGTGACGTCGATTTTTAGGTGGAAAGGGCGCATGGAGAAAAGCCGGGAGGCACTGCTGATCTTCAAGACAACCCAGCGCCGGTACGATGCCCTGGCAAATGTTGTTCGGTCGATGCACTCATACGAAGTTCCCGAGATTATTGCGTTGGACGTGGCAAAAGGATTGCCTCGATATATAGCGTGGGTGCATCAAGAAACCGCTATTGATTGAGTTCCCGATGCGTCATTCTTTACCAATTGAGGGGTTGACCAATGCTGCCTAGATGGGTACACTCGAAATCAGATCTGGGCATGTGGAGGGACACCCTTGCAGCAGGGGGTGAAGGACATGGGACAAGTGAGCGGCGTTGAATCCAACGATTCTTATACTGTAGTGATTTTCCGCGGTTCGACCGCCAAACCACTCCGGTTTAGCTTCCCAAGAAAATTTGTTCGTAAGATATTGATTGTAGGGGCAATTCTGCTTGCGGCCGATGTCCTAGTGATCTCCCACTACGTTGTCAGGACAGGGGAAGTCTGGGAGTTGTCGGCATTCCGGACCGAGGCGCTCAGCGCCCGCCAGCAGACCGTGGCGTTCTCGACAGCAGTCGATGACCTGAGAAAGCGGCTGACCAGCATGAAGGAGGTCAACCAACGCCTTCGGGTCATGCTGGGTATTGAGATGCCTAAGACGGGTGACCAATTAAACGGGCGAGGTGGTGAAGAGACTCCCCTTCCCGAGGGCAGCACGCTGAGTTCCCCGGACAAGCTCATTCGCGGCGGTGCCGTGGTTCAGCAGTCGAGCGCCGTGGATGCCCTCAGTGAGTCAAACGCCTTAAGGTCAACAAAGGATCTTGACGAACAAGAGCTCGTGGCCGCTGTCAAGGAAGGTATCGTCTGGCTTGCCAAGGAAGCGGATGTGCAAGAACAAACCCTTCAGGAACTCTCCCTCGCTGCCGAACAGAAATCCTCACGCTGGGCTGCTACCCCTTCCATCTGGCCGGTCAAAGGCTGGGTGACTTCGGGATTCGGACCACGCGTGTCGCCCTTTACCGAAAAGCCGGCATGGCACGATGGGCTGGATATCGGGGCTGCAGCCAA
This sequence comes from uncultured Nitrospiraceae bacterium, assembly GCA_963794505.1. Classification (GTDB taxonomy): domain Bacteria; phylum Nitrospirota; class Nitrospiria; order Nitrospirales; family Nitrospiraceae; genus Nitrospira_C. The sequence goes on from CAWCEG010000045.1 coordinate 1,881, forward strand.
TGCCCCGGTGCAGGCCCCGGCACAGGGTCGTGTCACGAGTGTCGGATTTGATTCCAAACTGGGAAACGTCGTCAAGCTGGATCATGGCTTCGGCATTGAAACACTCTACGGACATATGGCCAAGGCTCTAGTGAAGGAAGGGCAGCGCGTCAAGCGTGGCGATGTGGTGGGATTGGTTGGAAGTAGCGGGCTCGCCACTGGCCCACATCTTCATTACATGGTCAAGGTGAACGGCCAGACATTTGATCCCGCCAAGTACATTCTCGACTGAACGGTCTTCGAGCGGGGCGGTCACGCGCTAGTCGTCTGACATAGCGCGTATTGTTTTGCCCGATCGGGACCGGGATGATACTCCACCACTGGCATCACCTCCCCCTCTAGTCAATCCCATGACCGATCTCGAGATTGCGAGAGCGTATCGACCTCTCCCCATCCAGGACATTGCCAAACGCCTCGGGCTCTCGCCGGAGGAACTGCATCCCTATGGACGGTACAAGGGGAAAGTGGCTCTCTCGGCGCTGGAGCGCCTGAAAGGCAAGCCGCAGGGAAAATACATTTTGGTGACGGCCATCAATCCGACGCCGTTGGGAGAAGGAAAAACGACGACATCCATCGGGTTGGCCATGGGACTCTGCAGGGTCGGCACACGTGCTGTGGTGACGCTGCGCCAGCCGTCGCTCGGACCAGTATTCGGCATCAAAGGAGGTGGAACCGGAGGTGGCCGCGCTCAGGTCTTCCCGATGGAAGATATCAATCTGCATTTGACGGGAGATGCCCACGCCGTTTCGGCCAGTCACAATTTGTTGTCGGCGTTTATCGACAACCACCTGTTTCACGGCAATGCACTAGGCATCGATCCGTCTCGCCTGTCCTGGCCACGGTCCTTGAATGTCAGCGACCGGGCGCTCCGCCACATCTCGCTCGATGAGAGCGCCGCGCGGCGTCCGGCGCTATTTGTGATTACCGAAGCATCGGAGGTCATGGCGATCCTGGCTCTGTCGTCGAGCCAGGCTGATTTGAGACGCCGGCTTGGCGAAGTCGTCGTCGGAGTGACGACGGACGGAAAACCGGTTCGAGCGGAAGACTTATCCTGCGCGGGCTCCATGGCCGTGCTCTTAAAGGAGGCCCTGCTGCCCAATCTGGTTCAGACTCTCGAGGGGACGCCGGCATTCGTCCACACCGGGCCGTTTGGCAACATCGCGCACGGTAATTGTTCGATCATCTCTGACGCCATGGCTTTGCGGTGCGCCGATTATGTGGTCACAGAAGCCGGTTTTGGGAGCGACCTGGGCGCTGAGAAATTCTTCAACATTAAATGCCGGCTGTCGGGGTTCGTCCCCGCTGCGGCCGTCGTCGTTGCGACGTTGCGTGCGCTCAAGCTGCATGGTGGTGGAGGCGTGGTGAAAGCAGGGTCGCCGGTTCCGGTCAGCCTTTCCGGTCCGAACCAGGAGGCCCTCACCCGAGGATTTGCAAATCTGGAACAACACATTGCCAACGTCAAGGCACATGGTATTCCAGTCGTCGTGGCCGTCAATGCGTTCAAAGACGATCCGACCTCAGAATTGGAATGGCTGCGGGCACAGGCATGTAAGGCCGGTGCTGCCGAAGCGGCGATTTCCACCCATTATGTGGACGGCGGAAAGGGATCAGAAGAACTCGCCCGGGCGGTGATCCGGGCCGCCGGTTTGCGCTCATCCTTTTCCTATTTGTATGATCAGTCTTGGCCGACGAAGAAGAAGATCGAAGCCATTGCTATGAAGATGTATGGGGCGTCAGGGGTCTCATTCGAGCCGCAGGCTGAAGAGCAAATGGAGCTCGCCAAGCAGTTGGGCTATGAGCAACTGCCTGTGTGTATGGCCAAGACACCGCTGTCACTTTCGCACGATCCGGCGCTGAAAGGCCGTCCCAGCGGGTTTGCCCTGCCGATCAAAGAAGTGCGGTTGCTCGCAGGCGCTGGGTTTCTCACGGCCGTCTGCTCCGGAATCCAGCTGATGCCTGGGCTGCCGAAGAAACCGGCGGGGGAACGGATCGGCCTCGATCCGCAAACCGGCGAAACGGTGGGGCTGTCGTAAGGCGATCAGCGTTGCTTGAGGTAGTGGAAAAACTCTGAATCCGGGGTCATGATGATCGTGGACTTGTCATCGAAGCTCTTCTTGTACGCTTCCATCGACCTGGTAAAGTCAAAGAACTTAGGGTCCTGCCGGTAGGCGTCGGCATAAATCCGAAAGGCTTTCGCGTCGCCGGAACCGCGAAGCTCTTCCGATTCCTTATAGGCTTGCGCCAGGATGATTTCACGGTCTTTTTCCGCGTCGGATCGAATCTTTTGGGCTTCCTCCGCGCCTTCGGCACGATACTGCTTCGCCTGTTGCTCCCGTTCCGCCTGCATCCGTTGGAAGACCGTTTTTTCGTTTTCCTGCGGCAGATCCGCCCGCTTGATCCGCACGTCCTGAATCGTGATGCCGTAGGCCGAGGCCTTTTCATTGGCCCGCTGGGTCACGACCTTCATCAGCTCGGCTCTCGCCGTCGACACGATCTCCGCCAGATCGTGTCGGCCCAATTCCACCCGCAACTCGGAATAAATGATGTCGTGAAGCCGCTGCAGCGCTCCGCGCTGGCTTTGGAAGTTCTGGTAGACCTTCAATGGATCGTTGATCAGCCACTTGGCGAAGTTGTCTAGCAACAACGTTTTCTTGTCCTGAGTGATGACGTCTTGGGCATCCGAATCGTAATCCAGAAGGCGCTTGTCGAAGTAGGTGACATCCTGAACGAAAGGCACCTTCACGTACAGGCCGGGTTCCATGACGGTGCGAACCGGCTTGCCCAGTTGTACGACGATGGCCGTCTGGGTGACATCAACGACATACAGCGGCGAGGCGCCCAGCACCAAGAGGCCAATTAAGACGGCGATGACCGCAATGGTCAAGCCCTGCTTGCTCATGGCTGGCGTCCCTCCGTCGATACGGGGGGCTTCTTGGAGAAGCGGTCGATTGGTAAGTAGGGGAGCAGCCGCTCGGCGGCCTTTCCATCGATGATGATCTTCTCCATCTTCGGCAAAATGTCTTCCATGGTCTCGATGTAAATCCGTTTGCTGATGGTATCCCGCGCTTGATTATATTCTCGCAGGGTGGCCAGGAAGCGGTTGCCTTCGCCCTGGGCGCGATTCAAGCGCGCTTGTGCATAGCCCTTGGCCTGATTCACCATCTGGGCCGCTTCACCTTTCGCTTTCGGCAGGATGTCATTGCGATAGCCGATCGATTGATTGATCAACTTTTCACGGTCTTCCTTCGCATTGGTGACATCTTTAAAGGCGGCGGCAACAGCTTCGGGGGGATCCACATCCTGGAGTTGAACGGCGGCGATCTGCACGCCGGCCTGATACTGATCCAAGATCTTCTGAAGCAGATCCTGTGTGTCTTGCTGGATCTGCGCTTTCCCGGTCGTCAGGGCCTCGTCGATCTTGCTCTTGCCAATGACCTCACGCATGGAAGCTTCCGCCGCCTTGCCGATCGTGTCATGGATGTCGGCGACGCTGAACAAGAAGTTCACGGCTTCTTTGATCTTGTACTGGACGATGAACTCGATCGCCAGAATGTTCATGTCACCGGTGAGCATCAAGGCTTCCTGCGGAACCATCTGCTGACGGCTTTGGCGATCCGTGCGAAAGCCGATTTCGACGCGGTGGAGTTTCGCCACTTTTGGCTGCAGCACCGACTCGACGATTGGAATCTTCAAATGGGGGCCGGGACCGACTGACCGCACGGGGATGCCGAAGCGCTTCACAACCCCTTCTTCATCCGGTGCAATGATGAAGGCGCTTTGCCAGGCCAGAAAGATGAGGAGCCCGGCCAAGAGGATGTTTCTGAATCCGCCGCTAGGAAGCAAGTTCTTGAATTGCAGCTGCGCCTGCCTGAGCGCGTCTTCAAGCGGGTCGCTTTTCTTGCTCCACGGGTCTTTGGGATCCCAGACCATGCGGCGATAGCGGAAGGTTTACTGCCTCAGAACGGGCGACACCATAGCAGAGTGCCGATGCCTTCGCAACACGGACGGGGGCTGACAGAGCGTGGTGCAGCGCGGCTAGACGGTGACAGAGCCTCCACAGGACGAGCCAGAACCGGCGGTGCAGCCGTAACAATGATTCCGCGTGACGATTGGTCGATCATTTAGCGCCAGGGGATCGAAATCTCGTATGTGTCGGGGCACCTGTTGATCGACGGGCAGGTTCAGCATCTGGTTGAAATCGCAATCGTACAGCGTGCCGTTCCACGCGACGGAGAGGGTATAGCGGCACATGACGCCTGCTGCGGCGGCTGGATTGAAGGCGTTCGCAAGGCGCTCCATGTAGCCGTCATAGTTCCCGCTCTCAACCAGAAATTCCAAGAAGCGGCTGATCGGCATGTTCGTGATCGTGTAGAGACGATTGAACTCGATTCCGTGATGTTTTTTTAACTCCCTGCGAAACTGCGATTCGATCGCTTCCTGTTTTGGAGGCAAGAAGGCGCCGACCGGATTGTAAACCAGATTCAAGATCAGCCCGCTATTGGGTCGTCCATAGCCGACATGATTCAGCCGTTGGAGCCCCTCGATCGATTTCTTGAAGACACCGTCTCCGCGTTGGGCGTCTGTCTGCTGCGCTTTGTAATAGGGCAGGGACGCCACGATCTCGACTCGGTGAGCCGCCAAGAATTCGGCTAAATCCGCCTGGGTTGGCAGCAAGAGGACCGACAGGTTGCAGCGGTCCATGACATGACGCTTCAATATCCGCGCTTGTTCGACCAGCCACCGAAAGTTCTGGTTGAGCTCCGGCGCCCCGCCGGTAATGTCGACGGTAGGAATGTCGGTGTTGGCCAACGCCTCGATGCAGAGCGCTGCCGTCTCACGGGACATGCTCTCCGTACGGTCGGGCGCCGCGTCTACATGACAATGTTTACAAGTCTGATTGCACAGTTTCCCTACATTGAGCTGAAGGACCGTGATGCCGGTCGCTTTGAGCGGGCGGAGGCCGGCCTGCTCCATCGGTACATCAAACGGTTCGCACGCGGTAGTCGCATCCAAAAGTCGCAGTTGCGCTTCTGTAGGGGCTAGAGGACTTCGTCGAGCAAGGAGTGATTGCATGAGCCGACTCTACCAATATTATCCGAGGTGCCTCTCCATGTGCAGGTGGCCTTTACTCATCTAGCAAGAGCTTGGCGAGCAGGTCAACAGCCGCTTACGAAAAAATGCCTGCCCAGCCGCACAGCTTAGTGCAGTCGAGTCGCATCGCCTGTGCAAGGGAAGGATACGTCTCTTGTTTTCATCGCCGATCAAACTTCTTCCTCCAAACATAGGCATAGAGGCCAAAATTCAAAAGCAGTAGCGAGCCACCGAGTGCGAACCGGAAATCGCGAGTGATAAAATCAGGATAAAGCACAGTCAATAGCCAATGCGAGAGAAAATCCTGCCTGTACCCGGCTTCACCCGCTAACAGATGTAGCCGGTTTTCCAGCGGCGTGAGCGGACATACGAGGTCGGCAAACTCGACGATGAGTCCCCAGATAAGCGCCGGTCCATGCATCCACAGGGCGCCGGGCCATCGGAGTGCGAAGAGCGCACCAAACATCACAAACAATACAAAGAAAATATGTACCATCGCGATGATATCGGCGAGGAGGCGATACCCCATATGCTTTAAGACTCGGCGGAAGGTAAGGCAGACGGATACGTGATGCGATCTGCTTCGACAACGGCAAACCGCGTCAACCGATGGGTGTCAGCCTTGGTCTTCGTCATGATATGCCGAACCGCCCATCCCCGGATAAGCAGTGCATCGGCAATCAACGATCGGTGACACCGCCATGGCACCGCTTCCGCGCACATGATGCCCGTCGTCCCTACACGACTTTCGGCCATCAGCTGCTCAAGGGCGCCCTGGAACTGTCCCGTCTGCATGTAGTCGGCGTAACCTCGAAAACCGGCGTTCTTCCAGCCAATATTCACAGAATCTTTCCTGGCCTTCTTCAAACCGCCGAGCTGAGGCATATGAAGGTAGGTGAGCGTCGCCTTTTTCAGATGCGTCGCCAGTGCCTCAGTATCATATTGCGGATTGTGCCTCGAGCGCGGAATCGTGCGCACATCGACGAGGCGCTGAATGCCGTAAGATCTCAGCAGTTCCAAGAACTCTTCGATGGATCTCGTCGAATGGCCGATGGTCCAGAGGTGGCGTTCGAGTAGCGTGTCTGGCATGACCTCCATTCCTCTCCTCCTATTTTGGAGAGGAATGGAGGTCAGATCAAGATTCAGGTAGACAGTTGCTATTCGGGCGGAGCCTTACTTGGGTCCACTTCCAAAAGGCGGAGCCGGCCGTTCCCGGCATGCTCTATTTTATAGTAGCGATCTCCCACTTGCAGGTTGCCCACCAGCAGGCTGCCGCTGGCCACTAACGTAAACTCCCCCTGGGAAGGCGGCTTGAATGTCCCGCGGATGACCGCGGTCTCGTTGATGCGTGACACGGTCGAGGTAATGTCCAATTCATGACGATTGCGGTCGAAGAACTCGACGGTCACACGGGGATGCGGTCTTGCCGCGGGGTCTTTCAAAATCTGCAGCAACGGTAAGTCGAGCGTGATGTCTTGCTCGCGGAGCACCCAGGCTTTACGTTGCGCTTGAGCTGGGTCAGACTGCAGGGGCGCCACCTGCCAGAGCTTCTTTGGCTCGGACACCTCGGCAGCGATAGTCGCGTGTCCGACTGGCACGCCCATGCTGATGAGCAACACGATACAAAACGGCAGGTACTTCATCCGGTCCGGCACGCCAAAGCCTCTCGTGCCATGGTTCCCCCATCCTCCGGGCGATTATCGCCGCCGGCGTTTCGGTTTTTTCTTGGTGCGTTTCGTCGCTGGTTTTCTTCTCGGAGGAGGCGGTTGCATTTTGGGCTGCCAGAGCCCAAATGTGGCTCCTGTGGGATCGTTGATGATGCTCAGCCAGCCGTATTGTCCGGCGACCATGACCTCTCGATGGATGGTGGCGCCGAGACTCCGGGCCTTTTCGGTCACACCGCTGATGTCATCCGTCACGATGTAGGGGATCCACAAGGATTCCGATCCGGGTTGCGGGCTCTTCATCATGCCGCCGGTGGGGAACAGGTGCTCATTGAAGAGCGAGTAAGGCATATCCGGCAGATCGTGGACTTTCCAGCCGAACAGCTTCTGATAGAAATCCTTCGCCTTGTCGAGGTCCTGGGTAATAAGCTCGACATGTCCGAAGTTGGTCGCCATGGTGCCCTCCGTCGATCGCTCGCCGGTTACTTGATTGTCTGCAAGGTTTCTCGCAGCTCCTTCAATTCCGCGATCGAGAGATCCAGGTGCTGATCGCGCTGCGGCTGATCGTATTTGAATTTCCAGAGGCGCCAGAAGATGGCGGTCAACTCTTTTTTATGAGTCACGGCCAGATCGTATTGCGGAGTCTTCTGCCTGTGCCTTTGGGACATCGCAATAGGAGTCTAGGAGGGCATGGAACTGGTTATGGTAGTCGTCTAGCGGGACGTCGACACCCTTGCCTCCCTTTGCTTTGGCCGCCGTCGTTTCCATCAAATTCGTCAGGTTGATCATGGTGTCCAGTGTGGTTGCTCCTTTTGCCTGCGCAGCGTAGTCTGCCGCGCGCGGATAAAAGAAGTAACTGCAGCCGCCAGATCCGGACAGCAGCAGCGTCAATACCATCAGCCCTATCGTGCGTGACATATCGTTCCTCCTGTCAATGAGTAACGTGGAGTAGTCAAGCACGTTATCCTGCCTAGGGTCAATTCGTATGTTCCGGGCAGCGCGCGGGCTCTCGGATTAGTCGCGCGGCTACTGCTTCCGGGTATAGACGATCTCCAGCATTTTCGTTTCCTTGCCGCCATGATGGGCGCCATACATGTCGAACGTCTGGTTGTTGCTGTCGAGGATCTTCCACACCGCCCGATGCGTCATTTTGCCTCCACCCGGCTCCGGGTGCGACCCTCTCAGCGTGATGGTTTTGCCGTCGGGACTGCCTGTGCCTTCCATGATAAAAATCCCCGTCCCCATGGAGTCCATCCAGGCCGTCACATATTTCTTGGTCATGTTGTCATAGGCGTCGATGCCGATCCCGTTGAAGGGTTGGCCCATCATCTGACCGTTGTATTCCTGGTGGAGAAAGCGGCCGTCGAGCAACATCTTCATATCCGCCGTGCCGGTGGATTCCATCGGGGGCTTGCCTGGCTCCATCCACTCCTTGGTCGTGGTCGTCCAATTTCCGGCCAGGGTCGCAAATAATTTGTGCGGCTCCCCTGGTGTGGCCATCTTCTTCCAGAGTTCCATCATAGCCTGCGGGTCCATCTGTTTCTCTGCCTTCTTCTCTTTGGCTATGACGGGAGATCCGATTAACACGAGAGCAAAACAGGTGACGGGAATGAACGAAAAACGCATAACGACCTCCTTCATGTGATCGGCTGGTTGTTGGTCCACTGAAACTATGGCCATGGCGAGATCAAGACCCCTACGCATCAACCAATACTTTGAATCCGCCATAGACCATGCGTTTCACCTCGAACGGCATGCTTTTTAGATCGCCCATCCCGGCGATGCGTGGGTCTTTCATAACCCTGGCATTGACGCGGTCGCGATGCGCTCGCGATTTATAGACGATGTATGCGAACACCACGGTCTCGTTTGGTCTGGTCTTCATCTGACGAGGAAACGGAACGCCCATCTTGATCTTGAGATCGTCACCGGCGCACTCTTTATAGTCGAGAGCGCCGTGCTCTCGCCAGATCTTTCCTGCTTTCTGCGCCATGCGGCGGTAGGCTTGCAAGTTTTTCTTCGGCACTGGCAGAACAAATCCATCGACATATCCCATGTGCACCTCCGTTGGTTCGCTGCCGATAATCCCATTACCGGGTCTTGGCGGCTTGCGCCCGAACGCGGTCTTCCTGCTCTCGAAGTTCCGGCGTAAATTCCGCGCCGAAATCTTCCGCCTCGAACACTTGACGAATCTCGATCTCGCTGTCTTCGTTGTGCGGGTTGGGGCAGCGTTTGACCCACTCGATCGCTTCTTCCTTCGATTTGACTTTCCACAGCCAGAACCCCGCAATCAGCTCCTTGGTTTCGGCAAACGGTCCGTCAATGACCGTGCGTTTGCTGCCGGAAAACTTCACTCGTGCCCCTTTCGAGCTCGCGTGAAGCCCTTCACCGGCAAGCAAGATGCCGGCGTTCGCCAGTTCTTCGTTGAATTTACCCATGTCGGCCAGCAGCTTTTCACTGGGCATCACTCCGGCTTCTGAGTCCTTGCTGGCTTTGACGATGATCATGAAACGCATAGCGGAAGCTCCTTTCTCTTTGGTTCCTATCCTGCCCGCCCCCGGGCTTCTCAAGACTAGTCGAACGAAGGGGCCCAAATCGACAGAGGACAGTGAAACAAATCTCGTACGGGATCACACCTCGCAAAAGGCCTAGGCAGTGCGAGTCTGCAGTTACCTCCTGAAGCGGGATCAGCAGGCGCAGACGCTCATCGCGGAGAAACAACCCTCCCCAGAGCAGGACGCCCAGGAGTATCGCAGTGTAGTACGGCTCGCCGATGCGCAGATGTGTCGCCGTGGCACCACCCAAGTATCCCGTCAGTAGGATGGCACCCAGCACGGACGTACGTGGAACGAGATACAGGACCGTACACAGCAATTCGACGATGCCCAAGCCCAACGCGACATGCTCGTCATACCCCAGATGAGCAAACCCTTCAATGACGGAGGCGGGCTTCATCAGTTTCATGGTGCTGCTGACAAGCAGCAGCAATGCCGGAACGGCGCTCATGACGTAGCCCGCCCACCTCACCTTGCTTGGGATCGCCTCTTTTTCACTTGCCGTTGTCATTGGTAGGCCTGCTGCAACGTGCGGATATCGATTTTCTTCATCTGGAGCACGGCTTGCATCACGCGATCCGCCCTCTCGGGATTGGAGTCTTGCATCATCTTTGGCAGCACGGTCGGGACGATTTGCCAGGATACGCCGTATTTGTCCTTCAGCCAGCCGCACTGTTGGGCGTCCGGATCTCCGCCGACCGACAGGGCCTCCCAGTAATAGTCCACTTCATCTTGTGTCGCACAGTCGACCTGAAACGAAACGGCCTCATTGAATGTGAAGATCGGTCCCCCGTTAAGCGCGACGAATTCCTGTCCATCGATTTCAAACGTGGCTGTCATCACCGAGCCCTTCGGCTGTCCGGAGACGCGAGCTCCAGCTTCACCGTATCGCGCGATTTTTCCCATTTTTGAATGCTTGAAGATCGAGAGATAGAAGCGCACCGCCTCTTCGGCGTTATCGTTGAACCATAAACAGGGTGTGATTTTTGGCATCAGGTGTTCCTTGGCTTCTCTTGAGTTGACTATGTGCGCTACTGGACGGCTGGCAGGCCTGGCACATCTCTGATGGGCCGAATTTCCACTGTGCCGATGCGGGCACCGGGCACGCGGGCCGCTATGGCGATCGCTTGGTCCAGATTCTTCACGTCGATGAGAAAGTACCCCGCGAGCTGCTCATGCGTTTCGGCATACGGGCCGTCTGTCACCACGTGCTTATTGTCACGGACCTTGACGCATGTAGCCGTTGATGTGGGTTGCAGGGGCGCGGCCAGATATTGCCCCTTCGAGGCGACCTCATGTGCAAGCCGGATTGACTCGTCCAGCATGTTTGCATGTGTCGCTTCGCCGAGTTCTGTAAAGCTCCGCTCATTATGGAAGACGAGCAGCATGTATTTCATGCGATCCTCTCATGGTTCGTCGGTTTGACCGTGACTCATAAGATAGTCGTCGTGAGCAGGAAAAATCGACAGTGATTGCAACCTCCTGGAAAACGGGGAGTGTCCCTCCATCCGGACCATGCGGCGGATTTCAACCTAATGCGCTGAGCCGCTGTTCCAGGAAGCGCCGTTCCGGCTCCTGCTTGGTGAGCGCGAGGGCTCTTTGATAAAAGGTCCGTGCTTCGGCATGCCGTCCGAGTCGACGGCACATGTCAGCGCGGGCAGCGTGGGCCAGGTGGTATTCCGTCAGTTCGCCGCGGTTCAAAATGGCCTCGATGAGCGCGAGACCGGCAACGGGACCATCGCGCATCGCGACCGCGACGGCCCTATTCAATTCCACGATTGGGGAGGGCTCAATTCGTGTCAGCACATCATAGAGTCCAACAATTTGGTCCCAGTCGGTCTTCCCGGCCTCAGCCGCTTCGGCGTGCACCGCGGCAATCGCCGCTTGGATCGAATAGGGCCCAATGCGTTGCGTCGAGAGCGCCCGGGTGACCAAGGCCAGCCCTTCCGCAATTAGATCCCGGTGCCAGAGCGAACGGTCCTGATGCTCCAATAAAATGAGGTCACCGTCAGCGGACGTGCGAGCTGCCCGTCGTGACTCTTGTAACAGCATGAGCGCGAGCAAGCCCCTCGTTTCCGCCTCGGGCAGCAACTCGACAAGCAGCCGGCCGAGACGGATTGCTTCGCCCGAGAGCTCGGCGCGCGTCACGGCTTCCCCCGAGGACGCGGAATATCCTTCGTTGAAGACGAGGTAGATGACCCGGAGGACGGCATCAAGCCGTCCTGGCAATTGGGACGGCGCCGGTACTTCATAGGGTATGCGAGCGTCGCGGATCTTGGCTTTTGCCCTGACGATCCGTTGAGCAATCGTGGCCGGCTTGGTGAGAAACGCACGGGCGATTTCTTCCGTTGTAAGACCGCAGACTTCACGGAGCGTCAGGGGAATTTGCGCCTCCGGAGACAGGGCAGGGTGGCAGCAGGTAAAGATCAGCCGTAAGCGATCGTCGTCGATGTCCTGGTTGTCCGGTTCGGCGCTTTCAGTGACGAGGCTCTCGTGTTCTCTCGCATATTCTCCCAACGTCGCATCGTAGCGCGCCCGGCGTCGCATCGCGTCGATCGCCTTGAATCGGCCGGTCGACACGAGCCAGGCCCGCGGGTTGCCAGGCAGACCGTCACCGGGCCATTGCTCCATCGCTGCGGCGAAGGCTTCGTGCAAGGCCTCCTCGGCCAGGTCGAAATCGCCGAGGAGCCGGATCAAGGTGGCGAGCACCCGGCGCGACTCCGCCCGATACACTTCGTTGACCGCCTCACGCGCAGTATTGATCGCTTCTTGGCTCATGTCGCCTGCTCATGTGTCGAGATGGAGGAATGGCTTATCCTTCGATGAGGGAGAAGGGCTTGCTGTGGGCGACCGCTAGCCGCCTGCCATGGCGCCGACGATCAACAAAGGTTCTGCGCCTGTGGCCACCGCCTCGGGCAGCAAGGCATCCGGTGATTCGTGAGAAAGGTCCTGCTCGCACGCGAAGAACCTCACAAAGGCGCGCCGCCGTTTCGTGACATGATCGCGGATGGTTCCGCTCAGCATCGGATAGCTGGCCTCCACCGCGTCCAGGACGGAGCGCTGCGTCACCGGTCCTTGGACGTCGACTGTGACCTCCCCGGGGACGCGCGCCAACGTTCGTAAATGTGCCGGCAAGACAACTCGTATCATGATCCTATCTTTTGTTCGATACGCAGGCAGCGTATCTCGTCTATCGTGAAGCGTATCATCGCGTATCTCACCATCAATGGGGAATGTCTGTCTCGCAGGCGAACGACGCTTCACGATGGACGAGCGACGTCTTAAGGCAGTGTCTGAACTTCGACGGAGAGGACCGCCGGCAGATCCCGGACAATAGGCTCCCAAGTGTCGCCGCCATCGGCGGATCCGTAGACCTGCCCTCCAGTGGTCCCGAAGTACAAACCGCAGGGATCGAGCGAATCGACAGCCATGGCGTCGCGCAAGATGTTGACATAGCAATCGCGCTGCGGGAGACCCTTTGTGAGCGCTTCCCATTCATTGCCGCCTGAACGACTCCGATACACCCGCAATTTCCCCTCCGGCGGAAAGTGCTCCGAATCACTCTTGATCGGTACCACGTAGACGGTGTTTGGCTCGTGCGCATGCACGGCGATAGGGAAACCAAAGTCAGTCGGCAGATTCCCGCTCACCTCTTGCCAGGATTCTCCGGCATCATCGCTTCGCATGACATCCCAATGCTTTTGCATGAACAAGACGTTAGGACGCGAGCGATGCATCGCGATGTTGTGCACGCAGTGGCCGACTTCCGCCTCGGGATCGGGAAGCTCGTACTGAGATTTCAGGCCGCGGTTCGCCGGCCGCCAGGTCTTGCCCGCATCATCGGTCCTGAACACGCCGGCGGCTGAAATGGCAATGAAGATTCTTTGTGGGCTATTCGGGTCCAGTATGACCGTGTGCAGGCACATCCCGCCTGCGCCTGGTTGCCAGAGCTCACCTTTTGTGCTGCGCAGACTCGCGAGCTCGTGCCACGTCTGTCCCCCGTCGGTCGAGCGAAACAGGGCCGCGTCCTCAACCCCGGCGTAGACGGTGTCTGGCTCGGTCAGCGATGGCTCGAGGTGCCACACCCGCTTGAATTCCCATGGACGCTGGGTTCCGTCATACCACTGATGCGTCGTCAGAGGTTTGCCGGATTCAGAGGATGTGTCGTAGACGAACTTATTACTGAGTCCCCCCGGAGGGTCGTAGGGACCAGGCATCTTTTCACCGCCGGGGGTTTCCCATGTCTTGCCACCGTCATTCGAGCGTTGAATGATCTGCCCAAACCAGCTGCTTGTCTGCGAGGCATACAGCCGATTCCCATCGGCAGGCGAGCCTTTCAGGTGGTACATTTCCCATCCGGCAAAATGAGGGCCGTTGATGTCCCACTGTTTTCGCTTGCCGTCCGCCGTCAAAATAAACGCGCCTTTTTTCGTTCCGACCAGTACCCGTACCCGGCTCATGATCACTCCTTTCCCTTCTCGTAGAGCGTGATGACGATAGATCTAAGGAATGGGACTGTCACATCGTTCAGGCACAGCCGTTCTCTTTCATAGGCCGGACCTCGATGCTGCCCAGGCGGGCAGCGGGAAACATTGATGCCATCCGAATTGCATCATTCAGATCCCGCACATTGAGCAGGAAGAATCCACCCAGCTGCTCCTTCGTCTCGGCAAAGGGCCCGTCGGTGGTAGAGGCCTTACCGTCGCGAACGCGCACCGTTGCGGCAGTCTCAATCGGGTGGAGAGGCGACGCGGCAAGACACTGTCCCATCTTCATCAGGTTGTTACAGAAGGCCATCGATTCATCCGAGAGCGATTGCCGATCGGTCTTCGGCAGCGCATTGAGAATCTTCTCCTCTACATAGACCAGACACATATATTTCATGACAGCCTCCGGTGTGGTGTGAGTCGTTGTGACAGAATATAGTCGTCTGGGGCTGTCGAAATCGACAGGGCCCCCGAGTCTTTCTTCAGGGACCGAGCATCCTATGGTGATTGGGGCGCGAAGTAATGGCAATATGGCTGCAGGGCGACCCGGGGGCGCCCGACTTTCTGCCGCAGTAGGTCAATCTTGTCGTATCGGCACCTACAGGAGGACCCTTATCTTGACAATCCTCCGGTTTCCTTCCATCCTTCGCCTTCTTCTCTGATACGCGAGTTGATGTGACTCTCTTGACGGCACTTCGTTCGCGTTTCGTACACCCCCTCCCTGCATTGGCGGGCCTCCTATCGCTTGAAGTGGGCGGACTCGTCCTCTTTGGCTGGGCCGTGGACAGCACGGATCTCAAGAGCCTTGCTCCCGGCTTGATTCCCATGATGCCGAATGCAGCGATCGCGTTTGTCTTTTCAGGGATCTCCCTGCTGGCCGCGTCGATGAAGACACACCGACAGATCGTGCGGTTGGTTGCCGGTGGCGCTGCCGCGGTGACCGCGATCATTGGGCTGATCACCGGCCTTGAATATCTTCTCTCGGTAGATCTGGGTGTCGATCAATGGGTGTTTTACGAACCGCTTGAGACGGTGGGGCCATGGATACCAGGTCGGATGGGCATCAACACAGCCAGTTGCTTCATGCTCGTCGGTCTGGCGCTAACTCTGAAGATATTCTCACCTGACCGACATAAGGGTCTGAGCGACGGATTCTCCTTGGGGGCGACGTTTTTAGCGTTCATGGCGTTTCTTGGGTATCTGTATCACGAGCGATTCCTTTACGGGGTGGGTCCCTACACGCCTATGGCCCTGCATACCGCCATGACTCTCATGCTAGTTGGCGCAGGCGCACTGGCCCTGCATCCGGGCAAGGGACTCATGGCGGTGATCACCAGTGATCAGGCCGGCGGGTATATGCTCAGACGGTTGCTGCCCGGCGTCCTGGTGATTCTGCCGGCGCTCGGATGGATTCGGTTGTACGGGGAACGCCAAGCGTGGTACGGCACCAACATCGGAGTGGCAATCTTCGCCACTATGGCCACTGTGACACTAGCCAGCCTCCTCTGGTGGACCGCCCGCACGATGAATGAGGCCCATCAGGCCAGACGGCAAAGTGACCGCCTCTTCGCTGCATTCATGAACCACCTGCCGGCTCTCGCTTGGGTTAAGGACTTACAGGGGCGGTATCTCTATCTCAATGATGCCTTTACCCATGCCTTCGACGTCCGGCTGGAGGATTGGCGAGCGAAGACCGATCGTGAACTCCTGCCCGATCACACTGCCGCTCAGTTCCAAGCAAACGATGCGCAGGTGATGGCCACCAGCAAGGCGGTGGTGACAGTCGAGACGGCCTCCTACAAGGATGGACTGCATCAAAGCCTGGTGAGCAAGTTTCCGATCGTCGACGAGGAAGGGAACTTGGCGCTGATCGGCGGGGTGGCGGTTGATATCACCGAGCGCAATAAAATCGAGACAGCCTTGCGGGAAAGCGAAGAGCACTTCCGGCAGGTGACCGAGCATATCCAAGAGGTCTTCTGGCTGAGCGATACGGCCAAGAATGCCGTACTCTACGTGAGCCCTGGATATGAATCCATCTGGGGGCGCTCATGCGAAAGTCTCTATCGTTCGCCGCGATCCTGGCTGGAGGCGATTCATCCTGATGACCGGCAACGGGTCTTGGAGGCCGCGCTCGCCAAACAGGTGACGGCAGCCTACGATGAGGAATATCGCATCATCAGGCCTGATGGCTCGATCCGGTGGATACGCGATCGCGCTTTTCCCATCCATGACAGTTCCGGATCGGTCTGTCGGATCGCCGGCATCGCCGACGACATCACCGAACGCAAGAGAGCGGAAGAAGCATTGCAACAAGCCCACCAGGAGCTGGAGCAGCGGGTGGCCGAGCGTACCGCTGCGCTGCGAGCCAGTCAGGAGAGGCTCGAAATGGCGTTCCACGGCGCGGGCTTGGCGTCGTGGGATTGGCAGATCGCCACCGGCGCTGTGTCGTTCAACGAGCGGTGGGCGCAGCTCAGAGGGTTTTCTGCCCATGAGTTGAAGCCGCATGTCTCTTCCCTCTTGAACGGGATTCATGCCGACGATCGATCTACGGTCGAAATAAATCTCAACGCCTGTCTTCGCGGCGAGACACCCGAATTTGAGGCAGAGATGCGGGTCCAAACGCGGGCGAATGAGTGGACCTGGATCTTGAGCCGGGGACGCGTGATCGAGCGCAGCGCTCTGGGGGCTGCGGTCCGCATGGCCGGCATTGAGATCGATATGACCGCCCGCAAGCGGACGGAAGAAGCTTTACGGGAATCCGAAGCACGTTACAGTTCTCTCGTCTCTCAAGCGACCGACATTATCTATACGGCCGGAAAAGACGGCCGGTTTACGTTCGTCAATGCCGCTGCCTGTGCCATGATGGGCTACGAGGAGCACGAACTGGTTGGTAAGCACTACCTCGAATTGATTCGCGAAGATGCTCGGGAACGGGCGCAGCAATTTTACAAAGCCCAGCTGTTGGCTCAAGTTCCCAGCACCTACTACGAGTTTCCCGCCATGACCAAGACAGCGGAGGAAGTGTGGTTCGGCCAGCATGTGCGATTACGCCTGATTGAGGGGGAAATCGTCGGCGTGGAGGCCATCGCCCGCGACATCACCGCGCGAAAAATGGCCGAACAGGCGCTGCAGGAACGTGCCAAATGTGCGGCTTTTGCCGCCGAGGTCAGTCTGCTGTTGAACCATGACGAACCGCTGGACTGCTTGCTGCAACGCTGCACGGATGCAGCCGTGCAGCATTTGGGGGCAGCGTTCACCCGTGTGTGGTTGCTTGAGCCCGGCGATCTCTGTGCGGGGTGTTACAAGGCGGCGTGGTGTCTGAACCGCACGACGTGCCTGCATTTACACGCGAGTTCGGGGCTGTCGACCAATCTGAATGGGGAATATCGTCGTGTTCCCCTGGGAGCGCTGAAAATCGGCCGCATCGCCCAGGGCCATGGGGCACTCTTCACCAATGACGTGCAGCACGACGAGCGATTGCCGAACAAGGATTGGATGCGTGCACACGGACTCCAAGCGTTTGCCGGATTTGCCTTGATGGTTGAAGGCCAGGTGTTTGGCGTCCTGGGCCTCTTCAGCCGTGAGGTCATTTCGGAGCCGATCCGCCAAACGCTTGAGTCCGTGTGCAATGGCCTTGCGGCCTCCATTGCGCGGAAACAAGCCGTAGCGGCATTACAGGCCAGCGAAACGCGAACGCGGGCCATCGTCGAGTCGGCATTGGACGCCGTCGTCACTATGGACGAACGTGGAATCATTACCGGTTGGAATTCGCAAGCGGCGGAAATCTTCGGCTATCAGGAACGCGAAATCAGCGGCAGATTGCTGAGCGACACGATCCTGCCGCCGCGTTACCGCGAGGCTCACACCAACGGATTGCAGCGCTTTTTGTCGTCGGGGCATGGGCCGATCCTCAACAGACGGGTCGAGCTTTCTGCACTTCATAAGGATGGAAGGGAATTTCCCATCGAACTTTCCGTCACCGCCTTGACGATCGAAGGGCGGAAGGTGTTTAGCGCGTTTCTCCGCGATATCAGCGAGCGAAAACAGGCCGAGCGGGCTCTGAAGGAAACCTATGAGCAGCTCCGAGACCTCACTGGCCGATTGACCGAGGCCGAAGAGATCGAGCGACGGCGCTTGGCGCGCGAGCTGCACGACGAGTTCGGCCAAGCGCTCACCGGCTTGAAGTTCGATGTGGCTTGGCTGACCAGAGAACTGTCTCGCGTGAACAAGGTGCGTGACGCTGCCGCGATCAAGTCCAAGACCGTGGGCATGTCTCACGCAATCGACGGACTGATCAAGTCCGTACGGGCAACGGCCGCGGCGTTGCGGCCGGGCGTATTGGACGACCTCGGCCTGGTCGCGGCTTTGGAATGGCTGGCTGCGTCGTTTCATGAACGCACGGGCTTGCCGTGCGATTTGATGATCGACTCATCCATCCGGGATATCTCCACTGACTTGGCCTTGGCAACCACAGTGTTTCGCGGCGCCCAAGAGTTACTGACGAACGTCATGCGGCATGCCCAGGCAGCGAAAGCCTCGATGCGATTGACGGCGCGAGAGGGTCAGATGGTGTTGACCATTTGGGATGACGGACGAGGGTTCAAACCGGAGCAGTGGAAGCAGGGCCGCTCGTTGGGTCTGCGGGGACTGCAGGAACGGGTCAAACTCGTCGGGGGCAGCGTGACCATTGTGAGTTCTTCCGGCGCAGGGACGGAAGTCACAGTGTCCCTGCCTATGAAGAGCGACCCTGTCCCTGTGTCCAAGGAAGAACGGCGGTGATGTGTCGTACGTCAGCCTTCTAGATGAAACGCTGTAGGAGATAACTTACACGCAAATTGTGCTGTTCACTTTCTAGTCAAATTTCGCTACAGTGTTGCCCGAGACATCCGATTGTTCGTGCTTGGATAGTCCATCCCAATGCTGTCCAACCAACCTGCCCCACTGTCGCAGCCGATTGAATCTCCCGATCAGCAAGGCGTCAAGCTCAGGATTCTTCTCGTTGACGATCATGCGATCGTGAGAGTCGGGCTCAGGCAGATGTTGGTCGACGCCTTCCATCAGATTGAGGTGACGGAGGTCGGAACTGGTCAGGAGGCGCTTTCCAAAGTACAGCAGACCGCCTGGGATCTGGTGATACTCGATATCAATCTCCCCGATACCAACGGACTCGATGTCCTGAAGAAATTGAAAACACTCCGGCCGGCCTTACCCGTCGTCGTGCTCAGTTTTCATCCTGAGGAGCAATACGCCGTTCGCGCGTTGAAAAGCGGCGCGTCCGCTTATGTGACCAAAGACACGGCGCCGCAAGAACTGGACACGGCGATCAAAACAGTCCTGGCTGGACGGCAGTACGTGACACCTTCGTTGGCGCAGCGGCTCGAAGCCATGCCGGTACAGTCGGCTGGAAAGCCGCTTCACACGTTGCTGTCGGATCGAGAACTGCAAGTGCTATCGATGATCGGCTCCGGGAAATCCGTCACCGAAATCGCCGTGGCCCTCGATCTGAGCGTGAAAACAGTAAGTACCTATCGAATGCGACTGCTGTCGAAGCTCCAATTGAAGACGACATCCGCGCTCATTCGGTATGCACTGACCCACCATCTATAGCGGCCCTCTAAGCGGCCTCTCGCTTCATGCTTGGCTATCAATTAACACAACGGACAAAGCCTCGTTGATCCGCTGTGGGGCTTTGGCAGGAGTGTGCGGGAGCTGTGGCGTTAGCGTCGGAAGCCCCGACGGCTTCCCCACCGTAGTGATCCGGCTGGATTGCATCAACTCTGAGCACGTTGTACATTGATGGCCATGTTCGTACGGCCTGTCTCAACTCCCTCGGGGAGGCATGGGGTCACTCAGAATAAGCGGTTTCTTCTGGGCCTGCTGCTTTGGTATGTGGCTCTTTCGCTCTGGACGGCCTATGAGCCGGCTGATCGGCAATTCTGGATGCTGTCCAGCATCCTACCCGGCCTTCTGGTCCTTGTGCTCGTGGGGACCTATCGCTACTTGCCGTTTACAGCGATATCCTATGTATTGATTGTGAGCTTTCTGACGCTACACACAGTCGGCGTCCATTACACTTATGCGCAGGTTCCGCTGGGAGCCTGGTTCGAACAGGCGGTTCCTCTCGGGCGGAATCAATATGATCGCGTCGTCCACTTCTGTTTCGGTTTCTTGCTCACCTATCCCATCGAGGAACTGTTTCGCCTGACCGTGCCGCTTCGCGGGTGGCTGTTGTATTATCTTCCAGTCATGACGGTTCTTGGCCTCAGCGGTCTCTGGGAAATCATCGAATCGTGGGTGGCCCGAATGATCCATCCGGAACTGGGCATCACATACTTGGGGTCTCAGGGAGACGTGTGGGATGCGCAGAAAGACATGGCGGCGGCATGTACGGGGCGTTGCTGTGCGTGGTACTCTTGCTCGCTGGACGGAGACATCGCCCGGCTGCCTCACACTCGCTCGCCGATTCCCGCGCTAAGCGCCATGGGGATTGGTGGTGACGAGGACCAAGCTGCTCTATGGGCTGTTGGCGTGGTACGGCCTGCTCTGGACCGTGCTGGCTATTGCTCCCCGCGATCGGCAGGATTGGCTCCTTGAAAATCTTCTGGCGTTGGCTGCTGTCGTCACCTGGTGCCACATACAGGCGGTTTCAATTCTCGACGCCTCGTATCTCCTGATCACCGTCTTTCCTCAGTCTTCCACGCCGTCGGCGCACACTATACCTATGCCGAAGTGCCGTTCGGCTTTTGGTTGCAGCAGGTGTTCGGGCTTCGCGCAATCCGTTCGATCGCTTGGTCCACTTCGCCTACGGGTTGCTGCTTGCCTATCCTTTGCGTGAGATCTTGATCCGGCTGGCCGGCGCGCGGAGGCCTTTGGTCCTATTATTTCCGGTCAGCGGCATGCTCGCTCAAAGCGGGTTCTTCGAAATTGTGGAGGCGGTCGTCGCCCAGATCGTGAGCCCGGAGTTGGGCGCCGCCTATCTCGGGACGCAAGGAGACGAATGGGATGCGCAGAAGGACATGATCGCGGCCTTATCCGGCGCCCTGTTGTGCATGGCGATCGTGCTGGTGTCGGCGTGGGCCGGATGGAGTGCATACTTTCAAATAAGAGAGAATGGCTTTGAGTGGGAAAGTTACCGGCTGAAAGATATTCTCTTGAAACGTTGTCATCGTGGGAGGCTGCTGAAACAGGCTTAAAGTGGAAACGCTGACAACGCTCGGTTGGCTTCATTTTGCCGAGCCGGAGCCAGGAGAGAACAGGTCCCAATTGATCGCATGGGGGGCCAGGCAGGGGACCTGGCCCGCCGCATGCAAAATTACTTCTTTACGATCTCAAGCAGTTCCACTTCAAAGACCAATGTGGACCCCGGCTTGATCGTCGGCGGTGAACCGCGATCGCCATAGGCAATGGCCGAGGGACAGACCAGCTTGCTTTTCCCCCCGACCTTCATGAGCTGCAGGCCTTCCGTCCAGCACTTGATGACTTGATTCAGCGGAAACGTCGCCGGCTCGCCACGTTTGACGGAGCTATCAAAGACGGTGCCGTCGATCAGCGTGCCGTGATAATGCACCTTGACGGTATCGGTGGCCTTCGGCTGCTCGCCTTTTCCTTCCTTGATGGTTGTCACGATCGCCCCGGACTCGGTTTTCTTCGCGCCTGACTCGGCGGCCGCCTTGCTGACAAATGCGGCGCCGGATTTCTTTTCGGTCTCGGCCTGCGCTGCGGCGCGCGTTTGCTGGACTTGATTGACTTTTGGCCCATAGGCTGGAAGGTCGACCTTAGGGGTCTTCTTGAGGACGCCGTCGGTCATGCCAGTTCTCACGAACTCCAGTTCGGATTCGGTCAGAGCGAAAACGGGGCGAGCGATTGGCTGATGATCAAGCCCAGGGCGTAAAACGTCTTCTGTTCGTCGGTCGTAGGATCGGCCGGCGCCGGCTGGCATGGCTGAAGCGGCGCTGAGCAGAAGGCTCACAATGAGAGTCATCACGAGGCGCATGCACACATCCTTTCTGTATGGAGGAATCTGAATTTTCGGATGCTGTCCAGCGTACAGTAAGCCATCGGCGATGGCGGGCTCAAGACAATTATTCGCGGGTTGCGACTTTTCCCGCGCAACGGTACACTGCGCTCCCAGCCTCATCCAGCATCGACTCCTGAATGGTTCTGACCTTCGTCATTGTCTATCTGCTGATTTCGGTCTGCATCGGCCTTCTTGCGGCGACTCGCGTTCACAACACCAAGGACTTCGCGATCGCGGGACGGAGTCTGCCCCTGCCGATCGTCATGGCGACGGTCTTCGCGACCTGGTTCGGAGCGGAGGCGGTAATGGGCATTTCGGCGACGTTCGCCAAAGAAGGCCTGCGAGGCGTGGTGGCTGATCCATTCGGTTCAAGTCTCTGTCTCGTTCTCGCGGGACTGTTCTTTGCGCCGCGCTTCTACCGGCTCAATCTCTTGACCGTCGGTGATTACTATCGTCTCCGCTACGACCGGCGGGTGGAAGTGCTGTGCACGCTGTGCATCGTGGCATCGTATCTGGGATGGGTCGCCGCACAGTTCAAAGTGCTGGGGCTTGTATTCAACGTCGTGACCGAGGGGGCGGTCAGTCAGTCAATCGGCATGGTGATCGGTGCCTTGATCGTCCTGACATATACGACATTCGGCGGGATGTTTTCCGTGGCGATTCTGGATTTTGTCCAGCTTTCCGTGATCGTGGGTGGACTGCTCGTATATTGCAAGCGTCGTCGAGCGATGCTTACCGGTGGAGTCGGCGTCGGTGATCCACCATGCGGAGCAGGCCGGCAAGCTCGAGTTTTTTCCGCCTGCCTCTCTGGATGCCTGGATTCCCTTTGTGGGCGCCGGGGTGACCATGATGCTGGGGTCGATCCCACAGCAAGACGTGTTTCAGCGCATCACCAGCGCGAAGGACGAACGAACGGCCGTTCGTGGGTCGCTCATGGGGGCGGCGCTGTACTTTGTCTTTTGCTTCGTGCCGATGTTCATCGCCTATTCCGCGCTGCTTGTCGATCCCGCAAAGTTTGGGATCGTTGCTGGAACGTGACTCCCAGCTGGTCTTGCCGACGCTTAATCGTCGAACATACGCCCATGTTTGCGCAGGTCATGTTTTTTGGAGCGGTGCTCTCGGCCGTCATGAGTTGTTCCAGCGCGACCCTACTCGCGCCGTCGGTCATCCTCAGCGAAAACGTCATCAGAGGCGCCATGCCGCGCATGGACGAGAAGGGGCTCCTGACCACCATGCGGGTCGTGCTGGTGTGGCTTTGCCGCGGTCGTGCTGACGATTGCACTGAGTTCCGAATTCCAGCATCTACAAATTGGTGGTGAATACCTACAAGGTGACGCTCGTGGCGGCCTTTGTCCCGCTCTGTGCCGGCCTGTTTTGGAAACGCGCCACGACCGGAGGCGCGCTGTGCGCCATCGCAGCGGGCCTGGGGTTTTGGGTGGGGTTTGAAGTGCTGGGCATCGGTGCGTCCGTCTGGCCCCCACAGCTCGCAGGATTGCTGATGGCAGCAGTAGGGATGATCGCCGGCTCATGCCTGTTGCCAGGTGTTTCGTCACGGTCAAGTCCTTCGTAAGGCGATCCGTCTTGCGGCTGTCAATCGCTTTCTCTTTCGCCCTGGCGTATGCTTAACCGGATGCCGTCATGGAATCGCATCCTGCGTTCACCCTGGTTTTTCCGTGCTGGGCTGTTTCTGGCCGCGAGTCTTGTGCTGCTGATGGCCGGCCTTCTGGTCTACGGCGCGTATCTCGCCACGTTCCTTGAGCTTCCCAGAAACGAAGATCATCCGGCGCTGCGGCTGTACACGGCTCCCTTTCAGCTCAAGACCGGTCTCTCGCTGAAGGTCGCGCGCCTGCCCGAACGATTGCAGCGGCTCGGCTATCGAGCGGTGAAGGCACCGGTCGCCTCGCCGGGCGACTATCAGCTCACGCCACAGGCGCTCACCATTTTTCTTCACGCGCAGCCTGAAACTTTCGTCAAGGCAAATGTGGTCACGCTCGAGTTGGATGAGGGAGTGGTCTCACAGGTGCTGTCGGAGCCGGACAGGACCCCGATCTTCCCGGTTTTTCTTGAGTCCGAGCTGATCAGTGGATTACGTGGGGCGTCGCGTCAAGTCCGCGAATGGATTCCCTTGTCTCAGATGCCGCCGCGCTTGGTCGAGACCATTCTGGCCGTGGAAGATCGGCGGTTCTATTCGCACCCCGGGATCGATCCCGTGGCGATCGGACGGGCGGTTTGGCGAAACCTAACCAAAGGCGGACTGGTGCAAGGCGGCAGCACCATCACCCAACAGCTGGCAAAGAACCTCTTCTATACGCCTCAACGGACATTCGTGCGAAAGGTCAAGGAAGCGCTTGCAGCCGTCGTGCTGGAAACGAAATACCGGAAACAGGACATTCTCGAAAGTTATCTCAATGAGATCTATCTCGGCCAAGCCGGATTCGTATCGATCTACGGAGTGGGGGAGGCGGCACACCGCTACTTCGGCAAGAGCCTGGCTGAACTCACCACCGGCGAAATAGCGATGATCGCGGGGCTGGTCAAGGGTCCCAACACGTTCGCGCCGACAAAACACCGTGCCCTGGCTCAACAGCGCCGCGACGTCGTTCTGCGTCTGCTGCGCGATCAAGGTCACGTGACGGAAGACGAATGGAAGGTCGCCGTCAATCAACCGGTTCAGGTGATGCCGCCCGACGATGTCTTGGCTGATGCGCCGTATTTCCTCGATACCGTTCTGCGGCAGGTTGAGGAAGCCATCGGCACGCCGTTGCCGGAAGGCCTGCGCATCGACAGCACGCTCGATGCGATGCTGCAGCAGATTGCGACCGAAGGGCTCGAAAATGGATTGGCCAGGCTGGAGCGAGCCTATCCAGCCCTCAAGGGATCCGAGCAACTGTTGCAGGGGGCGGTGGCGGTACTGGATCCCTCCACCGGCGCCATTCTAGCGTTAGTGGGCGGACGGGACTACCGCGTCAGTCAATTCAATCGGGCGGTACAAGCGCATCGACAGGCTGGCTCGCTCTTCAAACCTTTTGTCTACCTTGCCGCGTTTGAAGCAAGTCGAACCGGCACACCGCCCTATATGACGCCGGCCAGTCTGGTGGCGGATGAGCCCGTAACTTTTGAATCGGAAGGCGTGACATGGGCGCCTCAGAACTACGACCGGCAGTTTCGAGGGTATGTGACGCTGCGTAGCGCATTGGAACAATCCCTTAACGTGCCGGCGGTGCGGGTGGCGAAGGCGGTCGGGACGCAACCCATCCTCGATGTGATCCGCCAGTTGGGAGTGACTAGCGCGTTGACCAACGACCTGTCTCTGGCCTTGGGAAGTCCCGCCGTCTCGTTGCTTGACATGGTGACGGCGTACGGCGCACTTGCGAACCGAGGGGTATGGGTCCATCCCACGAGTCTGCGCGCAACGTCGGACCGGGAAGGGCTCGTGCTGTGGACGGCTGCATCAGACCGGCGCCAAGCCGTGTCTCCCCAGGCAGCCTATCTGGTGACGTCGCTGCTGGAGGGCGTGGTGCAGCGAGGGACGGCTACCAAAGCAAAAGCGTTGGGCTTGACCGGATCCATTGCCGGCAAAACCGGCACGACCGACGGCTATCGTGACGCCTGGTTTGTGGGGTATACCTCCGAACTCGTGATCGGCGTCTGGGTGGGGTTCGACGATGAACGGGCCATTCGTTTGACGGGTGCTCAGGCGGCACTTCCGATATGGATGGACATCGCCAGGCGGATGCTGCCGGAACAAGCGAGTCCGTTTACTCCACCGTCCGGCATTGTCGCCCGCGCCGTCGATCCCAAGACCGGACAATTGGCCACATCGCAATGTCCCGAGCAGGTTGAGGAAGTTTTCATCGAGGGAACTGAGCCAACCGTGTATTGCGAAGTGCACGGCGGCGGCATGTGGGAACGTCTCCGGCACAGGTTCGGCTTATCTTAACGCGTTACTCACGGCATCTTTACATCCGGCCTCGGCACTCCATGGCGGTTCAAGTTTCAATAATCTCCTAGGGGTTCCGGTTCGAATGGTGTAAGCTTGGCGGTGAGCAGTAGTGGGAGGAACCGCATGAAAAAAAACGGATTTGGTGGCGACGACAATATCACGCTCTTGGCTAAGGGCGTGCATCTCAAGGGAGAGATCAGAGTGGAAGGGACGGTCCGGATTGACGGCCGTCTGGAAGGAGAAATACACACGAAAGGTCAAGTCATCGTCGGCGAGGACGGCGTCGTACATGGCCTTGTCATGGCGGGCACCGTCGTAAGCAGTGGGCGGATCAAGGCCACCGTGACGGCGGTGGAGCGCGTGCAATTGTTAAAAACCGCCATCCTGATCGGGGAAATCCATTCGCCGGTGCTCATGATGGAGGAAGGCGCTAAAATGCAGGGCACGACCGACATGGGAGTCACGGCCTGGCCTGACGAACTGCCGAAATTGACGGGCACCGTCCGTGAGCTGGGGACACACAGAGCCAAACATGCCGTTGTCGTTGAACAAGACTCCAATTCCTAGCAAGCGCCCTTTTCTGCGTCTCGCAGCCGGATGTGTGAGGGCGAAGACCTGAGCCGTTGATCCTGCGATCCGACCTACCCTAGAGACGGTTTTCTTCGCTTCCATAACCAGACAGCAAGCGTTTACGGCCGGCTTTTTTGCCCGCTCCTTTTTCTGTTGTTTCAGATTGCACTCGTTTTTCAGCCGTTCCTCTCTCCGATACTGTGGGCGCCCTTCCTCGTTCATGCGACCTATCCCTTTCATAGCCGCTTGCCCCGCCTGTTGGGAGGACGCGATACGGTTTCTGCTGCCGTCCTCACAATCGGCGCCTTGACCACGGCGTCGCCCCTCTCGTAGTGACGGGGGTATGGCTGGGCCGTGAAACGAGTGCTGCTGATCAGGATGCGCGCGTGGATTGATTCGGGGGGATCTCAGCGCCTGCCGCAGCAGGTGGCCGCTGTGCCGATCGTCGGCGAATGGTTGGGGAAACTGCTCTGTCGGTCGACGGCTTGCGAGAGATTTCGAGGCAGAACCAGGGGCCAGCGTTACTCCAGTGGTATCGTGATCGCGATGCCGCCCATCACGTCGTTGACCTTGAAATCCCGTTTCGGGCTCAGCGGATGGCTGTTATGGCAATTGATGCAGGCCGAGGAGACGGCACGGTCTGGATAGATGGCCTGGAAGTATTGTTTGCGTCCGCTGCTCACCATCCCCGTGATCGGCGCCTCCGGCGCGCGGTTCAGCAATTCCAGCGCCTTCCGCTCAAAATCGGTTGCCGGCGCGTTGCGTTGGTAGATCGGTGAGAGCCCGATGAGACGGTAGCGGATCCCTTGCCCGCTTTCGGCCACCAACCGTCCGGAATGTTGGAGAAATTGCGCGGGAAGCGGCAAGGCGTTTTCCTGTTCCCAATGCTCGACGGCCATCACCACGCCTTTTTCTTGGAGGCGATTGACGATGTGTGTCGTGTAGATCGTCCGGTGCGCCTGGAGCACAGCATGCACGAAACCCGCAACCCTTTCCGGAGAGATGCCGGCTGGCTTTGACTCGTCTTTGGCCGGATAGGCGCTGGCGATCCACCAGACCCCCAGGATCAGGAACGTGAGGCCTGCGGTAAAGTGCGCGACTCGGGAGCGGTCCATGATGCCTCCTTTGATGAAGAGTTGGAGGCGATGAGCGGCAGTGTGATCATGCAGGACGTGCCGGCTCCTTCCACACTCTCCAATCGAATGTCACCGCCGAATTTCCTTATGATGCGGCGTGCCACCGTCAGTCCGAGACCGGAGCCTTCGCCTTGGCCTTTGGTTGTGAAGAAGGGGTCGAAAATTCTCGACAGATGGTGCTTGGGAATACCGGGACCGGTATCGGCGATAGTGGCGACGACGGCTCTCTCACCCACGGTTGTCGACAGCCGCAAGGTCCCTTTGTTTTTCATTGCTTGAAGGGCGTTCGTCATAATGTTCGAGAATGCCTGCTTCAGTTGGTCGGGCAGCGCCAGCACCACCGTGTCCCCGGCGTAGTTGCGCTCGAGGGTCAACTGCGAGGTGTCTAAGCCGACCATAATCGCCGCGAGCGCCTGATCGAGTTCACGCTCCAAATGGACCGTCTGTCGTTGATCCGACATTTCGCGGGCCGCTATGCCGGTAAAATCTCTGATGATGGTCGCCATTCGCTTGCCGTGCTGAATGATGTCGTGGGCATAGGATTTTACCCTGGCGGGATCGCAGTCATCTTGTAGCGCTTCTCCCAATCCTAATATGCCGAACAAGGGGTTATTCAATTCGTGCCCGATTCCCGCGGTGAGAATGCCAAGACTTCCTGACTTTTCTGCTTGCACGAGCTTGTCCTGCATGTGGCTTTCGTCCGTCGTGTCCCGAAGCACGAGTCCTACGCGATCGGATTCTCCCGGTCGGCCGGTCACACGAAACCATTCGTAGCGGTACAGGTGAGCGCCCAGCTGCAATTCCGCCTGGCGGCTGTTATGGACCATCCCCGTTTTGGGAACGAGTGGATCTCTGATGTCGTCGTCCACGGCAGCCGGCGTTTCACTGCCCAAGCATGACGTCATGCCGGTCGTTTGTTGACTCCACAGTTCCTGCCGCAGTTGCTGTTGTTGTGAGACTTCCACCGGCAGAATGTCGAAGAGTCCCCCACCGGCAGATTCCTGCGGCAGGTCAAATGCCTCTCGTCCGGTCCGATTGACGTACAACACCTGTTCCTGATCGTCCACGATCAAAATCGGGGTGGGCACTGCATCGAGGATTTGGTCGGTAGATCGCTGCAAATACTGAACTTCCTGCGTCTTCAAGGTGACTTGATCGGTCAGGCCGGTGAAAGCCGCTTCCAATTGCCGGTTCATGCGGTTGAATTCTTCAGCCAGTGTTTCCAACTCATCACCCGTCTTGATCTCAATTGACTGCCGTAATTCTCCTCGGCCAATCAATTGGGCGGCTTGTTGCAGCTGTCGAACCGGTGTGACGATGCGCGTGGCGGCCAAATAGCCGAGCGTCGCCAGTAGTGCGACAGCGATCGAGCCGAAGACCGTCATCCACGTAAACAAATGTTTGATGGGACCGAACAGCTCATCTGATGATTGCCAGACAAACGTATGCCAGGATCCCACTTCCATCGAACCATTGGTATTCCGGCTGGTTTCTGGAAGCGGGGAGAAGCCGATTATGGACGACGAGCGTCCTCCATGGCCATCGCTCGGTGCGCTCGTCCAGCCGGGCTGCCGCTGCGTGACCAAGGGGATGATACTCGCGTCCGAGAGCCGGACTCCCGTGGGGAGGATGGGACAGCTTACGACGATTCCTCGATGATCGATCAGCATGACGTGGCCGGTCTTTCCGAACCGGATCGGATGAGTGGATGGACCAAAATATTCCTTGGCATCGATCACCCGATGGATCACGCCCACTGCTTCATAGCGGAGACTGTCCATGACAGGAAGGCTGATCGAGAATGCATACCTGTCGGCTAGCTCGTCGAAATAGACGTCTTCGATATACAGTTGACCGATGCCTTTGTTGTACGCGCCCTTCCACCAGAGAAATTCTCCATTGGTGAACGACGGTCTGTCGGTCAATGCAGCCACAAGATGCCCTTGGGTATCCGTCACAAACAGCATTTTCGTGGCACCACGTACCACCTGGGGGATCAATTCATCCGGCTCGCTTCTGCCGCCGGCATAATACTCACGCAACAAATTGGCCACAGGATTCTCCGTGATGCTTTTCACGGTCGTCGGATCCTTGCTCTCCCATTTGAGCTGAAAATCCTCCTTGATAGCGTAGCGGCCTGAGGCAGCGCTCAGGTTCATATCACGTCGCCGCTCGAGTTCCCGGACAATGAGTGGGTCGGCGGCAATTCTGGAGGTGCGGGCGATCTCTTCCCCTACGAGAAGGTCGAGCTTTCTGGCGGCTTCCGTGGCCAGCGCTTTGAAGCTTTCTCCACTGACTTCATGAATTTCCTGCGACCCTTGCCAGAAGGCCATGCCAAGGCCCACGAGGAGGGGAACAACACCCACCAAGAGCATGGAGACGATGAGTTTGGTTTGCAGCCTCCATCCTCGCGTGACGGGAGAGGCTTGCCGAGACACCTGCTTCACGTCCGATCCTCCAGGGCCGCGGGAAAAGTAATCGTAATCGTCGTACCGTGGTCGACGCGACTTTCCACGTGAATCGTCCCGCGCATCTTGGTGACGATCGTCTTCACGTTGTAGAGCCCTAATCCGGTGCCCTTGCCTGGCTCCTTGGTCGTAAAAAATGGATCAAAAATCTGGCCTAGCACGTCGGGTGCAATCCCACACCCAGTATCTGCAATCCGCAGCGTCACGCCGTCATCTGACGTTCGGGTGGCAAGGGTCAACGTTCCTCCCTCTTTTTCCATGGCTTGCACCGCGTTGGTAATCAGATTCACCAACAAGTGAAGGACCTCATCGGGATTGCCTCTCGCTTCGGCCCCTTCCGCGTACGGCTTATCGACGGTGATGTCATGAAAGCTGACCGCATAGCGGGCGATTTTCAACGCCTCGTCAAGGCGGTTATTGAGTGAAACCATCGTATCGTCGCGGGCCGACGTCTTTCTGGCATATTGCGTCAGATCGCGGCAGATGGCGCTCGTCCGTCGCACGGCTTCGATGATTTCGCGGGCCTGCTCGTGGACCACTTTCAAATCGGTTTCTTCGGCAAGATTTTCAGCCAACCCCATGATGAGCTGGAGCGGATTGTTGATATCGTGCGCGATGCCGGCGGCAAAAGAACCGATCCCGGCCAATTTCTCGGCATGGAACAGTTCGGCTTGGAGATTCGACTCATGGCGGACCAGTTCCCACAACAAGCGTGCCGCTGATCCGCTGAGAACCTCGGTGCCTGGTTGTTTGTGGAGCTGAACGAACCGTTCCATGGCAGGATCGCCGGTGACATCCATGATCAAGTTGACCCCGTGGTTCGACACGAGATCTTCGACCCGGTTGGTCACGGCAATGCGAAGGTTCTTGGCGCGCAAAAGGCCGGGGGCTCCGGGGTCGCGATCTGAAATCCCTACGATTTCAATCGAAGGAATCAGATGCAACAGATCCAGGAGCGCGGTTCCACCACGTCCGCCTCCGAGAATCGCCACCTTGGTGGGTGCAAACTTTGCCGCCACCGTTCTGTCCGTCACGGGCTGCACGGTATGGCTCCGGGGATGGGAAAGGGGAGAGCGAAGCCCTCCCCAGACATCATACCCCATGGGCAAGTCTTACAGATGCGCGAGCTCTCGTTGTTCCATGGCGCGGGCGACTGACTCTCTCAGCTTATCGCCTTCCACAGGCTTGACGAGATAGTCGACGACGCCCTGTCGAAGCATCGACGTGGCCATGTCGGCATCAGGAAATCCGGTCAGGACGATCACGGGCACTCTGGGATAGTTGGCGCGGAAGTATGCGATGGCCTCTACTCCGTTGATCTTGGGCATCCGAATATCGCAAACGAGGACGTCCAACAGCAGCCTGTTCTCTCCCGAATTGATGGTCTCGATCGCCCGTTCGCCGTTCTCAGCCTCGAGGACATCATAGCCGGCTTTTTGGAGGGTCATGCGGACGACCTTGCGGATATCCGCTTCGTCGTCCACAACCAGTATCCGCCCATTTGTGGCTTGATCGCCCATGAAAAATCCCGACGTAAATTCTCCCATGATGTCCTCCTTGGTGGACTAATGAAGGTTGTGTTGTGTTTGCGCATCGTCATGCTGATGCGCTGGGAAAGAGCAAGCGACATGCCTTTTGGGATCATCATTGTCTCCTCAGACATTTCAGGTATTTGCTCACGGCCAACATAGAAGCGTTTTATCGAGATCGGTGGTAATCCACCACCGCAGGTCGAAATGCACCACCATGTGACTGTGGCCGCTGCGCCCCCTACTAGATACGACGCTGCGGCAGAGAAAACTCAGATAAAAACGGTCGTTGCCGTCGTCATTTATGTCCTTCATTTCTAATGTTTCGACTTTGCCGCATGCTGCTTGAGAGAGAAGTCATGCCAATTGGAATCACTAGTGATTCAACAGTGAATCAAAACGCGTCTTTTAGTAGTCAACAGGCGAATTGCCTTTCCGAAAGCCGCTACGGTATCCTGCAGGAGGAAACGAGAGCGCACACCTGAGCGAGGTCCGGGGGAGGACGGAGTGCTGTCCTTTCGATGGGAGAGGGCCCTTTGATTACTGAACAGCTACTGACCGAGTACATTAGGCGCGCCATACCGGATGCGGCCGTCACCATGATCGATAAGACCGGCACGATGGATCACTTGAAAGTCATGATCGTATCCGATGCCTTCCAGGGCAAGAACCTGCTCGATCGCCATCGTTTGATCTATCAAGCGCTTGATGCCCCGATGAAGGACGGCCGTATCCACGCCCTGGAGCTCACCGCCAACACAAAAATTGAACATGAACAGCGGGTGGCTGGTAGCCGCTGATTGCCTGCTGTAAGGAGGCCAACCATGGGAGATCCGATTGAAGAGGAAATTCAGAACGAAGTGAAAGCCCACAAGATTGTGGTCTATGGCAAGGGCACGAAACAGATGCCGATGTGTGGCTTTACACGTGAGACGATGCAGTTTTTCGACAAGTACGGGTATCCGTATGAAGTGATCGACGTGCTCTCCCAGCCGGCCAAGCGGGAAGTCCTCACCAAAATGACGAATTGGCCCACGCTGCCGAAGGTCTTTATCGACGGTACCTTCTATGGAGATACCGACATTTTGGACCCTATGGCGGCCAAAGGCGAGATAGAGCCGCTGTTGAAAAAAGCGTTCGGAAAGTAACTTTGGCGCAGTCTCGCCGAGGCTCACCTCCACGGGTACCCCAGCTAAGCCTCGTCCGTGCTCGGTCTGTAAACTCGTCGCAGCGACTCGAACAATACAGGCCTCGCCGTTGCAAATGAAAGAGCAACGGCCACGGACAGCGGCAAGCTGTGTCTCACCCGCTCCGGCAATGCCCGGCGAAGCTTCGGGCCAAAGTTACATTCCCAGGGAAAAAAGAATCACAGCGGTAGATGAAGGGGAAAGTAGAGCGGTGGGCGAGTTGTGTCCCCGCCCTCTCCGGTGATTACGGCGATAGCTCCGCCTGGCTGCTTTGTGTGTAAGCGATGGGCGGTGCGAACTCGCAGATCGAGGAGGAGACTAGGTAGGGCCGCGGCAATGGCGGCCTGATGCAGGTTCCGCTTTCCGCTTGTCAGCTTCTCGTGAGCGTACCGTCGCGACGCCGACGAGAGCAAACGATTTTTCGGAAGGACTGGACAGGGCCCGAGCCCATCGCAAGGTATGTCCTTTGTAGCCGCTTTGTGCATGCACCGCGCTGAGTGCTTTGATGAGTTCCAGACGATAGGCGGGTTGATACCACTCATGGACAATGGCCATCGCGCCGCTGAGGTCGCCTTTCCGCGCAAGGGCTTTGGCCATGGCCTCGAGGGCCCGTTGAATGTCACTCTCCATTTTCCGGAGCGCTTGCAGCCGGCTGTCATCGCCGGGATTCTGGCCTAGCCGAATTCTCTCGTCGATTTGCCGGAGCTCCTTCCTTCTTGCACTTCGCTGCCCTTCCGTTTCAGCGAGGGCGAGAACCGCCTTGGCCTCTTTGATGTTCCCCAAATCTGCCTGGGCCATCGCAATCCCGCCGTACAACCACGCGCGCCTTACATCGGTATCCTGAAAGGTCGCTGCGGTGCCTTTGGCTTCGGTTCCCTTTCCGGATTTAACCATCTCGACAAGAATCTCTGAGATGGCGCGCTCATACACGCTCACCCCAAGGGTGTCCGCTTGCGTCCACGTCTTCAGCAGGGTAGTCGTGTTGAATGCGCCCGCTATATCGCCTCGCCTCGCCTGGGCCTTCGCGATATCGTAAATGGCGGAGCGGCGATGCCCATCGGTCTCGATGGATTTCGCGATGTTGATCGCTGTAGCCGCGTCACCGGCAGTCGCAGTTTCGACTGCGATGTGCCAGAGAACATCCGCCCGGTTCGAATTGTTCGAGGCCGAGCGGGCTGTCATTTCCGCTTCCTGCAGAAGAAGCAAGGCCAGCTGTTTGGCCCCATGCTGGAGATGGTATTGAGCCAGCTCCAATAATGCACTCGCCTTGGCAAGTCCGGGTTTGATCCCTGAGGCTGTCACCTGGGCATCGGTAAGTCGACCTTGTTCAATTTGAGCCTGCACGACGCCCCATTGCGCGTATCGCTGAAACGGATCATCCAGGCGTGCGACAAGACCCTGTGCCTCTTGGATCCTTCCCATCCGCACTCGATCTCCGACAATCTTCATTAAGGGAGAGGGATTTTGCCCGGCTATGCTCAAGGCGGTTTGCAAAGCCCCGGGGATATCGCCTTGTTTGGCTTGTGCTTCGACGAGTTTCTCAGTTACAGCGCCCACGATGGCCGGTGCCTTCTCCTGGGTGCGCTCTTTAAGGCGTGCAAGAGTGCGGAATGCTTCTTCAATGTTGCCGGTCTTCGCATAAGCAATGGCGAGATGTCCAAGCGCGTTTGCAGCAGCCAGTTTCCCGGGCGCGGAGGACTGGTCTTCGACGACAATCTCGGCATACATTCGCTCGGTTTCAGGAATGTTTCCGGCCTCTGCGTACGTCGCGGCGAGCGCGGTGAAGTGCTGCATTTTGTTGGGCAATCTCGGAAAGAACTTCAGCGTCTCTCGCGCTGCCGCCGGATCGATCGCAATTTGCGCAACGACAATGTGGTCGAGCGCCGCGGCTCGCTCGGAAAACTCTTGGATGGATGAGGCGGCAAGTCTGGCCTCGAGCAGAAGTCCCGTTGGACTCTCTGACTTAGAAGGATGAGCTGCGCTGGCCGATCCATTGCAGGGGAAAAGGCCAATAAGCAGAAGAGCGAATACCGATTCGGCAGGCAGGCGCCGTGCTTGGAAGCCAGTCATCGTTTGGCTTCAGGGGGCGGCCAATTCATTTCCGTGTGGCGCCCGCAGTAATAGCACAACAGTCGATACCGCGCCTTGCGTCGAGGATTGGGCAGGGAAATGAACGTGATTGGGGTATCGTCGAACGGGCACGTCGGTTGGTCATGCAGCAGATGGACTTCGGCCATCATGGTAATGGATGCCATATCCCAGGGCGGCGAGGTCTGTTCTTTGCCGGCAATCTGTTCCTTATTCTGACAGCGTCCACAAACGGCTTCGTACGTCTTGACGCGAACATGATGCGGTGTCAGGTCGGTTACGTCCATCGGGCCGCCGCATCCTCCATTGGTGCAGGTGAGATGCTCATGTTGCAGCGCCTGCAAGAATCTTCGATGTGCCTGTCTGTCTTGCTCTGATTTCATCCTCTGTAGTCCTCCTCTTCGTACTTCCAGGGTAGCCTGAACTGCCGTTGACTGCGCGCGTGGACGAGCACATTCTGATCGTGTGCGTTCCGCGAGCAAGAAGGGCAGTCAGGCTGCCCCTCTTATATTCCCCAGGCGCCGCTGATTTGAATATTGGCACCGTTCACATACCGCGCCTCGGGGCTCAACAGGTAGCGCACAGCAGCGACCGTATCATCGACGGTGCCGATGTAACCGGCGGGAATGCGTTTGGTCATGGCGGCAAGTTCTCCCGGAGGCGCGCTCCCCGAATCGATAAATCCCGGGCGAGATCGCATTGACGGTGATGCCATGGGGCGCCAGCAGCTTTGCGAGCGTGCGTGTAAGGATCAGCACACCCACTTTTGCGATGTAGTGGGCAGTCACATCCGGTTGGGCGATCATGTGATCGGCATTGGCCATGCTGAAGTTGATGATACGGCCGGACCGGCGAGCTTTCATTCCAGGTGCGGCCGCCTGCGCCAAATAAAAGATGGGATGTAAGTTCCCATCGAACATTTCTTTCCAGCCGGCAACGCTTTCCTCGAACAGGTTGACTCGATGGTATGGCCCCGCGCCATTGATCAACGCATCGATGTGTCCCCATTGCTTTTCAACCCGGTCGACCATCTCTCTTGCCGCGACGGGGTCCGACACGTCACAGCGGATCGCCGAGGCCTGGCCGCCTCGTTCGATGATCGCCGCGGCCGTGTTGTTGGCGTCGGCTTCACTGCTTCGGTAGCAAAACGCAATCTTCCATTGCCGTGAGGCTAAATCCAGAGCTATACCGCGTCCGATGCCTTTGGCACCCCCTGTGATCAATGCGACGTTCGTACTCATAGTCTGTCCTTCACGTTCGTGACCGCAGTCGTTTGCCAAGGAGCTGCAACGCTCCGGCTGTCCGGTTGGAGAACGATTGTTCCTGTTTTGGTTTCCCGGCGTCAAGGATGCTCGCTTCGATCAGCAAGCGCAGATCATCGATGGTATCGACATCGCGCCATTCCGGCAGCAAAGCCGATGCGGAGTCCCATGCCAATCGCTTTTTCACTGCGTGATTGCGAGCACGCGATCAGTCGACCACGGGATGTCGTGAAAACAGCGGCGGCGCAGGACTTTCTTGAGTCCAATCATGTAATAGCCGCCGTCGAGAGCGGGGCCCAAGACCACATCGTGGCGCTCCAATAGGTCGAGGGCCTGCCGGTAAGTCAGTCGAGAGGCAGCGACGGCACGTCCGTGCCGACGATGACCACCTGCTGATAGCCCCGCGCAAAAAGCGTTTCACAGGCGCGATTCATCCGGGCGCCCAAGTCTTCTCCTTCTTGTTCGATCAAGCTCACCCCTTGCCGTTCCTCCATGATCTTGAAAAACGCCAACGTCGACGACGGTGCACAGGCCAGGTAGCGATCAGCCGGCAAGCTTCAATCTCGTGACGGCGGCTTTCGTTCGTTCGAGCGTATCGAGCACGAAGCTCCCATGGAGGGTCGCCGCTTCGTCTGCCGTCAGCGGAGGACAAAGGCGCGTCTTGACCTGGCCGGGCACCGGCGCCTTGGCGAAGATGACGAGCGCCGTCCGCTGCTGGCTGCCGCGGGCTGATGAGCGGTGATCCATTTGCGGTTCATCGATACCAAGTTGACTCATCTCACATCGCCGCATAGAGACTGCGCCAGTCGTTGGGGGCTGATGCCGATCCAATACAGGAAGCGCAAGGCCCACATCAAGAGGATCGTGCGCAAGGGGCCCTGCCGCTCCCACCGCCGGAAGGAGGTCGTGACCAATTTGCGGATCGCTGCGGTCCGGCCGGCCCGTTTGAGCCGGGTGCTGAACTCAATGTCTTCCATGATCGGGAATATCGGGAAAGCCGTCGAGCTGTTGGAAGACGTGACGGCGAACAAAGATCGCTTGGTCGCCGGTCGAGATGCGGCTGAGACGAGAACGCAGATTCATGAATAGGCTGACCACACGACCCCACCTCGACGGACGGTCAAATCGGAGGTCGAAGCGTCCGCCGAGGACTGGCGGATCGGCAAGCGCCTAGTTCCATGAGGTCGTTTGGCATCCACCGGCAAATGGCTGTCTGCATGAAGAAACAACAGGACGTCATGCCGGCAGGCCGGCTGCGCCGGCATTCAGTTGCGTCGCACGACCTGCGGGTGCGGCCAGATGGCCGAACCGGCATCGAGCCTGCGTGCGGGCTGCCGGCGATCCTGTCGACAATGATGTCGGTGTCCGTCGTTGCTTCCGCCGTCGACGACGATGATCTCGTCGAAAGCCGAGCTGTCTGGTCAGTCGAGGGTCGTCTCAATGACGCCGAAGCTTCGTTGAGGGTGGGGATGATAACGGCGAACGTCACAGTGGCACGATGACAGCCGAGGTGCGCGGCGTTCTCACATCGGTATGGGGAAGACGTCTGGGGTAAAGGCGTCGCTTCCAGGCCGGCCGATTCATCGTCTAGCCCGGCTTCTTTGGCTCGTTGAACATGAAGTACATGACGATGACAACGGTGGCCCAGAAGACAACTTGCTTATGCCAGAACAGCACTTCGCCATAGTGAAAAAATCCCAAGGCCAGCCCGATGGCGGCTGCCATGACGCCGTACCGCACGGCAGGCAGTCTCGATGGCGGCATTGGCCCACACGGCGAGACCGCCGAAATAAATCAGGAACGGGACGACGTTGATCTCAAAGCCGCCGCTGATCGACAGAAACACATTGAGAAACCCGATGAACATCAACGCCGTTCCGATCATCAGGCCGATGACGCGCATTTGATGATCACCGCTGCTCTCTTGGCTGTCTGACTGCGGGGACTTGGCGGGAGGGCGTTGCGGGATCTTGTGGAGGGGGAAGATCGGTCGGTGCCATGGGGATTACCGTGAGTCGCCAGTCAACGGTCATTCGCCAGTGGCGCAGACAGGGGCCCGCTGCACTCCGGATCGATGATTCTTGATGGCCGACTGCTTCATGCCTTGAAGTGCTTGCTGAGAGTCAGGGCTTGTTGTTGATAGGAAGAGCCGAGACCGACGCCGTAGAGCCGCTCGGGTACGTCGAGCATCCTATCATAGACAACTTTAAAAAACGTCTGGCCGTCATGGATGAGGAATGGGACGTCGTGCGGGCGTACTTCGAGCACCACCTGAGTGCCTTTCAGTTCGCCGTCGGCTCCATAGCCGAATCCCGGATCGAAGAATCCGGCGTAATGCGTGCGGAGTTCACCGCAGGCCGCCTCATAGGCCACCATCTCTGCGGCGTAATCTGGCGGCACACGGATCCGTTCTTTGGACGCGAGGATGTAAAATTCTTCCGGTTCGAGCAGCAGACTGTCCTGCCGATGCCGGTAGAGCGGTTCCCAAAAATCAGTGGCGGCATAATATCCGATTTTGGAGAGGTCGATCACATGACTGTTTTTCTTGGCTCGATAGCCGATGACTGTCGAGTCCCGGTGCGATCGTCGCCCTTGAGATCGATGCGGAGGAAGAGGCCGCGATCGGTACGGAATTCTCTTTGGCGAAGAGGCTTGCGGTCCGACAGGTTGTGATAGAGCAGGGGTTCCTGGCGATGCAGATGCTGCAACGTGGCATCTGAGGCGGCCGCTTCGCCGCGCACAAACCGGATTTGATTGAGCGATTGACCCGTCTTGACCTTGATGGCAAACGAACGAGGGACAACCTCGAGAAACAACGGGCCGTGATAGCCGGCGCGAATCTCGTCAAATCCCGCATTCAAATCGGTGACGATGCGGGTGAACACGTCCAAACGTCCGGTCGTGCTTTTCGGGTTTGCGCGTGCACGGATTGTGGAGGGAAGGCGCAATGACTCCAAGAGCGGTACCAGATAGACATGGCCCTTTTCGAGAATCGCGCCACCCGACAAATCCATCTCGTACATCACGAGGTCGGATTGGTAAAAATCCATGACGTCGAGACGGCTGGAGATGGGCGACAGTTCTGGCAGGAAGCTGCTGATCAATCGATAGGCCTTTTTCCCGAGACGGAGGTCCAGACTGGCCGGCTGGATTTGGCGGTCTTCTATTGGTGTGGGCGCGCTAATAGTGCCTGCGGTGATGAGGCGAGTGATTTGCTGGTAGGGCAGAATGCCTTGAGGAGGTTTTCTCGTCACAGCTCGTCCGCATCTCCGCCGCAACTGTTGCCCCAGGACGAATAACTGTCCCGCTCAGGATAACTCTCGCCGCACGACGAATCGTCATAGGACGTCCGTGCCCCGACCATGGGCAATTCACGCCCATTGCCGAGTTTCGGCTGCGGATAGTGGAAGGTCTTGTTCTCATAGTTTCGCAGAATTGCGCCGTCCTCATCCATATGCACGACATAGTTGTCAGGAAGCAGGGGAATTTTCCCTCCGCCTCCCGGCGCATCGATGACGAAATGAGGAACGGCCATACCGCTCGTGTGGCCCTGCAGCGCTTTGATGATGTTCAGGCCTGATTCAATCGTGGTCCGGAAATGGTTGGTACCCTTGGTCAAATCGGCTTGGTACAGGTAGTAAGGTTTGACGCGCGCAAGCAACAATTGATGCACCAATCGCTTCATCGTTTCGGGGTCGTCGTTCACGCCCTTCAACAGCACGGTCTGAGCGCCCAACGGGACGCCGGCATCGGCTAATATGCCGCAGGCCGCCTTCACGGCCGGTGTCAATTCGTCCGGGTGATTGAAATGCAGGTTCATATACACCGGATGATACTTCTTCACAATGCTGCAGAGTTTTGGGGTGATGCGCTCGGGTAACGTGCCAGGCACGCGGGAGCCCAGCCGAATCAATTCCAGATGAGGAATGGTCCTGAGCGCCTTTAAAATCCGCTCGAGGAGATGGTCGGGAAGCAGCAAGGGATCGCCGCCTGAGAGAATGACATCGCGAACTTCCGTATGTACCCGGAGATAGGCGATCGCTTGGTCGAGTTCACCCTTTTTGAGGAAGCCAGGCTTGCCCACCAGCCGCTTTCTGGTGCAGAAGCGGCAATAGATGGGGCATTGATTGGTGACCATGAGCAGCACCCGATCCGGGTAACGGTGGACCAGGTGCGGGACCGGGCTCATGAGGTCTTCTTCGAGCGGATCGTCTTCGGCATCGATGTCCGTCAGTTCGGCGGGATCCGGCATGACTTGCTTCCAGATCGGATCACCCTTCTCTTTTATCGTGCCAAGCACCGTCGGCGTGATCCGCATGGGATACGGACCGACGATGGCTTCGATTTCTTGTTCATCCATCCCGAAGCGCTCGGCCAAATCCTTGGGCTTGACGATGCTCTCGGCGAGGATGCGTCTCCAGTCCTCCATCCAGTGCTCCTTAACGGCAGACGCCGGAATAGCCGCTGACGATGCGCTCCGCGTCCACCCGTGCACGCGCACCCTGACCGTGCTGTTTTCTCATGTCCATGGACAGTGGTGAGATACCAGGGGACTCCTAGCCGTTGGCTAGACGACGTGATTCTGCCTTGCTCTCCAAGTGGGCCAGAATTTCGCTTGTGTCGCTCAACACCGTCTCGCCATCTTGCAGGACCGGCACATAATACTGTCCCGATACGGCAAAGACTTCTTTACGTTGAGGCCGAAAATCCGGGACAATAACGTCCTCATACGGCAGGTTCAATTCCGCCAGTTTCCGCCGCACCAAGTCACACTCGGGGCACCATTGCACGTGGTAGAGGGTCATCGTGATTCGGTCGCTTTCCCTCGAGCCACCGCGCAGGGGACCATGATGGCGTCCTTCATGCCGTGGATCACTTTCTTATCCGCTGGACAGACCGTGGCCAGAATACCAGCCAACTCGACTTTTTCGCCAGTGACGAAATAGTACGGCGACAATCTCGCTCGGCCGGGCATGTCATGGATTTCGGCCGTTACGGGATCAAAATATTCGAGGTGGTACTGTCGGCCCTTGTGAAATTCTTGCAAGACGTACGCCGTATGCGGGAAGGAGCGGAGTGCTGAATCGATCGCTGCCGCCCATTCGCTCTGGGGGAGATCATGGCCAACTGAGACTCCTCGGCTACCCCAGGCCAGCTCGGAAAATCCGGACGGCTTGATGACAAAATGCCGCTCTTTTTGTGTGGCTTCGGCCAGATCACTCCAATTCATCACGGACCGGCCGCCAACCGACAGGCCCGGAATCACGGCAGCAGGCGGCACGGGAGCCGGATCCATGACCCAGGTGCGAGGCATGAGTGTCGAGAGATGCAAAAACAGGTCCTCCCCTAACTCCGTCCGCCAGTAGGAGACCAACGTGGGATGGTGCAAGAGCCCAAAGGCGGCTTTTTCCTCCAGCGCCGGCTTGTATGGAGGCGTAAGAGACACCCAACCTTTTTTTACGG
This sequence comes from uncultured Nitrospiraceae bacterium, assembly GCA_963794505.1. Classification (GTDB taxonomy): domain Bacteria; phylum Nitrospirota; class Nitrospiria; order Nitrospirales; family Nitrospiraceae; genus Nitrospira_C. The sequence goes on from CAWCEG010000045.1 coordinate 43,380, forward strand.
CGTATTGAATTAACTCATTCTTGGGAATGTTCGGCAGGTCAAAGAGTTCGTAGAATCGATAGATGAGGCCGATTGGAGGGGCGCCGTTTTCTGTCCCGAGGAACAGCTTGCCCTCGGTAAAGCGGATCTGACGCGGTTCGATGCAAGAGGTTTCAAGTCCTCGGGCCGTCAGTTCCTTCGAGAGCCAGCCCATCTCGGGCCGGTAATCCCTCGCCTCGTCAGACACGACCATTGCAACCACACCCTCCTGCTGTCCCCGTTGGTGGCGGAGCATCGCCGCGAATCCATTGAGCATTCCGTCAGGACCACCGACGAGTTGGTGCCCGCCGCCCTTGTCGCTCTCGGGTGAGGCGCTTTCGGATGAGGAAGCGCGCTGGTTCGCATAGAGTTGAGACATGCAGGCGGTGAGTCCGATGCCACCCGGGACGGAATCAAGCTCTGTGATCACCATGCCATCCTGCGTGGGGATGACGTCCGGCCGTATGACCGCCGGCAGCTCGTCGCGGAACCGTTTCATCCGGCTATATCTCACCAGAGCCTCGGGTTTCCCCTGGTCGAGCCAGCCGGCGATCCACCGCGGCTGCGTCCCTTTGGCGCTCTCCGTGTAGAGGCGATTCAAGGCCCTGTAGAAAGACAGTAGTTGCGGTCCGAGAGCTTGAAAAAACGCAATCTGGTCATGGGTAAGCGGCAGAGGTTCAAGACCGATGCGCCAGGAGGCAGGAACAGAGTCCTGGTCAGGGATCGTGAGGGACGAGCTTGTGGGCTGCTGAGGCGCGAAAAGACCTGCTTCAATCAGGGCATCACGGATGCTGGAGCAGCGGTAAAGAAGGTCGGAGGTTGCCAAATCAGACAGGGGATCGGTTCATGATATGGATCCAGACGAGAGAATCGTATCACGCGACTTTACGAACCTACAAGGGGAGCGATCAGCGAGGTAGACGGATTCGCGGGAGCGGCCAACCTCACACAATTCTTGCCGGCCGTCTTCGCGGCATATAGCGCGGCATCGGCGGCCACGACGAGATCGGATGGAATGGACGCATGGATTGGAAACGTGGCGACGCCGACGCTGCACGTCAGGGCAAGTTGATGTTTATTGAGTGCGGTGAGCTCCGGAAGCATCGTGAGCGTGGTGACGCGGTGACGGAGGCGTTCGGCGGCACTGAGCGCCCCGTCCATCGAGGTGTCCGGAAGAACCAGGGCGAACTCTTCTCCGCCGTAGCGGGCTGAGAAATCACTGGATCGCGCCGTGCCTCGTCCGGGCGCCTGTTGACTATCCAATAACCAACCTACTTCCCTCAGGACTTGATCGCCCATTGTATGGCCGTACACATCATTGATCTGTTTGAAATTGTCGAGATCGATGAAGAGCAGCGATAGCGGACGCATGGAACGAAGTGCCAGCGCGCAGAGGTGGACCAAAGTTTCTTGAAAGTGGGAATGATTGTAGAGCCCGGTCAAACTGTCGCGAATGGACTGGTCGCGCAACAGCTGATTAGCTTGCATGAGGTCGCGATTCGTGTTTGACAGTTTTTTAACGAGTCCTTCAGCTTCTGCCTGCTGACGCTTAATCGCCGTGATATCCGTGATCGTTTCGACGATATGGGTGTTCCCGCTCGCCGTCTGCACCTGTGCCCACTGGACGAGCAGGTACTCGTCGTTGGGAAGCGGCACCTCGCTGGCGGTAGGCTTTCCGGTTTCGACTGCTTCCGGCATCTTGCAGAAGGCGCACGGCGTGGCGCAATTGACGATCTTTTCATGGCAGGTCAGATTCGAAATGTCGCCGAACTTGTTCTGAGAAGTCTGATTTTGAAATACGACCTTGTGAGTGACAGGGTCAATGACGGTGATGATCACCGGTTGCGAGTTGAGCAACACTTGGGGATCGTATTGAGGCCCTTCTGGGGGGAGCGCCATCGTTGTGTACGGAGAACCAATTACTGCAGTCAGTATTTCAGTGAGGGCAGTTCCGGTCAAGAATTTGAGTGTTTTACGAATGGTGTTAGAATGTGCCCTTTCGGGGAAATCCCTATGGCGACATCGAGCGCCAAAAATGCCCTGCCTCTCACAATGGCAGCCCGCGGCTTCCCGCAAGCGGTACCAAGCAGCGCCTGCTTCCATTGCGACGTCTGCTGCCGGTTTCCCGATCCCGACAGCGTGATGCGGCCCTATTTTACGGGCGAGGAGATCGCGGGCGCGGTGGATCATGGCCTCAAGGCCCGCGCGTTTCCCGATTTGCATGGCTCCCAGGTCGCACTAGTGCCCAACCCTCAGGGAGAGGGATTTCTCTGCCCCGCCTTTGAGCCCGAGAGTGGCAAGTGCCTCATCTATGCTCAGCGGCCGTTCGATTGCCGACTGTATCCGTTGGTTCTCATGTGGAATGCCGGCCATGACGAGATTGTACTGGCGTGGGACACTACCTGTCCCTTTACCAAGGAGCACGTGCCTGAATCTATCCGCCGCCATGCCGACGAGGTCATGTTGATTCTCGAAGAGCAGTCCACGGTCCAGCGGATTGCGGACCATCCGAGGCTGGTGGGGCAATTCCAAGCCGAGGCGGTGGTGCTGGCCCCTCTCCAGGGTCTTACCCGGGCGATATCTACGCGATGGGGATCTGAACATTGTCGGCGGCTGGTCCTTGAAGACCTGTCGCGCCTGAGGACCGCCGTCGACCGATCCAAAATGTGCGGGTCTCTTGCCGCCTATTCCGCTCCGTATCATTATATGTGGAACGCGCTGCTTCCCTACTGGTGGATGGATCTGGACGGGGCCGTGTGCCTCTTCATCCAATCGCCCGACGGATGGTTCATGCCGCTGCTCCCACTGACTGAGGGCCCTCTTGAACGGCCGTTGATCGAGGCCTTCCGGCTCATGCGGCAGTGGAACGGGAAGAGCGCCGTAAGCCGGATAGAAAACGTTCCCGCGGTGCTGGCACCGACTTTGTCAGCGATGGGGTACCGAGTGGCGCCGAAAAGCCCAGACTATGTGTATCGGGCGGACGACCTCGTCAGGCTGGCCGGCGATCGGTACAAGTCTCAGCGTGCCCTCTGCAATCGTGTCGAGCGGGAGAGGGGCATCGTAATCGAGCCCTTTCATACTCGAGACCGGGCAGCTTGCCGTGCGTTGTTACAGGAATGGCGGGGCCAAAAACTCGCTCGCCAATCGGACCCTTTGGCTGAATTGCTGCTCGAGGATTCGGTATCAGCCCATGAAGTCGCTTGGTCCCATGCCATCGACTTGCAGCTTGCCGGGTCGGTCCTCCGAAGGAACGGGACGCTGTGCGGCTACACATTTGGCTATTGGCTGGATCGCCGAACATGGTGTGTGCTGCTGGAGGTGACCGACCGGACCATACCGGGACTGGCGCAATTTCTGTTTCGCGACACCTGCCGCCAAGCCCAAGCTGAGGGCGCCGAATTCATCAACACGATGGATGATTCGGGCTTGGCCGGGTTGCGTGTCTCGAAGGAAGCCTACCATCCAGTCGCACGCATCGAAAGTTTCGTGTGCTCCGAGACCTCGCAGCCATGAGCAAGCAGGATTTTCAACAACCCCTGGACCCTCCACGTTATCGCTGGCTACCCCATCTCATTATCCTGATGAACCTGGTCGCGGTGGCTGCCGGGGTGTTTCTGCTCCGCAGCGTTGAGCACCGGTTGGTGTACTCCGCCGGGGAAGAATTGAGGATTGCCGCAGCGGAGGTGTCCGATAAACTGGACCGTCTGCTCTTCGAACGGTATGGCGATGCTCAGATGATGGCTCAGGCCTTGGCGTTACGGCCATCCGACACCGCGTACCTGTCGAGCTACGTCGGTTGGATGAAAACCAACTATGCACCGGTTTATGCGTGGATCGGGGTGACGGATAGCCGCGGGATCATGATCGCCGCGACGGAGTCCTCGTTGCGCGGCCAAGATTACAGCCAAACAGGCTGGTTTCAACGCGTCAGCCAAACGAAAACCCTTCAGATCGACGACGTCGCTCTGCATGAAGCCGAGGGGGGACCGAGAGCGTCGCCTTCACCGCGCCCATTCTTGACGCTGAGGGAAACATTTCCGGGGCTGTCACCAGTCGAGTGCCTGTGTCGGTGCTGGAAGAGGTGACGACCGGGACGATGGGTTCGCTGGAAGCGCGGCAGGAGTTCGCCAGAGCCGTCGCGTTTCAAATGGTGACCGCCCAGGGGAGGGTGTTCGTTGATTCGGATCTTCGACGCAATCGGGCCTTCAACGAGCAGGAATCGGGGCTTTTTCATCCAGGGCGGAACCATTCGGGGATCTCGGGATTTGTCGAGGAAAAGTATCGTGGCCAGGCTGTGGTGACGGGCTTTGCCCGTACAAAAGGGTTCGGGGAATTCCCGGGCTTGCGATGGCATGTGCTGGTCCGCATGGATCGCGATCGCCTGCTCGACCCGATCATTTCCAGTTTGTGGAAGGTGGGTTTGACCGGCGCAGTGGTGTGGATTCCCATGGTGTTCCTCTTGTTCTGGTCTACCTCGCATCTGCGGGCGGAATACCGGCAGGTGCAGCAGGAAAGCTCCTGGGCGCGCGCAGCGGAAGCGGCGCTGCTTCAGAGCCAGGAGCGTACGAGAGCGATTGTGGAAAACGCGTTGGATGCCCTCGTCACCACCGACGCGGCGGGTATTGTGACTGATTGGAACGGGCAGGCCTCCGCCATATTCGGATGGTCGCGCGAAGAGGCGCTGGGCCGACGTCTCTCGGAACTGATCATTCCGCAACGGGATCGTGACCATCACGAACGCGGGCTCCGCCAGTACCTCGCCAGTGGAGAAACGCACATCCTCAATCGCCGCATCGAAGTGCTGGCGCTACGCCGTTCGGGCGAGGAATTTCCGGTCGAACTCGCCATCTCTCCGGTCCGAGTCGGCGACACGATCTTTTTCAGCGCCTTCATTCGTGACATCACCGAGCGGCGCGAGGCGGACACGAAACTCAAGGACAGCGAGGTCCGGTATCGATCGGTGGTCAATGCGCTGGATGAGGGGGTCCTAGTCATCGATGCGACAGGACTCTTGCGCACCGGCAACGCGAGCGCCGAGCGCATCCTCGGTATGTCCTCCGAGGAGCTAACCGGACGTTCGCTGCACGATGATCGGTGGAGGACGATTCGGGAAGATGGGTCGCCGTTCCTACCCAACGAATATCCGGCGGCGATCACGTTGAAAACGGGTGAGCCCTGCGTCGGCGTCGTGATGGGGGTGTATCGACCGGATGGACAGTTGCGCTGGATCGAGATCAATTCACGACCCTTGACCCCACAGAGTGGAGCCAGTCCATCGGCCGTGGTCGTGTCGTTTTCGGACATCACCGAACGCAAGCGTGTGGAGGAGCGCCTCACCGCTCAGTATGCGATCACGCGCGTGCTGGCGGAATCCCGGAGCTTGGAAGAAGCGGTTCCGAAGATCATGCAGGCCGTCGGGCAAAATCTCGAGTGGGATTGCGGGTTCTTCTGGCGCGTGGATCGCGCAGCATCGGTCCTTCGTTGTCTGGATCAATGGCACGCGTCGGGGGTTAAGGCCGAGCCGTTTCTCGACAAGACATGGGACATCACCTTCAAGCACGAAGAAGGGTTGCCCGGCCGCATCTGGGCGAACGGCAAGGCCGCGTGGATTACCGATGTTGCCCGCGATGCCAATTTCCCTCGCCAACTGCTCGCCAACGAAGTGGGATTCCACGGTGCGTTCGGATTTCCGGTACGGGTGGGCGGCGACATCGAAGGCGTCATTGAACTGTATAGTCGACAGGTCCGCGTGCCGGATAACGAGCTGCTCAAGATGATCGACGACGTTGGCTTGAAACTCGAACAGTTCGGCGACCGGACGCGGGCGCAAGAAGCCCTACAACAGGCTGAAGCCCAGTTACGGCAATCACAAAAAATGGAGGCGGTAGGACGCCTGGCCGGCGGGGTCGCGCACGATTTCAATAATCTTTTGACTGTCATCCGCGGCTATAGCGAATTGCTGCTCGCGCGTCTGCCGGCCGATGAACCGATTCGCAAGGACATGATCGAGATTAAAAAAGCGGCCGATCGGGCCTCCGGGCTCACGCGTCAACTGCTGGCATTCAGTCGCCGCCAATTTATCGCGCCCAAAGTCATCGATCTCAATGCGCTCATTGCAAACATGGACGGCATGTTGCGCAGACTGTTGGGGGAAGACATCGTCGAGCTCTGCACGGCACTCAATCCTCACACCGGATCAATTCGAGCGGATGCCGGACAGATTGAGCAAGTGATCATGAACCTAGCCGTCAATGCGCGCGATGCCATGCCAAAAGGCGGCCGTCTCACGATCGAGACGCGCAACGTGACGATCGGCAATCCGACCCGTCAGACGCCAGCCGGTGTGAGGCCGGGAGCCTATGTGCTGTTGGCGGTGCGCGATACCGGTCACGGGATGGACGAAGAAACGCAGTCACATCTGTTTGAGCCGTTCTTCACGACCAAGGAGAAAGGAAAAGGCACCGGCCTCGGACTTTCCACGGTGTACGGCATCGTGAAACAGAATGGCGGAAGCATATTAGTCGAAAGTCAAAAGGACCAAGGCGCGACCTTCAAGATTTACCTTCCGCTCGTTGACCAGGGTGCACCGGGAGCGGTCGTGCCCGACGTCGAACCCGTCCATGGCCGGGAGACCATACTGCTCGTGGAGGACGAACCGTCGGTTCGTGGCCTGGTTCATGAGACCCTACGGCTCCATGGCTACACCGTGCTCGAAGCCCGTCATGGCATTGAGGCGCTCATGACCGGTGCCAAGCATCAGGGGCCCATTCACCTCTTGCTCACGGACGTCGTGATGCCGCAAATGAGCGGCCCGGAGGTCGCCGAAAAGATCCAAATCGTGCGGCCGGGCATCAAGGTACTGTACATGTCTGGCTATCCGGATCATCCCGTGTTTGAGCAGGGAGGCATCTCCCGCGACGCATCATTCCTACCCAAGCCCTTCACCCCGAATGTATTGGCAAAGAAAGTTCGTGAAGTGTTGGACGGCGGAAAGGTCGCATAGCGGGATGTGCAAAACGGCCGGGCATGATTCCACCCATGGGTAGAGTCTCTAGAGCCTCGCCTTGCCCGCTGCGCCTTCATGAACCGCGTCTTGAGCACTCATAGACGACCGGTCTCCTCGGCGACAAGACTCCGAGGACGCCCTCGCTTGATCTTCTCACTGGGTTCCGTTTATCGTGCGGTGCATTCGTAGATCCGAGAGAGCTTTATGACCCAGCAGGGACGCGAGTTCGACATTTCGCAGTATCGCATACGGAAAGAGCCCTATTACGCCGACGTTCGTGGTGAAGTCGGTCTCTTTACCACTGCGGCAAAGAGCAGGTTGCCGGTGATGCTCAAGGGCCCGACCGGTTGCGGGAAAACGCGCTTCGTACAGCACATGGCGTATCGGCTTGGCCGGCCCCTGATCACCGTGGCCTGCCACGAAGACTTGACCGCCTCGGATCTCGTGGGTCGGTACCTGCTCAAAGGGCAGGAGACGTATTGGGTCGACGGACCGCTGACATTGGGTGTGAAGCACGGCGCGATTGTCTATCTCGATGAAGTCGTCGAAGCGCGCAAGGATACGACCGTCATTATTCATCCGCTCAGCGACGATCGCCGACTGCTGCCGATCGAGAAAAAAGGTCAGGCCATCGAAGCCGTTGAAGATTTCCTGCTCGTGATTTCCTACAATCCGGGTTATCAGAATGTGCTCAAGGATTTGAAGCCCAGCACCAAACAGCGATTTGTCGCAATTGAGTTTGACTATCCCACTCCTGACATCGAAGCCTCAATTGTCGAGCGTGAGGCCTGCATCTCTCACGACGTCGCTGTCGGGCTCGTTAAGCTGGGTGGAAAAGTGCGCAATTTGAAGAACCACGGCCTCGAGGAAGGCGTGAGCACGAGACTTCTCATTTACGCCGGGACGCTCATTCGCGAGGGCGTCGGAACCGAGCGGGCCTGCGAAGTGGCGATTGCCAGGCCGATTACCGACGATGCCGACATGCATCGCAGCATCATGGAACTCGTGAAGGCAATTTTCTGATAGATAGGATGCTGAAAAATCTCGCCTGCTTTCTCACCCGGCCCACCCTAGCGCGACGAAACGCGCCTTGCCCAAGGTTCTCGCATCGCTCCAAGGCTCAACATACAATAGAGCGTATGCCTCGCCTTCTCGCTCGTTGCGGCCTTGCTGGACGGGCTTCTTGAGCATTCTCCTGGTTCAATATCAATGCTTATCCAACGGTGTGGCCTGCTGTCCGTGCCTTCTCTGATTGTCCGCGACAGCAAGGACGGAGTCGTTCTCACCGTCCATGTCCAACCGAATGCCGCTCGTACTGCCTGGGTCGGCATCCACGGCGAAGCAGTCAAAATTCGCATCGCGGCATCTCCCGTCGACGGCGCAGCAAACCGTGAACTTATCCGTTTTCTCGCGGAGGAGTTGTCCCTGCCGAGGGCCGCCATCCACATTCAATCCGGCACCGGTGGAAGGCACAAACGCGTATGCCTGAAGGGAACGACGGCGGTTCACGTTGCGGAGCATCTGACAAGCAAAGGCCCGGCAAAAGGATGACCCTTCTCAGAGCCTTGATTCTTTCTGTCGGGATGCTGTTGAGTGCCTGCTCAGGTGCCAAACCGGTCCTGTATCCGAACGCACACTTGCAATCGGTGGGAAACGAGACGGCGGAGCATGATATCGAAGCATGCAAAGAAGCGGCTGAAGCGGCTGGTGCAGATGAGGGCAGCGGCAAGGCTGGACGCGTCGCGACGAGTACGGGGGTCGGCGCCGGCGTCGGCGCAGCAAGTGGAGCGGTCGGAGGTGCAATTTCCGGTGCCGCCGGTCAAGGATCGCTGATTGGGGCAGCCAGTGGAGCGGTATGGGGCTTATTGACTGGCCTCTTCACTGCCGGCAGTTCTCCCCCCAGCCAGGCTTTCACGAATTATGTAAATCGGTGCCTGCAAGAACAGGGATATGAGGTGACCGGTTGGCAATGAGGCGGATGCCCTCGGTCTTGCTCACTCTACCTTCCGGAGCGATCCTGTCGGGCTTGGCCGGGCGGAATTCGCGCACAGGCGCTGCCGTTGCGACTTGTGCTATGCGCCCTTCTGGAATTTTCTCAGTCACGGTTGTTCCAACCGTAGTTCTTCGGTCAGGTCCAGCTTTCCTTCCCGGCCAAGCCTCGACGGATGCCTCGCTCCTCACGGTAATGCTCGCTCGATCCGAGGGTATCCTTACCGAAAAAGAAGGGAAACCGAGGCTCTTGACTCCGCGCAACGGGGGATTTGAAAAGGAAGGAAAGATTGAAGAGAAAGTTTAGGAACATGATCTCGGTATGGCTCGTGATGATCTTATTCGCTTGTTCGGGACCCGAGCCGATGCTGCGGTCTAACGCCAAGTTGCTGTTGAAAGGCCGTGAAGCGTCTAAGCTGGAGGTCGCTGCGTGCCAGCAGAAGGCGGAAGCAGCCGGCCTGCAGCCCAATGCGGCCGGTCGAGGCGGAAACATGGCCGCAGGGGCGGGACTAGGACTGATCGCCGGTGCAGCGGTCGGGGCGTCCACCGGGGTGATCGGAGGTGCAACAGGGGTGGCCATAGGAGCTGCCGCGGGCGCCGGGCTGGGGCTTATCATTGGAGTGGTAGGCGGGGCGTATCGACCGCTAGAACCGGACCCGCCTTATGCCGATGCCGTGGTGCGATGTTTGATCGAGAGGGGGTATGAAGTCACAGGGTGGCAATAACTTATTCTGTTCTATCCGGTGATGCGTTCGAAGCCTTATGCCGCAGGGCGCGACCCTTGTCGGGCGTGGGATCGGTAATCACGCCATACACTTCCCGTCCTTCGTGACCTTCCGGTAAATATTCCGTGATCGGCATTCCGTCTTCCCGGACAAACAATAAACAGTGGCAGTACTTGTACATCTGCATTTCGTCGCAGGCACAGATCCACCGGCGCAGTTTGGCCTCGGCCGCTTTATCTTTGTAAAAATTGCAGGGGCACAGCGGCTTTCCGAGTTCGTCCACGTGCATGGCGAGTCCTTTAACGACTGCCTCTGTCACCGCGCGATTCGGGTGCATCGTGGTGCCGCTCTTCTCGGCGAAGCCATTCACGTACTTCCACATTTTGTCCAGGCTGGATTGTTTCGGTTCTGTCATGCTGGGATTCCCATTTGGAGGTGATGACGACATCTGGCGCCAGTTTACAAGCGTTGGATGGTCCTTTACAATCCGCCACTTCACCGCAGGATGCTGAAAACGGGCTGCTAGCTTCGTTCTCGCTTCGCTCCCGGGAAAGAGCTGCTCTTGCAGCTCGGGGTGGGCGGGTGAGAAAGTCTACGCCCTGCGACCTTTCGCTTGCTGCGGCCTTGCCATCAGCCGTTTTGAGCATCCTGGAAGAATCTTAGACTATGTCATCTGCGGATAGTCGAGAGCAATTGACGAACCGACTGGCCGCTGAGCTTGGCGCCGCCGCGGCAGCCGCATTCGTGCCGCGGGTGTTGGCTTTTGAGCAGCCGCCAGCAACCATCCTGGCCTTGCTGGATGAACTTGAGGCCGTCTCCGCCAAGGCCGTACGAGCCGCGATCGAAGCGCTGCCCGAACTCGACCGGCGTGCTGGATGCCATCAGATCGTTGCTTGGCTGGATCTGGGCGTAGCCCTCGCTGCCTCATCCGGTGCTATCGCGCTCAAGTATTTCAAGGACAGCCCGCTCATCCTAGGTGTCATCGAGCGATCCGACCGACAGGCTGCGGTCTTGGCGATGGGCCTCGAACTTGCCGAGCACGATGCCAATGTCAGCTGGGAGTATGTGAAAACAGCGCCACAGATCGCGACAGCGGTTGCTGCGGACCAGTGGCCGGTCTGGCTAGACATCGGCCTGGAGGTCGCCCGCGTGGAGCCGGTCGTGGGACTCGAATACATCAGGCAAATTCCCGCATTGGCACCGGTGCTTGCATCGCCAGACGTGCGTCCTTGGCTGGCCTTCGGGATGAAGCTGATCACGCCGAATTCATTCGGGAAGCCGGATTATCTCCCTACGATGGAATTTTTGCGGACGAGCCCGGCTATTTTGAGCGACATCGAAGCGCCGCTTCGCTCTCCTGTCATTTCAGTGGGAGCGCTGCTGGCCGAACGGGCGCCGGAGACCGGCATTGCCTGGCTAGCTGAATCGCCGACACTTCTTCGCCACCTGCCTTCATCTGCGTGGAGAATCAAAGTCGTGCAGTATGGAGGCTTGCTGGCGGAGAAGGATGCCGAAGCAGCCTTGTCGTACCTGCGGCGCGGGCCAGAACTCGTCGCGCTGATCGGCGATGGACCCCAGACAGATGCTCGGTTTGAAGAGTGGTTCAAGGCTGGCATGGAAGTCCTGGAATATAGTCCGGAAGGCGCGCGGGCATATTTTGCGACGGAGTCACTGAAGGCGCTTTCCTCGGTGGAGCAAGCGCTGAGCGGCGTTCCGCTCCGACAAGTCGCTCGTCAGATCAAGCTCGTCATCCAAGGCCTCTGCGGATCGGATGTGTCCATCATCGCGCGGTCGGAAGCGTTCACTACGCCGATCGTCCGCCCGATCGTCAGCGCCGATGGCAAGACGATTGCGCTGCCGGCTCTCCTGCGCCGATATCCCACTGCGCAACAAAACCAACGGCTCTATCTCGTCATGGCTGCGCACGAGGCCGGTCATTTAGAGTTCGGCACTTACAAACTGCCGATCAGATCGCTCCTGGATTTGTTGGAGGCGGCCTGCCGGCGCTACGGTAGGCCGCGGCCAGGCGGCCTGGAGTCGCTCGCAGCGCTGTTTCGTCTCTATCCTCATCCCCGTCTCATGCAAGACCTTTGGGCGATCTTGGAGGATGCCCGGGTCGAGTATTTGCTTCAGCGGGAGTACCCAGGCCTTCGAAGGGATCTGGCACAATTCTCTGCCGACACGATCATTTCTCGTGATCCTGCTCACGGCTTGACGGTGAGGGAGCTGATTGTTGATTGTCTTTTGCGGCTCTCCGTCGGAGAATCCTTGTCTTCCGCGGTTCCTCATGCCGTCACAGAGGAGGTCTCAATTCTCTGGGACTTGTGCCAACCCGTGTTGACCCCCAGCTCGACAGCAGAATTGACCGTGCGCACCGCTCATGAAGTGTACGTGAGGATGGAAGAACTCTTGGCCCCCCGTGCCGACCTCCTCCGGTCGGATCAGCCAGCCGAAGAGCAGGTGGAATCCGGTAGCGGACCAAGCGTCCAAGAGCCCGGAGACCATGGGTATCGCCCTGTGAGCAATTCGTTTTATCGAGGGGAGATGCACCCGGAGTTCATCCAAGGAGATGTCGATCAGCCGGCTGAGCTGCACTCAGAGGTCCAGCCGCCCGGAGGTGGTTCAACAGAACGGACACAGGCGAAGAGAGGCCGCTCCGAAGAAGAACACTCTCCGACTGGTGACCGGCTTGGCGGGGGTCGTGCCTTACCGGCCGTCGTCGAGGAACTCCTGACGCTCGATGTTGATCCTCCGTTGGTTCGTGAATCGGCCGGGCCAGGCGAGCTGACGATTCGCTACCCGGAGTGGGACTATCTCCTTCAGGATTATCGTGTGAACTGGTGCCGCGTCCTCGAGCGTCCGGCGGACAGCGGCTCCGATGAAAGTGTGTCGGCCACATTGACCACACATCGTAGTGGAATCAGGTCGCTGCGACGATTTTTCGAAAGCTTGCGGCCGCCCGCCTTCCGGCGTCTTGCCGGACAGGTCGACGGAGAAGACTTGGATCTTGATGCTGTCGTGAGAAGAGCTGCCGAACAAGCAGCAGGCATCGAAGGGAGCGATCGGGTCTACGTCAGGCGCGAAAAAAAAGATCGCGATGTCGCCGTGGCATTGCTGGTCGACGTGAGTGGATCGACCGGACGCCAGCTCGAAGGCGGGCGCCGCGTCATTGACATAGAACGGGACAGCCTTGTCCTGCTCTGTGAGGCATTGGAGGCGGTGGGCGACCAATACGCACTCTATGCCTATTCCGGTCAAGGACGGGGGTCGGTGGATGTGCTGGCAATCAAGGATTTTGACGAGCGATTGGGCCCCGCCACTGCCCAACGGTTGGGCGGCCTCAGTCCTCGCCAACAGAACCGCGACGGCGCAGCGATCCGCCATGCAGTGGCTACCCTGATGAGGCGAGAGGTGAAGACCCGTCTCCTCATGCTCCTGAGCGATGGTAGGCCGCTCGACGGCGATTATAAGGAGGAATACGCTCTCGAGGATACGAAAGCCGCCTTGCGAGAGGCCAGACGGCATGGCATCCGTCCATGCTGCGTCACCATCGACCGTGAGGCCGACAGCTATATGCGCCGGATGTACGGTGGCGTGCCATACACGGTCATTGACCGCGTGGAATCACTACCAGTCAGGCTTCCGCGGATCTACCAGCGGTTCGCCACATAGCGGCTCTAGCGAGTGGAACGAGTGTTGAACGATGACCTTACTAAGCGTAACGGAAGCATGACAGATCAACCAGCACGTGGGTCCGTGCCTCCTTGGTTGTATAAGCTCTTTACAGGGCACCAGTATCCATATGTGCGCCGATTGGCCAAGTTTGCCCAGCTACCCAAGCCGGGCGAAGAGCGACTGGAACCGACCAAGGACATGATCGAGGCCAAGTTTTGGGAGGTGTACCCTCATTGCTCCGTCAAAATCCTGCAGGAAGTGAAAACCGGAATGATCGTGGTGTTTCACGATCTCGGCGAGTACGCGCCGGGAGCCTACCAAGAACTCGTAGACAACCCTGAAGGCTTTCTGGCAAAAACATACGGCAAAAAGAAGATCAAGGTGAATTTCTATCACGGCGAGAATTTCGTGTGCACGATCAACTTCAAAGTGGCAGGCTGGACCGAACACGAACACTAGGAGCGGATTTCCCCGGCCGGCTTCGAGCGCCGGCTGTCGGGAGCATTCAGGGGTCTTAACAGCAGTGGCCGGAGGGCGTATGGGTCGACCGAAAATCACCGTGGTGGGAGCAGGCAACGTCGGCGGGACAACGGCGCAACGGCTGGCGGAAAAAGATATCTATGACGTCGTGCTGGTGGATATCGTGGAAGGCGTGCCGCAAGGCAAGGCGCTCGATATCTCCCAGGCAGGTCCCGTCTGCGGCTATAGTACGAACGTCGTCGGAACTAACGGGTACGCGGAAACGGCCGGATCCTCCATCGCCGTCATCACCTCGGGAATTCCCCGCAAGCCTGGGATGAGCCGCGATGAGCTGCTCGCGACTAACGCCAAGATCGTGAAATCGGTCGTGACAGAACTGGTCTCCCGTTCTCGTGACATCATTTTGATCCTCGTGACCAATCCGTTGGATGCCATGGTCCATGTGGCTCGAAACGTCAGCGGGTTGCCGAAGTCACGCATCATCGGCATGGCCGGCGTGCTCGATTCGGCCCGTCTGCGCACCTTTATCGCTCAAGAACTCAACGTTCCCGCTCCGGACGTCGCAGCAATGGTCTTGGGAGGGCACGGTGACACCATGGTTCCGCTGCCGCGTTATACGACCGTCAAGGGGAAGCCCGTCTCAGACTTGATGCCGAAGGACCGGCTTGAGGCGATCGTGCAGCGGACGCGCGACGGCGGAGCGGAGATCGTTGGATTGCTCAAGACCGGAAGTGCGTTCTATGCGCCTTCCGCATCGGCGGTGGACATGGTCGAGGCGATTCACAAGGACCAGAAACGCATTATGCCTTGTGCAGTCTTCTGCGACGGCGAATACGGGCTGCGCAATGTCGTCGTCGGTGTCCCGGTCAAGCTCGGAAAAGGCGGGGCTGAGCAGATCATGGTCTATGATCTGACTCCGGAAGAGCAGAAGGCCCTCGAAGCTTCGGCGAATGCGGTGAGGGAGCTGTGCGCGACGGTTGACCGCGTGATGACTACCTGAATGCTGTGGAAGGGTAGGCTTGGAATCGCTTGACAAGCAGGAAGGGCTCACGTACAGAAGCGGCTTAGCAGTGCACCGAATGAGGAGATCCCATGAAATTTCTTGAAGATCCGATGCAGACCATAGGCGCAGGGTTTGCGCTGGCCCTCGTGCTGGTTGTCTTGTACTTCGGTATGACCGGCATAGGAGCCGAAGAGGCAGATTGGACCGGAATCATCATTCGCTGGATCCATTTCCTGGCCGGTATCACCTGGATCGGTCTGCTGTATTTCTTCAACCTGATCAATGCAGCGTTTCTGAAAAGCTTGGACGGTCCCACGAAAAATATCGTCATTCCCAAATTGATGCCGTCAGCATTGAATTGGTTCCGGCATGGGGCCACGGTGACCGTGCTGGCCGGGATTCTTCTCTATGCCAAGCTATACATGAACGGGGGAACCGGTGCCTATGCGTTGGGAATCGGTGGGCTGCTCGGCATCATCATGATGGTGAACGTCCATGCGATTATATGGCCGAATCAAAAGAAGATCATTGCTGCGGTCACCGCAGCAGCACAGGGTACGCCGGCACCGGCAGAAATGGCGCAGTGGGGCCGAACCGCCTTGCTGGCTTCTCGGGTGAACTTCATGCTTTCGATTCCCATGCTGTTTTTCATGGGCGCCGGGAGCCACCTCAAATAGGCCCGTTTCATCGGGCTGGTGTAGACCGTCCTTCTCACCCGCCCCCCTGGGACGCGCCGAGACGCGTCCCTACCCAGTCTCACCCGCCCGGGCGTCCTTTTCCACCCGCCCAACCCACCGATTGCTTCGCAATCGATTACCCGGACGCGCCCTCTTCCCCAACACACCCGCCCAGCCCGGCCGCGCCGGGACGCGCCCTCTTCCCCAACACCAGCCGGATCTCACCACCGTCGGTCAAGGACTCTCAAATCGGCCATTATGCCCAGTCTTGAGTAGGGCTGTCGTCCTAACCTGTTGAGATTGAGGCCTATTCTGGGCTGCTTTTCCTTGACGGAGGGTTAAACCGCCCCGTATAGTACCCACTCACCTTTCTGCGGCTGTTGAGCGGAAGGAAGATGATGACTCTGACGGAATCGCGCCTCATTGAGAAGACCGATGGACCCCCATGGGACATTGACGCCTATGTCAAAGTCGGAGGCTACGAGGCCTGGAAAAAGTGCGTCAGGGGACTCACGCCGGATCAAGTGGTTCAAGAACTCAAAACCTCGGGGCTTCGTGGCCGCGGCGGTGCGGGGTTTCCGACCGGCGTAAAGTGGGATAAGGTCCTCAACCACCGGGTCAAAGAACGATATTTTGTCTGCAATGCCGGTGAGCATGAACCCGGGACCTTTAAGGACAGGTACTTGCTGAAAACGATCCCCCATCAATTAATTGAAGGCTGTCTGATTGCTTCCCGGACGGCACAGGCCAAGGCCTCTTTCATTTACGTCAATCACGAATATCACGAAGAGCGTGAAAATCTGAAAAAGGCATTGGCCCAGGCAAAGGAACGGGGTTTCGTCGGCAAGAATATACTCGGCAGCGGCATCGACATCGACCTACAGGTATTCGAGGGACACGGGAGCTACGTCGCGGGCGAAGAAACGGCCATGTTGGAGTCCATGCAAGGACGCCCTGCCATGCCGCGGCAAAAACCGCCGTTTTATCCCACCGATTACGGGTTGTACGGCAAACCGACGCTGGTCAACAACGTCGAGACTTTGTGCAATATTCCTCGCATTCTTCACAAAGGCGCCGCGTGGTTTACGCAGGTGGGGACGGAGAAGTGTCCAGGCACGATGATGTTCTCGTTAAGCGGCGCCGTGAATCGTCCCGGAGTGTATGAAATGCCGATGGGCATCACGGTGCGCGAATTGATCGAGCAGTGCGGCGGGGGCGTACGCGGGCGGACGAAGAATCAAGGCCGTGTTTCCGGGCGGACCGGCATTCTCGATGATCACGGCCGATCAACTCGATCTGCCCATGGATTTCGATTCGTTAAAAAAGGCTGGGACGGGATTAGGTTCGGCCGGCGTCATTGTCGTCGACGATGCCACCTGCATGATCAGACAGACATTGAAGTTTTCGAACTTTTTCAAAGTTGAAAGCTGCGGACAGTGCCCGCCGTGCCGGATGGGCACGATTAACCTGGCCACCTTAATGACTAAGATCGAAGCAGGCGAGGGCACTCAAAAAGATCTCGACAGCCTGTTGCAGCTCTGTGGCTTTGTCAAAGGGACGGGATACTGTACGCTGGTTACCGGTGCGTCGGTGCTCGTCCAGAGCAGCATCAAGCTGTTCCGGCCCGAGTTTGAGGAGCATATTCGATTGCAGCGCTGTCCGTATCCGTCGGTTCCCGCTGAGGCTGTTGCCCACTAAGGGAGGGTGGATGCCGCTGGTCACGTTTCTTCATCCAAAAGGAAAAAGCGGGACAGTTCCTGTCAATACGACGCTGCTGGATGCGGCAAAAGAGCTCGGTTTTCCCCTCAACCATGATTGCGGGGGCAACGCCTCTTGCACGACGTGTCGGGTCGAGGTCCAAAGAGGTGGGGAGCACCTGTCTGAGATTGACTTTGAAGAACAGGATCTCCTGGATCGGGAAGCACTTAGCGAGCCTTGGCACCGGCTTGGATGCCAGGCGAAAGTCCTCGGTGACGTGGTGGTGAAGGTTCCAGAAACCAAGTGGGAAGCGCCGAAGACGCCGACGACCCAATCAGAGGCGCAGGGTGTTGATATTCGGTAAAGAGGTGTTACACTAAGCCAACCAGGCGGTCTAGCCTGATGAGAAGGAGGAGCACGATGGTCACGATTACCCCGGTTGCCGAACAGAAGATTCAGGAATTGATGAAGGAAGAGAAAGACATTGTCGGATTGCGGATTTACGTCCGCGGCGGCGGCTGTCATGGTTATCAGTATGGCATGGCGTTCGAATCCAAAATGGCCGAGGACGACACGGTCATCGAAAAAGGCGACGTGAAAGTCATCATGGATTCTCAGAGCGCACCGCTCCTTCAGGGAGCCGAGGTCGACTATGTCGACAGCGTGCAGGGGTCGGGATTCTCGATCAAGAACCCCCAGGCGAAGACCACGTGCGGCTGCGGTAGCTCATTCAGCGCATAAGCGGCGAACCTCTGCCGGCTCGCCAGGCACGAGTGAAGATGACAGAAGCCAGGGTTGCTCGTTTAGTAGCCCTGGCTTTTGTGTTTTCGACGGTCGGGCGGAGCCGGCAACCGATCGGGGACGAACCAGATGTCACAGGTTAGCGTCACGAGGCGCTATCGCTTCTGCGCCGCCCATAGGCTGCATACGGATTTCTTGACTCCTCAACAGAACTGGGCGGCTTTTGGAAAGTGCAACAATCCCAACGGGCACGGCCACAACTACGTCGTCCTTGTCACAGTCAGGAGCGGGACGGGACAAGAAGCCGGCCAACTCGCGCACCTCGATCGAATTGTCGAGAAAACGATCATCTCGCGCTTTGATCATCAAGACCTGAATCAAGACCCTGCGTTTATCACCACGACCACGACAGGGGAAAATTTGGTGAAATTGATTTGGGATCTCCTGGTCGACAAGGTGCCGGCAGGATCGCTCGAAAAAGTCGGCGTGATCGAAACCCGGGACAATTATTTCGAATATGCGGCGCCCGCCGCTGTCCATTAACCGGAGCACAAGAGAGTCTATGCCACGCCGCCGCCGCAGCGCTTCGATCAGGCACGTTGAAGACCTTCCCGCCATTACCGCTCCCCAGGACATCACGGCCATGACCGGTCTGGTCACCCAGCTTTTGCGGGCTTTGGGCGAGTCTCCCAGCCGGAACGGGCTGCTCAAGACGCCTGAACGGGTGGCCAAAGCGCTGCTGTTCATGACCCGGGGTTATCAGGAGGACATCGAGCGATTACTCAACGGCGCTTTGTTTCCCATCGAGTACGACGAGATGGTCATCGTCAAAGATATCGATTTTTTCAGCATGTGCGAGCATCACATGCTTCCGTTCTTCGGAAAATGTCACGTCGGCTACCTGCCAAACAAGAAGGTCGTCGGGCTCAGCAAGATTCCGCGTGTCGTCGATGCCTTCGCTCGACGGCTCCAGGTACAGGAGCGGCTCACCACGCAGATTGCGGAGACGCTCAAGCGAAAGCTGGATGCTCACGGCGTCGCTGTCGTCATGGAAGCCCGCCACCTATGCATGATGATGAGGGGGGTTGAAAAACAGAATACCCTCGCGGTCACGAGTTCCATGCTGGGAGCCTTCCGGACGCAGGAACAGACCAGAAACGAGTTTTTGAAACTGATTAGAAGAAACGCAGTCGGGGAAGCTTAAGGGTTTGTCTTCTGCAGTCCTGCCGCGAACGCTTCGACAGCCGAGGTGAACTGCTCGGGTTGCTCCAGGTTACTGAGATGGCCAGCGTCCGGGAGAACGATGAGCTGGGCGCCATGAATGCTTTGGCGATCCTTTCGGCGTCAGCCGGCGTGGTTAATACATCCTCTTGGCCGACGATCACGAGCGCTGGAATCCTGATGGACGATAAGAGGTTTGTGGAGTCAGGCCTTTCCGCTATCGCGATGAGGTCGCCGATAATTCCCGGCGCTGGCGCCGCTGCCTGCATGGATTTGACGCGAGCGACGAGATCGGGTTTCTGCTCGTAGGTTTTCGGAGCCAGTAGCTTTGGTAGCATTTCGGCAATCACCGCAGCAGGCCCCGTCGCCGCGGTCCGTTGGGCGAGATTGAAACGCCATTGAATCTGTTCAGGTTTATCGGCCTCGGCGCGGGTGTCCGCCAGGACGACTCCCAGCATGAGCTCCGGATACAGCCGATACAGGGCGAATGCCAGATATCCGCCCATAGAGAGTCCCACGAACAGGGCTTTGCGGATACCCAAGCCGGCCAGCACCTCCTTCACATCCAGGGCATATTGCTCGAGACTGTACCGCCAGAATGGGGCGTCTGATTCTCCGTGTCCGCGTAAGTCGATAGCAATCGCTCGAAATCGTCGGCTGAGCGCTGCGACTTGTTCCGCCCACATACTGCGGTTCAGTGGGAAGGCATGGAGAAAGACGATCGGAAGACCTGCTCCCTGATCGTCATAGGCGATGGTTACACCGTTTACCTGAGTCTTCACTGAACCCCTTTCGCGTGTCGTAGCACCGCCTTCCAGACCGGGTCAAGCCCGGCCAAGATGAATTTGCTCTCGATCGGAAGGGGCGTATAGAATTTTGACCATTGAGGACTGCATGAGACGCTCATATGAACCGCCGGCCGATCTGTTTGACGTTCCGAAGCGCGAGGGCACTGCCAGCGCGCCTCTGGCTGAACGGATGCGCCCCAACTCGTTTGACGATCTCACGGGCCAGGACGAGATCGTGGGACAGGGCAAACCGCTCCGCAGCGCGATTGAGGCCGACCGGTTGTCCTCCGTGATCATCTGGGGTCCACCGGGCTGCGGAAAAACCACGTTAGCGCATCTGATCTCGCGATCGACGAAGGCGCATTTTGTTGCCTTTTCTGCTGTCACCAGCGGAGTTCCAGAATTGCGGGAAATCCTTAAAGGCGCCGAGCATCGTCTCAGGACCAGCGGGCAGAAAACCATTCTCTTCGTCGACGAGATTCACCGTTTCAACAAAGCCCAGCAGGACGCGTTTCTTCCCCATGTGGAGAAAGGCACCATTATCCTCGTGGGGGCAACCACAGAAAATCCCTCCTTCGAAGTTGTGGCCCCGTTGCTCTCGCGCTCGTTGGTGGCGGTGCTGCGGCCTCTGAGCGGCGAAGCCTTGGAGCGCATACTCGACCGGGCGCTCACCGACGTTGATCGAGGCCTCGGCGGCCGGCGAATCCAGATGGCGGAAGACGCGCGTCGACGCCTCATCGGCTTCGCGAACGGCGATGGACGTTCCTTGCTCATGGCGTTGGAGTTTGTCGCCGAGCAGGCTGTCCTGCAACCGGACGGCACCAGACGGCTTGACGATGCGACGGTAGAAGCCGCCCTGCTCAAAAAGACGCTTCGCTATGATAAGTCCGGAGAAGAGCACTACACCCTGATCTCGGCCTATATCAAGAGTCTGCGAGATTCTGATCCGGACGGGGCCTTGTACTGGCTGGCGCGAATGCTGGAAGCAGGGGAGGATCCGAAGTTCATCGCCAGGCGTCTCGTCATTTTTGCGTCAGAAGACATTGGAAATGCCGATCCACTGGGCATCGTCGTCGCGGCGGCTGTGGCACAGGCCGTTCAGTTCGTCGGTTTGCCCGAGGCGCAGATCAATCTTGCGCATGGCACAACTTTTTTGGCGACGAGACCAAAGGACAATGCGTCCTACACGGCGCTCCTGGAGGCGCTGGCGGATGCGAGGGCGGAAGGAAATCTCGGCGTTCCGCTGCACCTCCGGAATGCCGTCACGTCGATGATGCGCGATCTGGGCTATGGCAAGGGCTACCGGTATGTCCATGACGATCCGCAGGCCCAGGCAGACCAGGAGCATCTGCCCGAAGCGCTGAAGGGACGCAAGTACTACAAGCCAAAGGGGAAATAGGCGAGGCTGCCGGCGTTGGACAAAGATTTCTAATCGGTTATACTTAGTCCCATGAAGCGTGCCGAATCCAAAAACAATCCCTCTCTGGCAGCCGCCAACGAGCGGCGCAGGCTCGTGCGGGCCACACTAGTCGGTTCGGCATTGGTGTCACCCAAGGCCGGTGCCAAGGCCATTACAGCAGTGCTGGACAACGTGAATCGGGTGGGTGCCGGGCTGCATGCAAAAGACAAGCTGGTCAACGGAGAAAAGGTCACGGTGTCACTGGCGTTTCTCGACTCGGATCGGGTTGAGCAGCAGGAAAAACTGGACGGGACCGTGGCCTGGGTAAAGACGTGGGAAAAGGGCTATCTCATCGGTGTGGTATGGGATGAAATCGTGACCAAAGAAAAGAATAAGTGGTTGTATTATTATCTCGAGGAGACGATCAAATCGAGCGCTTAGACATTCAGCACCCGGCCGGCTAGGTGATCGCCGCCAGTTTCTGTTTCACATCAGCCAAGTCCGTAGGAAAGCGATTCCCATCTAGCGGTGAGCCGTTCAAGCTCTTTTTTCCAAGCGTCCTGCTCCTGGTGCAGTCCATTCCACTTCGAGAATTCCTGATACAGCGCTGGATCGGCCAGCAATTGATCTCGTTCCTTGATTTTTGCCTCATGCTCGCCGATTTCGGCTTCGGCGCGTGCCACTTGTTTTTCGAGCCGTGCCTGGGTCTTCGTCAAGTCACGCCGGTCTCCGGCTGAAGACTTGGGCGCTGCCTGCGACGCCATGGCTTTCGTGGGACCGTCCGGCTTTCCCTGCTTGACGTGCAGCTCCTCGCTGGATTCTTTGATCGATTCGAATTCCTGCGCCTTTTTCCATAGGTAATATTCATAGTCCCCGAAGAAGTTGCGGGCGTGTCCGTCTTCAATCTCCACGACCCGAGTTGACACTCTCGTGAGAAAGGTCGGATCGTGCGAGATGAAAACGATCGTGCCGGGGAAGTCGATCATTGCATCCGTGAGCACATCGACAGAGGCTGGGTCCAGATGATTGGTCGGCTCGTCGAGCAATAACGTATTAGCTGGATCGACGAGCATTCTCGCGAGCGCCACCCGGTTCCGCTCACCGCCGCTGAGCGCTTTGATCGGCTTTTTCTGATCGGGGCCGGAAAACAGAAATGCACCGGCCAACCCGCGTAAAAAGTTCGTTTCTGCCGTGCTCGACACTTCTCCGAGCGATTCCAGAATGGTATGCTCCGTGTTCAGTGTCTCTGCCTGGTGCTGCGCAAAGTAATGGAGGCTCACGCCGTGCCCTACCGTCCTCGTGCCCTTGTCGGGAGGCAGGACACCGGCCAGCATCTTCAATAGGGTGCTCTTGCCGGCTCCGTTCTCACCGACGAGCGCGACGCGCTGACCGCGTTCCACCGAAAAATCCAGAGACGTATATACGACCTTTTCGCCATAGTGCTTGCTTACGCCTTGCAACTCCAGCACGTGGCGCCCGCTCGTTGACGGCAGCGGAAACTTGAACTTCACCCGCTTGGTATCGCGCTGCAACTCGATCAGTTTCACCTTCTCCAGCTGTTTGATTCGCGATTGGACCTGACGCGCCTTGTTGGCTTGGTACCGAAAGCGATCGACGAATTGCTGAACCCTGGCTACTTCCTTGGCTTGGCGATTGGCGGCGGCGTGAAGCTGTGTATCGCGTGCAGCCCGGAGCTCCCGGAATTTGGTGTAGTTGCCGCGGAACTCCTGGATGGTCTTGTCCCGCAGTTCCCAAATATGCGTGGCGATGCGATCGAGAAATGCAGTGTCGTGGCTGATGACCAGCAGTGTCAGTTTTGAGTCAAGGAGGAACTCTTCGAACCAGCGCTGTGTGGGTTTATCGAGATGGTTGGTCGGCTCATCGAGCATCAGGACGTCGGGATGGGACAACAGCAAATGAGCCAATGCGACGCGCATCCGGTAGCCACCCGAGAGCTTGTCCACCGGACGGGAGAAATCGGCTTCGCTGAACCCCAAGCCGGACAGAATGCGTTTGGCTTCGTGCTCCGGATACTCGTCGCGATGGGCCGCATCGAGCGCCGTTTTGCCGGTAATCGTTTCGAGTTCCTGCGGGAGATAGCCGATGCGAAGACGAGGCCGTTTTCGGATCGCACCATCATCCGGTGATTCCTCTCCGAGGATCATTTTGAACAACGTCGTCTTGCCAGTTCCGTTGGGACCCACAAGCCCGACGCGGGTATGTGGGCGCAGATGGGCCGAAGCTTCATCGAACAACACTTTGGTCGAAAACTGTTTATGAACAGACTCGATTTGTAGCATGAGCCGTTAGTGCACAATCATGTACAGGGATTTTTGAGACGTTGAACTAACGCGAAGGCGGAAGGCGCATCGACAGCGGCAAAGGCCGGTGCTTATTTAGCATGGTCGGTCTGGGCATATCCGTCGCCATCTGGGTTTGGTGGAGCTGGCGGGGATTGAACCCGCGACCTCGTGAATGCCATTCACGCGCGCTCCCAGCTGCGCCACAGCCCCACTTTGGATTCATCTGAACAGTCTGAAAAATCATGCAAAAACGAAGATCATGCTAACACTGCGGTCCGTAAGCAGTCAAGAAAGTTGGGCGAGGCGCGCACCTTCGTCCTGCTCTTCGTGCTCGCGGAACGCGCGGTCGAAGACTCCCCTCGTTCACGCGCGCAGTTAAGAGCAGAACGAGGGTGCGCCTCGTGGGAGAAGTGAGGAGAGGTTCACCGGTTCTTGACAAACAGTCAGGGGGGTCCCTACCATGACGCTCCGGCCCCGGCCCATACTGAGCCAGGGGCCCTTTTTTTGGAAGCATGGTGATGGCGAATCTCGTTGTCATAGGCGCCCAATGGGGCGATGAAGGCAAGGGCAAAATTGTCGATATGTTGGCCCGGGACGCCGATGTAGTGGTCCGCTATCAAGGCGGGTCGAACGCCGGACACACAGTCATAAACGATCGCGGGACGTTTATTTTCCACCTGGTCCCATCCGGCATCCTCTATCGCGGTACGTTGTGCGTCATCGGCAACGGTGTGGTCGTCGACCCGGCGTCGCTGATCGAAGAAATGGATCATCTGCAGGGCCAGGGGGTGAGATTCGGAAAGAATTTCGTCATCAGCCAACGGGCTCACGTGATCCTGCCGTATCACAAAGCGATTGATAAGGCTGCGGAGCAATCGAAAGGATCACGCCGCATCGGGACCACTGGACGCGGAATCGGACCCTCGTACGCGGATAAAATTTCACGCATCGGAATCCGCATGGGCGATCTGCTGAACCCCAAGGTTTTTCGCCGGAAGCTTGAAGAGAATCTCGTTGAGATCAACTGGTTTCTCGAACAGTTGTATAAGGTCGAGCGGTTCGAGGTGGAAAAGGTGTACCAGCAGTACATGGGATATACCGACCGGCTGAGAAGCCACATCCTTGATGCCACGATGCTCGTGAACCGCCTGGTGGATGCCAAGAAAAGGATTCTCTTTGAGGGGGCGCAAGGCACCCACCTCGATGTGGATCTGGGGACCTATCCCTATGTCACCTCCTCGAGCTCAACGGCCGGAGGTGCCTCAACCGGCACCGGTGTCGGACCAACAAAAATCGATGCTGTTCTGGGTGTAGCGAAGGTATACAGCACGCGTGTGGGAAGCGGACCATTTCCAACCGAATTGACGGACGCTGTAGGGGCGGGCTTGCAAGACCGAGGTAAAGAATTCGGTGCGACCACAGGCCGCGCACGTCGATGCGGGTGGTTTGACGCAGTCGTGGTGCGGTACGCCACAATTGTGAACGGCTTTGCCTCGCTGGCCATGACCAAACTGGATGTCCTCGACGGGTGCAAGGAATTGAAGGTTTGTACGGGCTATCGCCACTCTGGACAAGTGTACCGAGACATGCCGGCGGATCTTCAGACATTGACCGATTGTGAACCGGTGTACAAGCGGTTCAAGGGATGGTCGGTTTCAACGAGCGGCGCGACGACCTATCGATCCCTTCCCGCGGAAGCGAAACGGTATCTGCAGTACATTGAGGATTCTGCCGAATGTCGGATCGATATTGTCTCGACCGGCTCCAAGCGTGATGCCACGATCGTCCTCAACAATCCACTCAAGGTCCGGTCGCGAAGGCGTTGAGAACGGACTCTCTAGGCATGTGTCGATCCGCAGTGCTAGAATCCCCCTTCTTCACTCGGTGAGCCGCTAGCTCAGACGGTAGAGCATCGCCCTTTTAAGGCGAGGGCCCTGGGTTCGAGTCCCAGGCGGCTCACCA